>CAVSLS010000021.1:0-683045 GCA_963728845.1 uncultured Acidimicrobiaceae bacterium
AAACGAAGGGACACCTAAACCCTTCTTCACGAGCCGCTCGCATAGACGGGAGGCCGTGGGGGCGGTGACCGCTAATAAGTCCGCCAGGTCGGCCACGGTCTGGGGTCCACGAGAGGCGAGGACAACGAGCGAACGGTACTGCGTGAGGGTGACGTCCTCACCGGCGTCGGCGAGGGAGCGCGCTGCGACCGCCACGAGGACGCGGCTGGCGCCGAGGACCGCGTCGACTAGCGCGTCAGGTTCGAGCGGTACTTTAGTTTGCCGTTTTGCGTGCATCTACTAATTATTGCATAGGGTAACGACTTCGGCTCCGATTCTTCTTGCAGTTCGCCCCGACTTCAGGACCGCAGCGGCCGACGCATACGAATCGGACGGCGCCGGTGAATACGAGTTGCGCCACGGTGTCACAGATCCCGTCGGGGAAGCCCGCAGTAGGGCCAGCCCGGAGTCGATCCCGGCCCGGAACGTCGAAACCCGACTGGCGCTAAGGCGCACGCCGATCGGAAGACCATTGCCGTTGAGGGAGTGCCCGACCTGGCGACCCCTCCCAGTCAGCCTTCGAGGTGATGGGCACAGAGCCCGCGGCGCAGCCTCATGGAAAACTGGAGCGGATCAACAGAATCGAGGTAGCCATGGAGAGAATCCGGCTTCACCGAGACCAGATAGCCCTCCTTGCCGCGGTCGTCCTCCCGCTCGCGATGGCAGCCATTCTCGTCCCATTCCGCTCGATCTTCGCCAACACTGCGGCAGCGTTGATCCTCGTCACGATCATCGTGGCGGTGGCTGCCTTGGGTAACCGGGTTGCTGGAATTGTGGCCACGGTCTCCGCCACGGTCTGGTTCGACTTCTTCCTCACCCGGCCCTATGAGAAGCTCGCCATCACCCACCGACCCGACATCGAGACCGCCATATGTCTTTTTGTGGTTGGCATCATCGTGACCGAGCTGGCGGCTCGCAACCGTTATCACCGTGCAACGGCAGTGGAGGAAGCCGATTTCGTCGGCCTGATTCACGACGTTTCTGAACTCGCGACGTCGGGTGCATCCTCTCGAGAAGTCGTTGAGCGTGTACGAAAGGAACTGATTCCCTTGCTTCACCTTCAGCGGTGCCACTACGAGTCTGGGGCAACAAAACAACCGATAATGCGGCTCGAACACGACGGACATGTCTTTCTTGGGGGCAGAACCTGGGCCGTCGATCGCCTTGGGCTGCCCGGACCTGAGATCGAACTACTTGTGCAAATTCAGGGGCATGCGCTCGGCCGATTTATCTTGACACCGAGCGCAGGGACGCCGGTGTCGCACGAACGACGACTTGTGGCAGTGGCGATCGCGGATCAAGTCGGCCCGTCGTTGCGACCCCTGCTCGGCTCGCGAATCTGAGCGAAGTCCGCCTTGCTAGTCCTGAAAGGGAGTTTGCGTTACCTAGATTTCTGATGAGTGGACCCAGGTAGCACTGAGGGCAAGATCTCTGGCGATGTCGTCGCCGACAGCGTCGCCACTTATTCCGACGACCCGGATGCCTTTGCGGCCTTCAGTGAGTCTGCCGTCGTTGGTCCTTTCGTTGCCTTCGAGGCGCTTCTTCAGCCCTCCTCGACCGTGCTCGATGCTGGTTGTGGCGCAGGACGAGACCTCGCTCGCCTCGCCCAGCGCGGCCACAGGGGAGTAGGAGTTGATCTGAACCGAGACTTCGTCGATCGAGCTCGAGCTCACGGGCCGGTGATGCTCGCCGATCTTCGAGCGCTGCCGTTGATTGCAGCCTCCTTCGACGCCATTTGGGCTAGCGCCTCCATGATCCACCTCCCTTACAAAGACGCCACAGTCGCACTAGGAGAATTCGCCCGGGTCGCTAGAACGGGTGCTCCTCTAAGCGTGTCAGTCAAGACCAGCGGGATCACAGGATGGGCCGACGACAAGCCCATAGGAAGACGCTGGTTCTCGATCTGGACTGCCGGCGATTTCGCTGGAGCAGTCCAGGAGGCCGGACTGTCAGTCGAAAATGTGCTGGACGACGGCCACTGGGTAGAAGTCAGAGCCCGCAGGTGACGCCAGGGGCTTTGTTGGATGGGCCGAATGCGGGGAATTCCAAGGCCATCCCCGGTCCCGAAGTTGCCGCCGGGTGGGCTCAAGCGGATTAGCCCGGAGTTTTTTGGAGCTGCGGATAGAGGGCGGGAACGCCGCCAGCAAGTGCGCCCTGCATCTCGCGGCTGACATCGTCTGCGACTATTTCGAAGAGATCCTGCTCGACACCGTCGATGGCGATTTTGGCGATATCAAAGGGGTTTGACTTGGGTGCGGTTATCGAAGCGGTCATGTCTGTGTCCATGTAACCGACATGGAGCCCAGCCACCCGGATGTTCTGCTCTGCCAGCTGCACGCGCAGTGCGTTGGTCATTGACCATTCTGCCGACTTCGCGGCGCAGTAAGCGCCGCTTCGGGGGAAGCTGACCCACGAGAGTACGGAAAGGATGTTGAGGATGGACCCTCCGCCGTTGGTCGAGATCTTCGGGGCGAAGGCTCGGATCACCGACAGTGTCCCGAAGAAGTGGGTGTCCATCTCGAAGCGAATCTGCGCTTCGTCTCCGTTGAGAAGGTCTGAGCGGGGGGGTGAGCCGGCGTTGTTGATCAGGAGGGTGAGGTCGCCGGCGATCTCGACGGCGCGGGCCACCGACGCCGGGTCGGTGATGTCGAGAGCGACCACCTTGGCGGCGGGCAGGTCGACAGCGTCGGGGTTGCGTGCCCCGGCGTACACGGTGGCGCCCCGGCTGAGCAGCTCGTTAGCGAGGTGGCGGCCGAGCCCTCGGTTAGCTCCAGTGACGAGGGCGGTGGATCCGTTGATATTCATGATGTCTCCTTATGTCTGGGATGAGCGGGTCAGGTTGTGGCTGTGGCTGTGGCTGTGGCTGTGGGACTGGCTGGTGCGGGGCGCCGGAGGAGGGTGAGGGCGGGAACGATGCCGACGAAGGAGATAGCGGCACATACCCACCAACCATGGCGAAACGCGTCGAGTGCTGCGCTGTCGTGACCCACTGCGGTGCCGAGCACTGCCACGAGCACGGCCACGCCCAGGGCGAGGCCGGTCTGGCGGATCATGTTGATGACCGCAGTGCCGGTGGCAAATGACTGCGGTGGAAGCGAGGAGGCGGCCGTGGCCATCAGGGTCGGAAGGGTGAGGCCGACTCCGACACCGGTCAAGATCATCCCGCCGAGGACCCCCGAGAGATAATTGGGTTGGACCGTGATCGCAACCGCCCACCACGACACTCCGACGCCGAAGACCAGGCTGCCTAGCGCCATCGATCGGGCTGGGCCGAAGCGAGCGATGAGCCGTCCGGCCACGACGAACACGATGAAGGGGACCATGATCGGTCCGGGTGCGATGGCCAGTCCGGATCGCAGCGCCGACCATCCCCAGGCGCCCTGCTCCCACAGAACGATCGAGAGAAGCATCGCGGCGAACGATGCGGAGAAGAAGATGGCCACCAGCGACGCCGCGGTGAAGCTCCGGGAGCGAAACAGCGACGGATGGATGAGCGGAGTACGGCTCCGAAGGCAGTGCAGCACGAAGAGCGTGATGAGCGCCGCAGACGCGGCGAGTGTCCAGGCGATGGCGCGTGAGCCCCAGCCCCAGTCGCTGCCCTTCACGAGCCCGAAGGTGAGGGTCGCCACGCCTGTGGTGGCCAGCACGACTCCGAGAGCGTTGGGCCGTTCGCTGGGGTGACCGGGCACATGCGGCAGTCGGTGCCAGCCGACGATGAGTGCGGCGACCCCGACCGGCACGTTGATCAGGAAGACCCACCGCCAACTCGCTGCGACCAGCAGGCCGCCGACGACTGGGCCCACGGCGGCAGACATGCCACCGACCGCCGTCCAACCGCGAACGGCACCTTGCCGGCGCTCGGCCGGGTAGGAGGCGAGGACCAACCCAAGGGAGGTCGGGGTCAGTAGGGCCGCCCCGGCCGCCTGGATGAGGCGGAAGCCGATGAGCATGCCCACGCTCGTAGAGGATGCACACGCGGCCGACGCTGCAGTGAAGATCGCAACGCCGAGGAGAAAGGCGCGGTCGCGGCGGTAGCGGTCAGCGAGGCGTCCGAAGACAACCAGCAGCGACGCGTAGACGATGGCGTACCCGTTGAGGATCCAGGACAGCTCGCCCAGGTTCGAGGCCCCCAGGTCCCGGGCGATCTGAGGCAGGGCCACGTTCACGATGAAGAGGTCGAGGCTGGCCAAGACCACTCCGGCGCAAGTGATGACGAGCACCTGGCGGGGGGCTGGCGTTGCCCTGGCGGGGGAGCGCCCGGGACGCTCGAGCACCTGAGTGGGTTCCGTCATAAGACTCACTGTAAGAGATTGCGTTCTATGATGCAACCCACTATTCTGGATTTTGTGGAACGCAAGAGCTACGCCGACATGCACTGCTCGGTGGCCCAGTGCCTCGAGGTGGTGGGCGAGTGGTGGTCGATGCTGATCCTGCGAGACGTGTTCTTGGGCGTGACCCGCTTCGACGACTTCCAAGAACGCCTGGGAATCTCGCGCAATATCTTGAACCAGCGGCTTAATCACCTCGTCGAAACCGACGTCCTTGCGAAGGTGCGCTACAGCGATCACCCGCCCCGCTACGACTATCGGCTCACCGACAAGGGCCGTGACCTGTGGCCGGTCCTCACCGCCATGCGCCAGTGGGGCGACCGCTACGCCGCACCCGACGGGCCACCTCTCGAGGTGACCCACAAGGCCTGCGGCCACATATCCAACGCGGTCTTGGTGTGCTCTGTGTGTGGCGAGCGCCTCGAAGCCAGAGATGTCCGCGCCACCCCCGGTCCAGGAGCGGTCGAGCCTCTCGTCGGGACAACGAAGCCATGACCGTCGCCGTTCCCCGCGCCAACCGGCGCGCATTCAGCGAGGTGAGCGAGTTGCAGCCCGTCGGGCCGGGCAGTTTTGATGCCGATGTCCACCCGGCATGGACCATCGGCGGGAAACCCAACGGGGGCCTACCTCCTCGCCATACTGGGACGGGCGGCAACGTGGAACAGCGCTCACCCGCAGCGTACTGGCGACCGTCATCCACGCCGACCGGTCCCGTGCCCCTCGCCGCCGCACATTGCGGCCCGGTCACAGGCTGCTATTCGTACGGACTCAACGGCTAGGGAAATAAGTCCCTTCCTCGCGCAAGTCGAATAGCGCCACCGACCCGGCAATGTAATGGGGCATTTAGACCCTCGCCCGACCGTGTCGGCATATCTGGGATGGGGGGCGCACTTCGATATCCCTTGAGCGTTTCCGGGCGGATCAGACAATGATGGCCACCGGCAACGACATGCCCTGATAACGCATTCAGAGAACGGTTACTTCGACCACGTCCGTACGCCGAATTAATCCGTAGACATGGGGAAACCGTTCCAGTTCGCCGCCCGATCCCGGCTCATAACGAGTTTCAGAATCAAGCGTCGTCGGATCGATGCTCAGGGCAACGACAGTCGATCCTGTCGGGAAGTGGCTCTCTCTTACGAAACTCATCTGATGCTTGTCGCAACAGTGAACGAAACCCTCCGGTCCAGGGACCACGACGAGGGACTCGCGTCGCCTGGAATCCCATTCCTCGGCATCCATCAAGCAGAAGATCATCGACGACAGGCTGGGGTAGGCATCCGGCGGCAGGATTGGGGAGAGCATGATCGAGTACCGCATTCGCTCTGGGCGGGCCCCGATAGTCCACACTTACATGCGCGGGCATTACCTTCCGACAGCCGCCGCTTCGAGCGCGGAGGTGGTGCTCGACAGCGAACGCCGTGGCGCTCGCTCGTGACGACACGCCGAGCTTCGTGAAGATGTTCGACAGGTGTCTTGACTAGCGCACGGTCAAGACGGTGAACTAGACCGCGGCATGGCGTGCGTTGCGCCCTGCCCCCGTTGCGCCGTACGTGCGCATGGCAACTGCCGTGAGCATCGGGGTGGGCTCGCCAGTGGCCGGCGTTCCACGCCGCTTCATCGGAGCGCTTGATACCCTGGGGGGTATCATGTTATGGTTCTCAATACCCCCCTAGGTATCCGTGCATACGCTCCTCCTTCCGGGTGCGGGTGCCGGTCTGATCAAAGGATGCGTCCCATGACAGCGACCCGAGGAACCGATCTCGACTCACCCCAAGTGTCGGCGGGAACCGAGGTGGCGGACCTGCCGGCCGAGATCCGGGACAGCGTTCGTGGAGACGACAACCCAGTCAGCTCGGGCCGTCCCGGCCCGTTCGCCCGACTTGGCGCGTGGGCCGCCACCCATTTCCGGAGGGTGCTCATCGCATGGGTCCTGGTGGTTCTCGTCTTCGGGATCTTTGCCGTCCATGTTGAGAACGCCCTCGCCGGTGCGGGGTGGCAGGCATCGAACAGCCAGTCCGTCGCAGCCCGGACCATCATCGAGAAGGACTTCTCCGGGCTCGGGGCCACTGCGTTGGAGGTTGTCATGGTCGACCATCACGGCGCGATTGCATCGGACCCGCACGCCCAGGCCGTGGTGGTAAAGGCGACAAATGTGCTCCGCAGCGATCCCCGTGTATCGACCGTCGTCCCACCTCAACCCGGGGTCTCCGTGTCGCGGGACGGCCGGACCGCCATCATCACCGCCGGATCGGCTGCCAACTCCAACAAGATGGTGCAAGCGGCCGACTCCGTGGAGCCGAAGCTGGCCGCTCTGTCCTCGTCCGGCGTCACCGTGACCCTGACTGGGGACAGCGCCCTGTGGGCCAACTTCAACACCGCCAACCGCTCGGCCATGCTGCGCTCCGAGATGCTGTCGTGGCCGGTGACGATCATCATCCTGGTCATCGCCTTCGGCAGCCTGGTCGCCGCCGGACTGCCGCTGCTCTTGACCATGGTCGGCCTGCTGGTGGCTGCCGGCGCCCTGGTCATCACCACCAAGTTCATGCCCGTCTCCATTTGGGCGCTCAACTTCGCGCTGATGTTCGCTCTCGCTCTGGGTATCGACTACGCCCTCTTCCTGGTCATGCGCTTCCGCGCCGCCCTCAAGCGTCGAGGCGCCGAACCGGGAGACCATGAAGCGATCGTTGCGTCCGTAGCCGAGACGGTCGCCACCGCCGGCAAGGCGGTGGCGTTCAGCGCTTTGACGGTGCTTGCTTCCCTGGCCGCCATCATGATCGTGCCGAGCCCGGCCTTCCGATCGATGGCCTTCGGGATCATGCTGTCCGTCGTCGCCGTGCTGGCTGCCACTCTGACGCTGCTGCCCGCCGTGCTCGGCAAACTCGGGACCAACATCAACAAGGGCACGATCCGGCTGCGTCGAGGGCCTCGGCCCGAGGGTGAGGGCTCGCTCGACCGGATCCTGCACGCGTGGGGCAGGTTCCTGTGGAGTCATCCGTTCCCGGCGGGTGCGGCAGCTGTGGTCTTGCTGCTCCTGGCCGCCGCGCCGATCATCGGGATGCGGACCAACATGCCCTCGATCACCATCGTGCCGGCCAGCGCCAACGCCCGCGTCGGCTACTACCAGGTGACGAGTGCCTTCGGCCCCGGTGCCCCGGGCACCCTTCAATTGGTCGTCCCCCAAGGCGAGCAGGCCCGCGCCCTTTCCACCCTCGCCCACGCATCGGGAGTGGCTGGCGTTGTCCCGGGGCCGACCAACGCCGGGTGGACCCTCGACCAGGTGGTCCCGACCACCGGGCCATCGACGACCACGACCGGTGTGACCATCGACCACCTCCGCCAGGTGCTGCCGGCAGGGACGCTGATTGGCGGGGCGGCGGCCGAGAACCATGACCTCCAGCAGTCGCTGGCGTCGTACACGCCGCTCGTCCTTACCATCTTGGGCGTCCTCGGGTTCTTGTTGCTGTTGATCGCGCTCGGTGCCCCGCTGATCGCCGCCCTCGGTGTGCTAATCACGGCCCTGTCAGTGGCGGGCGCCTTTGGCATCGGTCGTCTCATCTTCCAGAACGGCTTCCTCTCGGGTCTGCTCGGGTTCCAGCCCCAGGGCTTCATCGACGCCTGGGCCCCGCTGTTCTTCGGGGCCATGGTGTTCGGCGTGGCCATGGACTACACGCTGTTCATGCTGTCGGCGGCCAAGGAGCGCTACGAGACGCACCCGGATCCCCAGCACGCCATGGTTGGGTCGATGCGCACGTCGGGACGGGTCGTGCTCTCGGCGGCCGCTGTCATGATCGCCGTCTTCCTGACCTTCGCCCTGTCGGGACCCCTGGCCCCCAAGGAGATGGGGGTCATCCTGGCCATCGCCGTGGCGCTCGACGCCCTGGTGGTGCGCCTGGTGGTGCTGCCGGTCGTGCTGCGGTTGGGTGGGCACAAGGCCTGGCATCAGCCGAGGTGGCTCGGACGGGTCTTGCCCAAGGTGAAGTTCTCACACTGATCGGCGGTCATACGAACTGAAATGTCACCTACGACGAAAGAGGAGGAGTGACCATGCAATTACCCGACGAGGTGGTCGATGATCTTCGCGTGCGGCTCAAGCGCGCCGGAGGGCAGGTGCAGGCGGTGGAGACGATGCTGGCCGAAGGCCGTGAGTGTCGCGAGGTCGTGACCCAGTTGAGTGCTGCTATCAAGGCACTCGAACAGGTCGGCTTTCGACTGATCGCCAGCGGTCTGACCTACTGTCTCGAGCATCCCGCGGAGGCAGCGGAGTCCGGTTATCCACTCGACGAGGTCCAACGGATGTTCACGAAGTTGGCGTGAGCGGTGAAATACGGCAGATACGAAGAGACCCCAGCATGAGCGCGACATCGAGTCGTGTGATCGAGGTCTTCGCCGACATCTGGTGTCCCTTCGCCCACGTCGGACTGCGGACCATCCATGAGCAGCGCGCTCGGACCGGTCGCACGGACGTGGCAATCTGGGTCCGAGCGTGGCCGCTCGAGCTGGTAAACGACGCGCCCCTCGACCCGTCGGTCACCTGGGAACACGCCAACGAGCTTCGACAGCAGATCGCCCCGAACCTGTTTCGTCACCTCGACGTCACCCGGTTCCCGAGCTCGACGCTCGATGCCCTCGCACTGGCCAACCGGGCCTATCGAACCGACCTCCAGGCTGGCGAACGGGTCAGCTTCACACTCCGAGACGCGCTCTTCGAGGAAGGGCGTGACATTTCAGATCGAGTCACGCTCGAGCACCTTGCGCGCGATCTGGGTGTTGGCATGCCGGACGAGCCCGACGCTGCCGGCGTGGTTGCGGACTGGCATGACGGACAGCGGCGTGGCGTCCTCGGCTCACCGCACTTCTTCTGTGGTGATGCCGACGTATTTTGCCCTTCGCTCGACATCACGAAGGACCCGGTGAAGGGGCCGTTGATCGTGAGAGATACTGCGCGTTTGACGGAGTTCCTGGCGCGGTGCTTGGCCCAGCCGGACAGAAATGAGTGGTGACGGGTGCGGCGGTCAACGCCGGCCTGACCGTCGAGCAGGCGGAGCCGGCTGTCCGAGTGGTCGACACTGACGATGGCCCGAGAGAGGCGATCGACGCAGTCGTCCGTGCCAAGAGACTCCTGTAGCGAACTCCGCCTCTTGAAGGGTGGAACCCTTTCGCGAGCTGGGTAACGATCATCGATCGGGGTCCCCCGAGTTCGTGGTCGCGGTCAGAGACTGCCCGTCACCGCTTGGAGCCCGAGGCTTGTTCCTGCTACCAGGATCCAGAGCATCGCGCCGAGAGCCAACGGCTTGAAGCCGGTCTGCTTGATGTCCTTGACGTTGGTTGAGAGCCCGATCGCACCGAGGGCCAGGGTGATCATCACCTCGGCGAGACCGCTCAGGAAGCCATGCCACGAGCTCCGGACGAGCCCGGCGCTGTTGAGCACCACGGCGAGGAGAAACCAGGCGATGAACATCGGGACGACGCGTCGAACGATGTGCTTGGGGGAGTCACTCATACCGGTATCCCGGGACCTGAGATGCCGAGTGCGCCACACCCCGAGCCCCAAGCAGATCGGGATGATCATCAGCGTGCGGGTGAGTTTGACGACCACCGCATAGGACGTGGCGCCGTGCCCGAAGATGGAGGAGGCCGCCACCACTGAGGACATGTCGTTGATGGCGGTGCCAGCCCACAGGCCGAACGAGTGTGGGGAGAGCCCGATCAGGTGACCGAGCGTGGGGAACGTGACGACGGCGATCACGTTGAAGGTGAAGATGGTGGAGATCGCGTACGAGACGTCGGCCTCCGAGGCTGCGATCACGGCATTGGTCGCCGCGATGGCAGATGCACCGCAGATACCGGTCCCGACCCCGATCAGGGTGCGGAGATCCCGATCGATCAACAGGGCCCGGCCAAGGAGGACCGCCCCGACAAGAGCGACGGCGAGGGAGCCCAGCAGGACAGGTAACGAGGACACACCGGTGCTGAACACCTGATGCAATGAGAGCCCCGTCCCGAGGACGACGATCGAGCCCTGCAGCACCAATTTGGAGGAGAAGCGCAGCCCAGGTCGGACCGCCGGCGAAGGAGCCCGGAGGAGCGAGATGCCGATCCCCCCGAGCACGGCCACGACGGGGGCACCGACCACAGGCACAAGATGGCCGATGACCATGGCGACAGCAGCCAGAGCGGCGGCCAGAGTGAGGCCGGGGATGACGGCGCGTGCCTCCAAGGCGAAACCGGGAGGCGTCTCGATGCCGGGCACCTCGGAGGACGTTGGCGTGGTCGCCGGATCTCGCCGATCGGGGACGCGCGGGTCACCCGCCGGTGTCATGGTCCGCCAGTCGCCTCGCGTTGGCGAAGTCGTCGTCGATGAGCACAACATCTCGTCCGGCGCGATCGAGGAGGCTGGCCGCGATGCTGGCCCGATAACCGCTGACGCAATGCACCCATAACGTGTCGCAGGGCAAGGTGTCGATGCGCTCGAGTAAGAGATGCAGCGGCACGTGGACCGAGCCCGCAATGTGGGACTCGCCTCGTTCGTCGTCCCGGCGCACGTCGAGCACTACCGCTTCGGGATGGCGACCGAGGTCCGCAAAGTCGGTCACCCGATACGTCCGCCGCTCGATGTCCGGCGCGACGACACTCGGCGTCCCGACCGCCGCTCCGGCCAGGTCGTCGATGCCGAGGCGGACCAGCTGGCGCTGGGCAGCCGAGATCTGCTTGGGATCCTCGCCGAGCAGGGTCAACGGCGTGCCCCAGGGCAACAACCACCCGAGATAGAGCGAGAAGTGTTGGGCGAGGCTGATTCCGATGGTGCCCGCCAAGTGTTCGGCGGCATATGCCGTCTCGGAACGAAGGTCCACCACCCACTCACCGGCGCTGATCCGTCGTGTGAGCTCTTCCGGATCTGTGGCACGCGGCAGGGACAGATCGACCCGCGCCGGCCCAGCCCGGTTCAGCGGAGCCATGTGGGCGTAGTAGCTCGGATAGGCCGTAAGGCTGGCGACAAGTCTGCCGACGAAGTCATCCTCGTCGTCGATGACGAGCGCGTCGTTGCGCTGGCGCTCCAGGCCGATCGTGCTCGACGAGTCACCGACGGCCGCTCCGCTGGAGCAAAAACTGCCGAATCCGTGAGTGGGGTACAGCGCCGCGTCGTCGGGGACGAGGGCGACCAGGCGTCGGGCCGAGCGGTACTGGGCCCGGGTGAGCTCGTGGACCCGGTCCGGATCGACAAGATCGGTGCGCCCCACGCTCCCAAAGAGCAGCGATCCGCCACTGAAGACGACCGGAGAGCCCTCCTGATCACTGACGATGTAGGAGAGATGGCCGTCGGTGTGGCCCGGGGTGGCGACGACATTCACGGTGATGCGGCCAGCAGCGAGCTCGTCCCCGTCAGAGACCGCCCGGCGGTCAAACGCCACTTCCTCGGCGCCGGCGACCACGTAGGCAGCGCCGGTCCGGGCGGCCAACTCGAGGCCACCGCTGACGTAATCATTGTGGATATGGGTCTCTAGGACGAGGGTGCAGCGGAGCCCCAAGTCAGTGAGGACAGATTGGACCCGGTCGATGTCACGCTGGGGGTCGATGACCACTGCGGCCTGCCCGTCGTGGGCCACGTAGCTCCGGTCGCCAAGCTCGTCCGTCGCGAGGACCTCTACCTTGACCACGGTGACCTCCAGGACGGGGTCTTAAATGTTGGAATGTTGGTACATTACCCTCAAATGCTGTAGGCTGGAAGAGGTAGATCCATGACCGGTGCCCCAAGCGAGACGATGGACCGAAAAAGTCCCGAGCCGCTCTGGTCCCAACTCCAGCGGGATCTCCTTCGTCGCCTGGAGGCGGGCGAATTCGAGGGCTGGTTTCCCGGTGAGATGTTTCTCGTGGGCGAGTACAAGGTGAGCCGCAATACCGTGCGCGAAGCTCTGCGCCGGCTACGCGGCGATGGGGTGGTGGTGGCCGAGCGCGGGCGGAGGCCCCGGGTGGCGACCCCGCCCGAGATCCAACAACCAGTGGGCGCCCTCTACAGCCTCTTTGCCTCAGTGGAGGATTCGGGGCTTGAACAACGAAGCGTGATCAGGGTCCTCGAGATCCGTACGGATGCGGAGGCCGCCGCTCATCTCGCCACGGCAACGAATGAGCCGCTCTTCTATCTTGAGCGGCTCCGGCTGGCCGACGGGACCCCGCTGGCTCTCGATCGTGTCTGGATGCCCGCGACCATCGGGGCACCGTTGCTCAAGGTGGACTTCTCGCACACCGCCTTGTACGACGAGCTGGCCAAACACGTCCATGTCACGTTGACCGGTGGCAGGGAAACGATCCGTGCCATCGTGCCCGACCGAGCGGACCGAGAGGCGCTCGCGATGACCTCGCGCCACGCCGCATTCTCGATCGAACGGCTCGGGTGCTACAACGATCAGCCTGTCGAGTGGCGCCACACTGTGCTCCGGGCGGACCGATTCAGCATGGTGACCGAGTTCTCCCTCCCCGACGGGTTTCGCTTCGCGGCAGACGGGCGTCAGGTCGTCAGAAGCTGATGAAGGTGTCCAGCCGTATCGGGTTGGTGTCACGATCCTCCGGTTGTCACCGAGCCGTAGGTCAACGCGAGAAAGTTCCGAGGCTCCGCGTCGTGGAGAAAGGGCGCGAGGGCTTTGACTGACGCAACGGATCACAACATCGTGCAGATCAACGGCGTCCGGTTGCCCATCTTGGGTACCGCGCGCATCTACGTCTGTGGCATTACCCCGTATGACACCACGCACCTGGGTCACGCCGCCACATTCATCTGGGCCGACATGGCCGCTCGAGTCCTGCATCTGACCGGGAACCCCGTCGAGGTGTGCCGCAACATCACCGACGTCGACGATCACCTGCTCGTCCAGGCCAAGGAGCAGGGTGTGCCGTGGAAGTCGTTGGCCACCCAGCAGTCCTACCGTTTCGAGCGCGACATGGAATTGCTGGGCATCGCCCGTCCGGCGTTCGAGCCTCGTAGCCATGACCACGTCGACGGCGTCATTGCCCTCGCCGTCGAACTTCTGGCGAGGAACGTTGCCTATGAGCGCAACGGATCCGTCTATTTCCGCAGTGGGGGCGTCCACGAGGTCGCCGGACTCGGCCGCGAGGAGGCGGTCTCGATGGCGGGCGAACGCGGGGGTCACCTTGACGACCCGAACAAGGACGATCCGCTCGATGCCGCTCTGTGGGTCCGCTCGATCGGGGACGAGCCGGCATGGCCGAGTCCGTGGGCCCCGGGGCGACCTGGCTGGCACGCAGAGTGCACGGCCATGGCGCTCACCACTTTCGGGGCCACGGTAGACCTGCACACCGGGGGCGCCGATCTGGTCTTCCCGCACCACGCCTATGAAGCCGCTCAGGCAGAGGCGTTCACAGGTGTGCGGCCCTTCGCCCGATCCTGGATGCATGTCGGGTCCGTGATGGCCGGTGGCCAGAAGATGGCAAAGTCCACCGGCAACCTGGTGTTCGTCCATGACCTTCTCGAACGCTGGTCGGCGGCCGCCATCCGATTCATCATCCTGTCGCGGCCGTGGCACGAATCCTGGGAGTTTGATGAGTCCGAACTCGATCACGCCGAGCAGGAGATCGAGGAACTTCGGGTCCTCGAGACGAAGCCGAGGAGATCGTCAGCGGCGGCCGAGGAGGTGCAACGGGCTTTGTTCGACAATCTGGACCTCCCACGGGCCTTGGCCGTCGCCAAGGAGGCGCACGGCGAGTCGTTGCAGGAGCTGATGAACCTCTTGGGCCTGCAATACCCCCAGTCGCTCCCGTGGTGATGCGATGGAAGTAGGCCCGCTGAGTGCGGGCGACGTGACGGGGCCACTCCCAGAGGCCGAGTATCAGGCGATCTTCCAAAAGGTTCCCCGCCTCACCGTGGAGGTCATCATCTGCTCGGATCTCGGCGTGCTCTTGGCCCGTCGGATCGGTGGCCCGTGCAATGGCTTATGGGGCCTCCCCGGAGGAACGGTCCGGTTCGCGGAGCCATTGGTCGCCGCTGTCCACCGGGTGGCGCTTGACGAGATCAACGCCGATGTCGTCATCGACGAACTCGAGGGCTATATCGAGTACCCGAGCCACACCCGACACGGCATCGACTCGCCTGTGGGCCTGGCGTTCCGCACCCATCTGCCTCCAGGCGAGACGCTGGCAACCGTGCCGGGTCGCCTCGACTGGTTTTGGCAGCTCCCCGACGAGATGCACGACGAACAGCGAGAGTTCCTGCAGGCGCACCGCCTCGCTGGCTGAACCGCCGATAGCGCCGCTGGATGCGGCGGCCCTGTCGAGCAGATGCCCGGCGATGTACCACTGGTGGATTGGTGTCATTGCCGTTGCGTGAGCCTCCTCGAGCAGATAGAGATCCGGTTCTCTCGCTGAGCGCCGTTCTGAATCTGACCCAAAGTTGGGACATTGGTCACGGGAGGGACCTTTGACCCTGACGATGAGCTGCGCGGGGGCGTTGACTGTCGGTAATGGGATATCGCGTGGTGATCCTTGGCGGCGGAACGGGTGGAACGTTGACCGCGAATCGGCTGCGGTGCGTCTATTCCGAGTCCGAGGCAGACATCACCGTCGTCGACCAGGACGACCGCCACATCTACCAACCTGGCCTGCTCTTCGTCCCCTTCGGGCTCGCCAGCGCCGACGACATCGTGCGGCCGAGGGGTCGCCAACTCCACCGCGGCATTGCCTACGTAAGAAACGCGATCGACCATGTCGATCTCGGATCCAACCAGGTCACCCTCGAGAACGGAACGACCCTCGGCTATGACGTCCTCGTCGTCGCGACCGGCGCAGTACTCCTACCTGAAGAGACCGAAGGCTTGACGAGCACAGGATGGATGGACAAGGTCTTCACCTTCTACTCACTCGAGGGAGCCACAGCACTAGAAGAGGCATTGGCCACCTTCGACGGGGGCCGTCTGGTCGTCAACGTCGTGGACATGCCCATCAAGTGCCCTGTTGCCCCGCTCGAGTTCTGCTTCTTGGCCGACTGGTACTTCCACGAGCGCGGCATCCGTGACCAAGTGCAGCTGACGTACGTCACCCCGCTCGATGGGGCCTTTACCAAGCCTGTGGCCTCCACGCGACTGGCGGGAAT
Source organism: uncultured Acidimicrobiaceae bacterium (assembly GCA_963728845.1). Taxonomy (GTDB): domain Bacteria; phylum Actinomycetota; class Acidimicrobiia; order Acidimicrobiales; family RAAP-2; genus Bog-473. Next base: position 15,469 of record CAVSLS010000021.1, read on the forward strand.
GCTGGCCCAGAAGGGCATCGATCTGGTGACCGAGTTCAATACCGGGGAGGTCGACGGGGCGGGTGGACACCTTGCCGCTTACGACGGCCGCGAGGTGGAGTTCGACCTCGCGGTGGTCGTTCCGCTGCATGGAGGTGCTCCGTACGTCGGAAGCTCGCCGGGTCTGGGCGACGAATTGAACTTCGTCCCGACAGACGAACACACCTTGCAGTCCAAGGCTGCACCGAATGTCTTCGTCATCGGCGACGCCGCGAACGTCCCAGCCTCAAAGGCTGGATCGGTCACACACTTCGAGGGTGAGGTGCTGGTCGAGAACATTCGCCGCTACCTGGCCGGAGATCCACTCGATTCAAGTTTTGACGGTCACACCAACTGCTTCATCGAGACTGGCTTCCACAAAGCCCTGCTGATCGATTTCAACTACGACACCGAGCCGCTGCCGGGCCACTACCCGACCCGCGTTGGTCTGCCGTTGCTGGCCGAGTCCCGGCTCAACCACCTCGGGAAGCTCATGTTCCAGTGGTTCTACTGGCACGGCTTGCTCCCGGGACGAGATGTCCCCGGCATCAGCTCGGCCATGCCCAATTCCGGAAAGATCTCCGCCCCCGTGGGCGGCTCGAGAAAGGACTGACCAATGTCGACCTTGACCATTGCCGCGACCGACGTGGAACTCAACGACGAGGGATTTTTCGCCCAACCAGAACAGTGGACCGAGGACATGGTCCCCGAGCTCGCCCGCCGTGAGGGTATCGACGAACTCAGCGATGCACACTGGCAGGTCATCCGCTTCATGCGATCTGAGTTCCTCTCGAAGGGGACCGGCCCCACGGTCCGGGTCCTGGGGAAGACCTCCGGTGTGTCGATCAAGGAGCTCTACCAGCTCTTCCCCAAGGGACCGGCGAAGGTTGCCGCCAAGATCGCCGGCATCCCCAAGCCTCGCGGCTGCATTTGAAAGGAGCGACCGTGAACGACCCGATTGAAAAGGTCTCGATCATCATCTCGAAGGGATCCCTTGAGGGGATCTACCCGGGACTCATCATGACCAACGGTGCGCGTGCTGAGGGCATCGAGGCGAATCTCTTCTTCACCTTCTTCGGACTTGACGCGATCCACAAGGCCCACAGTGAGCACATCAAGTTGGCGACGGTCGGCAACCCTGGCCTGCACCTCGCCACGATGGCCGGCGGGCTCCCCGGTGTGTCAACGGCCATGACCCATTACATGAACCACAAGATGGAGAAGCTTGACATCCCTTCCATTCCTGAAATTCATTGAGATGATCGCCGATACGGGTGCCGGGATGTATGCGTGCAAGGCGTCGGTCGACCTATTCGGGTTGGAGAAGAACGACTTCATCGACCAGGTGCAAGACATCATCACCGTGGGTGAGTTCTACGAGAAGGCCACCGGCGGCCACATCATCTTCACCTGACCATGGCCCACTCTACGACGTCACAAGGATCTTAGGAGCCGGCATACCGCTAACTTCGAAATGTCGGGTCCGAGTGCCGGCTCGCAGGTTTGCTGGGTCGAGCCGCCCCGCTCGAGCAAGGGTCAACTCGATGAGGGCCTGATGGACTGCCACGGCCGACCGATCGGTATTGCGGGATACGCCTCCTCCCGGCGTTCGGGGACATCACCCCTGGGCGATGTGCTGCTCGCTGTTCGGAGAGACCCTCTGTCCCGGTTGAATCTAAAAGTGCAGTAACGCCTTCTTGATTCGAGAAACTCACTGCATTGCCCGTACTCTCCGAGCAAGTCATTTACAGCTCGATGTCCGCATAGAGGCGGTGGCGGTCGAGCAATCTGAAACACCGGTCTTCGCAGCCTTGGGCGATGTGGGGATCGATCTCGTACTTCGCTTTGGCTGTGGATGTCGCCGGTGTCGTGGCTCTCAGGGCAGTGACTATGACGTCGGCGACTTCGTCGATCTCGTCTGGCCTAAATCCCAGCGTGGTCAGCGCCGGTGTGCCAAGTCGAATTCCCGAGGTGTACCAGGCGCCGTTGGCGTCACCTGGCAATAAGTTGCGATTGGTGACCACGCCTGCGTCAATCAGGGCAGCCTCAGCTTGACGGCCGGTGAGTCCGAAGCTGGAAGCCACGTCCAAGAGCACAAGGTGGTTGTCAGTTCCACCAGTGATGAGCCGTGCACCCCGCCGCATCAGACCTTCCGCCAGAGCGCGTGCATTCTCTACGATGTGGACGGCATAGGCAGCGAACGAGGGCTGGCGAGCTTCAGACAAGGCAACGGCCTTGGCGGCCATCATGTGGGGCAGCGGTCCACCGAGGACCATCGGGCATCCTTTGTCTACGCAGGGTGCGTATTCCTCGGTGCAGAGGACCAGTCCACCCCGAGGTCCGCGCAGTGACTTGTGGGTGGTGGAGGTCACGACATCGGCGTGGGGCACCGGATCGAGGTCACCGATCAGCACTTTCCCGGCCACCAGCCCAGCGAAGTGGGCCATATCGACCATGAAAGTAGCCCCGACGTCGTGGGCGATCTCAGCCAAGATGGCGAAATTGGGGTTCCGGGGGTAGGCCGAGTACCCCGCCACGAGCACCAGCGGACGGAACTCTCTCACCTGGGCCGCTATGGCGCCGTAGTCGAGGAGTCCGGAAGCGGAATCGACCCCGTAGCTAGCCTGGTCAAAGAGCTTCCCGGATATATTGGGTCGGAACCCATGGGTGAGGTGCCCACCGGCGTCGAGAGCCATGCCCATCATGCGCTGGGAGTGCAGTTCGTTGCGCAGTTGATCCCAGCTCACGGAGTCAAGGTCGTTCACGTGAGCCGCCCCAGCCTCGTTGAGGAATGGCTGCTCGACTCGGTGGGCAAGGATGGCCCAGTAAGCAACCAGGTTGGCGTCAATCCCCGAATGAGGTTGGACATAGGCGTGATCGGCGCCGAACAGTGCTTTGGCGTGGTCCGTAGCCAATGTCTCGATCCGGTCAACCATCTCGCATCCGGCATAGAAGCGATGGCCCGGAGTGCCCTCGGCATACTTGTCCGACAGCCAGTTGCCCATGGCCAGCAGCACGGCCGGTGAGGCGTAGTTCTCTGAAGCGATGAGCTTCAGTTGACGCCGTTGGGACTCCAGCTCACCGACGATGGCCGCTGCCACATCTGGTTCGGCGGCAGAGATCACCTCCAACGCCGATCGATAGGCACTCGCTACGACTGGTTCGGGCACCACGCGCTCCTTCGGACGACATCGCGTCTTCGCCCAGGCGCACGGCTACATCCGGCAGGCTGCCGGCGGGTCGGTCCCCGGTGGTACTCCACCCAGACGCCAGTAACGACCCGCTCCAACGATAGCCCCAACAAGCTGCGGAGAGGTATGGACCTGATCGAAGGATGACTCGGAGGCGCCCGGCGAAGGATCGGCCCGCAGACCTCCACTCAGGGCTCTGAAATGCCCCTACCGCGCGGCCCATATCCAAGTGAGGCATGCCTTCGATGTGCCGGAGTGTGACACCCACCCGGCAGCGAACTGGGGCACGTCGGGTCGACGCTACGCAGGTTGTATGTGAAAGGGTTTGGAAGTGTCAAACGTCGGGCCGGTTGCAGCAGACTTGGCACCGAGCCCGGGTCAAGGGTTAATCCTGCGGACCGAGTTCTTCCGTCTCGACTGGACACTTCGGTTCACACACACGACCGTCACCATCGACGACCGCACATACGAGCTTCCGTGGGGAGGGCACTACTTTCCGCTGGAGCCTGGGAGTCACCAACTGGAGGTGTCGTATCCGTATCTCCGCCTGTCCCGAGCCGGAAAGGCCTCCATCCCGGTTGACGTCTCGCCAAACCAAGTCGTCCACGCTGCCTACCGCTCACCGAACTCCGTGCTGTTGGCATTCCGGCCGGGCAAGTTGAACGTCGAGCCGCCCATCCATTCGTGACCCATGCCAAGCCCTGGAAGGCCCCGATACCGCTTGTGGGTAGTCCCAAGGCGCGGCAGGGTGGCACCCCTCCCGGCGTTCGGGAGCAGGCGCTCGCGGGACTCGGCGTGCCCATCGACTCCGCAAGTCAAAGATGATCCCGCCGACTAGCGTCTGATTTTCCAACAAACAAAGGGCAACCCCATGGCAGTCATGGTCACGTTCACACTGAAGAGCGACGTCGAGACTTACCGGGGTATGCACGATCAGATGCTTGGCCTGGCAATCCCGGCTGGGATGCTCTTTCACTCCGCCTACGAGGTCGGCAGCCAAGTCGGGATAGTGGACTTCTGGCCGAGCGTCGAGGCCTGGCAGAGCTTCGCAGAGGGTCCGTTGGCCGAGGGGATGAAGGCGAGCGGGATTGCGCCGCCTGACGACCTCAAGGTCACTACCGTCCTCGACGCAGATGCTCGGTGAGGGTCTCGGCCCTGCTCTCGGATTGATGTTGGGGCGGTCGATCTTGGATTAGGTCGGTGGCCACCAATCGGATCACGGCACCATTCATCGGCCCTTCTCCGATCGCCACAGTCCCGGCGTAAGGGGATAGCCCGAACGTCCATGCATCATGGACCGTTGCAAACCAGGTCCCGAGTTGTCACCCTTGCTGCTGCGACCGTCGCCGACCCCAAAACGCACGGTTGATGCCCGCCGTTAAACCTGGGCGTGCGACCCGTCAACTTGTACGAACCAACTGGAACATTCAAGAGGTAATGACCGTCCGCCGAGGCGTGTGCGACGTATCTGCGTTGGCCTGCGCCAATTGCCACGACAGTGCCAGGAACTGCGCCGTTGTTCGGCGGCGCGACCAGTCCAACGATCATCCGGAGTTGACCACTAATTGTGCCGGAGGGGGGAGCTGCCTGTGAGCACGCAGTCAGCATCAGGGCAACGACGATGAACCCGCCAAGCGACCAAATCGACCGTTGCAATCGAGTCCTGGAGGTGGCGGCAATCCTGACCACCGGCATCGAATCAGTATGACTCTCTCTGTGGGGAAGATTGGTTCGCGGAATCCTCGACACGGGAGTCAACTATTTGCCTTTTGCCACTGCCCCACTCGTGCCGGAGTGTCTCACCGACCCGGCGGAGTGGGGCAGGCTGGGAGTCAGTCTCCGAGCTGGTCGGCGGCCCGACGACGCAGACCCTCCACGATGCTTGTCAGAATCTGACGTTCCTGCGCTGTTGAGGGAAGAGCCATGCACTTGGCCGAGTGATCCTGCCCCCACTCCGGCGTTGTGAGATACGCCGGTTCAGACCGGACAGCTCAGCTGAATTTGACCCTTCCGAGGCGCAGCTTCTCCATAGCGGCCCGCCTGGTTGTTAGGAAACAAGCCTCAGTCGCGCCTCGAACGCTGTGGCGAGCACTGCGGCCCCGGTGTCGTTGGTGTGGATGTTGGGATTCGTCGGGTCGCACATGTGGGTCCAGTTGCATATGTTTGCCACATCCTGAGGCAGGGTCTGTCCATTGAACGAGCCGGTGAGTGCCATGTCCCAGGTGTCGAAGTCCTTTTGCACGGGGGCAATACGCGCCTGATACTGCTTGTAGGCACTGCGGAGTTCGGAGTTGAGCTGGTGCAGGACCCCGAGTGACGATGTTGCCGTCTGTTGACCACTCGGGCCGTTGAGGTAGTACGCCAACGACGGGTCGTAGTACACCATGCCGACGATCGGCACGTTCCCGCCCGCCGCTCGGAGACCCCCCAAAATGGTCTGCATGTTCGTCGCAACCGCTTTGAGCCCGTTCTGGACGCACGTTGTGTTGATGACGCCGTTTGGGGCGCATCCATTGACGTCGTCCCCCCCGACGGTGATGGTTATGAACTTCACAGCTCCCACGTGGGAAGCGAGGAACGCCTCGGCATCGCCGAGTTGGTTTCCCGTCGTGTAGTTGGTGCAGTTGCCCCCGTGGATCATCCTGGTGGTCGAGTCTCCGCCGCACCCCAGGTTCTCGAGTTGGAGACCAGGGATTATGGCTTCTTCGTGGGCATAGACGTCGTCGACGTAGCCCTTGCCGGGCGTTGCCCCGCCACCGGTCACAAGCGAACCGCCGAGGGCCAAGTAGTACGTCGTTGGAGGGGGTGTGCTCGCCCCCGCAACAGACCCGAACGATCCCAACATCGCCAATGTCAGAGCCATCACGCACGAAGCGATCAAGGCGGCCTTAGCTTGCATCGTTCCTCCCAGTTTCACCAACGGAAATGCGGATGGCGCATGTTCATGCTCGTCGAGGCCCTTCAGTGCTGCGCGTGACCACCGGGGCCGTCCGTAGAGGCATGGTAGGGGACCGATGTTAGGAACTTGTCAGGTGACTCGGGCCTTCCCGCGGACGATGTCCCTGGCTCCGAACGCTAACCCGCTAGGCGCTGCCAGCGGTAGGACGGGCCCGGTCCCGGCGGTGAACTGGGGCAGCCTCTGGCTGAGACGCCACCGGCCTCACCCGACGTGTCGTGAACCCACATGTCGGGGAAGCAAAAGACCCGGCAGCGTTGTGGGATACCCCGTAGGTTGTATCAGCCGCTGACGGTTGTTTGGATCGGCGTGAGGGCCTGCGCGCTGAGGCTGGCAGCCGTCGCGGCGGGGAGGTTGGGGCCTTCGAAGTAGCGATAGCGGGTGAGCACCAAGGTCGCCGGAGTGGCGGTGAGGGTGGGATCGGTGATCGGGACGGAACCGGCCGGTGATGTGAGGTTCATGCCGTTCTCGCCCCAAGCGGCCGCGTCGCCCGTACATTGCGGGGGAGACGCGGGGTTGCTGTCCTCGTACACCGTGGTGGCATTGAGTCCGTTGATGTCGGTGTCGAGGGAACGAACCGTCACGAGCGAACCCTGTGCACCGGAGACCATCTGCCACGACGCCGGAGCCGTCGATCCGGTGGTGTAGGAGATGGGCGTGACGGCGTCGGGTTTTCCGTCGATCGGGATACCGCCGTTGACCGGGTCCGAGTAGGTCAGGCCGGTCGTGCCGGTCACGAAGTCGTCTGCGCTGCCATATCCGGGAAGCCCGGCGTGCCCGCGCAGCTCCGTGACGGTGTTTTCACGATCGGGGTAGAAGATGTCGGTGTTCACGGTGTACTTGTAGCTGTTGGCCCCGATGTACGAGCGGATGGCCCGCACGGGGCCGGAGATGTTCACGATGAAGGCACCCTCACCCGGGTTGTCCGCAGCGCCATCGAAGGTGTCCTCGCTTCGGCTACACGTGTTGGTGACGTAGTAATGGGTGCGCTCGAGGATGTTGGCGCCGCTGGCGCCCCCTTGGGTGATTCCCAAACCGTTGTTGAGCCACCGGTCGCCGTAGCTCTGACTGTACGACGGTGTGGAGACCGTCGAGTGCTCGGGATTGAAACCCCAGGTGTCATTGGGAGCCAACGATCCCGCGCCCATTTTGTAGGTTCCGGTGTACGAACCCGAGTCAAGACTGAAGGTGTATTTGACTCCGTCGGTGCCCGCACCCCCCCCGGTCAGGGTGTCACTGTGGAAGAGGTACACGTAGCCGAATTGTGATGGAGCCAGCGGGTCGGTGGCCTTGACCTCTTCACGGGTCGTCACGTCGACCCCGGTCGGGTTGGCAGCCGAGCTCCCAGCTTGCTCGCCGGTGTCGTTTGCGAGGAACGACAGCTCGTCGTTGGCGTCGAAGCTGGGGTCGGAGTCCGCTGGCGTGTACGTCGCGTTCGAGGTGTATCCCGCGGTGAGGGTCGGCGGCGGCGTGTACACCAGGATCTTGTATGGCGTCGTCGTGCCGTACAAGGTTGGGTAGCTCGACGGCGGGAGATGGTAGATCTGACCTGGACTCACGTAGTCGCGCTGGTCCACCTGCACCGGTATCTGAGTCCATGTGCTCCCGTTCCACGCGAAGCCGACGACGTGCATCGGGTCCGTACCGAGAAGCTTCGGCAGCGCGCTCCCATTGAGCACGATGGGGTCAGACGGGCGAGTGAGAGTGGCGCCGAAACGCGTGCAGGCGGATAGCCCGAAAACGACCAACCCAGCGGCGAACCCGACGACGAGACTGCGGGGTCGCAGGAGCTTCATGTCCACCCTCCATAGTGCTCGCTCGGGGATCTCAAGTCATTGTTGCACGGCTTCCGTGATGGCCAGCTTCAGGTCTTCGGTGTCTGGGAGAGCCCGGAGGCGTTCGATGAGTTCCAGACGTACCTCGGGCCGGTAATGGAAGAGCTGGGCATCGAGCTGGCGCAGCCGTCCGTCATCATGCCGATCGTCGACCTTGTCCAGCAGTAGCGGCTGGAGATTGCGGGTCCGCGCCTGCTGTAGTGCCGGATACCGGGCACTCGAGCCGTTCAACAGGGTGCCCCCGTCGTGCCGGACTGTGTCGCCCTCCCGGTCTGTCCTCAGGCGAACTGGGGCATGCGTACCACATGCGTACCAACAGTCGTCCGAGGCGAAGCATGTCGTCGGATACAAGGCAGGCGCTGCAACTCGTTCATATGGGTTGCAAGCGCCTTGCGACCTGCCTAAGGTCCCTCAATAGTCAGGGCAAGGCGAGCCCAGCGAAGGAGGGCGCTAGACATGCGGCACTTGGCGAAGATGGCCGGTTGGTTCGGGGGCCGAAGGGTTGGCAGTACGCGCAGGCCCTGGCTGACTGGAGCACTCCTCGTGGTCGTGGTGGGCGTCGTCGCCTCGGGTTGTGACTGGTCGCTCTTCGGCTACGACGCCGCCAACACCCGCAACTCGGCAGACACGGGCATCTCGACGTCCAGCGTCGGATCGCTCACCCAGTCCTGGACGCACGCCTTCGGGACCGGAAATGGGTCCCAAATCCCGGGAGCCGTGACCGAGGCCAACAATGTCGTCTATGCGACCACCTTGGCCAGTGATTTTGCCAAAGGTAGCGGGTTCATCGGCGGGGGCACCTTGGCCGCGTTCAGTGCCACCTGCCCGCAGTCGCCGACCAATTGTGCGCCCCTCTGGACGGCTCCTGTGGAGTATGGCCAAGCGCCCATGACCGAGACCCCGGTCGTCGCCAACAACGAGGTCTACGTGAGCAACGGCCCCTGGCTGGCCGCCTTCCCCACTGACAACTCGAGTTGTCCCTTGGTCTCGGGCTACTGCACACCGCTTCGGATTTATGACAACGCGGGAGGAAGCGCCGTCTCTCCGCCCCTTGTGGTCAACAATCTCTTGTACGCACCGGGATCAGGAAAAGTCTTCAGCGCCGACGGCGGGCCGAGCTGCACCCTCAAGTCCGGCGACAACTGGCTTGGTGTCCCCATCCTGGTGTGCGAACCCCTCTGGACGAACGTCGCCTCGGCGGGATCGAGCTTCACTATTGACGGTGGGGGCACACCCACCGTCGTGACCGCCTCGGCGGGCTCCTACAACGGGGATCCGATCCTCTATCTCGCAGCCCAGAGCACCTCGGGCAGCTTACTCAAGGTCTTCGCCTACGATGCCAATGACAAGAACAACTGTGGCGTCTACTACGTGCCGGTCTGCGTGCCCCTCTGGACCGATCAGGCCACCGGGCAGTTCTCCGATTTTGGGGTCGGAGCGGTGTCCGTGGCGAACGGGTACGCCTATGTCGGGGGATCCAATGACGTCGGATCCGGGGGGGGGACAGGGGACGCTCTTCGCCTTCGATCAGAACGGCGTGGGTTGCGCTTCGGGGATCTGCTCGCCGAAGTTCGAGACCAGCGGGGGTCCGGGCTTCCCCGTGCCCATCAATCTGGCCGTCAGCGGAAGCACGGTCTACGGGACGACCGTCGGCGGGATTCTTGCTGCCTTCGAGCGCGACCGGTACGGGGACGCTGTGGAAGACCGGACCAATCTGTGCCGCCTCTCCCAACTCCTCGTCCAACACCGGCGCCCCGAACGTCGCCAACGGAGTGGTGTACGTGGGCATCAACTGTGGATCGCCTCCTGGGGTGGGAACGGGCGGTGGGGTTGCCGCGTACAACACCTCGGGCACATTGATCAAGTCGTATCCATCACCGGACAACGGACCGGTTTACAACGCACCCATTGTTGCGAACAACGGAGTGCTCTACTTCGGAACCGTCAACGGGAGCATCTATGCCTATGCGCCATAGGAGACACTGACCCGGCAGCGGGGCGTCCTGACGCCTCCGCCCATCCGCTACTGCCGGGATACGGGATGGGCCGCCGCAACGAAACCTGACCCAGTAGTGCCTGCTTGAGACTTGGTGCAGACACTGCGCCTGATCCGTAGCGTTTAGAGGTCCTAGTGGGGTCGCTCGTATAGTGCCTGCCCCCGGCGATCTGTTGGGTGGCTTTCGTTCGAAGAGCCTCCCGCCAGGGCTTCGCCATGGAGTGGCTCAAAAGAGGATCGAGCACGAACAGTCTGCAAGCAGGAGTGCCCTCCGTGGTTCCATCACGACGAAGGAGGTAGTCATGCATGTGGTGATCGGCGTCGATCCGCACAAGGCATCGCACACAGCGGTGGCCATCGACGAGGCAGAAGACGAGCTCTCGAGCGTCAGGGTGCGGGCCACCCGGCGCCAGGTGGAACAGCTGGTCAGTTGTGCCGAACCGTTCGAGAAGCGCACCTGGGCCATCGAGTCGGCCGGTGGGTTGGGCTACTTGTTGGCCCAGCAGCTCGTCGCTCGAGGCGAAGAGGTCCTCGACGTACCCGCGACCTTGGCCTCTCGCATCCGGGTGCTCGCCACCGGGCGCTCGAAACAAGAACGACCCCAACGACGCCCACTCGGTCGCCATCGCGGCCTTTCGGGCCCTGAACCTGCGCAGCGTCGAAGCGGCCAATCACTGCGAGGTGCTCCGGCTCCTGGCCAAGCGCAACAAGGACCTCGGCAGTCATCGCACCCGGGTGATCTGTCGTCTTCATGCGCTCCTCGCCGAGCTCGCACCGGGCGGAATTGCCAAGGAACTCTACGTTTCTGACGCCGAGCGGCTCATGGCAAAGATCACGCCCGAGACCCCGGCCGAGCAGGTCCGTTACGAGCTGGCCCTCGAGCTTCTTGACGACGTCCGCCGGCTCGACGCCCAGACCAAGGAGTCGCACCGCCGCATCCGCATCGCCGTCAAGGCATCAGGCACGTCGCTCACCGACGTCTATGGCGTGGGCCCGATCATTGCCGCGCAGATCATCGGTTACGCCGGCGACGTCGGCCGCTTTGCCAACCGGGATGTCTTCGCCTCCTACAACGGCACCGCCCCGATCGAATGGTCCTCAGGTGGCCGTGTCGTGCACCGGCTCTCGCGGCGCGGGAACCGACGGCTCAACCACGCTCCCCATGGCTGCCATCACCCAGATCCGCAATCCCGGGACAAATGGACGCATCTACTTCGAGCGCAAGGTCGCCGAGGGCAAGACCAAGAAGGAGGCGCTTCGCTCCCTCAAGCGCCAGATCTCTAATGCCGTCAACCGCCAGCTCGTCCTCGACGCCGGATGAGCGGCCCGGGAGGACATTAGGGAACGACTCATAGCCGCGTGGTCGGCTCTGCACCCTGAAGGCCGGCTCTTTGGCGAAGTCACTCCCGGACCGCACAAAGCCTACGCAGTTGCGCCGTCTCGTGACGGGTCGATCTTGCGCGCTCGAAGGGGCCCGAAATGGGGGACTTGACTCAAAGAGGATTCGGTTGGTGGCACCCCTACCCGGCGGCGAACTGGGATATCTAGCCAGAACCGCCTGGTATCGGCGGGGGATGGGCCCCCGCAGGGGGGGTGTGCTCGATCGTTGGCCTCAGGTTAGAGGTGGGATACCGACCATCTCGCGGAACTCGTCCGTCGAGTTCGTCACGGGGAATGGCTCTGCGGGAACTGGCAGCCCGAGCCGTTCACAGATTGGATCCCAGCCGTCACCGAGATTCCATTCGAGCAGTCGGCTCGCCGGCACCTCGCCACGTACGGCGTCGTTGTGGCGGATATAGGCATCGATCATGGCACTCGGGTCGTCAAAGCGGTCGCTGAATCGGTCTCGCAGGAGCTTGCGCACCGCGTCCATCCAGGGTGCGACCTCCGGTGGCATGTGGTCGAAGGTCAAGAAGATCGTGTTCGAGGCGCTGCGGTACCACTCCTCGGGATCGCGAACCGACAGCAACACGAGCGCATCTGGGTTGGCATGAGACAATTCTCTCCAGAACGCCGCACCGGGCCAGTCCACGATCGCCCCATAGCGCGCCAAGATTGCTGACCAGTCGACCGGGCGACCTTCAATGGCGTCGATCCAGGCTGGTATTTGGTCGGGGTCCCCGAGTATCTCGAGCATGTGGTGACATGGGGCATCGAGGAGCTGCTCAAGCGCCAGCTTGAGCGAATGTGTCCCCGTTCGGCCGACGCCAGCACCAACGACTTCAAGTTCCACAAGTCCCTCCTCGTGACCGACGATCAACAGAGACCGATCTTTGAACGCCCGACGCAGATCGAGCACCCCATGCGCCCGCCAGATCCTGCCACGGATCGAAGGTCACCCGCCCGACTCGCGCCGCGTGGGTGTCCCATCGACCCGGCGTTCGGAGGCACGCCCGGCGGGGATCAGCCTTGCAGTCTGAGAAACTGTTTCGGTGACGGAGATTGCGGACCGGACTCGTCATACTCGGCTTCTGAGTCGGGGCCGCAGGTTAGAAGCGGCGACGCTCGGCTGGAACATCGTGGGCGTGTTCGTGCTGGCGTTTGCCGCCGTGCAAGCCCGATCCGTTGCCCTTGCGGGATTCGGTCTAGACAGCCTGATTGAGATTGGCGCATCCACCGTCGTCCTGTGGGAACTGGCGGACATAAGCGAAGAACGGCAGCGCCGGGCGATGCGCTTGATCGGTTTCGCATTCGTCGGTCTGGCCGTCTACCTGGGCATCCAGAGCACGGTCGTTCTCGTCATCGGGTTCCATCCGCACCACAGCCCACTTGGCATCGTCTGGACCGGAGTCACCGCCTTAGTCATGTTCGCACTCGCTTTCGGCAAGGCGAGGACCGGCGCTGCGCTGGACAACCCGGTGCTGCGGGCCGAGGGGCGGATCACCATGATCGACGGCATCTTGGCGACGGCAGTTCTTTGCGGCCTTGTGCTCAATGCCGTGGCTGGGTGGTGGTGGGCGGATCCGTTAGCCGGATACGTGCTGCTCTACTACGCCATCCGTGAGGCTCGGGAGTCCTTGAGTCACTGACAACCGCCTCCTAGTGGGTATCCCCGTCGCGCCGCAGGGTGACTCCCGTCCGGGCGAAATGGGGCAGGCGGACTCGTCTCGAAATGGCTGTTCTACCCGTCAGGGTCGCCCGCCCTCTGCGCAGCGGAGAGCTGAGCGGGCTCGGGCGTCCCGGTGAGGGTGGTCTTCGGGTGGACCGGGAGCAGCACGGGTGTACGCGGAGATTGATCAAAATTGAAGTCATTGACGAGATTCCCAAGGATCTTCTCGTTCTCTCGCACGTCGGGCCGAGGGTCGGGTCGGCCGTCTGTGGCGGGGTCGATGCGCTGCCCATGGAGGAAATCATCTTCGATGAACTTGTCGTAAGCATCGAAGCTCAAGGTCTGGTGGTCGATGTAGCCACGCTTGGCATACGGGCTGATCGTCATGCCCGGGACGCGTAACCCATAGCCGAGCTGATCGACGGTCGGTGGGACGACGTGGTCATAGAAGCCACCCCAGTCGTCCCAGGCCAGGAAGATCGCGGTCGAGTTCCAGTCCGGACTGTGCATCACCGCGTTGATGAGGCTGGTCACGTAGCTCTGTCCGAAGCTCACCGGGGACGGAGGATGCTCGCTGACCTCACCTGAGGGGACCACCCACGACACCGCCGGGAGGGTGCCCTTCTTGGCTGCTTGGTAGAAGTGGTCGACCGACTGGATGTTCCCCAGCTGGTTGTCGGCTTTCACCGTGTCGAACCACGGGAGCGGGTTCCAGATCCCCGGGGTGTTGGAGTTCTGCGCAACCGGTGCGCAGGTTTCGGCGGCGTCGTTCTCGCAGTCGGGCTCGGTGCCGCTCACCACGTAGTACCCCCAGCTGACGTGGTTCTTGTGGAGCAGATAAGTCAGGTCGGTCCAGGCGTAGATCGGCTGATGGTTTGGGGTGCTCTTTCCCTTCTTGTTCTTCTTGGGTCCAACCTCGCCGCCGTAGACGGCCGGTTTTGCTGGCGGTTTCGCAGGAGGATTGGCCGCCGTTCCGTCCACGCAGCTCGAAGGGTTGTCCTCCTGGGTGCAGTGGGCAGCCCACTGTGAGACCAGGAAGAGGTGGGCGGGCAGGCTCCATGACGCGTTCGGTTCGAACATGTGGTCCTGCAGCACGAAGTCATTGGCATAGGTCCAGTAGTTGGGGATGTCGCTCTGTGTGTGATACCCCATGACGTCCGGAGTCCCCGAGTTGGTGCAGGCCGGGTCGGTCGGATCCGCACATCCCTTCTTCCCGAGCTCGGCCTGCCCGATAAAGCCATCCATCCTGCCGCCGTTGACGTCACTCGTCGCGTTCGCATAGTTGTGCGGTCCTCCGCCGTTCACGTCCGCATGATCGACGTAGGGAGCGACGCATGTCCCGTTGCTGGGATCGGGCACGCACGCGGTCGGAACACCGTTCTTCATCGGAATCCCGTCGGCGCCCGGAAAGGTGCCGAAGTAGGAGTCGAAGGACCGGTTCTCCTGCATGACGACGATGACATGTTTGATCTTGTGGATACCGGACGGGACGATGTAGCTCCCGGTGGGTCCGCCGCTCACCCGTTCTACCTGCGCTGTCGGCGAAGAGGGCCCGCTGCTGCACGACGCAGCGACGATAGCCAGAGCCGCCACACAGAGGACGACGCGCCAGCGCATGGTGCCTAGTCTCGACCAAGGATGTTGCGGAATTGTGATGGCAACATGCGTATCCGTGATCGGTCTGCAGTGAGGGGAACCCAGGAAACCCTATCCTCATGGTGCCGCATGGTGGCACTCCGTCCCGGCGTTCGGGGGCAGCCCATCCCCCTAGGGACGACCGGGATCCGAAGCAGATTCACTGCACCGGCGATTCGATTCGTTGTAGCCATCGCTTGGGTGGTGGAAATACGAACCTGGCGATCGTCGCCGACACCCAGCAGAGGGTCCAGCCAGCGAAAACCAGGAGAACGTTGTGGAACGTTCCGTTCTTCGCTTTCGCGGCGGCGAGTGCAAGGAGGATGCCCCACACCACGAAACAGCCGGTGCGATAGACCCGACTCGCACTCTCCGCACGCATCACGACGATGACGAGTCCGAGCAGGTGCCGCAGGGAAACGTACACGAAGGCCCACTCGATTGGCGGAACGTTGCCGAGCGAGCTGTGCAGCCGCACGGCGTTGTAGTGGTTGATCCAGGCGATGATTGCCCGACGAGCGTCGGCACGGCTGGCGAAGCGGTAACGGCTGATCAGCTCGCGTTTCAAGCTCGCCCAGAACGACTCGGCGGCCGCGTTGTCCTGGGACGACCCGATGCGCCCCACCGACTGGGTGATCTTGTGCTTGTCGCACAAGGAGCGGAAGTCACGTCCCATGTACTGGGCCCCGCGGTCGTGGTGGAAGACCATGCCGGCGACGTCGCCGCCTCGCGTGGCCACCGCCATCTCGAGGGCGCCGGCCACGAGCTCGTAGGGCATCCGCTCGCCCATGGCGTAGCCGACCACGCGCCGCGATCCGAGGTCGAGGACGTCGGCCAGGTACAGCCAGCCTTCGTCGGTTCCGATGTAGGTGATGTCCCCGCAGGTGCGCTCGCCGGGTTCGCCGACCGAGAAGTCGCGCCGGACCAGGTCGGGCAGGGGCGGGGCGCTCACGTCGGGGATCGTGGTGCGGACCTTGCGCCTCCGGCCGTCCTTCGCGTACAGGGCGTTGTCCGCCATAAGCCGCTCGACCCGCTTGTGGTTGACGCAGTGCCCGCGACGGCGCAGTTCGTCGGTCATGCGCGGCGACCCGTAGGTGTCGTCGAGCGTGTCGTGGACCTTGTGCATCTCGTTGATGAGCAGGGCCTCGTCGAACTCGGCGTCGGTCGGGCCGGCCGAGCGGTCCAGCCACTCGTAGTAGGCCGAGGCGGAGATCTCGGCCGCCGCACAGGCCGCTGCGATCGGGAACCCTTCGGCCTTCATGGCGGAGACGTGCCGGTAGCGGCTCACCGGTCCAACTCCTTCACCCAGAAGGCCACACTTCGTTTGAGCAGGTCGCGCTCCATGGTCAGGCGCTTCACCTCCCGGCGGAGCCTGGCGTTCTCCTCGCGCATCTCGGTCGTGGTTCCCTCGCGCTCTCCGCGGTCGATGCGCTCTTGACGCACCCAGTTGCCGAGCGTCTGCTCGACGACGTCCAGCTCTCGGGCCACGTCCGCGATCGTGCGATGCTGGTCGATGACCAGGGCCGCCGCGTCTCTGCGGAACTCCTTTGGATACTTGCCCCGACGCCTGGTCGGCTCAGCCTGGTTCTCGGTCACCGTTGGCATGACTACCTCCTATTCGAGGTGTCCGGCCAACGGGGGGATGGTCAGGATGCCTAGCCAACGGGGATTGCCCCGGCGGTGGAGTATCGCCTCGATCGTGAGGGCGATGAACGGTGGGACCGGGATGAAAACGAGTTCGACGTGGCCGAGACCCTGGCTCACCATGTAGGGAGAGAATCCGTAGATCGCACCGCCGAGGGCGGCCGCAGGGCCCCAGACGTTCCAGCGCCGAAGGACGAGGAAGGCGGCGGTGGCCGACACCGGCATGGCCAGCACCATGAGCAGATTGGCACTCACCAAGGGGCTCGCGAGTAGCGAGATCGGGTAGGTCAGAAATCCGAGGAACGGGCTCGCCGTGTTCTGAGCCAGGTTGACGCCCGTCGGTACGTACATCGCGCCGCTGAAGAACGGGTTGAGCCCGTGGTTCATCGCGTGGGGTACCCACCCGATGAACCAGACCGACTGGGCGAAATCGGCGGTGGAGCCCGCGAGCCTGCCGGTGGGGTCGGGGAGCACCGACCAGTAGGCGACGATCCCGAGCGCGAGGTAGGCCAGCACCACTGC
Organism: uncultured Acidimicrobiaceae bacterium; assembly: GCA_963728845.1. Taxonomy (GTDB): domain Bacteria; phylum Actinomycetota; class Acidimicrobiia; order Acidimicrobiales; family RAAP-2; genus Bog-473. The sequence goes on from CAVSLS010000021.1 coordinate 32,315, forward strand.
CACCGACGGCCAGTGCCATCGACCCTCTGTGGGTGTCACCAGAGAGGTTGGGTCGGCCTCGACATCGAGGGGCCTTTCAAGCGGACACCTGCACCGCGGGTAGTCAGCCGGCGGCACATCCGCAGTTAGCCCCACTGAGTCGCTCACGTCGAAGCGGGTTCCTCATCGCAATTGCAGTACCGAGGAAGTATCGGAGGTACTGGACGGTTGCGCAATCGGGACCACCCGAGTGCGCACCATTGCAACGGTGCAGTGGGAGTTGCAAGGGTACGCCCTCTCCCTCGGGGGATCCCAAGAGGAAGGCGGTTCACTCGGGGGAGAGCGCGAAAGTTGACTACCTACCGTTTTGCTGATATTTAGCTGATACTGCCGGACACCCTGGCGGTTCGTAGAGGGTTGGGGAAATGGAAAATCGCCGAGCGGTTGAGGTGAGCGATCGGTCTTGTCCGCTATGAAAGCTCCGAGCATCATCACAAACGGGTCCTTCGGTTTAGCCGGCATGAAACACCGAGCAGCTCAAAAGGTCGCGTCTCCTGACGTCGTTGACGGGAGTCTTTCCGCCGATGAACTCTCCCTCGTCCTGAGCGCCCTTTGGGTGTGGCGAGGACAGCTTGGCCGAATTGGCTCCAAGGTGCCCATCCCGGGACTTGGTACCGCACAAGGTCAACGCAATGTCGATGAGATTGCGCGCAAGCTCGGTGGTGATCCAAGCGCCTACTTCTATGGGCTCCAGCCGTCCCAACGCCACTGAAGCCGGGGGCGACGCCGACTAGCGATAGTCGGCCGCGGGCGCTCAACCTCCTACTGTCGGCCACCAAGCGACCCATTCGTGGGTCGGTAATTAGTGACGAGACCTGGTAGAGCCGACGCCAGGTTTGCGCAGTCATCCCAGGTCAGAGCCAATTCTCGCCGGTACTCGGACGCTGTCACGGCCGAATGACAGCCAATTGACAGCGTGGGCGCCCGGCATGGTCAGCAAGGGGGGTCGCCGACCATCTGTGCGACGAGGCCAGTTTCGCGTCGTGGGAACAGGACAGTGCAGAGCTTCCCGACTGGCAGACCGCTTGGCGTCGCTTGGTGGCCGACGGTGAATCGGCGACGCTTACCAACGCATCCGAGGCAAACGAAACCCGAGCCTTCCCCGCTCCGGTCGAGCCGCCTCAAAGTCTGGCCTGATTGGTGGGTCTAGGTGAGACAGAAGCCAGCTCACATGACCGGTTTACTCAGAGGCACTCAGACGCTCATCAGAGGGCGTCAATTCCTTGCAAATTGGAATCAGGAGCTAATCCTCCAGACTGACGTCACCACCACGTCAGCGGCCAGGTTCTGGTCGCCGTTGCCTACGTCAGGCTGCCCAGTTGGTCTCCCAGGTTGGTGTGCTCATGGTTAAAGTCCCCCCTCCGACACGATCAAAACCCCGACTCCTCCAAGGCCAATCCGCATGGTGCATTTGCGTGCGCCCCAGCCAGATTCGGGATGAGGCCTCCGGGACCCCCGCCAGGTTCGGTGCTCGGTCCCATCAGAACTGCAAACGCAGCGGCACGTTGCTTCGACCCCCGTCGGGACGAACTACCAGCGTTTGGTGGACTTCCAACCGGTGACGCTCGAAACCGATCGCCGATGCCGCCATATACAGACGCCACACCCGGGCACGGGCCGCCCCGACCTCGCGAACTGCTGACTCCCAATTGGCTTCCAGGTTCTCGACCCAGCACCGTAGCGTCAGCGCATAGTGCTCGCGCAATGTCTCGAGGTGCCGAAGCTCAAAGCCAGTGTCTTGCATCATGGACACCACGGTTCCGACTTCGTGAAGCTCACCATCAGGAAACACGTAACGGTCCATGAATGGGCTGGCAATCCGTGACGGCCCGCGAAGCCCGGCAGCCACAGCGACGCGCCGCGCGGTTGCCTCGGCTCGGCCTCGGACAGTCTGCACGTCTTTCGCACCGGGACGGCCGATGGCATGGTTCAGCAGTCGACCTCCTGGCCGCAGTTGCGCGAACAGTCGGTGGAAATACTCCGCCATTCGCCGCCTACCCACATGTTCGAACATGCCGATCGAGCTGATCGCGTCGAATGGCCCATCGGCGAGGTCGCGGTAGTCCTGGAGGCGGATCTCGACCTGGCCGACCAGGCCGTTTTCGGCTACGCGTTTCGTGGCCCAGTCGTACTGTTCGCTCGACAGGGTGATACCGACGACGCGCGCCCCGTGGTTCGCAGCGGCGTGGATCGCCATCCCTCCCCAACCGCAGCCCACGTCGAGCAGCCGCATGCCTGACCGCAGACGGAGCTTGCGACTGACGAGCTCGTACTTGTTCGCCTGCGCCGTGGCGAGGTCATCTTGTGGGGTATCGAACAACGCGCATGAATACGTCATAGAAGAGCCGAGCACCGTCTCGTAAAAGGTGCTAGACACGTCGTAGTGGTGGCTGATCGACTCGCGGTCACGCCCCCGACTGTGGACGCCACCGCGGAGTCTCGTCTCCTCTTCTGGGGGAGGAGGCAGCCGGAGCACGGACGGTCCAGCAGCTCGAATCAAGCGAGCGAGCGTTGTGGGACCGAGCTGGAGACTCGACATTGATACGTCGAGATCGAGAACCGAATAGATGTCACCGTTGATATCGAGATCGCCCGCCACGTATGCCCGACTCAGTCCAAGCTCACCGGGTCGGCTGATTATCCGGGATAAGGCGGCTGGCGAACGGATCACAAGCGTGGCCGCCGCGTCCGGTGGTCCGGCGACGCTGCCATCATAAGCAGCGATGCCCAACGGAATCTCGTTCCCGAGAATGCTCTGGACCACCTCTGCAAGGGGCACAACGCCTCCTCCTGAATCACTCCATTCGGTTGCTCGACCACCTACAAGATTAGGGTCAACCACTGGTTCCGTCGATGCGATACCCAACGTCCGGACTCCGGCTGGAGGGGAGGTGCCCACTGCCCGTAGGAGGGCGCCCCAGTACGCTGCCGGCTTGGGGCAAGACGTGCGATCCAGGCAGGTCCGACGTTGGTAACTATTCAGTATTCGCCGAACGGTTTGGGCGCGCCCCTCGCGCCCAGCGCCGATCCGTGGGGGAGTGGCGCCTAACGCAGCTGCTCTGTGCTGCAAATGGCCCCCCAGGAGCACAGGTGTACTAGGTGAGCCAAACGCCCCTCGGACATCACCCGGGTACACGCGTCCGGGCGTGCGAGCGCATTCGTTCAGGGACCGGACGGCCGCATGGTCCACGAGGACGATCTGCTGGCCCGCACTCGTCCTCCGGCCGGGGTCCCTCAGAGACTAGGAGGGGTCGCCAAGCAGGCACCTCGGTGTCATGCCCCACTTGCTTATTGCGCCGTCAAAGTGGGACACCTGATGTGGTTGAACGCTGCCGATCACGGCCGTTCCCTCAGTCACATTCTGAAGCCGATGCCTCGGTGTCCAGGCTGCCCACAATCGCCGCGAGTGAACAGTGCGCAGCCGCTGACCCCGCCTGATCCGGCCCAGTCTGAGCGCCATGGCGGCGCGTTGAGCCCGTGCCCCGTTCGCTAAGGCTTGACACGATCACTCCGTTAGAGTTATCTAACCGTTAGTGGCGACTGTCAAAGAGGACCTGGTCTGGGCGGCGCTCGGGGACCGCACCCGGCGAGCGATTGTCTTGCACTTGAGTGAAGAGCCGATGCCCGTCGGCGAGCTGGCCACCCACCTGCCCGTCAGCCGATCTGCCGTTTCCCAGCACCTCAAGGTACTGAAGGGCGCGGGCCTTGTCTCCGAGCGGGCGGCTGGCACGCGCCGGATTTATCACCTCAACGAGGTGGCCGTTATCGCCCTCCGCGACCAGCTCGACACCTTCTGGGATCGGGCGCTGAGTGGCTTCCAGGACGTCGTCGAACAATCACCCAAAGGCAATCGCAGGAGGAGAGGAAGATGACTATCCGCGATGATGCCGCAGTCCACCGAGAGATCGTCGTGGACGCATCGATCGAAACCGCCTTTGCCGCGTTCGTCGAACGCTTCGGCGACTTCAAGCCGCCCGAGCACAACCTCCTCGGAGCGGAGATCAGAGAGACGCGATTCGAGCCGAAGGTCGGTGGACACATCTACGACAAAGCCGCAGACGGAAGTGAATGCCGATGGGCCCGTGTCCTCGCTTACGAACCGCCCGAACGGGTCGTCTTCAGCTGGGACATCAGCCCCCAATGGCAGCTCGAGACAGACGAGCGCAACACCAGTGAGGTCGAAGTCCGCTTCGTCGCCGAGACGCCGGACCGGACACGTCTCGAGCTCGAACACCGTCACCTGGATCGCCACGGCCCTGGCTGGGAATCATTGCGAGGCGCCATCGACAGCGATGGCGGGTGGCCGCTCTACCTGGCCCGCTACTCGGACCTCGTCGCGGTGGGTCTCTAGATGCCGCCGATCTCCGTCAGCGTCGAGGTGGCTCGTTCTGCCGAGGACGTGTTCGCCTACGCCACGGACCCGAGCCGCTTCTCGGAATGGCAGAAGGGCGTCGTCAGCGGTCACATGGACAGCGACGGCGCTCCAAAGGTCGGGGATCACTGTCAGACGACACGGCGTATCGGCTTCTCTAACCGACCCGATACCTCGGAACTCGTGTCGTACGACCCGCCGCATCGATGGGGTGTCCGCGGCGTGAGCGGACCGATCCGAGCCATTGTCGATGTCATGGTGCAGCCGCGCTCGGAGACTAGCGCGCAGCTGACGATTGCTCTCGAGTTCGAGGGCCATGGCATCGGTCGACTCCTCGTGCCCCTCGTCGTCCAGCGCCAGGCACAACGCGAGATGCCGGTAAATCTGGCGGCGCTAAAAGAGCGGCTGGAGCGCACGGATTGAGGACACCTTCGGGCAGCACATGTCGTGACACGGCAGGCTCAGTGGGGTTTGGGCGTCGCCGACAACCATGCAGTGGCCCGACACTCGCCACGTGACGAAGTCCCAGGCGGCATCTAGTTTCTGAGCGTCCGATGCGGTGAAAGGACGTACCATGCCCACCCCCAAGTACGGCCAGGAGGTTGTCCCGGAGCTTGTGGGAAATGAGGTGGCGGTCCCCCGCCCGATGCCTTCCGGCTGGTAGGTGTTCAGGCGTCGAAACCAAACCACCACCACAAGAAGGGGACCACCACCAATGAAGAAGAAGCTACCTGTTGTGAGCATCGCGGAGCGGGACGAGGCGGCACGCCTCGCTGAGCTGCCCGCCGAGGCGACCGTCGCCCTCCAAGACCTGGCCGGCGCCATCAAGGACGGCCTCATGGCCTTCTGCTGCTCGGCCGGTCTGGCCGTGGTCAGCGAGATCATGGCCGCCGAGATGACCGAGAAGGCCGGGCCCAAGGGACGCCACGATCCCGAGCGCACGGCCACGAGGAACGGCTCGGCACCGGGCTCGGTCGTGCTCGGCGGGCGCACCGTGCCCGTCTCTCGTCCCCGGGCGACGAAGACGGAGGGGGGCGAGGTGCACCTCGACTCCTACACCGCCTTCAACGATCGGGACCTGCTCAGCCAGGTCGCCGTCGAGCGCATGCTGGCCGGCGTGGCGACGCGGCGCCACGCCCTGGTGGCCGAGCCCATCGGAGAAGAGCTCGAAGAGGCGGCTCGAGGCGGCTCCCGCTCGGCCATTTCGCGGCGCTTCGTCGCCGCGACCACCGAGAAGCTGGCTGAGCTACTGGCGAGCGACCTCTCGGTCCACGACGCGGCGGTCCTCATGATCGACGGCATCATGTTCCACGAGTGCTGCTGCGTGGTCGCCCTGCTCATCACCGCAGATGGGACCAAGATCCCCGTCGGGGTGTGGGAGGGCGACACCGAGAACACCACGGTGGTCAAGCACCTGCTGGCCGACCTGGTCGAGAGGGGACTGCACTATGAGGCGGGTCTCCTGCTCGTCATCGACGGGGGCAAGGCGCTGGCCGCGGGCATCAAGCGCGTCTTCGGCAAGCATGCCGTCGTGCAACGTTGCACCTTGCACAAACGTCGCGATGTTGGTGACTACCTCGCCCCCGAGCTGGCCCGGCGCATCGACCGCCAGCTCAAGGCGGCCTTCAACGACACCGATGCTGCCCGCGGGCTGAAGGTCGCCAAGGGCCTCGCGGCCCAGCTCGAGCGCGAGCATCCGAGTGCCGCGGCGTCGCTCCACGAAGGCCTCGACGACATGTTCAGTGTCCGCCGGCTCGGGGCATCGGACCGCTTGGCGCGCTCGCTCTCGTGCACCAACGCCGTCGAGTCGATGATCTCGACCGTCCGTCTCGTGAGCTCGGGCGTCAAGCGCTGGCGCGACCCGGCCATGGTGCGGCGCTGGGTGGGCACCGGGATGATCGAAGCACAGCGATCCTTTCGCCGCATCAAGGGGTGTCGCGACATGAAGCCACTAGTCGACGCGGTCCGACGCGAAGTCGCACGGCGTCTCGCCGAAGAGAAAGGAGGCGTTGTCACACCAGCCAAGTACGATCAGGCTGCCGCCTGAACAGCTGTGGGATCGTCACCGAAATCCCACACGAGTCGGGACATCCTACGGCCAGGCGACGATCGAGATTGCCGCCCCAGGCTCTGATCTATGACGTGATTGCCGACGTGACGACGATGGGTGAGCGGAGCCCTGAGTGCTACTGCTGCGAATGGGTTGGTGAGACTCACGAGCCCATCGTCGGGGCCCGGTTCCAAGGGCACAACCGCATGGGGCCGATCCGGTGGACGACCACCTGCGAGATCGTGACAGCTGATCGAGGCCGAGAGTTCGCCTTCACCGTCATCCACGACAAGAACGGCCGAGAGTCCACTCGGTGGCGCTATCGCCTCGAAGACCGTGAATGGGGACCTTGCTCACCGAGTCCTTCGAGTTCGTGTGGTGCCCCCTGGCGAGCCGCATCGGAGAGCTCTTCTTGCCGAGGGGTCGGGTCCTGCGTCAAGGCGTCAACGAGACGGTGCAACGCGTCAAAGGCGGTGGCGGAGTCCAACGTGACGAGCGCGAAGGACTCGCAAACGCCACCTCGGTAGCGGGCCTTGACGCAACAGCAGACTGGCTGAACTGGTTTGATCGTTCGCGACTCGGTCCCGGGAGTGCGGCGCCCTCAGATTGGCGAAGGCGCGCCTGGCGACGTCACACTTTTCCAACGCGCCCGGGCATTGACCGGAAGGCCTAACCTCGCCTGCATGACTCTGGCCGACCATTGGGACAACCGCTACCGGGAGATCGGTGCCGAGTCCGTGTCGTGGTTCCAGGAGCAGCCGACCGATTCTCTCGCGCTCTTCGCCGCTCTCGGGGTCACGCCGAGTGCTTCAGTCCTCGACGTCGGCGGCGGCGCGTCGCACCTGGTCGATCACCTCGTGGCCGCCGGGTATGCGGACATCACGGTTCTCGATCTGTCTGAGGCCGCACTAGACGTCGCGCGAGCCCGGCTCCCGGAGGCTCCCGTGACCTTGGTCCACGCGGACGTCACCTCGTGGGAGCCCGTCAGAACCTGGAACGTGTGGCACGACCGCGCGGTCTTGCACTTCCTCGTCGAAGAGGAATCACGTGTTGCCTACCTCCGCACCATGCGCCGCGCCCTCGCCCCTGGCGGCGTCGTGGTGATCGGCACCTTCGCCCAGGACGGCCCTACCCATTGCTCGAACCTCGAGGTTCGGCGCTACAGCCAGGACGAGCTTCGTAAACTGCTCGATGAGCCTTTCGAGGTGCTCCAACTCCAGCGAACCGTCCATCAGACACCGGATGGGGCGGCGCAACCGTTCAACTGGGTTGCTGGCCGACGGCGCGCCTGAACATCGCACAGCCGCGACACGGGTCAGGCCGGGGCACGGACGCGGTTTCGGGCGCCAGAAGACCATCGCCAGCGTTCCGTCCGAGCGGACTGCAGATGGGCCATCGGCGGATCTGCCGTCCGGGGGTGCCCCAAAACGCGCGGCCAACATCCCGGATGAGAGTGTCACCTATCGCCATCGGGACGGGGTTCCACCGTGCGGCACGAGTGGGCGACCCGTCAGGCTGAAGACGCTCGCGCGTAATGGGATACCCAGACATGGCGCGGGACCCTTTCGCCACGCTCCGACAGCCCTTTGGCTTCACAGACGGCAGCATCCCAAACAGAGTCTGTCAGGACCGACTGCTCGCGATCGTTGCCCGCCCAGGTCCGGCCCTATCTGGGCATGTGTCGGGTGTGCGGGTCTCGACCAGCTTCGTCACAAGTCGGCCTTGTCGTGGGCGGCCCGACCCCATTGGACCGAAGTATGGCCCTCAGGTGCTAGGTGGCGTCGTTGTGCACCCGAGACACGGCCCGAGTCCGTTGAAATAGGCCGGAATACTCGGCGAGTCCGTAGCGGGGTTGGTCGGGAGGAGGACCGGAGCCCGCGGCGTCTGGTTGAAGTCGAAATCGTTGACCATGTTGCCCAGGATTTTCTCGTCCTCGCGGACATCGGGCCTGGGATCGGGTCGCTTGTCGGTCTTGGGGTTGAGCCTGGACCCACCTAAGAAATCGTCCTCGATGAATTTCAGGTAGGCATCGCTGGAGAGGGTCTGGTGATCGATGTACCCGGTCTTGGCGTAGGGCGAGATCACCATGGCCGGGACCCGCAAGCCGTAGCCGTTCTGGTCGACCGGCGGCGGCACCACGTTGTCGTAGAAGCCGCCCCAGTCGTCCCACTGCAAGAAGATGGCCGTCGAGTCCCAGTCAGGGCTCTTCATCGCGGCGTTGATCACGGCGGTGACATAGGCCTGGCCCTGGTGGACGCTGGCTGGCGGGTGCTCGCTGTCGGCCTGGGACGGGGTGACCCACATGACCGAAGGCAGGGTCCCTTTCTTGGCTTCGGAGAAGTAATTGTTCAGTGGCTGGATGTTGCGGATCTGGTGGTCCTTCTGCACGTCCTCGAAGATGGGAGCGGGTTCCAGATACCGGGAGTGAGGTAGCTCTGCGCCACCGGAGGGCAGGCCACGGCTGAGTCGTTCTCGCAGTCGGGCTGGTCACCGGTCTGGACGTAGTAGGCCCACGAGACGTGCTTGTTGTAGAGCAGCCAGGTGATGTCGGTCCACGCGTTGGTGATGTCGGCCGTACCGGTGTCGATGGCCTGGTCCACGTAGTTCTGCATCTGCGCCGGCGTGTACGGGCCCTTGATCTCGTTGACGCAGCTCGATGGGGACGGGCTCGAGCACTTGGCCGACCAGCCCGAGACCAGGTAGAGGTGATCGGGCAGCGACCATGATGCGACCGGCTCGAACATGTGATCGTTCAGCGTGAAGTCCTTGGCATAGGTCCAGTAGTTCGGGATCTCCGCCGCCGTGTGGTAGCCCATCACATCGGGTGTCGCCGAGTTCGAGCACGCGGGGTTGTCGACCGTGTTCGCTCCGCACCCCTTCTTGCCCTTGGCTGCCTGGGTGATGAACCCGTCCATCTTCCCGCCGTTGACGTCGACGCGGGCACTGCCGGCGTTGTGCGGGCCGCCCCCGTTGACGTCGGCCGTGTCGTGGTAGGGCGCCTGGCATCCCCCAGTCGGGATGGGCACGCACACCGTCGGCACGCCATTCGAGCTTGGAATGCCGTCGGCGCCCGGGTAGGTGCCGAAGTAGCTGTCGAACGAGCGGTTCTCCTGCTCGATGACGATGATGTGCTTGATCTTGTGGATGCCGGATGCCACCACGTAGTGACCCGTCGATCCACCGCTCACCCGTTCGGGGGAGGCCGTCGGCTGCGAGGGCGAGCTGCTGCAGGCGCTGAGCGCTAGCGCTAGGACAGCGACGCTGCCCGAGGCGATGGCGAGTGCGGCACCGCGTCGCGGTGATCTCGTGTGTCGATTCATGATTGTCTTCCTTTCGGTGAAACGGAAAGGCGGAGGGAACTGAGCAGGGACGTTGCCACCCACGCCGTGCCGTCAGCGGGGTAGAAGTTGCAGTCATAGCCGCCGTAGTAGATCTGGCCTCCTGCGAAGGGTGAGGGCATGATGCTCCGGATGGAGACGAAGGCCTGCCCAGAGCGGATGGGCTTCGATATCTCCGCCGAGGGGTTCACCGTGGGCCCCCTCAGACAGCGCAACGTGTAGGTAGGCGATTGACCCTCATCGGTCCGCACGGCGAAGCAGGCGCTTGCGTTGAAGTGCACCACGCCTGAGGCGATGGGTCCACACTTCTGCGTCGGTGGGCAGAGCCCCTGGTAGCCCCACTCGAACCCGAACACCTGGCGATCAACTCCTCCGATCCTCATGGACTGGAAGTCGCCGTTGTTGTAGGCGGCGATCACGTAGGCAATCGAGCCTCGTCCTGTTGCCGGGATGACCGTTCCCTGAGTCGCCAGCATCTGGCGGATCGCGGGGACGGGTTGGAACTCGAGTGTCTGCACCAGCCCGTCGGAGACCGAGCCCGGACTCGGGCCCGCCGTGGTATCGAGCTGGCCTCGTGGCAGATCGTCGAACCGGTACACGTTGCCGTTGCCCTCCGTCGAGATGAGCAGCGACGGTGACCCGTCATGACTGAGGCACGTGATGCCCCGGAGCCCGCTGTTGTGCGGCCCTACCGGTGGCCCTCGGTAGACCGGGACCCAGCGAGGAATACCGGAGGGCAGGGCGCCGTCGTTGCGCCGATAGAGCGTCGTGTTGATGGTGGTGTACAGGGCCCCGCCACAATCGGCGAAGCCCGTCACCTTCTGTGTCACCGCACCCGGCGACCCTGGCGGGGCCACCAGTGAGCTCGGGCTTGGGACTGAACACCAGGGTGTGGCGAGCTGGTGACCAGACCCCCTGGAGAACCCAGTCGGGCGAACTCCGGCATAGACGGACCAGACCCCGTCCGACTCGTGCGCTCCGAAACGCACGGACGTCGGCGCCTGCGGGGAGAACGTACGAATTGCGAAGGGAGAAGGAGTTGGCGCCGTCGAGCAACCACTGGATCCTCGACTGCCCGGCGACGATCGCTTGGGTCACGAGGAGGGAATGCCCCGGCCCGAGACCCTGATCGCTCGGAATCGGAAAGGAGTCCAGCGCCTGGACCCGAAGGGACTGTGTCTGCTCGAAGACCGTCCACGGACTGGTCTTTGACTTCTTGACCAGAGACCTGTCCGAACGCCGAAGGGCCTGGATACTCCCATTGGCCGGTTGCCGCGAAGAGGCGGCCCGAGTGCGCCACGAGTGCCTCGGTCTCGGTGTCGTGGGCTACCGGGGACTTGGCGTTCGTGGTTAGCGGTTGGCGCTGCGCCGCAACGGCGTACGACGCACCGGCACTCTGGTGGTGGTCGCCGCTGTTGCTGTTGCCGGTGCCGTGCAAGCCAGCAGGGCACACGGACCCCAGCATCGCCACGCCAGAGGCGGACGAAACCGCGAGCCCGCGGCGGTGCCGTGCCATGAGGTCGGCGTCCCGAGAGCGCCAAATCGGCGCACAGCGCTACCCGTCGAATCGTGGTGCCCGCGCGCCGCATGCTCGAAGTATCGGGCGCCGCGAGAGCAACTGTCAACTAAGTTTACAGTTTGCTAACATTGCCTTCGTGGTCCCCGACGCCGAGACATCGGGCGTTCCCTCGACATCGCTCGGCCTCGGAGCGGCGCTCCGGCGTGCCTGGCTCGGTTACCAGCTTCGGATGGACCGTGCCATGGCCGAGGCGGGGTTCGGCGAGCGCAGGTTCCCCGACGGCAGGGTGTTGCGACTGTGCTCAGGTGACGCGGGATCGACCATCTCGGCCATCGGACGAGAACTCGGCATCACCCGACAGGGCGCCAGCAAGGTCGTTGCACACCTCCGTGATCGTGGCTATGTCGCGGTGGCCGACTCAACGACCAGCAAGAGGGAGAAGTCGGTTGTCCTTACCCCCCGGGGAATCGACTACCTGGCGCACCAGCGTACGGCGGCCCAGGCGATTGAGGATGAGCTGCGTGCCGAGCTCGGGCAGGCGGCGTTCTCTGCGCTCGGAGCGTTGCTCGACGCCTTGGACGCGGGCGAGGAGGTGCGCCTGCGCGCGTACCTGCGTCGTTCTTCGGGGATCTAGCGGAGCCGGAACCACCCATTGGTTGTCGACGGTCGCGCCGACCGCGCTGAGGACATCCACCGCGCGATGGCCCTACGGCCGATTCTGTGGATGGATCAGCTCGACCGATCAGGCGTCCGAAGGGTGAGTTCCTAACCGCGCGAGTGAATCATCGATCAGAACTGCCCCCGTCCGCCGGTCTGGGGTCACGCTGCGGTTGTGCACCTGGCCCCGGCTGCACAAGTTGTGTTTTCGGGCGTCGTGATCTCATGCCGCCTTGAGCTGGACTTTCCCCTTGAGCATCGCTGGTGTGCTCGCGGGGGTAATCGGTCCTCCGACACTCACAGTTGCACACGCGATTTCCGGACGCGATTGTGCTGCGACGATCCTGGTCGAGGGGTCGTAACGCACCGTGATGCCTAGCTCCGCGTAGAGCTTCGCCTTCAGCTTCGGGTCAGCGCCGGCGTCGAGCGTCTTCTGATAGCCCGCCAGCCGGCGGTCGCAGTCGACGAGCTTGCGTTGTGCCGCCTCGATACGTGCGTGATGTCGATCGGACCTTGGGCCCCGAGCGACAGCCTCTTCCTTAATCGAACCACCTGCCCCAGTAGGCCGGGACGGGGTGCCACCGTGCAGGCACCATGGGGCCACGAGAGTTCGGGCGGCGATGGCCAAGATGAACGTAGACAACGCCTGAACGTCCGCCACCATCGCCAGCCGGGAGACTCCTCTCTCAGCCCCCTACCAGGTGAGCCTGCCGGCGAGCGACGGCAAGCTACTCTGCCCGCCTGCAAGAGTGCGACGGCAACTGTCGCCGAGATGAAACGGTGGGGGCGCACCGATGAGATGGCAGAGATCAGCTGGCTTGTGGGGCATCTGCATTGCCGCGGCAATGACGACAGTCCTGGCTTCCTGCGGTTCCCTGGACGCAGCAGCAAGCGCGCCGCTCGCCACATACCACGCCGACAACAGCCGGACGGGTTACTCCACCGACACCACGATTACATCAGCCAACGTGTCGCAGCTGACTCAGAAATGGGTGCGCCAGGAGACCCGGTCGATCTCAGCGCAGGCGACGGTGAGCGACAGCGTCGTTTATTGGGGGGACTGGAACGGTATCGAGCACGCCACGACGATGAGCGGCAAGACGCTGTGGTCCACCTCCGTCGGTCAGGCACCGAAACCGAAGGCCTGCCCGTTCAAGCTCGGTGGCATGGGCGTCACCAGCACAGCGACCATCGGGAACGCCAACGGAAAGAAGGTGCTTTGGGTTGGCGGTGGAGGGGGCCAGCTCTACGCCCTCAATGCCGCCACGGGGGCGGTTCTTTGGAAGACGACGCTTGGGCCGCCACCCGAGTACGTCCTGTGGGCATCACCTTTGCTCTATAGGGGCAGCATCTACGAGGGGGTGGCCTCTTGGAACGACTGTCCCGACATCGACGGCCGCTTCTACCGGGTGAACGCGGCGACCGGGAACATTCAGGCGACCTTTTACCCGTCGGTTCGGAGCAAGTGCGTTGGCGTTGGCATCTGGTCGTCTGCGGCAGCCGACCCCACGACGAACTCCATTTTCGTGGGCACGGGACCGACCTACAGGAAGTCCAACCTGAACAAACGCTGTTTCACACCCGACGAACAGGGCATCATCCAGCTCAACCCGTCGTCGCTGGCACTGGAGTCTCGCTGGCAACTGCCCAAGAAACAGGCCGGATTCGACCTGGACTTCGGAGCGACACCGACGTTGTTTACCGCCATCGTGGATGGCACGAATCTCCCACTCGTGGGGGCTGAGAACAAAGATGGCTTCTACTACGCGTTCAATCGCCGCAGCCTGAACTCCGGTCCTGTCTGGACGTATCAGGCGGAGTCGAACGCGGCACTCAATGGCGGCGAACTTAGCCCTTGTGGGGATCTCAACACGATCTCTTCGTCGGCCTGGGCTGGGCCTGGTGACCCCCTCCTCGTGGCCGGTATCGACCAGAGGGGCTCCACGTGTATCGGAACGATGGCTGCCTTGAATCCGGCCACAGGAGTACCCATCTGGCGGGTCCCCCTCCCAGGGGTCGTCCAAGGTGCCGTGACAGAAGTCCCTGGGCTCGTCGCCGCCGGTGCGGGCACCACACTCGTAGTGTTGTCGGCGACGACCGGAGCCACACTTTTCTCATTCGCCGAGCCCAAGACGAGTCCCTATGCCAAAAACGGCTTCGGCCAGAACTACTACTTCTGGCCGCCTCCCACCATCTCGGGGGCGTACCTGTTCATAGGCAACGAGGACGGAAGCTTCAGAGCCTTTGGTCTCTAAGCAACCCAGCCCGGCGCAGGCCCCCCGCCCTTGGACTGGATGATGGCTCACCGCGGGGTGACCCAGTACCCCGGGCCGTCTTTCGGACGAGCCGCTCAGGCTGCCGGATGGGTGGCACTCGTTGAACGGAACGACCCCGCTTCGGTGGGGGAGGTGTACCCGTGCCCACGCGCCGAGTCTGGCGGGGACATTCTTTCGGATCGAGAGTGGAACCCAGCTCCTCCACACGTCGATGGGGCGAGCTATAGAGGATCGTCAATACCTGTTGGTTGCCAACCGACGACCTAACAATGATCCAATCAAGCTCAGCATGAGGGCCCCTATTATCCCAAGGCACCAGAGGTACACGACAGCAATCGGCACACCTTCGTGAACAACCCAGAATCTGCGCAACACTGCGCCGAGCAGCAATGCGACCAAAGCGAAGCTCGCAGCAGGGACACCATGAGCCACCGCGGCGGACGGATCACGGAATCCGGCAAGCGCACCGCCGAACAGAAAGGCTGAGGCCACGAGGAACGCCGGAAGGATCCAAAGGTGAGTCCCCTCGTCAATCATCGGGCGGCCATGCCAATCCTCCTCGACAATCATCACGGGGATCGAGACAATGAGCACCAGGCATGCCGGGAGTGCAATCTCCGCCCACTCCGTTTCCAGCTCACGTCGAGCGACTCGTTCAGGTGGGTCTCGGCGAGGTCGAGCGTGTCGAGCGCGGGCATCAGCGGGTGGACGATTTCGCCTCTTGCCCCCGGACATTTCGTAGTTCGGCACCTGGTCATTGTTTACCAGACGACCTTCTGTCAAAGTGCCCCGACCGCCGGGATAGGGGCGCTAAGCAACCCGCACAAAAAAGTGGCCGATACTGGCTGCCAGACGCGAAACGACCGACTCTCTCCGGGTGGTGGGGAACGAAACGGCGCCAGCGGCTGGCGACAACGCGTCGCCTGAGCCGCTCATTGCCCTCTGAACCTGGCGCCGCTCGAAGGCTCAACGACTACGTTCAGACGCCAACGAGCTCGTATGTGTCTTGCAGTAGCGCGACGGTGGGAAGTGCATTGCCCTCTCTTCATCGACACGACGGCGATCCAGCTGAGCGAGACCGCGACCGCGATTCCCACCATTCCCGCTGCCCAGGTGATCCGAAGCGACCGTCTCGGGCTGGCAGCGACCAGGTACGTGACAACGAGGACGGCCAGTACAAGCCAGGCCTCGACCATCTTCGCCTGGAAGGCAAGTCCCACCCACACGCCTGCCATCACCAGACTCATGAGCCTGCCGGTGCGAACGGCCGAGACCAGCGAGTCGGCGGCCAGAACCAGAAGAAGGACGAGGAGCGCTGCCCGCCATAGCCAAGGCGACCGGGATGTCCACCTCGGCCGCCGCCAAGGTGCGGGCCGGACGACGGATACCGCACCCTCGGCACTGGGCGGCGCTGGCCGCACTTGTGGGGGTCGAGCTACCCAAGGGCTCTCTGGACTGAGGCCTGAATCGCGCCGGTGGGCAGCCAGCCTGCCCCACTCCCGGCGGCAATGTAGGGGGCCCTGGCCAGGTCAAACAAGCCCTGGGCGACCGCCCGTGACGTTCGCCTCTACCGGCCGGGGCGTGTCGGCTCAATCATGGTCTTGGGCGCACGGCCACCCCAAGGACAAAGAGGCGCGCTATGACAACAGCGAAAGCACCGGAGGTGTCTCCATGCGGGCGGTGATCATCTACGAGTCGATGTTCGGCAACACGCACGCGATCGCCGATGCCATTGCTAAGGGCCTCGAACCGCTGGACAACGTGGTCGTGGTCCCGATGGGTGAGGCAGGCCGCGAGCGGTGGGGTGACGCCGACCTGCTCGTGGTGGGCGGGCCCACTCATTTTCACGGCATGAGTCGCCCACGCACCCGCAAGTGGGCGGCCGCTACTGCGCAAAAGCCCAAGAAGCGATCTGGTGCTCGATCGCGACGCCCAAGGCCCAGGCGTGCGTGACTGGCTCAGGTCGCTGGGCCATGGCCACACAAAGTTTGCTGCCTTCGACACCCGCTTCAAGGGTCCGGCGGTTCTCAGAGGGAGGGCGTCGAGGGCAATCAGCCGAAAGCTTCGGAAGCACGGGTTCGAGATGGTGGCCAAGCCCGAGAGCTTCTTCGTCACCTTGGAGAATCACCTCGAACCGGGCGAGGAGGCCCGAGCCCAAGAATGGGGCAAACGGCTCGCGGCAAGAGTTCTCATCGAATGACGTCACCAATGGGGACGGTCCGGGACGACCACCCACGTCCAAGGAGACGTGATGGCCGAGGTAATGATCCCCACCCCGGGTGAGCTGCCGTCCTACCTGGCGATGCCTGCGGGCGAGGGCCCTTGGCCAGGTGTCGTCGTCATCCACGACGCAATGGGGATGAGCCAGGACTTACGGAACCAGGCTGACTGGCTCGCGGGCGAAGGGTACCTCGCCATAGCGCCGGACCTCTTCTCTAGGAGAGGGATGGTGGCCTGCATGATCTCGGTCATGCGCGACGTGCGCGCCGGACGAGGACGGTCGTTCGACGACATCGAGGCGGCGCGCGCCTGGCTGGGGGCCCGGGATGACTGCACGGGGAAGATCGGCGTGATCGGCTATTGCATGGGAGGGGGGTTCGCCTTGATGCTCGCAGCCGATCGCGGGTTCACCGTGTCGAGCGTCAACTACGGCACCGCTCCGAAGGACGCCTACACGGCCAGCTTCCTGAGACGGGCTTGCCCGATTGTCGGAAGCTACGGCGGCAAGGATCGCACACTGCGAGGGGCCGCCGATCGCCTCGACCGGGCATTGACGGCCGTCGGGGTCGAACATGATGTCAAGGAGTACCCGGAGGCCGGGCACTCCTTTCTCAACGACCACGAAGGAGCTGGAGACAAGAATCCCTTCCCGTTCTCCGTCTTGGAGCCGGTGTTCGGAGTACTCTCGCCAGGATCGGGCTACGACGAGGACTCTCCGCGAGATGCACGTCGGCGCATCCTCGCGTTCTTCGACGCGCACCTGAAGCCGTAGAGGGGCGAGACCTGCCCGAGAAGTGCCGAAACTGCCACACCGTCTCGGCGTAAGGAGACACCCTCAGCACGATTGACGGACGCGCGTTATGGGACAACCCTGCCAGCTCCCCCAGATCTGTCGTTATGCATGGTTCGCTACCGCGAATCGCAGTGGTATTCGGTATGAGCGTTCTGTGTTCGAAACTGCCCGGCAGGCACAAAGGGGACGCACTGGGGAATCTCAAACCTTTGATCTCTTGTGACGCAGGCACTCCGTGCATGCTGAACCAGCCACCGCTCGCTGTTCTCGGCGCGTTCTGCGTCACTGAAGGTGTCATCCCTCCTGGGTCGGAGGTAAGCAGACAGATGGTCGGTACCAAGATCGCGACCGCGGTCAGACCAACCGCGGTGGCGGCGATCTCGACCATCGGTGGCCACGTTCGGTACGGCATCCAGGTATCTGCCAGCGCCTTCGACACGACCAAGACAGATGCCGCGGCTGCCGCCCAACCGATCAAGAGGCCTGAGACAACGAGAATCATCGTCTGCCAAAAGGTCATAGACAGCAGCTGTCGGGTTGTGGCGCCTACACGCCGGAGCAGCAAGAGCGCCCCCCGCCTCTCGACGGTCGCCATGACGAGGGGATTTACGAGCGCGACCGCGGCGAGCAATACGACCAACCCCAGAAAGAGGTTGTTCGCATACGACTGATTTGCTAGATACTGCTGCGCTTGAGCATTTACGACACTTCGGCTGGCGACGCTGAGGCCAGCGAAACGACTGGCAAGTCCTGCGAGCTCGCCCGACAGCGATGTTGATGCAACGCCCGGAGCGCCACGGACGAGAACCTCGGTCATCGTGGTCGATCCGAGGTGCCCACCACTGCCGGCGCTGGCTGGAACTAGAGCGTCAGCGAAGCCGAGCGAGCGCGAATAGATCGCAGCAATTCTGGCCTTAAAACGTGCCGTCCGCCAGGTACGTCGTGATCGTGTTCCCGACGTCGCGCGTCCACTGAGCGGGCCGGTGATTGTCTTGCTGAGCGCGATGTCTCCCGGACCGAAGTGGTCGAAGCTGCCAGAGACCACGGTCAGGTTGAGCACCGCGCTGAGCGAACGGGACGTGACCGCCTCGGCCAACGCGGAAGCGTTACCTGGGCCGGACACCAAGACTGTCGTTGGGGTGAGTTCCCGCCGCTCGCGCTCGGTCGTCCCGCTCCACACCCCGATAAGGTCCGGCTGCGCCCCAAGGCCCCTAGCCCGACACCGGTGCGTACGGGGATACCCCGATCAAATAGATCGCGGGCGTCTCACGGTGGGCCATTTCAACGTCGAACCCAGAGCATCTCAGAGCTCCGATGACTCCGGGGTTCGCCTGGCGTGCCAGAAGCCGAATCCGACCAGGACCGCCATCACGAAGGCCAAGACAAATGCGGCGATGGCGGCCCAGAAGGCGATGGTGCCGATCACCGAGAAGGCGTAGGCCTCGAGCAGGAGCCCACGCAGTGTCGTGCCCTGGAAGGACGTCTGCGTGGCTGCGGCGAGCTTGACCGCCTGCGGGGTGCCCGGCGTGGCCGCTCGCGCCTTGGCGCTGAGGGTGGCGTAAACGCCGTTGTAGGGGAGCTCAGACAGATGCACGGCGATGAAATCATCGGCATAGACGCGGGCCTGTTCACCGGTGAGGAGCTGCTGGCCAGCGTACTGGGAGACCGAGGGGATCATGCTCGGGGTGATCTCGGTGCCCGGCGCGGCGTGGGCGAACGCCGCAGCGGGTGGGAAGTAGATCTGCTGTTCGGCGAGCTGGTCGTGGACGTTCGAGTTGGTGAAGCTCCAGCCCCACAGCAGTAGGGCTCCCGCGACTACGAGCACGATGACGACGACGAGACCGCCGGCGCTCATCAGATAATCGAAAACCCTGCGCTTCACGGAGGCGCGCTCCTCCCTCGTCAGTCCGACCTCGCCGGCATTGTGTGTGTGTGTCCCATTGTCCCGACATCGAGCGTTGCCGGGAAGGGACTTAAGTCCCAGCGGGGAGGGAATCGCCCCTGCTCAGGGGACGCGTCATCAACTCACTCGTGTAGACCACTCCAGGAGCACCACGACGAGCGCCACACTTCGGAAGCCAACGTGCAAATCGAGGCGCTGGTCATTACACCACCTCCCGGTCCAGCGAAATCGCCATTTCTGCCGGCCCGAACGACGGTTCGATCCCATCGAAACGCCACGGGAATGAATCCAACTGGGACGAAAGTCCCAATCCGCCGGAGACCTGGTGCGCCCGAGGAGAGCGTGAACAGGCGGCTATGGCACGGGGCGGGGTTCTCGGGATCTTCTCCAGCTCCTCTTTGACCAGGCGCTCGTGCTCCTCGAAGTCGCGCTTGGCGGCTCTCGGGCTCCAGGGTCCTCGCATGGTGAACACGAGTAGCCCGAAGATGAGCATGCCTCCGAGGCAGACCCACCACCAGCGCTTCCACTCGCTGGGCGATGCCTTCTGTGCCGGAACCAGCTTCTTCTCGGCCAGGAGGAGGTTGGCGAGGTTCTGCGAGATGGATGCCCACCTTGGGCGATCTGCGCCTCGCTCACCGGCTGGCCCTTCTCGATGGCCAGTGGCCAGCGGGTTGTAGGCGAGCAGACCTGGCACCTGCGGGTTGGAGAGACCGCCGGCCGTGGTCACTGCGCCTTGAGCAGGTTGTGGGACGTGTCGCAGGCCACGATGACGTGGCCAGCGTGTGCGGGCCGTGCCTGGTGGGTCGTCGCCAGCCCGGCGATGACAGTGGCCGGCGCCCTTCGACGCGCAGGCGGCAGGCCGAGGTCGAAGGCGCGTAGGGCAGGGCCGCCTGGATGGCCTGCAGCGTGGTGGCGGCACCCTGGTTGTCGACGAGCGTGGTGGAGGTGGTGATCACGTAGGGGAGGACGAGGAACGACAGGGCCACCACGATGCGCAGGATCCAGCCCCAGACGGCCAGCCCGGTGGCCGTGAGCGCGGGGTTGTGCCACTCGACCTGCTCGGTGTAGCCGGCCATCCACGGGGCGTAGGCCAGCGAGATGGCGACGGCGAGAAGCACGATCACGAGGACGTTCGAGTAGTAGCCGGTGTGCGGATGGCCGGTCTGGACGGATGAGGAAGACCGTCATCACGATGGCGCAGCGGCCCCGACGAGCATGAAGGGCTTCCGGACCCGCACCAGTCGGACAGCACCCCGAAGAGGACGAGCCCGGCCGAGAGGAACGGCGGCATACCAGACGTTGATGCCGTTGGCGTCGGCGGTGGAGCGGTTGAACACGACGACCCAGTAGAGGGTGAGCACGCTGACCGACGCGAAGTAGAAGAGCAGGAAGAGGGAGATGGCGAAGGACGACGAGATCAGGTCGAGCCGCATCATGGAGCGGATCGGGTGCGCGATCGCCTTCTCGACGTCGATGCCCCGCGCCCTTGCCTCGACCAGGGCCCGTTCCTGCTCGGAGACCATGAGCTGGTCGCGAAGCTGCGGGGAGAGTTCGCGCAGGAAGAAGAAGGCGATGACCACCACCCCCATGCAGACCAGCCCCGAGATGATGAACTGGTCCTGCCAGGGCGTGAGGTGGCTCGAGCGTGTGGGTAGCGACGAGGCTGGCGGCCAGGGCCCCATCGTGGGGCCGAGCGCCCAGAAGCCCATGGCGGCGCCACGCCCCATCTGCGGTGAGAAGTCACGCATGAGGGCCGGCGTCGAGACGAGGATGATCCCCTCGACGAAGCCGATGATGCAGTAGGCAGACGGCGAAGCCGAACTTGGAGTGGATGTGGGGGATGCCGAAGAGCTGGATGCACGGCGACGACGAGCGTTCCGAAGATCGTGAGGTTGGCCCGGCCGATCCTGTCGGAGAGCCCTCCGATGAAGGCGGTGAAGGCGCCGATGGCGTTCGAGACGACGAGCAGGTAGAGGAAGTACTGGAACGACATGTGGTAGTAGGGCAGCATCAGCGGCGTGACGGCGCCCTCCACGTAGTAGAGGTAGTAGAGCATGATCGTGGTGAGCACGACGATCCCCAGGTACCCGATCCGCGGCAGCGTGTTGGGATAGCGGTAAAGCTGACGCTTCCACAGGGCGTTGCCCAGGCTGTGCCGGGCAGGGACTCGAACCGTCTCCGACGCCGTCGTCATGTGCGTCCCCTTTCCGCCGCATCGCCTCATCTGCTCTCCGGACTACTCCATCGACGAGCTCATGGAAAGTGCCGGTTTGCTCGCCTGGTGCGCGGTGGTCGGGATCATTGCTGCGTGGTCATCGACGTGCTCTTGAACTTCCACCGACCGCAGTACAGCCTTATCCACAACGAGAGAGCGAATTCGTCGGGACGTACTTGTGATGGACCTGAACTTTCTTCGTCGGTGCGCGCTCTCGCTGTCCGTAGTCGGCGCGGTCCGCCGGGCACGCTCGCCGCGGTGGAAGCGTCCCGGCGCGACATCACCGACGCCGGCGGGGTGGACGAAATGGTGGTCGCGGCGGGCGACACGCTCACGGTGGACGTGCGGCTGGCCGACGAGGCGTGATCCGGAGGGTCAGAGATAGACGGACACGGCGGCATCGGCCATCTCCCGTGGGGTGCCTTCGTGGGCGACGCGCCCGTGCAGTAAGATGGCCGCCCGGTCCGCCACGCCGAGGGCCGTTTCCGCGAACTGCTCGACGATGACGACGGTAACGCCGCCAGCAGCGATGGCGGCCACGAGCTCGTAGAGGTGAGCCACGACGAGGGGGGCGAGCCCCATGGAGATCTCGTCGAGCAGGAGAACCCGCGTCTCCCCGGCCAGCGCGCGCGAGATGGCCAGCATCTGCTGCTCGCCTCCCGAGAGCGTGCCGGCCAGCTGCTTGCGGCGCTCCTTTAGTCGGGGGAACTGCTCGTAGGTGCGTGCCTCGACTTCGGCCGTGCTGACGCCGCCGCGGTAAGTCCACATGCGCAGGTTGTCGCGCACCGTGAGGTTGGGGAACACGCCGCGCCCCTCGGGGATGGCGATCACGCCCACGCGCGCCAGTGCCTCGGGCGTCCGGTGCGACGCAGGCACCCCGTCGAAAACGACGGTGCCGGCGCTCGGGCGCATGCGGCCGTTGACCACCTTCAGCAGCGTGCTCTTCCCACCCCCATTGGGCCCGAGCAACGCGAATACGGTGCCTCTGGGGACGTGCAGATCCACGCCGTGGAGCACCCCGATGCGCCCATAGGCGGCGTAGACGCCATCGATCCTCAGGCCCGCGCCGCGCTCGGCGTTCACTCGCCGGCGGCCTCCGCCGCCTGGGTCCCGGCGTCGTGTGGGTGCCCGAGATAGGCCTCCTGCACGACAGGGTTGCGGCGCACGTATTCGGGGGTGCCGGTGGCGATGACCTGGCCGAAGTCCAGCACGTGCACGATCCCACACACCCGCAGCACCAGGTCCGTGTCGTGCTCGACCATCACGACGGCGCGACCCTCGGCGGCGAGCGAGATCAGCAGCTGGCCCAGCGTCTCGGTCTCGAGCTGGTCGAGCCCCGAGCACGGCTCGTCGAGCAGGAGGACCTTGGGATCGGTCGACAGAGCGCGGGCCAACTCGACCAGGCGGGCCGATCCGGTCGGGAGGGACGACACGGGCGAGCTCGCCTCGTGGCCCACCCCGACCCGCTCAAGCAGCCCGACGGCGGTCGACACCGCCGCCCGGCCCGAGGTCTCGAGCCCGACTCGGACGTTGTCCGTCGCGCTGAGCGTCGAGAAGAGCTCGAGGCGCTGGAAGGTGCGCGCCAAGCCGAGACGGGCCCGGCGGTGCGTGCTCTTGCGGGTGACGTCGATGCCGCTCAGGTGTACCGATCCCCAGGCGGGGTGCTGGAGGCCCGTGATCACGTTGAAAAGTGTCGTCTTGCCGGCGCCGTTGGGGCCGATCAGGCCGGTCACGGTCCCCGCCTCGGCGCGCAGGGACACGTCAGTCAGGGCGGCCACGCCGCCGAAGTGGACGCTCACGTGGTCGACCTCGAGGGCGGGGAACCCCGTCACGGCGGGCCTGGCCGAGCCGACGGTCGTGGTCTCAGGCGACACGGGCCACCTCGTGGTCCAGGACGAGCTGGGTCGCCTCGGCCTCCTGGTCGGCGAAGGGCAGATGCACCCGCCGCGTCAGCCACTCCATTCCGAGGATGCCGTCGGGGCTGCGGGCGAGCAGCACGATCCCGATGCCGGCGGCCAAGCCGGTGAGGTCAGCCAGCGACTGGGGAAGGTGCGTCTGGAGCACCGGCAGTGCCGCCGCGGTCATGCCACCGAGCAGCGCGCCCGTGAGGGTCCGGATCCCCCAGATGGCGACGAAGAGGAGCAGCGTGAGGCTCCCGATGAAGGGCACGTCGTTGGCACCGATGCCGCCCTGTTGGCCCGCGTAGAAGACCCCGCCGAGGCCGGCCATGGCGGCCGAGAGGGTGAAGACAATCATTTTGGTGCGCACCGAGCTCAGGCCGACAGTGGCGAAGGCGGCGGGCGAGTCGTTCATGGCCACCAGGCGGCGGCCGAAGGCGCTGCGGCGCACCAAGCCGACGAGCACGGCGCAGAGGGCGGCCGCGACAGCCACTTCGATCAGCTCGGCCCGATCGCTGATGCCATGCATGAACGGCAGCCCCAAGCGCCCCACTCCGATGGATGTCCCGTCGGAGATCACGCTCGAGTTGTCGAAGAAGGCGGAGTACATGACCTCCCCGAAGGCGAAGGTCGCCAGCGCGAGGTACAGGCCGCGCAGGCGCAGGGCCGGCAGCGCTACCAGCGCGCCCACGGCGCCCGAAATCGCGACGGCGAGGAGCAGGCCCCACCACGAGCCACCCCCGAGCGTCTTACCCATGGTGAAGGCGCCGATCCCCATGAAGGTGAGCTGGCACAGCGAGACCTGCCCGGCATAGCCGACGAGGAGCACCAGGGAGAGCCCGACGATGCCGAAGGCCAGGCCCTGCGAGAAGGTGGCGAGCGCCGTTACCCCCACCATGGCGGCGAGGACGACCGTGCCCGCGACGAGGAGCACGGCCCCGGCGACGGACTGGCGCGCCGTCACCACCCTGGGGGCGGCCCGGACGGCGAGCCGGCCGGCGGGCGCGAGCCGGGCGGCCGGGATGACGAGCAGCACCACGAACAGGAAGAGGACCGGGACCACCTCGGTCAACACCGAGGCCAGGCCCGGGTTGATGTGCCCGGGCAGGTAACCGACGCAGTACTGGGTGATCAGCCCGAGCATCAAGGCGCCGACGAACGTCATGGGCAGGTTGCGCAGCCGCCCGACCACGGCGGCGGCGAAACCGTTTAGCGCCAGCAGCGTCAGTTGGGTCGACGTCAGGCCCGTCTGGCCAACGAGCGGGGCGATCAACACACCGGCGAGCGCCGCCAGCATGAAACCGAGGGCCCAGCCCATCTGCGACATCCGGTGGGGCTTCGCGCCGGCCATAGCCACCAGTTCGGGGTCGTCAACCACGGCGCGCATCGCCACGCCGAGGCGGAAGCGGCGCAGGAACACTCCCAGGACGACGGCCACGACGGCCGCCACCACGACGATCATGATCTGCTGGTCCTGGAGCGTCACGCCGTTGGCCCCGAAGAGGTGCTCCGCCGCCACCGTCCCGTCGGCCGAAGTGAAGTAGGCCGGCACGGAGCGGATGACGTCGGGGCTGCTCCAGAAGATGGTGGCGATGCCGAGCAGGATCACCAGCAAGCCGAGGGTCACCATCAGCGACCGTTCCACCGTGGCCCCGTGGATGCGCCGCATCAGCACGAACTCGACCGCGATGGCGAGCAGCGGCGCCTCGACGAAGAGGATGAAGATGATGGCGAGGAGGAAGGGCCAGTGCCAGTCCTGCCAGAGCTGCCAGTAGGAGAAGGCCGCCACCATCCCCACCGCCCCCTGGGCGAAGTTGAAGACCCCGGTGGTGTTATAGGTCACCACCAGGCCAGTCGCCAGGATGCCGTAGATGGCACCGCTCACGATCCCGAGAACCGTGAACGAGAGGAAAACGCTCACGCCCTCACCGCACCCTCACACGCCCCGGTACCGCTCCGCTAGGTCCCGGGCTGGGTGTAGTAGGTCGTGTTGCAATCGAACCCGCTGCCCTTCGGCAGCTCGCGCACGAAGTTGCCGTTCTTGATCACGGCCATCAAGAAACAGACCGCCGGCTTCTTGTCGGCCGGGTCGGCCGTGCCGAGCAGCCCGTTCGCGCCGAAGGAGGTGATCTTCTTCAACTGTGCGATGACGACGCCCCGGGTCGGGTGCGGCCCCGCAGCCTTCAACGCCTGCACGAACATGTTGGCCGACGCCCACCCGTAGAGCGTGAAGAGGTCGGGCATCCATGACGGGTTGACCTTCTTGACGTAGGTGGTGAACTGTTTGACCGCCGGGACATTCTTGGCGTCCTGGCCGAGGTAGAGGGCCTGGCCCTGGCCGATCTGGATCCCGTTGGTCACCGCGGGCCCACCGGCATGGGAGATGAACTGGTCGGCGTACACCGGCCCGGCGGAGAAGATGAGGCCGGGGTGCCAGTTCTGGGTGGCCGCGTTCTGGACGAAGATGGCCGCGTCTTGCCAGTCGACGCCGGTGAGGTCGACCGCAGTGACCCCCTTCTCCTTCATGTTGATGACGTCAGTGGTGAAGTCCGACTGGAGGGGATTGATGTAGTCGACATACCCGAATTTGTAGCCCTTGCTCTCGAACCCGGCGAGCTCGCCCTTCCACTGGGACTCGGCCGAGGCCACGTCGGAGACGATGGCGCCCAACGTCTTGTCCTTCGGGAAGTGCTGCTTGTAGTACTCGACCGGGCCGAGGCTCTCCCCGAGCGACAGGGGCTGCGCGCTGAACTCGTTGGGCAGGGCATTGGTGCCGGGGTCCAGTGTGACCGAGACGTCGGGCACCGCCGTGTCGCTGGCCAAGGCTGCACACCCGTAGCCGTCGAAGAGGGAGAAGCTCCCCACCAGGGCGAAGTCACTGTTTATCGCTTGCCGGGTCTCGGTCGCGTTCTGGCTGCCGCTGAAGGCATCGTCCTTCGAGTCGACCAGAAGCTTGCGCCCGTCGACGCCGCCTTCGGAGTTGATCATGTCGAAGTAGGCCTTGACCCCGATTGGCGCGCCCTCGAACAGCGCCGGCACGGGGCCTGAGATGATCGACACGTTGCCCACCGTGATGTGATTCGGGGTGACCCCGATGGTCGAGGCGTCCTGGGCCAGGGTGGGGGCGAGGGGCGGCGTGCAGGTTCCCGAAGCCGAGGGGGCCGCGCCTGCGGGAGCGGAGGCCACCAGTGCGCCGCTCCCGGCGACGAGCGTGCCAGCGACCAGCGTTCCCCCCAGGAGGCCCCGGAGGACCCGTCCGACCTCGCGGGCGGTCCGCGCCGGTTCGAACCGTAAGTCTGCTGGTTCCCCACAGCCACCCCTCTCGGTTCCGCTGCCCCTCCCCGGACTAGGGTCCGATCGGGGTGGAAATCACAACTCGGGGGCTGACTCTACGTCAGAAAGAATTCGCGTGAGCGTCGCTCGCGGGCTCCCGGCGACGGAGCGCGTGTCCTGCCGGAAATCTGCACCCGCCGACGCAGTGGCCTGGAACCGCAGGTAGGCGACTCGGCGCGGACCAGGTAGGTCGGTGACGCGTCGCGGAAGACCTCGGGGTGCTCGGATTCCTCGGTCTTCATGACTCTCTTCTCGCCGTCTCGAGCATGCACCGCCCGGCGGCCAACCAGCCACGCGATCGGTCAGCCGAGGATCGGAAAGCGGCGCGCGGCCGCGAGCCGGTCGAGCGTCGCTTGCATGGTGCCGGTGAGCTCCTCGTAGCAGGCGCGGACGCATCGCCGTCGTCCGGCCGCCTCGGGACCGTACCGCGACGACCAGTCGATCGGCTCGCCCAGTTCGACGGTGATCTTGGCCGGAAGCGGCCACGTCGGGATCCCCCGGGAACGACCCCGAAGGGCGGTCCGAGCACGAGGGGCATCACCTTGATGCCGAAACATCCGGTCGAGCCCGAGGAGCTTCGCCACCCGCTCACCTCGGGCCAGGACGACCAACGTCTCGTGCGCGCCGACAGAGACGGACGGGAACGACGGGGACCTCGGGTTCGCAGCGCGAGACGAACGAAGCCGAGGCGATCGCCGAACTCGATGCGGTTCCGCTTCCACCAGGGCCGGAAGACCTCGTAGTCGCCACCGGGGTAGTCGATCAGGATCCCCCCGCCGCGAAGGATCGCCTCCGCCCCGTCGCGCCCGGCCTCGACCGCACCGGCTCGTTCCATGACCGGGCCCACGCCCGGGAAGCCCCAGGAAGAAGGAGTGGAACAGCGCAAAGACCGGCTCGTCTTCGCCCCGCTCGCGCCACCATGCGGTGAACAGGACGGGAAGGTCCGGCGGGATCTGGCCACCCGAATGGTTGCCCACGACGAGGAAGGGCCCCCGCGGGGGCAATCGCTCGAACCCCCGCACCTCGGGCCGGAAGTAGGACGCGAACAGCTCGAGGATCGGTCGGGCGAAGGAACGCCGGGTCACGTCGGACCCGACCGAGGCGTCACGCATCAACCCCACCGAGGCATCGATGGCGTCATCGGTGCCACACGGCGGCGCGGCCTACGCCGTGGCGGTCTTCGACCGGCGCCTGCGTACCCGGCCGCCGCTAGCATGTCGGCCAGAGAGCCGTGGAGGGCATCGACGGCAATCAACCACGGATCGGGCAACACTGGTCGGGCAGCCCGAGCACCGAGACGTGCAGCGCGTCGACATAGCTCCAGGCCGTGATGTTGAGGCCGATGCCCTCGAGGATCGGGACCCACCGAGTAGATGGCCTCGAGTCGATGGCCTGTCCGACCGGATGCTGCTGGCGTGGTCCCGCGCACATTCGAGAGCACGAGGTTGACCGGCGGCCGCATGTGGTTCGCGAGGCGGGTTCGGCTCCACAGTCCGCACAGACAGCGCGTACAGCTGCGGCGGAACGACGTCGGCCCGCTTTTCCAGGAGGTCGTTGCCGAGGACGCTGCGTACGTCCTTGGACGCGGCGGCTACGTCGCTGGATGTGACGGAGACGCTCGAGGGGGTCGGCGATGTCGGTGCCGATGCGAGACGTACAGGTTGTCGACGTGGTTCCCCGAGAGCGGGTGACACTCGGATCGGTCGACACCGGGACGCTCGCCACCAGCGGGCGGTCGGGCAGCTCCCCTGGTCGAGCAGGTAGCTCCGCAGAGCACCGCCGCACATGGCCAGGTAGACGTCGTTGAGCGTGATCCCGGCTGCACTCGGCGCACGGCCTTGAGGTCCTCGAGCGCCAGCGTCGTCATGGCGAAGGTCCGCTCCGGGGTGAGCGACACGTTGAACACCGTCTTCGGGACGTGTCGAACGGGCAGAGGGCGGCTTGGCCGCGAGGCTCCTGCGGCGGGCCTCGGAGGCGCGAGCCCCCGGACCGAGCTGGCCACCAGGCGGGGCAGGCCCTTCGCAGCGTGTGACCTGGTGGTCGTGCGGCCAGGGCGCAGGAGCTGCCGGCCGCGTCGGGATCGGCTCGGGGTGCCACGGATCCTCCGATGGGTTCGGTGGATGGCCTCGACGGTCGGCGCTGGACGCGTTCAGCAACAGTGCGACCGTGGCGGCGCCGTCGGCCACGGCATGGTGCACCTTCGCCACGACGCCGATCCGACGACCGTCCAGTCCCTCGACCACGACGATCTCCCACAGCGGCCGATCCCGGGGCAAGTGGTGTGCCGGCCACGTCGGCCACCACCGCAGCAAGCTCATGGTCATCCCCCGGCGTCGGCGCGCCGGCGGTGACAGGTGGTCGTCGCAGGTCGAAGTCCGGGATCCTCGACCCACACCGGGTGCCCGAGGCCCCAGGGGACCGGGCACCGACCCGTCGACGGAACGGTGGGAGCCGGTTGAGCCGGCTGGCCGAACAGCTCGTCATCTCGTCGTAGGAAAACCCACCGGCGACGCCCGACATATCGAACACCGCCACCTTCAAGGTGTGCATGTGGGTCGTGGCGCGTCTCCGAGTAGAGGAACTTGGCGTCGAGGCCGACCATCGGTCTCCACGGTTCAGCCCTCCGATCTGGCGCCGCGAGTGCAGCTGAGTCCGGCACGCCTCGGCCAGGCGACGCTCGCCGAGGAACGTGCCACCTGGCGTGACCACAGATAGCCCACGTGGTTGCCCGGGTACCAGCTGATGCGCGGCTTGTCCCAGTGCTCCCACAGCGCGGGCCTGCTCCGTGGTGGCCAGGCGGTCGCCGTAGCCGGCGAACACGAAGCGACGATCGCGCGGCACCTTCGACTCGAAGCTCATCGGCGAGACCACCCGGAAGACGTCTTCGGCCACACCACCCAGGATGTGGTGCTCGATCGACCGGGCTCGGATGTGGACGCGGGCTGTGGCTGGAAGAGCGACGGGAAGTCCGCCACCGGGATGCCGGCCACCACGGCGTCGAACCCTCCTCGATGCCGGCGAGGAGCGAGACGACGTAGGCCCCGAGCGAGACCCCGTAGAGCCCGATCGACGTCGCTCCCTGGGCCCTGATCCACGACATCAGGCGCCGGATGTCCCACACGGCCTGCGTCAACCCGTGGACGGTGTTCATCATGTCGAAGGAGAGGAACGGCTCGCCACTCACGAGGGTGACCTTGCGCGGCCCGTGCAAGGGCAGCACCGGCATGGCGACGTTGAGCCCGAGCCCCGGTGCAGCTTGGCGGTATGCAGGCCCATGAAGTCCATGAACGGGAAGCCCATGCAGAACCCGTGGACGCACACGACCCACGGGCGCGGCTCGCCGCGGTGACGGACGATGGCAGCCGTCGCCCGCGGTTGGGCTCGTAGGCCATCCACCGCTCGCCCCCGGGCTCGCCGGCACGCGTCGAGAACCCACTGTCGTAGGTGATCCGTTCGTAGCCCAGGCCCGAGTGCCCACCCGCGGCTCGTCTCGACATCCTCGTCGGGCAGCGGCGGCGGGGTGCGGTGATAGCGAGGCGGGCTGGCGATCCAGCCTCGGCTCGAGAACATCCGCCTGGGCGTCGGCGAGCTCCTGCGCTCACTCGAGCGAAGTCGGCCCGGCGAGGAAACCGGCTGGGCGTCATGGCCATGGCCAGCAGGGCCTCGTCCATGGCCACCCGCCGCCAGGCCCAACGACAGGCTCGGCGCCGCCACGGCGTCGGACACCTCGCCGCGATGAGCGGTCGCCGACCGATGAAGCGCAGCGTGCGCGGGCACGGCGCGGGTGGCTCGGGCGAGCGCCCGCTCGCCCCAGGAACTCGGTCACGGCACGGACTGCGATAGGGTCCGGACCCGGCACGCGGTCGACGAGCGACGGGGACCTGACGAACTCGAGCCGGCCGTCGGCCCGGGCGAGCCAGCTCCGCCGTGGTCGGCGGAGTCCCGCGTTCGACGGCCCTCGCCCCGGTGCACTGATCCGGCCTGCTCCCACTCGGCGACCTCTCCATCCGGCGACCGGCCGACTCGACCGCCTCGACCTCGGACGTCCATACTACGTCGAGGAACGTGGACCGACCGGCTGAGCAGGGGAGCGGCGATGGAATTCAATCTGGCCGACCTCTTCGAGAGCGTGGTCGACGTCGTCCCGGAGCAGACGGCCGATCGTCGCCGGCCACGCCGTCGGCTCACCTACGCCGAGCTCGACGGTCGGGCCAACCGCCTGGCCCACCACCTCGCGGGCGCCGGGGTCGGCCCCGGCGACCGCGTCGGCCTGCAGCTGGCCAACGGGAGCGAGTACCTCGAGGGGATGCTCGCCTGCTTCAAGATCCGCGCCGTTCCCGGTCAACGTCAATTACCGCTACGTCGCCTCCGAGCTCCGCTACCTCTACCAGGATGCCGGGCTCGTCGGCCTGGTCTTCCACAGCCGATTCGCCCCCGCGGTCGGCGACGCCCTCGGCGGCCATGCCCGAGCGCCGGACGTTGCTCGAGGTCGCCGACGGAGCACCGGCGAGTGGGCTCGCAGCTCGGGGACGACTACGAGGCGCCCTGGCGGCCGCTCGCGGCCGGCGCGACTTCGGCCGCTCGCTCGGCAGACGACCTCTACTGCGTCTACACCGGAGGGACCACGGGCATGCCAAAGGGCGTGCTGTGGCGCCACGAGGACATCTTCTTCGCCGCCATGGGCGGCGGCGACCCCCTGGCGCTCGGCAACGTCATCACCGACACCTGAGGAGCTCGCCGACCGGGTGATGCGCCCGGGCATGACGGCCCTCGCCATCCCACCCTTCATGCATTCGAGCGCGCACTGGCTGGCGTTCACCATCCTGTTCGGCGGCGGGAAGATCGTGACGCTCCCCGGCGGGCGCTTCGACCCGGCCGCGGCGTGGCGACCTCGTGGGCACCGAGCGGTCAATATCCTCGTCGTCGTCGGCGACGCCATGGCCCGCCCCCTCCTGGACGAGCTCGAGGCTCACCGGCCCGTTACGACATCTCGTCGCTGTGGCGGTGGGCTCGGGCGGCGCCGTGCTCTCTCCGTCGACCAAGCGCGTCTGGCCGAGATGCTGCCCGGGCGGATCGTCGCCGACGCGTTCGGCTCTTCGGAGACCGGGCAGCTGGGTGGGGAGCGCCGGCCGACGACCCCTTCGGCACGCCGCGTCTGCATGTCGACGAACACACCGACGTCCTCGATGACGACGCTGCGGCCGGTCGCTCCGGGCTCGGACGTCGTCGGTCGCCTGGCCCGCAGCGGCCACATCCCCATCGGGTATCTCGGCGACCCGGCAAGACGGCCACCACCTTCGTGGAGTCAGAGGGCCGGCGCTGGGCGCTTCCGGGTGACATGGCCACGGTCGACGCCGACGGGACCATCATCGTCCTCGGCCGCGGCTCGCTGTGCATCAACACCGGTGGGGAGAAGGTCTTCCCCGACGAGGTGGAGGCGGCGCTGAAGGGCATCCGACGTGCTCGACGTCGTCGTTGTCGGCGTACCCGACGAGCGCTACGGCGAGCAGGTGTGCGCCGTGGTGCAGTTCCGGCGTGGTCACGGTGCCAGCATCGCCGCGTTGCAGGAGTACTGCCGGGGGCAGCTGGCCGGCTACAAGATCCCTCGGCAGGTGGTGGTGGCGGAGGCCATCGTCCGCTCGCCGTCGGGCAAGGCCGACTATCCCTGGGCCGCCGCCTACGCCAAGGAGGCGACGCCGATCGACGGAGGTACCTGGAGGACCAGCTAGGCAGCCTTGAGCTGTATCTCACCCCTGAGAAGCCACGTGTACTCAGGGGTCAAACGGTCCTCCGACACTACGGTTCTACACGCGCCTTCGGGACGTAATTTGGCCGTTTGGGCTCTTGGAATCTGGCGGGGTTGGAGCCTTCGTCGGACGACGATCGAGCCCAGCACTCTCCAGTTCGGCTCCCAGCGTAGAGCAAGGCTCGGATCCCGTAGTTCTCGAAGTTGTGGAAGACGAAGCGGATGCACTAGATGCGCTCGACCAGGTTATTGAAAGCCTCGGTGGGCCCGTTTGCTCATCGTGGCCAGATGTAGATGCCAGTCTGCAAGGGCTGATCACAGGCGAAGCCCTGTTCGGTACGGTGGTGGCGGTGGGACTGAGGAGCCGCCGGCTGGTGTGGGACCCCCGAGGGAAGGTCGCCGTCGTGACCGGAGCTTCCGCAGGCCTCGGTCGTCGTCTTGCGCTGGACCTGGCCTCAGCCGGAGCGGTGGTGGTCGGAGTTGCGCGGCGTGAGGAGCGGCTACAGGCCCTCGTCGATGAGATGCGGAGGCACAGTCCGGAGTCGTCCTACCGGGTCTGCGATCTCTCCGACGCCGCCTCCTTCCTCGGCCTGTTGGAACGGTTGGAGGAAGAACACGGCCGGATCGACATCCTGGCCAACATCGCCGGCGTCGGCGGGATCATGCGCAGCGAACCGACAACCGCAGCGTCACTTCGATCCATCATGGAGGTGAATTTCATCGCTCCCGTCGCCGGCATGGTGACCGTCCTACCAGGGATGCGGGAGCGGAGGTTCGGTGCAATCGCCAACATGGGTTCGGACGACGGGCGCGCTCCCGGTCCCGGAGCAGCCGACTACTCAGCGAGCAAGGCGGCCCTGTCTGCGGCGACGGAGAGTCTGTCCTATGACGCCAGGCCGGACGGCGTGTTCCTCCATACCGTGTACCCAGGATGGGTGCCAACTGATATGGGGCTCACGGCGGTGCGCGACGGTGGACTGTCCATGCCGCCGCGCGGTCCGTCGTACCGAGGAGCAAGTCTCGTCGCTTGTACTCCGCCGGATGTTTGACCCGCGGCTGGAGATCAATGTGGCTTTACTGCCCCTCGTTGCACCGATCCTGCGGACAGTGGCCCCCCGCACCTATCAGCGGATGCGGGCCACCCGCTGAGCAATGGGGTAGCGCCCCGTCCTTTCCGCTCATAGCGAAGGTACTCAGGCGTACGGTCGCCTACACCGTCATGATCGCCGGTCGCTCAAAGCGCTCGGATTCAAAGCGCTCGAAGCAGGCGGTCGTAGCCAAGCCGCATCCCGGACATATCTCGGGATCAACCTTGTGCAATTGGCCGAACTCGGGATGCCAGCACATTGTGCAGTCACGGCAGAAGTAATTGCGCTGCTGCCGACGATCGATGGCCACCGCTAGATTCTTGCCGACGCAATCTGGACAGGATTCCGGCCTCGTCAGGGACCGACCCAAGATTGCGCCGATCGTATCGAATCCGAATGCGGCCTCCCGCCCGGCGCAGGCGAACTCGTCTCTGATATCAGCGTCGTCGTCGTCGGGTCGGACCACCCCATTAATGCCAAGGTGTTCTATCATCACCCACCTCCTCTCGGTGGCTGATCTTCTGTCCCACTGCTGGCATAGGCCTATACCGACAAATCGAATAGGGCCGAATTGCCCTTTGCACCGGGAAGTAGATCGGTGATGAGTGCCACGTCTACGCCAGGAAGTCTTCCCGCGGGTTCCCCGAGATTGAACGTGTCCCACACGGCGAGGTATCCCGAGGCGCCGGGTCGGAGGCGGGTAGGTGGGTCACCCCTCCCAGATCAAGGATCGCAGAATCAAGGGACCTAGTAATCACCATCCGCGCTGCCGCAAGGCAATTGGTGCGCAGACGCTCGCCGAGACCTAATCTCCGACAACCTGCCACAGGAGGGGAGACAAGCATGCCTGAAAGCGTTTATAAGGTCATTGAACTCGTGGGCACTAGCGAGGAATCCTGGGAGAAGGCTGCAAGCGCAGCCGTAGAGCAGGCGTCTGGGTCGCTTCGTGACCTTCGCATTGCCGAAGTGGTCGAACTCGATCTCCAGATCGAGGACGGCCTGGTAAAGACCTACCGAGCCAAGGTCAAGGTGTCTTTCAAGCTGCGGCCTCGGCCATGACGAAACGTCTCTCCGGTTGGTAATAGCTGCCGAACTTCCCTCCGTGGGTCAGCTTTAGCCTGCCAGGGGCCCCAGATCGCCGGTTCAACCAGTACCCCGAGCCCGCCACGACAACGTCACCAGTCTCTTCACGGACCCTTCTTCCGGTTCGGCACCTCTGGTTGCGAGTGTATGCCTTCATCCCTAGATGTCGCGTCCGAGGAGGTCTGACTCTAAACATCCCAGAACGCCATCGGTTGGGGCCTAGGCCAGGGAGGCAACCTCCAGTCGGGCTTTGTGGGCGTCCCCCTTCCGACACCCACAGTTGCAGAGGCGATCTGCTGACCCGCTTGAGCTGCGACGATTCTGGTCGAGGGGTCGTAGCGTACCGTGGTGCCGAGTTCGATGTAGAGCTGCGCCTTCAACTTAGGTCAGCATCGGCCAGCACGGAGGCGAGGCCCTTCAAGCCATCTACGAGTGCGTGCACTTGCTCGGCGGTGAGCTTGCCCGACGGTTGCGCCGCGCTGAGGTCGCGCTCGGCCCGGAGGCGTTCCCCTTGGATCTGGGAGATCCTGCCCGCGACCCGCCAGAGAGAGCCAGCGAGATCCAGACCCTCCTCATCCCCAACGACTATGTACGTCCTGTTGCGATTCAGAGGCCGACCAGGAACCGGGTGACCCGGTCGCGCACCGCCGCGGGAAGAAACGGTTGGGAAGCGGCAATCATCTGCGCATCTCGACCTACGAGGTACCGAGCATGCGGCACCTTCACCGTGAGAGCCTTGGCGATGACCTCTGCCGCCTCCTCGGGTTTTCCCATGAACGGCATAAAGAGCTGGATGAGGGCTCGAGTCCGATGGTAGGCGGCCTCGTAGCCCGAATCCTCGCGGCGTGACACGTCTGATTCAAACTCGTCCCAAATGCCCGTTTTGAGGCCACCCGGCTCAATGAGCACGACCTGGATGCCATCTCGGGCGACTTCGAGCCTCAACGCGTCCGAAGCTGCCTCAAGTGCATGTTTGGACGCTTGGTACCAACCGGAAAACGGGGTAGTGGTCAGTCCATAGATAGATGAGACGTTGACAATCCGACCATCCCCGGCGGCCCGCATGTGGGGCAGCGCCAAGCGAGCCAGGCGCATCGGAGCTACCACCATTGTCTCGAGTTGACGACGAGCTTCGTCATCGCTGACATCTTCGATAGCGCCTACTCCCGAGTAGCCAGCATTGTTCACGATTGCCCACGGGCGCACCTGGTTCACCACTTCGGCACATCGCATTGCATCGGTGACGTCGAGCAGCGCCGTCTCAACTCGAACGCCGGCCTCCTTCGCCGCCGCCATGACGGCGGCAGCCTTGGTTTCGGAACGCACAGCGCCGACCGAGCGAAATCCCAGCGTCGCGAGTTTCACAGCCGTCGCGAGGCCGATTCCCGAATTTGCTCCGGTCGTCAACACAACTTTGCCCTCGGGATCGGTCATGTACTGACCCTATCCAGCCCGCTGGTTCCAAAACCGCCCCCGTTCGCCGATGACGTTGTTGAGCTCCCGTGAGGGTCCAGCGCCGCAAGGTTGGTCGTCAGTAGTTTCGGGAGCACCGGAGTCGCGGGTCCGACTTCAGATCACGTGGACGTCATGGCGTCCGCACCCCGTCGACCGGAACTCCGGCACGCCTGGAGCCGTTCCAGGTCACCTCCATGGAGTGGCACAGGTCAGTTGAGCGAGGCTCCGCCGCCGAGGTCCGGACCAGCATCCCCTTGGGACCACTGGCATTTGACTGTCATCCACCATTTCCGTGGGGCACGCCTCCTTGGGACTCGAGGAGTCAATGCCGGGCCAGAGGAGAGACAGGCCGAATGTCGTGCTCGACATCGACAAGTCAGAAAACCCCCAGACGTTTGGGGACCTTCGGCACTAGCTGGAAGCCTGACGCGGCGTACGATCGTTGTGGGTGTTTGGGGGTGGTCAGATGCAGCGACTCAGCGGTGCGGACGCCAGTTTCGTCTACGGTGAAACTCCGAATTGGCACATGCACGTGGGCACACTGGCCGTACTCGACCCTTCGACCGCCCCAGGCGGCTTCGATGTGAATCGATTACGCGCGCTGGTCGAGGCCAGGGCAGGCCTGCTTGGCCCGTTCTTGCGCCGCTTGGTTGAGGTCCCCTTTGGCCTCGACCGCCCCGCTTGGGTGGACGACCTCCACCTCGATCTCGACCGGCAGATCCGCCCCGTCGGCGTCCCAGGCCCGGGCGGCCCCCGTGAGCTCGGTGCGTTGGTCGGCGATCTGTTGGCCTACAAGCTCGAACGGGGTCGCCCCCTGTGGGAGATCTGGTTCATCGAGGGCCTCGAGGATGGCCGCGTGGCTCTGCTCACAAAGATGCACCACTGCCTGGCAGACGGAGTTCGAGGCGCCCGCTTGTACGAGGTGTTTTACGACCTCGACCCCGGCGCCCCCCTGGACCGGCCCGATACACCCGTGCTTCAGGGCGAGCGAATCCCGCCTGGGTGGGAGATGTCCCTGCGGGCGCTGCCCAGGCTGACGGGCACCCCGCTGCGGGCCGCCCGTACTTCTCTCCACCTCAGTCGCTCGGCGCTGAGGATGCTACGGCTTCGCGCCTCCCCGGAATGGCTGGCGGTCACGTTGCCCTTCCAGGCGCCGCGTACGTCGCTCAACCAGTCCATCACCGCACATCGCGGGTTCGCTTACTGCTCGGTTCCTCTCTCCGGGGTAAAGGCGATCAAGAACGCCTTCTCGGTGACGGTGAACGACGTGGTGCTCGGCATCTGCACCGGCGCACTACGTCGTTACTTGGCCGATCGCGGCGAGCTACCCGGCAAGCCGCTCATCGCCCAGATACCGGTCGCGGTGCATGTCAACGACGGGGGCGATGCATCTGGGGGCGCGTGGGGAAACGCCACCGCCGTGATGGGCTCTGCCCTGCCCACGCAACTCGGTGATCCGGTCGAACGGCTTCGAGCGATCCATGCTTCGACTCATAGCGCAAAGGTGATGCAGCATGCGCTCGGCGATGACCTCATCCTCGACTTGGCCGATGTCGCCCCACCCGGACTCCTCGCCGCTGCAGTCCGGGCTTACAGCCGGCTCCGTCTCGCCGACCATCACCCGCCGATCTTCAACCTGATCGTCTCCAACGTCCAAGGCCCGCCGATCCCGCTGTACATCGGTGGCGCGCGGCTCGTGGCCAGCTACCCGATTGGCCCCTTGCTCGATGGTGGCGGGCTGAACGTCACCGTGCTCAGCTATCTCGACCACATCGACTTCGGCTTCGTCGTATGCCCCGAGATCGTGGAAGACCCTTGGAAGCTTGCCGACGCGACGTCAGCGGCATTCACTGAGCTCGAGAAGGCAGCGGGTTGACAAGACCTCAAGGCTGAGATTTCAAGGATATGTCCATTAGCGGCCTTTTGAGCTCCAGTGGCCTCCGAGGGTCTTCGAGTTTTACCGGCTCTCGCGTCCGGTGTGCCATGGGCACAGTGATTCTGCGTCGACGGTGGTCACCTCTGGAGCGTCCGTTGCCGTCCTGACCTGCGATGCAGCGGGGCGGTTTTCAGTGAAGGGCGGCGTCTGAGTTGCGCGCAGGGGGACTGCTTCTGCAGCCGGACTTTCATGGCTTGTGGACGGCTGGATGGTTGAGCAGGTCGAAGTGGCGTGAGTGTCCGAGGTGGGAGCGACGAGCAACTCGCACGGGATGTGGCGGTTCCTCGGATGGCGGCCGTTGGCGTTGTCAGGGGGCACGAGAAGGTCGCCGAAGATCGAGCCCAGCGGGTGGCGCTGTCCGGTGGTGATGGTCGCGCTGATCGAGTAGTGATGGCGGTGAAGAGCAGCGGCAGGTTGTAGTGGTGGCTTTTGAGGTAGGTGTCGGAGTCGCAGTCGCTCCAGTCGTCGTCGACGACGTAGCCAAAGCGCAGATCATTGATGCCAGCGCTGCGCCTATTGATCAGCGTCGTCCTCGTCCGCGGGTTATCATCCCTCGGTCCTCTCTCCGATCCCTTCAAGCGGCTCGTGAGCCGACCGGGGCTGCCCCGCATGAGTCTTCACGATCTTCGCCATACTCACGCCACGTTGCTCCTTCAGGCTGGGTTGCCGATCAAGGTCATAAGCGAGCGACGGGATCGCCTTGCTGACGAAGCTGAGAGACAGGCGTATTGCCGAAAATGAGGTTAGTGTTCGCGCCGGTCGCCACTTCCGTAGCTGCGGATGGCTGCCGGGGCACCGTCGGGGACCACAACGAACGTTGGTAACACTGGCGGTACGGGTGCGTACGGCTCGTTCATCGCTGGCCTCGGGTCGACTTCGCCGCGGTTGGGCCACATCGCCATGGCCCGCTCGGCTTGTGCAGTGATTGTCAAGCAGGGATTGACGCCGATGTTGGCGGTCACCGCCGACCCATCGACCACGTGCAGTCCCGGATGCCCGTAGAGGCGGTGGTAGGGATCGATGACACCGGTCTCGGGGCTGTCACCAATGGTGCAGCCACCCAGGAAGTGAGCGGTCATCGGGACATCGAGGACCTCGCCGATGCCGCCGAACGGATGGCCGCCGATGTTCTTCGCCAGTCGGCGCATGGTCTCGTTCGCTACGGGGATCCAGGTCGGGTTCGGCAGGCCGTGGCCCTGGCGGGACGTCAGTCGGTAACGTCCAAACCGGCGCGGCTTCGTACTGACGGTCAGAGAGTTATCGTTGGTCTGCATGACGAGGCCGATGATGGCGAGCTCCGACCAGTGATTGAGGCCGAACACCAGGGACGCCAGGTGGCCCGGGTGCCGTAAGACCTGACCGATCCAGCGGAGCCATCGGGGGACGCGTCCACCGCCGTCGGTCATGACCGTCGCCAGGAGGCCCATGGCGTTAGAGCCCTTGCCGTAGCGAACCGGTTCGATGTGGGTCCGATCGTCGGGGTGGATCGACGACGTGATCGCCACACCTACGGTGAAGTCGGGCTTGTCCTTGTTCCATGGGCTGGTCATGGCGCCGCAAAGGGCCTCAGAGTTGGTGCGTGTGAGTACGCCGAGCCGGTCAGAGATCCTCGGTAGGACCCCTTCGGCCCTGAGGCGGTGCAGGAGCTGTTGGGTGCCCCACGTCCCGGCGGCGAACACGACCTGCTCGGCGGTGATAGTTGCTCTGGTGCGTCGGGCCATCCAGGAGCCGGTGCTCTTGGTGCTGACGTCGTAGCCACCGTCTGCGCGCGGGCGTACCTTCTCGACAGTGGTGAGGGGGAGGACCTTAGCGCCGGCTTGCTCGGCCAGGTATAGGTAGTTCTTGACGAGGGTGTTCTTGGCGTTGTTCGGGCAGCCAGTCATGCACTGGCCGCACTCGATGCAGCCGCGTCGGACCGGCCCGGCGCCACCGAAGAAAGGGTCGGGGACCTCTTCGCCTGGCTCCTTGCGCCCGTCCCGGCCGAAGAACACGCCGACGGGGGCCATGCCGAAGGAGTCGCCGACGCCCATCTCTTCAGCGACGGTGCGCAGGGCGACATCTGAGGGCGTCATCGTCGGATTGGTGACGACCCCGAGCATGCGCTTGGCGAGGTCGTAGAACGGAGCCAACTCGCTGCGCCAGTCGGTGATGTGCGCCCACTGTGGGTCGCGGTAGAACGCGTCGGATTTTGGCTCATAGAGCGTGTTGGCGTAGACGAGCGAGCCTCCGCCGACACCGGCCCCCGCCAGGACGATGACGTCCTTCAGCAGGTGGATGCGTTGGATGCCGAAGCACTTCAGCATCGGTGCCCACAAGAACCGCCGTACGTCCCATGACGTCTCGGCGAATTCGTCGTCTGCGAAGCGCCGGCCAGCCTCGACGACGCAGACGCGATAGCCCTTCTCGCTCAATCGCATCGCAGTGACCGATCCCCCGAAGCCCGACCCGACGACGAGGACATCAAAGTCCATGTGGCCTGCTGACTCGGTGGGGGCATTCAAGGTGTCAGTCTCGAATATCGGTGCCGTCGGCTAGCCCCTCTGCTTGACGGACCGAACCACCGTCGATCCTTGCTCTCATGTTCACGACCCGGAATCTAACGTCGGGAGATCAGGTGAATTTGCAGTGCACAGTAAGTGACTCCATGGCGATAGTGAGCGCCAACAACATAAGGGTCATTCCGACGTGGGTCGGTTACGACCGTAGACCTCATGACTTGATACCCACTCATCGGCTGCGATCGCCGAAGCGAGTGACAGCTCACCGCAGAGCACGGTCGCCGCCACAATTTCGGCAAACGCCTGCACACGCTCTTGGCCATAGCAGCCGAGTACCTCGAGGCATTCGCGCTGCGTCGGTAGGCCGGTCCCGCCACCAACGGTGGCGACTACGAGAGAAGGGATCGTGACCGAAAGGTAGTAGCTCCCGTCGGGGCGCAGCTCGCTAAAGCTGAAGCCAGCCGAGGACTCGGCCACGTTAGCGACGTCCTGGCCGCAGGCGACGAATATGGCTGCGATTCCATTCGCGTAGTGGGCACCGTTGCTGATCGAAGCGGCGAGCAGGCTGCCCATGTTCGAAAGCTGGCGCAGTCGATAGAGGTCCTCGGCGCTCGTGTGCATCACGCTCTTCGATCAGCGCAGCCGGCAGCGTCGCTTCGGCCACTACCCGTTTGCCACGGGTATGGAGGTTGTTCAAGCTCGAATGCTTCTTGTCAGTATCCAGATTGGCGGCGAGCGCGAAGTCCGTGAGCCCGCGGGGTTGCTGATTGATCATCCACTTACACACCTCATGGACCGACTTCGTCACCATATTCTGGCCGGCCGCGTCGCCAGTGGTGAAGTTGAAGCGGAGCCAGCGCATCGGGCCCAGCGCGTATTGCTCGATGTCGCGAAGGCTTCCAAACCGGGTCGATTCGTCGGCCTTGGTTTTGATGATGGCGAAGCTCTCTTCAACCCATTGGCCGAAGTCGCGAGCAGCTCG
This sequence comes from uncultured Acidimicrobiaceae bacterium, assembly GCA_963728845.1. Lineage (GTDB taxonomy): Bacteria > Actinomycetota > Acidimicrobiia > Acidimicrobiales > RAAP-2 > Bog-473. Next base: position 73,716 of record CAVSLS010000021.1, read on the forward strand.
GGCGTCTTCGAATACGAACACCGGTGCCCGCTGCATGGCGTCGTCAATGACCGTAGCCGTGACGCCACCCGCCGCGCGAGTGAGACGCATCCCCCGGCCGTAGCTGGCGACCAGGGTACCCTCGGTGGTTGCCAGAGGCACGAAATACTCCCCCGATGCGTGCTCGCCATTGATGAGGAGTGGACCGGCGAAGCCCAGCGGTACCTGCGCCACTCCGCTGAAGCCCTCCATGTTCCCGGGTACGACACCGGGATCAAATGAGAAGGCGGCGACGTGATGGAGCCGTGCGCCCGTCTCCGCACTCACCGCCCGGCGCCGCGCCGCAGCAGCATCGTGGGTGTAGTCATCACGGTCGTCACGTGGAAGCTGGCGCACCGTCCCCCTCCCTGCACCGCCACGAGGAATTGCTTCGATTTCGACAACCCATGGTCTCACCCCACCAATGAGAATGATGTTGCCAGGCCGCTGCCGCCTGCTCTTCGCCTCGGCCACCCTCCAGCTCTCTGGACTGCCCTTGGATCCCAGTGCTCGGGATTCTTTCCACCCGTCAGTCGAGACCCCTTTGGCGCGATCTGTCCGATCAAGTAGGTCCCATGGCCGTTGTGGGACTCATTGACTAACGAGGGTACCCGGCGCCGGACCGACGATGCCACGCCGGACCAGGAGCCACTGGGTTGCCATCGAGGAGGGGAAACGACCGCCGGTTCACACCGTCGCCGTGGGAGTGCCAGATTGAGCGAGGTGGGCCAGCTCTTCCTGGATCAACTGCTCGTAGTGCTCCTCGTCCCGCTTGGCCTTGCGCGGGCTCCATCGGCCCTTAATCAAGAAGATCGTCGGCAGGAACACGACCATGCCGCCCACGCACACCCAGTACCAACGCTGCCACTGCTTGGGTGTCTCGTTCACCGCGTTCTGCAGCGCCATCAGCTGCGCCGAGTGCGCGGAGAGGTAGTCGAGCTGTGCGGTATAGGGGACGACCAGAGTATCGAGTTTCTTCTCGTTGGCCACCAGCTGGGCGAAGTTCGCTGCGCCGATCGCCTTGGTGGTCGCCGCAATGTTGGCCGCCGAGGGGTTCTTCGCCACCGCGTTTACGACCGCCTGGTGCTCCTTGATCACAGTCAAGAGCGCGGCGTGGCTGGTGGCGAAGGCCACGGACGCCGGGTGTTCCTTCAAGAAGGCCTGGATCTGCGGCGTGGCGTAGGGCTGGTTGTCGATGATCGGATTCACCGTGTTGATCACGAGCGGCAGGAAGATGAACGAGATGGCGACGACAAGGCGTAGGAGCCAACCCCATAGAGCGAGCCCGGTGGCCACGAGCGCGGGGTTCTTCGCCTCGACCGTCTCGGTGTAGGCGGCCATCCACGGGGCATAACAGATCGACAGGCACACGGCCAGACATACGCCGAGGAAGACCAGCGTCGAGTACCCGGTGTAAGGGTGGGTCGCCCGGAGCAAGAAGAGAATCAGGAAGATGATCGCCCCGATGGCGCCGACCACCATGAAGGGCTTGCGCACCTTGAGCTTGTCCGAGACGAACCCCACCACGACGAGAGTCACGATCTCGGCCCCCCAGAACCACTGGTTCAGTCCGTTGGCCTGGGACACCGAGAAGTTCGACCCGTCGGGGTTCTTGAACACGGTGGACCAATAGATGGTGGAGAATCCGGCGGCCGCGTAGTACACGAGGAGGAACAGCGCGATACCGAGGGCGGAACCCACGAGGTCCCACTTGAGGATCTGCGCCCAGGGCCGCTGCGTTGCCTTGAGCAACTCTTCGTCGGAAATGCCGCGGGCGCGGGCTTCGAGGAGAGCAGCGTCGCTCATCGAGACCATCAACTGGTCGCGCAGCCTCGAGGAAAGGTCCTTCAAGAAGAAGAGGCACAGCACGAACACGATGAGTGCGGTGATGCCCGAGAAGTAGAACTGGCTGTGCCAGCCGGTGGGGTTTGAGGCGCTCGTAAAGTGGTCGAGCGTGTGGGCGGCAACCACGCTCACGACGAGCGAGCCGGCGACCGGGCCGAGCGTCCAGAATCCCATGGCCGACGCCCGGCCGATCTGGGGGCTGAAGTCGCGCACGAGGGCTGGGGTGGCCACGAGGATGGCACCTTCGACCAGACCGAGCAGGCAGATCACCGTGGCGAACGCCCACTCGGTATGCGTGGCCGGGACGCCGAAGGTGATGAGGATGCCCACGATGAGCAGCCCGTAGATCACGACGTTGGAACGTCCGAGCCGGTCGGTCTGGCTGGCGGGCAGCGAAGCGAATGCGCCGATGGCGTTCGAGATGATGACGATCCAGACGTAGAAGGAGAACGACATGTGGTACGTCGCCAGGATGTTCGGGGTGACGCCGGTCTGCGTGTAGTACGTGTAGTACAAGACGATTGTGGCGATGACTGCCAAACCCAGGAGCCCGATTCGTCGACCAGAGTCCGGGTATTCGTCGATCTGGTGCACGAAGAGGAAGCGGAATACGGGGCTACGTTGTTTGCGGGCCACCGGCCTCGTCGGATTCGTGGTCATCGGGACCCCCCGTCTGCCACCGAGGCCGACCCCTCTAGGTCGCAATCGTTAACACGAAATTAGCTCAAGTGGTCGGCTGACAACACCCCCTTTTGACGGGACATTCATTCAATGGTGAGGTTGCTCATGCCCATGACCGACGGACGGACCACTTGCTCGGTGGCGGCGGCCGAGCCTCGAGCGGACCATCGGGTCACTGCGTCTTGTCAGGACTGCAATGTCTTAAAGTGAGCAAGGACTCCGGACACGGTGGGAGGGCGACGCGAGGGCCGATTCATGGCACGATATCTCGAGTCCTCCGCAGTCAGGCCAGGCGCTGAATCGGCTAGATGGTCCCTCATGGCTTTGCCGGGGACCAAGGCACGCGTCTTCGCTTCAACCTCCGGTGCACCGTGGGGGATTCACCCCTATCATGCGATCTGCAAGACCATTTCTGATTCGGAGGCACTGAATGTTCTCCACAATCGTTGTTGGCACCGACGGCTCCGATACTGCAGCAGTGGCCGTAACAATGGCCGCTCAAATTGCTCGCCAGAACGCCGCGACGCTGCACCTTCTATCGGTGTCTCGGTTGGCCGCCGGCGTGGGCGGCGGAGGCCTTGCTTCAGGGGATCCGGTGGGCGGCGACGCTCTCTGAAGCTTGCGGCGGATCGGATGATCGAGGAGGTGGCTCGCGAGATTGAGGGCCTTGACGTGGTGACTCACACCGAATCGGGTGCTCCGGCAACAGCAATCGTTCGGTACACGGACGAGATCGGAGCCGACCTGATCGTGGTCGGGAGCAAGGGGATGCAGGGAAAGCGAAGGATCATTGGCTCTGTACCCAATACCGTGGCTCACAATGCGGGCTGCCACGTCCTGATTGTCAAGACCACTTGATATCTGCGAGTGGGACCCGGTGATTTCGAATGACGGGTTTCCTACGTGCCGTTCGGACGAACCCGACGGAATCCAGCTGCGATTCTGCACGCCCTTCTCGGAGTCATTTCTCGTCAGCGCGGTACGGCCACGGGGACGGCCGTGAGTTTTAATCTTTCGTGCATAATTCGAGAAGCTTCCTGGCAGTACCCAGAGAAGGCTGCGGCGCTGTATCCGAACGGCAATCTCACGTTCCGTGAGCTCGACGAGCTCTCCGACCGATTTGCGGCGGGGCTGGGAGATGCCGGTGTCGTACCCGGCAACAGCGTTGCGCTCCAGCTCCCAAATCTTCCCGAGTTCCTCGTTGCCTATTTCGGCATCCTAAAGGCGGGCGCCGTGGTCGTTCCGATGAACGTCCTCTTGAAAGCCCCGGAGGTTGAGTTCTATCTGGCCAATTCAGGTGCCCAAGTATTCGTCACCTTTGCGATGTTCGCCGACGAGGCCCTGAAAGGTGCTGAACAAGCCGCCGTGGACAAGATCTATGTCGTGGGAAGCACCGACTTCACCGAGACAGCGATGCCTTTCTCTGAGCTTATAGACAGACCATCCGGTCCTGTGTTCGAGCCCCGCTCACCGATGGACACCGCGGTCATCATCTACACCTCGGGGACTACCGGGACTCCGAAGGGCGCGGAGCTGACACATTTCCAGCTCTACATGAACTCAGACATCCCGGGGAGGATCTTCGGGGTGGAGGAAAACGACATCGTCATCGTCGCCGTCCCACTCTTCCACGTCTTTGGACTCTCGAGCATCCTGAACATCGTCGTGCGCTTCGGGGCAACGATGGTGCTCCTTCCCCGATTCGACTCGACGGCTGTCCTCCAATCGATCATGAACTACCGCGCCACCATCTTTGAGGGCGTTCCCACGATGTACGTCGATCTGCTGTCGCAGTCCGATTTCGATGACTACGACCTGTCTTCGTTGCGCGTCGCGATATCCGGCGGAGCCGCGATCCCCGCTGAAGTTCTGGAGGAGTTCGAACGCCGGGTGGGCGTGGTGATCCTCGAGGGCTACGGACTCTCGGAGACCGCGTCGGCGGCCACGTTCAATCAGGACGCCGCCGAACGCAAGGCCTACAGCGTCGGAAAGCCGATCTGGGGCACCGAGGTGGCGATCTGGGACAAGAACGAGCAGCCACTGCCCGCTGGCAAGGACAACGTGGGTGAGATCGTCATCCGCGGCTACAACGTCATGAAGGGCTACCACGGCCGGCCCGACGCCGACGCGGAAGCCTTCACCGGCGATTGGTTCCACACCGGTGACCTCGGCTACGTCGACGACGAGGGTTTCTTCTTCATCGTGGACCGCAAGAAGGAGCTGATCATTCGGGGTGGCTACAACGTCTATCCACGTGAGATCGAAGAAGTCCTATACACTCACCCAGCGATCTTCGAGGCGGCAGTACTTGGCATGCCTGACCCGAGGGTGGGTGAGGAGGTGATGGCCTTCGTCTCGTTGCGAGTCGGCGCCATTGCGAGTCCCTCAGAGATCATCGACTACGTCAAAGAACGCGTGGCGGCCTACAAGTACCCGCGCCGGGTCGAAATCCGCGACATCCTTCCCAAGGGATCGACCGGCAAGATCTTGAAGACAGAGCTCAAAGCCGACTTGAGCGAGCAGGAGTGATCACCGTCACGACCGTGCTCGGTTCATCCGGTGGCAGGACTGGTGGCCCGATGCAATGGATCAGCGATCAGCGACGCCCGGTCCCGAACGGGGGCATTGTGCCAGGGACAAGCTGGAGCGTCTCATCTGAGGACGCGTCCTACAAGGGAATCAGTGCGGATCCAAGCTCGGACGCGGCAGTAGATGTGGGATCGAGCCACTCGCACAATGCCTCATAGATAGCGGGAAGGTTGAGCAGATTGAAGTGGTGGAGCCCCCCGAGATGGCGCGTGTGCTCAAGGGGGAAGGGGATGCGCCCGCCATTACGGGATTGGCCGCGGGCACTGCCGGGCTGGACGAGAAGGTCGCCCACCAATCGACCGAGCGGATTGTTGCGGCTTGCTGTCACTGTGGCGCTGACCGCATAGTGATTGGCCCAAGGGATGAGCGGAACGTCGTTGGGTGCGCGCTTCGATCCGGAGCCACCGTCGCGCCAATCCTCGTCGAGCAGATAGCCGGCACTGAGATCCTTGACTCCCGCGCTGCGCCTGTCGAGGACCGAAGCCAGCGGCCGACTTTCATCGAGCTTGTCGAACACGCCGCTGAGTCGGCTCACCCACTGCTCGAGGCCCGCCCCCAGATGTGGAGTGCCGAGGTAGAAGACGTGTCGCAGCATCGAGACCCACGAATGGCTCTCTCGATGTGCATAGTGGCACGCGCTGCGGGAAACGAGACCACCCATCGAATGACCTACGTGGATCAACTCGGTGACGGGAGTGGGCCAGGTTCGCCACGACATCTTCAAGGAGTGAGGCGAGGTGTTGACCGTTCTCGGAGATGTGGAGTCCGGTGTTGTAGCGCAGATACACGGGGGTGTAACCAAAGATCTTCAGCGAGCCGTGAACCATAGGTGGACTCGGTGCTCAGGCCATGGCGATCCGCGTGCAGCCTCCAGGATTCCTCGGTTTCGCCCAAGCCATGAAGGAAAACCGCAACCTTCGACGTCGCCTCGGGGAACTCGACTTCGAGAGAGTGGCGCCGAGGCGCGACGTCTGCTCGAGAGCACCGAATGGCCATCGGGATCGCCAATGGGCTGTCCTTGTCGGCGAGCTCATCTCCCAAGATCGCGTTCAGCACTGCCAATGCCAGGTTGCTTCGCGGAGTCGATCCTGCCGGAGAGGCTGAACCCGCGGTCGCACCGACAAGTTCGCTGGCGACTGTGCCGGCGGCGAGGCCTGTCCCTCGTATCAAGGTGTAGACGCCGGTGGCGATGACGTCATGGATGAGTCGGGCGGGAAGGCTGGCCGGAGCAGTAAGTGCGAACGTCCTGCCGACGACAGCGCGGTGCACCTGCTCGACGTGCGACACGGTGTCAGCCAGCGTCCGCGTTGCCAGCTGACCGCTGGCCCGGATCTCGTCAGACCTCATTACCCTCCCCCGACAGGGCTCCACTTTACCAATGTGGCCCTTGGAGACCCTGACTAACGCCGTCGGTGGCAACAGGGTCGAAGGTGCCTCCCAAGGTTCCGATTGGCTGACTCGGGGTCTGCCCCACTCGTGCGGCCGGCGAGGCCCCGTGCCTGCGATCGGGGCACCACTGTGCGATGAGAACCTGCCGAAGGCCTCTACTTCGCGTCTTGTCTTTGTGGAGAGAATTGGAGTAGCCACAAAGTGGCGAATCGAGGCCCAAGGTGAAGGAGGACCCCATGACCAGCACAGAGACCGGATCTGGCAGCGCTGATCGGATCATCGAGTCGTTTCATGGTGCCGGGAACACGGCACTCGAATCGGTGCGGAAGTTCCTTGACGCCGTAAATGGTGTCTTTCCAGACGTGCGGACGGACAACGGCCCGCGCCAGCAGATCATCGATTCGGCGTTCAAGATGACCGAGGAGCTCGTCGGCGCATCGACCCAGCTTGCGGAGAAGATCGTAAAGGCGAGTCGGGACGCTCTGGGGGAGGCGGACAAGGGAGGCTGAAGGCTCTCGGAGAGGAGCTGAAGGGGAGTCAGTCCCTTCTTGTGAGCGATTCCCGGCGGACTGGGGGGGGGAAACGTCTGACCCAAAACTTTGGCATGAAGGAGCGGGGCTCCGCTCGCCGTGACGGCTCCGGTCTCGAGATCGATCTCCCAGTCGACGGGTTCTCCTCCTCCGTGCGACTCGAGGCGCTTGTGTTTAGTGGCAGAGCCGCGGAGGTCAATTTCCTTCCCGGAGTACCTCGGCGAGCCTTCCTCCGTTGGCAGTCTGACGAGGCTGCAGGACTCGGGCCTGGCGCTACGCTCACACATCTGCTCCCTCCGAAGAGGCCTTTGACGCCTTGCTCGCTAGAGCGACAGGAGTTCAACAAGGAGGGTCCCAGGGGGCACACTGCCTTGAACTCTGAGTAGACCGCCGATCCTGCCTTCGCCTAGAACGAGGGTGTTGACATCGTTCCCGACAGAGGACCCCCGCGTGCCGATGACTGCTGTGCGACCACCGTGGCTGGAGCTGCCAGACAGTTCGGCATGCTGCTGCCCCATGGACTTCGGAGCGTATCTCAACCGCTCGGGATCGTGAGCTCCCGGTCGTGACGTACGGCGGTACGGGGCGTGGTCCGGTCGGGATTGTCCAGTCGGCGTTCGTGTTTATCCGCCCTGCGGGATCACCATGAGCCGTACTCCTGCCAGATAAGAATTGGGCTAGCTCGGCCCAGGGAGGGCTGGACGGTCATGACCGCCGACGGTACGAGCAGGCTCATGCCTAAGGCTCCCGTCGCTATGACAAGAGGAGGCACTATGGCTGAGACTGCCAAAGGTCACAAGCTTGTAAGGGTGAAGGGATACACCCGAGCAGACGGGACGAAAGTTCCAACGCATGACCGCTCAACGCCAGACACATCAACCGGTCGAAAGCTGCCAGCTACCCGTCGCCCGAAACGAGGAACGCGCCGCAAGCCCACGACGAGATAGGGCGACCTTCCTCAAGCCGGTTAGGGCGGCGGCCAGGGACACAGTCTCCAGTCGGGGATTGTGGTCGTCCCCCCTCCGACACACGGTTTGACCTGATAGAAACGAACTTCCTTGGCACGCGTCCGCGTGCTCGAAGACGACAGGCGCATCCGCCGGATGAACGACCGGCTCATCGAATCAATCCGCCGATTTGCGATTAGGTGCGGGGGTCGGGGGGAGGAAACGGCGTCGTGACACCCAATCAATGCTCCCCCGGGGGCGAGGATGTCGGTGGAGTGCCGTCGTTCTCGAACGACGCCTCGACCACCTCGGGAACCAGCCTCGGGGCGACGACGGCGACGGCATTGAGCTGCGCCCGCTTGGTGTAGAGGGCGGTGAAGGCGAAGAGGCTGCCGATGACGCCGGCCGTGATGAAGGGTGACACCGCGAGGAATGTGCCCGTCGGCAACACGTCGGCGAACACCATGCGTGTGCTTGCCTCGACGACCAGACCGATTCCCCAGAGGACCGAGAGCACCCGGAACGCATGGCGGCCCAGGGGCACCTCGTGCAGCCGGTCGAAGGCGGACACCTTGGCGGGGTCGGATCCCGCGGACAGGTAGCGGCCGACATAGAAGAGGGCGGGGCGGTCGTGCGTGAACAGCGTCACGATGCAGATGACGCCGAAGAGAGCGGTAAAGCCGGCGTCCCGGACCTTCAGGACGTACTCGTTGCCGCCGAGCAGAGTGGAGCTGACGACGCCAACCGCGAACCCGGATAGGACCACGGCACCGACCACGTCGACCCTGCGCTGGCGCACGAACTGCAGGATGACCCAGGCCACCGAGAAGCCTCCGGCGACGATGAGGGCCTGAGCGTCGGAGTGGACGTGCCTGCGCACCAGGAAGTACACGCCGATGGGCAGGGCGGCGCCCCAGACCAGACTGGGCAGGTGTTGGCGCAGCGAAGGGATGCCGGGCCGCCAGGATGGGTCGGGGGGCGCTGCCGCCTCGGGGACCACCGGTGTCGCCGGTTCCATTGACCAAGGGTAGCGCCGCCAAGACGCCGCCATTAGGACAGCATCACCCAGCGGGATGCCTGTTTGTCATACTCAGCGACAACTCAGGCAACACGGGCGTGATCATGACAAGGTGGGTCGATTCTTATCGGCCATCAGGTCGACGCGTACGCGAGTTCCAGGTGTGGTTCAGTCACGTCCAAGGTTGCGTTGGTAACCCGGTTGAGGTGCCCGACTTTGCACCTGCGCAGCGAGGCTTGGCCAACTGGACCACGGGCACAAGGCTCACACAACGGACCGGTCAACCAAAGGCCGCAAGCTGCCGATAAGACGAAGCGACCCCGGCCCGATTACCCGGGCCGGGGTCGTCTCGCTGTGGGCACCTGAGGCGGTCAGTTGGGAGACTCACCCCCCGGTGTCAAGGCGGATGACCCCGGCGTGCCGACCATCAGTCTGGCAGGCGAGAAACCGCCCCGCCACCGCTACGCAATGCCTCCCCTTTTAGGTGTCGGAGTCTGACCTCTGGGTATAGGCCACAGACCGCGCATTTGGTTGCTCCTGCGGAGCAGGGCATTGCGTGATGTTCGGACTCCGAATGTAGAGAAAGGAGGCTCCCACGATGACCTTGTCTCAGCCCTACGAGCACGCCTGGCGTGCAAGAGCGGCGTTCGTCTCCTCCAAGCTGGATCGCGCTCACTCGAGCGTGTACTTCCTCGGAGACGCCTTGGAGAATGGAGACACCCGGTTCGCTCGTGGCCCGTGGCGTTCGGCGCGTCAAGCAGTCGACTCGGTCGCGAGGGAGGTGAAGTCACTGTGATGGACATCGCCGTGCTGGTGTCGGTGTTGTGAATGGAAAACGACCTCGGTGCCCAACGGCACCTACAGCCTCCTAAGCGTGGCCACCGGCCTCTACTGCTGCGACCAACGCACGTTGTCGCTAAGCGTCCCGCCGGTCACCTCGAAGACGACGCTGGTGACCCCCGGAGCATCGGCCGCCAGGGCATCGAGGTAGGGCGCACCGGCGAGGACCCCGCCGTCGGAGGGGACGAGGACGCGAGCTAGTGCCGCTAAGGGATGAAGTTCGCCGGACTCGTATACCTGGACGTAATGAGCGGCAGGTCGGATTCGTCCCTCGTCATGCGTTACCAGCAGCGGACGCCAAGAGTCATTCGGCCTTTGGCGGCGCAGCGAGCAGGGCGATCAGTTCGAACCGCTCTTCCATGTTGGAGATGCGCTCCTCCAAGCTGGAGATGCGCTCGCGAGCTGCGGCCAGCTCGTCCTGGTATCGGGCCAGCCGCTCGTTGAGCTCCTCCATGCTGGAGATGCGCTCGCGAGCTGCGGCCAGCTCGTCCTGGTATCGGGCCAGCCGCTCGTTGAGCGCGATCTTCTCGGTCTTGAAGCTGCCGATCGCCGCCTTGAGTTCGGCCTTCTTGGGCTTGTTCATCCGGCTCCCAGCGTCAGTCCGACCTCACCCCTTCATCAAGTCGGAGCAGCCACGCCCCGAATCTGATACCGCCGTGGTCACAACGTGGTCACAGACTGCCTCAAATGAGGCTGGGATCGACCACGGTAAGCCGCGCATAACTGAGCGGATATCGCTCGCTGCGGTCCAGCGCAACGGTCCTGAGCACAGAGCAGAGAGGCGACTAGCCACCGTCGCGGGGCGGTGCATGTCCGGCTGACTCGGAGGCGCCACGCCTGTTTCCGCGTCGGCTCGCCCATCAAGTGTCGATACGGTCAATACGTTCGTCATTGCTCAGACAATTAACCAAGGTGGAGATACTGATTTGGTTGATTCCTTAGCGTCGTCGCCCGAACTCTTTCAGACCCGTCAGGCCGTCCAGATGTTCCGGACACGCCACACCTGCCACCAACGGTCGCCCTTGGCGACCGCCATCGGCTCGTCCATCGAGGCGTCTCGGTGCAGTGGGTGGCCTGGAGCTGGTTGCTGTAGACGCCTTGCCAGCACCGGCCGGCCTCGGCGATGAAGCCCGGGCACCGGTCGCCAGGCTCAGGCATTCGGTCCACCCCATTGACGGTATATGATCTACCCGCGCTGAACACGCTCGCCGTACGGTAGGGCACCCATTCTCCTGGCCCTCGGTGGCCAGTCAGTTGTCCGAGCCCCCGGACTAGAGATGTGCAAAAGTGCCTGGCACTCACATGATCCGTACGTTTCCGGAGAGGGGCGCCGGTGGATGTCAAGGCACTACTTGGCAGTGGCGAAGCTCGAGCGTCGTCCGGGCACCGTCGAGCCAAGATTGGCGAGTCATTCGACCCCGCCCGCAACAGCCTGAACTTCATTCGCCTGGTCCTGGCGGTGACTGTTGTGATCTCGCACTCGCTCTCGCTCGGCGGCCAACGTCTTGTCATCACGGCCGAGGATGTGCTCAACAGCTCGCCGGGTCTGATTGCCGTGTTCGGATTCTTCGGCATCAGCGGTTTCCTGATAGCCCGGAGCGCGGAACGGAACCACTTCGGCCGCTATCTGTGGCAGAGGTTTCTGCGCATCTTCCCGGGCTACTGGGTGTGTCTTCTCGTCACCGGGTTTGTGATCGGAGCCATCGCCTGGGGCCACGGACAGGCACCAAGTCACTGCACCGAGCTGTCCTGCTACTTGCGCTCGTCAACGGGACCGTTTCAGTACCTTTACCACAACGCCCTGCTTCGCCCGAATCAACCGGGCATCGCCGGCACACCCCGGGGTGTCCCGGTGCCCGGCATCTGGAACGGCTCGCTGTGGACCCTCCAATACGAGTTCGCCTGCTATGTCGTCCTCGCGGTCCTCGCGGTTGTGGGGCTGCTCAAGCGCCGCCCACTGGTGGCCGTCCTGGCTGTCTCCGTGTGGGCGCTTGCCGCCTATTACACCTTCAGCCGGACCTCGCTGCCTTACGGACAGACCGGATTCGACGAGGCCAGGATGCTGGGTCTCGTCCCGCTCTTTTTCGTCGGAGCGCTGCTCTACTTGTACCGGGACACCATCCCAGACTCCGGTTGGTTGGCGTTCGGTTCCGCTGCAGTGTTCATCGGGTGTATGTGGCTCCCATTCGGCACCGCCGCCACCTACAGCTTCTTGCCCACGGTCACTGCGACCGTGTTGTTCTCTCCGTTTCTCGCCTATCCGATGATCTGGCTGGGCATCCACCTACCGTTCCATTGGATCGGCGCTCGAAACGACTACTCCTACGGCGTCTATGTCTATGCGTGGCCCGTCCAACAGCTCCTGGCGATATGGGACGTGCAGCGCTGGGGGATGCCTGCCTACATGCTCCTAAGCGTGCTTGGCATGGCGCCGCTCGCCGTGGCCAGTTGGTGGCTCGTCGAGAAGCACGCCCTCAAGCTGAAGAAGCTCGCACCCAAACGTATTCTCCAATGGAGGGTTGTGAGCTAGTCGGATGTCCGCCCCTTCTAAGCAGCCCTGAGTAGGACTTTCCCCTTGAGCATGGCGAGTGTACGAAACGTACGACTCGGACCTCCGACACCAACAAAACCCGACTCCTTGAGGCCTACCTCCTGGTAGAGAACGTTCAGCGGGGGAGCGCCCGTCACCGTCACTTCCAGATGGTCCGGAAATATACTCACACCGTCGACCAACTGCTCGATCAAGTAGGTCACGCTGATCTCCAGCTCGTCATGGAGTTGCGCCATCAATTTTCGGTCAACATCCGCCAGCGCAGGGGCGATGCCCGTCAAGCCATTCACGAGCGGACGCAATGGCTTCGCCGTGAGCTTGTCCGACGGTTGCACCGCGTCGAGGACGCTCTGCTCCGAGGCGTTCCCTTTGGACTGGGAGATTCAGCCCGCGACGATGACGGGGTCGGCCATTATGCCCCCCGTCAACCGGACACATGGTTATGCGGCCAGTAGGTCGCGGCGTGCGTAGCGTAGTTCCACTCGATTGGCGTACGTTGCCGAGCGAGCTGTGCAGCCGCACGGCGTTGTAGTGGTTGATCCAGGCGATGATTGCTCGACGAGCGTCGGCACGGCTGGCGAAGCGGTAACGGCTGATCAGCTCGCGTTTGAAGCTCGCCCAGAACGACTCGGCGGCCGCGTTGTCCTGGGACGACCCGATGCGCCCCACCGACTGGGTGATCTTGTGCTTGGCGCACAGGAGAGCGGAAGTCACGCCCATGTACTGGGCCCCGCGGTCGTGGTGGAAGACCATGCCGGCGACGTCGCCGCCGCTGCGCCGACCGCCATCTCGAGGGCGCCGGCTACGAGCTCGTAGGGCATCCGCTCGCCCATGGCGTAGCCGACCACGCGCCGCGATCCGAGGTCGAGGACGTCGGCCAGGTACAGCCAGCCTTCATCGGTTCCGATGTAGGTGATGTCCCCGCAGGTGCGCTCGCCGGGTTCGCCGACCGAGAAGTCGCGCCGGACCAGGTCGGGCAGGGGCGGGGCGCTCACGTCGGGGATCGTGGTGCGGACCTTGCGCCTCCGGCCGTCCTTCGCGTACAGGCCGTTGTCCGCCATAAGCCGCTCGACCCGCTTGTGGTTGACGCAGTGCCCGCGACGGCGCAGCTCGTCGGTCATGCGCGGCGACCCGTAGGTGTCGTCGAGCGTGTCGTGGACCTTGTGCATCTCGTTGATGAGCAGGGCCTCGTCGAACTCGGCGTCGGTCGGGCCGGCCGAGCGGTCCAGCCACTCGTAGTAGGCCGAGGCGGAGATCTCGGCCGCCGCACAGGCCGCTGCGATGGGGAACCCTTCGGCCTTCATGGCGGAGACGAGCCGGTAGCGGCTCACCGGTCCAGCTCCTTCACCCAGAAGGCCACACTTCGTTTGAGCAGGTCGCGCTCCATGGTCAGGCGCTTCACCTCCCGGCGGAGCCTGGCGTTCTCCTCGCGTATCTCGGTCGTGGTTCCCTCCGCTCTCCGCGGTCGATGCGCTCTTGACGCACCCAGTTGCCGAGCGTCTGCTCGACGACGTCGAGCTCTCGGGCCACGTCCGCGATCGTGCGGTGCTGGTCGATGACCAGGGACGCCGCGTCTCTGCGGAACTCCTTTGGATACCTGCCCCGACGCCTGGTCGGCTCAGGCTGGTTCTCGGTCACCGTTGGCATGACTACCTCCTATTCGAGGTGTCCGGCCAACGGGGGAGGTTAAAATGCCAGTTGCCTTAGTCCACGAGAGGAGTAGGAGACAAGAGATATTGTCTGGCGATCCGTTGGAGGCTGAAAGGGGCGGATGAGTTGAGCCGAACTAGACCAAGAAATCGACAGCTATACGGTGTTTGGAAACGGGCCAAGGTTGTCGTTCTGAGACGCCCCGAGCGGGTGACCTGTGCTCGGTGTCAGGCGTCGCATCCGGCCATTTACGACGGACAACAGTGCCTCATTTGTAGGGCCACGATAGACACTGCCAGTGGCCAGCGAAACGACGTAGGCGGCGCTGTAGCCAAGAAGCGCAAGTCGAAAGTGGCGGAGGAGCAGAACATAGCCCAGCTTGCCGCCTTGCGGTCGGATCGCGACGAGTTAAGAGCCGCCCTGCAGGCCGCACGGTCCCGTGACAACTTTGTGCACGTGTCGGACTATGAGTGGTATGTAGAACTCGCGGGCAAGGGGCTCGCCCAGCGAGACAAATTTCCGATGCCACCGTCAGTCACGACGCCCGAACGGTTCTACGGAATCATGGCGGCCGCCGCCCTCGACGCTATCGGCCTTCGGGCTCTCCTAAACCGAATGGCACAAGCTGAGCGAGACCTCGAAAGCATCCAAGACGAATTAAGGCAGGCCGAAGCCAAGGCCGACAGCGCCCGCCACCGGCAACGGTGAGACGGCGAACGGGCCTTTGTGCGAGATCGCACATCGGGCCCGGCGCAGCTCCTCAGTTGCTCGTGGTTGATTGGAGGCTTCATTAGCTCGGCTCGGTCGGCAACAAAATTGACATCGGCCACGACTCCGTGACGGTGGGACGGTTCGAAGCGGGCCTTGGCCGGCGGGATCGAGCTGATTCCGCCTCAGTTACGTGCAAAACGCCGCTGTCGTGGGCGTCGACTGCTTTGGCCGCCGCGATCAGACTAGGCGGCCCAGCTTGTCTCCCATGTTGGTGTGTCCGTGGTTAAAGTCCCCTTCGACACCCCAGGTCAGAGCGATTGCTGATCCTATCCCGCCGACTTCGATCGACCGCGATTGAGGCGGCGAGCGATACACGTGCAATAGCGAATCGACAGGGGGACGATGCCGCCACTCGGAAAGCACGGCGAAGCTGACCGTCAAATAGGCCCCTCCTCGCGTAAGTCGAATAGCGCCACCGTCCCGGCGAACTGTGACGGTGCGCCCGAGGGTGGCTAGTCGTGTGCTCTGGGATGTACTAAGGCCTCGACTCGTTCTCAGCTGAACGATGGCACATAGGCCAGGATCCCCTTCACGTACTGCTCGGTTGACGGGAACAGGCCGGCACTCCGGACGGAAGCCAGCCCCTGGTAGTAGCCGGCCAGTGCCATGGACGCATCGCCAGCGGTGGCGACCAGGAGTTGGTGCAAGAACACCGCCGCCATTTCGATGTTGTCCGACGCGACGTTCGGGTCGAGAGTGGGCTGTCCCAGCTGTGCCTGTAGATCACTGACGGTCGAGGACTCGAGTTGGCAGACGCCCAAAGCGCCCGTCACCGACGAGATAGAGGTCTGCCAGCCGGACTCCCACCAGCACATCGCTTCCAACAGGGCTGGACTGACACCCTCGACGACGGCCCAGTGGTCGAACAGAGATCGCAGCGCGACCCGGCTCGGGTAGGCCAAGAGCAGTGAAGGAAGCGCGCTGCCAGCGGGGACAACGTCGGACACCAAGGCGCTGGAACTCGCTGGAGGGAGGCGCAGCTGCATTCCAGACGCAATGAGATTGGGATGGACGATGCCGTTCACGGCTTCGAGCATCGCGACCGTGGTTCCGTGTTCAGCGGCGATAGAAGAGAGGGTCTGTCCCGGGGAAATGGTCACGGTTACGCCAGATGTCCCGGATGCGAGGGTTGCGGCCGCCGACGCTTCAGGTCCGGGGATCTTGAGCACAGATCCGATGGCGACCCGGTTCGGATCGGCCAGGTTGTTCACCGTCGCCAACGCATCGACCGTGGTGCCGTAGTGATGTGCGATCCCCATCAGCGTGTCTCCAGCTGCGACGATGACGCTGCCACCCGATGACCCGGGGGCATTGTTCGCAGTCTGCGCGGGGGAGCCAGCTACCGGCACCTGCAAGATGGAGCCGATGACAACTCTGTTTGGATCGGAGAGGTGGTTGGTGGTTTCGATTGCGTCGACCGTCGTTCCGTACTGATCTGCGATGCCGAGTAAGGTATCGCCCCGAGCGACGATAACAGCGCGATCGGCGGTTGGACTCTCTTTGGTCGCCGTGCCCGACCCCGGGATCTGCAGCAGCGAACCGACCACGACGTGATTTGGATCGGCCAAATGATTCGTCGCTGCCAACGCCGAAGCCGTCGTATCGTAGTGCGCCGCGATGGATGAGATCGTCTGTCCCGGTGCCACCACGACCGTATTCTTTGGTGCGTCGGCGATGACGCCGGTCGCATCGGGGATCTGCAGCACCGATCCGACGACGATGGTGTTTGGATCCGTCAGGTTATTGGTGGCCTCCAACGCGGCGACGGTAGTGCTGTACTCATCGGCGATGCCGAGCAACGTCTCGCCCGGCTCGACACTCACCGTCGTTGCGCTCGAAGCGGGGAACGACGATGCGACCATAGCGATCGTCAAAACGGTCCCGATGATCGCATCGCGTCCAATTCTGCACGATCGCTCCGACATAGCGAGGATCACCGCGACCATGCTTGAGCATACGCAGGAACTTTTCAAGGGAAAGTCGACAGTTATCGACCGTACAACTCATTGGATCTTGCTGTTGCGCGACCAATACAAGTGATTGTGGTGAGCGGAACCTTTCAAGCACCACTGGTACAAGATGTTGTGCGTCTCACGACATACCAGGACTCTGGTGCTCTCAATCAGCCGGAGGCGCCAGGGTTATCGAGTAATCGGGATTCAGGACCTCGTTGTCCGAGACCGTCGCACTGGGAGGGTCGGAAGAGAACGCTCGTGGTCGGAGGGTTGCTGGATCGAGAAAGCTTCTGACCCGACGGTGTCCTATGGTGATAGAGCTTCTCCCTCCGACGCCAGCCGACAAGCTCGGGGTCGGGCAGTTCGGGTGCTGCCCGCCGCGGTGCAGGCGCCCGGGCCGGGATAAGACTCACGAGAATCTCAAGCAAGCGCCAGGTCGGCGGACTGGACTGTGGATGATCAGCCCGAGTGAACGCTTGAACATGAACTAAACGCTTGAACATACTAGTTGCAGGGGCAAACTTCAGCGTGCCCTATGAGATCGTTCGCTTGGCTGAGCGCCCCAATGCCGTCGAGATCGTGGCCCGGTGGCACTTTGAAGAGTGGGGCATCGGAAGCGAAGGAGTGAGCCTTGAAGCAGTTCGGCAGCGGCTTCGTGGCTGGGCCACTGACGGAGGCATCCCCTGCGCCTACGTAGCAGTCTTTGGCACTGAAGTTTGCGGCTCAGCCTCGTTGGTCGACCACGACATGTCCAACCCGCCAGTGGGGACGGCCCACCTACGACCGTGGCTGTCCGGGGTCTATGTCCCACCGGAACGCCGCAAGACTGGTCTCGGTCTTCCTCTGGTGACAGCAGTCGAGAATGCGGCGAGCGCTCTCGGGCACTCCCGTCTCTACCTCCACACCGCTCCGGTCACGGCGGTGAAGTTCTACGTGCCCATGGGATGGGAACAGATCCTTAGTCCTTGGTATCAGGGAAAACAAGTAGTCGTCATGCAAAAGAAGCTGGCAACCGACTAGGCAACACACGAAGGCTATCGGTGTGAACCGCCCCGGGGGGGGCACCAACCCGGCGAACCGGGGGCAGCGTCGTTCTACGATCGCGAATGGCGGAGCGGAGTCGAGTGGGATGGTGGTGACCCAGGTGGCTGGACCGACCGCGCTTTTGGATTGCAGCCATCCCTGCGGACCGGCTGATGTGGTGGATGTCTCCGCACAGCGTCCTCGCCAAGGCGCCGTACACATGTGGCACCGTCACGGGCGCTTGGTACGCGGTCAGGTCGGGGACATCCGCCAATGCGAATTTGAAATTGTCGGTTCCTTCACACGGTTTCGCCGGGTGACGCTGACAGCTCGAGTGAAAGTCAGGGTGAGGTCGTTAACTCTCCGTGCGTCGTCACGGACCACCGGTTCGGCGCGACCCTCAGCGCCAAGTCGGTTGCGCCCGGTGCTTCACTCGCCAGTCGGATTTGGTGGGGGTCCCCCCTCCGACACTGCAGATCACGCGGCGTTTCTCACCTGCCTGGCTGTCCCGAGCCTTCCGGATTCGAGACGGCGTGCAAATTAGCGTGCAACAGCGAATTCACAGAAGGAAACCGATGCTTCGCTCAGGCCGGGAGCGACAGCAAGCGATGGCCGAGCGTGAGGCTGCGGGCGAGAGTTCTTGGACGACAGGTCTTCAACGGATAGCGGGACACCGCGTCTAAGACACCCATAAATGTGACCTCCCCCTGGCCGACACATCGGCATGCTCGCCCCAGCAGATGACGCCGTCCTCGCCTGAGTTGTTCGGAACTTGTTGTGCGACACGAACGGCGGTCGCTCCCGGTGGTTCCGGGTTCGGGCGCCGATGTCTGGACTCATTGGTCCCACACTGACAAATTCGCCTCCGTCGTCAACGACGGAGGCGTACCGGTACCTCCGATCACGCTGACGTCGCCACCAGACGGCACCAATGATCCGACCTTCGCTGCGATCTGAGCCGCCGAGACAGCCTGCGGAGGGGCAATCGGCAGCAACCAGGGAGTCGCTATGTTGTTCTTCTTCGGCGGTCTGGGTGCTGGCGTTTTCGCCATCATCCACTGGCGTGATAGAGGACCACCAGCAGGATCGCAACCGCTCGCAGACCTTCGACGTCGGGTCGGAACCGGCGATCCCCAGGCGCGGTTCCCGACTCGTCCCCGGCCGCAGGAAGTTCATGATCGATCAAATCCGCGACGCTGTCGGTCATATCCCCCATGCTGAATTCGCCGGATCCGCTAGCCGATTCCGAGGGCGTCATTGGCGTTGGCTCAACGGCGACCCCTCAGGGCGCGAGGTTATACCTGTGATCTCCCAGTACACAGAATACTTCACACTCTCGCTCTGGGATCCACCGCCTCTAGCTCCTTAGCGGCGCCCTTAGGCCCTTTTGGTCTCTCCCCGAGAGCCCTTGACCCTTCCATCGTCAGCCGAAGAACCGGAACGTCACAAACCCAATAGACAAGCATGCGCCCGGCCACTCATGGGAAACGAGAACCGAAGGAATGAAGAAGGTGCGTCGCGTGCGCGCAGCTGATCGTGTGGCATGGCCCCGAAGGGTAGCCAGCGTGCAACAACGTGCAACAGCCACGTGGGGACTCGGGTCTCGACGTGTCAACAGGTGTCGTCATGTACCATCGATGACCAGGGGAGTAATGGCCGATCCCTGGTAGCGGTCGTGCCCGTCCCGTAGTTAGGACCTGAAACTTCGACGTTTACCCGCGTGTCGGGTCCTCCAAGATCATCTGCCTTCCCGCTGTGACGTAGCTCTTGCTGATATCGAAATCGGTGTACGAAACGAGTTCCTCGCCTCGAGTCAAATACACAACGCCGGGACGGACAGTCATTTCGACGATTAGGCCCGGTTGACTTGCCACAACCATGACGATTTCGAGTATGAGCTTTGACAGGGGAGTCCGCTCGTTGACCATTTGGTGCGCTGATCCCTGCCAATATTCATCGGGCCAATGGGCCCAACCCCAGTCCTCGATAACGTAAAGACCGCCCTCACGTAGCCGCGGCAGCAATATATTCAACGAGGATTTTGTCATTTCGTACATGTGCGAACAGTCATCGACAACCAGATCTAAGGGTTGATCTTCGAAGTTCTCTCGGACAATCCATGACAGGCGTTCTTGATCGTCTTGACTTGTTTGGTAGTAGAGACGGACGTCGTCATCTAAAGAATAACGAGCGATGAAGCGATCGAGATGCTCTGCACGATCGGGACTCAAATCGATGCCGACCATTCGCTGCGGTGAAAACATCTCTTGGTACAGGGCAACGCTTCCGCCTTTGAAGATTCCAAGATCAACAATGTTCTCAACAGATTTGGGAGCGAATCGGCGCAGTCTTTCGACCATCCCCCTGTTCTTCAACAACACGAACTCATCGGACTCTGGAGCAGTTGTTTCCCAGGTAGTGGGATCCAACGTCAGCAAGAATTTGGCGTTTCCTACTTGGAGATGGTGATCGTCAATCCACTTCATTTCGTTCGTCTTGAGTTGTCGCCCCCAGCGCTTCACGGCATTCAGCATCGCAAGGCGATCGCGATACTCGAAAGTATGAGGACTCTGCGCAGAACCATGGAGTCACCAGTTCCCCTTCTACGATGGCTGCGAGGCAGCGGCTCGCGGGTTACGCAACGGTCCTGAGACTAAACCCATTCGTTGCCGCAGTCACCTGAGGCAGTTCAGCCTGCGGCGGCGCCCAAATTTTCGACCGGGTGTCTCCGGTCGGCATCAGTTAGGGGCGAGACCAGGGAGCCAGCCTCCAGTCGGGGTTGTGTTCGTCCCCCGCTCAACGGAACCTCCAATCCGAACCCCTGCCCTCGTACGGCATCTATGGGCGAGTCGATAACCGCCTCGGTCTGCCGGTCGGCGGTTCACTGATTGGACTCACTTTGCTCCACGGGCGGGGATGGCCATAGCCCAGTCGCCAAAGTCCTAGTTTTGGGATTGTGGCGAACGAGGAGAAACACGCGCGATCGTCCGGTGCCGAGACGATCGAAGTCGAAGGGATCAAGGTCGCGCCACCGCTCACCAGGAATCAAGCTCGAACACTTGCGTCCAGTGGTCTGCTCGCAGACGGGACCGAAAGCCTCATGGAAACATGGCTTCGTGTCGTAGCGTTCTGGGCAGACACAGTGCGGGAGGCTCAGGCCAGCCCTGGGGAGCTTCATCTCACCGAGAAGGTCGATGGCGAGTGGTCTTTCATTGAGACTCTCCGCCACCTTGTCTTCGTCACCGACAGCTGGATCGGAATGGGCGTGCTTGGCTCGGAAGTCCGGCACCCGCTCGGCCTTCCGCCCCACTTCGTTACAAACGGAAAGGAACTCGGGCTCGACCTCGAATCCAAACCCGATTTGGATACCGTGCTCCTCGCCCGTTTGGGTCGTCAGAAGGGCTTCGAGGGCGCGCTCCACGCCGTAGGAGAAGACCTTGGCGAGCCGTGCCTGGGGCCACTCGCAGACTTCACTCGCCTAGGTGCCTTCCAGGTCGTGATCGCCGAGGAGTGGTTCCACCGCTCCTTCGCCATCCGGGATCTCGCCACCTTGACCGGAAGCTGACTGGGTGCAGAGTCGCCCCCTGAGGGGTGCCCCATTCGCCGCCGACGGTGAATTCTTCGGTACAGCCGGAAAGCAGCATCCGACATAGTGGGCGAACCCGCTGAGCACAAGTAGGCCGAGGAGCAGGGCGCGCACAACGAAAGAGCCCGAATGAGGGTGAGCTGGCGCCGCCGGGTTCGGTCGTGTTCTGGCGGTTGCCAAGATGCACGCTCTATGGCTCTCATTGAAGAAGGGATCTACCTTTGGCGGGGCTGTTTGCGTGCGCAGGTGTCGATCGGACTCAGAAGGTGGAAATCATGGACGTTCTCAGCGAGAAGGTAGAGCAGGGCGTCGTGGAGCAACGCTTCGGCTTGCAGGTCGATGGCCAGACCGTGCCGGGCATCCGCTGGTACCCCGAGGGCGCCAAGGTCCCCCGACCCACGATCTTGATCGGACACGGCGGTACCCAGCACAAACGGGTGCCGAACGTGCTTGGCCTGGCGCGTCGATTTGTGCGACATCTTGGCTACTCAGCGGTGGCACTTGATGCACCTGGTCACGGAGAGCGCGCAGACTTCGAGACGGTGGAACGGCGGCGCCAGGCGATCCAAGCTCGCATCGAAGCCGGCCCGGGCGCGGGTGGCCTTGCGCTGGGTCCGGAAGAGGCCAGAGCGTGGATCGAACGGACTACCAGAGGAATCGCCGAGTGGCACGCACTCCTCGACAGCCTCGACAGCCTCGACGAGCAGCGAGACGGACCACGGTACGGCTATTGGGGAGTGTCGATGGGGACGGCGATCGGCCTGCCACTCGTGGCGTCTGAGCCTCGCGTCAGCGCAGCGGTCCTAGGGCTGGCAGGGCTTGGAAGTCTGCCCGGGTCCGACCGCTTCGAACACGCTGCGCGCGGACTGAAGATCCCTGTATTGCTCGTCCTGCAGTGGAATGACGAACTGGTCGGCCAGACATCCGGCCTTGCTTTGTTCGATGCAATCGGTTCGACGGAAAAGACCTTGCACATCAATCCAGGCGGCCATGTACAGATTCCCCTCTTCGAAAGGGACGCTTACGAGACCTTCTTCCTGCGTCATCTCGGGCCTGCTGGGTAGGAGTGGATCTATTCGACCGACTGCATCGTCGCGAGGTTGAAGAGAGGGTTTGGCCAATCGCGTCTTGTGTGCCCCTACGAACAGGTCGACAGGACCTGAATCAGGTTGAAGATGAGTCGGGGCTGTGGTGGTGGACCTGGCTTATCGATAAGTGAGGGTCGCTGGAGTATCCCCGTGCGCCGGGACAGGGTGACACCCTGCGGCACATCGGGGAGGACTCGGGGGCCCGGTGGATGCCGGTATCCGGCAGTTGCGTGCGGACACCGGCATTGGCATTGGCATTGGCATTGGATGGCTTGTCGTTACCGGGTGGGCTACATGGCTGGATAGTGAACGTTGTGGGAAGGTGGCCGAAGGTAGGAATGAGCCTGCCGATCGTGGGGATGGTGCACTTCTCAAGGACGCGCAACGGACGGCGATCGCTCATTTGGACGGCTCCGCCCGGAACCACCCCCCGGGGAAATAGGCGCCGCTGTCGGGCGGCCTGGAAACGCAAGGTGGCAACCGGTTCGGCGAATTGGGGTACCAGGTGTCTAGTTGTTGACGATGATCGTGACGGGGATGCTCGTCCCGCTGACCCCACCGGCGTAGGAGGCAACGCTATTGAGGGTGTAACTGCCGTTGGGCACCGTCGTGGTGTCCCAGCCCGCAAGCCAACCGACGATCGTCGGAGTGGCGGTGGCGATCACTGCATCGTTGACGGTTCCCCCGGTGAGCTCGTACTGGACCTTGGTCACCCCGGACGAGGCGCCGGCGTCGAGCCACTGCCCACCCGACACAGTGGCGCCGTTCGACGGCAGCGCGACGGTGGTCGTGGGCGGCGGGTTGTTGACCGTGATGGTGACGCCAGTGCTCGTGGCGGTGACGGAACCGGGATAGGAAGCGACGCTCTGTAGCGTGTAGGTGCCATTGGGCACAGCCATCGTGTTCCAGCCTGCGATCCACCCAAAGATCGTCGCGGTGGCGGTGCCGATCACCGAGTCGCTCAAGGTCCCGCCGCTGACCTCATACTGGACCCGGGTGACTCCAGGTGAAGCGACAGCATCGAGATACTGGTTGCCCGAGAGAGAGGCTCCGCTGGAGGGCAGCACCACGACGGTGCCACTCGGAGGTGGCATCACCGCCTCGTAGGCATTCGCGATGAGCGAGTGGCCGTAGTCGGTCGTGTGGATGTTGGGATTGCCGCCACCCGTCATGCACATGTGGGTCCAGTTGCAGATGTTGGCGACGTTCTGCGGAAGCGTGGTGCCCATGTAGGAACCGGTCATCGCCCAGTCGTTACTAGCAAACGCGTCTGCGACGTCTGCGTAGCGCGCACCATACTGCTGGTAGGCCGCTTCGAGTTCGCTGTTGAGCGAGCCTAGGACGCTCAAACTCCCTTCGGCGAGGGTCGGGTTGGGTGGGCCACCACCCTCCCAGGCTCCGCTGTACCAGGCGGAAAGGATCGGATCGTAATAGTTCATGCCGATGATCGGCACCTGACCCCCTGCGGCACGCAGGCCGCCAAGGATGGTCTGCATGTTACTTGCCACTGCCGTCAACGCATTACTCACGCACGTCTGGTTGATGGTTCCACTCAACGCGCAGCCGACGATGTCATCGCCTCCGACGTCGATGGTGACGAATGCCACCTGACCAGGGTGCGCCTCAAGGAAAGCTTCGGCATCACCCAGTTGATCTCCGGTCGCGTAGTTGTGACAGAGGCCGCCGTTGATCATGCGGGTCGTCGAGTCGCCACCGCAGCCCAGATCGACCAACTGCAGGCCCGGTATTGACTGAGACAGACGATTCTCGATGTCGTTCACGTATCCCATGCCCGGATCGGCCCCGCCACCGGTCGAGAGCGAATCTCCGAGTGCCAAGTAGTACGTCGTCGGGGACGGTGCGGCAGTCGCGCCCGCTGCGGGTGTCGCCGGGTCCACCATGGCCAGGGCCAAGACCACCAACGAACAAGCGATCGATGCCTGCTTCGCTCTCAACGTCGCCACTCTTGTCCCCCAGTCGTCGTAAGCGCGGGCGTTCACCCACGTATTGGGTCCTACGCATGGTCAACCCAGAGGAGGACCTGTAGAAGGTTGCAACTGCCAAGCCATTGGGATGTTAACCAAGGATGTGTTCATCGCAAAATAGGGTGCCTCCGACCCGACAGCGAACGAGGCCATCCTCAGTTACGAAGGTGGGTCCACCACGGTTCCGCCCCACTCCGCTGGCGCTACGTCTCTCAGCGTCTCGGTAAATGTCCATTGGTGCCCATAGGGGTCCACGGCTGAGTATTGCTTCTCGCCGAACTCGAACTCAGTCGGCTCCATGACGATTTGAGCACCGTGTTGTCGTGCCCGATCGAAATGCGAACCAACGTCCTCGACCCGAACCATCACCGAGTGGGTGGTTTCGCCGCTGCGGGGAGGACGACGATCACCACGCACATCGGCGATGATCACGTAACCGTCACCCATACGAAGCTGCGATCTGTGGTTGTCGCCGATCTTGAGGCGCTCAACGAAATCGAACGCCTCAGCCAGCCACGACACCGCCGCGCGAACATCAGGATAGGTCAAGACCGGAACGACGGGTGAATCTGGGACTGAACGGTTCGTTTTCATACGGACAGTTTGATCGGTCTGTCGGGAGATGGCATCAGTGGGTCACCCGACCGGCGGTCGGGGGTGGTCTGCGTAGCTCTTGGACGGCGTTGGGTGCATACTTCGCCAATGCGGCTTCCGGGGCGTCGTGACGACAGCATGCTGAAATGCGAGTTACCATCTACGCGTAGAGCCGACAGTCCCCCCACGGGAAGGAGCTGTCATGAAAGCCATCGCCGTTCGAGACCGCGACGCCGGCATCGGTGGACTCACCTTGACGCGCGACCGGAGCGCGGATCTCTCGGCGGATCTCGATCGGCTCAAATCACTGGTCGAAACAGGGAGCACGACGGACCGATGACGCCCGGCGTGGGTGTCCCACAGGCGTTATGGGCTAGCTCCGTCCCACGCCCGAATCAGACACCAATCGGGCGGAGTTCTTCGGCTGGTCTGCCTACTGAGTTTCCCCACGACGACTCCGATAAAATAGCGCGGACTAGCCGTCCGCCAGCTTCTCGAAGTTTTCCGACAGGCGGGGCTCGCCGAGGTGCTCGCGCATGCGCCGGGCAGCCGGGCCCACCCGCGACCAGAGCCCCTCCATCCACCACATATCAAGGACCAGGCCGCGGTCGAGCACGCCCTGGTTCACGAGGGTGCCGACCACTTCTCCGAAGTTCAGAACCTTCTGCACGGAGGGGTCGTCGGGGCTGGCTGCCTCTGGGTCGAACTCGTCGTCGAGCAAAACCAGGACGGCGTCGGTGAGCCCCATTTCGGTGCCCCAGCGGACAATCTGCATGACGAGATTGGCGTCGTCGTATGTAGCTGGCATGGTTGTCTCCTTACAGCTTCGGGGCTCGGAGGAACCTACGCCGCCTCGGTTTTGCGGTGGTAATAGACCGTGAAACGATGTCGTCTTCCCCTCTGGTCGGTTGGCTCTCAAACGTGATGTCAATCACCAGGACATCACCGAGCTGTTCGAGATGATTGGCCAGGGACCGCAATAACTTCGGCACATTCCCCTGGTCTGGTCCGCTTGGATTCGACAATCGTCGTTGGGCCGATCTGCCATGCCGTAAGGGTAGGCGGAGGCATGTCACCGTGCCGAACAGGGATACCTTCTCAGGCCGATTGGGTCGTTCGCTGACCGTAGGGTCCGACCTTCACGCCGCTCATGCTCGTGCTGCGAGAAGCACCCAGCGACCGGATACCCCCTTCAACGAGTGTTCTCCGCGATCGTCAAAATCGATACCAGAACCCGCGACGAGATCACGCACAGTGCCAGTGACGAGGACTTCGTCTGGTCGAGCCATGGCTGCGACCCGCGCCGCGACATGCACGGCAATCCCCGCGAGGTCCTGACCCCGGCGTTCGCACTCGCCGGTGTGGATCCCGGCGCGGACTTGCATCCCTAACTCGGTTGCGCCGGAAACGATCGCTTGAGCGCAATGGATGGCCCGAGCAGGACCATCGAAGCAGGCGACGAACCCATCCCCGGTCGTGTTGATCTCTTGTCCTTGGAAACGATCGAGCTGGCTTCGGATCATGCCGTCGTGAAGGTCGAGCAGGTCCCGCCAGCTCTGATCGCCCAGCCGCGACACCTGTTCTGTCGAGGCCACGATGTCTGTGAACAGGAGGGTCTTGAGGACGCGGTCGACGTCAGGAACGTGACGCTGTCCGGTGATGAACTCTTCGATCTCTTCGACGATGGAGTTGGCGTCACCTACCCACCACCAGTGATCCACTCCAGGGACCTCGACGTACTTCGATTCCCGAATGTGGTCGGCGTAGAACCGACCATGGTGCACGTCAACGACCTGATCGGCGGGACGCTGCAGCACAAGAGTTGGCGCCGCGATCGCCTCCAGGGTTGGCCGTACGTCGATCAGTGCGTTCATCGCGAAGGTCGTTGCCATCGCGGTCGGGGTCCCAGTCAGCAGTTCGACCCTGCCCACCCACTCGCGCGCCCGCATGTCCCCCGACAACGACGGCGCAAACCAGCCCTCACCCGACCAGCCACTTCCCCAGCTCCTCTCCACGTAGTCGAACATCGTCTGTATCTGTTCCGGTGAGTAGGCCCATGGAAAGTCATCGGTTGCCGCCCACTTGACGATGGCGTTGATCAGGATGAGCGCGCTGACCCGCTCGGGGTAGGTCGCCGCGAAGAGCGCAGTGATCGGACCGGCCTCGGACCCGCCGAGCAATGCGGCCCGATCGAGTCCGACTGCGTCCATCACGGCACGCACGTCGTCCATGCGATCTTCGAGTGTGGGCACACCCTCGACGCGATCCGACAAACCCGTTCCTCGTTTGTCGAGCAGGACCAACCTCGTGAACGTCGAGAGTCTCCTCCAGAAGCCTGCGAGCGCAGGCTCGTCCCATGCTGCATCCATCAAGGAGAGACCTGGAGGCACGACGATGAGGCTCGGCGGGCCGTCCCCCAACACCTGATAGGCGATGGCAAGCTCACCACTCTTGGCGTATCGGGTCCGCGGATGCGCGAAAGCCATGCCTCTGCCTCTCACTTGGGTCTTCGTGGGGCTAAGGGGTCCTGACTCGGTTGGGCCGTCACTTTCTTAGCGCTCACGTCCACCTATCTTGCCTCCAAGCGGTCGGTCGTGCGGCCTCTTGCCCCTGCCCCCATGGCGTCCTACTACCCACCGACCCGGCCGTGTTCGGGGACACCGCGGGCTTCCTGGCAATCGGCACCGTACGCACAGTCCTTGGTACATATTCTTGCCGGGTCGGCCCATTGTGGATAGCGGGGAGGCAGGATCGATCCGATGGAGGCACACAGCAATCGAGCGCCACGTGGTGTGGATTGTGCCCGAGGAGTGGGCCGATTTCTACGAGGAGACTCACATCCCGGGCTGCCGTGAGCGTCAGCGGCACGTTACGACTGACAGGACATTCCGGCGAATCAGCCGAGGGAGTGTTCTCGGCTGACCCAGAAACGCAGATACGACAGGTGGTTCGCAACGTCGGACCACTTTTGGCCGAGGCAGGAGCAGATGGGTCGGATTTGGTTGAAATCAACTCGTACCACGTCGGCTTGCTGAGTCAGCCCGAAGCCGTTCTCAGGGTCGCTGCTGAGTCTTTGTTTGACCCATATCCAGCATGGACAGCCGTAGGGGTGACCGAACTGATTGTCTCCGAGGCGCTGGTGGAGATCCGATGCGTAGCTGTCATCCCAACGGTGACGGTATAAGCAGATGACTTGCCATGCCGGATCCCGAATGGGTTGCCACGATCAATCGCTGGTCCCGAACTGTCACTCCGTCGTGTGTCGACGCCCGACGCCTATGCGCTTCGCCACGGCAAAGAGTTGGCAGTTGCCGGGCACGCCTTTGGTTTGGATGCCACCGACCGCGAACTCGATATCCGACCCCGCGACGAGACCGTGAGGTGTGCGGGCCCCTGTGGCTAGATGCCATTGGCGACGCGTCTTGACATCCTCCGGATCAGTGGACCCGTCTGGTACCGCACTTCCCGCTCGGGTGGCCGTCCAGGATGATCTATCACCTCTTGCTGGCCAGGGAATGGGAATCGAGGCGAGGGTCGGCCACGGCCGCCATCCCAGGACGAGATGAGTTCCTCCACCGCCGCGATGAACGACAGTGGTTCCGGTGAGACAGGCGTAATTCATTTCGGGATCGAAGGTGGCTCGCCTCGGGCTCGACCCACCCTTCTCAGTGCGGGGACTCGATACGAGGCCGGCAGTTGCGGTGAGGTAGAGCGCTTTCCCCACGTCTACGGACCAATCGAAGCTTCCGACGTCATCTCGGTCCTCGACCTCTAAGAGTTGTCTGACCCGACGCCGAATCGCCGCGTGCGGTGGAATTGACGAAGGCGTCAATCCGACCCCCATCCAGAACCCGGTTGTGAAGCGATTACCGGTGAAGGGCCAGTCGTCGGGGTAATCGTCGGGGTAATGGTGGTCGTAGTCGTCGTAGTCAGAGTAATCGTTGGAACAATCGACACGTCCTGAAAGATGCCATTCACGACACCGAATACGACCACGACAGCCGGGGTGCTGCTGAACGTGCCATCAGCCTTCTGCACGTTTAGGGTGCCCGTACCCTGCCCACCGGTTTCGGCGTCCCACGCTTTCCAGGTGATGGCCGTAACTGTGACACTTCCTGCGGCACATCCGACCTTGAGCCGCGGAGGGAGGAGGTGCGGTGTCGATCTCGGCCCGCATGACAACACGGCGGGCAGGGGAGTGGTCGTCGTTGGGGCCGTCGTCGTGGTTGTGGTGGACCCGCGGACAGTTGTGGAAGTTGCGGCCGCCGACTTGGCCGGCGGTGACGTGTGAGAACCAACGGACACCCCGACGGCGAGTCCGATGCCAAGGGCGGTGAGGACGGCGACCACGATGGCGACCCGGACAACGGTGCTCCGTCGCACGGTTATGAAGCGGGTGTTGTGATCGGCCATTGGTGGAAACGGTACTTCGGGTGGCTCATCGGGGACACGAATAGTCTCGGCGTAAATGCGGTCCAACCAAGCGGAAGTCGCCCCGTGGTGCTTGTCATCCTTGGCGCCGGATGCGTCCTTCGATTCCGTAGCGTTGAACCGCTTTCGGAACTCGACATTGGTGACCGGTGGCGGGTAACCATACTGTCCGTAGCGGACGAGGTTGCAAAGCTGGTGTTCCTGGTGATTCCGGCACACTCACGGAAGCCGAGTTCGTCGTGCAAGGAGCACCCTTCTTGGCTAAGGAGCGGTCCCGCGACCCAACCCCGAGGCGATACGGGGCCGGATCGGGTCACCTCACCCCCAGGTCGGCCGGTTGGCACGTGCGGCCCTTCGGTGACACAAGCATTTGATCCCGAATATGTGGGGTCTGCAAGAGCGTTGGCGATTGGTGATCGTACTGACCGACATCGAGGGCGGTTGCCGTTGACTCCGCGTTGACTGGTGAGGTGGAAGTTGGTGTCGGGTCGTGTCGCGCTATGGCCAGGGAGAACGCGAAACAGACACCTAACCAGGGACCAGAATGAGGGGCTGGTGCCCCATGGGCATGGAGATTCAAGTCCAGGCCCGCGACCCAACCCCAGGGGGAATCAAGGTTGAAGCCGCCCTCACCACCAAGGACCGAACGGCAGTGTCTCATGGGAAGGGCGGCAGTCGCGTAGAGCCGAAATGACCTAACCCGCCCAAGAATCACGCAACGACACCGCTCGGCATCGAACGTACCCGGCCAAAAGTCAGTGAGGGGCAGCGGCGGGAGCTTCGGACGGCGCCTCACCGCCGCCCCTCGGTGGCGATGGTGCCAGCGCCGTCCCTGCACAGGTAGGGGCCAACCGGACTGATCGGGCACAACGATCACACAATGAAACCGACTGATGGTCCACCCGTACCCTGATTCCCGACCGCTCGGATGTCGATGGTCGACCCCCTCGCCGAGGACCCGACGCCCCACAAGTTTCCGTCGCTGACCGGGCTCGAGGAGGTCCGAGCCGGTGTCGAGAATCGGCACGACAGATCGCTTGAATCGCTGATGGCGTCCGAGGACATGCCCGACGTTGCGGTCCTTTGTGCCGAACTCAGTGGCACCGGCAGGCGGTTGTAGGGAGCGGACCCCGCACCCTGGACTTTGGTCGGCCTGTCGCCGCTGCCACCGCTGGCATTGAGCGTCATTCGATGAACACGGCGTCGACGCATACTTGGCCCGATTATCGGGAGCGCCTCAGAACAGGAAGGTGGCGAGCCCAGCTCGGTCCCAGTCAGATGGCGCTGCTCCCGGACAAAACTCAGTGCGAGGATCGGGCGCCCAGACCGAAGTTGGTTCTTCCCGACTGTGTCTGCAACGATCTGCCAACGATGACGTGCTGGTGTGTGATCCGCCCGGCACGGTTACAGTCCCCGGTCCATGGAGTTGACGCGCATCGGGGCGTTCCAGCTGGGGTGGGGCGAGAGCCTCATGTGGGACGAACGGCGCGATCGGCTCTACTTCGTCGACTGCGTGGCGCGGACGCTGCACTGGCTACAGAGCGGCGACAGCGAGCTGCACACCCTGACGCTCCCGTCCATGGCGGCCGGGCTGGTGCCCTCCGAGGACGGCACCCTGGTGGGCGCGCTAGACGATGGGCTCTACGTGATCGATCCCGACGCCGAGACGGCCCGCCTCCTGTCGCCGTACCCGCACGAGCTCGCGCACCGCGGGCCAACGACGCCTGCGCCGATCTTTCAGGGAACATTGTGACCGGGACGCTCAATCTGGGCCCGGCCCCGGGCTCGCTGTGGTGGTTCTCGCCTCGTCGGGGCTGGAGGATGCTCGACACAGGCATCTCGAACACCAATGGCCCTAACGTTCGCGGTGGTGGGTGGTGCCATGACCCTTTATGTGGGCGACACCTCGGCCAACTACTACCGATATCGCTATGACGCCGAGATGGGTGCTGTCGGCCACCGTGAGCTCTTCGGTGATGTGAGTACCCTCGCCGGTGTGCCAGACGGCGCAGCCGTGGATAACCGAGGCGGCTTGTGGTGCGCCCTGGTGGGCGGCGGCCAGCTCGCCGCGCTTTACCGATGCCGGACTCGACCAGACTGTGGCCCTGCCAGTGACCAATCCGACGGACGTCGCCTTTGGCGGGCCAGACCTCGACCGTCTGTATGTCGTCTCGATCGGCCTCGGCGCAGCGGAAGACAGCGTGGACGGCGGGCTGCTTGTGATCGACGGCGTCGGGATCCGCGGTCGGCGCGAGCCTCGAGCCATGCTGTAGTGCGCCGTACAGCGTCGCCGGACCGTGCGCCAGAAGCCGAGCGCAGCGAATGCCGATTCCGGAGAGGGCTTTCGGTAGCAAGCGCACTCCCAGTGTGAGTCCATCGCTGTGCCCGTTGACCTCATCCACGGCTCGGTCCCCGTCCGGTCCGAGCCAGGAGGTTCCCAAGTGCCATCCCGTCATCGAGCGCGCTTCGTGGCGCTCATCGATTTACCAGCGCGCCCCAAGTCGAGGTTGACTCGAACGTCATAGCCAGCGGACGCGTTCTCGTGAATGAACAAGTGATCTCAAACCCCTCAGCCAGCGTACGGGCCCGACTCAGACCTCAGGATCCTGTCCGGCCAGCGCCGGCGCGGCGATCTGAAGCTCTCAGCGGCGCTTCGTCAGCCCGCGGTCTCCGTTGCCGCACGCGTGCCTTGGATGTGGGGGCGCCGGGGGGTTCACCACGGCTCTCTTCGCCTTCGGCGCCCGGCGCACGTCTACTCCGTGGAGGCGCTCCAGTGCCCGTGGCTCGAGCGTTGAACGTCGGGTATCCTGCGGTCTGTTCATCAAGAGTGACCTGAGGGACCTGGCCCTTCGAAGGTCCGGCAGCCGGCTTCGGCACGGTGCCAATGCCAGGACCGATGAGGAGGCTGCCATGACCCGTACACCGAGTGCACAGCTTCAACCCGTTCCAAGTGTGCGGTATCGAGAGGCTATGGAGCAGGATGCCGGTGCCATTGCGGCTCTGCACGCTGACAGTTGGCGACGCCATTATCGAGGTGCCTACCTAGATACTTACCTCGACGGCGACATACTCACGGATCGACGACAGGTTTGGACGACTCGCCTCGCTCCTCCGAGGTCGAATCAGCACACCGTCTGCGCCGACGCAGGCGGCGACATCGTGGGCTTTGCTCATACCCTGTTCGACCACGATCCGACATTGGGAACCCTTCTCGACAATTTGCATGTTCGGAGCGATGTAAAGGGTTACGGGATCGGCGCGCAATTGCTTTCTGAGGCTGCTTCAATACTCATTCGGTGTCGCTCATCGGAGTCGCTCTATCTCTGGGTGCTCGACCAGAACGAAGCCGCCCAACGCTTTTACGACCGCGTGGGGGCAGCCGTGTGGAGAGCTCATTCCGCGGGCCATTTCCTGGGGGCGGAAGAGCAGTTGGACACAGGTATTTCTGGCCAGACCCTCTCGGCTCATCTCCAAGGCCACCTGATGCCTGAGCCCTTCGACGCGGCCGTAGTGCGAGCCGCCTATGACGTTACGGCGGAAGACTATGCAGAAGCTTTTGCCGATGATCTGCTCCATCTCCCCACGGATCGAGAGGTCCTCGATTCTGTAGCCGATCGGTTACACGGTGACTCGCTAGTCCTCGACCTTGGTTGCGGACCAGGCCAGGTCGGTCAGTACCTCACCGAGCGCGGAATTCGGGTTGTCGGTCTGGATCTGGCTCTGCGAATGGTTTTTGTGGCTTGGCGACGCACGGGGAACCGCAACCTCGCATGCGGTGACATGCGCTCCGCTCCATTCGGGTCAGAGTCATTTTCGGGGGTTGTCGCGTTCTACGCCATCCATCACCTTCCACGATCGGCGCTCGGAAGCGCCCTGACCGAGATCCGAAGAGTCCTCAAACCGGCCGGCGTGTTCGTGGTGGCAACCCACCTGGGTGAATCAGAGGTGTACAGCAGCGAGTTTCTGGGCCATCGAATAGAGACCGTGGGCGGCACCCTGTACGGCACACACGAGCTTCTCAACGAACTTCAGAGCCAATCGTTTGTGATTGAAGACGTCCGCCATCGCCACCCGCTTCCTCACGAGCACCAGTCCAGGAGGATGTACGTGACGGCACGCCTCGCGGGCAGGTGAGTCTCGTCGGCGACGCGACACGGAATCCCGTCTCTGCCTCACAGAACCGGCGCACTTGGAACGAACAACTGACAGAGTTCCGGTATATGGGTCGAGGAGACACCGATATTCGTCGAGCGGAGTCGAGGGACTCTTATCAGATCTGGCGGATGGTACAGGATTTTGCCTTCTCGTATGAACCGGAGCCGGTTCCTTCGAGCGCTCCTTGACTGAGCTCCGGGATCGACCGGGAACGCTTCTTCTCGTCGCTGAACGAGAGGGGACCACAATCGTCGGGTACTTGCTGGCCAGCTACCACTGGACACTCTTCGCAAATGGCCCGGTCGCGTGGATTGAAGAAGTGATGGTCAGTGAGTCGGCTCGTCGCCAGGGCGTTGGAAGCAGCCTCATGTCTGCCGCAGAGGCATGGGCTGAAGCCGTTCCAACCGCGTACGTCGCCCTTGCCAGCCGTCGGGCAGGTGACTTCTACCTCAAGACGGGCTACGAAGACTCGGGAACGTTCTTCCGAAAAACCTTCGTCCCGCCAGTGCGTCGATAGGCAAGCGGATGAGCGGACGGCGTCCTCAGCGCCGACTGGCAATAAATGTGGGTTCAACCCTGCTTCCTCGCCCACTTGACTCTTACCATCGGGCAGGGTTCAAGCTTCATCTTGTGAACAACCTCATGGCAATAGGTGAGTTCTCGGAGCGTTCTGGGCTGTCCACCAAACGGCTCAGGACGTACGCGGCCGAGGGCCTCCTTACCCCGGCAGCGGTGGACCCGGGCTCGGGTTATCGCTATTACTCGCCTGGTCAGTTGGCTGCCGCCCAGGTCATCGACGCTCTTCGACAAGCGGACGTGCCACTCGCTGATATCAGCGAATTCATGCGTCAGCCCTCCCGGGAACAGCTCGACGCCTGGGAGAGACAGCTACGAACCGATGCGAACGATCGCCAACGGGCGCTCGCGCTTGCGCGCCACCTCTTCGCAGGGAGCGGCAACCCGTTGTACCCGATTGCCAACCCAGAAACCAAGGAGAAGTTCATGACCACACTAAGAACGGTGGGTCGCTCGGACATAGGCCAGCTGCGCGAAAACAACGAAGATGCCATCGTAAGCAGTGATCGTCTTGTGCTCGTCGCCGACGGAATGGGTGGTCACCCAGGTGGCAAGATCGCAGCGACTATCGCCACAAGCGTCGTGCCTGCAGTCTTCACCGGCCGATCACTAGACGAGCTCGAAGCAGCAGTACGTGCAGCCAACTGGGCGATCCGAGACCGTGCAAACGCCCAGCCTGGGCTGGAGGGCATGGGCAGCACGATCTGCGCCATTGGACTCCTCGCAGACGGACACATTGCACTGGTCAACGTCGGCGATAGCCGGGCCAATTTCTGGCGCAAGGGTGCGCTGAGCCGGCGGACCCGGGACCACAGCGTCACGGCCGAACTCGTCGAGCGCGGAGAGCTCCGGGAGGACGATGCACCTCAGCACCCCCATTACGGGGTTCTTACCCGAGCACTTGGTGTCGGGCATGATATCGAGATCGACCGAAGAACTCTCACGATTGAAGAGGGAGATCGGATCGTCGTTTGTAGTGACGGTCTGTTCAACGAGTTGTCAGGCGAAGACATCGCAGGCACGATCGCAGGAGCCCGAGACATGTCCGCGATCGTTGACAACTTGATCGCCAGTGCCATTGCTCATGGCGCTCGCGACAACATATCCGTCGTGGTCGCCGAGATAGCCGCTTGAAGCATTCGGGTGCGACGTACGGGTGGCTCAGCGGCCACCCATGGTCGGAATTGCCTCGCGCTCGCGATAACGTACAGGGCTACCAATACCCGCCCGGTATCGGCTTTCGGGCGTCGGCGTATCGGGCTCAACCCGCTGCCGTGGCTTCGATCTCGATCTTGAGCTGCGGAAAGGCGAGCCGCGCTACGCCGAGAAGAGTTGAAGCGGGAAGATTGGCACCGAAGAACTCTGATGCAAGCGGTCCGAGTACTGCGACCAACTCATCGACGTCCGTCGTGTAGTAGTTAACCTTGACAACGTCAGAAGCTGCGAGTCCAGTCGCATGTAGGACAGCATCGAGATTCTCAAACGCCCTCTTCACCTGGTCTCCCATGTCAGAGGAGGACGGCAGCGACCCGTCTTCTCCAATACCGGTCTGTCCGGAGCAGATGAGGATCCGCTCAGCCCCTCTCACCTCAACTGCCTGCGAGAAACCGAACGCCTTGGACCACTCCCAAGGGTTCACATCGGTTCGATCCATTGGAGTTCCCCCGTTCGCGTGGTCTTGTCGGGAGCTGCAAGACTAGCTATAGCTAAGCAGGGCATTTACCTCGGCGAGATCGAATTCAGTCGGGTCGAAGGGCCCGCCGGCCCACGCGAGATAGTTCTCGTGTTCTTCGTGGGTGGGGTCGGCGATCGCGAGAAGGAACCTGGCAGAGCCCACGTGCCGCCGACATCTTCGGGCGGGCACGCATTCGCCGTCGAGGCATACTGCGAATGTCAACCCGATGGGGGACCATGTCGGCTGATCGATGACTACGTCGTGCTCTCACGAATCGCCGAAGTCGTACTCCGAGAACCGGCGTTCGTCGTGCAGCGTCTCGAAACCGTGACCGTCTGCTTGTCGAGGTCACCTTCGGGGAACTCGTCGTAGTTCATCCCGCATAGCTTGTCGCCAACTGTGAGGCGTGGAGATGCGAGTTGGACCATCCCATCACCGCCCACAGGATGTCCGCGTATTTGCCCATTCGAATTGCTCCAGGGATGAGCATCTGCTGCCAGATCACCGGGTCGACGTCATTGAGCTGCATCCGCAGACGAAAGGTGCTCTGGCCAGGGCTGTTGCGCCAGGGCTGGTGGGGTCGCTCCACCTCCCGGCCTATCGTCCCGGGTCTAAGGGGCCGGATCCGCCAGTCGGGATTCGAGCAATCCGGCCCTCCGACGCCAATATGAAACCCCGTCACTGCGACGCCAAGATGGCCGCCACCTCAGCCACCGGATCGCGGAGGACCGGTCCGGTGGCCGTCACCTCGGCTCTCACGATCGTGCCGGAGAACGGGAACGGCGCCAGGTAGTCGCTTCCTACCGCTGGGCCCCATTCGTAGCCACAGGTCAGCCCGATGCCGACCTCGTTGAAGGCAGCCGGTGTGAACCGGTCCACGACGCCCGTCCCGACCACCTCGCCGTCCTGTAGCAGCGTGGCACGACCACCAGCCGCCTCGTCCTTCTCGAACCGGAACTCAACGTGATGACGGCCCGGCCCGAGAGCCTCGCCGGCGACAACCTGGTACAGCGTCTGACCCTGCAAGTTGTGGATGTAGCGGAGTCGCCCCTCTAGGAAGTGAAGCGACCAGCCACCGAGCGCGCAACCCAGCGCGAGAAGCGTGCCGTTTGCGACCACGTTCTCGGGAACCTTGACCTCCAGCACCATGGAGTGCGATCGGTTGCGGACATTCACGGCAACGGTCTCGGGTACGGGGGCCCCACCCTGGAAGTACCGGAAGGTCTCCCGATGCTCACGGCGATCTGGCCGGCCATGGGCGATCACCTCTAACACGCGGTTGTCGAGTGGGAGAACGTCGTTTCGCCGTGCCTCCTCCCACCACAGCCGAATAAGCTGATCGACCTTGTCCGGGAACTCCGCCGCACGGTCGTGTACCTCGGAGATGTCCTTGGCGACGTGGTAGAGCTCCCAAACGTCATCGTCGAACGGCGCGTTGGGGCTCAGTCCGTCGCCGTAGAGGGGACCAACCGGGTGGAAAGTCACTGCCTTCCACCCGTCGTGGTAGATCGCCCGCGATCCGAGCATCTCGAAGTGCTGGGTAAGATGGCGGTCGCGTTCGTCTTCGCCGCCCTGGCCGAGCACATAGGCGAAGCTCGTGCCATCGAGATGCGACTGGACGATCCCGTCGATCTCGCCGGGCGCGCCGAGGCCGACCAGTTCGAGCACCGTAGGGACGATATCGACTGCGTGCGCATAGTGCCGACGGAGAGCGCCGCCGGGAGCGGTACGGCGGCTCGCAGGCAGCCGGACGATGCAAGGGTCGGCGACTCCGCCTTCGTGGACCTCGCGCTTCCAGCGCTTGAACGGTGTGTTCCCCGCCATTGTCCATCCCCATGGGTAGTTCGCGTGACTGAGGGGTCCTCCGATCTCGTCGATCCGTCGGAACATCTCGCCGATCCCGGCGGCGTCGAAATTCGAGAGGCGACCCTCGTTGATCGTGCCTTCCCTTCCGCCCTCGGAGCTGGCACCGTTGTCAGAGACCACGATCACGAGGGTCTCGTCCGTCTCTCCCAGGTCCTCAATGAAGTCGAGGACGCGACCGATCTGCTCGTCCGTGTACGAGAGGTACGCGGCAAAGCACTCCATGAAACGCTCGGATAACGCCCGTCTGTCGCTCGTCGAGGGATTCCCAACTCGGGACCCAGGCTGGACGCGGCGAGAGCGTCGTGTTCTCGGTCACGACACCGAGCGCACGCTGACGGTCAAACGTCTCGTCGCGCCAGCGATCCCATCCCTTGGCAAAGCGTCCCCTATAGCGCTCGATCCATTCGGGAGGCGCGTGGTGTGGCGAATGACAAGCTCCGGTGCAGAAATACAGGAAGAAGGGCACGTCGGCATGAATGGCAGCGCAGGTCGCCGAGGTACTCGATGGCGCGGTCGGCCAGGTCGGCACTGAGGTGGTAGCCGTCTTCGATGGAACCCGGGGCCCTCACGCTGTGATTGTCGTGATAGAGGGCTGGCACGAACTGGTGCGTTTCGCCTCCGTGAAATCCGTACCACCGGTCGAACCCTCGGCCAAGCGGCCACGTCGAGCGCGAGGCGGCCATGTTGGTCTCGTCGTCCGGGCTCAGATGCCATTTCCCGACGGCGTAGGTCGCATAACCGTTGGCCCGAAGGATCTCCGAGATGTAGCCGTTTTCGCGGGGCGGTCTGCCCCAATACCCGGGATAGCCCGACGCGAGATCGGCGACACGGCCCATGCCGCTCCGGTGGTGGTTCCTGCCCGTGAGGAGACACACACGGGTAGGGGAGCAAAGGGCCGTAGTGTGGAAATTGGTCAGCCGGACCCCGTCGGCGGCCACCCCATCGATCACGGGAGTGTCCATGTCGGATCCGTAGCAGCCGAGCTGGGCGAACCCGACGTCATCGAGAACGATCAGTACGATGTTGGGTGCGCCGTCGGGAGGAGCCGGGACCGGCGGCCACCACGGCTCCGACGATCGCCAGTCGTCGCCGATCTTCCCGCGGAACTCGATTCTGGCCACTACGCACCCCCTAGGGCTCTAGCGACTTTGCACGCGCAAAGTCGCTTGCTGCCGACTCGGCCAGATTCTGTCAGGAGAATTCGTACGACGTGACGCCGAAAGCAACCACCGGATCGGCGCGGGCAACGAAACACGTGCGAGCCACGCCTGCTTGGTTCGGGGGTCTATCGAATCGAGAGACTTGGTCGACCGGGTCCCGACGCTGGGGGGCATCACCGTTCAAGGCCTTTCGCGGGCATCGACGTCTTCGCAGAATCCCCAAGGCCAGACGAGGGCAATCTCCATCGCACGATGGGTGAACCGCATGATCGTAGATCAGACCGACGAGTCAACCTTCCCGAATCGACGCCGGGTCGACGCCAACTCCGCCCGCTTGCGCTGCTGGCGTACACAGCGAGCGCAAACCGCAATACCTCGACGGCCTCTTCGGCACCCCACAGCAAAGGGCCCTTGCCGGTACGGAGCCAGCGCAGCCAGTGACGTCCGGAGTCCCGGAAACTGCTGGCCCAGTCGTCGTCGAGCGCATGGTATGTCCGCATCTCGCCGTCAACGTAGGTCTCGAGGCTCGGTTGTTGTATGCCCCTGCCGGTGCACCGGTTCACCCGTGAGTAGCCGCGACGACCTGTGACTTCCCACCGTTCATCATTGGTGTAATAGTCGGACCGGAGATACATGTCCGGCGCCAAGGTGATGTCCCACACACCGCGGATGCCGTTCTGGTGCTCCCATGCGATGGTGGTTGGCGCGTCGACCTCGATGTCTGGCAGGACCTCGGTGCCGCCCACCCACGCCCGGACCTCCCGCAGCGGTCCGAACAGCCACAACGCCGTAGAGAGCTTGTGCCAGCCGTCGTCGAACACCAAGATGCCCCTGCCGCGGCGCATCTGTACGAACTGCCATTCGTAGCTGGACCGAGGCACGTCCCAGCCACCACGGCCGCTGCCCACCATCTTCATGTGGTAACCGCTCACCGCGCCCAGGTCCCCCGACTCGACCGTCTCCTTCAGCCGCTGCAAAGGCTCATAGAAGAGGTAGTTCTCCATTACCCGCAGGACGCGGTCGTTCGCTCGGGCCGCCTCGACCATCCGTTGGGCTTCACGCAGGTCGCTGCACAGAGGCTTCTGCAGGTTCAAATGCCAACCGTAGCCCAGCATCTCACAGACCCCTTCGGCGTGGAGCGGGATGGGAAGCAGCACCTCGGCTGCATCGACCGCCAGGCCACTCGACGCAAGATCGGCTGCGGTGGCGAACGTGTGGGCCTGGGGCCAATCGGCTTGGCGTTGGGCACGACGCTGGGGATCGGGATCAACGAGCGCAACGACCTCGACGTCCGGGTTGCCTCTGTAGGCCCGCACGTTCAGGTCGTAGATGCGACCGAGACCGACGAAGGCGGCCCGGATCGGCCGGTCGTAGGGAACGAACGTCATGATCGCTTTGCCTTCTCTCGTCGCACGGGTCTCTGCGGGCAGTGCAATCACCCGTTCTACCGCAATATGCTGGATTCTTGG
Source organism: uncultured Acidimicrobiaceae bacterium (assembly GCA_963728845.1). GTDB lineage: Bacteria > Actinomycetota > Acidimicrobiia > Acidimicrobiales > RAAP-2 > Bog-473. Next base: position 114,108 of record CAVSLS010000021.1, read on the forward strand.
GATCTCGCGTTCGGAGTGGAGCTGTCAGGGTCGGCCCAGTAACACCACCCGTTCAAGCCGCGTCGCCCTGAACGTTGCAGAGCGCAAGCATCTGACCCGACGGACCTCCGAGGTCGGGCGCCTTGACCACGAACATTGATGAATCGGGCTGGCGATCTCCCGGATCGATAGCCTGAGCGGGGTGCGAGCTCCACGAATGGCGATACTTCTGGCTCCGGTCCTGCTTGGCATTCCTGCTGTGATCGTCTCATCGGCAGCCACGGCGGCATCGAGTTCGGTCCCATCGGTCACGACGATCTCCCTGACAGCCCACGCCTACAAACCCAGTGCAGCACCTGGTACGACCGACGACTATCACTGCACGCTGGTGGATCCCCATGTGGCCGAGAACTCGTACATCATTTCCAGCCAGTTCGTCCCTGGGAGCGCCGAGGATCACCACGCGGCACTCTTTCTCTTGCCGCCATCACTCGCCGCAACGGCAGAACGTGACAACGACGGGGGAAGAGGTTGGACGTGCTTCGGGCTGCCCCTTCCCAGTTCCGACTTGTCGGGTCTCGCAGCTGTCCCGCTGCTCACCTTCTGGGCCCCCGGAGCCGGGGTGGACAACTTCCCAAAGGGGAGTGGAATCACACTTCCTGCCGGAAGCCAGGTTGTCATGCAGGTCCACTACAACCTGCTCGTCGGCAACAGGCCCGTCAAGAACAGGCTCATACTCCACACGGTGCCAGCATCAACGTCGCTTCTTCCCCTCCATCTCAATCTCATGCTCGCACCACCGGACATCCCTTGCCCGACCGTCGTGAGCGGCCCGCTCTGCAACCGGGCTGCTTCACTCGCCAACCTGGGTGAACGTTTCGGCCAGCTGGCTGTCGCCGAGGTGAACGGCATTGAAGCTCTCTGTGGGAACAATCCGTCTGATCCGCCCGAAGGTGACTCGACGTCCTGCATGTCGCGGATCGACAAGAGTGGCTACATCGTCAGGACGTATGCGCACATGCACCTCTTGGGTGCGGCCTTCAACATGGTGCTCGACCCGGGAACGCCAGAGGCAAGGACCGTACTCAGCGTGCCCAGCTACGATTTCCACGACCAACGGTCCTACAACCTGAGCACACCAATTCCGGTCACTGCAGGTGAACCGATAAAGGTGACCTGTACCTACGACCCGACGCTGGCCCAGGAGCTCCCACTTCTCCGCAAGGCGCCTCCACACTTCGTCACTTGGGGTGACGGATCAACTGACGAGATGTGCATCGGAATCGCCTGGACCTCGAGCGTCCTCCCGAATTCCCACGACTCCATCTAGGCAATCGCCTGCTACCGATGTCACGCTCGTTGACGCGATCCGAAATGGCTCTCGCTCCGGTGTCTGAGATACCCAGAAGCGGGGTCTGAGAGATTGACTCAGTGGAAGCACCGGATGGCGCACCGCCTTGGCTTCAGGTCTTCACGGCCGAGGAGCGACCGGAGCTGTGGGAACGAGCTCGGACCGAGCGGTTGTTCGAGGCACTCTGGCCCGAATACAACCTGCACGGCTCGCACGCGGCACTCTACTTCGGGTCTCTTGTTCCCCGGCTCGCCCAATTTCAGGCACTGTTCGTCGATCGACGGACGAGCGAGTTGATCGCACGGGCGCGCACGATTCCATTTTGGTGGGATCGCAGACTTGAGGATCTCCCGAGCGGCATCGACGCGGTGCGTATTCGGGCAGTCGAGGTTCCCCGCAGCCCGACCGCGATGCGTACGCTTCGTATTCTGAAACCGACGAGACTGGGGAGGTACCGGAAGGGAGTTCCTGCGTGGATCACGAGCAATGTTCTGCATGCCACTTCGATGGCGCTAGGTATGAACCATCGCTGCTGTTGGACGCGATTCGGCAGCTTGGACCGCAATGGAGACGCCTCTTGCTTGACGCCGGTGACGACCTTCGGCTGAGACCAGCCCCTCAAACTTGGTCGGCCCTCGAGTACGCGGCTCATAGCCGGGACGTCACTGCGCTCCACGTTTTCGGCGTCGAGCAGGCGTTGACGATCGAGGAACCCCAATTCCCTGAGATCGCCGGGGCGGAGCTCGTGGAGCGCGCTTCAGCGAGCTACGCCTCACAAGATCCTGGTGTGGTTGCGATGGAGCTCGAGGATCAGGCTCGCAAACTTGCCGATTTGGCCGAGGCGTCCGGACCGGCCTCATGGTCCCGAGGCATCACAGTCGGCGGGTCGCGGAGTGACGTCCGATTCCTTCTCGAGCATGCGCTTCATGACTCGCACCACCATTTGGTCGATGTGAAGAATGGCCTTGCCATCGTGAGAGAAGGATCGTGTTGACCCGGATCGCCAGACGAGGCAAAGAACGACCCGGCGCCGGGTGGATGCACCGATAGGTGGATGCACCGATCTATGTCTTCAAGACTGTGCGCGGTGGCTCTGGACACATCAAACGCTCGGGCTCTGGCGGAGTTCCGACGCCAGCTACTGGGTTACAACCTCCGACCGAAGACGCACCGTCCTCGGACGAACCTGGCGACCGTTGCGCTCACTTGGTCGATGCTGCTTGGTCCCCGACGACAAACCAATCTGGCATTTCTGCAGGTCGCGATGCAGGCGTCGACCTAGGGTGGCCGGAGGCTGAGTGCGTGCCAGGTGAGGAACGTGAGTTGACCTTTCGGGCACCGTCGTCCGGCAGTTCAAGCTGAAGCTCCTGGACCACCTCGACCTCTACAACCGGTCGCCTGGCAGGATGGGTGCATGGCTGAGAACGGCGCATATGACAAGGCACTCCTGCACCTCCAAGAGGAACTGGTGAAGATGCAACAGTGGGTCCGCGATGAGGGTCAACGGGTCGTTATCGTGATCGAGGGTCGGGATGCCGCTGGCAAAGGTGGCGTGATCAAGCGCATTACCGACTACCTCAATCCCCGATGGTGCCGGATCGCTGCCCTGCCGGCCCCGAGCGACCGTGAACAGGGCCAGTGGTATTTTCAGCGCTATATCGCCCACCTTCCCGCGGGAGGGGAGATCGTCCTGTTCGACCGCAGTTGGTACAACCGGGCCGGGGTAGAGCGGGTGATGGATTTCTGTACAGATGAGGAATACCACCGTTTCCTCCGGCAGTGCCCTGCGTTCGAGCGAATGCTCATCGACGACGGCATTATTCTGCTCAAGTACTGGTTCTCGGTGAGCGACGAGGAGCAGGAGCGAAGGTTCAAAGAGCGCGTCAACGCGCCCCTGAAGCGCTGGAAGCTTAGCGGGATGGATCTCGAGGGCCGCAACCGCTGGGTCGCGTATTCCAAGGCGAAGGACGAGATGTTCGCCCACTGCGACCTACCGGACTCCCCGTGGTACGAGGTCGAAGCCGACGACAAGAAGCGGGCCCGGCTCAACTGCATCGCTCACCTTTTGTCGGTCGTGCCGTATAACGCCCGTAAGGCTCCGAAAGTGAAGCTCCCCCCTCGCCCGCCCGTCGGGGACTATCGGCGACCTCCCCGCGACCGGTACCACTATGTACCCGACTACTCCGCGACGATCATCTAAAGGAAATGGGGTCTGGGGTATATCTCCCGTCGTGACACGCCGAAGTGTCGCACCATACGGGTCAAATGGGAGCACCCTGGTTCAGGGTTGTCGGGCTGAACCGAATATGAACCACCGGGTTGCTTCGATCTCAACCGACCAGCCCTCCGCTGCTATCAGAGACTCGAGCTCGCCGGGCTCGTACATCACTTTGATGACCCTGTATTGCGATCCGTCGCTGAGAGCGCGCAGGTGTAGATCTGTGCCGTAATCCACGACATATGGGTCCTTTGCCAATGAGTCAGGTCCCGGATCGTCTCGGTTGTTGTCGATGAGAAATACCCGCCCCGATGGGCTCAAGCACGAGCGAACTAGGGACCAGAAGTCCGCGAATCGAGTTCGCGGGACATGCGAGAGCCAAAAAGAGAAGAACACGACGTCGTAGGAAGTGTCGGGCCGCCACTCGAACACGTCCGACACGTCGTAGCGAACATCTCGACGTCCCACTCGTTCACGGTTCAGCGCCAAAGCCTCGGGCGCACTGTCCACAACCGTGAGTCGGCCTGCCGTTTCTGCCAGACGCTGGGTCCACCAGCCGGTGCCCCCCGCCAGCTCCAAGACCGTGCCCTTGGCCCCGAAAGCTTCCAAGGCGGCGCCTACCGTCGCCACTTGGCGCTGCCACTCGAGAAGCTGTTCCTCTCCACCCTCGTAGCGGCCCCGTCGCTGCCACCATTCGTCGTACTCCGGAGCACGAGCCCGGTAGAACGCCCGCTGCTCGGCTAGCAGGTCATCGTCGCTCATTGCCACAGCATTGCATCAGGCAAGGTGCTTTCGACCTACCAGGACAGCCATCCCGAGCCCGGTGTCCTGGGGCAGGGCCCGCCGGCCCGACAACAGATGGAGCGCCCGGCCGACTGTCCCGGTAGCCAGGTTGGTGCAATCAGGATGGCAAAGGGAACTCCCGTGGGCTCGCCGCGGGGCAGAATCGGTGCATGCTCACTCGATCTTTCGGATATCTCTCCCTCCTGTCTGGCACAGCTCCCACCGCTGCGGAGAGGCTTCAGTCAGAGGGTTACGTAGTACTCGATGGCATCTTCGTGGGAGAAGAACTCGCCGCTCTTTGCGCCGATGTCGAACGAGTGTTCGACGAATATCCGCCAGATGACCGAGGAGATCCGCCTGAGCAATCTGCCCCATTTCGTCACGAAATGCTCAATCGCAGCAGCCTCGTCCAACGGGCTATCGGAGAGCCCCGGATCCTCGAGATCATTGAGCCCCTCTTAGCGGAAGACTGCCACGTGATCGCTAACACGGCGTGGCGTCAACAGCCGGGCGACAACGATCACCTCGGACGCTTCTGGCATATCGACAGCGGACCCCACGTCCCTCGCGACCCGAGTGTTTCTTGGGATCCGAGGATCCCGTATCCGGTTTTCGCGATTGCGGCGCACCTCTATCTCGTGGACTGTCCGATCCAATCCGGCCCGACAGGGGTGATCCCCGGAAGCCACATGTCAGGCCAAGCACCTCCCATGGACCGGCTCGCCGACGACCACCTGACGTGGGAAGGGCGCGGCGTTGTTCCGATCGTTGCCAAGGCCGGTGACGTTGCCCTATTCGTCTCGGACATATGGCACAGACGACTGCCGACGAGATCCGGGGATACCGGACGGACGTTCATCCAGTGCCACTACGGACGTCGCGATCTTGCCCAACGAATCCGGCCAGCGTCCGTGGCGAACCACCTTTCGGAAGAGGCGGTGGCGCGTGCCCGGACACCGCGGGAGAGAACCCTCGTCGGCCTCCATCCTTTGGGGTTCTACGACAGCTGATCCACGTTGAATGGCGGATACCTGTACGGTAGGCCGCAGTCTTCTCCGAACGGTCCACTGTGCCCGGACTCGGCAACGGGACTCCCTGGGACACGCGAACTACGCCGCGGCAGGGTCGGGATCCGGTTCCGTCGACATCCCTGAACCTACCGGCACGATCGTGGACGAGATCGACGTCACCCCATTGCAGGGCACCCCAGTTCTGTTCGTTGTGCTCGGTACCTGAGCGGACTTCCGAGCTCGACGGACGTCTGACGTGGCGCAGCGGTGCTCATTCGGATTTTGGAGGGCGGGACCCACCGACGTTGTGGGCGCGTTGTTTGGTTCTGTTACGAACGGCTCTATGGGCCTTCTGGCGCGGTCGTCAGAATCCCTCTAGGCCGGCGCCGACCAATCAATGGGCCGACACCAGCACTGCGGTTTCGCCCGACCTTCGATCATCATGCGCAAAGAACGAATCACTCAGAACGAGAGCCGGGTCGATAAGTGCCGCGTCCTTGTGTCACGGATGTTGACACAACTATTCCAGCCGTCATGCCCGACCTGCATGTATTGTTCGACGTCGAATTCGTCGCCGTCGAGCCCAGTGCCCGTCCCGGAACGGTAGGCACGGGAGCACACGTCAGGGAGCGAGAGTGCGAATCTCGGCCGATCACTGACGGCGAATCTTCCCTCCAAAGGGGCGCCCTGGTCGCTGCGGATCTCCGCCGGCTTCGTGGAGTCGCATCAGGGCTGTCTCTCCGCGTTGTGAGGAGCGCTCCCGAGATCAGAGTGACACCTCATTGCGCCGCCGTGTCGGTCGATGACGTTGGGGAGGTCGCTCCTGGTGTGCCCGATGAGCGTGGATCGAATCGTGTCAGCCACGTCGCAATAGGCCAGCATCCAACGACGCTGATGGACGGCGAGTGTTGTGGAGGGGTTGTGCAGTTCAGTTACGAACGGCTCTATGGGGCGGTCCGACGTGAGGTCCAGAATCACCCGAGGGGCGGGGCCGAGCGCTTCGGGTATTTGTGGTGGGATTCGGCCCCGCCCCGACCTTCGATCATGATGGCGAACGAGACAGACACACAGTGGCGCTCCGAGGCGGTCAATGTCCTCGATCGCGTGACGGCCGCCGAACGGCGGTTCTGTGGATCGACCAGTGTGAACAAGATCACCATGCTGGCGGTGGCCGACGAGCTGGAAGCGGCCACGACTTACGCGACGTTGTGGCTGACGGCGAATCCCTGTCCGGACGTCGAGCTGCGAGAACGCGTCACCTGGATGTTGAACACATGTGCCGAGGTCGCGTTGACCGCGCAACGCGCCGTCACCGATCCCACTGCGAACACAAAGGCGGTTATGGACAGACTGAGGTACCTGCTGACCATCTTCGACTTCGAATCGGGCGGCCTGGATGCCGGCTATGGACGACACTGATACCTTGCGGCCGCCATGGCAGCGGCATGCAGCGTGCCGGGGGCTGGGGGTTCGCGGGTTCGTCAAGTCCCCCGGAGCGGCCTACGGACTGCGGGAGCTGTGCGCGACATGTCCGGTCCGTCTGGAGTGCCTCGAGTTCGCTCTGGCGGACCTCACGATCGTCGGCCTCTGGGGCGGGACGGACGACGCCGAGCGCCGCAAGATGAGGCGACAGGTCGCGTAGGAGGATCTGCTCGGCAGCGACTCTGTGCCGAGGCTGCCGGCGGCCCTGTGCGCCGCGGGTGAAAGTGGGTGACGCCCGTGGCGCAACGGATGGACCTAGTTGTTGAAGCGTCGAGAATTGTGGGTTCGGATGGCTCTATTCGGTTCTTCCCAAACCATCCAAAATGCCCTGGGGGCGGGGACTCAGCATCTACATATCCCGGATTCCAACTGTGACCCCGCCCCCGTGAATCCACTGGCCGGTTCGGTGGAGGGCTGACCCATCCGGTTGTGCCTCGTTCCTCGGGTGGACGAGCGACGCCAAGGGGAGGCCGTGTCGGCATGCCCCGGGCGGCCAGCGCAGACGCACGTGACGAACTTCTTGACGCGAAACGGCCCCGCCCGGAGGGGGAACGGAGGAGGGCGGGGCCGAATCGCTGTGCCTCAAGCCTATTTGAACCCGGTCCCAGCGCGGAAGGACCCCGCTCATCCGAGTAGAGAACCTCAGTTGCAACACGTCCTGGCTTGGAGTTTGGTGTCACCGCGTCGTTGCACCACAGCGAGCCCTTCATCGGGGTTCCATGTCTGGTTGTGAGGAGTCCAGTCGGGTCGTTGGGCGCGGTGTATGTCCGCACACGGAAATCCTGCGGTGAGGACGGGGTGACGGGTTTCGGGATCGGTGCTCACCCCGCCCTCAACGCTGGAAAAGCGATCCGATCCTTCGGGTGGTCCTTTGGACCGGGTAGCGTCGAAACGCAGTGCGCTGATTCCGGCGGTCGTCGGAGACCCGGACACCTTTCGCCTTCGGGCGGAAAGGCGACGACGGCATATCTTGGCATTCGTTCACGACTTTGAGCGAGCATCCGATCTTTCGGCGCAACCGTCCCGATACAAACCCGAGGGAGTCGATGCAACCACGGCCGGGGTGGTCGAGGGCCTGTTGTGTGAACGTTGCGGCACTTCGGTACGAATGGCTCTATGGGACCTTGGACGCGAATCGTCACAATGCCCGTAGGCGGCGAGATGATTGGGCCGGGCAACGGGGCCCGGCCGCAATCATCCTGCGCGGTCTGGAAGCGATCGAAACGTCCTGCCGGCAGCTCGGCCGTCGCGTGCGGTAGGCCTTGCAGTCCGAAGAGAGGCAAACCAACACGACCGACCATCGGGCCGCCACTTGGCGAGAACGTTCGAGCGTTGCGGGCCGTGCTGGCAGGTTGTGGTTGGTTGGCACGAGACCCTCCTCGTCTCGTCCAGACGGACCCACCCGACCATGGTTGTTGTGGAGACGTTGCGGCACTTCGGCCCGAATGGCTCTATGGGGCGTCGGTCGCGGACGCCAGAATCGCCATTGTGCGAGGGATCGGCAAGCCCGACCCACACGTGGGATCTGGCCCCGCCCCTTCATCGTTCACCATGGGAAAAGAACCAAACGCAAACCGCTGGCGCATCCAGGCAACGACCGTCCTCCATCGGGTCACGGCCGCCGAGCGGCGGTTCTCTGCGTCGGTCCACGTGAACAAGATCACGATGCTGGCCGCAGCGGACGAACTCGAGGCGGCCACCGGGGACGCCAGGGCTTGGGTATTGGCGAACCCCTGTCCCAATACGAAGCTCGGGGCACACGTTGCCTGGTTGTTGGGCACATGCACAGAGGTCGCTCTGACCGCGCAGCGCGCCGTCGCCGGCCCCTTCGCGGACACCGAGGCGGTCATGGGCCGCCTCGGAGACCTGTTGGCAGTCATTGACTTCCACTCCGAGACCCTGGACGCCTGGTAACGCAACGCAAGGCCCGGGCGAGGTCTCATCCCGACGCCCCTCGGCGGCCTGGTGGCGATCGGACACGGGTCGGTCACGCATGGCGGTGTCGCAGGGGGTGGGACTCGAAGAAGTCGAGGATGAGCTTGGTGGCGCTGATCGTGTTCGTTGTCGGTTCGATGACAATCGGAGATCCCGGCCATCGGTGATCGGCATGGAGAATGGTGAACAGTTCCACGTTGACGCCTGGCGCGCACCCGGTGTAGGTCCACAAGACGACGTCGCTGCCGATGGTGCGCACCTTCTTGTGGGCCGGGCAGCGGCCGCCCTTGGCCCAGGACGCGATGTTGTCCCGAGCGCCTGGGAGTCCGGCATTGGGGCCCGTGACCGTGACGCCGGGGTCGGCACCGGCGCCATAGGGGACCACGTGATCGGCGGTTCCGTGGAAGGCGATGACCGGCATTGGTGGACAGGTAGTCGGATGGACCTCCTCGGAGACCAGACCGATGGACGCAAAGATGTCCTGATGGCCGCAGGCCACGGTCGTGGCTTTCCATGAGCCCAGCGAGAAACCGGCGACGTGAACGTGGTCGAGGTTGACGCAGTATCTGCTCTCGACATTGCGCACGAGGGACACCAAGAAGTCGTCGTCTGCACCTTTGGGGCTGAGCTGCCAATTGCCACCGATGGCGTCCGGGGTGAGAGTGATGATGCCCCGGGCCGCAGCCTCACGAGGCATGTCGGTATAGACACTCTGCTCAAGCGCGTTCGAGTTCGCCCCGTGGAGATCGAGGACCAACATGGCCGGCTCGTCCGTGTCATACGACTCGGGAACACCGAGACGGTACGTACGCTCGACGCCTCGGCTGATGAACGTGAGCGGCACATCACCAGGCGCCTGGCGGGTCAGTCCACGAACGGCTGGACGAGTACCGCAACCCGCACTCCGGTATGCCGTCGGTTGCGACGCAGTAGACCGAGCGACGGAGCTTCCGGCCACTGACCCCCAGGAGCAGGCGGCCATCCCACCGAGCAATACGACGCCGGCCAAGACCGTGGCAAGCGTGGCTCGACGCGGAGCTGGGTGTCCACATCTCATCGTCTGCGCTTCCCGGCGCCGAGCGTGCACGATCACCGATACTCCCAGGTCAAAGGGAATGGTGTCGCATCAATCGTGATCGGACATCGGTCGGGTATTGGAGGTTGACCGACCGACCAGCTGACACCACAGCAAGGTACTGGCCGATGCTGGCCTCGTTGGTGGGGGGAGAAGCGGGGACGATGGGTCTGGTCGGGGTCGAACCGAGTCGGCTCGGCTTCGTTCGCAAGGCGCTGGGAGGCTGAGTCGACGAAGAGAGATCGCGTCAGGCGCACACGGCGATGACCTGCTCGCCGTAGCGCTGAATCGCCTCGAGGACGTGCGTGAGGCTGTCCCCGGGCAGAGCGACCTGGAGCCAAGTGACACCGAGAGCAGCGAGCTCGGCGATTCCGGCCAGGTGGGCGTCAGCATCGAAGTCGTCGCTCCACGGATGTCCACCCGCGCCGGTCGAGAACGAGATATCGACATCGTCCGGCTCACGTCGCACGGCCTCGAGGCGGCGATGCAGGTCGTCGATCGCATCAGCCAGGCGTTCGGACGTGTCCAGGACGACGGTGCGTGCGGTCTGGGCCAACCCGGGCGGGGCCGGGAACGGACACCAGCCGTCACCGCGCGTGGCGACACGCTCGCGAGCTCGTCCGCTGTTCCCACCTATCCAGATCGGGGGGTGGGGCGTGCTCAGCGGTCGAGGGTGCGCCGTGATGCCATCCGCCCTGAAATGACGGCCTTCGAACGTCACGTCATCGGACGTCCAGATCGCCTTCAGGACGTCGAGGGCCTCATCGAAGATCTCGTTGCGCTGCGCGTGGTCTACTCCCAGCGCGTCGAACTCGCGCTTGAGATAGCCCGCGCCTGCCGCAAGGGTGAACCGCCCGTCGGACAGGAGGTCGAGCGTCGCCCCCGCTTTGGCGACCACAAAGGGGTTCCGGTAGGGCAGGACGACGATGTTTGGGATGAGTCGGAGCTGCGTCGTCCGGGCCGCAGCGAAGGCCATTGCCACGAAAGGGTCCAGAGCGTCGTGGCCACCCGCGTGAAGCCACCGATCCGTGGGCGCGGGATGATCGGTAAATCCGAAGCCGTGGAAGCCCGCACATTCGGCGGCGGCGGCAACGGCTGCGATGCCGACGCCGGACACGAGCTCGCGATCGTAGGGATGGCCGATGATCGGATGTGTGATGGTGAATCTCACTTCGGATCCTTTCTCACGCTGAGGTCTCCGCGTGTCGTCTCGTCCCACCTCGACCCAGTACCCTGGGGCGTTGGGAACCAGCGATCGGATGTGCTTGTCCTCGCCCGTCCCACACGCAAGCGATAGCGCGAGCCGGCGTCGGTTCCGCCAATCGCTGATCGGTCGGTCGCTTCCCATCCGAGAGGCGCGCCCGGATACGTGCGGGGCTCCGATGGAACCGCTTCGACTGTCGGGGGCCGTTACGCGACCGACCGGGCCGCCTACGAGCGTGGGCGAATCGGGGTATGTGCACCCATTGAGCTGGCCCTGTGCGAAGATCAGGGAACGTGCCAGGGCCTTTGAGGGGGGCGAAATGGTGACATCCGCTGGCGTTGTACGCACACTCTGCGGTGCGACCTTGCTCGCGAGCCTGCTCGTGAGCGTGACATCGATCTCCAACGTGACCAGCGCTGTCAGCAGGGAACGCCGCTGCCGGGGGCCCCCGGCTGCCCGATGTTCCCGGCCGACAACGTCTGGAACACGAACATCGCCAACCTGCCGGTCAACGCGCACTCCGCGCAGTGGCTGGCCAGCATGGACGCCGCCGACCACCAATCTGCATCCGGACTTCGGCCCCTCGGGGGACCCGTCGAATCCCTATGGCATGCCCTACACGGTGGTCCCGTCCGGGCATCCCTTCGTCAACGTCTCCTTCCAGTACGCGAGCGAGAGTGATCCCGGGCCCTACCCGTTCGGCGCCGACACGCCGATCGAAGGCGGTCAGGATGCCACAGGGGACGACACGCACTCATGGTCGACCCGACCACGTGCACGCTCTACGAGCTCTACGACGCGCAATACAGCCCGTCCGGATCGACTGCCGGATCGGGAGCGATTTGGAACCTGCGCTCGAACGCACTCCGGCCGGCCGGTTGGACCTCGGCCGATGCGGCCGGCTTGCCGATCCTGCCCGGCGTCCTTCGCTATGACGAGGTGCAGTCCGGGAGCGTGACCCATGCCATCCGGATGACCGCGCAGACGACGGACACGAGCTATCTCTGGCCGGCGCGCCACGAGGCGGGTGCGCGCTCGGACCCCAACTTGCCGCCCATGGGGGCCCGGTTCCGCCTCAAGGCAAGCTTCGACATCAGCGGGTTCTCCCCGCAGGCGCAGGTGATCCTCCGGGCGATGCAGCAGTACGGGCTCATCCTGGCCGACAACGGCAGTAACTGGTACTTCGGGGGCTCGGCCGACCCGTCCTGGCCGCCGTCACTCATCCAGGAGCTCAAGCAGGTTCCGGCCAGCGCCTTCGAAGCGGTCGACGAGTCCTCGCTCATGGTGAGCCCCGACTCGGGGCAGGCGTCGAGCTTCCCGGGGCCTGCGACAGGGATCGCGGCACCGCCTTCGGGCTCGGGGTACTGGCTCACCGACGCCGAGGGCGCGATCTCCGCGCACAACGTGGCGAGCTACGGCTCCATGGCCGGCACGGCCGCTCAACGCCCCGATCAACCACATCGTCTCGACCCCCGACGGCAAGGGCTACTGGTTGGTAGCCGCCGATGGCGGGACGTTCGCCTTCGGCGATGCCGGATTCTTCGGGTCGATGGGCGGGCGCTCCCTCAACGCCCCGGTGGTCAACATGGCGCCGACCCCCGACGGCAAGGGCTACTGGCTCGTGGCGAGCGACGGCGGCATCTTCGCCTTCGGCGACGCCCGCTTCTTCGGGTCGATGGGCGGGCTGCGGTTGAACCAGCCCGTCGTGGGGATGGCGGCCGACGACGCCACCGGGGGCTACTGGCTCGTGGCGAGCGACGGCGGCATCTTCGCCTTCGGCGCGCCCTTCTTCGGCTCGACCGGCAGCATGCGTCTCCAGCAACCGGTGAACGGCATGGCCGCGGTGCCGGGAGGAAACGGGTACTGGTTCGTGGCCTCCGACGGCGGCATCTTCAGCTACGGCGCCGCGGCCTTCTGGGGCAGCACAGGGGGCATCCCGCTGAACGCTCCGATCATGGGCATGGCCCCCGACGACGCTACCGGGGGCTACTGGTTGGTCGGATCCGACGGCGGGGTCTTCTGCTTCAACGCGCCCTTCTACGGCGCCCAGTGACGCGGCCCGTTTCTCCGGGCGATGGCCTCGTCGACGACGTCAGCTCAGCCCGAGGACGTGGTCCTTTGAAGTGCTGGCCCCGCGGCGCTTGATCAGAACTCCGGTGCCGCACAAGAAGACCACCGTCGCGATGAAGAAAGAGTTCCCCGCGAGGAGCTGCAGCGGCACTGAGGTGGAGATCCGAGGTGTTCTTGTACGGCACCCACCAAATTGGCGCGCACCAGAACAGGACGGCGGTGCCAGCAGCGAGGGCCGGACCCAGCCGAGGCCTGTCATCGGCCAGAGCCAGCCAAAGGATGGCGGGCACGACCCACACCATGTGGTGAGCCCACGAGATGGGCGACACCAGCAGGCACGTTCCGGCGCAGATGAGTACACCCAACATCGGCGATGACCGCCGGTGCGCCACGCTGGCCAACCAGAGTCCTCCAACGGCCGCGACGAGGAGGATGGGGAGCATGACGGTGTTGTCCAGAAAGCCGTGGTTGAGGCGTTCGAGGGCAGCCGACAAGTTCTGGTTGCCGACGAAGGAGAGCTCGCCGGCACGACCGGGCTTGAACAGGGCTTGCGTCCAGTATGCCCTCGACGAGGCGGGCGAGATCACATAGGTCACGAGCTCGCACGCCAGGAAGGTGAGCATGCAATTGAGCGCGCCGCGGAAGCGCCGCGTGAGGAGGAGGTACGGCACGAAGAGGAGCGGAGTCAGCTTGACTGCGGCGGCGAGCCCGATGGCGACGCCCAACGGTGCCTGCCGTCGCCCGATTCGGCGCGAGCTCAGCAAGTCCCACATGACGAGGAGCGTCACCACCAGGTTGACCTGACCGAAACCAACCGTGACGAGCACGGGATTGAGGAGCAAAGTGGGAAGGCTGAGCAGCAGGCCGAAGCGCAAGCGAAGTCTTCCGATCTATCTCGGGCTTCACGATGCGAAGTGACAGGACGAGCATGGCGACGAGTGCAGCAAGGTTGCCGGTTGTCCATACGATTTGGACGGAGTGGACGGTGCTGAACACCCTCTGCCACGGCGCGAACAGCAGCGCGGCAAACGGCGGGTAGGTGAAGAGGAGGCTCGGTGTTCGGCACGGCCAATGAGTAGAGGTGGGGAGTGAAGATGTACCGGCCGCCGAGGCGAAGGTAGACACCGAGGTCGACCTCGTAGGTGCCGAACGCGACGAAGAGTCCGTAGCTCAATGCGGCCACGAGGGAGGCCACCGCCGGACCCCAGCCGATGATCCAGCGGGGCAGGCGTCCGGCACTGGTCAGGACCGGAGGGCCACCCTCGAAGGGTTGATCGACACTTGTCACCGCTCCTCATCCGGATGGGGCGCACCCCTCGTCTCGCGGTGGCATAGCGGCACATGCGCACGGAGTTGCTGCGGGTTCGGGGAGCGGGAATGGAACGCGCCGCGGGCGTTGCCGGGACCATCGGTGGAGGCGGGTCGATGCGATCCGGGGAGAGATGGAGGCACCCAGGCATGCTAGGCCGGGTCCCTGAGGGCGACGACTGTGGGACACACGACTGGGGTCTCGTGAACTATTGAGCGGGATTGGGTCGGATCAGCCCGAGGGAACGGTGAGCGGCGGAACCATCGTGCTCGGCACGGTGATCGGCGCCCCACCTCCGACGGATCCATTCGAGCCGGCGAGGCAGCATTTCCCGCGGCCTGCGTGAGATGCAAGAGGACCTCCAACGTGCCGCTGACCGCCGTGGTCACGAAGTCCCGATGCTGGGGTTCGAGATGCCCCACTCCGAGAAGGGGATCGTGACATCAGCCAGGACGTCGATCTCACCCTCGTTCCGCTGGACAGAGACACTGAATGACGCCGCCCTCCTAGTGCCGTGCATGTCGAGTGTGCCGGTTGCGCTGTAGTGCTCGACGACGCCGTTGGCGGGGATGCATCCAAGGCGATTGGGGAGGTCAGCGTGAGCGTGGCCGTCGGGTATTGGCTCACGTCCATCAATACTTAGACGAGCCTCCGGCAGTGACGGGTCACCTTGTCCTCATGATCCTTCGCTGTGCTGGCGTCCCGCTGTGATCCCGCTGCGGGCTCCCTGAGGCCTCGTCGAGGCTGCACTGGGCCTGGGCCGACCCGGGCGAATCAGCAGGCCATGGCTTCCACGGGTCGGGTTGCGCCCCCCGCTGGGTTGTCCTGCCCGCTGCAGGCAAAATGTGCCCCAGCACGTGGGAGCTGGTCCCGATATCGTCGTGCGTGTCGCCTGGGATTGGTGGCACTTTCCCGGGTGTACGTGCGACCGCGTTTCGACATACCTTCTACATACCTTCTACATACCTTCTACATACTTGGCGCAGGCGGTTTCACCTCAGAACACTGAGACTTCGACAGGCATTTCACTCCTCGGAATGATGAGGGATGGGTGCCCAGGCCGAGCAACGAGAGGAGCGTGACGATCATGAGGAACTGGCTCATCGCCTTCATCGCGACCGTCACGTGCGTGGTTTCGCTCGGTCTGCTTGCTGCACCGGCGGGGGGAGCAAGCGCCTCCACCACGACGGTCACCGACAACGCTGCAGGGGTGGTCACCGGGGGAACCTTGGTCTTCATCGCCACCGTCACCGGTCTCGGGGGCACTCCGGCGGGCAGAGTCGCGTGGACCGGGGTCACTTGCAGCTCCACAACGCCGCTCACCGGCGGGGTGGCCACCTGCTTCATCACCCCCGCCCAGGCGAGTACCGCCTACAGCGCCACGGCCAGCTTCACCGATACCGACAACCTATACAGCGACTCTTCTGCCAGCGACGGCCCGGTCTCGCCAGGTGTGGCCCCCTCGACGACCACGATTACGAACAACGCGGGCACGATCTCGACGGGAGGCACCTTGGTCTTCACCGCCACCGTCGCCGGTCCCGGAGGTACGCCGGCGGGCACAGTCGCCTGGATCGGCTCGGCATGCACCACGACCACGACCCTCACCGCCGGAGTGGCCACCTGCTCCATCACCAACGCCCAGGCCGGCACTCCCTACAGCGTGACGGCCAACTTCACTGACACCGACCGCAACTACAGCGTCTCTTCGGGCAGCGACGGACCGGTCTCCCCGGCCCTGGCCAACCAGGCGCTCCTGATCGTCACCTCCACCGCCGGCTCTTACCTCACGCCGCTTCCGCTCACCACGAGCGGGGGGTCGGGCATCGGGGCCGTCACCTACACCGCGAAGAACGGCACCGCATCGGGCTGTGCCGTCTTGACCAGCCGGCTGACCTCGACTTCGGCAGGTACTTGCACCGTCACCGCGACCAAGGCCGCCGACGCCAACTACAACGCCATCTCCTCGGCCCCGACCACCGTCACCGTGGCCCCGATTGCGCCGACCACACCGACCATCTTGAGCCCACCCAGTAGCGGGACCTTCGGCGGGGGTTTCACGGCGGTCGTCAGTACCACCGGCGACGGCACGAAATCGGTCACCTCGAACACGCCCGCCGTATGCACAGCCAGTGGCCTGACGGTCAGCTACGTGGGGGTCGGCAGCTGCTCCCTGACAGCCCACGTCGCGGCGGGCATCGACTACACCGCAGCAGACGGCATGGCGCAGCCGGGTCCCAACATCGGCCGGGCCGCCGCGACGACCCCGGTCATCTCCAACATCCCGTCGCCCGCCAACGAGTTCGCGGGTTTCACCGTGAGCTTGACGACGACGGGTGACGGTGCGATGTCGGTCACGTCCAACACGAGCAACGTCTGCAGCGTCGACCCGAACGGGATCACGGTCACCTTCGTCGGCTTCGGCACCTGCTCGTTGACGCCCAGCGTGGCGCAGGGCCCGAATCACTTCGGCGCGACGGGGAACCCCCAGTCCTTCACGGTGAAGGCGGCCTCCCACGGCTACTGGCTGGTGGGCTCTGACGGCGGCATCTTCTCGTTCGGCACGGCCGCGTTCTTCGGCTCGACGGGGAGCCTCCATCTGCAGCGTCCGGTCGTGGGGATCACGCCGACCTCCACCCGGAACGGGTACTGGCTCGTCGCCTCCGACGGAGGCATCTTCAGCTTCGGCGACTCTTCGTTCTACGGCTCCATTCCTGGTTTGGGGCTGCACCCCGCCGGCTCGGGGCTGCCGAACAGCCTGAACGCGCCCATCGTCGGCATGGTGCCCACCCTTACGGGTCGCGGCTACTTCATGGTCGCCTCGGACGGCGGGGTGTTCAGCTTCGGCGACGCCCGCTTCGAGGGTTCGTGCCCGGGCGTCGGCGGCTGTTCGGGTCCTGCGGTCACCGTCATGCCTGACCATTCGGGGAACGGCTACTGGGTCGTGACCGCTAACGGCGGCGTGTACGCCTTTGGCGACGCGCCCTTCTATGGGTCTGGGCCGCCCGTGGCCGTGCCCGTCGTCGACGCCGTGGCCACCCCGAACGGGAACGGCTACTGGCTGCTCTACGCCAACGGTGCCGTGGCCGCGTTCGGAGCGGCCACCGCCTTGGGTGGTCCGATCGGGTATGTGAACTCCTTCAACCCCGCCGCCGCCATCTTCCGGACGGCGGACGGTTTCGGCTATTGGGTCGCCGCAGCCCGAGGCGACGTCTTCGGGTACGGTTCTGCGCCCTACCTCGGGGGCATGGCGGCGGCCGGGCTGAACGGCCAGATCATCGGCGCCTTCGGCTTCTAGCTCAGGCTCCGAGCGCCTCGTCCTCGTCCCGGGGCTCGGGCAGTTCGGCCACGACCTGCTCGACGACCGACCGCAGGCCGCCGGCCGGAGCCGCCCGCCGCAGGAGGTCACCGACGTAGGCCACCAGGTTCACCACGTCGAGCCTGGGGGACCGCCCGACCAGGGGCACCGGCTCCGTCGCCGGGTCCAGGCCGCACACCTCGAGGATCACCCGGCGGATCTGCTGCAGCCTGTTCCGCGCCTCCACGAGCGACGTCCCGCTCTGGCGCAGCCAGACGGAAATCCCCAGCTCAAGGGTCAGGTCACCCGAGAAGGGGTCGACCGGGCCCAGCTCCGCCAAGCCACCCAGAAGGGCGGGGGCGAAGCCGGTGGGCGCGGACGTGACCATGGGATCAGTGTGGCGAATCGGTGTAACAAGGTGGTGGACCGGCCCTGGGCTGGTAATTTCGATCCACGTGCCACGCACGATCTGGAAGGGGGCTCTCAGCTTCGGACTGGTGAACATCCCCGTCGGCCTCTACCCGGCCACCTCGGACAAGAGCATCCACTTCAACCAGTTCGAAGAGGGGACGTCGGACCGCATCCGCTACAAGAAGGTCAACGAGCGGACCGGCCAGGAGGTCCCGCAGGACCGGATCGTGCGCGGTTTCGACCTCGGGGGCGGCGAGTACGTCGTCCTCTCCGAGGAGGAGCTCGAGTCCGCGGAGCCGAAGAAGTCGCGTCAGGTCGAGATCTCCGACTTCGTCGAGCAGGCCGACATCGACCCCGTCTACTTCCGGTCCAGCTACTACCTGGCCCCCGAGGGAGCGGGTGCCGACAAGGCCTACGCCCTGCTGCGCAAGGCCATGGCGGACGCCGGCAAGGTGGCCGTCGCCACGCTGGTCATGAGGAACAAGGAGTACCTCGTCGCCATCCGTCCCGAAGATGACGCGCTGGCCCTGCACACCATGTACTTCGCCGACGAGGTGCGCGCCCCCGGGCGGGATCTCGAGCTGCCCGACACCGGGGACGTCAGCGAGCGGGAGCTGTCCATGGCGCAGCTCCTCATCGAGTCGATGGAGAGCGACTGGGACCCCGAGCGGTACCACGACACGCACCGCGAGAAGGTCGAGGCGCTCGTCGAGGAGAAGCGCAACGGCCACGAGATCGTGATCCAGGCCGGCCCCGAGCCTGCGGCCAAGGTCGTCGACCTCATGGAGGCGCTCAACGCCAGCATCGCGGCCGCGGCCGGCACGGATGCCAAGGGCACGAAAAGGGCCCCGGCCGCCAAGCGCGCGCCAGCCCGGCGGGCGGCCCCGGCCAAGAAGGCGTCCAAGACGGCGAAGCAGCCCGCCCGGGCCAAGGCTGCCGCCCGCCGAAAGGCCTCCTGAGCATTCGTGCGCCGGCCCGGCCTTCGCGCCTGGTCGCCATCTCCCCACGGGGTGATCCATTGCGCGGATCGGGCAGAACGTAGGACATACCGGACTCTGCGCTCCGATCCAATCCGTTTTCCCGCGCCGCACGTCCGAATCATGGTGTGATCTCCTGATCGAGCCTCCGCTCGGGAGGGAGTCCATATGGCCACGGCGCAGGTACGGGTTCCAGAGGAGAGCCTCACCGGATGGTCGGGGTTCGACGGGCTCGTCCAGCTGATCTCGGTCGACGGGCAACGCACGCTGGGCTGTCCCTACTGGGATCTGGTGGCGGACGTCGACGCAGCCCAGCTGCGTGACCTCTACACCGACATGGCCCTCGTGCGCCGGCTCGATGCCGAGGCGATGGCGCTGCAGCGCCAGGGCGAGCTCGCGCTGTGGGCCCCCCTCTTGGGGCAGGAGGCCGCCCAGGTGGGGTCGGCCCGTGCACTGCGGCCCGACGACTTCGTCTTCCCGAGCTACCGGGAGCACGGCGTCGCCTACTGCCGCGGCGTGGACCCGGTCGCGATGCTCCGTTTGTGGCGGGGTACGGGCCTCTCGGGATGGGACCCCGCCGACTTCGGCATCGCGACGCCCGCCATCGTCGTGGGGTCACAGGCGCTCCACGCCACGGGCTACGCCCTGGGGATCGCGCTCGACGGCGCCAGCGTCGGCGGCGCTGGCCTACTTCGGCGACGGCGCCACGAGCGAGGGGGACGTGGCCGAGGCCCTCGGCTTCGCGGCCAGCTACACGGTGCCCGTCGTCTTCTTCTGCCAGAACAACCAGTGGGCCATCTCCGAGCCGGCCCGCCTGCAGTCGCACGCCTCCATCGCGGCGCGGGGCCAGGGCTACGGCATCCCCGGGATCGAGGTGGATGGCAACGACGTCCTGGCCGTGCTCGCCGCCACCCGTCTGGCACTCGGGCGTGCCTACGCCGGGCGGGGGCCCACCCTGATAGAGGCGGTCACCTATCGCATGGGCCCGCACACCACGTCGGACGACCCGACGCGCTACCGGACCCGCGCCGAGGAGGAAGAGTGGCGGGCCAAGGACCCCCTGGCGCGGCTCGGGACGCTCCTGCACGGCGAGGGGCTGGCCGACGACGGGTTCGAGGCCTGCGTCGACGATGCCGCCGAGGCCGCGGCGGCGGCACTGCGTCGCGGCTGCCTGGCCATGGACGATCCCGAGCCGGATGCGCTGTTCGACCATGTCTACGCGGACCCGCACCCTCTGCTCGAAGACGAGCGTGCGGCCTACGCGGACTACCTGGCCGGCTTCGACGAGGAATCGTGATGGCGACCATGTCGCTCGGCAAGGCGCTCAACGCCGGCTTGCGCCGACGCCATGGAGCACGACCCGAAGGTCGTCTTGATGGGCGAGGACATCGGGAGGCTCGGTGGCGTGTTCCGGGTCACCGACGGCTTGCAGCGCGACTTCGGCGACCACCGTGTGATCGACACGCCGCTGGCCGAGTCCGGTGTCATCGGCACCGCCGTCGGCCTGGCCATGCGGGGCTTCCGGCCGGTGTGCGAGATCCAATTCGACGGGTTCGTCTACCCGGCCTTCGACCAGATCGTGTCGCAGGTCGCCAAGTTCCGCTTCCGCAACGAGGGCCGCGTGGCCATGCCGCGTGACCATCCGGGTGCCCTACGGCGGCGGCATCGGGGCCGTCGAGCACCACTCCGAGTCGCCCGAGGCCTACTTCGCCCACACGGCGGGTCTCCGCGTCGTGACGCCGAGCAACGCGGCCGATGGGCACCGCATGATTCAGCAGGCCATCGCATCCGATGACCCGGTGGTGTTCTTCGAACCGAAGCGGCGCTACTGGGAGAAGGGCGACGTCGACGACGGCGCGCCGGTCAGCGGGGTCCCGCTGCACCGGGGCGAGGTGGTCGTCGAAGGGTCGGACGTGACGGTCGTCGCCTACGGCCCCCTGGTGGCCACGGCGCTCGATGCGGCCCGGATCGGCGAAGAGGAGGGGACCTCCATCGAGGTGATCGACCTGCGGTCGCTCTCCCCGCTCGACTTCGAGACCGTCGAGGAGTCGGTCCGCAAGACCGGTCGGCTGGTGGTGGCCCACGAGGCCCCCGTGTTCTGCGGACTGGGTGCCGAGATCGCGGCGCGGGTGTCGGAGCGGTGCTTCTACCACCTCGAGTCGCCGGTGCGCCGGGTCGGCGGCTTCGCCACGCCCTACCCGCCGTCGCGCCTGGAACGCCACTACCTGCCCGACGCCGACCGGATCCTCGCCGAGGTCGACCGGTGCCTCCACGGGTGACCGCGGTCCGGCACTTCGTCCTGCCCGACCTGGGGGAGGGGTTGACCGCAGCCGAGATCGTGGCCTGGCACGTCGCCGTCGGTGACGAGGTGTCCCTCAACCAGGTCCTCGTCGAGGTGGAGACCGAGAAGGCGGTCGTGGAGCTGCCGAGCCCCTACGCCGGCACCGTGCTCGGGTTGCTGGCCGAGGCGGGCGAGTCCGTCGCCGTCGGCGCGCCGATCGTCGCCGTCGGCACGACCACGGAGCACGGCGAGGCGCGGGAACAGCCGGAGGAGAGGGTGCCGACGCTGGTCGGCTACGGCCCGTCGGACGCACCGCCCAGCAGGCGCCGGAGGGTACGGCGCTCCCACGGCGGGCCACCGGGCACGCCGCTCCCGGCCGCCGGGCGTCCGCTGGCCGCGCCGCCGGTGCGGTTCATGGCCCGGCAGCGCGGGGTCGACCTGGCCCGCGTCGCCGGCCACGGCCCCGGCGGCGTCATCACCCGCGAGGACCTGGCCGCCCACCTCGCCGGCGCCCGCACCGTCCGCTCCCGGCGGCGAGCGCCGCGAGGCGAGGACGCCCGTCCGTGGGGTCCAGAAGCACATGGCGGAGGCGATGGTGCGCAGCGTGGCCAGCGCGCCGCAGGCCTGCGTGTTCCTCACGCTCGACGTCACCCCGACGGTGCACCTCGTCGGGCGGCTGCGCGAGAACCGCCGCTTCGAGGGGCTGCGCGTGACGCCGCTGGCCGTCGTCGCCCGCGCGGTGCTCCTCGCCCTGCGCGACCATGCCGCGCTCAACTCGTCGTGGGACGACGCAACCGCGGAGGTCGTGACCAAGCACTACGTCAACCTGGGGATCGCGGTCGCGGGCCCCTCGGGCCTCGTCGTGCCGAACGTCAAGGACGCGCAGGACCTGACGTTGCGTGATCTGGTCCGGGCGCTGGCGGACCTGGCCGACCGCGCCCGCGCCGCCCGCTGCACGCCGGCCGACCTGCGCGGCGGCACCATCACGGTGACCAACGTCGGCGTCTTCGGGGTCGACGCCGGTGTGCCGATCCTGAACCCGGGGGAGGCCGCCATCCTCGCCGTGGGGGCCATCGCGCGGCGACCGTGGGTCTTCGCGAACGAGGTCGCGCCGCGCGACGTGATGACCCTGAGCCTGTCCTTCGACCACCGCCTCGTCGACGGGCAGGCGGCGTCGAGCTTCCTCGCCGCCGTGGGCGAGATCCTGTCCGACCCGACGAACCTCATCGCCTTCGGCTGACTGAACCGCGCTCACCCCGCTTCCTCTCACGGTCCAGGGCGGGGGCGCCGAGGCGGAGCATGGCGAGCGACCGCCGCAGCGACTCGAGCTCGTACTGGCGCTCCATCATGATGCGGTACGAACAGACGTTCGTGCGCGAGCGCCGGCAAGCGTGGCGGGGATTGCCGGTTTGCTGACGAGGCGCGAGGGTATAGGCGCGGCTCGCGAGCTCGAGCGGGCCCGCAGTTGGAGGTCGCCATGAGGACCGTCCGGGACGTCATGCATGGGGACATCGAGGTCCTGCGGACCACCGAGACGGTGGCCGATGCCGCCTGCTTCCTGGCCGCCCACCGCGAGGACTCCGTCCCGCTGTGCCTGGGTGACGGCAGCCTGGCCGGGACGGTGAGCAGCCGCGACATCGTGACCCGGGTGGTCGCCAAGGGGCGTGATCCGCGCGAGGTCAGCCTGGCCGAGTTCGCCGAGCCCGCCGGCGTCGTGGCGCTCGACGTCGACCTCTCGGTCGAGGAGGCGGCGTCCATCATGTGCCGGCAACAGCGCGACCGGTTGCCCGTGACCGAGGGCGATCACGTGCGTGGGTTTCGTCACCCAGCGTGACGCGGCGTGCTCGGCCGCCTGGCGGCCCCCGTGGGACGACGGCTGAGGAGCGCTGGAACCGGAGCCACCGCCCGGATGAGAATGCGGTGGTGAGCCCACCCGACGACCAGTCCGGCGACGTCCCTTCGCCCCACCCCGGGGACCTGGCCAAGCGGATCACCCGGCGCCGCACCGAGCTCGGGAAGAGCATCGAAGAGGTGGCGGAGAAGGCCGGGGTCGATCCGGGCTATCTCCGTTACTTCGAGGAGAGCGCGGCGGGGCACCTGAGCGCAGGCACGGTCCTGCTCCTGGCCATCGCGCTCGAGTGCACGCCCGAGGACCTCTACGGCGGCCGGGTGGACCGGCCCCCGGGCCACGGCCGCGCCGGCCGCCATCCCGAGCTGCGGGAGCTCACGGCGGCGCAGTGCGAGGCGCACGTGCGGGCCGGCGGGGTCGGGAGGGTGGTGTTCCTGTCCGCGCGGGGTCCGGTTGCGCATCCCGTCAACTTCGCGGTGAGCGACGGCGACGTGATCGTGAGCACCACCGTGGCCCAGGCCGAGCACCTCGAGGAGCAAGAGGCTCGTGAGCTTCGAGATCGACCGCGTGGACGAGTCGATGAGCGAGGGTTGGAGCGTCCTGGTCACCGGCGCGGCGCGGCGCGTCGACGACCCCGAGGAGGTCGTCGCGCTGGCGGGTCTCGGGCTCGAGCCGTGGGCCGGCGGGCCGCGCCACGCGCTCGTCCGGATCCATCCCGACGAGATGACCGGCCGCGTCATCACCCAGACCACCCCGGCCTGAGCGGGGGCCTCAGTCCGCCAGCACGTGCTCCATGAGGCGCGCGTAGTCGATGAGGTGGCGGTCGCTCAGGTAGTGCGCGCGCACATGCCGATGGCCCCGCCGTCCCATCGCCGTCATCTCCGCCGGTCGGGCCAGGAGCGCCAACAAGGCCCCACCGAACGCGTCGAGGTCGGTGGGATCGTCGATCAGCACGCCCGTCCCCGGCGGCACCTGTCCGGTGATGCCTCCCACGGCCGACGCCACGACCGGGCGCGACTTCCACATGGCCTCGGTGACGGTGAGCCCGAACCCCTCCTGCAGGCTCTTCTGCACCACGACGCTCGCGTGGCGTTGAATGGCGTTGACCAGCCGCGCGTTGGCCGAGACGTCGTCCATCGGGAGCCCGACGAGCCGGATGGCCTCGCGCGCCACCGGCGGGAGCGACTCCCACGTGGCGAGGCACTCGCCGAGCACCTGGGCCCCCTCGGGGTCGTCCACCACGGCGTCGACCGCGGGGCCGACGAGCGCGAGGCGGGCGGGCGATGCGCCGGCCACCCGCTCCGCGAAGCCCTCCATGACCCCCCGCATGTCCTTCAGGTGGTCCCACCGGGAGACCTGCACGACGAGTGGGCCGTCCGACGTGAACGGGCCGGCACCACCGAGGACGGCGGAGGTGGAGCCGGCCGGCGCGCCCGCGAGGAGGCCCGTCCGGGCCAGCAGCTCTCGGACGCGGGCCGGGGGCAGCGGCGCGTTCTTGGGCGAGGTGGGGTCGATGGAGGGCGCAATGATCCAGACGTCCCTGCCGGCCAGCTGGGGCGGCACGAACGCCGGGTGCGAGAACACGAACGTGTGGCACTTGTCCAGGTGCGGCTGGAGGAAGGCCCAGGCCTCCTCGGTGAAGCCGTTGGCATGGTCCGCCCCGATGTGGCATCGCCAGGCGACCCGCACGCCGTGCTTGAGCAGGTGGGTCGCCAGCCCCGCCGTCTGGGGGTCGTGCAGGAACACCACGTCGTTCTTGCGGATCCGCCCGTCCAGTGCGTCGACGTTGGCTTGGAGCACGTCGCTGTAGTGCGCCTGTTCCCGGGGCCCGAGCGCACCGCCGTCGCCGGCGGCTCCGTGCAGCCGGTTGTGGAGGCGCTTGGTGATGGCGAAGAACTCCGGGTCGCCATCGATGACGACCCAGCGCGCGTCGACGCCGAGACCCGCCGCGTAGCCGACGAGGAGGCGCAGCATCTCGGCGACGCCCCCGCCGTCCGCGGTGGAGTTGAGGTTCCAGATCGTGGCGGAGCCCGCCGATCGCACGGCGTTCGTGGCCACGGCCTCCAGCGCGGCGAGACGGCGCGCGCCGATGAAGCGCCCCAGGGAGGCAACCGAACGCGGCACGACCTCGACGTCGCGGGGCTGGGCCACGGCCACAGTCTGCCGTACCGCGGGGCGCGCCCGCAGCGATGCCGGGCGCGCCCGGCGGTCCGTGTGGCAGGCCTCAGTGGGTGCCCGCGGCCTCCCCGATGGCCGCGGCCGCCGCCGCCGCGTCGTCGCACGTGACGACCAGGCGCCCGAATTCGGCGCCGGCCAACTCGACCACGACTGCGGGGCCCGTGCCGTGGACGGCGGCGAAGTCCTTCCCGAAGCCGCCCCGGCGCGTCCCCACCGCGATCACGTTGGGGACACCGGTCCCCGGGGCCCGCAGGCCGCGCAGTTCGGGCCAGGGGTCGTCGACCACGCGGACCCCGGTCACCGCCGACAGCGGCACGCGGATGTCGCTGTGGAACCCCTCCGCCTTCTCGAGCGGGTGCAGGTGGAGGACCAGCTCCTTGCCTTCGGGGCGCAGCTCGGCCACGGCGTTTGATTCTAGGGACGGCGGTTAGCCTCGGCCTGATGTGGCCGCCACCGCCCGCGGGGACCTGGGTCATCGACCTCGATGGTGTCGTGTGGCTGACCGGGCGTCCCATCCCCGGCGTGGACGAGGCGGTGGCCCGGCTGCGCGGGCGCGGGCGTCCGGGTGCTGTTCGCCACCAACAACTCCGCGCCGACACGCGCCGAGCTGCACCGGCGGCTCGCCCGGTGCGGCATCACCGCCGACGACCGCGACCTCCTCAGCTCGGCCGACGTCGCCGCAGGCATGCTCGCCCCGGGCTCGTCCGCCGTCGTGCTCGGTGACGACGGCGTGGTCGAGGCGCTGAGCGGCCGGGGGGTCGAGGTCGTGCCGGCTGGGCCGGCGGACGCGGTCGTGGTGGGCTGGACGCGGTCGTTCAGCTTCGACTCCGTGGCGCGGCGCCTCGGCCGCGGTGCGGGCCGGGGCGCGGCTCGTGGGGACCAACGAGGACCCGACCTACCCGACCCCCGACGGCCTGCTGCCGGGCGGGGGGGCCATCCTGGCGGCGGTGGCCACCGCAGCCGAGGCCACGCCCGAGGTGGCCGGGAAGCCCCACCGCCCGACGGCCGACGCCATCGTCGCCCGGGTCACCCCCGGGGAGCTGCGGGTGATGGTGGGGGACCGCCCTGCCACCGACGGCGCCCTCGCCGCCCAGCTGGGCATCCCGTTCGCGCTGGTGCTGTCGGGGGTGACCGCCGACGGGCACGTCCCGGCGGGCGCCGACCCGGCCGTCGTGGCTGCCGACCTGGTGACACTGGTGCGAACGACGGTCGACGGAACCTGAAAGAAGTGCTTGCTCTCAGCTAGCACTTGAGATACTCTTGTTGCATGGCTAGCAATGAGCGCATCCGCAAGTACCTCGACGCGGGGACCGTCCTCGGGCAGGTCAGCCGTGGCCGGGCCGAAGAGATCGTGCGAGAATTGGTGAACGCCGGAGACATCCAGCGAGGCCAGGCACAGGAGTGGGTGGACAACTTGGTGGAGCGGAGCCGCAAGACGAGCGACCAGGTGCTCGAGCTCGTGCGCCACGAGGTGGCCACCCAGCTCAACCGGATCGACGGGAAGTCCCTCGAGGCGATCGCCAACCAGGTGGCCGACATCTTGAAGAAGTCCGCGGAGGCCGGGCGCAGCGCGACCAAGGACGTCACCGCGCGGGCCACCAAGACGGCCAAGGGCGTCAGCACGCAGGCCAGCAGGACGGCCAAGGGCGTCACCAAGCAGGCGACCAAGACGGCCAAGGGCGCCACCACGCAGGCCGGGAAGACGGCGACGCGAGCCCGCGCCGCCGCCACGAAGGTGACCCCGGAGCGGCGCCACGCCCGCAAGAAGGGCGCTGCCAAGGAGGCGACGGCCAAGAAGGCGGACGAGCACAAGGCGACGTCGAAGAAGGAGCCCGAGGCGAAGAAGGCGGACAAGAAGGCGGACAAGAAGGCCGCCAGCTGAGCAGCGGGACACGCCGCCGGCTCGACAACGAGCTCGTGCGGCGGGGGGTGGTGCCGACCCGGCAGGAGGCCCAGGCGGCCATCGCCGCCGGCAGCGTCCTCGTCTCGGGAGTCCTGGCCGAGAAGGCGGCCCGCCTCGTCGCCCCCGACGAGCCGGTCGTCCTGCTGGGCCCTCCGTCGCCCTTCGTCGGCCGCGGCGGCCAGAAGCTCGATGCGGCGCTCACCCGCTTCGACGTCCCCGTCACCGGCCGGCGTGCCCTCGATGCGGGTGCGTCCACGGGCGGCTTCACCGATTGCCTGCTCCAGCGCGGCGCCGCCCACGTCTATGCGGTTGACGTCGGCCACGGCCAGCTCCGTCCGGAGCTGCGCGCCGACCGGCGCGTCACGGTCCTGGAGCGCACCAATGCCCGGACGCTCACCGTGGCGGACCTGCGCGCCGCCGACCCCGCCTTCGAACCCTGCCCGCTCGTCGTGGCGGACCTCTCCTTCATCTCGCTGCGCAGCGTCGTCCCCGCCTTGGCCGGACCCGTCGCGGCGCCCGGAGCGGACCTCGTCCTCCTGGTGAAGCCGCAGTTCGAGGCCGGGCGCGCCGCCGTGTCCCGGGGCAAGGGCGTCGTGCGCGAGCCGGCCGTCTGGCTGGGCGCGCTCGAGGGCGTGGCGTCCGCGCTCGACGATGCCGGAACCGGCATCATGGGGGCGATGGCCTCCCCCCTGACCGGTGCCGCCGGCAACGTCGAGTTCCTGCTGCACGCCCGCAAGGCCGTGCGGGGTCGCAGTGCGGATGACGCCACCGCCCTGTTCTCGGCCGCCGTGTCGGAGGCGGAGGACCACGTGCCGCCGGCCACCCCGGCCGGCTGAGCCGGCGCTCGCCGATGGGGACCGTCACCTTCTTGGTCCACCCCGACCGCGCCGACGCGCTGGCGCTGGCCACCGACACCGCGACGTGGCTGACCGAGCGGGGGCACGTCGTCCGCATCCTGCGCTTCAGCGGGCCCGACCGTGTGAGCGAGGCCGGCGCCGAGATCGACCTCGCCGCCGTCGACCTCGCCGGCACGACGGTGGCCGTCAGCATGGGTGGGGACGGGACGTTCCTGCGCGTGGTGCGGCTGGCCGCGGTCGTCGACGTGCCCGTGCTCGGTGTCAACTTCGGCCGCCTGGGTTACCTGCCGGACCTCCTGCCGCACCAGCTGCGCGAAGCGCTGACCAAGGTCTTCGAGGGCGAGGCCGTGATCGAGCCCCGCTGCGCGCTCGACGTGGCGATCGCGGACCGTTCGCTCGGTGATGACGTGTCCTCCCTCCTCGCCCTGAACGAGGTGGTGATCCAGAAGATCGAATTCGGCCACACGGTCCGGCTGGCCACCACGATCGACGACGAGGAGGCGCTCACCTACTCGGCCGACGGGCTCATCGTCGCCACGCCGACGGGGTCGACCGCCTACAACCTCTCCGCCGGCGGGCCCATCCTGGCGCCGACGCTGCGCGCCCTGGTGCTCACGCCCGTGGCGCCGCACTTCTCCCTCGACCGCAGCCTCGTGCTGACCGACGAGCAGGTGGTCAGGGTCGAGGTCGTGCCGGACCGCGGCCGGCGTGCTCGTCGTCGACGGCGAGGAGGTCGGGCGGTTGCAGCCCGGCGCGACCGTCACCTGCAGGGTCGCCGCACGCGCGGTCCGGGTCGTGCGCAACGAGCCCCAGACCTTCGGCAGCATCCTGCGCTTTCGCCTCCTCGCCCACCCGGACCGGTGAGCGGGCCGTGTTGACCGACCTGCACGTCCGCGACCTCGGGGTGATCGAGGACCTCTCGCTCGAGTTCGGTCCCGGCATGACCGCGCTCACGGGGGAGACCGGGGCGGGCAAGACGCTGGTCGTCGAGGCGCTGCAACTGGTCCTCGGCGGGCGGGCCGACCCGGGCATGGTGCGCCGCGGCGCGCCGGAGGCCTTGGTCGAGGCGCGCTTCGTCGTGGGGGAGGGCGACGCCGAGCACGAGGTGATCCTCGCCCGCTCCGTTCCCGCCGAGGGGCGGTCCCGGGCCTGGGTCGACGGTCGCATGGCGGCGCTCGGCGCCCTCGGCGAGGCCGCGGCGGAGCTGGTCGAGATCCACGGGCAGCACGAGCACCGCGCCCTCGTCACCGCCACCGCGCAGCGCGACGTGCTCGACGCCTTCGCCGGTACCGATCTGAGCCGCGTGCGCGCCCTGCGGAGCCAGTTGCGTGCCCTCGACGACGCCCTGGCCGCCCTCGGGGGCGACGAGCAGCAGCGAGCCCGGGAGGCCGACGTCCTGCGCTACCAGGTCGACGAGATCGATGCCGCCCGCCTCGAGGACCCGGACGAGGAGCAGGTGCTGCGCAACGAGGAGGACCGGCTGGCCGACGCCGGGGCGTACCGCGAGGCGGCGCTCGGCGCGGTGGCGCTCCTCGACCCCGCCGGGGACGAGGGGGGCGCCCTCGAGCTGTTGGGACGTGCCGCCGCCGCCTTGTCGGGCCGCGACGCCTTCGACGGGTACCGCGAGCAGCTGGCCGCCGCCGCGGTCGAGCTGTCGGACGTGGCGCGCTCGCTGCGCGACGAGGTGGAGGGATGGGTCGACGATCCGCGGCGCCTCGCCGAGGTCCAGGAGCGCCGCCGGCTGCTCGGCGAGCTGCGTCGCAAGTACGGGGAGGACCTGCGTGCCGTGCTGGCCTACGGCCGCGAGGGCTCGGCCCGGCTGGCCGCGCTCGAGGACGCCGACGGCGAGGCATCCCGCCTGCAGGCCGAGCACGACCGGCGCCGCCGCGAGCTGGCGGAGGCCGAGGACGCCGTGCGCGCCACGCGGGCCCGGGCCGCCGGGGCGTTCGGGGACCTCGTGGGCGAGCGCCTGGGGGCCCTCGCCATGGCAGGCGCCCGGATGGAGGTGCGGGTGGCGCCGGACGGGACCGGTGAGCCGGTGGAGCTGGCGCTCGGGGCCAACGTCGGCGAGCAGGTGCAGCCGCTCGCCCGTGCCGCGTCGGGCGGCGAGCTGGCCCGGGCCATGCTGGCCATCCGGCTGGTCGGGCTGGGCGGGCCCCAGACCATGGTCTTCGACGAGGTGGACGCCGGGGTCGGTGGTGCGGCCGCCCTGGCGCTGGGGGAGGCGCTGCGCGAGGTGGCCGGCGACCGGCAGGTCCTGGTCGTCACGCACCTGGCGCAGGTGGCGTCGCGGGCCGACGCGCACATCAGCGTGGTCAAGCGGGAGTCGCAGGGCCGCACCGTCACCACGGCGACCTCGGTGCGGGGTGAGGATCGCGTCACGGAGCTGTCACGGATGCTCTCGGGGCACCCGGGCAGCGACGCCGCCCGCGCGCACGCCCGCGAGCTGCTGGGCGCGTCCCATGGCTGACGATCCGCCACGGGTCACGCCACCTTCGATTATCGTGGTCGGGTGCACCGATCACGTGAAGTGATGCTCGGCGTGCCGAAGGTGGCGTGAGCAAGTTCATCTTCGTCACCGGCGGTGTCTCGAGCTCGCTCGGGAAGGGTCTCACCGCCTCCTCGCTCGGCCGCCTCCTCAAATGCCGCGGGCTGCGGGTGACGATGTGCAAGCTCGACCCCTACATCAACGTCGACCCGGGGACGATGAATCCCGGGGAGCACGGCGAGGTGTTCGTCACGGAGGACGGCGGCGAGACCGACCTCGACCTCGGGCACTACGAGCGCTTCATCGACGAGAGCCTCTCCAAGCGTTCCAACACGACGACGGGCGGCATCTACCGCTCCGTCATCGAGAAGGAGCGGCGGGGTGACTACCTCGGGCGCACGGTGCAGGTCATCCCGCACGTCACCGACGAGATCAAGGACCGCATCCGGCGCCTCGCCGACGAGGACGTCGACATCGTCATCGTCGAGATCGGGGGCACGGTCGGCGACATCGAGATCGTGCCCTTCATCGAGGCCATCCGGCAGTTCCGCCGGGACATCGGCCGGGACAACGTGTGCTACGTCCACCTCACTCTGGTGCCCTTCCTCGTGTCGGGGGAACAAAAGACGAAGCCGACCCAGCACTCCGTGACGGAGTTGCGGAGCCGGGGCATCCAGCCCGACGTCATCGTCTGCCGCAGCGACAAGCCGATCTCCGATGGCCTGAAGCGCAAGATCTCGCTGCAGTGCGACGTGGCCATCGACGCCGTGGTCTCCGCCGTCGACGCACCGAGCATCTACGAGATCCCGCTCGTCCTGCACGAACAGGGGCTCGATTCCTACGTCTGCCGCACCCTCGGGATCGACGAGGCGGCGCACGACATCGACATCTCCGAGTGGGAGTCCCTCGTCGCCCGCGTCGAGTCGCTGACGCGGCGCGTCCGGGTCGGGATCGTGGGCAAGTACGTGAACATGCCCGACGCCTACATGTCGGTCGTCGAGGCGCTGCGCCACGCCGGGCTTCCACCACGGCGCCGAGGTCGCAGCTGGACTGGATCGACGCCGAGCTCGTCCCGGACCTGCTCGGCACGGACCGTCTGCGGGGGCTCGACGCCATCGTGATCCCGGGCGGCTTCGGCGAACGGGGGATCGAGGGGATGGTGGCGGCTGCGGGCTACGCCCGCGACCACGGGCATCCCGTGCCTCGGCCTGTGCCTCGGCCTGCACGTGATGGTCATCTCGATGGCCCGCGACCGGGCGGGGCTCGAGCGCGCCAATTCGCGTGAGTTCGACAGCCTCTCGCCGCACATGGTGATCGACCTCATGCCCGACCAGGCGGAGGTGACCGACAAGGGCGGGACGATGCGGCTGGGCTCCTATCAGGCGGTGTTGCTGGCCGGCTCCAAGGTGGCCGAGGCCTACGGGACGCTCGGCCGTGACGGAGCGCCACCGGCACCGCTTCGAGTTCAACAACAAGTACAAGGCGCGGCTCGAAGCCGTCGGCCTGGTGTGTTCGGGGATCTCGCCGGACGGGCGACTGGTCGAGTTCGTCGAGCTCGAGGACCATCCCGTACTGGGTGGCGACGCAGGCCCATCCCGAGTTCAAGAGCCGGCCCGACCGGGCCCATCCGCTCTTCCGCGAGCTGGTGGCGGCGGCGCTGGACCGGGCCGAGGGACGCGAGCCGCACCTGCTCGACCTCGACGCCGTCACCTAGGCGTGCCGGGCTTCCGCCGCGTCTCGGAGGAGGAGCTCCTTCGGGCCTGGTTGTTCCGCGTCGAGCGCGTGCACCTGGTCGACCCCGAGGGCAAGCCGTTCGACCGCGTCGTCGTCCGCCACCCCGGCGCCGTCACGGTGGTCCCGGTGCACGACGACGGGTCGGTGTCGATGGTGCGCCAGTACCGTGCGGCCGTCGACGCCATGGTGCTCGAGATACCGGCGGGGACCCGCGACAAGGACGGCGAGGCGGAGGAGGAGACGGCACGGCGGGAGCTGGCCGAGGAGGCCGGGCTGGAGGCCGCGCACCTCGAGGTCTTGATCGGCACCTGGAACACGCCCGGCGTCAGCGACCAGCACACGACCATCTTCCTCGCCACCGGGCTCACGCCGTGCCCGAGCAGGCCCGAGGGGATTGAGGAGGGTTACCTGACCGTCGAGACGATCCGCCTGGCCGACCTCGACGACCTGGTGGCCGACGGGTCGCTGAAGGACGAGACGACCGTCCTCGGGCTCTACCTGGCGCGCCAGCGCCTGGCCCTGACCGGCCGCCTCCCGTGAGCGCACACCTGCCCCGGGCGGCCGAGGAGTTCCTCTCCTGGCTCGAGGTCGAGCGCGGGCGCTCGCCGCGGACCCTGGCGTCGTACCGGCGTGACCTCGCGTCGTACCAGGAAGCGGTGCAGGCCACGGGCGGCGACGTCGTCGCCGCCACGTCCGCCGACGTGGCGGCGCACCTGGCCGCGCTGCGCCGGACCCACAGCGCGGCATCCGTGGCGCGGGCGAGCTCGAGCATCCGGGGCTTTCACCGCTTCTTGGTGGAGGAGGGTTGGCGTGACGACGACCCGACGCTGCATCTGCCGTCCGTCTCGGTCACCGACCTCCTGCCGAAGGCGCTGAGCGAGGAGGAGACGGAGTGTCTGCTCGGTGCGGTGGTCGGGACCGGGCCGATGGTCCTGCGCGACCGCGCCCTGCTCGAGGTGCTCTACGGCACGGGGGCCCGGGTGAGCGAGGTCGTCGGGCTGAATCTCGGCGACGTGGTCGATGCGCTGGAGTCCCCCGACCTGGCGCTCGTCCGCGTCCTCGGGAAGGGCGACAAGGAACGCGTCGTCCCGCTTGGCCGGCTCGCCCGTGACGCCCTGGCGGAATGGCTCTCCGGCCAGGGCCGCCCGCTGCTCGAGCCGGAGCACTGGCGCCGCCGTACCGACGCGGAGGCCGTGTTCCTCAATGCCCGTGGTGGCCGGCTCTCCCGGGTTGGGGTGTTCGGGGTGGTCAAGAAGTACGCCGCCCGGGTGGGCTTGGAGGCGAAGGTCAGCCCCCACGTCCTGCGGCACTCCTGTGCCACGCACATGCTGGGCCGGGGGGCGGACGTGCGGGTCGTACAGGAGCTCCTTGGCCACGCCTCCATCGCCACCACGCAGCGCTACACCAAGGTTTCGCCCGAGCACCTCCGGCGCGCCTACGAGGGCGCCCACCCCCGGGCGGGAACCAGGGGGCGGGGCGAACGCGTAGCATGAGCGCATGCCGAACGAGGCCCCTACGGCGGAGACCGCCGACGTCGATTTCGCCGCCCTCCTGCGCAACGAGCAGGCCGGGTTGCAGGCCCAGCTGAAGGAGCTCGGCTATGCGGACCAGGGCAGTGGCCTCAGCTACGACTCCAACTTCGCCGACTCCAGCCAGGTGACGGCGGAGCGGGGTGAGGCGGAACGCCTCGCGGCCGAGCTCCGTGAGGCCCTCGACGAGGTCGACGCCGCCATCGAGCGCCTGAAGGCGGGGACCTACGGCACGTGCGAGGTGTGCGGGAAGCCGATCGGGACGGCCCGGCTCGAGGCCATGCCCGCGGCACGCCTCTGCATCGCCGACGCCGCCAAGCACTAGGTGCGCACTCCCGGCGCCTCCTCGGGGAGGCGCCCGATGGATCAACGAACCAAGCAGGCGCTGTGGATCGCGGCCGGTGTCGTCTTCGTGGCGGCGCTCGTCGTGCACCACAACATCACGACGACGGAGATCATCATCTTCTGCGTCATGGTGCCTTCGATCATCCTGCACGAGGTGACGCACGGATGGGTGGCCAATGCCTTCGGCGACGACACCGCGAAGCGTGCCGGTCGCCTGAGCCTCAATCCGGCGGTGCACGTCGACCCCGTCGGGACGCTCATTGTGCCGGCGCTGCTGTCGATCGGCGGCGTCGGCTTCTTCGGATGGGCGAAACCAGTGCCGGTCAACGTCGGGCGGCTACGGAGCCCACGCAATCAAGGTTTCGTCGTCTCGCTGGCCGGCCCGGCCATGAACGCGCTCCTGGCCGCGCTGTTCGGGCTCGTCTTCGTGCACGTGGTCCGGCCGAGCCTTTCTCCCGTACGGGACACCGTCGGTCGCCGCCGAGGTCGTCTTCTACGCCAGCCTCGTCAACGTGGGCCTCTGTGCGTTCAATCTCATCCCCGTGCCGCCGCTTGACGGCTCCGTCCTCTTCGAGCGGCTCCTGCCGGCGCGCTACTGGCCCACCTACCTCCGCTACCGCCAGTACACGATGCCGATCCTCCTCGGTCTCGTGATGCTGAACTTCTTCTTGTACCCGCACGGCCCCCTCACCTGGCTCTTCGATCACCTCTACAACTGGTGGGCGGGAGTGCTCGGGTACTAGCTCATCCCTGCGGGCAGCAGCCCCACCGCGTCGGCGGCCGGGTCGTACGTCACCGCTGCGACCTCGTGTGCGTGCGCCGCGCCGTGGGCGAGCACGCCGTGGACGTAGGGCAGGTCGGCCTCCAGCTCCGCCCGCCGCCGGCGCACGGGACCGATCAGGTCGCACAGGGCCGCTGCCACGTCGTTCTTGAGGTCGCCGTAGCGGTCGTAGCCCGCCGCCACCTCGACCGGGGTGCGTCCCGTCGCGGCGGCCAGCAACTCGAGCAGGTTGGCCAGGCCCGGCTTTGCCGCGCGGTCGTAGCGCATCTCGCCGTCGGTGTCGGTGACCGCCCGGCGTACCTTCCTCGTGATGTCCTCGTCGGAGTCGAGGAGGCCGATCGTGCCGAGCGGGGACTCCACCGACTTGGACATCTTTCGCTCCGGGTGCTGGAGGTCCATGACCCGCGCCCCGTCCCCGCGATGGCGGCCTCCGGGACGGTGAACGTCTCGCCGTACCGGTTGTTGAAGCGGACCGCGACTTCACGGGCCAGTTCGAGGTGCTGGCGCTGGTCTTCACCCACCGGCACCGCGGCGGCGTCGTAGAGGAGGATGTCGGCCGCCATGAGGACGGGGTAGGTGAAGAGCCCGACCCGTGCGGCCTCCTGGCTCTTGCCCTTGTCCTTGAACTGGGTCATGCGCCGCAGCTCGCCCATCGTGGCGGTGCACTCGAGCAACCAGGTGAGCCGGCAGTGTTCGGGCACGTGGCTCTGGACGAAGAGCGTGCACCGGTCGGGGTCGAGCCCGATCGCCAGCAGGTTGAGGGCGGCGTCGAGGGTGTTGGCCCGCAGGGCGGCCGGATCGATCTCGGTGGTGAGCGCGTGCAGGTCCACCACGAAGTAGAAGGCGTCGTACCCGTCCTGGAACGACACCCAGTGTCGCAGGGCCCCGAGGTAGTTCCCCAAGGTGAAGTTGCCCGAAGGCGCGATGCCGGAAAGGACCCTGTTCATGGGGCGCCATGGTAGGGCGGACCAGCCCGGTGCCGGGGTCGGGGGGGTGCGCGGGAGGCGCCGGCCCGTTCGGTAACGTCGGCGGGTGGCCTACGCGGTCTCCACGCCTGTCTTCGAGGGTCCAATCGACCTCTTGTTGCACCTCGTGTCCTCCCACGAGGTCGACGTCCTCGACATCCCGCTGCTGCCCGTCGTCGACGGCTTCGTCAGCGTCCTGTCCGAGCAGCGCGATCGGATCGACTTCAACCAGCTGTCCGAGTTCCTGCTCGTGGCGGCCATCCTGATCGAGCTGAAGTCGCAGAAGCTGCTGCCGGGTCGCGAGGCCGCGGACGACGACGAGGACCTGATCGGGTGGGAGGAGCGCGATCTGCTGCTGGCCCGGCTGCTCGAGTGCCGGGCCTATGCGGCGGCCGCCGACGTCTTCGTCGCCCTGGCCGAACAGGCGTCGCGTTCGATCCCGCGCGAGGCGGGACTCGACGACGACTTCGTCGTCCATGCCCCCGACCTGCTGGCCGGCATCACCCCCGAGGACGTGGCCCAGGCCTACCTGCACGGGTCCGCCGAGCGCCCGGTGCCGCGGGTCGACCTGTCGCACGTCACCGTGGACACCGTCTCGGTGTCCGAGGCGGTCACCGAGCTGGTGGCGCTGCCCGAGTCGCAGCGCGCCGCGTCGTTCCGCGCCTTGGTCCGGGACTGCCGGACCCGCATCGAGGTCATCGTGCGCTTCCTGGCCCTGCTCGAGCTGTGCAAGATGGGGCGGGTGACGCTCGGGCAGGGGACGACGTTCGGCGACCTGTCGATCACATGGCTGGCCGCCGACGGCCTGGCCGGTGCGGCCAGCGGCCGCGGCCTGGCGGAGCTGGACGGCTACGAAATCGACGACTACGAGGGGTGAGGATTGAGTCCCGTGGAACGCACTGAGTTGGGCCGGACGATCGAGGCAATCCTGCTGGTGGCGGTGGAGCCGTTGCCTCCCCGGCTGTTGGCGGAGCTCGTGGAGGAGCCGCGTGGAGCGGGTGGAGGAGGTGCTCGGTGAGCTGGCCCTGTCCTACGAGCGCGAGCGCCGGGGCTTCGTGCTGGCCCGCATCGCCGGCGGCGCCCGGCTGCAGACGCATCCCGACCTGGCGCCGTACGTCGAGCGCTTCGCCAACCGCGAGGTGTCGCATCGCCTCTCGACCGCCGCGCTCGAGACGCTCGCCATCGTCGCCTACCGGCAGCCCGTCTCGCGCGGCCAGATCTCCGCGCTGCGCGGCGTCAACGTGGACGGGGTGACCCGCCTGCTGGAGCAGCGGGGGTACATCGCGGTGGTCGGCCATGCCGAGGGCCCGGGGCAGCCGGCGCTGTTCGGCACGACGGACCTCTTCCTGGAGCGCCTCGGGCTCGACTCGCTCGAGCCAGCTGCCGGCGGTGGAGGACTTCCTCCCGGGCCCCGAGGTCGCCGGCGACCTCGAGCGCGACCTCCAGTCGGCGCTCGGCCTCGGCGTCGAGGCGGCCTCCGACGACGCCTGAGGAGCCCGAGGGCGAGCGCCTGCAGAAGGTCCTGGCCCGGGCCGGGGTCGGCTCGCGGCGGGCCTGCGAGGAGCTGATCGCCGCCGGACGGGTCAGCGTCGACGGCGAAGTGGCCGTGCTCGGGCGGCGGGTCGACCCGTCGGCGGCCCGGGTCGAGCTCGACGGCGTGCTCGTGCCCGTCGCGCCGGAGCTCGTGCACTACCTCTTGAACAAGCCCGACGGGGTCATCACGACGGCCGACGACCCTCAGGGGCGTCCGACGGTCGTGACCCTGGTGCCGGCCGAGCCCCGCGTGTTCCCCGTCGGCCGCCTCGACCGCCACACCGAGGGCCTCCTCATCCTGACCAACGACGGGGCGCTGGCGCAGCTGCTCACCCACCCGTCCCACGGGGTGGCCAAGGAGTACGTGGCCGAGGTGTCGGGGGGCACCCCCGCCCCCGGCGCCCTGCGGGCGCTGCGCCAGGGGGTCGAGCTCGACGACGGCCCGACCGCGCCCGCCGAAGTCGGCGTGCTGGCGCCCGGCGTGGTGCGCCTCGTCATCCACGAGGGGCGCAACCGCCAGGTCCGCCGGATGTGCGACGCCATCGGGCATCCGGTGCGGCGGCTCGTGCGCACCCGCATCGGGCCGGTGCGCGATACGGGCCTGGCCCCGGGGCAGTGGCGCCATCTGACCGCCGGCGAGGTCCGGTCGCTGGCGGCCGCGGCGGCTCCGGGCGCGCCCGCCGGGACGGCGGGCGGAGGAACCCCCTGACAGCGGGCCCGCAGAGGCGATGCCGGTAGAGTGACCCGCTATGCCACCGGCACTCATGGTCAGGGGTCTGCGCGGGGCGACGACGGTCGACGAGGACAGCGTGGCCCAGGTCACCGAGCGCTCCCAGGAGCTGATCGCGCGAGATCATGGCCCGCAACGAGCTGGTGGAGGACGACATCGTCTCCGTGCTGTTCACGGCCACGGCGGACGTGACGAGCACTTCCCGGCCACCGCCATCCGCGAGATCGGGTTCGGCGCCGTCCCGCTGCTGTGTGCCGCCGAGATCGCCGTCCCCGGTGCCATGCCGCGCTGCATCAGGGTGCTCCTCCACGTGCACACGACCAAGGGCCGCGGCGAGATCCACCACGTCTACCTCCACGGCGCCCAAGGGCTCCGCGATGACCTCCCCGACTGAGGGCGGGGCGCGCCGCCGGGCGCTCGTGGTCGGGACCGGGTTGATCGGCGGGTCGATCGCCCTCGGGCTGCGGCGGCGGGGGTGGCACGTGTCGGGGCTCGATGCCGACGACGAACGGGTGCAGCGAGGCGCTGGCCAGCGGGGTGATCGACGCCGCCGGGGACGATCCCGACGCGGAGGTGGTCTTCGTCGCCGTCCCGGCCGCCGCCGTCGGGGGTGTCGCCCGCCGGCTCCTGGACGAGGCCGGGCGACGCTCCGACGTCGTGGTGACCGACGTCAGCGGGGTGAAGACGGCGATCGTGGAGGAGGCGGACGACCCGCGCTTCATCGGCGGGCACCCCATGGCCGGCTCCGAGCAGGTCGGCCTGGACGGGGCCGACCCCGACCTCTTCGAGGGCGCGGTCTGGGTGCTCACACCGACGGCGGCCACCGACCTGCAGGCGTTCGAGCGCCTCCGGGGCGTCGTCCTGAGCCTGGGCGCCGACGTGCTCGTGCTCTCGGCGGCCGACCACGACCGCCTGGTGGCCGTGGTGTCCCACGTGCCGCACCTCGTCGCCGCCACCCTCATGAACGCCGCCAGTGCCGGGGCCGAGCAGGACGGTGCCCTGCTCCGTCTCGCCGCCGGCGGCTTCCGCGACATGACCCGCGTCGCCGCCGGCCACCCGGGCATCTGGCCCGACATCTGCGCCGAGAACGCGGTGCCCATCGTCGAGGCGCTCGACGCGCTGGTGACCGACCTGCGCGCCATGCGGGACCGGGTCGCCGACGCGGGACCGCGACGCCCTCCTCGGCTCCCTCCAGCGGGCCAGCGCGGCCCGGCGGAGCCTGCCCGCCCGCGTCGTGCGGCCCGAGCACCTCGCCGAGCTGCGGATCCGCGTGCCCGACCGCCCCGGGGTGCTGGCCGAGATCACGTCATTG
Source organism: uncultured Acidimicrobiaceae bacterium (assembly GCA_963728845.1). Classification (GTDB taxonomy): domain Bacteria; phylum Actinomycetota; class Acidimicrobiia; order Acidimicrobiales; family RAAP-2; genus Bog-473. The sequence continues at coordinate 153,695 of CAVSLS010000021.1, forward strand.
GCCGCCGAGGCCGGCATCGGCATCTACGACATCGAGATCGCGCACTCGGCGGAGGGAACGGGCGGCGTGCTCATCCTGGTCGTCGACGGCGCCGACGCCGACACCTTGACGGCGGCGGTCGAGGCGCAGGGCTACCGGGCCCGGGCCGAGCACCTGTCATGATCCCGCCGCGCGTCCTCGTCGTCACCGGCGGCGTGCCCTGTCGCGGCACCGTGCACACGCCGGGCGAGAAGTCGATCTCGCACCGGGCGGTCCTGCTGGGCGCCCTGGCCGAGGGGACGTCGACGGTGCGCGGGCTGTCCGACGGCGCCGACGTCGCCGCCACTCTGCGCGGCGGTCGAGGCGATGGGCGCAGGGGTCGAGCGCCACGACGACGGGACGGTCGTGCTGCACGGGGGGCGCGGGCGGCTCCACCGGGCCGCCGGCCCGCTCGACTGTGGGAACTCGGGGACTTCCATGCGCCTCCTGGCGGGCCTGGTGGCCGGGCTCGAGTGGGAGACCGAGCTGGTCGGCGACGAGTCCCTGTCGGCCCGTCCCATGGACCGGGTGGCCGAGCCGCTCGGCCTCATGGGGGCCACCGTGCACGGCCGCGGCGCGCGCTGCCTCCCGCCCCTCCACGTCCGGGGCGGAGGGCTGCACGGCATCGACTGGACGTCCAAGGTGGCCAGCGCCCAGGTGAAGTCGGCGATCCTGCTGGCCGGGCTGACGGCCAGCGGCACCACCGTCGTCCGCGAGGCGGTGACGACCCGCACCCACACCGAGGAGATGCTGGGCGAGGCGGGAGCGGACGTCACGGTCGAGCCCTGGGGTGAGGGGCGCATCGTCCGGGTGCGGGCCTCGACCCTCGAACCGGTCGACCGCACGGTGCCGGGCGACCCCTCGGCGTCCGCCTTCTTCATCGTGGCCGGGTGCGTCGTCCCCGGCAGCCGCGTGGAGGTCCCGGGCGTGTACAGCGGCCCGGCGCGGCTCGGGTACGTGACCGTCCTGCGACGCATGGGTGCCGACGTCACTCTCGTCCCCGCCGAACGCGCCACGGCGACCATCCGGGCCGCGGCGGGCCCGCTGCGGGCGACCGAGGTACGCGCCAGCGAGATCCCCTCGCTCGATGAGATCCCCGCCCTCGCCGTGGCTGCCGCCGTCGCCGAGGGCACCACCGTCTTCACCGACGTCGGTGAGCTCCGGGTGAAGGAGGTCGATCGACTGGTCGCGGTGGCGGGCATGGTCGAGGCCTTCGGGGCGAGCGCGAGGATCGAGGGCGACACGCTGGCGGTGACCGGCCGGGGCGGCCCGCTGCGCGGTGCCCGGTTCGACAGCCGCGGGGACCACCGGATGGCGATGGCGGCGGCCGTCGCCGCACTCGCGGCGGGACCGGACGAGCGCAGCCTCATCACGGCGTTCGATGCCGTGGCGACCAGCTACCCGGGGTTCGCCGAGGACCTGGAGCGCATCGCCGGCGCCGGGCCGGCGCCGCGACCCCTGCTGGTGGCGATCGATGGTCCGGCCGGCGCCGGCAAGTCCACGGTCTCGACCGCCGTCGCCGAGGACCTGGGCATGGAGCGGCTGGACACCGGGGCCATGTACCGGGCCGTGGCCGCCCTGGCCCTGGCCGAGGGCACGCCACCGACGGACGCGGCGGCCGTGGCTGCCCTCGCCCGCGCCGCGTCCATCGAGGTGGGGGAGCGGGTCAACATCAACGGGCGCGACGTCACGTCGGTGATCCGCTCGCCCGAGGTGGGGCAGGCCGTCTCCCTCGTGGCGGCCAACCCCGAGGTGCGACGCCAACTCGTGCAGCGCCAGCGGGCCTGGGCCGAGGCGCACGGCGGGGGAGTGGTCGAAGGGCGCGACATCGGGTCGGTGGTCTTCCCCGAGGCCCACCTGAAGGTGTACCTGACCGCCTCCGCCGAGGAGCGGGCGCGCCGGCGCGACGACGAGGCGCCGGAGGGGGTGGCCCGCCGCGACCGGATCGACTCGACCCGGGATGCGTCGCCGCTGCGCGAGGCGGACGACGCGCACCGGCTCGATACGACCGGCCGGACCGTGCAGGATGTGGTCGAGGAGGTGCTGTCGTGGCTGTGAGCACGCAGGGCGCGACGCCCGAGGGCGAGGACGGCGCCGGGCCGGCCGCGGCGCCCGGTCGGGGTCAGGCCTTCGAGGTGGACCCCCGCCGCACCGCGCTGTACCGCACCGAGCGCGCCATCTTCGTCACGGCCCTGTGGACCTGGTTCCGGCCCAAGGTGGTGGGGCGGGAGAACGTGCCCGCGACCGGGCCCGTCATCCTGGCGCCCGTGCACCGCTCGTTCGCCGACTTCGGGTTCGCCGCCTTCTGCACCGACCGCAAGCTGTTCTTCATGACGAAAGACGAGATGTGGAAGAACAAGTGGCTGGGGAAGCTGCTGCTGAGCGTCGGCGCCTTCCCGGTCCACCGCGAGTCGGCCGACCGCGAGGCGCTCCAGCGCGCCGAGGAAGTGCTGCGCAAGGGTGAGGTCCTCGTGCTCTTCCCCGAGGGGACCCGGCGCGCCGGACCGGTGGTCGAGGACCTCATGGAGGGTGCGGCCTTCCTCTCCGCCCGCACCGGCGCGCCGATCGTGCCGGTCGGCATCGGCGGCTCTGACCTCTCCATGCCGAAGGGCAGTCACGTGCCCAAGCCCTACACCATTCAGGTGGTGATCGGCCCCGCCGTGCCGCCGCCACCGAGGACGGGGGGCGGGCGGGTGAGCCGCTCGGCCGTGCACGCCGCCACCGAGGCGCTGGTGCCCGCGCTCCAGGCGGTCTACGACGAGGCGAAGGAGAAGACGGGCCGCTATTGACCGGCCCGGGGCGGGCGCGCGGGCGGCGTCGCCGGACCCGCCTGCGGCTACTCGGCCGGGGGGGCGGGCTCGGAGAGCAGGGCCCGGTAGTGGGCCGAGCGGGACAGCAGCATGTCGGCGGTCCGCTGGTCGAACTCGGCCGCCCGCCGGAGGGCCTTCCGCAGGTCGTCCTCGTCGCTCAACACGTGGACGGACGGAGTGCGGATCTTGCTTTCCACCGGTGTCGTCGGTGTGCCACGGTGGGATCGCTTCCTCATGAGAGCCTCGCAATCGTGACGTTCGGGATGTTGTCTTGTCCCATTGTCGTCCTTGCGGGGCGCGACTTGAGCGCGGCCCGGCGCAGGTGCCCTCAGTGGTGCCGGGGGAGCTTCCGGACCTTCCACCACGTCTCGAGCACGACCCGTCCGTAGCGGAATCCGAACAGCCAATTCTTGCCCTTCTTGGTCGTTCCCGAGGCCCGGGGCAGCCACACGGTGGGCCGCTCGGCTACCCGCCAGCCCCGCCGCATGGCGATGATCAACAGCTCAGCCGTCTGGTACTGCGGCTGGACGAGCCGGTGGGCCACGTCGTCGAGCAGCGTCACCCGGAGCGCCCGATAGCCGTTAGACGTGTCGGTGAGCCTGGTGTGCCCCATGGCGCTCATGATCCACGAGAAGACGCGCACGCCGGCCTTGCGGAAGCGGTCGCTGGTGGTGTCACGGCCGAGGACCCGGGAGGCCACGACGAAGTCCGCCTCGTCGTCGACGAGAGGCTGCAGCATGACCGGGATCTCGGCGGGGTCGTTCTGCCCGTCGGCATCGAGGGTCACGACGTAGTCGGCACCCAGCTCCATGCACAGGGCATAGCCCACCCGCAGCGCGTAGCCGTGCCCGAGGTTCTCTCCCAGCACGAAGGTGACGGCACCGGCGTCCTTGGCCACCTGGTCGGTCTTGTCGTGGCCCCCGTCGACCACGACGAGCGTCGTGACGGCCAGGCCGCAGGCCTCGTTGGGCATGGCCTCGAGCACGGCGCGGATGTTTGCCTCCTCCTCGAAGGCGCACACGAGGCCGACGACGGGGGAGAGCTTCAGGTCGGGATGGCGGGCGTCGAACTCCCGGCGTGACTCCTCAATGACGCGGCGCGCGCGGTCGGGATCGGTGTGAACGCTGGCGCCGGAGGTGGCGCCACGCCGCCGGTTCAAAGCGACCGGGGCGTGGCGAAGATCTGGCGGACCAGGGGCTCGAAGTGGGAGAGCGGCTTGGTCGCGTAGTCAGGGTCGAAGCTGGTCTGGTCCCACTCGTCGGCGAACTGCGCGGCCAGCCCGTACCAGGGCTCGCCCTCGTACTGGTCCCGGGCGTTGGGGTCCTGCCCGAGGTACTCGTAGTAGTGCTTTCCCTGGAAGTCCTGGTGCGCCCGGATCATGTGGTAGGTGTCGTCGCTGACGTACGGCTTCAGGATCTCCGCCGCGATGCGGGGGTGGTTCATGACCGAGACGGCCTTGCCGATGTCGTGGCACAGCGACGCCACCACGACCTCGTCGGACGCGCCCGCTTCCTCGGCGCGGGTCGCCGTCTGCAGTGAATGGACCAGCTGGTCCACCTCGAATCCGTCGGTGATCTCCTCGAGGGAGGCCAGCATGGCCAGCACGCGGTCGGCGACGCGGGGCTGGTGCTCAATCGACTCGACGATGATGTGCTGCCATTGCGCCGCCGTCGACTCGTCCATCCGGGTGAACGTCATGGGGCAATCATCGCGCCGGACCGGCTCACGAGGCCAGCAGGTCGAGGACGTCGGCGGCGGAGACGGCCCGGTCCTGGGCGGCCGGGTCGGCACGCTCCGAACCGGGGCGGCCGGCCAAGAAGCCCAGCGTGGAGCCCACGGCCCGCAGCAGCTCACGGAGCTCGGGAGGGGGCGGGAAGTACTCGTCCTCGGTGGTCACGGTCACCTCGGTGACGCCCTCGGCGGGCGCCAGGCGGGCGATCACCTCGTCGACCAACGCCTCGGGCGCCGAGGCCCCGGCCGTGACGCCCACCGTCCCGGTCAGGTCGTCCGGCAGCTCGTCGGCCTCGTTGACCCGGAGCACGCGGGAGCAGCCTCCGGCGCGGGCCACCGTCTCGAGGGCAACCGTGTTGGAGGAATTGGCCGAGCCGATGACGACGACGGCGTCCGACTCTGCGGCGATCGCCTTGAGGGCCGCCTGGCGGTTCGTGGTGGCGAAACACAGGTCGCTGCGGTTCGGCATCCACAGGTCGGGGAAGCGTTGGCGTGCCGCCTCCATCAGTCCGCGCCACTCGTCGTGGCTCAGGGTGGTCTGCGCCAGCAGGGCGACCGGCGTGCCCTCCGCGGCGAGGTCGCCCAGCGCCCCGAGGTCCTCTTCGTGCTCGAGCAGCCGCACCGACTGCGGTGCGACGGCCATGGTGCCGACCGCCTCTTCGTGCCCGGCGTGCCCCACGTAGAGGACGGTGTAACCCTTGCGGCTGCGCACCTTGAGCTCGTGGTGCACCTTGGTGACGAGCGGGCAGACGGCGTCGACCACGACGCCGCCGCGGGCCCGGGCGGCCTCGACGACCTCGGGGGCCGAGCCGTGGGCGCTCAGCATCAGGGGCGCACCCGCAGGTGCGTCGGCCACGTCGTCGACGAACACGACCCCCTGGTCGCGGAAGCGCTCGACGACATGACGGTTGTGCACGATCTCGTGGTAGCAGTACACCGGCGGCTCGAAGACCCGGACCATCCAGGCCAGGGCCTTGATCGCCTTCTCGACGCCGGCGCAGAAGCCCCGGGGCTCGGCCAGCATCACTCGGTCGACTCCGGGCACAAAGTCCAGGTTATCGGCACTAACCTGGAGTCCATGTCAGCTCCCACGGTGACTTCGGTCACCGCGGCGTCGCCGGCAGCCCGGGCCGGACTGGCCGTGGGCGACGAGCTCCTGACCCTGAACGGGCACGAGCCGCGCGACGTCATCGACTTCCAGCGCCTCAGCGACGCGAGCGACCTCAGCGTCCTGGTGCGTCGCGCCGGTGCGCCGCTGGCCCGGCTGGTCCGTGTCGACAAGGGGGCCGGCGAGCCGCTCGGGGTCGAGGTCTCCTCGGCCGTCTTCGACCGGATCCGGACCTGCGACAACCACTGTGCGTTCTGCTTCATCTACCAGCTGCCCAAGGGAATGCGGCGGAGCCTGTACCTGAAGGACGACGACTACCGCCTGTCCTTCCTCTACGGGAACTTCACCACGTTGACCCGTTTCACCGAGCTCGACGCGGAGCGCATCCTCACCGAGCGGCTGGGCCCGCTCTTCGTCTCCATCCACGCCACGGATCCCGAGCTGCGGGCGCGCATGCTGCGGAACCCGAAGGGAGCGACCAGCCTGCGCTGGCTCGAGGTGCTCCTCGACGGGGGGATAGAGGTGCACGGCCAGATCGTCGTCTGCCCCGGCGTCAACGATGGCGCCGCCCTCGAGGACACGCTGGCCGGGATCTTGGACCGATACCCCGGGCTGGCGAGCGTGGGCGCAGTGCCCCTCGGGGTCAGCCGCTACTCCGACGAGCACGACATGCGCCCACACACGCAGGACCAGGCACGGCGCGTCCTCGACACGATCGACGAGTGGCAGCGCCTGTTCCGCAGGGCGCTCGGGCGCCGCATGGTCTTCGCCGCTGACGAGTACTACCTGCTGGCACAGCGGGACCTGCCCCCGGCGGGACACTACGAGGGGTTCCCCCAGCACGAGAACGGGATCGGCATGGCGCGGGCCTTCGCCGACTCCTTTGTCCGGCCCGCCGCGGGCGGTCCGGGAGGCGTGCGCCACGGCTTCTTCGCCTCGGTCGACGCCGCACCCGCCGACGGGTACCGAGCGCCGCGCTGTCGAGGTCGGGCCGGCCGGGCGCGACACCCGGCCCGTCACCGTGCTCACGGGCACCTACGGCGCCCGCGTGTTGGGACCGTTGCTGGCGTCCCACCCCCGGGACGACGTGGAGCTGCGAGCAGTGCCCAACGACTTCTTCGGCGGCAACATCGGGGTGGCCGGACTCTTGACCGGGGAGGACGTCGCGCGCGCGTCGGCCGGGGTCCCCGACGCGTCACGCTGCCTCGTGCCCGACGCCTGCCTCAACGAGGGCCGCTTCCTCGACGGTCTCACCCTGGCCGACCTGCCGCGCCAGGTCGAGGTGGTGCCCACCGAGGGCGGTTCGCTGCGGGTCGCGCTCGACGGCACGAGCTTCCGGCCGGGTTGCCCGACATGACCCCGATGGTCGTCGTGGCCGGCCGTCCCAACGTGGGCAAGTCGTCCCTCGTGAACCGGATCGTGGGCACCCGGGCCGCTGTCGTCGAGGAGGAGGAGGGGGTGACCCGCGACCGCAAGGTGCTCGCAGCGGAGTGGGCCGGTGTGCCGTTCTCCGTCATGGACACGGGGGGATGGCTGGCCGGGGGCGACACCCTCGACGCCAAGGTGGCGGTGCAGGCGGAGCGGGCCCTGGCCGAGGCGGACGTCATCCTCATGGTGGTCGACGTGACGACCGGGGTGACGGAGGAGGACCTGGCCGCGGCCAAGGTGATCAGGCGCTCCGGAGCGGCGGTACGGCTCGTGGTCAACAAGGTCGACGATGCCAACCGGGAAGCCGCGGCATGGGAGTTCGTCTCCCTCGGCCTGGGTGATCCCTTCCAGATCAGCGCGCTGCACGGGCGGGGAACCGGTGATCTGCTCGACGAGGTGGTCGCCCTGCTGTCCGAGGAGCACCCGGCGGCCCCTGCGGAGGGGAGCGACGAGGGCGTGGACGCCGATCTGCAGGACCGGGACGACCCGGCTACGCCGCGCGTGGCCATCATCGGCCGGCCCAACGTGGGGAAGTCGACGCTCTTCAACCGCCTGCTCGGCGAAGAGCGCTCCATCGTGCACGACATGCCCGGCACCACGCGCGACGCCATCGACACGGTGGTCGAGACTCCCGACGGCCCGGTGTGCTTCATCGACACCGCCGGGCTCCGGCGCCCATCCAAGACCGATCGCGGTACCGAGCAGCACGCCACGCTGCGCGCCCTGCGCGCGCTGGAACGAGCCGACGTCGCCATCCTGGTGATCGACGCCACCGTCGGCGCGTCGCACCAGGATCAGCGGTTGGCCGAGCGCATCGGCGTGTCGGGCTGTCCGGCCATCGTCGCCCTCAACAAGTGGGACCAGCTTCCGGTCGACGAGCGCGATGACGTGCTGGCCGGCGTGGGGGACCGGTTGGCCTTCCTCGGCGCGGCGCCCGTGCTCAAGATGTCGGCGCTGTCGGGCAAGGGTGTCCACCGGATCCTCCCGGCGCTGCGCGACTCCGTCCGGGCCTACCACCAGCGGGTGCCGACGGGCGCGCTCAACCGCACGATCCAAGAGCTCCAGGGGCGACAGCCCGCGCCCCGGGCGAAGATCCGCTACATCGTGCAGGGCGCGGCAGACCCGCCGACCTTCACGCTCTTCACCAACGGGCGACTGCCCCCGACCTACATCCGCTACATCGAGCGCGGGATCCGCGAGAAGTTCGACTTCGGTGCGACACCGATGAAGTTGCGCGTCAGGGTGGGCGGGAAGTGAGAGACGGCCGGCCCTGATGGCGTGGTGCGAGGAGTGCGACGCGCTCGTCGAGGACGAGGATCTCGGGGAGGAGGGTGAGTGCCCGAAATGCGGCACGATCCTGACGGAACAGGAGCGCCCACCCATCCCCTGGTACTTCAAGTTGATGCTGGTCGCCAGCGTGATCTACCTCGGCTATCGCGGGTACCAGGGCGTGACCTGGATCGCTGCTCACGTGTAGCGTCCCGACATGCCCCTCTACGAGCTCGACGGTGTTGCACCGCGGATTGACGCCGACGCCTTCGTCCATCCCGACGCCGTGGTGATCGGTGACGTGACCATCGGCCCCGAATCGAGTGTGTGGCCGGGCGCCGTCCTCCGCGGCGACTACGGGACGATCACCGTCGGCGCGGGCTCGTCCATTCAGGACGGCACGGTGATCCACGCCGGCCCGGGGTTCCCCACGACGATCGGCGACCACTGCGTCGTCGGGCACCTCACCCATCTCGAAGGCTGCATCCTCGAGGACGGGTCGCTGGCGGGTTCGGGCAGCGTGGTGCTGCACTGGGCCGTCGTCGGGCACGGCGCAACGGTGGGAGCGAACGCGGTGGTGCCGAACAACATGGTTGTGCCGCCCGGCGCGCTCGCTCTGGGCGTGCCGGCGAAGGTCCTGGAGGGCAGGTCGGACGTGCCCATGATCAGGCTGTCGGCCGCGGAGTACGTGGGCAACGCCAAGCGGTACCGGGCCTCGCTCCGCCGGCTGGACTGAGCTACTTCGTGCTGCCTTTGCCGCTCGGGGCCGACATCCCGCCGAGCCTCGTCGGGAAGACATCGGTGCCGAAGGGAACGAGCCCCTTGGAGGCGGCGAAGCCGAGGTGGCCCTCTCCGTCGCTCCCGCCTGTGGTCAGCCCGAGGAGGTCCTCGTAGCTCCGCAACGACGAGTAGTGGTTGTAGGAAACCTTGGTGTCGGTCGAACCCGGCACGATGTACTTGGCGTTGAGCAGGAGGGCACCGATCTGCCCTCCCCCCGGGGCGGCGCTGTCCGTCGCTGCACCGGCGTTGCCTGGTGCGGGCGTATTGGGGCCGGGATGCTCGTTGCAGCAGGCGGCGGCCGCTCCGGCGCCGCCGGAGACGTCGGCCTCGTCGAACGTGATCACGACGAGCATGTCACCGTGCCTGTACGCGGGCGAGTCGAGGACGAGCGGCATCCATGCTCGCAGGAAGCCGTCCGCAGCGGTCAGGCCGCCCGCTTGGCCGCCTGCGCTGTTCGGCCCCGCGGAGGTTCCGTCGTGGCCGTCGTCACACAGATTGGGAGTGACGAAGCCGAAGCGCGGCGTGGTGCTCTCGCTGTGGAGGTCCAGTGCCAGGTGGCCCGTGGGCGAAGGGGTCCCGTTGGGGCGCAGGGTCCCGAGCGGGACCACATTGGCGTCGCATTCCGCGATGTCGTCGATCACCGAGTGGAACCACACGAACGGGTTGTGCCGAGACGTGTACTGGTCCGCGGGCGTGGCTACTTCGGCCGTGTCCGTGGTCCCGATGGTGGGGTGTCCGCAGTCCGTACCACCGGTGGGATCCGGAGATCCCCCGTCTCGGCGACGGCGTGTTGCCCATGTCCTGCTCGTAGGCGCGCCACGCGGCAACGTGGCTCGTCGGGTTGGGCGGGTACTTCGCGTCGAGTTGGGCCGCGATGGTGGGCACCGTCGCCGGGTACACGCAACCCGCACCGTCCACCTGCCCGGGGTTGACGGCCTGGTCGGCATCCGGCGTGCCGGGGGTGACGTTGGCGAAGGCGAAGCCGTTGTCCGCGCAGTCGGCCTGGGTGTCCAGCGTCGGCGCCTGGCCGGAGACCTGGGCGATGTAGTTGTCGAGACTGACGTGCCCGATGGCGTAGTAGTTCTGGAGCAGCTCGCCCCTGGGGCGGAGTGTGCCGTTCAGGTAGGCGGCCGGAGAGACGGGTCCGAACGTAGCGTCGTAGCCCTCGTTCTCCAGCTCGATCACCAGGATGTGGGTGATCTTCCCGGGCGGCAGGGCGGCGCGCAGGACGGTGGAGTGCGTTGTACCCGACGCCGACGCGGTGGCCGCGATGGGTGCGACGAGCACGGTGGTCACAGCGAGACCGGCGGCGAGCAGGCGCAGTCCACGCGGAAGTCGTAGGAAGGATGCAGACCTTGGCACGAACCGGGAGTTTGGCACGAGCCGGGAGTTTGGCACGAACCGGGAGTGTAGTGGCGACGCCCGTCGGGTAGCGTCGGGCCAGGTTCATTCTCGAGCGAAAGCTGCGATGTCGCGCGCCGTGTCCGCGCTGATGTCGGGGCACGCGATGGTGAAGATCTCGGTACCGTGCATCGTCCCCATCATCTGACGGCAGCGGGCGGGAACCCCGGCTGCGAGCAGCAGGCGGTAGAAGTTGATCCCTTCGTCGCGCAGCGGATCACACTCATTGACGTTGATCACAGTCGCCGGGAAGCCGGTCACGTCGTCCACGCTGGCGAACGACGGCCATGCCAGCGGGTTGCGCTCGTTGAACGCCTCAATCCCGTATGCCATGGCGCTGCGGTTGTTGTGGAGGTTCAAGAGGATGCCCTCGTTCTCCACGGAGGACGGGCATCCCGGCGCCGGCCATTGTCCAGCGATGAAGGGGCAGAGGGCATAGAGGCCCTTGATAAGCCCGAGATCCCGGTCGCGGTTGAGCTTGAGGCCGGTGGCCAGGGTGAGGTTCCCGCCGCCACTCTCGCCGGCGACGACGATCCTCGCCGGATCGATGCCGAGCTCGGCGGCGTGGACGGCGGTCCAGCGCAGGCCCGACACGCAGTCGTTGAGGCCCGCAGGGAACGGAGCCACCTCCGGCGCGGACGATGCGACCAGGCAATTGCGAAAGTCGACCATCACCACTGCGACACCGTTGGCCGCGATGTGCTTCCCCCAGCCCCGGTACATCCCGTCGAAGCAGGACATCTGTGCCATGCCGCCGCCGTGGAGGTAGTACACGCAGGCCAGGGGTTCGTCGCGCTCGGGTCTGATGATCTGTACGTTGACGGAGTTTCCGTCCGGCTGTGACGTGAGCTGCGTCTTGGTGATCACGAGACCCTGGGAAGGTGCGACATCCTCGCGGTCGCACAGGTCCATGAAGGCACCGATCGATTCCCGCATGGCCATGGCGTCGGGCGAGTTAACCTCGGCCAGCAACTGTTCCCGGCTCTCTACGTCGGGAAGCGGGCGTGAAGGGATGGCGGTGAGAAAGGCGCGCAGGCGCGGATCGAGGCGGGCGTCCGAGTCGATGCTGATGGTCATGGACGCCATTCGAGCACAGAGCACACAAAGTTGCGCAGTTTCGTGGCCTGGCGCCCGGGTCAGGAAGGGTTTCGGTCGGCCTGCTCGTGCTTGAGGCGGGTCACTGCTGCTCCGGCGGCACGGATCAACCCTTCTGGGCTGTCGTCGTACCCCGAGCTCCAGACGACGGCGGTGGTCGCGGTGAGCGTGAAACCCTCCAAGGCAAGATCGGCGTCGACGGCGCTCATGATGGCGTCGATGCGGCCACGCAGGCGGTCTTCCACGACGGCGCGGTCGGCGTTCTCCGCCATGATGGCGAAGTGATCGCTCGCCAGCCGGGCCAGCGTGTCGCCGGCTCGGACCGTGCCGCTCAGCCCTTGCGCCACGGCACGGAGGACGGCATCGCCCCACTCGTACCCGAGTGCGTCGTTGATGGCGGAGAAACGGTCGATGTCGATGAGGAACAGGCCGAAGTGCCTGGCGTAGCGGCCCGCTTCGTAGATCCCGTGCGTCAGGCGGTCGTTCAGGACGGCCCGGTTGGGCAGTCCGGTGAGGGGGTCCCGGAGGGCCCGCTCAGCGTCCCGCTCGAAGGTTACGGCGTTCGCCAGCGAAGACACGATGAATGTCGCCATCAGCTCGAGCACGTCACCGTCGGCGTCACTGAAATGGTCCGGCGCGCCGGACACCACCTTCAGCACGCCGACCCCCTGACCCGCTCGGACGAGTGGTGCCACCGCGATGGAGCGCACGCCAACGCGACGGCAGGCTTCGCTGTCGATACGTGTGTCCGTTTCGGTGTCTCTGCAGATCAGCGGTATCGCCAATCGCACGCATTGGCCGGCGAGGCTGAGATCAGAGGCGGCGGGGAGGCCACTGGGGCTCTCGGTCAAGCCGCGCACCGCTTGGGCGACCATGTGGTCTCCGTCGACCAGCTCGACGGAGGCTCCATCACCGTCGACCACGGCCAGAGCCCGGTCGAGGACAACGCTCATGACGCGGTCGGCATCTGCGACGCCTGCGTTGATCAGCCGCTGGGTCTCAATCAGGAAGCGCAGCCGATCAACATGTGTCTCGTGGGCGAGCGTTGCCACGATCTCATGCATCGGAAGACGGGACGGACGGCTTGAAACACGCTGCGCACAAATGTCTCGGGATGAAGTCCCAGGCCACTGGCCGTCTGCGGCTGCCCGAGCCTCCGAACTCACATCACTCCGAACCGATTCGCCCCAGCGTCTCGCGACCAACCACTTCGGCCTGCCGGATTTGGCAACAATCTTGGACTCTCCGAGCCCGTCTGCGTGGGCCAGAAGCGAGGCCGTTGATCGCCGCCATCCCCGACGGAAAGGGCTACTGGCTCGTCGGGGATGGCGGTGGCGTGTTCAGCTTCGGCGACGCCACGTTCTTGGGCTCGATGGGAGCCAAAGAACGATCGAGCGATCACCGGAATTGCGGCGAACGCCAACAGACCTGAACCACCCGTAGTAGGTCGGTGCGGCCGTGCAGCCATCTCAACCGCTTAGGGGATCCTGCACCGGGCCCCCGTACTCTCAAGAGGGTGGGCATTCACCCGGCCTTCCTGGGCACCCCGTCGGGCCGTCATCGGCAACCGACATACTGCGCAGTCTGGGATCGACGAGAAGCAAATCCCGGACGGCGATCGGAACTCATCCTCGGACCAATCGGGTATCGGCCCATCCACCGTGGCGAGGTTGGATACCAGACACTACCGAGTCCGCCGAATATACAGCGAAGCCGAGCGAGGCGTTTCTCAAGCGTCCCTCGTCGCCATTCTCCACGCGCCCAGGACCGTCCACACCACCAGCCAGGCCGCGATCACTGCGACCGCGATGGCAGTCGACTCCGGCAGCAAGTACGACGAGTCTCGAAGCCCAGCTGGTCCGTTTACGATTCCGTAGTTGATGCCAATCCCGGCCGGTTCGAAATGGACCACAGCCAGTTCGATGACCAGGGGTCGCTGAAGGTTGATGAGGTGGGGAATCGTGGTCTTGGTCGACAATAGGAACGGCCGGAATATGATCTGGTACACGATCATCAGGATGATCGGAACCATTCGCCGCCCCATGAGAGAGGCGAACCCGAGACCCAAGACGTAGGCGATGATCACCTCGAGCTCGAGCCACAGTCCCGCCCTGATCATCACGCTGTAGGGCGGCGAGTTGTAGGTCAGGGCGTAGGTCGGATAGTTCTGCTCGGCCTGTCGCTCGGCCAGCGCCCTGGACAGCGGGGTGTTTGGCTCGGGTTCGTTCTGCGGGCACGGCCCGTTGTAGGGGAAGTCGCAGATGATCAGATTCGGGTGATCGGCGGCCCAGGCTTCGTATCCATGGAGGGACAGGCCGAGGGGCACGGTGGTGCCCTGGAAGTCGAAGCTGGACGGAGCGGAGAAGACGCAGACCGCGGAGATGATGGTGAAGGCGACGGCCACCATGGGGATGATGATGGCCAGACCCGCCGGGATGCGGGCCAGGTAGAGCGCCACTCTCGAGCGCCCGGTCACCACCTGCTGCGTGAACATCCCATCGGCGAGGTCGGAGCAACCTGCGGTGGCTCCCAAGGTCATGGCGGCGATGAACCCGAAGATGTAGAGCACGCCGGCGATGAGGAAGGTGAACACGTCGAACCCACCCGCCGTCCCGTACGACTGCGGCACGAAAGCGTGCAGCAACAGCTTGATGACGAGGAAGAGTGTCGGGAGCCCGATCGTCAATGCGATCAAGGTGATCAACAGGCCCCGACGCTTGCGCAGCTCCATGAATCTGATTGCGATCATTGCCCGGGTGGGGATCCACGATCCTCGGTTGTCATCTGCACCATCAATCTCTGCCGGACCCGGCCTACCGACGTCGGGCGCGGTCACCACTCCGAGTCACCCGACAGCCTGGTTACCTTGCGGCATGGCGGTTTTCCGGGCAAGACATCGCCGTAGACCCAGACGGGATCTCCGGACCACTCGCCCACATCCAGGGCGTTCTGCCACACAGCTTGGGCTCGGTCCACGTCGACCGAGTCGTCGAACTGGCGAAGCGCCCTTCGCACACCAGCGACGTACGGGGCCATCGGGTTCCCCCGACGAGTTGGCGCAAGGTCGCCGTCCGTGGGACGCCGACCGAGGGCGATGATGAACTCGCCGATCTCCTGCGTCGGGACGTCCCAGTCTTCGACGATGGCTAAATCCAGGCTCTCTCCCTCCAGCCATGGGTAGACCAGCCACGGGAAGGGATAGTCGCGACTTGGGCGGCCCTTGGCCAAGGGGACAGGCACCGAAACGGGGAGTCCCGTGGCCAACTCAGGCAGCCACCCGCACTCTCTTTCTACCTGGGCCTCGGCCCAGGGGATTCGCGGCAGCCGGATACCCATGTCCTCGCCCAACCGAGAGATGGCATCGACCGAGGTCCTGGATGTACCCCTAGACGGACTCGTCATGTAGCACGGACTGCCGTCGATGGATCGAGATACAGGTGTGCTTCGGTGATCTGCCCGTCGCGTATTCCAAAGATCGCAGCGATGGCCAACGCAAAGTGCTTTGCGCCGGTCATCGTGCCACTGATGGTGGAGCGAGAGACGACCAGATCGTTCTGTCCCACAGCTCCTCCACAGTTCGACGTTAATCGGGCAGCATCTCGTAGAGTGCCCGGTCGGCTGCTCGGGCCTCTTCTCGGCTTGACTTGACGAGCGCGCCATTCAGGTTTTCGCGGTAGTCGTCTGCCAGCCGAGCGTAGACGCGACCCGGGTCATGAGATTCCAGTCTGTGAACATCTCCCGGATGATGCCGACGCACTGAGTCATCGCTATCTTCCGACGGCGAGCATCGATGACGCTGATGTTGACAGGAAGCCATTCTGCCCATCAGTCCGGGCAGCGCTCGACGAACTGCCCAGCTCTGCCGGGTTCGGCGATGCCTTTGGATGCAACGCGACTCGCCCAGGACTTTGGGCATTCGCTCTCGAGGATGCGACCTCGACCGTGCGGGAGGCCGGATACCGGCGGTCCGCCGCCATGAATCCCTGCCCCCGTAGTGTGCATTCCGTCCGGGCGATAGGGGACACGTTGAGGACCTACTCCGACTACAAAAGGCCAAAGGCGACTACTTCTCCGTTACCCGAGGTGTCCTGGCCGGACACGTAGAGCGTGCCGTTGGCGACGATCACGGACGATGGATTGAACGAACTTCCGACGGTTGTGCTCCACAAGGGACTGCAGGTCCGCTGCAGCCGTTGACGCCAGTGGCGTCGAAGGCTTCGAGCGCTCCTTCGAAGCTGGTTCTCGACAACGCCGTCCAGCCCTCGGTGTACAGCGTGTTGTTGAAGACAACGGGCAGGGTATCGCTCCCGTTTCCCGCCGGAAATGTCGGCGCGTAGTTCCACAAGGGAGTGCATACCTTGGGCGTTCCGCTGCAGTTCGTGTTGCCGGTAGCGTCGAGCGCGGCGATCTCCGAGCCATGTGAGACGTAAGCCATGCCGCCCGAGATTGCGACGGGGCCTTGCCCGACCGAACTGGTCCAGACGGGCGTACAGACCGTTGGGCTCCCAGAGCAGTTGGTCGTCCCGTTGGCGTCGAAGGCGTCGAGACCTCCGCTCGAAGAGGCGTACACGTAGCCGTACGACAGGGTGGGGACTTCGCCGGCGATGACCGACGCCTGCCACAATGGCTGGCACACGATTGGAGTACCCGAGCAGTTCTTCTGGCCGGTCGCGTCGAAGGCTTCAAGCCCGGCTCCGCCGTCGACGTAGACGACGCCACCCCCCACGGTGAGGTAATAGTCGGGACTGTTCGACGCACCCAATGAGGCAGTCCAAAGCGGCGAGCAGGTGATCGGTGTCCCGCTACACCCCGACGTGCCGCTGGCGCTGAAGGCATACAGGGTCGGAGTATCGCCCGAGGAGAGGTTGAACGAGGTCGCGTAGAGGACTCCATTGACGTCCGCCTGCACCGAGATGGGAGTGCTCGTACCCGTCGATGCCTCGAACTTCTCGGTCAGCGTCGACACGTTCGCCGGGGTGATCGTCGACTCCCCGAAGTTGTCGGCATTGTGGCCCGAATAGTCGCCAAATCCGTACCAGTCGCAGCCGCTCGCCAATAGCCCGACGGCCAGGACGGCGAGGCATGCACCAAAGGAGCGCCTACGGATCAAGTGCATCATGGTCCACCCCACTTCGCTCCCTGCAGCCCGGGGCGATCTTTCCACAGGGACTCGCGTAGAGAAGGTGTGCCGAACTCGACAGAGGAGCTCAGGGGCATAAGGCCCCAGAGCCGGCAAGTGGGGCACCTTGGGATCCGATCGCTCTCGGCACTTCCAGCGCTGTCCAGATGCGCCTCTGAACATGGACAACCTGGGCCATGGTCGATGAGGGGGGCGTTCTGTCACACACATCGGCCTGTCACACACATCGGCAGACCCGATCACCAGTTCCCAGCATGCTGGGGGTCGAGGGCCTTGGCCTCGACCCTGGCTTGGTCAGATCGATTCGCCCTATTCGCGGCCAGATCGGGGGCTCGGGCCTCGGCGCCTGTCCGCCATCGACCGCGGGCCTACTTGAGCAGCCGAATATGAGTCTCGGTCGTTTCCGGTGAGCGGACGAACACACGACGAAGGAATCTTGACCAGAGCTGGCCAAGTCGGCTCGGACCTATTTCGGAATCGGGCCGCTGACCCGGGATCGCCTCGGTCATTCCATAGGCCAGTGTCGAGATGAGCCGAGCCGCATCGTTGGCGGGCATCCGAAAGGTGCCGGTACAGATGTCGCCTTGCCACAGCGAAATGACAATGGTGGAATCTGCCGGGTGAGTTGAGACTCCCATCCTGCGAACGTGGCCCCGTGCGTCGTAGAACCAATCTCGTTCGCCATATAGGTGGCCCTCCACCGGCACCTGTCGATTATCACATCGGTGACCCTTCTTGGCTACTGGGGTTCGGAACCGCCACCTTGGATGTGCAGCGCCGTCCTCACCCACCTCGGCGTTATGTGGCAAAAGCCGTTGACTCCGGGCGCAGGAGACGACCCATGTTAGAAATCGCCGGATGGCGAGGTCATCGGCGCGGCTCGTGCTGATCTGTGGGCTTCCCGCGTCGGGCAAGTCAACACTCGCGCGTCAGCTCACACCCAAAATCCATGCCATCAGGCTGGATAAGGACGAATGGGCGACTCAACTGGGCGCCGACTTATGGGATGAAGAATTCCGAGTGCGTCTCGAACATCAGCTGTGGGATTTTTCCAGGATCTCCTCGCCCGGGGTCAGAGCGTGATTTTGGAGTGGGGCCATTGGGCTCGAGTTGAACGGGATGAGAAGCGACTCGGGGCGCGAGCTTTGGAGGTTGGAGTCGAACTGCATTACCTCGATGTCCCCTTGGAGGAGTTAATCAAGCGTGCGGAACGTCGCAGTGTGTCGGGGGAGTGGACAGCCTCGCCCATGACACGGGCTCACTTTGAAAGGTGGGCAAAAATATTCCAACCTCCCGACGACGAGGAGATCCAGTTGTTCGACTGGCCCGTTGCCAACGGTTGATCTCCTTGAACTTGATTTGTTCGCTATCAGCTAGCAGCATCCCCGAAGTGCCAGATTCGGTATAGGGCAGGGTCCTTATCATTTCTGACAACCGCAAGTGGTGACGCGGAACGACCCCGACGATGCGGGTCCTCTCGCTGCAAAAAGGTTCCAAAAGCCGTGCGAACGCGATCCGACCGGCGCCGCCTCCGGGGGGGATAGGGGACAGAGCGCCGGCCGTTATCGCTGTGACCAAACCTAAACGTCCGAACTGTGGTCCAGCTGCGAGCCATGTTACGAACCGATGGCGGGTTCCATGGAGTGCGTAACACTTCCGTGATCATGCCGAGACGCCCGTGATGAGCGCGTGAAGAAGCCAGCCGAAACGGGCGCTACCCCGACTTCCGCGAGTCCGTGGCCGCGCTCAAAGGCGGGCCTTGTGTGGGCGTGGCCCGATGTCGAGAAGTGCGCGAAGGCGACGGGACGATCCGTTCAGGATTGACGCGTGAAGATCGGCCGGCCGAACTCCGGCAAGCCCGTCAGCCCCTCGCGGTGGTCGGGCAGGCCCACACCTGAAACCGATTGAGGAGTTTCGGAAGCTAGTAAGTCGGGACGGCCCGTATGGGCTCCGTAGACGTCCTGTCCGACGGAGAATCAAAGCGGTTGCGGTTGCCGAGGAAATCTACGAAATCAACGCGGCCGTCAAGGGCGAACTCAGGGTCGCCGCGGATGAACCGCGGAGTTAGGTACCCTCTTGGGTGGTCGTCTGAGAAGGCCCTGTTAGCAAGGCGTTAGCAAATGACCATTCCGGGGTATAGTCCCTCGACTCGTGTCAGGGGGCACTACCAGGAACGGGCTGTGGCGCAGCTTGGTTAGCGCGCTTGACTGGGGGTCAAGAGGTCCCGGGTTCAAATCCCGGCAGCCCGACTAGGTGCGATAATAGCTCACACGGGCGAAATGTCCCGGAGTAACTTCCAAGCGCAGGCCCGCAAGGGGCGTCGATCCGGAGCTGTTCTTCCCGGAGCGCGGCGAAACCACCAAACAAGCGAAGTCGGTGTGCGCGGGCTGCCCGGTGCGCCAGCCGTGCCTCGAATACGCGTTGGCCGCCGCCGAGAAGTTCGGCATCTGGGGCGGCAAGAGCGAACGGGAGCGCCGCATCCTCCGTCGCAACCGGGCGGCCGCGTCGTGAGCCACGGACTCGGAGCGACGAGTCGCTGATGATCTCGCCGAATGGAGCCTTCTCTGAGGAGGAGCTGGCGGCCATGGAGAGCAGGCACCGCGAGGCCGTGGAGACGTACCCGCGCACGTTCGGAGGGGACGACGGAGCGCCGCCCAGCGGCTGAAGGTCTCCGCGCCGACCCGGGGAGGAGGCGCATATCCGACTTCTTCTCTCAGATTTCAGTCCTATGAGCGCTTAACACTTTCCTAATGTCTTGTGTTCAGTATGCTGCGAATTACTCGTGGCAGTCGGGGCGGGTTGGGGGTTCATGTGGTGTTCGCGGCTTCGTCCGTTTTCGACGTGTGAAATGACCGACCCAACGTGCTCACGCGTCGGGCAGTGAGCATGAGGCGCCGAGTGGCTCGAAAGATCCCCGAGGCGGGTGACATGGACGGGCATCTGTCCAAGGATGACCTCTCCATCGTTCTGAGCGCACTTTGGGTGTTCAGAGGACAGCTGGGTCGAGTCGGTTCAAGACAACCCATCCCAGGGCTGGCTACTGCTGAAGCTCGCAAAAAGGTTGATGAGATCGCGCGGAATCTCGGTGGGGATCCAGAAGCCTACTTCTACGGGCTCCAGCCGTCCCAACGGCACTGATCGAAGCGTTGTGGCACAGATCGGACGGCTGGGAGCAGTCCGATCAGACGGGCACGGAATCGCACCCAGCGAGGAACGTCCATCAGCGTCTCGGAGCAGCTTGGTCGATCCGCTTGAAAGGCCCCTCGATGTCGAGGCCGACCCAACCTCTCTGGTGACACCCACAGAGGGTCGATGGCACTGGCCGTCGGTGGCAGTGGTGCTGGCCTACCTCGCACTCGGGATCGTCGCCTACTGGTCGGTGCTCCCCGACCCCACCGGCAGGCTCGCGGGCTCCACCGCCGATTTCGCCCAGTCGGTCTGGTTCATCGGGTGGGTACCCCACGCGATGAACCACTGGCTCAACCCGTTCTTCAGCGGCGCGATGTACGTACCGACGGGCGTCAACCTGGCTCAGAACACGGCGAGCCCGTTCCTCGGATTTCTGACCTACCCGATCTCGCTACTCGCGAGCCCCTTGGTGAGTGCCAATCTGCTCATGGTGCTGGCCATGCCGGTGTCGGCTACCGCCGCCTTCCTCGTCCTTCGGCGCTGGAACGTCTGGGGCCCTGCGGCCGCCCTCGGCGGTGCGATCTACGGATTCTCTCCCTACATGGTGAGCCAGGGTCTCGGCCACGTCGAACTCGTTTTCATCCCGGTCCCACCGTTCATCGCCCTCACGATCGAGGCGATACTCCACCGCCGGGGCAATCCCCGTTGGCTAGGCATCCAGCTGGGAGCACTCGTCGTGGTGCAGTACCTCATCTCGCCCGAGGTGATGGCCGATGTCGTCATCTTGTCGATCGCCGCCCTGGTGTGCATTGCGGTCCGCAACCCCGCCGCGTGGCGGACGATGGCGCGCGACGCCCTGGAGCCGATGACTATCGCCATCGGGGTGGTGGCCGTCGCGCTCGCCTACCCCCTCTGGATGCTGCTGGCGGGTCCCCAGCGCTTCGCCGGCCCGGTCGCAGGGCCTTTGGGCTCGTACCACAACGACCTGTTGAGCTTTGTCGTCCCCGGCCCGTTGCAGCGGGTGTCGTTCGGCCTGCCGTCCCACTGGGGTGGAGTGCTGAACGCCGATCTGTCTGTCACAATCGAGAACGGCGGGTACATCGGGATCCCCCTGCTCCTCGTAACTGCCGTGCTGGCCTGGCGCTCGCGGCATCGGGCCCGGATGCAGCTGACGGTTGTGCTTTTGGCAGTTTCGGGTGTCCTCTCTCTGGGGTCGAGCCTCTATGTGGCTGGCAAGGCGACCCACATCCCGTTGCCGTTCGTGGTTTTCGAGCACTTGCCGGTGGTGAACAACATCGAGCCGAGCCGGATCTCGTTCGCCACCAGCGCGTTCCTCGCTGCGGCGATTGCCTTCGGGCTCGACGACTGGCACCTGCGCCAGCCCCGAGCACGGCGCGGTCATGGCCTGGGAGGGCGTCCGCGCATGAGTGCCGCCGGTCTGCTGGCCGCGGTGACGTTGGTGGCGCTCGTCGTGAGCCAACTTCCGAAGTGGCCGTATGCGACCCCCTCGACGTCCGCGCTGCCGGTGGGCGTGGAGCAGGCTATCCCCCAAAGCGACCCCGTTACCCTCACCTATCCGTTCCCTCCCGTGCTCCAACCATCGCTCCAACCATTGCTCTGGCAGTCGGCCGACGACTACAGGTTCAGCATTCTCGGAGGTTATGCCCGACACTCGAATGCCCAGCGCAGCGTAGCCAGCTTCGGATCCGGCTTCTCGGCAAGCCCGATCCCGATGAACCCGCCCGAGCTGCAACAGTTTCTCCTCATCTGTGACTATCTGGGCTTCTATGGGAAGAGCCCGTCGGCTCAGATTCCCGAGGCTCCGATCACCCCCAAACTCATTAAGAGCACCCGAACGGCGCTGTCGCGATACCGGGTGCAGGTGGTGCTCGTGGATCGGAACTACGGCGGGGCGCTTCACGTCATGAAGCTGTTCGAACGGGCGCTCGGGCAACCGAACCAAGAGCCGGGCTCGTACTCCATGTGGGTGGACGTGCAACGAACGCTGAAGCACAGAGCCACCGGTGCTCACCGAGCGCGGGTGGAGGGCGCTGCCGGAGGTCTTGGTCGCCGAGGCCGAGCGTATGCACGGCCCCGACTGGCGTGAGCACCTTGGACCAGAAGGACGGAGACGAGTTCGAGCGAACTGGGGCCACCCCGCCGCCCTTCTGAGCCGCGCTTAACTGAGGCACTTTCGGTCGCATCCGACCAGGTCGGACGTCCGATGAACACCGCTAGGTGGGGGATACCTGGGGGTCAAGAGGTCGGGGGTTCAAGTCCCCCCAGCCCGACTAGCAGGGAGAGTGCGCGTGACTTGAGGCACGATACCCCGAAGTTCTCGAGCCAGCTGAGCAGCGCCTTGTAGCCAGCCGGGTCGGTGTCGAACCGCTCCGTGCCGAGCAACGCCCCGAGCGGGTCGAGAGCGGCGGCGACGTGCACGTCGAGGTGAGTGTCGACACCACCTGTCACACCCCGCGGATCTTCTAGCATGGTCATGGTCATCGCTTCTCTCTTTGGTGTGAGGGATGGCACGGCCGTTCCGGATCGGAGCGACGGGCAGTCCAGGTTGTTCGTAGCAACCGGGCCAATCACCCCAACTCGGAGACGGGACATGCCGCTGTCAATGTGCGAGGCGGGCCAAACCGGCCCGGCACTTCCGAAGCTAACTTTGCCCAGCGACTCAGCGGTGGACCCAGCCGAGCATTGTCACCGTACTGGGGCACCTTGGCTCCGAGGAGCGTCTGACCTACTGGTTCAGTGCGGGACGGAACTGATCGAAGTGCTTCTTGGCCACGTGCGTGGCCTTGTGCTTTGAACTATACGGTCCTCGCAGCTCTCTCGCGGCTTCAGGCTGATCCTCGATGCGACCACCGCTATCACCACATTGCTCGCAGATAACTTCACACTCGTGTTCATCTTCAATGGTTGACTCCCACTTCCCATCGGATTGCTTCCTCCAACCACCACGAAGAGGTCGGGCGTAGGGATAATGCCCGGTATCTGGTCTCGGAGGATCGTCGGCTGTGTCCATTGGCCTTTTGAGCCACGTGTCCGGCAAAAACACATTCAGACCTTCCATCCCTCCCCCCACTACCAATGGACTCTCCTCTCGGCTCGATCCGGAATGAGCCTATGTCCTCGGCGTAGAGGCTGTGGGCGACCGACCTGATTATTCAGGTAGCCCGAAAGTGCCTGCTTGAAAGGTGGCACCCCGTCCCGGAACGGGGATAGCACCTAGACCGGTGCGGCTCGCTGGTTTGCAAGACTCAGGGCGTGGAGCCTGTAGACGTGACCCAAGAGATCGCTCGACTGCGTCGCCAATTCGCCGACCGGATCGAAACGCTCGACGAGACGGCGTGGAACTCAGCCTCGTGGTGCTCGGGGTGGAAGGTGCGTGACGTGCTCGCCCACCTTGTGCGAGGTGCCGAGGGGACGCTTTGGTCGATGGTGGGCGACGTCCTTCGAGGAGGGCTGAAACCAGACCGAGCCGTGGGCGAGGCGGCGAAGCGCCTCGGTGACGTGCCAGTCCCGGAGCTGGCTGATCGACTCCGCAATGCGGGCGAGGGAGGCTTCCGTCCTCCTGGATTCCCCGAGGCGATGGGTTTGGCTGATGTCCTCGTGCACAGCGCGGATGCCTTCCGGCCGCTCGGCCTCGATGTGGATGCGCCGCCAGCCGACACGATCCCTGTGCTGGACGCCTTCTGGCAGCGAGGTCGAATGGTCGTCCATGCCGAACCTCAGCGGGGTCGCCGCTTGGTCGCGACCGATCTTGATTGGGTGAGAGGAGATTGACCGGAGGTGAGAGGGAAGGCCATCGACCCCGTGCTTCTGGTGGCCAATCGACGCCAGGTTCTGCCGAGTCTGGAGGGTCCGGGGCTGGCGGGGCTGTAAGCCGAATAGGAGGCACTCCCGATGGCGATAGGGGGCATTTAGCGAACCGTCCTTACACTCTGATCCCGGCTGCATAGCGCCCGCGTTCGAGCCACAGTCGAAGCGCCGGATCGAGAGCCGACGCGGAGGTCTCATAGAGAGCAAGATCGTCGGGCGCCAACACCCCGCGCCATCGACCGCTGTCGCCCTTGTAGAAGAAGCTGTCTGCGCCGCCCTTCCAGACCATGGCCATGGGGTCATCGAAGTGGCGTGCTTCGTCGCGGATGGCGACGAGTCCGACCGTCGCGAGCAGAGCAGGCCAGGAGTCCTCGCTGACATCGATGGCGCAGAACTCAGCAATCCGACGCATCTCGGTTTCAGGGTCGGCTTTGAGATCACCAAAGTGGACGAACAACACGTTAGGAAGGTCTCGTATCGCCCACCAGGTCGAGAGATGGTGGTGATGTGACCAGAATGGCCAGCCATCAGATTCCCATCCGAACCATCCTTCTTTTGCCCACACTGGCCACAACTCGCCCGGCGTCGCCGGGCAACGCGGAAATTCCGGCCCAGGCCGATCAGGGTCGTTGAACAGTTCGAACATTATGTCCGTATAGGACGAATAGTGGTTGAACAACGACATGAAGACATCACGGGTATCGCGGCCGACGACGATGTACTTGGCCTGTGGGAAGAACCGAAGCCCGTCAGCAGCCAGATGGCTCTTTATGAACCGGCGATGGCGCTGTGCATCTAGACGATCGAGAATCGGTTGAAGAGGTCCCATGAACCGAGCATCGACCCACGGGGATATTTCGCTCAATCTGGCAGGCAGGGGTTTTGGTCCAAGGATCAGAGCAGCCAGGATGCGCTGCGTCCATGTCGTGCCAGCCTTGTATGCGGTCGTAACGAAGATGTCGTCATCGCGCGGTACGAACTGGTCCCAACGTGTGCTGTCGAGGTGGTGATTGCGGTACTCGCGGGTTCGCTCGGGTGGTTCGAAGCTCATCGCGACAAATCATGCCACCAAGCCCGTTCTGGAACTGATCTGATCAAGCCTGACTGGCATTATCCTCTTCCCGGTGCGAACTGGGGCACCCTTCTGATCGATCGATAACGGCACTCATGTACTAAGGAAGTCACCGGCCGCACGCTTGGAGCGGAGAACGTACAACGCGACATGTTTCGTGTGCCGTGACAGGATTCCGAGTTCTAGTTCGCGCTCAGATCGGTGGTCTCGCCAGATGCGCCAGACCAGCGACCATTCTTCCCGCAACCGGCGCAAAGCCGACTCGTCACAACCCTTGGGCAGCTGGAAGTCAACCGGACGCTTGCGGACCCCGCGGACGAGTGCTCGCCATGCACAGACCCACCATGGCGTATCGAGGAACACCGCCGTGTCTGCGCGCTCGAGCCGAAGGTCGAGTGTGGCGTGGTAGTTGCCGTCGAGAATCCACTCGTCACTGGTGAGCAGGCCCCGCTGCTTTTCGCGCCACTCGTCCTCAGACGACTCCACCCAGCCCGGTTTCCAAAAGTGGACGTCAAGATGGACGACGGGAAGGCCAGTCTTGGCCGAGAGCGCTCGCGAGAACGTGCTCTTGCCCGCTCCGGCTATGCCCGTGACCACGACGCGTCGTCCGTCAGAAATCCCGGTTGGGATGTCCCTTACAGATCGAAACTCCGTGAAGCCCTCATCCGGCACCAGCGCATATTGCCGGATTCCGGGTGGACGAGGAGGCATCTTGCCCATCCGATTGGCGTTCGGGGACACCCTTGCTGTTGCACGCGAGGTCCCAGTAATGCCTGGCTGCCTTCACATTGAGGCAGCTTCCGACAACGAGGCGGCGGCGCACGTTCATTGCGTTCTTGTTTAGAGCGCTCGCCATTTTGGCGTTGATATGTTTTCATGACGATTCCAACGCGAGCACTGAGGAGGTGCACATGAAGATCCACTCGACGAACCGTCAGAAGCCGATGCTGTGCGCCACCGCCGCCGCGGGTAATCGCGCGCTGCTGGGCTGACCAGCATCGAGTTCGCGGGCGAGCGCCCACGGCGCCTGACACGCTGGGACCACCACCGGCGCTTTCGTCGCCGCACCCATTTGTCACACCCCCGTCAAACTTCTTTCTCTGCCCCCAAGGAGTACCGATGCACCCCGAATTGCTACGCGCCCTTGCCAGGGCCAGACATGCAGATCTCCTCAGTGAGCATCCAACCCGAGGGTGGCCAACAGTCCGACTCGGTCACCATTCGCCGCGATTTCGTCGTTCACGACGGCGGGTGGGCTCAGTGCTCATTTGGGCAGGCGCACGCCTAATCGGTGACCAACGGGCCGCGCTCGAGCTGGCTCACAAATAGCCCGGACAACCGTCTCAGCCAATGACTTGTCCATGGTCCGTTGCCGAGCTCGTTGCAGAAGCGACTCAGAGCTGGCGAACGGGGGCTCACCCCCCGGGGGGGACCATCTACGTCATTACCGGCAGAACCGCTGCAAGATCGCCCGTAAACCTGGATCTTCCCGTAGCGCTGCCCGCCTCCGCCCCGCAGCAGCTCTGGCGACAGTGCATTCCAGACTCCGACTCGTGAATGACGTCACATTCCATGCCAGCCCCGTCACCCCAGGCCTTGTCTGGGCGCACGACGCCACACATAATGAGGCTACGGCGGATATAGCGAGGAGGAGGCGAGGTGCTCGTGACTTTGATACCAATCATCCATTTTGGCAGTGACGGTCCATGAGGAGCCGACATCCCATCGCTGGTGATGGTGGGCGAACCTTCCTATGGACCCTTGTCGCAAGCGGACTTTCCGCAGCAGTGGTCGCCTGTGTGACTTTGATGCCAGCCTCGGCATCGTCAGGGGGATCGGGAAGCGGTTCGTTCACGTTCACTGGTGCGCTCAAAGGGAAACTCAACGTCTCCTCGGCCCAGCAATGCTCCGCGATCGCTCCACAAGCCGGCTCAAACGGTCGAGTTGACATCACTTGGTACACGGCGTCCCTTGGAGGCCCAAAGGGGGTGAAGGAAGGCGCGTACATGCTCGAGATCAACGCCCCGATCGGTCAGACGGCACTGAGCAAGTCTGCTGTGGAATCGAAGAACATCTTCGTCCAGATCGATGACCCCAAGGAACGACTGTGGCAACCGATCTCCGGCGCGGTGACCGTCGGCCAAGGGATGCGTTCCGGTCACGTCAGTGCCGCGGTGCTGACCTATGCCGGAACCCGGACAACGAAGCTGTACGCCACCGGAGCGGCAACGAAGGTAAGCGGCTCGTGGAAATGCCCGTGATCGGCTGAACTCACCCGCTGAGGACCCCGACGGCAACACGCTCAACTTCATCGGCGGGTTTCGGATCGCGTACTGCCACGATGACCATGACCCGGCGCTTGGGGCAGGGGCAGCCGGCGTGGGATATGACGTCAGTGGTGCAGGGCATGCGCCAACGCAACCGCCTCGGCCCTGGTGAGGTTCCCTGAGATTTCACCTGCACCGCCAGAGGTCGTGAAGACCGATTGAGTCGGCTGAATTATGGGCGCTGAGACCACCTTGCCTTTGAAGTCGATGCCCAGAAACTTGTGGAAGTTCTCCTCGGCCACCTTGTCCCAAAGCGTTGAACCTCGCTTGGTCATGGTGCAGTTCACGACCCATTGGCCCGTCTGGTCCTTGAATGCTCTGGCTCGGGCAATGGACGCACTGGTCATCTCGGCTGGCCCTAAGACATACCGGGCCACACGCGGGTAAGTCGCTTGCGAAAACCCCGGTAACAGCACGGTGGCTGACGCCGATTCCTTAGTAGCTGCTGTTGAGGGCACTCCGGCAAGAGCCGCGTCGGGAGCGACGTTCTGCGACGAGTACCCGGTGGCGGAGTTGCTGGGAGTGACGCCGAGATTGCTGTCATCTAAGCGGCTCGCCGGACTACATGACGTTGCGGTCAAAGGACCCGGATCAGGGATCGCCGGGCTGTAGCTGGGGGCGAAGCACAGGACCGAACGGAAGTCGACGACATTTGGCTTGGCACCACGATGCACGACTGCGCCTGCAGGGATTCCGATCCCGCCAGCCAGGACCACCACAGCGACGCCCATCCCGGCCAGCAAACGAGGCAGGTTCACGCCATAAAGCGTAGGTCGTGTCCTCAGCGAGGATGTCCCGACTCGTGTGGGATTTCGGTGACGATCCCACAGCTGTTCAGGCGGCAGCCTGATCGTACTTGGCTGGTGTGACAACGCCTCCTTTCTCTTCGGCGAGACGCCGTGCGACTTCAGCGTCGGACCGCGTCGACTAGTGGCTTCATGTCGCGACACCCCTTGATGCGGCGAAAGGATCGCTGTGCTTCGATCATCCCGGTGCCCACCCAGCGCCGCACCATGGCCGGGTCGCGCCAGCGCTTGACGCCCGAGCTCACGAGACGGACGGTCGAGATCATCGACTCGACGGCGTTGGTGCACGAGAGCGAGCGCGCCAAGCGGTCCGATGCCCCGAGCCGGCGGACACTGAACATGTCGTCGAGGCCTTCGCGGAGCGACGCCGCGGCACTCGGATGCTCGCGCTCGAGCTGGGCCGCGAGGCCCTTGGCGACCTTCAGCCCGCGGGCAGCATCGGTGTCGTTGAAGGCCGCCTTGAGCTGGCGGTCGATGCGCCGGGCCAGCTCGGGGGCGAGGTAGTCGACCAACATCGCGACGTTTGTGCAAGGTGCAACGTTGCACGACGGCATGCTTGCCGAAGACCGCGCTTGATGCCCGCGGCCAGCGCCTTGCCCCCGTCGATGACGAGCAGGAGACCCGCCTCGTAGTGCAGTCCCCTCTCGACCAGGTCGGCCAGCAGGTGCTTGACCACCGTGGTGTTCTCGGTGTCGCCCTCCCACACCCCGACGGGGATCTTGGTCCCATCTGCGGTGATGAGCAGGGCGACCACGCAGCAGCACTCGTGGAACATGATGCCGTCGATCATGAGGACCGCCGCGTCGTGGACCGAGAGGTCGCTCGCCAGTAGCTCGGCCAGCTTCTCGGTGGTCGCGGCGACGAAGCGCCGCGAAATGGCCGAGCGGGAGCCGCCTCGAGCCGCCTCTTCGAGCTCTTCTCCGATGGGCTCGGCCACCAGGGCGTGGCGCCGCGTCGCCACGCCGGCCAGCATGCGCTCGACGGCGACCTGGCTGAGCAGGTCCCGATCGTTGAAGGCGGTGTAGGAGTCGAGGTGCACCTCGCCCCCCTCCGTCTTCGTCGCCCGGGGACGAGAGACGGGCACGGTGCGCCCGCCGAGCACGACCGAGCCCGGTGCCGAGCCGTTCCTCGTGGCCGTGCGCTCGGGATCGTGGCGTCCCTTGGGCCCGGCCTTCTCGGTCATCTCGGCGGCCATGATCTCGCTGACCACGGCCAGACCGGCCGAGCAGCAGAAGGCCATGAGGCCGTCCTTGATGGCGGCGGCCAGGTCATGGAGGGCGACGGTCGCCTCGGCGGGCAGGTCAGCGAGGCGTGCCGCCTCCTCCCGCTCCGCGATGGTCACAACAGGTAGCTTCTTCTTCATTGGTGGTGGTCCCCTTCTTGTGGTGGTGTTTTGGTTTCGACGCCTGAACACCTACCAGCCGGAAGGCATCAGGCGGGGGACCGCCACCTCATTTCCCACAAGCTCCGGGACAACCTCTCCTCAGCCGAGGTGCCCCACCGTCCCGATGGCGTACAGGGGCAGTCCCAGGCGACTTCAATCGGAGTGGGCAACCGGAGAAGAACCGTCGGGGAGGAGTCCGCCGCCCAGCGAGGTTCTACGCTGCCGCCGTGTCAGATAGCAGCGATTTGGTAGCCAGCGGGTATGAGGCGTTCTACGCCAGGTGGGGTGAAAGTCCGACCTTGCGTCGGATCTGGCGAGAGCAAGTAACCGGCTCGGACTACCCAGAGGCGTTCGCTCACATCAGCTTCCTTCCGCTCGCACAACTGCGCTTGCTGACCGAAGGCTTGACCCTCAGTCCTGATCAACTTCTGGTTGATCTGGCGTGTGGAGCTGGCGGCCCGGGCTTGTGGGCGGCAAGGGAAACCGGTTGTCGCCTGTTGGGCATAGACCTCTCCTCTATGGCCACGAAGTGCGCGTCCGAGCGGGTCGGCCCTCTCGGGATGAGCGGGAGGGCGACATTCTTTCAAGGGACCTTTGAGACAACTGGCCTCGAACCAGCCTCAGCCGATGCGGTGATGAGCGTTGATGCCCTCCAGTACGTCCCCGACAAGTATGCAGCGCTCGTTGAGGTCGCCAGGATTCTCCGTCCTCGTGGACGCTTCGCATTCGTGGCCTTTGAGCTTGATCCCGATCGGGTTGCAGAGCTGCCGATATGGGAAGACGCCATATCGGACTACCGACCGCTGCTCGAACAAGTCGGCTTCGAGGTTAATCAGTACGACCAAATCGCCCACTGGGAAGACCAAGAGCATCAGCGGATAGGCATCGAAGTCGGTGACCAGCGGTTGCGCCAGTCGATGAGCTTGGCGGTGATCAGCACCACGATGGCGAGGGCCAGCTGAGCGAGTCGATGGGCGACCGTTCGGTCGGTGTTTCGGCGCAGCTGGCCGAAGTTCGCCAGCCAGGCATTGGTCCGCTCCACCGGCCAGCGCATGCCGAGGGGAACGATCTTTTTGCCCGGAGCGGCACCACGCTGTTTCCTCGTCCGGCGTTGACGGTTGGCGACGATGTCGTCGATCCCGTGATCTGCGCACAGGCTTCGCACGCCGGCGCTGTCATAGCCGCGGTCGAGGTGCAGGGTCTCGATGTCGGCCACCAGGCCACGGCGCTCGCCCGCCTCGAGAGTGGAGCCGAAGAGAGCGACGTCGTGGCGCTGGGCGCCGTCGGTCGTCCAGCCGAAGGGAATGCCTGCCCGGTCGGTGAGCAGCGACCACTTCCAGCCTCGCTTTCCCCGGTCAACAGGGTTGGGCCCGGTGCCCTCGCCGCCTCGGGGCGCCTTGTGTTGGGAGCCGTCGACGGCCGCCTCTGAGAGGTCGAGGCCGATGATCTTGTCGTAGGCGGTCAGCGCCTCTTCGGCCAGCACGTCGAAGACACCGGCCCGCTCCCACTCGTCTCGGCGGGTCCGCAAGGTGGTGTCAGAGACCGCCCGGCCGACCAGGGCTTCGACGTCGACCCACGAGCAGCCGGTGACCAGGCGAATCAGCATGGCCTGGAAACAGACGCGGTCCGGTGCCCGGCGTCGGTGACAACCCAGAGGGTGGGTCATCGGAGGAGGAGGGAGCAGCGGTTCGACCGCCGCCCAGACAGCATCGAACACCTCGGGTTCTAGCGCGCGGATTATGTGGGGGACCTCCACTGGGTCGTCGGGTTTGGAACGCACCCGACATCCCAGTTGGGCCATCACGGCGACCGGTGGATGGTCTCTTTTAAACGCCTAACCGGGCGGTCCTCCAAGTCGCAGGGGGCTTTGGTGCGATCCTTGACCAGCGAGCCGCGCTGGAAGCCGAACTCGGTGAAGCGGCAGCGGCAGTAACGGTCATGGAGGCGACCGTGACGACCGAGCTAAAGCCGTACTGCGGACACGTTCTAGCGGTGGCTACTCGAATCTGACAACCTCGTGACCGGCGAGCGCCCTGTCCCTAATGGGCCAAAGGTGTCACCTCCTCCCGGCAATGAAGTGGGGCACCTGGACGCCGGTCCGTATCGGCAGTTCCGCGACGATGTCCCAGAAGACGGGCGGCGTCCTTGTAGATATGCTGCCGGGGCACAGGGCAACGGAGTCGCAGACGCCCTCGTCGGGCGCAGGAGGAGGCAGTCATGGACAGTGTCGCAACGATGAAGCAGGTTGTTGCCAGTACAGACAAGGTCGTCAAGGGTACAGACGCCTCGCAGCTCGGTCTGCCGTCCCCGTGCACCGAGTGGTCAGTTCGAGACGTGATCAACCACATCACGGGCGGATCGACCATGTTCGCCGTATGCGTCGAGGAGGGGTCCGTCCCCGACGACCTGCTCGGCAAGCTCATGGGTGGCGACAACCTGGGCGACGACTACGTGGGGGCGTGGGAGTCAGCTTCAGCCCGCGCCATGGCCGCCTTCGAGGTGCCAGGCGCACTCGACAAGATGGTCAAGCTGCCCTTCGGTGAGATGCCCGCGGGCGTCGCGATCAACATCGCCGTGTTTGACGTTCTCACCCACGCTGCTGACATCGCGAGCGCCACCAACCAGACGATTGAGGACACCGCCCTAATCGAGACCGCGCTGGAGGTCGGTCACCAGATGATTGGACCCGATCTCCGGGTGCCCGGAGTCTTCGGCCCCGAGCAGTCAGCACCAGAGGCCGCCACGCCCACGCAGCGGCTCCTGGCCTTTGCCGGACGCAAGGTCTGAACGATTCAGCATCGGCTCGGACGAGCCTTCAGCTGACTGGGTCGCGGTCTTCCAGGGCCGGCAAGTTCGAAGGCACGGCTCTGGCTGCCAGCTGACCGCACGCAAAATGCCGGATACCGGTCGCGTTTCGTGTTGACGGGTAGCGGTATCCCCATGGATTCGCAGGGTGGTCCCTCGTCCCGGTGTACTGGGACACTCTGCACATTCGGCTGGCAGGATTTGGAGGTGGAACCTGCCGAGAAGTCATTTACAGTCGATGACCTCACCGAGTTGAGCGATCTTGTTGCGACGACATGGAGTTCAGCTGCCGAGCGTGATTGGTCTGTGTCTGCTGGAACTGTCGAATGGTCATGCATCAAGACTGCCGACCACGCGGTGGACTGCGTCTATGCCCCCGCCTTCTTTCTCGCATCAAGGCGAACCGATGCCTACCCCGACGTAGGGCTCGACCTCACCCTTGGTGACGGCGCCACACCCCTCCTGCTCGGCCAGTCTCTGCAGATAGCAAGCAGAATCCTCGCCGCGGTCGTCAATGATACAGGGCCCGATGTGAGGGCTGTGCTCTTCCGACGACCAAGCGTTCTCACCGCACCACCGCAGGACTTCTTACTTCGAGGAGCCCTCGAACTAGCCCTTCACGCACACGACGTGTGCACAGGCCTACAGGTTCCCTTCGAACCACCCTCCGAACTGTGCGAACGACTTCGGGAGCATGTGCGGCCGTGGCCCATGTGGACACTGGCCTGGAACGGACTGAGTTGCTCCGATGACCCGTGGGACGACCTGCTCGTGAGCTCCGGCCGTCATCGTCACCTCTAGTGCGCTTTTAGGGCTGACCCCTAGCCCAGTTGTGCCGCACGGTGGCACGATTGACCGACGCGCGTTATGGGACACCTGCACCTCCCCCAAACCCCGGTGGTGAGAGGTTCGTCTCCCCATCAGCACCGCCGGCTTCCTTTGTCGCTGCCTTGGGCATGTCAGTAGGGTCCGGGTGGTGAGTGCAAAAGAAATCGAGTCGGCACGGTCCACCGGTGAGGGCGCGGTCGACGCGCTGCGCAGGCTCCTTGTCCAGACGGTGGCCAAGGTCATCCGAAGTGACCCCGAGGAGGCGGCCACCGCGCTCGAGCTCGGCATCATTGACCATCGTTGGCTGGATGACCCGATCAATCAGCCGATCTCTCCGAGCAAGCCGACCGAGATCCTCGAGCACTTCCTGGCGCGATCAGTGGAACGTAAACCGTCGCTGCTCTCGACCATGGGCCTCAGCGCCGTCCAACTTCTGGCTTCCCTCCGGAGCCACGGGACCGGCGAAGTCGAGGTGGTGACGGTCGCTTTTACGGATCTCGAGGGGTTCACGTCTTTTACCGATACCCACGGAGACAGCGCAGCGGCGGCGATGATCAGCGAGCAGAATCGGGCGGCCGGCCCCATCGTGCGCCGCTGGCACGGGCGCGTGGTGAAGCACCTAGGTGACGGGCTGCTCTGCACCTTTCCCGACGCCAACGGCGGAATCCGAGCTGCGCTCGAACTACTCGAGACCTCGCCCTCTCCACTGCGCCTGCGCGCCGGCCTACACGTCGGAGAAGCAGTGGTCACTCAGGACGACGTTGTCGGTCACGTCGTCAACATCGCCGCCCGGGTCACAGAGACAGCCAAGGGGAACCAGGTTTTGGTGACCGCGGAAACTGCAAGGGCAGCCGGTGCGATTCCCGGTGCCGAGTTCCGACGACTCCGCAAGCGGCGCCTCAAGGGCATCTCTGAGCGCGTGGAGTTGTGCGAGGTGGTTCCGGTGCCGACATCACCCGTTCGATGAGCCATTCAACCGGTCCGAGAAGTAGCCGATCAGGGACGAAGGCCTCTCGCCACGGGCGCTGGGAGCTACAGAATGATACCCTCGTTCGCCCAGAAGGCCATTTCGGCATCGGCGACTGAATCGGCGATCTACGCTTGGATGGGTGTCCCATAGCGCTCGCGCCATTGCGCCCGAGGGGTGCTCCCAGGGTGCCGAAGTGTCACACCTACCCGGCGTTCGGGAACTCACCCTCAGCCACCTCCAATCGAGATTGTGGACGTAGTCTGAACCCAGCAGGCACGATCCTCACCGAGGAAGGTGTAATGGATGGAGCTGGGGAGCCGAAGCGAAACATCGGCATAACGACACTTCTTGTTGGTGCGCTTACAGGGCAATACGAGTTATCTGAAGCGGACCGACAAGCGCTCGGTGAATGGATGGTTGATCATGCGGCTGACGCGGAGGTCCGCGATCTCCTCATCAAGATCGTGAGGACTCAGATTGGCGATACCTCCGAGTTCCGGGTGAAGGTGGCGGAAGCCATTCGGGATAGGTTCCGGCCAGCTCCCAGTGAAACGCTGACAGACCAGGATCCTTAGCCGTCCTACGTCCGGTCCCCGACCCGGCGATCTGGTTCACCCCTTGACCTTGGAGGCACGAGTCACTTCAGAGGCAGTCAACTGGACTTCGATCATGAGCCGTTCCCGTTCCCGTTCCCGTTCCCGTTCCCGGTCGTCGGGAGTGTAGCTGGCAGGGTCGTCGTGGTCGCCGTCGTCGTGCTCGTCGTTGTGGTAGTCGTCGTCGGCGGCACCCTCGTGGTGGTCGTCGTGGCCGGTGCCGGGGCAGTCGTCGTCGAACTTGTCGCGGTCGACGTTGAGGCGGTGGTCGTGGCCGGGGCTGGCGACAAAGGCGTCGCCGCTAAGTGGAGACTGCCCGGCGGCGTGAGGGGTACGGTCGTGGGGGTCGCCGCTCCCGCGGCTGCGGCGTAACTGCTACTTGCGGTTCTCGATGGCGTCGTGGTCGACGGAGTCGGCGACGTTGTCGTGGTCGACGGGTTGGTCCCGAGACCGAAGAGCGGACCTGCGGGTGCGCAGCGGGCAAATTGGAGTTGTATACAGGCGGGACGACGCGATGCGTGTATGCGACGGCGATCAGCCCACCACTGGCGAAGAATGCCAGCAGGCCGATGAGCGTGTACATGACCCGTCGGGGCTGAGGGTCGTGGTCGTGGCGGTCGTCGCCGGGTTCAGCCACGTCAAGAAACGTAGACCTGGACCCCTCTCACCTCAAGCGGGATCCGCCGACCACCTGTGATCCGCGCAAGGAATTCGCAGCGGGGAAAGATCACTGAAGCAGTGGCGAGATAAGGGTCCTTATCCGATTGGCGTACTGGGTCACCCATCCCATCACCAGCGAGGAAGTCGCTGCAATGCGGGTTAACTCGGATCGCCTCCCGACGGCCCCTCTGCGGACCAACTATCTGGCCAAGAAGAGCAGTGCGGCGGCCATGACGACCACTGCAACAACCACCCCACGGAGCAGCAAATGCCCGATGCTTCGACTGTGGTCGCCGGCCGCAGCTCCTCCAGCCGCCTGGGTCGCTCCTAACGCGTCATGGTTCCGTCGTGCCAGGTTCGCAGATCGGAATCGGTCGGTCGCGGTCGCAGCGATCCAGCCGATCGTTGTCGTCGCCAAGGGGGCGAATACGAGGAACAGCATCGCCACGAGGAAAAGCGACTCGCTCACACCCCCGGCCACCCCTACCCCCGGGTCGCGCGGTCCTCCGTCGATCGCCACGACCGCAATCGTCGAGACGAGGAACATCGTCAGGCCGGCACTGACGCCGGCCAGCCGTGCGATACGCCGGCCCGCAAGAGCACTCCCACTGCGCCAGGTGCCAACCATCCCCACGATCAATGGCACCGTGAGCATCAGCAGGGGTACAGAGAGGCGGCCAATCGAGCGGATCGGATCGACGAGACCAAGAAGGGTGAGCCGAGAGCACGCCAACCACGCAGCCGCGACAAAGAGTCCGCCCACCAACCCCGGGCCAACCACGCCCGGCCGGCGCAACAACACACTCACGGCGATGATCAAGCTCATCAGAAGAGCGGCCACGATCGTCAGCATCACCCAGTTCCCCGGGTTGGCTGCCAGCCCGAAGTGGACGAACCCGATACCAAGGACGACCGCGCCCCCAAGCGCGGTAGCAGTCAGTCCTGCCATCGCTCCGGCGGCTCCCTCTGGTGGCTGCATTAAGACCCCGACGACACATCCGAGAGCGAAGCGCCACCGCGCGGAGGGTCCTTCGATCCGGTCCAACTCTCCGAGCATCGCCTGGGCCCAGTTGACCCGGTCAGCGTGGAGCAGTCCGACCGCCCACTGCAGTAAGCGGAGGGGCAGATCCCCTCGCACCGTCTGGCTGTCTGGAGAAGAGTGCTCCCGGCTCCACAGCACCGCTCCTGCTCCAGCAAACAGCAAGAGGGCAAGGACCGAGAGCACTATGCCCCACTCAGGCCCAAGCGCCGGCGCGACGCGGATCGTTCGGCCCGGGCAACTTCGAGAGCGGCCACATAGTCCCGCCCCGTCGGGCTCAATCGATAGAGATGCCGGGGCGGTCGACCGGGTGGACCAGACTCCCAGGACGTTTCGAGGAGTGCGCGGTCGGCTAGCCGGATCAAGATCGGATAGAGAGAGCCCGATTTCAGGTGGACCTCTGTTGCCAGGTCGTAGCCATAGCGCCACCGAGTCGGATCGACCGCCAGCGCCTCGAGGACCCTGATCGCCTGTGGAGATGGTCTCCGTGAACGGGTCATGACTTAACTCTATCTATATAGCCAAATATATCAAGCGCCGGGGTGTTGCCGCCCGCACCAACCAGTCGGCGTATCCCATATGTGCCTGCTTCGATAGGGGGCAGGGTTTCTCAGTTAGTCGGGTGCCTCAGAAGCCCTCCGCCGTCCCGTTCGTCATCTTCGACGCGTGCTGGCGACACGCGTCGACATACCAGCTGCGCCCGCGTCCCGGCAGCGAGGGCACCCTGTCCACTCTGGACATGACCTCCGCACCGAACAAGAGTTGAGATATGGCCTTCTCGCCTGCGGGGCTTCCCGGTGACTCAGAAGCAAGGCATTCCGAAGAGTGGTACGGGGATGCCCTCAGGGATACGCCACTGCGACCCGATGATCGGATGTTCATCCGATGCGATGGAGGCCCATGCGTCAGTCGGCTGGAGGTGTTTCTGCCGCGGATCGAGATTACAGAGGAGAGCGGGATCTACGTCCTTGTGGACGATGGTCCGCTTGAAGCGTGGGCGTACCAGTTCGTGGCCACCATCGACCACTAGGGCCTGAAGCGGGTGGCTCACTCTGGAAGCCGTCACCGTCCCGGCTGTAGGTGGCACCCTTGCAGGCAGATCGCCCTAGCCGTACGTAAGGCAACGCTGCTGGGTGCGACCGAGCAGCGGGTTACTCGAGAGAGAATCCTGTTGCAACTGGGCCGGGGTCGTGTTATGCCGCTTGTCGGAGGAGCCACCGCTTCCCGCTTGGCCTTCCTCGGAGATGGGCTATGCGAGCATCAAGGGTTGCTGTGGTCGGAGCGGTGCTTGCTCTGGCCGCGGCCATGAGCGTCGTGCCGCTGCAGGTCGCAGGCGCCCAGTCGCCAAGCACAAGCGTGCTCGTCCCTTCGAGTGGGGCGACGCTGTCCGGATCGACCTACCTTGACGCCTCCGCAACCAACGCCACCAGCGTCGAGTTCCTACTCTTCGGCGGCACCTACGGCTATTCAGCCCCAGTGGCGTGCACAGCGACGCTGACCTACTACGGATGGCTGTGTAGCTGGAATACGACGGATGTCCCCAACGGCTCCTACGCCCTGGTGTCTGAGGCCTCCGGGACGGACGGGAGCGCCTTTAGTTCGGGCGTCAGTATCACCGTCAACAACCCGCCTCCGAGCACCACGGTCTTGATCCCGGCGAGTGGCGCCACGCTGGATACGGCACGGAACCTCGTACTCGACGCCGCCGCTTCCCCGGGTGTGGTCAAAGTCTCGATCGACATGACGATTGGCCCTACTACGGTGACGTTCATCGCCACCCCAACCATCTACGGTTGGATAGCCGTCGTGCAGGGGGCTCCATGCAGTCCTGACTGCTCCTCCGCCTCGTTGCCGGGCTCAATCCAGAGCGTGGCCTCTTACTTGGGTGGGGTGAGCGGGACGAGTCCGCCCGTCAATGTCATGATCATCGCCTACCTGCCGATCCCCCCGTAGTCAGCGAGCGCCCAGGTACACCTCATGGCAATCGGAGGCTGTCGGGGCGGGAAACATCCCAAACTGCCTGGTGTCCTGGGACGCTCAAGACCGCGGTGCGCGTCCGAACTCCCGCAGTCCCGTCAACTCCTCGAGGTGGTCGGGGCAGGCCCACACGATCCACCAGCGGTCACCTCGAGGTGAGCGCTGGTGGCCCGTCCATGCCAATGGCTCCGCGTAGTGAGTTGCCTGGAGCTGGTTGCTGTAGACGTTTTGCCAACAGCGGCCCGGCTGCGCGATGAAGCCAGGGGCACGGGTCGCCGGGGTGGGGCATCGGGCTCACGGGCACCAAGGCTAAGCCGAGTCGTTATGCGAAGCGGACCAGTGACGGACGATGTCCCCTCGACTCGTAACGGTCAGCAGGTTGGAAGGCCTTGGGACTCGTTCCAGGCATTCCACGCCTGTATCGCAGACGTCGTTTGTCCCGTGCACAGGTCAGCGCTTCCGATGTTGATCACGTTGTAGTCCGAGGCACTCGGGTCAGTCATCTGCAGGATGGCGCCAGCCCCTCCGACGGTCGCCGAGTTGAGATCGCAGCTGAGGTAGCTCCCAGGGGTCACGGAGGCGCCAAGCGGACCGCAGGTCACGAGGACATCGGGTATCGCGCCGGCTCCTGCAGCGGTGCCGTTGCGTACGGCGCTCTGGAACGCCTGCGCCACTTGGGCCACGGTCACAGAGCCCTGCGGGGCGGTCATGGTAGTCGTCGTACTCGATGACAAGTCCGGCCCGAAGCGCTGGGGGGTTGGAGGGCAGGTCTTCGATGCCCCGAGGTCCGAGAGAACTCGGGGAGGAACCGAGCCAGGCGCACCGCACGCCAGGTCGAACGCTGGCCCGCTGACGACTATCCACAGCCCGCCGACCTCGATGAGGATTCCCAGTCGTTTGGTCACTTGACAGTCCTTTGAAGTTGTATGGGGCGGTTGACCTACGTTCGCTGGCGCGATCTCGGAATGCCTATAGATAGTCAGGGGGGTTACGGCACCGTTCCCCGCGCCGTTGTGACGCGACGCTTCCGGAAGTCACTACGGGGGAGGCGGCGCAAGAGTTCATTCGCGCGGCGGGTGGCACGGTGGTCGGTGACGGTAAGCAATCCCATCGACCCGCCGCGGCGTATGTGTGGGTTGGGCCGCTCCCGCTCGACGAGCCGAGCGCCTGTCGGCGCGCCTCGTGTCGACCGGTAGCCCACATCGCGTCGCACGAAGGTGTTGCGGGTCGCCCATAAGTGTCGAAGGGTTGCACGCCGTCCCGGCTGATTGGGGCACCCCGGCAGACCCACATTCGATCCAGACCGAACCAGCGGAGAAGGTCCGAGAGTGGTCAGTCCACCCGGATAAGTTCGGCGACGACCCGCTCGACTGGCTCTTCTCCCGGTGCGCCAAACCACCACGCGTGGTGCATATGGTCCGCTTCGGGCATCGAGATCACCACCTTCATCGGGTAAGCCGTGGCCTCGTCGCCAGCCTCGAATACGCCGGGTTCTGTCTCCCGCAGGATTCCCACCGACGGCGCGTGCATATCGCTGATCACCATCACACTCGGGCCCATGTGGGTGCGGCCAATCATGGTGTGCTCGACGTGGCCGCGTAGTCTGTCGGGCGTCCCAGGATTGAAGATCTCGTAGTCCATGGCCACACCTGCGTGGCCAGGTAGTGGAGTCACGACGATCCGGGCCGCCCCGACGCGGTCTGTGTTCGCCACACGGTCGACCCCGAGATACAGCCCCGGATGTCCCAGCAAGTCCTCAACTATTCCCATCTCCCGATAATGGTTCCTGGTACAGCCCGCATCAAGACAACCGATACTTCGTGCGGAACCCGCCGACCTTACATTTCCCAGAGCACCGGCTAGATGGTCACCAGGCCGACGTTCGGAGGCACATTTCAAGACCTACCGCAACGCGCAGACATCCGTGAACGACTTTCTCGCATGATCCTCAAGCGTGACAGGTTTTCAGACCACCAGTCGGTCTCCCGGAGGGCTCGGTCGTCCCGCGTCGCTACACTCATCGTGAGTGCGGATCGGTGTGCTGACTGGTGGCGGGGACTGCCCGGGGCTGAACGCCGTTATTCGGGCTGTTGTCCGGAAGGGCGTTCAGGTTCACCGAGACGAGTTCGTGGGATTCCGCGATGGTTGGCGCGGACCGCTCGATAGAGACTCCGCACCGCTGGATGTTTCCGATGTCCGAGGTATCCTGCCTCGTGGCGGGACCATCCTTGGCTCTAGTCGTACGAACCCATACAACTCCGCGGACGGTGAGCACCGTATCCTCCAGACCGTAGAATGGTTGGGTCTCGACGCCCTCATCGCCATTGGCGGTGAAGACACCCTCGGCGTGGCGACAAGGCTCGCGGCCGCCGGTCTACCGATCATCGGGGTGCCCAAGACCATCGACAACGACCTGAATGGAACGGACTACACATTCGGATTCGACACGGCAGTCACGATCGCCACCGAGGCCATCGATCGCCTCCACACAACGGCCGAGAGTCACCACAGGGTGCTCATAGTGGAAGTTATGGGGCGTTACTCCGGCTGGATCGCCTTGCATTCCGGCATGGCCGGTGGGGCGAATGTGATCCTGATTCCCGAAAGGCCGTTTTCGATCGAGGAAGTGTGCGGGTTCATCGAGCGGCGATTCGCCAGCCAATATGCCCCTATTGTCGTGGTGGCGGAGGGTGCGTTGCCGATAGAGGGCACGATGCCCGCGCGCCCACATGAGGTCGACGCGTTCGGACATGAGCGGCTCATCGGCATTGGGACGTTTCTGGAGGAGGAGATCGCCCGGCGGACCGCCAAAGAGGCGCGCGCCACCGTCTTGGGTCATGTGCAGCGAGGTGGTACCCCCACGGCCTTCGATCGGGTCCTTGCCACCCGTTTCGGGCTTCACGCCGTTGACGCCTTGCACGACGGGCACTCGGGCCAGATGGTGGCCCTGCATGGCACCGCCATTGAGCTGGTGCCGTTGGCCGAAGCCACGGCCATTCTCAAGCTGGTATCACCGGAGCTGTTTGCGGAGGCCGAGGTGTTCTTCGGCTGACTTTGACGACCATACCAAGAGGGCAATAGGAGGCGCGTCCGTCGCACCATTGTGGTCCGAGGACAACCGGCGAGGGTCGGTGTAACTGACCCTGCTGGCGAACGGGGGCACTGGTGCACCGCCCGGTATGCCCGCTGTCGCCGCGCCCGAGTTTGAGGCTCGGGCGCGACTTCGACGCGTCAGCGTCTACCAGAGGGATTGGGCGATTGAGCCACCATGCAGCGTCTGCGTGTTGCAGCTTGCGAGCATCTCCACCATAGCGCCGAAATCACTCCAAGACTCCTGGGATAGGCGCCAGTGATTCTCGATCCCCGCTGGCGAGTCATAGACCTCGCTAAGGACATAGCGAGTGTTGCCAGTGCTCTTGGAGCTTGGGTCGAGCGGATTCTCCAACTCGGGACCCTTGGCGAGGTCGTAACTCAGCAGAGCGTTGGAACCCTCGCGATCATGGGTCTTGGCCATGTACGAGCCATGACTCTCAACCAGTCGGTCCATCTCGGACACCTTGTCGGGACTGGCCACCCACGTAATGAGTAGTTGCGTCTTACCCTTGTTCGCCATGATCTGGCTCTCCTTGTCTCGTGCCGACTAGAACAGGCTGTCCGTTCTAGGGCGAGCAACAGATCGAGGCGTGAGGCCTAAACGATGGTCTGCGACCAACCAGAACCAAGCTACTTCAAGCTGGGGTTCGCGTCGGCCGGGACATCCCGCGAGACACGTTCGACCAGGAAGAAGGGCTGCGCTGGATTGCCGGGTACCGATTTGGTCCGTCTTGGCGAGTCGTGGCGTCCCCATGGTGCCGCAGGGTGGCACCCAGTCCCGATTGGCGAACGGGGCGGATGCTGGTCTCACCGTTCACCTTCTTCCGTGGAGCCGCACTGATCATGGCCTCCGACCTGGCGACCACGCCGCGGTCGGGCCTAAATGCCCAGGTCTGCGGCGATGCCCACCTGTCCAGCTTCGGACTGTTCGCCTCGCCCGAGCGCAAGATGATGTTCGATGTCAATGACTTCGACGAGACCCTGCCGGGGCCGTGGGAGTGGGACCTCAAGCGGCTTGCCGCCAGCGTGGTGATCGCCGCACGGGACCGCGAGTTCACCGTCAAGGAGGCTCGGACCGCCGCCCTCGAAGTGGGAGCGAGCTACCGCCAGGAGATGGCCCGCCTGGCGGGGCTGTCCACGCTGGAAGCCTGGTACTCCCACATCGACGTTGCCGGTCTACTCGCGGAGCTCGAAGTGACGGCCGGGAAGACGGGGTCCAGAGCCGACAAGCGCATGGCGGCGCGCACCGCCCAGATCATTACCAAGGCCCGGACTCGGGACAGCCTGCAGGCCCTGGCCAAGCTCGCCAGCGTCATCGACGGCCGGCTCCGCATCGTGAGTGATCCGCCGCTCCTCGTGCCCACAGAGGAATTGTTCCCCGAGGAGGTGAGTGATGCGCTGCGCGAGTCGTTCCACAAGCTCGTGCGCGGCTACCGACACAGCGTCCAGTCCGACCGGCGACACCTGCTCGAGGAGTTCCAGTTCGTGCAGATGGCCCGCAAAGTGGTGGGTGTGGGCAGCGTGGGCACTCGCGCGTGGATCCTGCTCATGGTCGGCATGGGTGATGGCGACCCGCTCTTCCTGCAAGCCAAAGAGGCGGAGGCGTCCGTCCTCGAGGAGTTCGTTGGCAAGAGCGGCTACGCCAACTATGGGGCGCGCGTGGTGGCTGGCCAACATCTGATGCAGGCGGCCAGCGACATTTTCCTGGGTTATCAAGCGGTCGAAGGTCCTGACGGCGTGACCCGGGACTTCTACCTCCGCCAGCTCCGGGACTGGAAGGGGAGCTTCGAGATCGAAGGAGCGATCCCTCCGGGCCTCACCAAGTACGTCGGGGTATGCGCCCAGGCGCTGGCCCGGGCACACGCCCGCTCGGGTGACCGCGTCGCCATCGCCAGCTATCTCGGGAACGGGCCGACATTCGACCGGGCTCTTGCTGAGTTCGCCGAGACCTACGCCGACCAGAACGAACGGGACTACGATGCGCTCCGACATGCTGCGTCCACGGGGCGGATCACGTTTGAGTCGGGTCTCTAGGCCGGCCCCCGACCCTCATCATTAGGACCGAAGTCCCTCTATGGGCGGCTGCTTTGTCGATAGCGTCTGAGCCATGAGTCAACCGAACATCCTTCTCATCATGACTGACGAGGAGCGCTACGCGCCTCCATACGAGGCTGACAACGTGCGCGCTTTCCGCAACTCCCAGCTCACCGCACGGGAGTCGATCCGGTCCCGGGGCCTGGAGTTCCACCGGCACTACGCAGGCTCGACGGCGTGCGTACCCAGCCGAGCCACGCTGTTCACCGGCCAGTACCCGTCACTGCACGGAGTGACGTCCACGGACGGCGTGGCCAAGCAGAAGACCGACCCCGGGATTCAGTGGCTCGATCCGAACACAGTGCCGACCCTGGGGGACTGGTTCCGGGCCGGCGGCTACCGGACTCACTACCGGGGCAAGTGGCACGTCTCGTTCGCCGACCTGACAACCCCGGGCTCGCACGAGGGGCTCAAGACCTCCGACGACGACGGCATCCCCCTGCCTGAGGCAGTGGAGGCGTATCGCAAGGCCGACAGGCTCGACCCGTTCGGGTTCTCTGGATGGATCGGGCGCGAGCCCCACGGCGCCGATAAGTCCGATTGCGGGACCGTGCGCGATGGCGTCTTCGCCGAGCAGGTCGTCGAACTGTTCGGCGACCTGGCGGCATCCCGGGCCGAGGGCCCATGGCTGACGGTGGCCTCCTTTGTTAATCCTCACGACATCGCGTTCTCGGGATTCGGATGGGAGCAGATGCTGCACTTCGGGCCGCCGGACGACACCGTGCCCGACGTGCCCGAGGCGCCATCCCAGTCGGACCCGTTCACGGGCCGCCCTGCGTGCCAGGAAGCGTTCAAGGCGATTTGGCCCAAGATGATCTTCGAGACCGCCACCGATCTCGGCTATCGGAGGCTTTACTACTACCTACTGAAGTTGGTGGATAAGGCCATCGGGCGTATTCTTGAGGCACTTGAGCAGTCGGGCATGGCTGATGACACCATCGTCGTGTTCACGTCCGACCACGGCGACCTACTCGGTGCACACGGGGGTTTGATTCAGAAGTGGTGTAATGCGTTCGACGAGGCCACCCGCGTACCGCTGCTCATCGCCGGTCCGGGCATCGAGCCCGGGCGTGGAGGCGGCATAGACGTGCCGACCAGCCACGTCGACCTGATCCCAACACTCCTCGGATTGGCCGGTATCGACCCCGAGCAGGCGACGGCTGGCGTCGGCGCCCATCACGACGAGGTCCAGTCG
Organism: uncultured Acidimicrobiaceae bacterium; assembly: GCA_963728845.1. GTDB lineage: Bacteria > Actinomycetota > Acidimicrobiia > Acidimicrobiales > RAAP-2 > Bog-473. The sequence goes on from CAVSLS010000021.1 coordinate 198,275, forward strand.
CTGCCTGGTCGGGACTTGAGTCCGATGGTCCGAGGGCAGAGCGACCCAGCTTCGTATGGCTCGCCGATCTACTTCATGACCGAGGACGACGTAACTCGGGGAATGACCGAGGTCAACATCCTGACCGGGGCTGCGTTCGACCCGGTCGCACCGCCGATCAACATCGAGTCGGTGTTGTCAACGCTCCCAACCGGTTACGGTGGCGAAGCCGAGCTGTGGAAGCTGAACCACTATTACGAGCGGCTCGACGACTGGTACGCCGCGCAGGGGGTCGCTCCGAACCCGTTCCTGAGTGCGGCCGCCGAGTCCGACTGGGAGCTGCACAACCTGACCGTGGACCCCGAGGAGCGCCACAACCGGGTCTTCGACGATCTTGCGGCTGCATCGAGCATGAGGTCCGTCCTCGAATCGGAGCGTGACGCCAAGCGCCGGATTCCGAAGCTACGGAACGCCACCACGTAGATCACTTCTAGGGAATGCCTCCGTAGTGCCTCAAGGTGGGTCCCGGTCCCGGCGTTCGGAGGCACCTGAGGGAAGACGATGGACGATTACATCGCATTGGAACTACCTTCAGGTCTGCGACGCTACCGAATGAGGCGCCTTTGACAGCGGACGTTACAGACATCGTCGAACACTTCTTTTCGCATTTGACGGCGAGGGAATGGAATGAACTGGGCACGATCCTTGACCAAGAGGTCCTGAGAATCGGTCCCTTCGGCGACCAGCTCAAAGGACGACAGGTTTATCTGGACTTCCTAAGAGCCACCGTGCCCTCTGATTACGGTAATGACGTCCGGCGGATCATCAGCACGCCCGACGGACTATTCGCCTTTGCCACGGTCACTGAGCACCTTCGATACGGAGAGGAGGAGTTCCACCTGGACGAGGCATATTCGTTCGATATCGGCGAGGACGGCCTCATCTGTCGCGTCGAGATTTATTGGCAGACACCCCAAATTGACCCCGGTGGCTTCGGTTCGGCAGCGATCGCCTGCGACGCTCCGCACTTGCCTCGATCAATTGCACCCTAGCCCGATGCGTTTGGGGACAGTCTGGTCATAGGATCGTGAGAGTGAGGAAGGGCTCGGTGAAGCGTCGAGATGACGGCTCTAGGTGGTCGCTCTGGTCTCGAGATTCGGTCCTGTCCATCGGCTCACGCAACTCGATCTTGTCAGTAGGGTCGATTGGTTCTGTGCTCTCCGTTGGGGGTGTGGGTTCCGCAGGGTCGATTCTCTCCATCGGGTCCTTCTTGTCAGTTGTCAGCATCATGTCGGGACTCTCGTGGGTGTCTGTCATGGCGTGGCGATCAAAGAGATCGATTGCTGGTTCTGGTGTGAATCGTTAAATAGCTCCGGCAAGGGCGATAGTCGCACCGTCCCGATGGCGAACTGGGGCACCCTGGTCGCCGCCACTTCATGGTTCTGTAGCTAGTTTCGTTGACGAGGAAGAGAGTCCGAAGCCGGTGTTCTTAGCCCGACTCCTACCGAGGGTCTGCTCACTTGAGTACCACGAGTAGCAACTGCAACTCTGTTTACTTCTTCGACGCGGTGTCGCTCCGGCGCAGACCGCCAGGACGCGCGCTACCGTCGCGTCACTGTCCAAATCTGGAACGTGCTACCAACCAGCCGATGATAGTAGAGCGTGGTGCCATTGGCGCTGATGGCGGGAGCCTCTGCATACCCAGTGATGGCCCTGACGCGCTGGACATCGCCGAAGGCCTGACCAACCCCGGCCCGCACCGCTCGATAGATGGCCGGTTCTCCACCAGCGGGGTTCGCTTGTGTGAAGAAGAGCTCCAGTCCATTGGTAGAGATCGAAGCTGCATACGTGAGCATGCCCGCCTTATTGACGGCGCGGAGGATTGTGGCGCTGTCGGGATCGGGCACAAAGCCGTTCCCGACCTTGTCGAAGATGACGAGGCTGGCGCTCGTCGGCGGCCCTCCGTCGAAGTGACCGACACTCATATAGAGTGTGGAGCCATCGGGGCTGACCTCGACGTCGAAGTCAATGGTCCCCAGGGTGCCACCCGAGATGCCGGGGACCAAGTGGACACCCGTCACAAGGCCGGAGGCGAACCGCCCGGAATAGATAGTCGACAGCGTCTGGGCATAGCTACGCGTCGAGACGAAGTACAGGTTCCCGTTCTCATCCATGGATGGAGTTCCCGACAAGTAGCCCGGCTGATTGGCGCCTTCAATCGCACCCCGGTACCGGAAGGTATCGGCACCGACTCGGGTGGCGAACTCTAGGGCGGGAATACTTGGTGCAACGTTCGAAGTATTGAAGAAGAGGTACTCACCATCCTCAGAGATGAAGGGTTCCATTGCGCTGCCCGAGTAACCGCGAATCGTCTCCATCTGTGGATCGGTGAAGGCGTTGTAGGTACATGCTGGCTGGGACTGGCTGACAGATGCCGCGGAGGCCACGCCACCCGATGAAGACGCCACAAAGGTCGCTGCCAACACGAGAGCGAACGGCCCTGGCGTCCTTGTCCGAGCCCAGCGACTCATGCCGATGACCCTACCGTTCGGAGGCTCTCTCGGCTCAATAGGGCACCCTGGTCGATGTCGCTGCCTCAGCGAGTCTGATGTCTCCACCAAGGGACAGGCTTCTCAGACGTCAGAATGTGCCAGTCGCTCTAGTTAATCTCAACGTCCGCGAGGTACAGGTGGAAGTCTGAGTCACATGAAGGCCGTCGAGCTTGTCTTCGCTATCGGATGGGCGGCCTTCTGGATCTACTGGCTCGCGGCAGCCTTCTCCATGAAGAGGGGCCCCGTCCCGTGGTCTCGCGAACTGGGTATCAGGGCGGTGATCGTCATCATCGTGATCCTCTTGATCCGCTTGGGGGCCTTCCGCAGCCACGGTCTGAACACAGATCCCTGGCGCGCTGGCCTCGGGGTCGTCCTCTTCGCTCTCGGGCTGGCGTTCGCGTTGAGCCTCCAGAGCGCGGAGGGTGGCACAAGCTTGTTGGAATCCTTGAAGGTCTGAGATAGGTGTTCCCAATCCCGGCGAGCTCCTATCACTTGTCAACCCCTCCTTCGGGGTTCGGGAATGAAAACAGCGGACAGAACATTGATCAGTCACTCGATGTGAGGACAAGCTCGTATTGGGTCACGCGTTTTCGAGATCGGGGCTCTCGAGCTGAGGGTCGGCGTATCGCTGGAGAGTCAGCTCCGAAGAGCGACAGTACGGGGGAAAGCCAGACCCACAGCCCGAGGACTTCGCCGCGGGGCAGGCAGCGATAGACCTCGCGGCGACGTAGCGCTTCAAGATGCGGATGACCTCATTCTTGGTCATCCCCGCTTTGACCCGGCGCTCGAAGTAGAGCTGGGTCTCGGGGTCGTGCGCGATGCGGACCATGACGATGTGCCAGAGCGCGCTATTGGCCTGGCGATCGCCACCGTCGTGGGCCTTGACCTTGCCGTTGGTCTTGCCCGGCCCGGCCACGACGGGTGCGACGCCACACAGGTGGGCCCATGCGCCCTCCGAATGCAACCGTTCAGCGTTGTCGCCGGCTGCCATCACCAGTGCGGATGCGGTGTCGGGTCCGACGCCGAAGAGGCCGAGCAGATCGGGCACGGTGGCAATGAGGAGGGCTTCGATCCGTTCGTCGAGCTCGGCGAGTTCGCGATCGAGGGCCTCGATGCGATGCGCGAGCGAGGAGAGGGAGGCCTTGGTGGCCGCGGTCACCGGATCGGGGGAACGGGTCGGTCGGAGCCTCGCTCCTTCGGCGACCAGCGCCGGCACCGAAAGACCCTTCAGTCGGCAACGAAGCTGCTCAGGTGCGCTGTGGCCGAGGTGGTGCATCTGGATGAGTGCCTTGACCCGGGCCTGGCGGGCCGAGCGCTTGGCGACGACGAGGACCCGGATGGCCTCGACGGCACCGTCCCTAGAGGGGTGGATGGGGGGGTGGGGTGATAGATGATGATGGGGGGGCGATCTTGGTGACGTCCCCGAAGGTCTCGAGCCAAGCGAGCAATTCCTTGTAGCCGGCGGCGTTGGTCTCAAAGCGCTCCGTGCCGAGCAGCCCGCCGAGGGGGTCGAGGGCGGCAGCCACATGGACGTCGAGGTGCGTGTCAACACCACCAGTCACCCCACGCGCAGCTCCTACGATGGTCATGGTCATCCCTTCTGTTAACTGAGTTAGGGATGGCACGGCCGTTCCGGATCGGAGCGAAGGGGGTCCAGGCTTGTTGCTGCAAGCCGGGCCAATCACCCCAACTCGGAGACGGGACGTGCCGCTTTCAATGTGCGGCTGGAAGGTCTCGGCCAACGACACCCACGGGTGTCACGGGACTCCAAGTCAGGCCGAACCTGCCAGCACTCCCGAAGCTATTTGGGACCAGCAGTCAAGCTGGACCCTTAGAGAAGTATCCAATGTACGGGGGCTTGTCCCCCAACGACTGGACGCGGCGAAGGATTACGTCATCTTCGTTCGTTGACCCGTGGGGGGTGCCCTAACGCCTCGGTCCCGGCGTTCGGGGGCAGGTTCGGCAGGGGTCACTCCGAGATTACGCTACTCACCTTGTGAGATTGTTGCTCGCTCTCGCGATGATCCTCTTGGCGGGCAGTAACTCGGGTGCGACTAAGCCGAGCGTGGTGTTCGACGGGGACTCGATCACTGTCCTCACCGCTCCTGCGATACATCAATTTCTGGATCGCGTTACGACGTTGAGATCCTTGCTGCAGACGGCATTCGCATCAACCAGAGCTTGCCAGCGCTTGAATCAGCGTTGAGGTTTCATCCTTATGCCGTGGTCGAGAATCTGGGGACGAACGATGCGCTGCTTGGTGGCACGTACCCTGACTGGGTAACGAGTTGGGACAAGCTGATTCGCATCACACGCAACACACCATGTGTTGTCTTGACAACCATCAACCCCGCCGCTGACACTCTCAGCCGCAGACCGATTGCAACGAGAATCAATGCTGACATCATGGCTCTCGCTGCGTTAGACCCCAAGAAATACAAAGTGGCCGATTGGAGCGGGTTCTTGAGTGGCCATGTCAGGAGCCAGAGGACATATCTCCGGGGGGCCGAGTTTTTGATTCCGATTCACCCGACATCGGCGGGGGCCGTGGAGCTTGCGACACTCGACCGAGATGCACTTGCAAAGTGCAGGAGCCGTACTTCCTAATTCCTCGCTATTCTACGTAGGCTTCGACGGTGCCTCGCAGCCACCTACGCCTGAAAGGTCTGTCACCGGCCCGGCGTTCGGGGGCATTCACCCTGTCAACTCCAGCTTCTGGGACACCCCTGGCATTTCCGAGCTGTCGTTGTTGCTTGGTAGGCCAGTCGGAGAATCAGGCGAGAAGACCGCACTCGGAAAGGAATGCGTCAAGGGCCACCACCCAGCTGTCCCAATATGGTCGTCGTATCATCGTCTATGGCCACGATCAAGTGGCGACGGAAGTCCTCCCATTCTCGACCGGAGCCTTGGACCGAGAGGACGGCCAAGGCGTGCGCTCGGGCCTGCCAGGGTGCGTCGAAGACTAGGGTCCCGTTCGACCGGGGCACGGTAGGTTCGGCGAACCCTTCGTCGAATACGTCGGTCTCCGTCACAGCTGGGCAACACCGATCATGGCGTCCCTGGTCACCAGTCCAGCGAGCTCGTCCTCGGAAAGCCCGTCGCGGCCTTCGGGTCGCATCGGCAGCACGAGATAGCGGGTCTCGGCAGACGAGTCCCAGACCCGGATCTCGCGCTCTTCGGGAACAGCGCAGCCCATCTCTTTCAGGAGCACCCTCGGCTCACGGACCATGCGGGATCTATACGGCGGACTCTTGTACCAGTTGGGTGGGAGCCCCAGTACGGGCCATGGATAGCACGAGCACAAGGTGCACACGACGACGTTGTGCACAGCAGGGGTGTTCTCCACTACCACCATGTGGTCACCCTCGGGACCGGAGAAGCCCAACTCGGCAATGGCGGCCGTGCCATCGGCCAAGAGACGCTCCCGGTAGGCGTCGTCGACCCAGGCACGGGCGACGACCTTGGCACCGTTCATTGGGCCCACGGCGTGCTCGTAGTACTCGACCACGGTGTCGAGAGCAGCGGGATCGATGATTCCCTTCTCCACCAACAGCGACTCCAGCGCCACGACGCGATCCTCGACGGGCGTGGTGGGCAGCGGATGGTGGTGTCCATCACCCATGGGCAGATGCCTCCTTGGGCTCGAGGTAGCTCTCCCAGAGATCCACATGTACCGGGTCACCCGGCGAACCCCAGAGGTCGAACGCCTCAAAGCGGACGGAGTAGGTCGGCTCACATGCGTTGACGATCGCAGTGATACTCCACGTCGGGGAGTGAGAACACGCCGTCGAGGCGGACGACGATGCCGGGCTTGCCTTGGACATATCGGGGGGCTCGCGTATGGCCCAGCGGATGCCACTCGCGCACTCGCACCGCCTCGCCGACCCCGTAGCGGTGGACCTCCACCGAAGGACCAGGATCGCCGAGTCGGGGAGCCCGAACCGGCCGGGCCACTGGATACGGAGCCCCGAGCCGATCGTCGAGCTCCTCTTGGGTGATCAGACCGCCCTCGACGAGGCCGGTGGCCGTGGCGGTGAGCCAGTGCTCGTAGTAGGGCGAGGCCAAGTACCACGCCGGGTCCATCCGCTCGATCGTGTGCCGGAACCGCCCGTTCAGGTGCCCCGCCAGCATGGAGGAGATTGTGAGCCGGTAGGCGCGGCGTTCCCATTCAGCGTGGAAGACGGGCTCGTCTATCTCCATCTCAACCGGGCCGAATCCCTGCATCCCGCCGAGGTCGTGCACGCCATCCACGGGCATATCTCACCACGCCCTCTTGCCGCGTGCTTGACGAAACCTGCCGCTCCGCTAAGGCTAGGCCGACGCCCCTGGGGACAACGCCTCCGAAGTGCCGGAGTGTCCCGTTGTCCCGACGGGGAGCTCCATCAGGCGATGTGAACGGGTCTGAGTTTAGGAAAAGGCGTCCTCGGGCTCCACGGAAAAAAGCGGTCACGATCAGTAGCCTTGATCAGTGGACGGAGACCTCCATGTGAGGTACGCAAGACTGTCGATGGGGTCACATCGTTTACGAGACGTCGGGAGATGGGCCGCTCGAGCTGCTACAGGTCCGGGGCGCTACGACCCACCTGCGAGTGAACCGGGAGGAACCGCTGGTAAGGCGCTACCACCAGCGGTTGGCGTCCTTCTCACGGTTGATCCTCATGGACGAGCGGGGCACGGGCATGTCCGATCCGCTGCCCTTGTCCCAGATCCCCACGGCGGAAGAGCAGATGGACGACATCAGAGCCGTTCTCGACGCCCTCGACGTTTCGCATGCAGACGCTCCTCGGAGACGAAGACGGCGGGCCGCTGGCCATGTTGTTTGCGGCCGCCCACCCAGAACGGGTCGACCACTTGGTGCTCTACGGGACTTACGCCGCTCGGACGGCTGATGTCGACTATCCCATCGGGTTCGCGGCGGACCTCGTGGAGTGGTCATCTCCGGAGCCGCGGACGCTTGGGGAACATTGACGGAGCTCCCAGAGGACCTTGCCCCGAGTGATCCATAGTTCCCGGCGCAGGGTGATCGAGACTGGCGAGCAGTGTCGCTAGCCCTGGTCAAGATGCAGGCCCTCATTCGACGGTCGTACTTGTGGAACGTTACGCCCCTTCCTCGGCGCAATCAGAGTCCCCACCTTGGTGCTGCACCGGGGCGGAGACCGCGTCATCCCGGTCGCCATGGGCCGTTACATCGCCGATCACATCGAGGGCGCCCGCTTCATGGAACTGGCAGGCGAAGACCATGTGCCCATCGTCGGTGACGTCGACGGTCTCATTGGGTAGATCGGAGAGTTCGTCACCGGGGTGAGATCGAGCCGAGATGCAGACCGGATCCTCGTCACGGTCCTGTTCACCGACATCGCTTCCTCGACGCAGCGAGCAGCACAGTTGGGCGATCTCCGATGACCCGAGCGCTCGACGTAGACGCCATGGTGCAGGCCAGCTCGAGCGTCGTAGCCGGGCCCTCAAGCAACGGGCGACTTCATGGCTACCTTTGACGGCCCTGCTCGAGCCATTCGATGTGCGGCGGCCATTCGTGGCGGCGGTGGCCAGCTGGGCCTCGAGATCCAAGCCGGCCTGCACACCGGCGAATGTGATCTACGAGGGGACGATCTGAGCGGACTTGCAGTCCACATCGCCGCCCGGTGGGGTCCTTGGCCGGTCCGGGAGAGGTCCTGGTCTCCAGCGCCGTGCCTCCCCTGGTCGTCGGCTCCGGGATCGAGTTCACAGAGCACGGCGAGCACGAACTAAAGGGCGTACCTGATACATGGAATGTTTTGGCCAGGAAGGAATGATCAGAAGACGATTTCTCCACGGACCCAGCCACACGAATCGCCAACGAAGCGTGGATTAGGGGAACCGCATTTGGTCATGACGTCGGTCTTGCTGAGCGGTCAGTACGCGTGCGACCCGCTCGAAAAGTCCGCGCAGGTCTCGGTGCTGGCGACTTTGCACTTGTGGCATCTGAGATCGCGCACCCTGTTTCGGTCGATTCCACTCATCGTAAGGTGCCCGCGATTACCAGGGAGCGGTGGCAAGTCGCTCATTGGACATCCCGCCGCATCATGCCGACCGCGGCGGAGCGAAGACGTCGTCCCATGGCCTGGACTCCCATGACGCAGATCTTGGCTGTGTCGACGGTGGTGGAAAGCCCCGGTTCGCGTGGGTTTACGTGCCGCCGCCGAAGGCGCGAGTTGAAGTCCTCGATACGGTTCTCGCGGACGGTGGCAGCGGTGAAGTATGTGAGGGTTACGGACAGAGAGATGTCGGGACCGTTCCGCACCCAGTGCGGCGTGCCTGGAGGTATGTAGATCGCCCGCCCCGGCGTCAGGGTGTGCGCGGCTACCTCCCGCGGAAGCGTCTCGATCCGCCCGTGGGAGCCGTCCCAGTACCGGTCAATCTCGCGCCGTTGAACGCCGTCGCTCTCGTAGCACCCGATACTGACGCTCTTGCTCCCGCTGACCTGCATCAACAGGCTGTGCTCGATGTCGAAGTGGACCGGCGTGACCGAATTCGGAGACGAGACAAACACAAAGGCCACACGGTTGCGCATCTTGCCCTGCTTGGCGATCAATCCCGCCTCGAGTCGATCGAGATGAGTGTTCATGAGCTCTGCCATGCCGGGATCGTCTTCGACGTTGAGCAGGGTTAGCCAGGCGTTGGCGCTGCTCAAGTCGCGTATGACGTCGCCCGGTTGCTCCAGCGCACCCCGCGGTGGTCCTCCAAAAGGAACTACGAGGGGCTGGGCGGCGGTGTCGTAGATCACCGATTCACGCGGCAGCCGGTCCGCGAGATCCGCGACCGACGCAAGGGTCAGGCGTTCATTGAGGTGGAGATCATGGACGAACTCCACGGGTCGCTCCGGGAAGGCATCGTCAAGCGCAATCTGCCCAATGCACTCGCGGACCTGCTCTGCTCGTTGTGCAACCATCGCTTCGCCTCAGTGACGTCGAACGATTCGCCTCAGCACTGGTCGCGATACCCTGCTACTCGCATGACAAACAATTCGCGAACAACGGCCACATAGGGGATGCCCTGAGCGGGTTCCGGGTCGTCGCTCAGGGGGCCGAGGCGTCAGGACGGTGTTGCCGCCCACCGTGGCCCCGGCGGAGGGTACGAGCACCTGGTTGTGCAGCGGCAGGTTGTCGACGGTCACGCTCACACCCGGGCTGGTCGCCGAGTTGCCCGCTGTCGTCGGTCACCACGCTGTGGAGCGTGTAGGTCCCGTTCGGGACGTCGGTCGTATCCCACCCCCGAGCCTGCCGTAGATGGTCGGGAATGTCGAGGCGACGGTCTTGTCGGAGATCGAGCCTCCGCTGACCTCGAAGTGGACCGAGGCGACGCCGCGGGACTCTGGTCCGAGTCTTCAACCCAGGTGTCACCTGAAAGGGTCGATCCGTTCGAGGGATCACGACCGTCGTACTCGGGCCGGCCGCGCCCGCGGTCACTGTTCCGAGCAACTCCATGGGCACCAACACCGCTCCGCACAGTGCGAGGACTCCCAAGGTCTTGCGAGCCGGCGGGCTAGGCGCGAAGCCCGAGCGCCACTCAGCGAATCCAGCGGCCGTAGTGGCGCCGTCGCCCGAACCCGTCCGCCCCGTCAACCCTTCGGGGTGGTCTCGACAGGCCCACACGACCCACCAGCGGTCGCCTCGAGGCGAGCGCCATCGGCCCGTCCATGCCGGCGCTTCGGCACAGTGCGTCGCTTGCAGGTTCGGTCGTAGACCATGCGCCAGCATCGGTCGGCCTCGGCGACGAAACCGGGGGACACGTCTCCGGGCTGGGGCATGGGGGTCATGGGTCTCGACGGTAGTGGCGAGGAGTAGCGACGACAGAAGTCCGACCCGTCAGCCGTAGCCGCCCCTCGACCACGATCCTGACGATGCGGCCACCGTCGGGATAGAGCCAACCGGACTGAATCGGGACAATGCCCTCTTACGCGACTCGGCGCCCCGAGGGGCGCCGAGCTGATGCCAACCTCCCTGACTGGGTTGGGCATCTCCGCGCAGTCTTCTACCCCGGACCGTCTGCGCGAAACCGTACTGGACGAGAAGGAACGGCGGTCGATGCAGCAGGCGCGGTGCGCGGCGCCCGGGCGCGGTTCAACCCCGGCTAGCAGGGCAACAGGGTTGAACCAACCACGCCAGACCCTCTGAGAGCGGAGCAGTCACTGTGGCCCGATAATTGAGCTAACGCCGATGACTACTGATACGCGCCGCACGAGCACGCACAACGCCTCTCGGCGCATTGAACGCACCGGCCCAAATGGCGCAGCCACTAAAGGCGTCCCAAGATGTTGTCGATACGGTGTCGGAAGTTCTAGGCCCTTGGCAACGTGCGCCCGTCGACTGCTCGGGTCAGATCCCAGAACCCCCCATCTCGCTCGAGCAGTCGGCAGACGCACGTGTCGGATTGCCACATACCAGTTCGGAGGCGGATCCCCCGAACTTGAGGCAAGGGCATCCGTCCGCTGTTTATTGAGGGAACTGTGTGGGCTCCGCGCTCGTCAAAAGCCCTCTGCGCTTCTGCTCATCGCGTTCGGCGCGTGCTCTCGGCACGCCTCCACATACCACCAGCGCCCATTGGCGTCCTGCCATTGGCCCTTCCACGCCGGCGGCTGACGACAGTAATCCGCCTGCAGCTGCACCGTGTAGACCATCCGAAAGCAACGCCCCGGCTGAGGGCTGAATGCCTCGATCAGGTCGCCAGGCTCAGGCATCGGGGCCATGGGGCGCGGGTAGACGCACTCAAATAGTGAGGTCCGCCAGCCCAGCGCTGATACAGCGCCTCCGTGCGCTCACAGCGTGAACCAGGCGCTCGTCCACTGGCTGATGGCACCGGACTCACTCAATGAAGCCTCACGCTCAAGGACTACCTGCAGCGCCCCGCGTGGCACCGAGACGCCCTCTGTCGAGGCCCGAACTCCCGGAACCCCGTCAGCCCCTCGAGGTGGTCGGGGCACGCCCACGGCACCATCCGAACCGGTGGTCTGGGACGGTCGCTGTCGCCGCGGTGCAACGGCCGGTGAGGCAACGGAACTGCTCAAGCGAAGACGATTGCTCTGCGGCATTGGCTGTGTTATGCCGTCGTTGAAAGTGGCCTTTCGTCAGGTCATTGTCCGGGGTGGAGGTGCGCCATGCGGCCACCGAGGGTCTTTGTTGTCGCGGCTGCTCTAACCCTGGCCGCAGCCCTGAGCGCGCTCCCAGCACAGATGGCAAGCGCGCAGTCACCGAGCACCGAGGTCGTGGTGCCGGCGAGCGGCGCCACCGTCGCGGGCACACAAGTCGTGCTGGATGCCACGGCCTCATCGGGGGTGACCGAGGTCCAGTTCGAACTCAGCGGGGCGCTGATCGCCACCGCCACCCGCACCTACGACGGGTGGATCGCGCTGTTCAACAGCACCAGATTTCTCGACGGCACCTACACCCTTCAGAGCATCGCCACCGAAGGTGGTTCAAGCGCCACCAGCCCCGGCCTCTCGATCACGCTGAGCAATGGACGCCCGAAGGTGTCGATCGTGGTGCCGTCCTCTGGGGCCGCAGTCTCGGGAAACCCGGCCGTGCTCGACGCCGTAGCCTCACCGGGGGTGACTCAGGTGACCTTCGACTTGGAGGCGACTGGCTGTCCGAATGTTTCTACCACTTTCCCACCGATCTATATATGCGCGATTGGAGCCGTGCCCACCCTGTATGGATGGATTGGCACCTTCGATGCCGCCGAGTGGGTAAACGGGAGTTATCCGCTATTCATCCTTGCCCAGTACGTGACCGGACAGGGGGGGTCGTCACCAGAGCTCATGTCGTCGGTCGGCGTGGTCAACCAAGCGCAGCCCGCCATGGTGGTACCGGCGAACGACTCCACCGTTTCGGGCACTCAGGTGCTCGACTGCGCCGTACCGTCTGGCGCGGAGGCTCCCGTGGTCGCGTTCGATTACACCGGACCGGGAATCCCGCCACAGCAGCTCGGTGTGGCCACGCTCACCTACTACGGCTGGATCTACGAGTGGAACACAAAGGGTGGGGCCAATGGGCAATACTCCCTCTACTGTGATGCCACCTACCCCTTTGGCGGGGGCGGGAACGGTTCGGCCATCTCGATCATTGTGTCGAACTGACCTTCTTGGAACACAGTCGAAGAACATGATGTGGCGTCTGAGGGGGGCCAGCATCCGGATCTCGACCGAGGGTGCCTTCTTGTCTGTTGCGATTGCCGTGGTCATGATGCTGGGTTTCCTCGGACCAACTCAGATGGTCGGGAGCGAGGTGGCCGCCGCCAGCCCCTTGACATCCTCGACGGTTTGGCTGTGCCGTCCTGGGCTGTCGGACAATCCCTGCACGAGCAATCTCACGACGACGGTCGTTCGGGCGAACGGAACGACGCACGTCCAGCGAACCCATCCGGCCGAGAACCCACCTATCGACTGCTTCTACGTGTACCCGACGGTGAGCACCCAGCCAACGGCCAACGCCAATCTCCACATCGATCCTCAGGAGCAAGCGGTCGCCATCGCTCAGGCGTCCCGCTTCTCCCAGGTTTGTCGGGTCTATGCCCCGATGTACCCCCAACTGACCCTCTCAGCGATCAGCAGGGGTATCCGCCCCCAATCGGCCGCCATAGCGTACCTGGGCGTTCTCTCGGCCTGGAACGATTACCTCGCCCATTACAACAGGGGCCGAGGTGTCGTCTTGATTGGACACTCGCAGGGCGCATCGCTGCTCATCGCACTCATCAAACGTGAGCTCGACCCGAGCCCCACAGAACTTCAGCTACTCGTCTCAGCGCTATTGATGGGCGGCAATGTGACCGTGCCGATAGGTCAAAACGTCGGCGGAGACTTCGCCCACATATCGGCCTGTCAGAATCAGACCAACGCTCAGACGAGGTGCGTCCTGGCCTACTCGTCGTTCAACTCGCCGCCACCCGCTAACAGTTTCTTCGGTCGGGTCGGCACCAGCATAAGTAGCCTATCGGGTCTCGCGCCGACCTCGGCTTCCGGGTTACAGGTCCTCTGCACCAACCCGGCCGCGCTGACCGGAGGAGTCGGATCGCTGGATCCCTATTTCCCGACCACGCCATTTCCCGGCTCTCGGTCCAGCCTCAAATACGGCACCTCCTCGAAACGCACAGTCCGCTCACCCTGGGTGTCATACCCCAATCTTTACAGCGCGCAGTGCCAGAGTTCGGGTGGCGCGACCTGGTTACAGGTCACGGATATCCCTGGGCCAAAGGACACTCGACCGACTGTGCAGCCTGTGCTCGGACCAAGGTGGGGACTCCACCTCGATGACGTCAATATTGCGCTGGGCAATCTGATTCAGATCGTCCGGGACGAGTCGCTTGCGTATACCCGCTAGGGTGCCCGTACGCCGGACATTTGGTGAGCCAGCGAGCGGTCGGAGACTCCTCAGTTCCACCCTCGACAGCGGACCAGCGGCGTTCCTACCTTGACGCTTCCTGTTTCAGAATGGTGCCCACTTCGCCGCCGGGACGATAGGACAATTCGGCACGACTCGGCTAGACGGCCGGAGGGGTCCAGCCAGGCCAACTGCGCCAACTGGGTGCGTCCCTCCAGGGCGACCAGAAGGCTAGGTCCACTCACATGGCTAGAACGTTTCGGTATGGTTCGGATGTGACAGAGGACCAGCAGCCCGAGTTACGAGGTGCAAGGGCATCAACGGAAACCTGATCGTCGACGACACATGGGTGACGATCGACCGGACCTAGAGCATCCTCGCTCGCTCGACTGTCGGCAAGGGTGAGAAGAAGATCGCCTTACGCAATCACGTCGGTGCGCTGGAAGCAGCCGTCGCACCTGCTCCGCAGGTACATCTCCTTCAGCCCGGCCGGTGGCATTGAGACCCGCTCTCGGTTTGGAAGCCAGGGGTTTGACGTGGCCAAGGACCAGAACGGCGTCATCGTGGTCTACCAGCGGGCCGACGAGTTCCTGGCGCTCAAAGCCAAGATCGAGGAAGCGCTGGCTCAGCATCACGCTCCGTCATCCGCGTCGGCTCCCGCGACATCCGCCGAGGCCGACCCGCCCGAGCAGCTGAAGAAGCTGGCCGACCTCCACCGGGATGGGCTGCTCACCGACGAGGAGTTCGCCGCCAAGAGGGCGGTAATCGTCGAGAAGCACTAGGACTGCACGGCGAGTGTGAGGGCGTTCCTGGCCGGTCTCGTGTCCGGCCAAGTGGCTACGGCGAGGGAATTACCGTGGCCTTGCCGACCAACCGCGCCACGTAGCTGAGCACGGCGGTTGGCAGGCAGCCCTTCCTTACGTCAAAGACAACTCCGTCACAATCTCCGTTCGTCCGGACAACTGACGCGTATTCCAATCGGACGCTTCACCTCACATGCGGTGGAGGGGAGCGCCAATAAGACTCGTATGGAGTTCAGAGCCTCCACGCAAATGCACAACTCATCGTCACAAGAAGGTAGCGGACGTATTCGCAAACATCGACACGGCTCATGCCACCGTTGTGGTTGGGCTGGGCCAGTGTCGAAGATCGGGCGGGCAGACTGTTGGCGCATGGGGACCGGAAGAGAGTTCGGACGTCTCTGTGACGGTTGCATCGCCTATCTTGTCGACCAGCCATCGGGTGGTGCGGGCTCACACGTCCCCCGCAGAGCCGGTCTGCTCCGTCGAGACGTCGCCTAACTCCGCACCTGACTCAAGATCATCGTCGGACTCAGCGCGACGGAGCGGCGCCGCTCCCGCAAGGACTGGGGCCCCGACTCATTCCTCCGAAGCCAGAGGGATCGCTCGCACCACCCGATGTACTCGTTGATCACGCCCAAGGCCAACTCGTAGTCCAGGCCAAACCTGCGGATCTGCGGCGGATAACTGGGCGGATCCTGGCCCGACCTGAGCTGCGACTACCCAGTTCAGTACAGCGTTCACGTCCGTCTAATCCCAAAGCCTCTGCGCACCGCGACAGATGTATGAAAAGACTCACGACAATGCCAAAGACGACACCTAGGGCGCTCAAATCAACGAGAGACATGCCTAGAACCCTTGATCACCAGTTCGTTTCGCTGACGAACAGCCAACGTTCGGCGATCCCGATGGCAACACCATGCGCCCACGCTGCCAAGAGCACGCCTTCCGCTACCCGATGCCCGAGTCTGCGTACCAGTACCCGATCCTCGGGACCAACAAGCTCATCGCGGATACCCTCGACCGCCCTTGCAAGTCCGTCAAAGATCTTCTCAATCTCAATGCTCTCCGCGAAGTCAATGAGCCGTTGACCGTTCGCTTTCACCTCTTCATAAGTAGCGGTGTAGTGAACCGCGGTCATCTCCGTGTCGTAGACGATCCTTGTGAACACGTAGCCGTTGACCCACACATTGGCGATGCAGGACATGGCGTCCGTAAGGTGCTTCTTCTTGAACCGAAGCTCCGTCGCTGCCTGACACGCGTAAGCCATCTGGACCTCGCTCGCCGTCGCGTCCATCCGCTCGAGCATTGCTGTTGGGTCGGCCCACGCAGTTCTCGCGTGCTCTTTAATGATCGAGTTCGGGGTCACATCGAATAACTGTGCAAACGAGTCCATGCTCTGACTTGGACTCTGTGTCATCGGTTGCATCCCGATACCCCCTGACCTTCGCGATAGTCCCTACGGGTTATCGGCGGAGAAGTAGGCACGCTTGAGCGCTCGCGAGCCGCGCTCAACTGTCCGTACTTTGGTCCGATTCGACCTGGTCAGACGCCCGGTTGTACACCGCGATGTGGGGATACCTGGCGGTCAAGAGGTCGGGGGTTCAAGCCCCCCAGCCCGACGAGCAGGCGAAATCAGGCCGGACGGGTGTTCGAAGGTGGTCGTAGTGCGTGCCAATGCAGCCGTTGGGGCTGTTGCCAGACGACCAGGTACTCCTCGGTGAGTTGCGCTCGGTGATTGATCGAGGTTGGTGTCCTCCTCGTCCGTCTCGATCACGACCGCTCCGGCCACGACGGGCAGGCCGTCGCCCTCGCCATGATCACCGCGCATGTGTTGGATTGGCCCAGTGGACGCATTTCGATCGAAATGCCCGACGCCCGCTTGCACGGTGCTTGTTCCGACACGCACGCGCCGGCATCGAGACCGGGTCCGTGCGTAGTCGCGGACGACGACGAGACGCGCAGTATTGGTCCGGTGCGACTCGGCGCCTTAAGGTCCCACTCGAGCGGGCGCAGTCCTACACACCACCGGAGACGTCGGTGAGCCGTGGTCTCGCTGAGACATAGCGGCGTGCTCTCGCTGTCGTCGGTGGCGCCGAGGAGGGCCTTTCGGGGACGACGCTGTCCTCGATGTTCGGGCTGACCGAACGCCGCGGCTACAAGGCGCAACGTAAGGAGGAGCGCCCGCACCGAGGGGCATCTCTTGCCCAAAACTGTGGCTCGGAACTGGTCAGGTTCTAATCCGGGGAATGTCCCACCGAACCGGTGGTAAGAACCAAACGTCGCGCCGCCTAGTCCACCTCAACTCCAGCATTCTGAGCCACCCCAAGCCCGTCTGGTGGTCTCGTGAGCGCTTGGGACACCGACGGCTGGCGGGAGAAGCTCGGTCGGCCGACGGTCACCTTCTTAAGTCGAAGAGCGTGCTTCTCAACCAGCCACCAGCTGGCCACGGCGAATGCAAGGGTGACCAACGCCGTGAGCCCCATGAAGGGCCAAAAGCCAAGCCGATCGGCGCCGAGAGAGACGAGCAACTGGGTCAAGGGGTAGGCGTAGATGTAGACGCCATAGCTGTAGTCGTTTTTGGAGCCGATCCAATAGAGAGGTAGGTGCGCGCCCAGCCAGAGCAGTGGGTACGCGAGAAGAAACACGCCGAACTTCGAGGGGTTGAGAGTCCACGCGTGGCCACTGGTGGGAAGATGGAGCGTTGCGACGAACGCGAGGAAGCAGACGACGGCCAACAGGGCAGAGTCGGGAACTTGCTCTCGATAGAGATATATCAGGGTGCCGCCCAAGAACGCGAGGGACAACACCATGAAGTTCATCAGGATGTAGTTGCTCTGTCCGTTGAACATCGAGTTCAAGCTCGGGGCCAAAGTCGTGATGAGCAGGCCGGCGAAGATACCTAACGCGACGAGGGCGACCCACCCACGATGTCGCAGCACCCCGACGAAGGCGAGGACAGCCAAGAGCAGATAGCACAAGAGCTCGAAGAACAGGGTCCACAGCGAGCCATTGGCCAGAAACAGATTGGGGGTGGCGACATTGAGCTGGTTCAGCTTCACGAGCGCGTTTGAGTAGACGAAGCTGAAGGGTCCAGGGTGGAGTTTGAGGTAGCACACGTAACCGCAGTGGGGCAAAGGATTGATGGCCAACGCGATTGCGCCGAACGCGAATGCCGTCACCACCAAACACACCCAAAAGGCAGGGACGATGCGGAGGAACCGCTGCCAGAGGTAACGACCCACACTGTTTTTCGAAGCGCTCCCCGCGATCAGGTATCCGCTGATCCCGAAGAATCCGTAGACGGCGATGGTGCCCAGCTCGTTGCCGTTGACAACCACGTTACGGTATCCCCACCAGCCCAGGTCGGAAGCGTGGGAATACACAACGCAAAACGCCAGGACGAGACGCAGAAAGTTCAGGCTGTTTCTCTTTGGGTCAAGGGCTACGCCGATTGTCCTTTTCGGCACGATCCGAAGAGTACCAATACGGGGGCCCGCCAGCCTCACGGAGTGGCCGAGCTGCCCATGACGACGTCGCCACAAGGGTGCATCCCCGAAGCGCCTGATTCGTACAGGGTCAACCGAGATAGGCGGGCCGGACAGAGAGAACCCACCCGCTTCGGCTCGTGATGTGCGCCTGGCACTGGGTCCACACCTGGGTAGATGGACGCTGTGGGCATAGATCCCGCCGGTACGAGACAGCCCATCGCGGCGTCGTTCCCGACGAACTCAGGAGGACGACGTGCCACCGACGACCACCGCAGAGGTCGAGAAGGCCAGGGCCGAGGCGATCGCCGCCTTTGGCTTGGGCGCAGTCCAGAAGCCGACGCCCGAGAACGTCGTCGTCATGAGGGTGGTGGTGGCGTGAGCCGAAGCACTCGATGCGATGCGCCGGAGCAGGCCTCGGCATCATGGCGGCACAGTGCTCCAAGGCCGGGACCAGCTGGCCTGCCTCATGGCCGAGGAGTCGTTCCGGGCCTCAGATCGCCGATGAGTCGTGGAGTCGCTTTTGAGATTTGTGAGTGAGACCTTGGTTGACCTTCCGGTCAAGGAGCCGTTGAGCCCTCCGCACGACGTAACAATCCGCCTCTTCGGGTGGTGGCTGGTCGTCATAACGTCCGGCGCATTGTGTCTCCGAGTCGCCGTTCTTGTCCTGTCTCGGGGGGAGGCGGTAGGTGGTGACGGGTTCTTTTACATCGCTCAGGCCAACAGGAATGCAGCTGGTCATTGGTTCCTGAATCTCTTCCCAGCCGTGCCTGATGCCCTTCATCCTCCAGTATGGACATTGATCCTGACAGCATGGGCGTTCCTGGGCCAGCACGACACATTCCAACAGCAGATCCTGGCGTGCGCTCTCGGCACGGCCACCGTGGCGATGATCGGCCTGGTGGCACGCCGCGTGGCTGGCGACCGCGCCGGGCTGGTGGCGGCGACCATCGCCGCCGTCTACGCCGGTTTGTGGGTCTATGAGCGGGCCCTCTTGTCAGAGACGTTTCTTCTGTTTCTGATCGCGGTGATGCTCCTTGTCGCATATGGGTTGTACAGCCACCCATCGATTGCGCGGGCCGCGATCCTCGGGGCACTGTGCGGCCTGCTGGCGATGACTCGGTCCGAGCAGATCCTCATTCTTCCGCTTCTGGTGTTCCCCTAATCCTGACGGCAAGGAATGTCCACTGGCGCGCTCGCATCGGGTGGCTGGTGATGGCAGCAGCTTTGACCGCAGTCGTGATCGCACCATGGACGATCTACAATCATGGGCGCTTCCAAAGACCCGTAATCTTGTCGACCAATGCTGGGGCCGCCGTAGCAAACGGAAGTTGCTATGCAACCTTCTACGGGAGTCTCATCGGGTACTACAACCTCCTCTGCTTTCCACCACATCAGTCAAGCGACCCGTCCGTTGCGGATAGTGAGGATCTTCACGCAGGGTTGAAATATGAGGAACACCATCTGATCCGTCTCCCACTCGTGGTGTTTGCCCGCGAAGGTCGAGCCTTCGGATACTGGAATCCGTTCCAGAAGACCTTCTTGGACAATCAATGGCAAGGCGGCCCACCTCTCGGGACGCGGACTTCAGTCTGGGTCTACGACCTGCAATTGGTCAGCTACTGGATCCTTCTCGTGCCGGCTCTGGCCGGATGAATCGTCCTACGGCGACGACGCGTCCCCCTATACCCTCTGCTCGCTTTTGTCGCCACCGTCATCATCACGGTCGCTACCACGTTCGGAGAAAGCCGCTACCGGGCTGCGGCCGAGGTCTCCATTGTCATCTTGGCGGCGATTGGTATCGACGCATTTTTCCCGTGGAAACGCTCTTCAAGCGAAAAGGTGGGTGGACCTCTCGCTGACCTCCATACGAAAGTGCCCGTTTGAACCGCGTTCAACTGGGGCTCCAACGGTCGTGGTCGAGCTGGTGGGCTGGGCCGACATACAACGATTAGGGCGATATACCTGGGAGTCACGAGGTCCCGGGTTCAAATCCCGGCAGCACGACCACTTGCGGTTGACCCCATTGGGTGGACCGCTTCGGATGAGAATGCGACCTGGGTTTCTTTGGAGTGTAGGACTTCGTATTCGTCGGGTGTGAGGTAACCGAAGGAGCTGTGTGGCGCGCCGGATCGGGTTGTGGACACCCTCGACCCACTCCGCCATAGCAACCGAGAGCTCGGCGATCGTCCTCCAGCTCTGGCGATTGAGCAGCTCGATCTGCACGGAGCCTCAGTACGACCCCGATCAGCTCTTTCCTTCCTGTCGATACCTGAATGGGACGCGTTCATTTCCGACGGTGTCCACAACCGGATCAACACCACGACGAACGAGGTGAACCTCGGCATGGCGCCCTGGCGAAGGCGGCTTGTGGAAATGGATTTGCCCTGCTCAGTGCGCGGTTCACATGGACTGGAGCCTGTGGTCCAACTTTCATGGACGTAGAGGCTTGAGCAGCCCCACCATGGCGGGCGCAAACGAGTGAGTCGTCACCGGCGCGACGACAGCGCACTCGCCAGGGAGGCAATCCGCGGCACCAGCCATTCAGCGACCCAGAGCGACGCTGTCGCTGTGTAGTGCAAGCCGTCGAGGGGCCGCAGCGTCTTGGCACAGGGGACAGGAGATATCACAGCCCCACAGTGAAACGTCTGGGCGCCCCGCGCCAGGGTTGGGTTGAATCCAGGGACTACGTAGGGGCAAGGTGGCCCGGAAGGGCACACCCGAGCCTCGAGGTTGATCACTCCCACTTGATCAGGGTGTCGCTCGGCAACTTCTTTGAGGAGGGTGTTCATTCGTTGGTAGTCGATGTCTTGCGAGTCCGGTTGAGTCTGGCTCCCTTGGTGCGCCTGTGGCGGTTCGAGTAGGAGGATGACCGCGGCACCGGTAGAAATGAACTGCTCGACGCGGGTGTTTATCCTGCCGAACAGCACCGATCTCCACTCGGGTGTTCCCGCTTGCAAAACGTTGGTTCCGTGCCGGGTACTCACCACGATCGAGTTTTGCTCTCTGGTGCTGCCCCAGAGGATCACCCTGGGGTCATATCGCTCGATTGCCACGGACGCCGCACGATTCGCCTGCGCTTGGCAAACCTTCGTATACGCGGAGAGGTTAACCCCGTTGTAGTAGTTCGGCGCGATCGTTCCGCTGACAATTCCGCATCCTATGACAGCACCGTTCTCAAAGTGAAAACCATAGGAAGGACCAACTGCTTGAAGTCCCGGTAGCAGCGTGCAGGATGTCGAGTCTCCGATCACTGCGACCGACTGATACTGCCCATGCGAGATGTGCGACCGTACTGGATGCTTGAGGGCGTACGAGGCTTCCAGCTGCGAGACGTCGGTCGTGGTCGGTGAATTGCAGACCGACCCCGGTGTCGCTGTTGCGACGGTGCCGAGGTCCAAAGAGGAACGACGTTGTTCATAGGTGGTCACGACGAGCGTCGCGCCGACAAGGCAGAGGCCCAGGGCAATACTGATGCTAGGACGCCCGACAAGCACCCTTGCATGCCGCGCCGGGTTCTCCAGAAACCGATATGTGAGGACAGCAGCAACGGTCGCGATGAGCAGCAAGACGACGTTGTCCCAGACTGGGAGGCTCGTCGTGCCCCGGTACTGGGTGGCAACGACGAGGATCGGCCAATGCCAGAGGTAGAGCGAGTACGAGATCAGACCAAGAAGCTGAAACGGTCTCCGCCGGAGAAGGCGCTCGGCACCTAGGTCCGGACGCGCTGTGCCCGCAGCGATGACGAGAGCGGCACCGACGACCGGTATCGCGACCAGCGCCCCTGGGTACACAGTTGCCGAGGTCAGCGAGACACCCGCCACGACAATGGCGGCTAATCCCAACCACGAGCCGATGGACGCCAAGAGACGGGGCACACAGCGAAGGCTCGGACCGAGGACGGCAATAAGGGCTCCGAGGGCAAGCTCCCAGGCTCGCGTCAACGGGGAAAAGAAAGCGCTTGGCGCGTTTGCAGAGGTGAAAACGATCGAATACGAGTAGGAGGCAACGACGATGACGATCAACACAGCGATGAGCCGGCGGCGCAACGGAATCCGCCGAAATACCCCGGCCGTCAAGAGGAAGATCGTTGGGTACACGATGTAGAATTGCTCCTCGACGGCCAGCGACCAGTAGTTCTGGAGTGCCGAAGGCGGCTGTTGCGATGCGAGGTAGTTCGTCTGTGAGGCCGCAAAATGAAAGTTGGCGAGGAACACCGCCGCCCATTGGCCGTCGATGGCCGTCTCATGGCCCGTCAGTGGGCCAAGGTAGTGATACGCGACCGTGACGGTGACGATGATGACCAGCGTTGCCGCAGGAAGGATCCGGCGAGCTCGACGCGCGTAGAAGCGCGGCAACGAAGTTGAGTTCTCCGTCGCACGTTCTCGGAGAAGGACGCCTGTGATGACGAACCCCGAGATCACAAAGAAGACATCGACTCCGACGTAGCCGCCACTCAATCCCGGAATGCCGGCGTGAAAGAGGACGACCAGAAGGATCGCGACCGCCCGAAGTCCCTGGACGTCCGGACGGAAGTGACGATCGCCTGGCGCCGTTCCGGCCTCGTCCCGAGCCTCGGTGGAACGATCGAGGATCTCAGCCATCATGCTCCCTCGACTGAGATGTCGCTGGCCGAAGGAACTAACGACGCCCCATTGGGCATCACGTCCCGACAGCAGACCGTGACCAACGAGCGATACATCGGCTTACGTTAAGACCTTTCTCGGTTCCCGGCTGGCCTCGAGGCACGGTGCGGCTGCGAGTGGTCCGACCCTGGGCTCTGGGGGACTCTAGGTCCTCGTTCGCATCAGCAGCATTCAGGTACCGATTGCTCCAAGACAATTGCGCCTTCGACGCCGCCCGGGCACCCCCAGACAGGTCCAAGACGACACGGCAGCGGGCTTCGGTCACTCATGGAGCATGCAGGTTCCGTAGCCGGGTGCAGTCGCCGATTGCCGTGAACCGGCAGCAGCGCGCGTCCGGGTTCTTTCGAGGACCTGAGGTTTCACACCGATTCGCTTCACCATAGTTCGGTCCTTCGAGTCGGCAGACGGCGAAGAATGAGCGTGCCCCTGGGTGACCCCAACTCCATTCCGACCGCCGCGGAACATGCCAGCTGATGGAGATGCATCACTGCCGAAATTCGGGGAGGACGCGGCATGGTACTTGCAGCCCGACCTGGTGTTGCCACACTGCGTCCGTGCTGCGCTCAGCATTGTGGTTCTCCTGACCCTGGCCGGAGGCGCTTGTGTGAGACTCGTGGGAGGACAATGGCGGCTGCAGCCGAGCCAGGGAGTCTCGGCAGCGGGTCGGCTCGGATGCATCGTGGCCCGGGCGGTCGCCGGTGGTCATCGTCATCAAGTCAGTGGGCTACGGCGACGCCCGGCTTGCCTACGTCGGGCTGTCTGCCTTTGCGATGGTCTTGACGGCCGCGACGGGGCGCGTCCCCAGCAGAATCCCTCGGCTCGAACCGGGCGGCAACCTGATATGGCCCGCAGCGCTCCTCGCGGTCGATATGTACGTCATTGCACACTTTCTCGTCCCCCTTCGGGGCTCCAGCGCCAACCTCTGTCCCTGTGCCCGACGCTCTGACGACGATCTGAGGGAGCCCTCGAAGCAGTCCGAGCGACTCCAGAGTTAGACGGCGACGACGGCGCCGGTCCTGGGCTCAGCCGGCGACTCATCATCCGGCGTCGGCCGCGAACAGCAGGGTCCTCCCTGTTTTCAGCGATCGATTGAGAAGGGGGCGGGGTGATGATCCCCCCAAGGATCTCCCCGATCACCCCGCCCCGCTTTTCGAGTTTGGTGACCGTCGCCCACGGGGGATAGGGCCATTGGAACCGGTCTCGCACAACCGAGAGACAACTCTGGTGTCGAAAAATGGTACCGGCGACCCATTCGGTCGGCGAGGTCGAGATGTTACGTTGCCCTGGCTGATCCACTTCCTGAGCACGAGGGGGCGAACGGAATCGTGAGGCGGCACCACCCAACCGGCCCGCGCGCCTTGTCGAGATCGCTGTTGCGCATCGTCCTTGCTGTCGCAGCTGGAACGGGCTGTGCCGTCGGCCTCGCCACGGGTGCTCCGGACAGCGCCGGCGCCTCAGGCATCGTCCCGCCGTCGAACCCGCCCGTGAGCGCTCCGCCGCAGGTGATGCCGCACTGCGCCCTGTCCCCGGTCGACGACACCAGTGCCGCCTGCATCAACTCGGTGTTGCACAACATCAACTACGCGCGTGCGCTCGAGGGGCTTGGCCCCCTCGTCCTGCCCAGCAATTACGCGGGTCAGCCGGTTGCCGTACAACAGCTGATCATCACCGACGAGGAACGGGGGGATCGCGGCCTGTCCCCGTTCTCGGGCCTGGACGCCTCCCTCAACACAGCGGCGATGGCGGGTGCCGTGGGCAACACCGATCCCACCCCACCCGCGGGGTACCAGTACACGACGGCGGGCTCCATCTTCGCCCTCGACTACACGCCCCTCGGGGCCGATTACGCGTGGATGTACGACGACGGCTACGGCGGGACCAACCTCGACTGCACGACGCCGCTGAGCAGCGCGTGCTGGGGCCACCGGGACAACATCCTGGGCAACTGGACGACCACCGGGAGCCAGACCGCGATGATGGGTGACGCCGACACCTCGGCCGGGCAGTACACACAGATCTTCGCCAACCAGAAGGACCCGGCCGACTCCCTCGTCGACCCGATCACGCCGAGCTCCCTGCCCACGCCGTCCAGCCCGACGGCGCCCGACGTGGTGCAAGTGCTGCCGGCTTCTTCACCCCGTACCGCGGCCGGGACGCCGGTGACGATCGAGGGCAACTACTTCGGCACCTCGCCCCAGGTGTACTTCGGGGGCGTGCCCGCCACCAACGTGCACGTGAACTGGGACGGCGAGCTCACCGCGGACGCGCCCGCGGATCCGGCCGGCTCCGGAACCGACCTGGTCGTCGTCACGGTCGCCACGGGCGGCCGCACGTCGAGCTCGACCGGTACGCCGGTCGTCAATGAGTTCACCTACGCCCCGACGACGGCGCCCACGGTCACGTCCGCCTCGCCCTCCTCTGGTCCGGAGATCCCGTCGGGCAGCGTGACGATCCACGGCACCAACTTCGACGACGGATCCGTGGCCCCCATCGTCGACTTCGGGACGGTCGCCAGCATCGGCTCCATGAGCTACAACTCGACCCAGATCACCACGACGATCCCCCCCTCCATCAACCCGGGCACCGTCAACATCACGGTCTCCACGCCCGCCGGCACGAGCGCGATCTCGGCGGCCGACCAGTACTCCTACACCGGCAGCGGCTCCTCGGCGCCGCCGGCCATCACCAGCGGCAACCAGGCCACCTTCTCGGCCGGCGCGGCCGGCGTCTTCGACGTGACGACCACCGGCACCCCCGGCGTCAGCGCGGTGACCGACAGCGCCTTCGGCGGCTGCGCTCCCTCCGTCCTGCCGTCGAGCATCAAGCTCGACTACACGGGCGGGACGACCGCGAGCATCGTGGGAACGCCCCAGGCGGGGGACGGCGGGATCTTCACCGTCTGCCTGACCGCCTCGAACGGCGCGGCACCTGCCGCGACCCAGGTCTTCACACTCACCGTCGTCGCACCCCACGCACCACCACCGCCACCACCGCCACCGCCACCACCACCGCCGCCACCACCGCCGCCACCGCCGCCCTCGCACGGCTACTGGCTGGTGGGCTCGGACGGTGGCATCTTCACCTTCGGGTCCGCGCAGTTCTTCGGATCGACGGGCTCACTACACCTCCAGCGCCCTGTCGTGGGCATCACCCCGACGGCCGACCGGGGCGGCTACTGGCTGGTCGCCTCGGACGGGGGGATCTTCGCCTTCGGCAACGCCGGCTTCCATGGCTCCATCCCCGGCGCAGGCCTGAACCCGGCCGGCTCAGGCCTGCCCCGGAGCCTGAACGCACCGATCGTCGGCATGGTGCCCTCCAACGACGGTGGCGGCTACTTCATGGTCGCCTCGGACGGGGGAGTCTTTGCCTTCGGTGACGCCAGGTTCGAGGGTTCCTGCCCCGGCATCGGAGGCTGCAGCGGCGCCGCCGTCGCCGTCGTGCCTGATGCCACGGGCAACGGATACTGGGTCATGACCAGCACGGGAGCCGTCTACACCTTCGGCGACGCGGCCAACTACGGGCAGCCGGGAACACAGAGCTCCGCCATCACCTCGGCCGTGGCCACGCCGAACGGCGGCGGCTACTGGATCCTCGACGTCGCCGGCCAGGTGTTCCCGTTCGGCAACGCGGCCGGCATGGGAAGCCTGCCGCCCGGCTCGGCCAGTACGCTCGACCCCGCTTCCGCCGTCTTCGAGACCTCCGACGGTGGCGGGTACTGGCTCGTGACCGCGTTGGGCAAGGTGGCGAACTTCGGCGACGCGCCCTTCGACGGGGACATGTCGGGGACCCACCTCAACGGGCCGATCGTCGCCGCGTCCGGCTCCTGACGGCCCATACCGCGTCGCCGGTCCGCCGGGCGACCGGCGGCGATTCCTCCGACCGCCAGCGCCACCCCGGGCGAGGCCACCGTGGTCGCGTAACTACCGGCGTCGGACGCGGGGTCCCGACGGCGCGCATGGGCTGATTCGAATCTATGGTGGGGTGACGGACCGACCCCCAGGGAGGGAACGATGGGCATCTTCCAGCGGGCACACGACATCGTGCAGGCCAAGACGAACAAGGCGCTCGACGCCGCGGAGAAGCCCGACGAGATGCTCGACCTCTCCTACGAGAAGATGCTCGAGCAGATCACCCAGGTGCGGCGCGCCCTGGTCGACATCGCTGCGTCGAAGAAGCGGCTCGAGCTGCAGGAAGAACAGTTCCAGCACACCCTCGACCACCTTCAGGAGCAGGCGAAGCAGGCGCTGGCCGCCAACCGGGAGGACCTGGCCAAGGAGGCCCTGTCCCGCAAGGCAGCCGCCCAGCAGCAGATCGACCAGATGGAGCCACAGGTCCAACAGCTGACCGAGGAAGAGCAGAAGCTCACCCAGACCCTCGATGCGCTGCAGAAACGGGTCAACGACTTCCGGACCCAGAAAGAGACCCTCAAGGCGCAGTACACGGCGGCCAAGGCGGTCTCCACGGTGGACGAGAGCGCGGCCGGCATCTCGAAGTCCTTCAACGACTCCGGCGCCACCCTCCAACGGGCGCAGGACAAGATCGCCACCATGCAGGCGCGTTCGGGCGCCCTCGACGAGCTCCTCGAGTCGGGGGTGCTCGAGGACGTCGGCGGCGGGACCGACGACATTCAGAAGGAGCTCGACCAGGTCGGTAAGGATGCACAGGTCGACAGCGAGCTTGCCGCCCTCAAGGCGCAGCTGGGGACGGGTGAGCCTGAGCCCGAGGCGTTGGCGGCGGCTCCCGACGGCGGCGCCGAGAAGTCCACGCCGGCCTCGTAGTCAGGCGGGGCGGCACGTCCCCCACGAACCGAGCCACGATGTCGGCCAGCTCGGTGCCCCGTTCTTCTTGGAGGAAGTGCCCGGCCCCCGCGAGCGTGGGGTGCGCCCGCCCGGCGGCGCCGGGGACGTGGTCGCGCAGGACCTCCGCCCAGCCGCGCGTCCCAGGGTCCCTGTCGGAGAACGCGGTGAGGAACGGGCCTGCGAAGCCGCCCAGGACCTCGAGCGAGCGCCGGTTGAGGCGCGCGCACTGGCTGCCGGGCGTGAGGCCCATGAGCAGCGGGAGTTGGCGCGGTCCCGCACACGACGCCTCGTCGGGGAACGGGGCGTCGTAGGCCGCCAGCACCGCGTCCGGAACCTCCGACACGGTCGCCCCCTGCACGAAGAGGCTGGGGAGGAACGGCGTGACCTCCTGCGTCAGGCGCTGGTAGTCGAGCAGGGACTGCTCCACGGTGACGGTCCCGTCCGCGTTGGCGTGGCAGGCCCAGGCCAGCCGGCCCGCCAGGCCGGCGTCGGCGGTGTGCAGCGCGGTGTTGGTCGCGACGACCCGGCGGACCAGCCCGGGCCGGGCGCCGAGCAGGCCGAGCCCGATCGGGCCGCCCCAGTCCTGGACGACGAGGGTGAGGTGGCGCAGACGCAGTGCGTCGACGAATCGGGCCATCCATTCGACGTGCCGGCGTACCGAGTGGGCTGTGCGGGCCACCGGCTTGTCCGAGCGGCCGAACCCCACAAGGTCGGGCGCGACGGCACGGAGCCCGCAGGTGGCGAGCCGGGCCACGACCGTGCGGTACAGGTAGCACCACGTCGGCTGGCCGTGCAGCAACAGCACGGTCTCGGCGCCGGCCGGCCCCTCGTCGACGTAGTGCATGCGTATTCCGTCGGGCAGCGTGGCGTAGCGCGGCGCATAGGGGAACCCCGGCAGCTCGCGGAAGCGTTCCTCGGGTGTTCGCACCACCTGCACGGCGCTCATGGTGCCCCATCGCTGGCACGCCGGCCGCCGGGCTGGTGGACTCGGGGCCGTGAACGGGGAGGACAGCGACGTCGCCGTGCTCGGTGCCGGCCTGGTCGGGCTCTCCCTCTCGTACGAGCTGGCATGCCTCGGCGCACGGGTGACCGTCGTCGACGCTTCGCATCCGGGGCGGGCGACCGACGCCGGTGCCGGCATCCTCTCGCCCGCCACCAGTCCCGAAGCCGATCCCGACCTGTGGCCCTTCTTGCGGCACGCCGGCACGCACTACCCGGCGTTGCTGGCGCGCATGACCGCAGACGGGGTCGACACCGCCGGCGCGGGATACGGCACCTGCGGGATCCTCTCCGTCGGCCTGCGCCCACACGAGGACGGGTGGTTCGCCCCGTTCGCCGACCTGGCCCTGCGGCGTTCGCCCGGTGAGGTCTCCGAGATCACACCGGAGGAGGCCGGATCGCTCTTCCCGCCGCTCGGACCGGTCCACCGTGTCCTGTCCGCGCCCGGTTCCGCCCGCATCGATGGCCGGGGCATGGCGGCCGCGTTGCGACAGGCAGCCGCCGCCCGCGGGGTGACCTTCGCCGCGGGGGCGGTGCACGGCGTCGTCGCGACGGCGGGCGGCACGCGCCACGTCGAGTCGCTCAGCATCGAAGGGCATCGCAACGTCAGGTGCTCCGCTCTGGCTGTGGCGGGCGGCGCGTGGACGGCGGCGGCGGGGGAGTGGCTCGGCCGGCGACTGCCCGTGGGACCGACGAAGGGGCAGATCGTGCATCTCGGCGTCGAGGCGGACACGGGGGGTTGGCCCATCGTCCAACCGCTCCTCACCCACTATCTCGTCCCCTGGCCCGGGGGCCGCGTGGCCTGCGGCGGCACGTTCGAGACCGGGGCCGGGTTCTCCGTCGCGGTGACGGCTGCCGGGCTCCACGAGCTGCTGCGCGAATGCCTCCTCGTGGCGCCCGGCCTTGAGCATGCGACGTACCTCGAGACCCGCGTCGGCCTGCGCCCCACCTCGGCTGACGACTGCGCCCTGGTGGGGCGGCTCCCGGGGTGGGGCAACGTCTTCGTGGCCACCGGCCACGGCGCCAACGGCCTGCTGCAGGGGCCCTACTCGGCCCGGGTGCTCGCGCACGACATGACCGGCAGCGCGCTCCCCGGCGACGAGCCCCCGCTCCCGGCCGCGTTCGACCCCGGCCGCTTCGCCTGAGCGTCCGTGCCGGCACGGCTGCGACCGCATCATCCACCCGGACCCGGCCGGGCGCGATGAGACTGGGAACGTGCTGAAGGGGACATTGCGTCAGGAGGGCCGCGACGAGCCGGCGACGCCCGAGCGCGTGCTGGAGGCCCTGGCGGGCTCGGCTTTCTTCTGGCTCGACCTCGACGACATCGACGGCGACGGGACCGTGTCCGAGCTCCTGGGTGTCCACTTCGGGTTCCACCCGTTGGCCGTCGGTGCGGCCGATCGCTTCGCGCAGCGTCCCCGCATCGACGAGTACGGCGACTTCATCTACCTGGTCGCCCGGGGTGCCGATCCGGACAAGAAGGGCACCGCCGAAGTGCACTGTTTCTGGACGGATCGCTACGTGGTGACGGTGCACCGAGGAGAGTGCCCGGCCCTCGCGCACGTGCACGAGCGCCTGGAGCGGCACCCAGCGACGAAGGCCTCGTCGCCCCAGATCATCGTCGTCTACCTGGTCATTGGAGCCCTCGTGGACACGTTCTTTCCCTTCCTCTCCGCGTTCGACGATCGCATCGACACTCTGGAGGACGACATCCTCAAGGCGCCGACCGATGCACAACTGGGCCAGCTCTTCGCCATGAAGCGCACGCTGATGGAGATGCGGAAGATCATCGCGCCCCAGCGCGACATGATGGCCAGCCTCAACGCGGGCGTGACGGACTGCCCGGGCATGACCGATGAGGCGATGCGATATTTCCGGGACCTCTACGACCACATGATCCGCCTGGCGGATCTGGTCGACAACTACAGGGACTTGCTCTCGAGCGTGATGGACACGCATCTCTCGACCGTGTCGAACCGCCTCAACGTCGTCATGAAGCAATTGACCATCATCGCCACGATCTTCCTGCCCCTCAGCTTCCTCACGGGATTCTTCGGCCAGAACTTCGCCTACATGGTCCGAGTGTGGCTCGCACCGACGTGGAGCTTCTTCGTGTTGGGCATCGGGCTCGAACTGGCGACCGTCGTCTTCCTCGTCGCGCTGTTCCGCCGGAGGGGCTGGCTGGGCGGCCCGACCATCTGAGCGGTCAGCCGCGCCCGTCCGTGCCGATCGGCGTGGCCGGCAGTCCTCCCGGCCGCTCGGGCGTGTGGGCCTCGTACTCGAGCCACCAGGCCTCGCAGCCCTCGGGCACCGGGAAGCCGAGCTGCTTGCGCCGGTCCATCAACACGCGCACCCGCTCCTTCTGCTCACGGACGAGCGCAAGGGTGCCGGCCTCGGTCGCGCCGGCCGGGGTGCTCGTCCACAACGACTCCTCCAGGTGCCACGCCTCGCGCCGTGCCTCGACGATGGCATGGGTGCCGTCGGCCATGTCGGCCCGGATGCCCGCGTCGCTCTCGGCCAGGACGTCGGCGGCGCGCAGCCAGCCGTAGTCCTTGTTGATGCGCAGGAGGCCGGGCTCTATCTCGAACAGGCCCACCACGTCGACGACGGGGTCGATGGTGGTCAGGGCCGAACCCTCCGGCAGCGCGACGTCGAGGTTCGAGATCTGCCGCTCGGCGACGCCGATCATGCCCATGGACCGGAGGCCGATGTAGCCGAGTGGTACACCCGCATAGTCCCGCTCGTCACGGGCCAGCCGCAGCGGCACCGCGACGACGGCGAAGATGCGCCTCGCCCCCAGCTCTGCTGCGGCGCGGACGGGGACAATCTCGATCACGCCACCGTCGACGTAGTCGTCGTCTCCCATCGGGTGGGGCGGGAAGACCATGGGCACGCTCGCCGAGGCCACCGCGCCGTCGATCAGGCCGACCGGGCCGGCGGCCGCCCCCTGGGCCGGCGTGCGTGCGTCGGACTCGACGATCGTCCCGTCCTCGGTGACGAAGCGGAGGGTGCCGGCCCGCAAGGCGGTGACGGCCAGGCGGAGCTGCAAACCGGGCCGCCGGACGAGGGCCGGGTCGACGGGCCGCATGCCCTCGCCGTTGCCGGAGCGGAGCGTGTCGGCCAGCGGGTCGAGGTTCAGGACGGCATTGCCGCTCGTGCGCAGCTGCCGGCGCACACGGGGGAGCCGGAAGGCGGCGCCGGCGACGAGGCGCAGGATGTGGCGTTGGCGGCGGCGGCGGACCCGGCGAGTCCGGCGGCGCTCCCGCCGGGTGGACGCTCCCGCCGGGGGCACGACCTCGCGGCCGGCGAACATCGTGGCCGGCGTGAGGGGAAACGGTGGGCGGGTGCCCTCGGTGATCTCCTGGTGGATCTCGCGGCCGAGCGCGGTGCCGTCGAGAGCGGCGAGCCAGGCCTGCTTGCCGAAGACGTGCCCGGCGTGGGTCCAGGCCAGCACGTCGGCCTCGATCTCGTCGACCCGCTGCGCGAACTCCGGGAGCGTGCGGGCCTGCGCCAGCACGGTGGCGGCGATGGCGCCGGCGGAGGTCGCGGTGATGATGTCGGGCACGATCCCCTCCACACCGACCAGGTATTGCAGCACGCCGACCTCGAAGGACCCCTTGGTGCCTCCTCCGGCGAGGACGAACGCGGTGGGGCCGGAGGGGGGATTCGTGCGCATCGGATGATTCTGGCACCGCCGATTGGGGCCCACAACGATGCTCAACCGCCTGCGGCGGCGCTCACCACTTCGACCAGGGACCCGGCGCGGGCGGGCGTGCTGGACCACTCCGAGCGCGGGATGACACAGCGGTCGACGGCGACGGCTACCCCCCTCGCATCGTCGTCCTCGACGAGTTGCGCCACGAGGTCGGCGATCGTGGCACCGGGCGCCACCTGCACCGGCTCGCCGTTCACGCGCAGTGCGAGCGCGCTCATGCCGGCGCCAGCGCCTCGATGAGGGGCGCCACGGGCCGGCGTCCCACCAGGTCGACGACCGCGGCGGCCGTGAGGGGCGCCAGGAGGATGCCGTTGCGATAGTGGCCGACGGCCGCCACGACGCCCTCAAGACCGGTCCAGCCGATCCGTGGCGTGTTGTCGGGCGTGGCCGGGCGCAGGCCGGCGGCCGTCTCGACCAACTCGAGCTCGTCGACACCCGGGACGAGCCCGCGCGCGTCGCAGAGCAGCTCGTGGACCGCCCCCGCCTGCACGGCGACGTCGGAGCCGCGTTCCTCGACGGTGGCCCCGATCACCATCGAGCCGTCCCGGCGCGGCACCAGGTAGACGGAGTGCCCGCGTACGAGGCCGCGCACCGTCCGGGTGAGCAGCGGCACGGTGGGAGCCCGGAGTCGGTCGGGTGGGCCGGGCCGGGCGGGCGGGCCGAGGCGCAAGACGTGGCCCTTGACCGGGCGGAGGGCCGGGAGCCCTGCGTCCTCGAGGCCGGCGATGGCGGGCAGGCCGGTTCCCGCCGCCAGGACGACGTGGTCGGCCCCGAGGCGGCGGCCGTCCGCCAGGACGAGCCCGGGACCCGGCGCGAGAGCCGACACGGTGCCCTCGACGAGGGTGACGCCGGCCGCCACGCAGCCGCGCACGAGCGCACGGAGCAGGGCGCGGTTGTCGACGTGGTGGTCGCCGGGCACCTCGATGCCTCCGCGCAGTGCGGGGCTCAGCGCAGGCACGAGGGCGCGGCACTCGCTCGCGCTGCGGCGCTCGGCACGCAAGCCGAGCGAATGCTGGTAGGCGAGCAGGTCGTCGAGGCTGGCCCGATCGGACGCATCGAGCGCAACGTTCAACGTGCCGGTCGTGTCGTACCCGATGGGGTGCCCGGCCGCCTGCTCGAGGTCGCCGGCGAAGGCCGGCCACCGGCGCGCGCCCTCGAGGAGGAGCGCCGTGAGCGCGGATTCGCCGAACTGCGCCTCGGTCACCGGGGCCAGCATGCCCGCCGCCACCCACGAGGCTCCCTCGCACCCGGGCGCGGGCGCCACCAGCGTCACCGCATGACCGTGGCGTGACAGTTCCCATGCGCAGGCGAGCCCGATGACCCCGCCTCCGACGACCTGGACGCGCCCCGGCATGTGCCAAGCCTAGGAGGGCGGTCGTGTATCCTGGACGTTCCACCTTCGGGCCAACGTCGTCCCGGTAGCCGATCAAACTTCTCCCCATTCTCGGAAGGACGCCGATGGCCACTGGCCTCTACGACCCGGCATACGAGCACGACGCCTGTGGTGTCGGCATGGTGGCCGATCTGCACGGACGGCCCGATCACGACATCGTGGACCGCGGCCTCACCGTCCTGGAGCGCCTGGCGCACCGCGGCGCGTCCGGGGCCGAGGTGGAGACGGGCGACGGCGCCGGCATCCTGGTCCAAGTCCCGCACCGCTTCTTGTCCGCGGCCGCCCTCGATGCCGGGTTCTCCCTTCCCGAGGCCGGCGGGTACGCCGTGGGCCTCGTCTTCCTGCCCACCGACGAGGACGACGCGCTCGAAAGCCCGGAGCATCGTGGAGCAGACGGCGGCCCAGGAGGGGCTCACTGTGCTGGGGTGGCGCACCGTGCCCATTGAGCCGGACGGCATGGGCCACACCGCACGGAGTGCCATGCCGCAGATCGAGCAGCTCTTCGTAGCGCCAGCCGGACCCGGTGTCGACCCCATGGCGCTGGAGCGCCGCGCCTTCGTGCTGCGCAAACGAGCGGAGCACGCGGTCGACGGCCTCTACTTCCCCTCGCTGTCGGCCCGCACGATCGTCTACAAGGGCATGCTCACCTCAGAGCAGCTGCGCCAGTTCTTCCCCGACCTGCGGGACCCCACCTTCGAGTCCGGCCTGACCCTCGTGCATTCGCGCTTCTCGACCAACACCTTCCCGAGCTGGCCGCTGGCCCACCCGTACCGCTACCTGTGCCACAACGGGGAGATCAACACGCTGGCGGGAAACCGCAACTGGATGCGTGCTCGCGAGGCATTGCTCGAGACCTCCTTGATTGAGGGCGACCTCGCCCGCGTCTTCCCGATCTGCACGCCCGGGGCGAGCGACTCGGCGAGCTTCGACGAGGTGCTCGAGCTGTTGCACCTCGGCGGCCGCTCGCTGCCGCACGCCGTGCTGATGATGATCCCCGAGGCGTGGGAGAACCACACCACGATGGACCGCGACCGGCGCGCCTTCTACCGCTACCACGCGTCGCTGATGGAGCCCTGGGACGGGCCGGCGGCGGTCTGCTTCACCGACGGGACGGTCGTC
The DNA here is from genome assembly GCA_963728845.1 of uncultured Acidimicrobiaceae bacterium. Classification (GTDB taxonomy): domain Bacteria; phylum Actinomycetota; class Acidimicrobiia; order Acidimicrobiales; family RAAP-2; genus Bog-473. The sequence continues at coordinate 233,116 of CAVSLS010000021.1, forward strand.
GGCGCGGTGCTCGACCGCAACGGGTTGCGACCTGCGCGCTACTGGGTGACCGACGACGGCCTGGTCGTGCTGGCCAGCGAGGTCGGCGTGCTCGACATCGCTCCCGAACACGTCCTGCGCAAGGGCCGCCTCCAACCGGGCCGGATGTTCCTCGTCGACACGGCCAAGGGCCGGCTCGTCGAGGACGAGGAGATCAAGTCCGAGCTGTCGTCAGAGCACCCCTACGCGGAGTGGCTGGCGGCCGACCAGGTCCGCCTGGAGGAGCTCCCGGCCCGCACCATGCTCACGCCCCAGCACGGGGGCGTGGTCACCCAGCAGCGCCTGTTCGGCTACACGACCGAGGAGCTGCGCGTCATCCTGGCCCCCATGGCCCGCAGCGGGGCCGAGCCCCTCGGCTCCATGGGCTCCGACACGTCGATCGCGGTCCTCTCGGACCGCTCCCGCATGCTCTACGACTACTTCACCCAGCTCTTCGCTCAGGTGACGAACCCGCCCCTCGACGCCATCCGTGAGGAGCTGGTCACGTCGCTCTCGGCCACCATCGGGCCCGAGGCCAACCTGCTCGACGCCGCGCTGTGGCTCGTGCCGCCAGATTCTGCTGCCGCTCCCGGTGATCGACCGCGACGACCTGGCCAAGCTGATGTACGTCAACGAGCACGGCGAGACGCCGGGCTTCAAGGCCTTCGCCATCGACGGGCTCTTCGACGTGCGCGAGGCGGGGTCAGCCGGCGCGCCCACGGCGGCGGGCGGCGAGGCCCTGGCGCGGGCCATCGACGACGTGCGGCGCCGCGTGTCGGCCGCCATCGCGGAGGGCGCGAACCTGATCGTGCTGTCGGACCGCAACTCGACCATCGACTGGGCGCCCATCCCGTCGCTCTTGTTGACGGCGGCGGTGCACCATCATCTCGTGCGCGAGAAGACCCGGACCAAGGTGGGGCTCGTCATCGAGACGGGCGACGCCCGCGAGGTGCACCACATGGCGCTCCTCATCGGCTACGGCGCCGCGGCCGTCAACCCGTACCTGGCGCTCGACTCCATCGACGACATGATCTCGGAAGGCCTGTTGGAGGGGGTGTCACCACGGCAGGCCCGGCGGAACTACATCAAGGCGGCCTGCAAGGGCGTGCTGAAGGTCATGTCCAAGATGGGGATCTCGACCGTGGCGTCGTACACGGGTGCGCAGGTGTTCGAGGCCATCGGCCTGGACGCGGCGCTCATCGACGAGTACTTCACCGGCACATCGAGCCGCATCGGCGGCGTCGGGCTCCCGGTGCTCGCGGCGGAGGTGGCCACCCGGCACCGGCAGGCCCATGAGCCGCGGCCGACGGAACGGGCTCACCGCGAGCTCGAGGTGGGCGGCGAGTACCAGTGGCGGCGCGAAGGCGAGTTCCACCTCTTCAACCCAAAGACCGTCTTCAAGCTGCAGCACGCCGACGAGGTCGAAGCGCTACGAGATCTTCAAGGAGTACACGACCCTAGTCGACGACCAGGCCGAGAAGCTGGGGACGCTGCGCGGCCTGCTGCGGTTGAAGCCTGCCCCCGGCGGCCCTATACCCCTCGAGGAGGTGGAGCCGGTCGAACGCATCGTGACCCGCTTCTCGACCGGGGCCATGTCGTACGGCTCCATCTCGGCCGAGGCGCACGAGACGCTCGCCATCGCCATGAACCGCATCGGCGGCCGCTCCAACACCGGAGAGGGCGGCGAGGACGCGGACCGCTACACGCCCGATGCCAACGGGGACCTGCGCCGCAGCGCGATCAAGCAGGTCGCCTCGGGCCGCTTCGGGGTGACGAGCGAGTACCTCGTCAACGCGGACGACCTGCAGATCAAGATCTCCCAGGGCGCCAAGCCGGGGGAGGGCGGGCAGCTGGCCGGCATCAAGATCTACCCGTGGATCGCGCGGACCCGGAACTCGACGCCAGGCGTGGGTCTGATCTCGCCGCCTCCGCACCACGACATCTACTCCATTGAGGACATCGCGCAGCTGATCCACGACCTCAAGTCGTCCAACGCCGAGGCGCGGGTGCACGTCAAGCTCGTGGCCGAGGTGGGCGTCGGCACGGTGGCGGCCGGCGTGGCCAAGGCGCACTCCGACGTCGTGCTGATCTCGGGCCACGACGGCGGCACCGGCGCCGCGCCGCTGACCTCGCTCAAGCACGCCGGCATCCCCTGGGAGATCGGGCTGGCCGAGACCCAGCAGACGCTGTTGGTCAACGGACTACGGGACCGCATCGTGGTCCAGGTGGACGGGCAGCTCAAGACGGGCCGCGACGTGTTGATCGGGGCGCTGCTCGGCGCGGAGGAGTACGGCTTCGCGACGGCGCCGCTCGTGGTCTCGGGCTGCATCATGATGCGCGTCTGCCACCTCGACACCTGCCCCGTCGGGATCGCGACCCAGAACCCGTCGCTGCGGGCCAAGTTCAGCGGCAAACCCGAGTTCGTCCAGACGTTCTTCGAGTACATCGCCGAAGAGGTGCGCGAGCTGCTCGCGTCGCTCGGCCTGCGCTCGCTGGACGAGGCCATCGGGCGGGTGGAGCTGCTCGACACCGAGACGGCGGTCACGCACTGGAAGGCCGCCGGGCTGGACCTCTCCACCGTGCTCGCCCAGCCCGACGTTCCGGGAACCGTCGGGAGGCGCCAGACGAGGCTGCAGGACCACGGCCTGGACAAGGCGCTCGACCACGCCTTCTTGGACCGGTGCGCGCCGGCGCTGGCCGCCGGCGTTCCGGTGTCGGTGGAGCTGCCGATCACAAACGTCGACCGCACGGTGGGGACGCTGCTCGGAGCCGAGATCAGCCGGCGCCACGGGTCGGCCGGATTGCCCGACGACACGATTGCGCTGACCTTCACTGGCTCGGCCGGCCAGAGCTTCGGCGCCTTCGTGCCGAGTGGCGTGACGATGCGTCTGCACGGTGACGCGAACGACTACTTCGGGAAGGGCCTGTCGGGCGGACGGCTCGTGGTGCGGCCCCCGGCCGGATCTCCCTTCGCCGCCGAGGAGCAGATCATCGCGGGCAACGTGATCCTCTACGGTGCGACGGGCGGCGAGGTCTTCATCCGCGGCCAGGTCGGCGAGCGCTTCTGCGTGCGCAACTCGGGCGCGACCGCGGTGGTCGAAGGCGTGGGCGACCACGGGTGCGAGTACATGACCGGCGGGCGGGTCCTGGTGCTCGGGCCGACCGGGCGCAATTTCGCGGCCGGCATGTCGGGCGGAGTGGCCTACGTGTACGACCCGGGCCGAACCTTCGGGCAACGGGTCAACCTCGAGATGGTCGACGTCGAGCCGCTCGATCCCGCCGACGGCTTCGTCGTGCGCTCCCTGGTCGAGCGGCACGGGGTCGAGACGGAGTCGGCCGTGGCGGCGCGGATGCTCGAGCGTTGGGACACCGACGTCCTCGAATTCGTGAAGGTGATGCCACGCGACTACCGCCGCATCCTCGACGCCACCCGCCAGGCCGAGGCCGAGGGGCGATCCGTGGACGAGGCCGTCATGGAGGCCGCACATGGGTAAGACGACCGGGTTCATGGAGTACGGGAGGGAGCTCCCGCGGCGACGCCCCGTCTCGGTGCGCCTGCGGGACTGGAAGGAGGTCTACGAGCCCTTCCCCGAGGAGGCGACGAAGGAGCAGGGGGCACGCTGCATGGACTGCGGCATCCCCTTCTGTCATGACGGCTGCCCGCTCGGCAACCTGATCCCGGAGTGGAACGACCTGGTGTACCGGGACGATTGGCCCGGTGCGATGGAGCGCCTCCATGCCACCAACAACTTCCCCGAGTTCACCGGGCGCCTGTGCCCGGCGCCGTGCGAGGCGGCCTGTGTGCTCGGGATCAACGACAACCCGGTCACGATCGAGCGGATCGAGTACGAGATCGTCGAGCGGGCTTGGGACGAGGGTTGGGTCACCCCCCAGGTGCCGACGATGCGCACGGGCAAGTCCGTCGCGGTCGTGGGCTCGGGGCCGGCCGGCCTGGCGGCGGCCCAGCAGCTGGTGCGGGCGGGGCACAGCGTCACCGTGTTCGAACGGGCGGAGAAGCCAGGTGGGCTGCTCCGCTACGGGATCCCCGAGTTCAAGATGGAGAAGGCGGTGCTGGACCGCCGGCTGGCCCAGATGGAGGCGGAGGGCGTGACGTTCGTGTGCGCCACCGCGGTGGGCGGGAGCGCCGCCGGTCCGGCCGCGCCATCGGGTTCGGGTGACCCGATCGAGCCGGGCGAAGAACGCGGGCTGGGGACGGCGAGCGCCCCCGACGTCCGGCTGCGCCCGGCGGCAGAGGTCCGGGCCGAGTTCGACGCGCTGGTGTTGGCGGGCGGGGCGACGATGCCCCGCGACCTGCCCGTGCCGGGGCGGGAGATCGCGGGGGTCCACTTCGCCATGGAGTACCTGAAGCCGTCGAACCTCGTGCGGGAGGGCGTGCTGGCATCGTCGCCCATCACTGCCAAGGGAAAGCGGGTGGTCATCATCGGCGGCGGCGACACCGGGGCCGACTGCCTGGGGACGGCGCACCGGCAGGGCGCCGCGTCCGTGCACCAGCTCGAGATCATGGCCGAGCCCCCGAGTGACCGGCTGGCGGACAACCCGTGGCCGGTGTGGCCGTTGATCCTGCGTACGTCCGCGGCGCACGAGGAGGGTGGCGAGCGGTTGTTCTCCGTGACGACGACCGAGTTCGTCGACGACGGCGCGGGGGCGGTGCGGGCCCTGCGGGGCCACACCGTCGAGATGCGCAGCGAGGACGGGCGGTCGGTCTTCGAGGCGGTGCCGGGCTCGGATTTCGACTTGGAGTGTGACCTGGTGCTGCTTGCCATGGGCTTCGTCGGCACCGAACGACGGGGCGTCGTCGCCGAGCTCGGGGTCTCGGTGGGGCCGCGCGGGACGGTAGAAGCCGACGGGCAGTGGGCGACAAACGTCGACGGAATCTTCGTCTGCGGCGACCAGACCCGGGGACAGAGCCTGATCGTGTGGGCCGTCGCCGAGGGACGATCCTGTGCGGCTGCGGTGGACCGGTGGCTCATGGGGACGACGTCGCTGCCGGCGCCGCTGGTGCCGGGGCAGCTGGCGTTGCGGTGAGGTCGCGCCCGACACGCCCGCTGCCCCGGCGAGGCGTTCGGCAGCTATTTCTGAAAACTATCAACTGAAACGTTGAGAGTTCCCGGAAATTGCTCCTCGAGGTCAGGAGCACCGGGGTGGACCCTTGTTCCTGGCCTGGCGTGGCGTGGCGTGGCGTGGCGTGGCCTGGTGGTCCGTTGCCGGCGAGATGTTCGGCAACTATATCTGAAAACTCTCAACTGGAACGTTGAGAGTCCCAGGACAATGACCCCCAAAGGTCAGGACCATCGCCCCCGGGTCAGGAGTACCGGGCAGCCCGCGTCCCCGGCCCGTTGAAGACACCCGGGACAGCATCGGGATTCTCGACGCACACCTCGCACTCGAGCCCGTCGGGGTCCCGGAAGAAGAGGCTCAGCATCGGCCCGAAGTCGGTGACGAAGTCGTCGGCCGCCCCCCGCTTCATGAGGCGCTCGCGGATGGTCTCGAAGGCCTCGAGCGTGGCGGCCTGCAGGGCGAGGTGATCGAGGCGGCCGCGGCCGAACATGGGCGTCTGGCGATCGGCCTCGTGGTTGCCGTCGATCTGGAACACATTGAGCTCCGCCCAGTCTCCGATCTTGATGATCGACAGCCGGGGGCCCTCGCCGTCGGCGAATTCTCTGCCGTCCCGCAGGACCTCGGCGTCGAACACCTCACGATAGAAGTCGTTCAGCCTGTCGGCGTCGTTGGTGATCATCCCGACGTGATTCAATCCTTTGAGCAGCATGCCTGCCTCCTGGGCTCGTCTGGTGTCACCACTGTAGGAAGCCACCGTGTGGCACGGCGCGCCGCAGCCTCGCACGCACGCCTGAGCCGCCAGGACGCGGGTCACCAGCCCGCGGATACAGTCATAGCGTGTCCCGGTGCGACGCCAACGGCGTGTCGCTCTACTACGAACTCGCGGGCAGCGCCACCGGCGCCGGCACCGCCAACCGGCTCCTGTACATCTCCGGCACCGGGGGTGACCTACGCGACCAGCCCCGGTTGACCGACGGGCCCCTGGCCGACACGTTTCAACTGCTCGTCTACGACCAACGGGGACTCGGGCAGAGCAGCGTGCCGTCCGAGCCCTCCACCATGGCCGATTTCGCCGACGACGCGGCGGCGCTCCTCGAGGCCGTCGGCTGGGACGACTGCCTCGTCCTCGGCGTGTCCTTCGGCGGCATGGTGGCCCAGGAGCTGGCGCTCCGTCATCCCCACCGGGTCCGCCGGCTCGTCCTGGCCTGCACGTCGGCGGGTGGCGCGGGCGGTGCGTCCTACCCGCTCCACGAGCTCGCTGCCCTGGACGCCGATACCAGGGTCGCCCGGCAGATGGAGCTGCTCGACACCCGGTGGGACGAACCCTGGCGCGCCGCCCACCCCGAGATGGTCGCCCTGATCGCGAGCCGGTTGCTCGCAGGGACCCAAGAGACCGGAGCAGTGAGTGCGGGATTGGCCAACCAGCTGGCCGCCCGCGCCCAGCACGACACGGCGGCCCGACTCGGGGACATCGCCTGCCCGACGCTCGTCTGTGGCGGCCGCTTCGATGCTCTCGCCCCACCGGCCAACAGTGAGTTCTTGACCGGCGCGATCCCGGGCGCGCGGCTGGCGATGTTCGACGGCGGGCACCTCTTCCTGTTGCAGGACGGCACGGCGATGCCGGCCGTGATCGAGTTCCTCGGCGCCCGCGCACACGGCGCAGCCGCCCCGTAGATTGCCCGACATGGACCTGACGACGACACCCGAGTGGAAGGCCCTGGCGGCGCACTTCGACGACGTCTCGGCGCGGCACCTCCGCGGCCTCTTCGCCGAGGACCCCGAACGGGCGACGCGCCTCACGGCGCAGGGTGCCGACCTCGCCCTGGACTACTCGAAGCAGCGCGTCACTGACGAGACCATGCGCCTCCTCATGGCGTTGGCCCGCGCCGCGCGGGTGGAAGAGCGTCGGGATGCGATGTTCTCCGGCGAGCACATCAATACGACCGAGGACCGCGCCGTGCTGCACGTGGCGCTGCGGATGCCCTCCGGCACCGAGCTCGTGGTCGACGGCCAGGACGTGGTGGCCGACGTGCACGCCGTGCTCGGAAAGATGGGCGAGCTCTCGGAGCGCATCCGCGACGGCTCCTGGACCGGTGCGACGGGGAAGCGGATCGGCGCCGTCGTCAACATCGGGATCGGAGGCTCGGACCTCGGCCCGGCCATGGCGACCATCGCGCTGGCGGACTACGCGCAGCAGGGGCTGATCAGCCGCTTCGTGTCGAACGTCGACCCGGTCGACCTCTACGCCGCCACGCACGATCTCGACCCGACCACGACGCTGTTCGTCGTCAGTTCGAAGACGTTCACCACGCTCGAGACGCTGACGAACGCGGCGGCGGCCCGCGACTGGCTGCTGGGCGCACTCGACCCGTCGGCGCGTGAAGGTGCGGTGGCCAAGCACTTCGTGGCGGTCTCCACGAACGCGCGGGGCGTGGCCGAGTTCGGCATCGACCCCGAGAACATGCTCGGGTTCTGGGACTGGGTGGGCGGGCGCTACAGCTACGACTCGGCCATCGGCTTCTCGCTCATGGTGGCCATCGGGCACCATGCCTTCGGCGAGATGCTCGTCGGGTTCCATGCGGTCGACGAGCACTTCCGCACGGCGCCGCTGGAAGAGAACCTCCCGGTCATCCAGGGCATGCTCAACGTCTGGTACGACGACTTCTTCGGCGCCCAGACTCACGCCGTCCTGCCCTACAGCCACCGCCTGGCCCGCTTCCCCGCCTACCTGCAGCAGCTGACGATGGAGTCGAACGGCAAGTCGGTCCGGCTTGACGGTACGGCGGTGTGGGGACAGACGGGCGAGATCTTCTGGGGCGAGCCGGGCACCAACGGCCAGCATGCCTTCTACCAGCTGCTCCATCAGGGCACGAAGCTCGTCCCGGCCGACTTCATCGCCTTCGCGCGGTCCACCCACGAGACGGGGGACCAGCACGACCTGCTGATGGCGAACTGCCTGGCGCAGACCAAGGCGCTCGCCTTCGGCCGCACGGCCGAGGAGGTCGCGGCGGACGGGACGCCCGCCCCGTTGGTGCCGCACAAGGTGATGCCGGGCAACCGGCCGAGCTCGACCATCCTCGCCCCCAAGCTGACCCCATCCGTCCTCGGCCAACTGGTGGCCCTCTACGAGCACACCGTGTTCGTCGAGGGCACCGTCTGGGGCATCGACTCGTTCGACCAGTGGGGCGTCGAGCTGGGCAAGGTCATGGCGAGGGAGCTGGCGCCCCTGCTGACCACCGAGTCGGCTCCTGACCTCTCCGGGCAGGACTCGTCGACGGCCTCGCTGGCTCGTCGTTACCGGGCGCTACGGGGACGCATCGGGTAACTGCTCACGCGCGGCCCTCGAGGCCGTGCAGGGGCTGGCGCGGCAGGAGCCCCCGCCACGCGCCGGGGAGCGTGCGACCCAGCCGGCGGAGCTCCTCGAGGTGGAGATCGGACAGTGCATCCAGGCGCTTGCGGCCGTTCGCCGTGAGCTGCAGGCGTACGACGCGGTGGTCCCCGGGGTCGCGCACCCGCTTGACCAACCCCGCCGCCTCAGCCCGATCCACGAGTCCCACCGCGCTGTGGTGGCGGAGGAGGAGGTAGTCGGCCACCTCCCCGACGGTCGGGCCGCTCAGGTCGGTGTGGCCACGGATGGCGAGCAGCAGCTGGTGCTGGGCCGGCGTGAGGCCGGCGGCCTCTGCCTGCTGGTCACCCCAACGAAGGAAGCGCCGCAGGCCCGTGCGCAACGCCAGGAGGTCCTCGTAGTCGGGGTCCCGCAATTGCATCGTCTCACGATAGCATCTGGATACGATGCAATGGGAATGTGGCCGCCTGCTCGGGCGTCGCCGGCCCCGGTGTAGGGCGCATCGCCACCCCGACCGGGACCGAGCCGACGATGAGCGAGGTAAGCAGCAGGGGAGTGCAGCTCGGGGGTGCAGCCCAGGAAGATTACGCGGCAGCGGCCTACGGGTGATGGACTGTCAAAACGGTTCTCCTTCGACAGTTCGATCAAGCGCCGGTCGGTACTACACCTCGATACTGATTTCGATGCGGGGCGGTCCGCTCACGCCCGCTCTAGCCATGGCGTCTTTCAGATCGGGATCGTCGGCGAAGGCATGCGCTTCATCGACCGAAGAGAACCAGTGCAGCCCCGTGATCTCGTTCGGATCATCGGCATTCCGAAAGACGGTGGCGTCGGTGACCCCGTGCCTGTCACGTATCGGTTGCGCCTTGTCGTATTCGATCCTCCAAGCGTCGAAGTCCTTCACGGGATGCTGCACAACCATCAATACCCTTGCCATCTGATACTCCTCAATGTGCCGTCTGATCGTCGAGGTCTCCGCTTCCGAGAGTAGCTCCGTCCTACCGCAGTGGGACCCGGCCCGGCGGAGTGGGGCACCTACTCGCCGGACTCCTGTTCGCAGTCTTCCTTCCAAGCCGCGGGACATCTCGGGGCCTCGGTATCTGCTCAAGGTGGGGATGTGATGAACCGACACATACTCCCTAAGGGGAGGAGGCGCCCATGGCATTCTTCTATTTGAGTATTCCAGCAATGATCCTGTTTCTGGTCTTGGCACCGCTCTCGTTAATACTCGTGTCCCATCACGAGCACAAAGAGCCCGCCATCACAGAGCGATCCTGACCAGTCCCTCGGTGAACTCGCAGGGTGAAACTGCGGATCCTCTCGCGCCTACGACGCATAGCAGCAGCGGGTAGGGGCACAGGGGAGGGGTCCACTGGGTCCACAGCAGCCTCAGTCCCGGCGAAGAGGGACAGCATCGCCTGAGACGCGACCTCCCACCATCCACCATCCAGGGGGGCGGCGTGGGCACCATGGGTCTCGTGACGCAGCACGAGTCGGCGAACGGCAGATGTTCGCTTTGTGGTTGTAAGAGCGAAGACGTCACGACCGCTGAACTCGGTAACTGGATCGTGCAGGACGGCGGGGTTTTGGTCTGTTCAGGATGCTCAAGCGATGCCGACAAAGCCGCCGCCGCTCCGGAGGCGTTCAGCAGACCGGAACGAGTCGAAAAGTTGCCGGCCAGCACCGCCCAGCCTCGGAGATGAACCCAGGGCATACTTCGCCGTGCTGATGAGACAGCGTTAGGGCTGAGGTCCTCGCAGGGGGCGCATGACCGGCGATAGGGATACCTCGGCGCACCGTCTCTGAGGCAGCGCAAATGCGACCTGAGCAACCAGAATGCAACAGGGGTAGAGTGCCTGAACTCGTGTCGGCTCGCAGTCGGGTCGGTCTCCGAGGAAACCGAAAGGACTGGTACAGCAATGCTCTTCATTAGCGAGTACAAGTTGAAGCCCCACTTGACCAAGGCGGAAGTGAAGCGCCTGATGGACACTTTCGGCAAGCGTGGAGCCGTAGAAGGCGAGATCGCAAACTATGTAAGGGCCGACGGGACCGGAGGTTTCACCATCGCCGAAAACGACGACTTGACGTCGGCTTACGCGGACGTCCTCTTGTACTCGGAGTACATGACATTCACCGTCACTCCAGTTCTCAACATTGATGACGCCGTGGGTCCAATTTTTTCCTACATCGGGGAGTAACCGGTTGTAACGGAAGCGGGTGCAGTAAGGGGCTAGGCCGCTGCGACTTCAAGCACGAATGGCAGCTCCAACGTCGGTCCCGTTCGTACTCGGCCGCTATCGGCTAGAAGCTCACGGTTCCTGAACCGATAATCGAGGCGTACTGGGTGACCGGGTTGGAGTTGTTAGAAGTGTTGCAGCTTCCGCTCTTCGTCTTAGGCAGGATTGCCCCAAACTGTGCATTCAGATTGAATGAGCCCGTGATCCCCACGTAGGCCCCCGTGCCACTCACGAACTGAACCGGCGCCGAGACGGCGAAGGTCGTCGAGCAGTTGGTTTTGTTAAGCGGAGTGTTGGCGTTGTTCAGCCCCTGATTGAACTGGGTTGTGTTGACCAGGATTGTCCCCTTCTTGAGCAACAGTTTCTGGTAGTTGCCGTTCTTGCTCGGCTGGCCGGAACGAATTCGACTTCTGAGACGTCCCATAGTCCCCGACGACCCCGGTGATCAACACCTTCCCACCGCTCCCGGTTGTCGGGGAGTAACCGCCGCTCGATGGCGACTGCGCAAAGGCCGCTGCACCCCCCAAAAACAGACCCGCCAGAAACAGACCCACCAGAAACACAGGTAAAGCGAGTGCGGCTTTAACGATTCGTATCATGCTTCCCCTAAGTGTGTGACGTTGAAACCGGATCAGCCGATGGCCGAGTCCCGCAAGTCGCGGCTCCGCCCCTTGGCGCTATCGGGCGCCCATCACATCTTGCAACTGCGCCGTGTCAACGAACTGCTGGAAGCTCGTCAAATTTGCCGTCACGAACCTTGAATACGTGGCAGACCTGCGCATCCAAATTCTTGCCGGTGGCGTTGAAGGTCCCCGTGTAGCGCCCTTCGACGACGACCGTGTCGCCTGCATCGTAGAACTCCTTGGGATGAACAACGAAGGTGCCGTCAAAGTCTGCTGCGATCTTCGCGAACAAGTTCTGCACGATGGCATCTGGCCCCCTCCAAGGCTCGCCGCTCGGCTGGTATGGATTCCCCTCCGCCTCGCTCCACTCGATGTCTGGGTCCATGAGGCCCAGGAGGGTGGGCAGGTCACCTCGACCAAAGCTCTCGTACGCATCTCGAATCACCTGGACGTTGCCCATTGCTCGGCCTCCTCTGGCTGTTCCTTTTGGGAACCGAGAGGGGTTCTTCACTCTTTGCAATCGGGGTTTGATGGCGACCCCGAAGTCTCGTGAGGGGCTCGGCCACTTCGACCTCAAGTGCGAACGGAAGCTAGCCCTGATGGAGGTCATACGTCGCCGTGGAAACGAAGAGAGCGGACAGCACCTGGAAACGAATCGGCGACGGGATCGGCTCGAGCTTCCAGCTGACAGGGGCACCCGCCGTCCAGGCCTAATCCCAGCCGCAATGCAAACGACACTCCGCCGAGGTCATGTCGTCAACGTCACACGACCCTTTCGCGCGTTGTACGTGATGGTGAAGTCATAGAACGCCTGCACGCCACTGTTGAAGAACGGGCCCCGGCTAGCGATGACACGCACGAGATCGGCAGACTTCTCGGTCCCCGTCACGAAGGACCAGAAGGGCGACTCACTACTCGAGGCCACAGTGAACCGGGTTCCTGAGACGACCTGGGTGGTCCCCGGTACGGTTGGGACTTGGTCGAGCGGTGAGCCCGAGATCTCGGTTGAGGGCGTTCCTGAGTCGAAGAGTGCCGGTACGCAGGCATCGATCGACCCAGCCGACACGCACAGCGGGATCTGACTGTCCGCCCACAGCGGATGGCCGTCAGACGTTCCATCCGGCTGAAGCTGGAAGCGAGCAACAGGTTCGCCGCTGCCGATGACCCGAGCACCCAAGACGAGCTGTCCCGAGCTGCCGTCGAGATGCAGGCTCCACTTCCTGCCCAGACGCCCCGCCATGCCGAGGATGGGGCTCGTCACCCCTCCCTCGCTGCTCTGCATCCCGATGCCAAGGATGCCGTCGACACCCTTGTCGGACTCGAATCCCTGGATCCCGCCTGCGGCGGGGCAATCGGGTTTTGAGGCGATGCACGAGGCACTCTGTACGAGGGCGAAAGGAACGGCCGTAGTCGTCGCACCGCCGAGCTGCATGACGGCGGAGGCGACCACCCCTTTGAACCGGTAGCCGCCCGAGTAGGTGATGTTGGAGGTCTGATCGGTCACGGTCACCCCGGATCCCGCATTCACCGCGCCGGCGAAGACGTGAAGGCCAGAAGACCCGGTATCGACGACGACGGGGATGGGCCCCCATCCTCCGACAGTGATCTGCACCGTGGGGGACGAGCCTCCTGGCTCACCCTGGCCACCCAGTACCGAGACTGGAACGGAGACCCGAGAAACGGACCGAGCGGGCGCAGCAGTTGCCCCCGTGGCTGGGAGTGTTGCCAGACCCAAGCCGAGCAGGGCAGAGCCCACGACGGTCATTCTGCCCCCCAGGGTTCTCGTCCTCGCCGACCTTGGCGCAGCGCTTCCGCTTGAACTCCCGCGATGCTCGAAATCACGGGGGACATGGTGCCATTCAAATGTTATGAGACGGTGAACGGCACGGTCCTGGCCAGCCATCTTCGCGTTGCTTGCCGCGACGGGCGACTGAACGTGCAGCCCACCCGATCTTACGAAGGCACCCCTGACCCGAGCGGTACCGGCAGATCGACGGCGAGATGAGCAGGCGGCGTAGATCTGCCCGTTTCCGGGGACACCCTTCAGTTCATGAGCGCCGCGGTCTTCGAAGTCGAGGCCTGATCCCACGACGAGATCGCGCACCGTGCGCGACACGAGGACCTCTCCCTCGTTGGTCAACGCCGCCACGCGGGCGGCGAAGTGGACCGCGAGACCTCCGAGGTCGTCGTGCCGCCGCTCGACCTCACCGGTGTGCAGAGCCGGTGCGCATGGCGGACGTGCCGGTCACGCCGGCCGCGTGGCGCCGACGAAGACCAGGCTCCCGAAGGACGCGCCCGGCGTGCTCGGGAAGGCGTCGGCCCGCACGTCGGCCCCCGTGTAGGGCGCATCGACCATGACGTCCCGGCCGCCCACGATGCCGACGAAGAGGCCGACGTGGTCGATGCCACGCGGACCGCTGCCGAAGAAGACGAGATCACCGGGGGCGAGGGGCGTTCCGGCGGCCAGCTTCGGTGTGGCGTCGTACTGGTCCTGGGCGACCCTCGGCAACGACACCCCGGCCACGCGGTAACGCGGCCTGGACGAGGCCCGAGCAGTCGAACCCGGCACCGGGGCTCTCCCCGCCCCAGACATAGGGCGTGCCGATCTGGGCCAGGGCCCACTGCACCGCCACGGCGCCGGCGTCGCCCGGGTCCCCCGAGGACGGCGCCGCCGAAGGACTGCGCCAGGGCCAGCACCTGGGCCACGTACGAGGTCGGAGTGGTTGTAGGCGTACACCGCAGCCGCCGGGTCGGCGCCGCCCGCCGCGCCGTTGGCGCACAGGAGGCGGGCCGCCGCGTAGACGGCATCGGCCGGGTCGTAGGGGCTGGGCGGCGCCGCGCCGCCGGGAGGGACCGGCTCGTCGTAGGCCGCGAACGTGGCCGGCTCGAACTGCATCGGCCCCTGCGCGCCCGCCCCATTGGCGCCGGCGTGCACGCCGGGCAGGGTCGACTGCCCGTTGTCCGACTCGACGGTGCCGATGGCGGCCAGGATCGTCCAGGGCAGGCCCGGGCAGGTGGCTGCCGCCTGCTCGTAGAGGGCGATCATGGCGGGGGGGATCCGGGCGGTCGCCGCTGCGCTGCCTGCGGGGGCGCCGCCACCCACGCCGAGAAGTGAGACGGCCGACGCCACCACGGCCGTGCCCACCAGGGCCGCGGCCAGTACCAGACCCAGCCCGAGCGCGACCAGGCCTCTCATTACCGCGGCAGGCCTCGGCGCCACGGCTGGTTCGACGTCCCGGCCATGGCACCGAACGGTCGTGCCAGGACCGCGGCGGGCACGTCAGAGGCGCGCTCGCCATACTTGGGCCATGAAAAGCACCATGCAGGACGCCCCGCTCCTGATCAGCGACATCCTCCGTCACGGGCAGCAGGTGCACGGGGACAGCAGCGTCGTCACCGTCGAGGCGGGCGGACACCGCGCCGCCACCTTCGCCGAGGTGGCGACCAGGGCAGAGAAGCTCGCCGCCGCCCTCACCCGCCTGGGCGTCCAGCCGGGCGACCGCATCGGGACGTTCTGCTGGAACAACCAGGGCCATCTCGAGGCCTACCTGGCCATCCCCTCCATGGGGGCCGTCCTGCACACGCTCAACGTCCGGCTTCCCGCCGACCAGCTGGCCTACGTCATCAACCACGCCGAGGACCGGTACATCATCGTGGACGCCTCGCTCATTCCGCTGCTGGCGGCCATCAAGGACGAGCTGAAGACCGTCGAGACGATGATCGTCGCCGGCGAGGGCGACACGGCGCCCCTCGGCGAGACACTCTCCTATGAGCGGCTGCTCGCCGCCGAGGAGCCCGGCTTCGAGTGGCCCGTGCTCGACGAGCGGTCGGCCGCGGCCATGTGCTACACGAGCGGCACCACCGGCAACCCCAAGGGCGTCGTGTACTCGCACCGCTCGATCTGGCTGCACACGATGGCCGAGCAGTCGGCCTCCTCGGTCGGCATGACGGAGACGGACCGGATCCTGGTCATCGTGCCCATGTTCCACGCCATGGCGTGGGGGACCCCCTACGGCGCCTGGATGGCCGGAACCGACATGATCATGCCGCAGATGTTCCTCATGGGCGACGCCCTGGCGGCCGTCATCAACGAGCACCACCCGACGCTCGCCTGCGGCGTGCCGACGATCTGGAACGGCCTGCTCGCGCTCGACACGGCCATCGACTTCTCCACCATCCGCGGCATCACCGCCGGCGGCGCCGCGGTGCCCCAGTCCCTCATCGAGGCGTTCGAGAAGCGCTTCGGTGCGACCATCATCCAGGGCTGGGGCATGACCGAGACCAGCCCGCTGGCCGCCTTCGGGCTGCCCCCCGCTCGCAAGCAGGACGGGCACGACGACATGTACTACAAGGTGAAGGCCGGGCGCGTCGTCGGCGGGGTCGAGGTCAGGGTCGTGGCCGAGGACGGGACCGTGCTCCCCAACGACGGCAAGTCGGTGGGGGAGTTCGAGATCCGCGGCCCGTGGATCACCGGCTCGTACTACAAGGACGAGGACCCGGGGAGGTTCCACGACGGGTGGCTGTGCACGGGCGACGTCGGCACGCTCGACGGCCAGGGTTACATGACCATCTCGGACCGGACGAAGGACGTGATCAAGTCCGGCGGGGAATGGATCTCGTCGGTCGAGCTCGAGAACGCGGTCATGGCGCACCCCGACGTCTTCGAGGCGGCGGTGATCTCCATCCCCGACGCGAGGTGGTCCGAGCGCCCGCTGGTCGCCGTCGTCCCCAAGCCCGGCCGCTCGCCCGCCCCCGCCGACCTGGTCGCCTTCCTCACCGACCGCGTGCCTCGGTGGTGGCTCCCCGAGCAGTGGACCTTCGTCACCGAGGTCCCCAAGACGAGCGTGGGCAAGTTCGACAAGAAGGTCATGCGTGCTGCGTACGCCGACGGCGCCTACGAGGTGCAGAGCACGCCACTGCCCAAGTGAGCGGCCCCACCGAGGCCATGGAAGACCTGGCCGGGCGGCTCGAGGGGGTGCTCGAGGAGCTGACCGACATGGCCATGGACGCATTGCGGCGCGCCACCTCGGGTGATCCCGATTCGGCGGAGACGGGGGAGGCCCTCGCCCTCGAGCGCCGCATCCTGAAAGCCCGCCGGGCGCTCGAGAAGTGCATCGCCGCGTTGAACGAGCGCGCCGGCTCGAGCCGCGCGCCGCTCGACGACGGCGCCGCCTGAGCGCCCGGCGCGGTGCGCCTGTTCGTGGCCGCCTGGCCCGACGCCCCCACCCGCGACCGCCTCGCCGCGCTGGAGCTGGGGCGAGCCAAGAACCTGCGCCTGGTCGGGCCCACGCGCTGGCACGTCACACTGCGGTTCCTGGGCGACGTGGCCGAGGAGCGGCTGGCGTCGTTGGGTGACGCCCTCGTGGCGTGCGCCACCGCCCAGCCGGGGCCTGTCGTCTGCCGGCTGGGCCCCGGGACCGGGTGGTTCACCGGAGTGCGGGTCCTGCAGATCCCGGCCGCCGGCCTCGACCGCCTGGCCGACACCGTGCGCGCCGCCACCGTGCCGGTCGTGCCGGAGCCGCCGGGGGGCGAGCCGCCCTTCAACGGCCATCTGACCCTGGCCCGGGCCAAGGGACGGCTGGGTGCGGCCGCCCAGGCCGACCTGGCCGGGATCCCCTTCGAGGCCGCGTTCCCCGTCGAGCACGTGGACCTGGTGGCTTCGAAGGGCTCGCCGGCCGGACACGTCTACTCCACCGTGGTCCGGGCCCCGCTGGGGGCGAGCTGATCCCGGCTGTCGGCACCGGGCCCGGCGGACCGGCGCGCCGCGCGCGCGGCGGCCTCAGCCGGTGTGGCCGGTGAGGAACTGGGTGATGGCCTGGGCGATGGCGGCAGCGGCGGCCTGCTGGAAGGGCGCGGTGACGAGCAGGGCCGCATCCGTCGCGTTGCGCATGTTGCCGCACTCGATCAGCACCTTGGGCACCGTGGTCAGGTTCAGCCCGGCCAGGTCGTTGCGGGGCTGCAGCCCTGCGATCCCGTCGTAGTCGCTCACCGGCATGGGCGTGGCCGCGGCGAAGGTGTCGCGCAGCACGGAGGCGAAGGTGTCGGATGGCCGCGACGACGGCGTCGTTGGGGCCGTCCGGCACCGGCTCCAAGACGGTGAAGCCACGCCCGCCCGCCGGGCCGCCGTCGGCGTGGATGTCGACCGACACGTCGGCGTGGGCCGCATTGATGATGGCTGCCCGCGTCGTCACGCATGGCCCGACGCCCTCGTTGTTCGGGCGGGTCAGCACCACCCCGGCACCCTCGGCCTCCAGGTCGGCCGCCAGGTACGTGGCAACGTTGAAGTTGAACTGGGCTTCGGTGTACCCGCCGTCGGTCGCCGTGCCCGTGGTGTCGCACGCCTCGTCGCCGGTGCCGTTGAAGACGGGCTGGTCGATGACCGCCGGCGCGCTCCCGTTCAACCCGTTGTGGCCGGGATCGATCCCGACCACCTTGCCCGCCAGCGGCTCGGACCCCAGTGCGAGCCAGTAGCCGGTTCCCGCCGGGTCGGCGGCGATCCCGACGACCGGTCCGGGCAGGGTGGTTCCCCCGAGAGAACCGAAGTACGGAGCACCCCCGTAACTGAAGAGCCCGCCGTCGCGCGCCACGAGCCAGTAGCCGCCGCCCGGTCCGGCCGCCATGCCCACGATCGGCGCGTTGAGCGGGAGTGAGCCGGCCGAACCGGAGAAGACGGCGTCGCCGTAGGTGAAGATCCCACCGTCGCGACGCCACGAGCCAGTAGCCGCCGCCGTCGGGCGTGGCGGCCATCCCCACGATCGGCAGCGTTGAGGACGAGCGACCCGGTCGAGCCCCAGAAGTGGGCGTCGCCGTAGCTGAAGATGCCCCCGTCGGCTGCGACGAGCCAGTACCCCCGGCCGTCGCGGGTCGCGGCCATCCCCACGATCGGCGCGTTGAGCGCCAGGGAGCCGGCCGAGCCGAAGAAGCCGGCGTCGCCGTAGGTGAAGACACCGCCGTCGTGGGCCACCAGCCAGTAGCCGCCGCCGTCGGGCGTCGCGGCCATGCCCACGATCGGCGCGTTGAGCGCCAGGGAGCCGGCCGAGCCGAAGAAGCCGGCGTCGCCGTACCCGAAGACACCGCCGTCGCCGGCCACCAGCCAGTAGCCGCCGCCGTCGGGCGCCGCGGCCACCCCCACGATCGGCGCATTGGCGTTCGTCACCGTGTTGGCGCCGACGGCTGTCGTCCCGAAGGGCACCGCCGAGTCGGGCGCGGGGCTGGTGGCGGACGCCGGCGCCGCGGCGAACCCGACACACGCCAGCGCGGCGAGGGGCGCCAGCGCGGCGAGGGGGACCAGCGCAGCGAGGCCACGCCGAGCCCGCACCCTCGTTACCCCGACCCCGTGCACTCGTTGAGGGCGTCGATGAGCTGGCGCAGCCGGGAGTAGTGCCAGCGGTCGAAGCGGAAGGCGAGCCGGGGCAGCTCGGGGTGGTCGTCACGCTCGGGCGGGAACGGGCCGGTCGTGCGCATGCTCCCGCGGACGATGATGTCGGCGAAGCGCCGGTTGAGCTCGGCCAGCTCGGCCTTGCTCGGCTGCGTCTGGACGCGCAGGACGAGCAGGTCGCCCACCCACCGGCACGAGTGGTAGTTGCGGTAGAAGCCGAGCACCTCCTCGGCGGCCTCCTCCATGGTGTTCGTCACCTTGAACAGGGCGCGGTCCTCGGGCGAGACCCAGCCGGCCGCGACGGCGTCGTCCTCCACGAAGCGCAGCCAGGCATGCCAGTAGGTGCCGCCGGGCGTCTCCACCATGACCACGGGAGCCGGCTCGGCCTTACCCGTCTGGAGCAGCGTGAGCAGCTCGAAGGCCTCGTCCTGGGTGCCGAAGCCGCCGGGGAGGACGGCGTAGGCGTGCGACTCCTTTATCAACATCAGCTTGCGGGTGAAGAAGTAGCGCATCTCGACCAGCTTGGGGTCCTGCGCGATGAAGGGGTTGGCGGCCTCTTCGTGGGGGAGCCGGATGTTCACCCCGAAGGCGTGCTCGCGCCCCGCACCCTCGAGCCCGGCAGCCATGATGCCGGGACCGGCGCCGGTCACCACCATCCAGTCGGCGGCGGCGAGCCGCGCCGCCAGGTTTCGGGCGAGGACGTACACGGGGTCCTCGGGCTTCGTGCGCGCCGATCCGAACATCGTGATCTTGCGGATGTGGCGATAGGGCCGGAAGACGCGAAAGGCCTCCGCCATCTCGGCCAGGGCAGCCTTGGCGATCTTCAGGTCGCCGACGGCCGTGCCCTCGCGCGCCATGTCCCACAGCGTGCCGATCATGGCATCGAGCTCGCGGGCCTGGGCGGGCGACAACGAGTGCTTCTCGAACAGCGCTTCGAACGCGCCCAGCCGCGCGGCCGCCTCGGCTTCGGCGTCGAGGTCAGCGGCGCGGTCGGTCACGCGCCCGCGGTGGCGCCCGCCAGCGCGTACAGCGTGGAACGCTGCACGAGCGGCCGCCCGAGTGGTGCCACGATGGCCTCCAGCTCGTCGACCCCCATCCGCTGCCCGTGCTGGGCGCCCGCCGCCCGCGAGATGTTCTCGTCCATCAGCGTGCCACCGAGGTCGTTGGCCCCGGCGTGCAGGAGCTGCCGGGCGCCGGCGGCGCCCATCTTGACCCAGCTGACCTGGATGTTGTCGATGTCACCGGCGTAGGCGATGCGCGCCACCGCGTGCATGAGCAGGGCCTCACGGAACGTCGGTCCCCGCCGCGCCCTGCGTTGGAGGTAGATCGGGGTGGCCATGTGCACGAAGGGCAGCGGCACGAATTCGGTGAAGCCGCCGGTCTCGCGTTGGAGGTCCCGGGTGCGCACCATGTGGCGCGCCCAGCTGGTCGGCCGCTCCACCGAACCGAACATGATCGTGATGTTGGAGCGCAGGCCCACGGAGTGCGCGGTGCGGTGCGCCTCGAGCCACTCGTCGGTGTTGATCTTGTCGGGGCAGATGACGGCGCGCACCTCGTCGTCGAGGATCTCGGCCGCGGTGCCCGGGAGCGTCTTCAGCCCGGCCTCGCGCAGTCGCGTCAGGTAGTCGGCCAGGGGCACGCCAGAGCGCCGCGCCCCCTCGGTCACCTCCAATGCGGTGAAGCCGTGGATGTGGATGTCCGCCGAACCGGCACGCACCGCCTCGAGCACGTGCAGGTAGTAGTCGCCGTCGAAGTCGGGGTGGATGCCGCCCTGCAGGCACACCTCGGTCGCGCCCTCGGCCTCCGCCTCGACGACCCGCCGCGTGATCTCGTCGAGCTCCAACAGGTAGGGGGCGCCGCGCAGGTTGAGCGACAGCGGCCCCTTCGAGAACGCGCAGAACCGGCACTTGAACGTGCACACGTTCGTGTAGTTGATGTTGCGGTTGTGGACGTAGGTGACCGCGTCGCCCACCGCCTGGCGGCGCAGGTCGTCGGCGACCTCGGCCACCATGCGCACCTCGGGCCCCCGGGCGGAGAAGAGGCTGACGATCTCCGCCGCGCCCACCTCGTGGCCCAGGGCCACGCCGGCCAGGACCTCGGCCACCGCGCCGCCCCGGCCGGGCCGGGCCGTCCATCCCCGGGGCTCCCGGGCCCGCCGAGCAGGTCGGGCGGGGGCATCTCGCCGCCCGAGCACCACGGTGCGTCGCGTCCCAGCCCCTCGGCGTCGGAGGCGTCGAGGACCGGGAAGCGCAGCGCCGGATCGAGCCAGCGCTCCGGGTCGAGGGCGAACGTGGGGTACACCGTGAGCCGGGGGGCCAGCACGTGGCCCGCTGCCTCGGTGGCCTCCCGCAGCACCCCGAGCGCCGGCCAGGCCCGCTCGGGGTTGACGTGGTCGGCCGTGACCGGGGAGACGCCGCCCCAGTCGTCGATGCCGGCATGGAGCAGGGGTGCCAGGTCGTCGGAGAGGTTCGGTGGCGCCTGCACGTGGATCTCGGGCGGGAGCACGAGCCGGGCCGCGGCGATCGCCCACTGCAGGTCCTCGGGCGGGCACGGCTCCGTGCGCGCCATCGCCGTCCCGGGCTTGGGCAGGAAGTTCTGGACGATGACCTCCTGCACGTGGCCGTGGCGGGCGTGCGACGCCGCGATGGCGCGCAGGGCCGCCAGCTGCCCGGGCCGGTCGTCGCCGATGCCGACGAGGATCCCGGTGGTGAACGGGATGGCGAGCTCGCCGGCCGCCTCCAGCGTGGCCAGCCGGCGCGCCGGCGCCTTGTCGGGTGCGCCGCGGTGCGCCGCCAGCCCCTCGGCCAGCGACTCGAGCATCATCCCCTGGCTCGCCGTGACCTCGCGCAGCCGGGCCAGCTCGTCCGGGAAGAGCGCGCCGGCGTTGGCGTGGGGGAGCAGGCCCGTCTCCTCCACCACGAGGCGGCACACGTGGGCGAGATACTCGACCGTCGACGCGTGTCCCTGCGCCTCGAGCCACTGGCGCGCCGCCGGGTAGCGCAGCTCGGGGCGCTCGCCCAGGGTGAAGAGCGCCTCGTGGCACCCGGCCTCGCGTCCGGCGCGGGCGACGGAGAGGACCTCCTCGGCGGTGAGGTACGGCGCGGCGAGGCGGGCCGGCGCCTTGGCGAAGGTGCAGTAGCCGCAGCGGTCGCGGCAGAGCATGGTGAGAGGCACGAAGACCTTGGGGGAGAAGGTGACCCGGCGCCCGTGCGCCCCGTCGCGCACGACCCGGGCCAGGGCCGTGAGCTCGGCCAGGGGGGTGCGGAGCAGATCGGCGTCGGGGAGCATGTTGGCCAATCTAGGGGGCGTCCGCGGCGGCGGCGCGGTCCACCAGCCACAGCGTGCGGCCCGCGTGGACGCGGGCGGCCGGGATGTCGTCGCCGCGCCGCAGCGCCGCCACGGCGGCCGACTTGGCGGCGCCGGCGACCGTGAAGACGGCCAGCCGGGCGGAGTTGATGGCCGGCAGCGTCAGGGTCAGGCGCGGGTGCGGGTTGCGCCCGTTCGGGTCCTCGGTCGCCCGCACCAGCTCGCCCGGGTCGGCGTCGAGGCTCGCATCACCCGGAAAGAGCGACGCCGTGTGCCCGTCGGCCCCCATGCCCAGATGGATGACGTCGATCCCCGGGCCCGTCACCAGGTCGGCGATGGTGCGCTGGTAGGCGGCGACGCATTCCTCGACCGGACCCTCGGTCGGCATGGGCCGGAAGGACCCGACGTTGCCCACGCGGTCGAGCAGGGCCTCTGTGATCAGCCGTTGGTTGGCGTCCTCGTCGTCGGGCGGGACCACGCGCTCGTCCCCGACGTAGACGTCGACGACGCTCCAGTCGACCCCCCGGATCGTCGCCAGCAGCTCGTAGCACTCGCGGGCCGTGGGGCCACCCGAGAGCACCAGCGCGAAGCGCGGCCCGGGGCGCGAGCCGAAGGCGTCGACCACCGCGTCGGCGAAGGCGCGCGGGACGTCGTCGACGACGGTGATCAACTCAGGGGGCCGGGGTTTCCGTCTCCATGCCCAGCTCCCCCGATTCGAGGGTGACGGCGTGGCCGCCGAACTGGTTGCGCAGCGCGGCGAGCATCTTGAGCTGGAACGCGTCGGGATGCTGGGAGGCGAAGCGGGTGAAGAGCGACGTGGTGATCACCGGCGCGGGCACGCCCCGGTCGATGGCCTCCTGCGCCGTCCAGCGCCCCTCGCCCGAGTCGGCCACGACGCCCTTGATCTGGTCGAAGCCCGCCCCGGGGCGCAGCGCCCGCTCGGCCAGCTCGAGCAGCCAGCTGCGCACCACCGAGCCGTAGCGCCAGATGGAGGCGATCTCGTGCAGGTCGAGGCCGAACTCGTCGGCCGCACCCATGATCTCGAAGCCCTCGGCGTAGGCCTGCATGAGCCCGTACTCGATCCCGTTGTGGACCATCTTCACGAAGTGCCCCGCCCCCACGGGCCCGACGTGGGCGTAGCCGCCCTCGGGGGCCAGGGTCAAGAACGCGGGCTCCACCACCGCCACCGACTCCTTGGTGCCGCCCACCATCAGGCAATAGCCCTCGGTGAGGCCCCAGACGCCGCCCGAGGTCCCGGCGTCGACGATGCCCACCCCGGTCTTGTCCACCCGGGCCGGCGAGCTCCTGGAACTCCTTGTAGTCCGAGTTGCCGCCGTCGACGATGACGTCGCCGGGGGAGAACAGGCCGGCCAGCTCCTCGATGGTCGAGTCCGTCACCTTGCCGGCAGGGAGCATCACCCAGGCCGCCCTGGGCGCGGTGAGCTTCCCGGCCAGCTCGGCCAGGGTCGTCGCGGTCTCGGCGCCCTTGCTCGCCGCCTGCTTCAGTGCCTCGGTGCTCAGGTCGTACGCCACCACCTCGTGCCCGCCCTTGAGCAGGCGCTCGGTCATGTTGGCGCCCATCTTGCCGAGGCCGATCATGCCGATCCTCACGCGCGCTCCTCTCGGTTGCCCTGCGGATCAGAAGGTAGCGGCTTTGTCGGCCAGCGACTGCAGCAGCTCCTCGAAGGACTTGGCGAAGGCGTGCACGCCCTCGTCCTCGAGCGTCTGCTCCACGTCCTCCATGTCGATCCCGGCCTCGCGCAGTCGGTCCAGGGCGGCCGCCGCGCCGGCCGGGGTCGGCGTCGACGGTCCGCTTCAGCGTCCCGTGGTCCTCGAAGGCGCGCAGCGTCGGCTCGGGCATCGTGTTCACCGTGGCCGGTCCGATGAGGTTGTCCACGTACAGCAGGTCGGGGTAGGCCGGGTTCTTGGTCGAAGTGGACGCCCACAGCGGCCGCTGCACCCGGGCGCCCTTGGCCCGCAGCGCCTCCCAGCGCTCGCCGGCGAAGGCGTGGTGGAAGTGCTGGTAGGCCGTCTGGGCCTGGGCCACCGCCGCGGTGCCCCGCAGGGCGAGCACGGCGGGGTCGCCCTTCTCCCCGCCGGCCAGTGCCTCCAGGCGGCGGTCGACCTCGGTGTCGACCCGGCTCACGAAGAAGGAGGCCACGCTGGCCACCCGGGGCAGCTCGGGCTCCCGGTGGGCCGCGACCAGCGCCTCCAGGCCCCGCAGGTAGGCCTCCATCACCTCGTCGTAGCGGTCGAGCCCGAAGATCAGCGTCACGTTGATGCTCCGCCCCTCGCCGATCAGCGTCTCTATGGCCGGAATGCCCTCACGGGTGGCCGGCACCTTCACGAAGAGGTTGGGCCGCGCGATGGCGTCGTGGAACTTCCGGGCCTCGCGCACGGTGCCCTCGGTGTCGTGGGCCAGCGTGGGCGACACCTCGAGGGAGACGTAGCCGTCCTCCCCGTCGCTGTCGTCGTAGAGGGGTCGCAGCATGTCCAGCGCGCTCTTGATGTCGGTCGTCGCCATCTCCCAGTAGGCGGCCTCCACGGTGTCGTCCTTCATCAGTGCGCGGAACTGGTCGTCGTAGGTGTCCTGGCTCGTCATCGCGTTGGCGAAGATGGTCGGGTTCGACGTGATGCCGCGCACGCCGAGGCGGAGCAGCTCCGCCAGCCGGCCGTCCTCGAGCCAATCGCGGCGCAGGTTGTCGAGCCAGGGGCTCTGCCCCCCGATGTCGTAGAGGTCCTGGAGTCGGGTCATCGGGACAGCTCCCTTCGTCGATCGGCCGGGTCAGCCGCTGCCGGCGGGCCAGCAGGGCGCCGTGCCCGCTCCACCACGTGGTCGGCCGTGAACCCGAACTTCTCCATCACGACGGCCCCGGGGGCGACGCGCCGAAGTGGTCGAGCCCGATGGCGTCGTCGGCGTAGCGGTCCCAGCCGAAGGTCGAACCGGCCTCGATGCTCAGCACGGGCACCCCGGGCGGGAAGACGCTCGCCCGGTAGTCCTCGTCCTGCTGCCTCGAAGCGGTCCCAGCGCGGGAAGGACACCACCCGCGCCCGCACGCCCGAGCCGCGCCAGCGTGGTGGCCGCAGCCAGGCAGAGCTGGACCTCGCTCCCGGAGCCGACCAGGACGATCTCGGGCGGTGCCGTCCGCTGTCGGCCAGGACGTAGGCGCCGCGGTGCGACGCCCTCGGCCGCCCGATCCGCGGTCTCGGCCAGCACGGGGACGTCCTGGCGGGTGAGGACCAGGCCGACCGGCCCGTCCGCCTCGACGGCCAGCCGCCAGGCCTGCGCCGTCTCGTTGGCGTCGGCCGGCCGCACGAGGCTCAGGCCCGGCATGGCCCGCAGCGAGGCCAGGTGCTCAATCGGCTGGTGCGTCGGGCCGTCCTCGACCCAGTCCGATGGAGTCGTGGGTCCACGAGTAGATCGACGTGGGCCCGCTGAGCGCGGCCAGCCGGACCGCCGGCCGCATGTAGTCGGAGAAGACGAAGAAGGTGCCCGCCCACCGGCAGCACGCCGCCGTGCGCCGCCATGCCGTTCATCACGCAGCCCATGCCGTGCTCGCGGATCCCGTAGTGCACCTGCGATGCCGCCGGCGGCTGGTCCGCGCCTGTATCTCGGCGCCCTTGACCAGCACCCCGTTGTTCCCGGTGAGGTCGGCCGATCCGGCCACCAGACCTGGGATGCGCGCCGACCGTGGCGTCGATGCACTGGTTGATGGCGTGCCGGGTCGCCAGCTGGGTGCCCGCCTCGAAGCGCGGGCAGGTCCTCGGCCCAGCCCGGGAGCCCGTGGCCGGCCTGCGCGGCGTCCCAGGTCGGCGCGGTCGCCCTTCCAGGCGGCGAAGCGCTCGGCCCAGGCGGCCCGCTCCTGCGCCCCGCGCGCGACGGCGCTGCCGTAGAAGTCGCGTACCTCGTCGGGGACCCAGAACGTCTCGTCCGGCGGCAGGCCCAGGATCTCCTTGGTCGGCGCGGATCTCGTCCTCGCCGAACGGGATCCCCGTGCGCCTTGCCGCGGTGTCGGTGAGGTGGGGCGAGGGCCAGCCGATGTGGCTGCGCAGCACGAGGAGGGTCGGCTGCGCGTCGGGCCCGTCGGCCGGGCTGCTCGAGCGCCTCGCGGACGGCGCGCCTCCAGGCCGTCGACGTCATTGGCCATCTCGCCGAGGTTGCGCACCCGCCAGCCGTAGGCCTCGAAGCGCTCGGGCACGTCGTCGTCGTAGGCCAGCTCGGTCGGCCCGTCGATCGTGATGTGGTTGTCGTCGTAGACGGCGAGCAGCCGGCCCAGGCCGAGGTGCCCGGCCAGGGAGGCCGCCTCGTGGGAGATGCCCTCCATGAAGCAGCCGTCGCCGGCGATCACGAAGGTGCGGTGGTCGCAGACCTCGTCGCCGAAGCGTGGTCCGCAGCCAGCGTTCGGCGATCGCCATCCCCACCGCATTGGCGAAGCCCTGGCCGAGCGGGCCCGGTCGTGACCTCGATGCCGGCGGTGTGGCGGTACCTCGGGGTGGCCCGGCGTCGGCTTCCCCACTGGCGGAACTGGCGGAGGTCCTCAAGCGACAGGTCGTACCCGGTCAGGTGGAGCATCGAGTACTGCAGGATGCACGCGTGACCGTTGGAGAGGACGAAACGGTCGCGGTCGGGCCACTGCGGGTCACGGGGGTCGTAGCGCATGATCCGCGTCCAGAGCACGTGCGCCAGCGGGAGCGAGCGCCATGGCGGTGCCCGAGTGCCCGGAGTGCGCCTCGTGCGGCGCGTCCATGGCCAGGCCGCGGACGACGTTGATGCCCAGCTCGACCAGCCTCGGGTCCTGCACGACCGGAGTGGATGTGTGCAACGCCATTGGTCAACCCTAACCGTCCGCCCCCGCCCGCCGTCAGTGCCGTCACGTACGCTTCACCTCCATGCGTTCCCGTATGCAGGTGCCGCCAAACAGCGACCTCACGCTCGGCATGACCTGCCTCGACAAGGCCACCCCGGGCCGCTGCACCTGGCGCATGAAGGCCGACGAGCGCTTCGCCAACCCGGCCGGGATCATGCAAGGGGGCTTCCTCGGGGCCTTCGCCGACTCGGCCATGGGCGCCGCCGCCGTCACCTACGTGGAGGGGCGGCGGGTGTTCGCCTCCAACGCCGAAATGAAGATCAGCTTTCTCGGGCCCGTGCCGCCCGGCGCCGACCTCACCTGCACGGCCGAGGTCGTCTCGGGCGGGCGCCGTGTCGCCTTCGTCGAGGCCGGCATCGAGGCCCGGGTGCCCGGCGAGCAGGCGGGGCGACTGGTGGCCCGGGCGTCGTCCACCTACATGTTCAAGGACCGCGACTGACGCCCTCGCCTGCGGTGTTTGCATGGCGACCGCCCAGGTACCAGGATTGTCCGCCACATGGCACCACGGTCAGACAACGGCAGCCACGGGCTGCGCCACGCCGGGGACGACGCATTCCAGCTCACGGTCGACTACCTCAAGCAGGAGACGATCCAGCCCCTCAAGGGGCTGGGGCGCTTCCTCTACATGGGGATCGCGGGCTCGTTCTTCTTGGCCTTCGGCATCCTGTTGATCCTCCTCGGAGTGCTGCGCCTGCTGCAGACCGAGACGGGGACGGCCCTGACCGGGGACTTGTCATGGGTGCCCTACGCGGTGGTGGTCGTGCTCGGCATCGCCGTGATCGCCGTCGCGGTGTGGCGCATCACGGCCGGGCCCGGGCAGCAGAAGATGCCCGAGGTGGTCGCCCGGCGCGAGTTGAGAGAGACCGAGTCACAGGAGGAGACGAGCTGATGCCAAGCACGACCACCAAGGCGGGGAGCAACGGGCGGCTCATCACGCGCCAGGACCTGCAGGCCGCGTACGCCCAGGTGATGGGCGAGGGCGAGGCGACGGCACGCGCCGCCGCACCCCGGGGCCTCGCCGTCGCAGGAGCCGTGGGCATCCTGCTCCTCACGCTGGCCTTCCTCGCCGGCCGCCGCCGGGGCCGGGCCAAGTCGGCCGTCGTCGAGATCCGGCGGCTCTGACGTGGACGTGCTCCTGCGGCGCTTCCTGCGGGCCGGGGTCCGCCGGGGGCTGGCGGGGAACTGGTACTGGTTCCTCCTGGCGGGTGCCACCTTCTTCCTCCGCCGGGTCCTGAACGACCGGACGAGCGTCGTCTCGACCGTCACGGTCTCGCCGGGCGAGCAGGTGCTCATCACGGTGCGCGACCGCAACACCGCACCCGCACCTGCACCCGTCGAAGCCTGACGCCCGTGGCGGGGCCGTTCGCGGCGGGGGAGCGGGTGCTCCTCATCGACCCCAAGGACCGCCGTTACCTGCTGGCGCTGGTGGCCGGGGCGACGTTCCACACCCATGCCGGGGTCCTGGCCCACGACGACATCATCGGGGCCACCGAGGGCTGCACGATCACCGGCTCCACCGGGCGCAGCTTCCTGGCGCTGCGCCCGACGCTGAGCGACGTGGTCCTCAAGATGCCCCGCGGCGCCCAGGTGATCTACCCGAAGGACCTCGGTGCCATCCTGATCGCGGCGGACATCGCGCCGGGCCAGCGGGTGCTCGAGGCCGGCGTGGGCTCGGGCGCCCTGTCGATGACCGTCCTGCGCGCCGGCGCCTCGGTGGTCGGCTACGAGCTGCGCGAGGACTTCTCCGAACGGGCCCAGGCCAACGTGCGGGCCGCCCTCGGCCCCGATGCGCCCTACCGGGTGGAGATCCGCGACGTGACCGAGGGCATCGACGAGTCGGGCCTCGACCGCGTCCTGCTCGACATGCCCGAGCCCCACAAGGTGGTGCCCGCGGCGGCGGCGGCCCTGCGGCCCGGCGGCATCCTGCTGGCCTACCTGCCCACCATCAACCAGACCGCGCTGTTGCGCCAGGCGCTCGACCAGGACGACGCCCCGTTCGGCCTCGCCGAGACGCAGGAGGTCATGCGGCGCACGTGGCACGTCGAAGCGCGCTCGGTCCGGCCGGACCACCGCATGGTGGGCCACACGGGCTTCCTCACGACGGCGCGGCGACTGGAGCGATGAGCCTCGACGAAGGTGTCCGCGCCTACATCGAGGCGATCGGCCCCGAGCACCGCCCGCTGTTCGACCGGTTGCACCGGATCGTGCTTGGCGAGCACCCCGACGCCGAGGTCGGGCTGTCCTACGGCATGCCGGCCTACCGGGTGGGACAGTCGGCGGCTGAACATCGGTGCGTGGAAGCACGGCGTGTCCGTCTACGGCTGGCGGGGCGACCGCGACGGCGGGTTCGTCGTCCGCCACCCGAAGCTGTCGAGTGGGAAGGGGACGATACGGATCAGGACGACCGATGCGGAACAGATCTCCGACGACGAGTTGCGGGCGCTGCTCGGTGGTGCGCTCGAGCCCTGAGGGGAGTTCGCTCAGTCCCGCTCGATGAAGATGCACTCGCCGGGGCACTCCTCGGAGGCCTCGACCACCGCGTCCTCGAGGTCGCCCGGCACCGCCGCCATGCCCGCCGAGCCGCCGGGGTCGCTCTTGATGTCGCTGTCTTCCTTCACGTAGGCCAGGCCGTCGTCGAGGAGGGTGAACACGGCCGGCGCGATCTCCTCGCAGAGCCCGTCGCCCGTGCAGAGATCCTGGTCGATCCAGACCTTCATGTACCTGATTCTCCCTTGTCGAAACCGCCCGACGGGCCACGAGGACCGTAGTGAGGCGTCACACGAACCGTCAATCCGGCGTCGCGACCCTCCCATCGTACCCGTCGGGGCGTGACTTCCCGGCGCATCCCGGGTGCTCGTCGACTTGCTGGCAAAGCCCGCCGGAGCGAGGGCTAGGGTGACAACGGTGACCGCACCACGCGACGAAGCCGCCCAGCTCGAGGCGCTGCGTGCCGAGCTGGCAGATGCCGAGGACGAGATCCACGCGCTCCGGCGGCGGTTGCAGGAGAGCCCGGGCCGGGTGCAGGCCCTCGAGGAGCGCCTGCTCGAGTCCAAGGGGCAGCTGGCCCAGGCCACCTCGCAGAACGAGAAGCTGACCTTCACGCTCCAGCAGGCCAAGGAGCAGCTGGCGGCCCTGCGTGAGGAGGTCGAGAAGCTCACCCAACCGCCGGCCGCCTACGGCACGTTCCTCGGCGTCAACGAGGACGGCACGGTCGACGTGTTCTCGAGCGGGCGCAAGATGCGGGTGAGCCTGCACCCCGACATCGACCCCGGCGCCATCCGCAAGGGGAACGAGGTCGTCCTGAACGAGAGCCTGAACGTCGTGCTCGTGCGCGACGGGGAGTTCTCCGGCGAGGTCGTCACGCTCAAGGAGCAGCTCGAGGACCGTCGCCGCTGCGTGATTTACGCGCGGGCCGACGAGGAGCGGGTGGCGGAGCTCTCGGAGGACATGATGGGCACCAAGCTGCGCGCCGGTGACTCCTTGCTCATGGACGCGCGCACGCAGCTCCTGATCGAGAAGCTGCCGAAGCTCGAGAGCGAGGAGCTCGTCCTCGAAGAGGTGCCCGACATCACCTACGCGGACGTGGGCGGGCTCGATACCCAGATCGAGGCCATCACCGACGCCGTCGAGCTGCCCTACATGCACCGGGATCTCTTCGTCGAGTACTCCCTGCCCGCCCCCAAGGGGATCCTCCTCTACGGCCCGCCGGGCTGCGGCAAGACCCTCATCGCCAAGGCGGTGGCCAATTCCCTGGCCAAGAAGGTGGCGGAGAAGACGGGCAACGACAACGTCCGGAGCTTCTTCCTCAACATCAAGGGCCCCGAGCTCCTCAACAAGTACGTCGGTGAGACCGAGCGTCAGATCCGCCAGGTCTTCCAGCGGGCCCGCGAGAAGGCGGACGAGGGCATGCCGGTCATCGTGTTCTTCGACGAGATGGAATCCCTCTTCCGCACCCGCGGCACCGGCATCAGCTCCGACATGGAGTCGACCATCGTCCCGCAGCTCCTGGCCGAGATCGACGGCGTGGAGTCCCTGCGCGACGTCATCGTGATCGGCGCGTCCAACCGGGAGGACCTGATCGACCCGGCCATCCTGCGTCCCGGGCGCCTCGATGTGAAGATCAAGATCGAGCGCCCCAACGAGGATGCTGCCGGCCAGATCTTCAGCCGCTACCTCACGCCCGACCTCCCCCTCGACACCGAGGAGGTCCGCCGGCTCGGCGGGGGCGACGCCCACAAGGCGGTGCAGGCGATGATCGAGGAGACCGTGGTCGAGATGTACCGGGAGGACGACGAGAACCGCTTCTTGGAGGTCACCTACCAGAACGGTGACAAGGAGATCCTGTACTACCGCGACTTCGCGTCCGGGGCGATGATCGAGAACATCGTGCGCCGGGCGAAGAAGCTGGCCATCAAGCGGGTGATCGCCGGCGAGACCGGTGGCATCCGCACGGCGGACATGCTGGAGTCGATCCGCCAGGAGTACAAGGAGAACGAGGACCTGCCGAACACCACCAACCCCGACGACTGGGCCCGGATATCCGGCAAGAAGGGCGAGCGCATCGTGTACGTCCGTACCCTGCTCAGCGAGGACCGCGAGGTGCACGGGGGCCGTTCGATCGAACGGGTCGGAACCGGCCAGTACCTCTAGAAGTTAGGGTCGCGCCGTGGCCACCACGAAGGTCTGCGGCATCGAGACCGAGTACGGGATCCATTCGCCCGGCCCGGAGCAGAACCCCATCGCGGCGTCCTCGGTGCTCGTCAACGCCTACGCGGCGGACGTGGAGCAGAAGATCGGCTGGGACTTCGAGGACGAGACGCCCGGGAACGACGCCCGTGGTTTCGCCCGCGAGGGGTCCCTCGCCCCCATGGTGGAGACGCATCTGGCCAACACCGTGCTCACCAACGGCGCCCGCTTCTACGTGGACCACGCCCATCCGGAGTACTCGAGCCCCGAGTGCCTGACGCCGCTCGAGTGCCTCGTGTACGACAAGGCCGGAGAGGAAGTGCTCAGGCGGGCCATGGTGGCGGCCTCCATGCGCATGCCCGAGCAGCCGGCTCCCGTCGTCCACAAGAACAACTCCGACGGCAAGGGCAACTCGTACGGTTGCCACGAGAACTACATGATGGACCGGGCCGTTCCGTTCGCCAAGGTGATCGAGGGCGTCGTCCCCCACTTCGTGTCGCGCACGATCTTCACGGGGTCGGGCAAGGTCGGCACGGAGACGCCGGCGCTGGACTCCGAGACCGTCGAGTACCAGCTCTCGCAACGAGCCGAGTTCTTCGAGGAGATCGTCGGTCTCGAGACGACGCTGAAACGCCCGATCGTCAACACCCGTGACGAGCCCCACGCCGATCCCAAGCGCTTCCGGCGCCTCCACGTGATCGTGGGTGACGCCAACCTGTCGGAGATCGCCACCTTCTTGAAGGTCGGCACGACCGCCATCGTGCTGGCCATGGTCGAGGACGACGCCGGCCCGACCCGCGACCTCTCCCTCTCCGACCCCGTGCGAGCCCTGCACCAGGTGTCGGCCGACTTGTCCCTGGCACGCCCGCTGACGCTCACCGACGGCTCGACGGCGACCGCGCTCGAGCTCCAGTGGGAGCTCTTCGGTGCGGCCCGCAAGTACGCCGAGGAGTTCGGCCTGACCGCCCTGGGCGACGAGGGCGCGACCGGGGCGCTCGTCATGGAGCACTGGGAGTCGGTCCTGGGCGGCCTCGAGTCCGACCCGGCATCGCTCGCCGACACGCTGGACTGGGTGGCCAAGCGGGAGCTCCTGCTGGCCTACCAGGACCGGCACTCGTGCGGGTGGAAGGACCCGCGGGTCGCCGCACTGGCACTGCAGTACCACGACCTGCGGCCGGACAAGTCCGTGTTCCGGCGCCTCGACATGCGCACGCTGGTCGAGCCGGCGCAGGTGACGACCGCCGTCACCGAGCCTCCGCCCGGCACTCGTGCCTGGTTCCGGGGCAAGTGCCTGGCCCGCTGGCCCGATGCCGTCGTCACCGCCAACTGGGATTCTCTCGTCTTCGACGTCGGAGCAGACCCGTTGCGGCGCGTCCCTATGATGGACCCCCTGAAGGGAACAGCCGAGCACACCGGAGCGCTCCTGGCCCAGAGCACGGGGCCGGCGGACCTGCTCAACCGGCTCAACTCCTAGGCGAAGACGTCGAACAGAGGACGGGGACAGGAACGATGGCAGAACAGGAACAGAAGAAGAAGGGCTCGGGTACCCGGTCGACCGAGACCGAGACCGAGGTCGAGGTCGCCGAGGCCACCCCGGCGACCTCAGAGCGAGGCGAGAAGATCAAGGCGGAGCTCGACGACCTCCTGGACGAGATCGACGAGGTCCTCGAGGACAACGCGGAAGAGTTCGTGCGCAACTATGTGCAAAAGGGCGGGCAGTAGCACCCGGTGGCGCTCCCGCTCTTTCCCCCGGAGCATGATCCGGGACCGGACTTCGCCGGCCTGCTCCGCCTGACCGCGGGCCGAGCCGACCCCGCCCCGCGCGTGGTCGACGCGGGCGCGCCGTCCGTCGCGCCCCACGGCACCACCGTGGTGGCCTTGCGCTACGCCGACGGGGTGGTGATGGCCGGGGACCGCCGGGCCACGGCGGGCAACATCATCGCCCACCACGCCATGGAGAAGGTCTTCCCGGCCGACCGCCACTCGGCGGTGGCCATCGCGGGGACGGCGGGGATGGCGATCGAGATGGTCCGGCTGTTCCAGGTGCAGCTGGAGCACTACGAGAAGGTCGAGGGCTCGACCCTCTCGCTCGAGGGCAAGGCCAACCAGCTCGCCCAGATGGTGCGCCAGCACCTCCCGATGGCGATGCAGGGCCTCGCCGTCATCCCCCTCTTCGCCGGCTACGACACCACCCGCGGGACCGGCCGCATCTTCAACTACGACGTCACCGGCGGCAAGTACGAGGACACCGACTTCCAGGCCACCGGCTCGGGGGGCCGCGACGCGCGCAGCACCATCAAGCTCGGCTGGCGCGAGGGCCTGGCGACGGACGCCGCGGTGGACCTGGCGATCCAGTCGCTCTACGACGCGGCAGACGAGGACTCGGCGACGGGCGGACCCGACCTCGTGCGCGGCATCTACCCGATCGTCGCCGTCGTCGACGCGGCGGGCTACCGCGAGGTGCCCGAGCCGGAGGTCGCCGAGCGCTTCGCGGCGCTCATCGCCCGCAAGCAGGCGGAGCGTGCCCCATGAGCATGCCCTATTACGTCGCGCCCGAGCAGGTGATGAAGGACCGGGCCGAGTACGCCCAGAAGGGCATCGCCCGCGGACGTTCGCTCGTGGCCACCACGTACGACGTCGGCATCGCGATCGTCGCCGAGAACCCGTCGCGGTCCTTGCACAAGATCAGCGAGATCTACGATCGGATCGCTTTCGGCGGAGTGGGCAAGTACAACGAGTACGACCAGCTCCGCGTGGCGGGCGTCCGGCACGCGGATACCAAGGGTTACGCGTTCAGCCGCGAAGACGTCGACGCACGGTCACTGGCCAACCTCTACGCCCAGTATCTCGGCAACGTCTTCACGCACGAGATGAAGCCGCTCGAGGTCGAGATCCTCGTGGCGGAGCTCGGTGACGGCGAGAACCAGCTGTACCACATCGCCTACGAGGGCACCATCACCGACGAGGACCACTTCGCGGTGCTCGGAGGGGACGCGGAGACCATCACGGAACGGGTGGCGGCCGCCTGGCGGGCCGATTGGGACATGGTCGCGGCCATCAAGGCCGCCGTGGCCGCGCTGGCCGGGCCTGACCGCACCCTGGCGGCGGGAGATCTGGAAGTCGCCACCCTGAGCCGGGGGAATGGCCGCCGCACCTTCCGCAGGATCGAGGAAGAGGAGCTGGCACAACTGTTGGCATAGACGGCTGTACGGTTGGCCTGGTGGAGCGGCGCATCTTCGGGATCGAGAACGAGTATGGGGTGACCTTCACCCTGCGCGGCCAGCGCCGGCTCAGCCCGGACGAGGTGGCGCGTTACCTCTTCCGCCGGGTGGTCTCGTGGGGCCGTTCGTCCAACGTCTTCCTCGAGAACGGTGCCCGCCTCTACCTCGACGTGGGCAGCCATCCCGAGTACGCCACGCCGGAATGCGACCGCATCGGCGACGTCGTCGTGCACGACAAGGCAGGGGAGTGGATCCTGGCCCAGCTGGTCACCGGCGCGCAGGCGCGCCTGCGCGAAGAGGGCATCCGGGGCGAGGTGTACCTGTTCAAGAACAACACGGACTCGGTGGGCAACTCCTATGGCTGCCACGAGAACTACCTCACCGAGCGCAACGACGAGTTCAACCGCTACACCGAGGTCCTGATCCCGTTCCTGGTCTCGCGCCAGATCTACGCCGGCGCGGGCAAGGTGCTCCAGACGGCGCGTGGTGCCGTGTTCTGCCTGAGCCAGCGGGCCGAGCACATCTGGGAGGGTGTCTCGTCGGCGACCACGCGCAGCCGGCCCATCATCAACACCCGGGACGAGCCGCACGCCGACGCCGAGCGTTTCCGCCGCCTCCACGTCATCGTCGGCGACTCCAACATGAGTGAGTACGCCACCTTCTTGAAGGTCGGCACGACGTCGATACTCCTCGCCATGCTCGAGGATTCCTCGACGGTGCTGCGTGACCTGACGCTGGAGAACCCGATACGCGCCATCCGCGAGATCAGTCACGACATCACCTGCCAGCGCCGGGTGCGGCTCGCCAACGGCCGTGAGATGCGGGCCCTGGACATTCAGATCGAGTACCTGGAACGCGCGCTGAAGTTCCGCGAGCGCCGCGGCCTGTCTCCCGAGGAGGACCGGGCCCTCGACATGTGGGAGCACTGCCTGAAGGGCCTCGAGGCCGACCCGACGTCGCTGTGGCGCGAGTGCGACTGGGTGGCGAAGTACCGGCTCGTCGAGCGCATGCGGGCCCGCCACGACGTCTCCCTCTCGCACCCCAAGGTGGCCATGATCGACCTGATGTACCACGACGTCGACCGAGGCCGCGGTCTGTTCTACAAGTTGCAACAGCGCGACGAGATGGACCGTACCTGCACCGACGATGCCATCACCGAGGCCATGACGAAGCCCCCGGAGACGACACGCGCCCGGCTCCGAGGTGCCTTCGTGAAGCGGGCCAAGGAACGCCGGCGCGACTTCACGGTGGACTGGGTCCACCTCAAGCTCAACGACCAGGCCCAACGCACGGTGTTGCTCAAGGACCCCTTCAAGTCGCACGATGAGCGGGTGGAGCGGCTCATCCAGTCGCTCTAGCCGCACCGAAGAGGAAGGCAGATGTTCAACCTCGACCCAGGCAAGCTCATCGTGATCGCCGTGGTCGCCATCGTCCTCCTGGGTCCGGATCGCCTGCCCCAGGTGGCACGCCAGCTTGGCGGTGCCTGGCGCTCCTTCAACGAGTTCCGCCACCGCATGGAGTCCGAGGTCCGCAATTCCATGCCCGACCTGCCCCCAACCTCCGAGATCGCCCGGCTGGCCCGGTCGCCATCGGCCTTGCTCGACCACCTGTCGACGATGTCCTCCGACGAGTCGCCCGACGGGTCGTTCCAGCCGCCCACGGTGTCGGAGGGGGGCGTCGAGGCGGCGCCCGGCCCGCCACCCGCCGCCTCGGCCGCGCCGCCGGCCGCTCCCGCGCCGATCCGGGCGGAGCGCCCCACGCCCCCGACGCAAGCGTCAGAGGTCATCGTCCCCGGCGACCCCAGCCTCAACTGAGCGGCCCGACCCGTGGTGACCCTTCCCTTCGCGGCCAAGCGGAAGAGCCGGCCGTCGCCGGACAACATGACGCTCGGGGAGCACCTGGGCGAGCTCCGGCGCCGGGTGATGATCTGCGTGATCGCCTTCGTCGTCGCCGCGACGGTGGCCGTCTTCGCCTACGAGCCGATCCTGCACTTCCTCCTGCGCCCCCTGTGCTCGGTCGACGCATCGACGGTGCACCACACGAGGCCGGGGAGCGGATCGCTGATCGTCACGTCGAACGGCACGTGCAACCTGTTCGTGACCTCCCCGCTCGACGGGCTGACGTTGCGCGTGAAGATCGCGCTCTTCGGGGGCCTGGTGCTGGCGTCCCCCGTCATCCTGTTCCAGGTCTGGCGCTTCGTCACCCCCGGCCTGAAGGCATCCGAGCGCCGCTACGCGATCCCCTTCGTGCTGAGCGCCTTCGTGCTCTTCCTTCTCGGCGCAGCAACCGCCTACATCACCCTGCCCCACGCACTGGGCTGGCTGAAGTCCGTCGGTGGCCCCAACCTCCAGGCCATCTACGACCCCATTCCGTATCTGGGTCTGATCCTGTTGATGATGACGATCTTCGGGTTGACCTTCGAGTTCCCCGTGGTGCTCGTGTCGCTCGAGCTCGCCCGGGTCGTCACGCCGGCCCGCCTGCTCCGCTCCTGGCGCTGGGCCGTGATCATCATCACCGTGGTGGCGGCGGTCTTCACCCCGAGCTCGGACCCGTTCTCCATGTTCGCCCTCGCCATCCCGCTCGTGGTCTTCTACTTCCTGTCGATCGGCATCGGGAAGCTGCTCGGGCGTTGACGCCGTCCTCGTGGCCCGTCGAGGAGACGGCCGGGGCGGAGGCGTTCGAGGCCGCCCTGCCCTTCACTCTCGACGACTTCCAGCACGAGGCGTTCCGTGCGCTCGATGCCGGGCATTCCGTCCTCGTCTCCGCTCCGACCGGATCGGGCAAGACGCTCGTCGCGGCCTACGCCGTTCACCGTGCGCTGTGCGCGCGCGGCAAGGCCTTCTACACGACGCCCCTCAAGGCCTTGTCCAACCAGAAGTACGGGGAGCTCGTGGCGGCCTACGGCGAGGACCACGTCGGCCTGTTGACGGGCGACACCACCGTGCGCCCTCGGGCGCCCGTGGTCGTGATGACCACCGAGGTCCTTCGCAACATGCTCCTGGCCGGGTCCGACCTCCTCGAGGGGCTCCACACGGTGGTCCTCGACGAGGTGCACTTCATTCAGGACCCCTACCGGGGCGGGGTCTGGGAGGAAGTGCTCGTCCTCTCGCCGCCCGAGATCCGCTTCGTGTGCCTCTCGGCCACGGTGAACAACGCAGACGAACTCGGCGGATGGCTGCGGTCGGTGCGCGGTGACACGGCGGTGATCGTCGAGCGGGACAGGCCCATCGTGCTGCGCCACCACTTCGCGGTCGTCCGTCGGGAGGACGCGGAGGTCCTCCTGCCGCCGTTGCTCCAGGACAACGGCCGGCCCGGTGAGGAGGGGCTGCGCGTCGACCAGGCCGTGCGCCGGGCGCTCCAGGGCCGCCCGGCGCACTGGCAGGTGCGGGGCCGGGGTCCTCGTCTGCCCTTTCGCGCCCCGCGGCGCACCGAGATCGTCGACGAACTGGGTCAGTGCGAGATGCTGCCGGCCATCGTCTTCATCTTCAGCCGCGCTGCGTGCGACGACGCCGTGCGCCAGGTCGTGCGCGACGGCGTCCGCCTGACGGACCGGCAGGAACGGTCGGCGATACGCCAGATCGTGGAACGCAGGGTCGATCCACTCGGGGACGAGGACCTGGAGGTGTTGGGCTACGGCGAATGGCTCGAGGGTCTGGAGCGAGGGGTCGCGGCGCACCACGCCGGACTGGTCCCCGTCTTCCGCGAGACGGTGGAGGAGTGCTTCGCGGCCGGCCTCCTCAAGGTCGTCTTCGCCACCGAGACGCTGTCGCTGGGCATCAACATGCCGGCCCGATCGGTGGTGATCGAGCGTTTCACCAAGTACGGCGGCGCCGGGCGGGCCACGCTCACGTCGGGGGAGTACCTCCAGCTCACCGGCCGAGCGGGACGGCGTGGCCTGGACGAGGAGGGGCACGCCGTCGTCGAGTGGTCCACCGAGATCACTTTCGCCGAGGCCGCCCGGGTCGCATCGGCGCCGCCTCCGGATCTGCGCTCGGCGTTCCGGCCGACGTACAACCTCGCGGTCAACCTCGTCTCGCGGTTCGACCGCGAGACCGTCGGCCAGGTGCTGCAGCGCTCGTTCGCCCAATGGCAGGCGCGCCAGCCGGACCTCCTGCTGCGGCAGCTGCAGCACCGCGTCGCGGTCCTGGAGCAGCTGGGTTATCTCGACGGCTGGGCCTCGACGCCCGCCGGGCACCGCCTGGCCCGTATCTACCACGAAGCCGACCTGCTCATCGCCGAGGCACTGGGGAGTGACGTCCTCGCCGGAGTGGAGCCGTCTGTGCTCGCCGGCGTGCTCTCGGCCGTGGTCTTCGAGCCGCGCCGGGCACGCCGCGCGCCCGGGCAGCACGTGGCGCGGCGGGGGAAACGCCGCGCCATCCTCCAGGACCGGCTGGGCGACAAGCGCAAGGCCGAGCTCGCTTGGCGTTGCGAGGCGCTCAACGCGATGGCGGAGCGCATCCGCGCCGTCGAAGAAGCGCATCTCGTCCCCCGTACCCGCCAGCCGGCGCCCGGCCTGGCCACCGCGGTGGCCTCGTGGGCCCGCGGGGCATCGTTCTCGACGGCCCTCGGCGTGGCCGCCCGCGACGTCGGACAGCTGGCGCCAGGCGATTTCGTGCGCACCATGAAGTCCGTGGCCGACCTGGCGCAGCAGATCTCGTACACGGCAGTGGACACGGAGGTGGCCACGGCCGCCCGCGAGGCCGTCTCCCTCTTGCTCCGGGGCGTCGTCGCCGGCGGCCTGCCGGGCGGCTGACCCTATCCGCCACCGTCGCGTCACCCTCGTTCTATGGTTGGCCGGGCATGTTCCCCTACTCCGAAGAGCGCTTCACCGAGGACGAGGAGGCCGTCCTCCGCCGCTATGTGACCAACCTGGACCAGCCCGTGTTTGCCCTGGTCAACTTGCCTGAGGTGGTCAAGGGAGCACTCTTCGCCCGTTACTCACGGTCGCCCAAGACCCTGCGCCGGCTGTTCCTCGACGAGTTCGTCGGGGACCTGGACGTCTCGGGCGACGCGACGGTCGACGCGACGGTGGGGCTGGAGCGCGCGGAGCAGCTCTACGAGAAGGTCTTCGTCGAGTACGGCGACGACTCGGTGGCGCAGCTCGGCGGCGTCCACCTCGCGTGCGAGCAGTCGTCAAACGTGCTGTCGAAGGTGCTCGAGTGGGGGCGACTCATGTCCTACCTCGAACAGTCGACCCGTTACATCGCGTACAATCAACGGCTCGACAACGGCCACTACCGCTACCATCGCCCGCCCGGGATCCTCGACTCACCGCACGGGGCACGCTTCGTCGGTGAGATGGACCGGGTGTTCGACACCTACGGCGCGATGCTCCCGCGCATGCAGGCCTGGGTGGCGGAGCGCTTCCCCCAACAGGCGGCGGACAGCGACTTCGTGTACCGCCAGGCGACCCGCGCCAAGTCCCTCGATGCGTTGCGGGGACTCCTGCCGGCGGCATCGTTGTCGAACATCGGCATGTACGGGACTGGCCAGTCCTACGAGCAATTGCTGCTGCGCATGCGCGCGCACCCGCTCCCCGAGGCCCGCCACTACGCGGACATGATGCTCGTCGAGTTGCGCAAGGTGATCCCGTCGTTCCTGCAGCGCGTCGACGTGCCCGAGCGTGGCGGCGAGTGGTCGGCCTACCTCGCCGCCACGCGCGATCAGACGGCGCGCGAGGTCGCCCACCTGTGGCCCGAGCTCGGTCCCGAGTATCGCCCTCGCGCTGACGACGGCGGGGGCGCCGAAGTCACGCTGCTCGACTTCGATCCCGATGGCGAAGAGAAAGTCCTGGTCGCGGCGTGTTTCTCCCACCTCGGCTGTTCCGAGCGCGAGGCGGCCTACCGGGTACGGCGTCTCGGCCACGACGACCGGGTTGCGTTGTTGCGCGCCTACGTGGGCGAACGCCGGAACCGCCGGCACCGCCCGGGCCGCGCCTTCGAGCGCACCGACTACCGCTTCGAGCTCGTCACGGACTATGGCGCATTCCGCGATCTGCAGCGTCATCGCATGCTCACGATCGAGTGGCAGCGCCTCGGTGTCTCGCTCGGCTACGACATGCCGGACCTCGTCGCCGAGGCCGGACTGGGGGATCACTACGACCAGGCCATCGGACGGGCCGAAGACCTCTACCGCTCACTCCTGCCCGACTTCCCCGAAGATGCTTCGTACGCGGTCGCGCTGGCTCACCGGATCCGCTACGTCATGCAGCTCAACGCTCGCGAGGCGATGCACCTCGTCGAGCTGCGCTCCGGGAGCCAGGGCCACCCCGCGTACCGCCGGGTGGCCCAACAGATGCACCGGGCCATCGCGGAGGTCGCGGGGCATCGGGCGCTGGCCGGGGCGATGTCCTTCGTGGACCACGGGTCGACGGACCTCGAACGGCTCGAGTCCGAGCGGCGGGCGGAGCGTCGTCGCACGGAAAAATCTGCAACGCATTGACCAGGAGCTACCCTTGTTCTCCCTGGTGGCGGCACCTCTGCACTTCTTGACGACCCCACCCCCGGATTGCCTAATGTACGCCGCAGTCCCGACGCCCCTTGGGTGCTGCAGATGGAGGAAGCGCCGAAGCAGAGGGGGGGATGTGCTGTGAGAGGCGATGGCGGCCCTGGGGGTCGAGTAGAGAACGTGTTGCTTGCCTGGCTACCCCGGGCCTGCGAGATGGCGCCAAAGACCCCAGGGCCCGCCCGCCCGAGCCCCCCGACTCGACCCAACCGGACCCTGGCCGGGAGCTGATTCACAGCGATTGAACGGTCTCGCCAACCGTCTATGCTCCCGCGGCACAATGGCGACCAAGAAGAAAGCCAAAGTCGAAGACGAGGTGGCCGATGCTCCCGAACTCGTGGACGATGAGCCCGTCGTGGACGAGGACGAAGACGTCGACATCGACGCGGACGCGCTCGAAGAGATTGAGGTCGACACGCTCGAGGACGACGATGACGACCTCGCCGTCCTCGACGAGGACGAGGACGAGGCTGAGGCCGACGTCGACGAAATCCTGACCGCCTCGCCGGCGGCGGTGGTCGAACGGTCGGGCGAGGGCGACGAGGAAGAAGAGGAAGAAGAGCCCGAGGACGAGGACGTCGAGGCCAGCCTGGACGTCATCCTCAAGGAACGCCTCGTCGTCGAGGACGAGCCCGAGGACGAGGAGGCGACGGACCAGGAGGACAAGACGGAGGGCAACGAGCGGGTGTTGCCCAAGCAGCCCGACGAGTTCGTCTGCCGCTCATGTTTCCTGGTCAAGCACCCCAGCCAGTTGGCGGACAAGAAGAACATGCTGTGCCGAGACTGTGTCTGAGGAGACGGGCGCTGACCATGGCCGGCCCGGGACGAACCCCCTGCGACGCACTCTCGACCTGTGCCTCTTCGCTCCGGTCGGCGTCGCCGTCACCGTCGTCGAGGATCTCCCCGAGCTGATTGCCAAGGGCCGTCGCCGGGTCGAGCTGCAGCTCGGGAACGCCCGACTGGTCGGACGGTTCGTCGTCCACAAGGGCCAGCGGGAGGTGTCGCACCGTCTCGACGACCTGTGGCGCAACGGCACGGTCGCGGCGCCCTGTGCCGACGAGGGCACCGAAGAGGCCACAGCACCGTCCTGGGATCGGCCACGGCCGGATGCAGCCGCCGAGGCCATCGTCGGGGGTGCCCTGGCCGACTACGACACCCTCAGTGCGTCCCAGGTCGTCCGCCGGCTCGAGAGCCTGGGCCCCGAGGAACTGCGCGCGGTCCAGCGCTACGAGGCATCCACCCGCAACCGGCGCACCATCTTGAACCGGGCCGGCCAGCTGCTCGACGAGCAGTTACCCGGCGCCCCGACCGACTAGCCCGATGGAACTGGCCCGGCCGGCAGAAGCAGCGGACCGCCAGGCCTGCACGCGCCTTCTCTCCCAAGCCCTGGTGGCCGCAGCGTCCATGCGGGGTGGCGCGGCCCTCGTGGGCGACGCCACGCCGGTGACGCTGCTCGAGCGCTGGACCCGGCCCCGCTCGTCAGCCCACCTCGTGGTGGGGGAGTACGAGGGGGCCGTCGTCGGTCTCCTGGCCGTCGCGGCGGCCGACCAGAGCGGACGCGGTCAGACCGGACTGGTGGAGTGCTGCTACGTGGAGACGGGAGCACGGGGCGTCGGCGTCGGCACGGCGCTCATGGAGGCCGCGGTGGCATGGTGCACGGCGTGGGGTTGCACCGAGATGGACGCGCTGGCGCTCCCCGGAGACCGCACCACCAAGCAACGCCTGGAGGCGGCCGGGTTCACCGCCCGCCTGTTGACGCTCAGCCGCCGGTTGGACTGAAGCGGCGCTCCGTGTTGACCCGCCGCGGCGGCGGGGGTGGGATGCGGAGCCCGAGCAGCTTGGCCAGGGCAGGGACCGCTCCCGCCGCGTGGCGCGCCGCCTGGCGGGCC
Source organism: uncultured Acidimicrobiaceae bacterium (assembly GCA_963728845.1). GTDB lineage: Bacteria > Actinomycetota > Acidimicrobiia > Acidimicrobiales > RAAP-2 > Bog-473. The sequence goes on from CAVSLS010000021.1 coordinate 276,271, forward strand.
ACCTCGTCGTCGGGGATGCCCGCCGGCTTGACCGTACGCCGCACCGGGGACGCCACGACGGCATCGAGCAGCCGCATCCACTCCTCGGGGGCCAACTCGTCGGTCATCGCCTCACCCGCCGCGCCGGCCAGCCGGACCGCCAGCTCGGCGGGGCACCGCGTGCCGGGCTCGGGCGGCCGGATGGATGCCTCGACCGCCTGGAGCACCCTCCCGTCGTTCAGGGCGTTCGTGATGCGGGCGAGCCATTCCTCCCGCAGGGCCGTCGTGCGCTGGTCGAGCGACTCCTGGAGCGCCTTGGCCATGGCGCGCGCCTCGTCGTCGAGGTTGACAGTGCGCGATGCGGTGACGACCGCCCGGAGCTCGCGCAGCCGGTAGTCCTTGCCCGCGCTCTGCGCGACGGACGCCCGGTCCTTCCAGTCCGCCAACCGCACGGCAGGGAGGAGCTCGTCGGCCATCGCGATGAGGGCGTCGCCGGCGACGGGTGGCTTGTGCGCCGCCTTCGCCGCTGTGTTCTGCGTCTCGATGGCCTGACGTACCGCGTGCAGTCCGCCGCGCAGCAGCTGCTCGGCCACGGGGATCTGCTCGGGCCGCAGCGCCGCCAGCATGGCGTTGCGGTGCACCGTCGAGGTGGGCGTCGCCGGCCGCTCGCCGCGGGCGGCACGGCCCTCGCCGTCACCGGGGCGGCGCCCGCCGGGCCGTCGCGGCCCAGCTCCTCCGCGGGCACGGTCGTCGCGGTCCTGGCGCGGGCCGGCCTCGCCGTCGGGCGCTGCGTTGCGCCTGCCTCCGCCGCGCCGCTCCCGGCGCTCGCCGTCGTCGCGCGGGCGCTTGCCCGACCCAGGGGCGAGGACGACCGAGACGTCGGGCGCGCGCTTCGGCGTGCCCTTGACCTCGATCCGCCCCTCGGTCTTCTCCGGCGAACGGGCGGGCTTGGTCGCGGTCAGGGACAGCACCTCGATGCCCTCGAGGCCGACGTCGACGTCGGCCCGGAGCACGGCGCCCACCTTCTCGCCGGCCGGCACCAGCGCGCCGTCGACGGTGCCCTTGGGCTGACGCGCGCCGGCGGCGCCGCCAGGTCCAGGACCCGTCGCCCGTCTGGCTGGTGAGCTCGATGTCGATCCGGCGTGACATGCGGCGGACACGCTACCTCGCCGGGCCCCGGGGGCCCGATGCCGGGTGTCGACGGGCATCCCGTAACATGGGGCGGTCGTCCGCCGGAGTGCGGGAGCCGCCGGGACGGGGAGACCACCCACCGTTGTGCGGCGAGACGGTCCGATGTCCCTTCAGGAGGATCCACATGAGCGAGGACACCGAGCAGCCGGGACCGGGCCCGCTGCCGGGCTGCCCGAAACGCCCCTCGAGTCCCCCGCACCACCACCGCTCCCAGCGTCGTCGTACCCACCGCCCCCGCCTCCGCCGTCGTGGTCACCCCCGGTTGGCCACGACACGGAGCCCTCCGCGCCGGTCACGCCAGCGCCGATGCCGTTCTCCTATCCGCCACCTTCCGACCCCACCGTGCCCGGTGGCCAGCCGGGCCCGCCGCGCCCTGGCCCTCGAACGCCGGGAAAGATCCGGACCTGGCTCCCCGTGGCGCTCGTGGCCGCCCTCGTCGGTGGGGCCATCGGCGCCGGTGTCACGGCCCTCGCCGACGACAACAACGGGAGCGGGAGCGGGAGCACCATCATCCACGAGAGCACGGCGGCGCCCGGTGCGGCGGTGCTCAGCGGCAACGTCACCATCCCGCAGCTCGTCGACAAGGTGATCCCCGCCGTGGTGTCGATCGACGTCAAGTCCAACGGGAACGAGGACCAGGGGACGGGCATGATCATCACCTCCGACGGTGAGGTCATCACGAACAACCACGTGATCGAGCTCTACAGCCAAGGTGGGAACACCGGCTCCATCACCGTGACCGAGTACGGGCAGACCAAGGCGCTGCCCACCACATTGCTCGGCTACGACCAGTCCAAGGACGTGGCGCTGCTCAAGATCAACGATGCGGCCGGCCTGCCCACCATCACCTTCGGCGAACTCGTCCAAGGCAGTGGTGGGCGACGCAGTGGTGGCGATCGGCAACGCCCTCGGGCTGGCCGCCGGGACGCCCACGGTCACCCAGGGGATCGTCTCCGCCCTGGGCCGTTCGGTCACCGCAGGGGGAGCAGGGACGCAGACCGAGACGCTGCAGAACATGATCCAGACCGACGCCGCCATCAACCCCGGTAACTCGGGAGGCCCGCTGATCGACACCTCGGGCCAGGTCATCGGGATGAACACGGCGGTGGCGGGAACCTCGAGCGACGGGACGTCGTCCCAGAACATCGGTTTCGCCATCCCGATCGCCACCGTCGAGTCCCTCATCCCCGGGCTGCAGAAGGGCGGCGAATCCGGGAACGGCGGCGGCTACCTGGGCGTCGACATCACGACGCTGACGCCTGCGTTGCGCCAGCAGTACGGATTCACACCCACCTCGGGCGCGGTGGTCCTCAGCGTGGTCTCCGGCTCGCCGGCGGCCAAGGCGGGCCTCGTGCAGGGCGACGTCATCGTGAACATCGACGGCACCGCGATCAACAGCGCCGACGACCTCCAGAAGGTGATTCAGAAGGCCAAGCCGGGTCAGGCGGTGACCATCACGTACTACGTGGGGGACAGCAAGCGGACGACGACGGCCACGCTGGGGAGCCAGCAACAGGCCCAGGCGCAGTCGGGCAGCGGCGGCACCACCAACCCCTTCGGCGGGGGAGGGTTCCCGGGCCTCGGGGGCTCCGGCAGTACGGGAGGCACGCCCTAGTCCCGCGCGCGCCCGGCGGAACGTCGAAGTTCCGGTCCGGGTGGGCGGGCGGGAGGTTCATCGCTCCGTCCTTCGGTTGCCACCCACTCGCCTCGATGTCCTCGAGGACGTGCGCCATGTTGTAGGTGTCCTCCTCGTAGGAGAACTTGCCGTTGCCGGCGTAGATGAGGCGGGAGTAGCCCGACTGCCGGTAGGGGGTGCCGTCCGGCTTCGTCCGCGGCATGATCTGCGTCCACTTGACGACGACGTCGTCCCCCTCGATCGCGGTGAACTCGATGGGGAACTTCCAGTCCTCCATGCCCAGCATGGAGTCGACGAGCCAACGGGCGATGGTGTCGCGCCCCTCGAGGCGGCCCCAGGCGCCGTCGATGTAGACCGCGTCCTCGGTGTAGAAGTCCGCCAGGGCCCCGAAGGCATCGGACTCGAGTCCCTCGTCGATCCGGCTCCGTAGCTCGTGGTAGCGGTCCACGGTGGCCTGGACCTCTTCACGGGGAAACGGCATGGTGTGCTCTCTCCGTCCTACGCCTCGCTGGCGCGGTAGGCGTTCTGGCATGATTCGAGCTCGGCCAGCGCGCTGGCGCGATCGGCGAAGCCCTGCACCTCGGTGGACTTCTGCGGCTCGAGATCCTTGTAGATGCTGAAGAAGTGGGCGATCTCGTTGCGCAGGTGCTCGGGCACGTCACCGATCTCGTGAGCGCCGTCCCACTGCGGATCGTGCTCGAGGACGCAGATCAGCTTCGCGTCGACCCCCTTCTCGTCGCGCATGGAGAACATCCCCAGGATGCGGACCCGCACGACGCAACCCGGGAAGGTGGGATCCGCGACGAGCACGAGCGCGTCGAGCGGGTCGCCGTCCCCGGCCAAGGTGTCGGGCACGAAGCCGTAGTCCGCCGGATAGGTCGTGGCCGTGAAGAGGCGGCGGTCCAGCCGGATGACGTGCTGGTCGTGGTCGTACTCGTACTTGTTGCGGCTCCCGGTCGGGATCTCGATCACGACGTCGATCGCCTCGTCGCGCCAGGCGCTCATCGGGGCGACGGTGGCTCGCTGCGGAAGGCGTCGTCCACGGGGCTCATGATGCCGACCGCGTTGCCGTCGGGGTCGCTCACGACGGCGTAGCGGGCACCCCAGAAGGCGTCGTAGGGCTCCTGCTGCACGGCGACGCCGTCGGCCGCCAGGACGGCCACGACCTGGTCGACCTCCTCGCGGCTGTCGACCTTGAAGCCGAGGACGGCCCCGGTGCCGCCCGACCAGCCCTGGTCCCACTTGGTGACGAACGCCGTGCTGTCGAGATCGACGTCGATGGGAGCGTGGTCGCCGTGCGGGGCGGACACGTGGTGCGCGGACCAGACAGGGTCGTGACCGCTTCCGAAATCGAGGCCGAGCCGGGCGTAGAAGGTGCGGCTGGCCTCCACGTCAGCGACGACGAGGTTCAGCTGATCGAGTCGGATGGGCGACACGGGATCACCGTAGTGCTCACGGCCGTAGTACGCGTTGGACGGCGTGTCGCCGGCCGACAGTGCCTCGGCCACGCTCGGGCGTCCCTCCCGTCCGGCCCGCAGGGCACCGAGCGTTGCCGCCCGGTTGTTCTCGAACACGGCCCGCTCGTCGGCCGCCAGCGGTTCGCCCACAGCGCGCCGAGGGATCGGCGTAGCGGGAGATCGGCCCGCGACGGAGGACGGCATCTCCCGGGCATGGTCCCCGCCAAGACGAGGAGCCAGGCGCACGGTAGCAGCGGCGGGGGCACCAGCCGAGGAGCTCCCCGTGCTCCCCGAAGAGGTCGTGCCGAGTTCAGCCGCCGAGGCCGGCGCCACTGCCGAAGCCGCCGCCGCCCCCGCCGAAGATCCGCTGGCGGAAGGGGCCGCCGCCGAAGCCTCCGCCGCCCCCGCCGAGGAAGCTGCCGAGATTGCTCGTCGTGTTCGAGTTGGACGAGGGGACCGATTTCAGCGTAGTCGACGAGCACGACACTCTGACCGGGCGCCAGGCCCGAGAGCACCTGTGTGTAGGTGTCGCCCACCATGCCGACCTTGATCACCTTTCGGGTGAGCTGTGCCTTCGACGAGCTCGAGGACGTAGGAGCGTGTGCCGAGCGACTGCACGGCCGAGGTCGGGACGGCGACGACGTTGGAGACCTCTCCCGTGGAGATGACGACGTTGGCGGCCGAACCCGCGTGCAAACTGCCGCTCGTCGCGGGCAGCGCCACCACCACAGGGTAGGTGTAACCCGAGCTACTCGACTGCACCGGACCCGACCTGCGCCACGGTGCCCTCGAGCGCGCCGTTGACACCGTCGACCTCCACGGCGGCCGACTGGCCGACCTTCACCGACGGACACCTGCGAACTGTCGAGCGTGGCCTGGGCCTCGTAGGCGTTCGTCCCGACGATGGTGACGATCTCGGTGCTCGAGTTGGCGCTGACGGTGTCGCCGACGTTGATCCCGACCGACACGACCGTCCCGTTAATCGGGCTGGTCAGGGTGGCCGCACCGAGCGACTGCTCGGCTTCGGTCAGGTTGGCTTCCGCCGTGTCGATCGCTGGCTGGTCCGACGCGATCTGCTGCGGCGTGTCGCTGTTCGCCGATGAGCCCCCGCCCGTGGGAGAACCCCCGCCCTGGTTGATCGAGCCGGCTCCCGTGCTCGACGACCCGCCCGATCCGGTGCTGCCAGTGCCCGTGTTGCCCGTGACATCGCTCGTCAGATCGGCGACGATGTGTGCGGTCGAGGACGATCCCGAGCTCGCCGTGACGCTGCTCGCAGCGGGCGCGCCCCCGGACCCGCTGCCTGAGGACTCACCGGTCAGGGCCTGGCCCAGTGCGCTCTCGTCCTTCGACACCGTGCTCTGGTCCGTGGAGACCACTTGCTCGTCGGCCGAGACCGTCTCGAGGGCAGATTCGCATGTCGCTTGGCCGGCAGGGGTGCCGGTGTTGGCGCTGGTGCAGTCCGACTGGGCCTGCACGAGGTCCGCCGCCTCTTTCTGCTGATCCTTCGACAGCGCGGCCTCGTCCTGTGTCAGCGTGGTCTGATCCTTGGTGACGACCGGATTGGACCCCCCCTGGCCTCCACTGCCGCTGCCGCGCCCAGGCGAAGTGGTTGTGGTGGTGGTCGCGCTCGAGGACCCCGGACCGGTGGAACCCTTCGGCGGCGACGCCGACGAGGACGATGCTGACGGGGACGAGGTTGACGCCGAGGACGAAGAGGACGACGCCGCGCTGGACTGGCTCGCCTCGTCCTCGGCGAGCTTCGCCTCGTCGGCCGCCAGGGTGGACTGGTCCGAGGACACGGACTCGCTCATGGCGGTCGTGTCCAAGGTTGCGAGCGTCTGCCCGGCGCTGACCTGTTGACCCGGACTGACCGTGACCGACGTCACCTGGCCGCCGACCCCGAAGGCGGCTGAGGCGTCGCTCACAGGCTCGACGTTGCCGACCACGGTGAGGGTCGTGCCGATGTCGGCCCGCGTCACCGTGGTCGTGCGGTATCCGGTGCTGCTGCCGCTCACCTCGGCCCAGGCGGCCGCGCCACCGCCGAGGACGAGCAGCGCCACCAGCCCGCCCACGAGGACGGCCCGCCGGTGGCCGGCGCGGCCCCAGCCCGCACGACCCGTGTTAGGCACCGCCACCTCTGCCGAAGAAGCCGCCACCACCGCCGGGGCCGGCGAAGCCGCCGGTGCAGCTCCCCCCAGCGGTGGAGGTGATGCGCACCGTCGTGGCCGTCACCGAGCCGTTGGTGGCCGCCGGCCCGAAGGCACTGACACAGTCACCGACAGCCAGGTCGGTCGCGGCCGCGCTCTGGGTGGCGCTGACCGTGGTCGAGCCCGACGTGGTGACCGTCAGCGTCTGGGTCTTGGGCGTCGCCGGCTTCTTGGTCTTCGACGTGGAACTCGTCTGGCCCGGCCGCCCGAAGGAGCCCCCCGAGAGCGAGATACCTGAGACGGTGAGCGTCGAACCCGTGACCGCGGTCACCTTGCCCGAGGCGATGTCGAGGTTCGCCAAGGTCCTGCGGAAGTTGTTGGCCCCGGAGCCCGAGGGGAAGGACGGCCGGGTTCCGCCCTCTCCACCCCCGCCACGGAAGGCGAAGCCTCCGCCACCGCCCGCTCCGCCGAAGCCGCTCGGCGGCGTGCCGTTGCCGGCGCTGCCCCTGAACCGGGCGCCGCCGCCGGTGCAGGTGCCGGTAGAGCTGGGCGTAGTCACGGTGAGACTGCGCGCAGCGACCGTCGTCTTCGACTTCTTTGAGGCTGACCCCGTGGCCGTCACGCAGTCGCCGACGGCGACGGCGCCGACGGATTCGGTCACGGTCTTGGAGAAAGACGTCGTCCCGGTCCAGGTGACCGTGGTCTGGCCGCTTGAGGCGCTTTGCACCTCCATGCTCGAGGCGTTGAGAGCGGCCACGCTCCCCGTGGCCCCTCCCGGTGCGTTGGCCGGCGCGGCGGCGGACGCAGGCGCGGCGATGGCCACGGCGGTCGCGGCGGCCATCGTTCCGATTCCCAGGCATCGTGCCCAGCGCCCGCCGTTTGTGCGTCGGCTGGTCGGTGTCTGCATGTGGATGGTTCCTCTCTTGTTGCTGTTGGTGTTGGTGTCGTGGGAATCGTGGGACATTTGCATGGCGCTACTCGCTGCGTAGGGCGTCGATGGGCGCCAGCGCGGCGGCTCGGCTGGCCGGGTAGACGCCGAAGAGCACCCCGATGGCGAGGGCGATGGCGAGGGCGCCGACCGCCGCAGTCGGACTCGTCGAGATGGGGTCGCCGATGAGGCCCGGTAGGTAGATCACGCCGAGCATCCCGGCCGCGACGCCGAGGATGCCGCCGATGACGCCGAGCACCGATGCCTCGACCAAGAACTGGCGCCGGATCACGCGGGGGGTGGCGCCCAGCGCTTTGCGCAGCCCGATCTCGCGGATGCGCTCGGTCACCGAGACCAACATGATGTTCATGACACCGATGCCGCCGACGATGAGTGAGATCGCCGCGATGCCGCCGAGCAGGATGGTCAGCGTGTGGTCGACCGAGGTGTTGGCCGCGATCAGCGACTGCTCGGAGGTGATGGTGAAGTCGGCGTCGGTCGGGTTCGTGATGCCGTGCAGCTCGAGCAACAGGTGGTCGGCCTCCTGATAGGCGCCGGTCAGGTCGCCCGAGGACCGGGCCTGGACCGCGATGGAGCTCACCGAGTTGCGCGAGGTGCCACCGAAGATGCGCTCCGCCCCGGTGGTGATGGGGATGATCAAGGTGTCGTCGGGGTCGGAGGTGCTCGACGAGGAGCTCGAAGCGCCAGAGGAGGTGAGGACGCCGACGATGGTGACCGGGACGCCGTTGACGTCGACGGTCTGACCGACCGGGTCGCCGCGGGTGAAGAGCTCCGATGCCGTGGTCGCCCCCAAGACCGCCACTGCGGTGTGGTCCTGGACGTCCTGGCGGTCGATGAAGCGGCCTTCGGCCAGCGTGCGTCCGCGCACGCTCAGCCAGTTGGGTGTCGTCCCTTGCACACTGGTCGTGGCGGTCTCGCTGCCGGCGGTCAGCACCTCGGTCTGAGAGGTGATCGGGGCGACGGCCTTCACGTCGGGGGCGTCGACTGGCGAGGAGAGCGCGGCCACGTCGCTCATGGTCAGCGTGGACGCCGTGCCGAGCGCCTGCCGGATGCCGGTGCTCGAGGTCGAGCTGCCCGGCGTGATGGTCAAGACGTTGGAGCCGAGCGCGTTGATCTCGGAGGTCACCTGTCCCGAGGCGCCTTCGCCCAGGCCCACCGCGATGATGACGCCGGCGATACCGATGAGGATGCCGAGCACGGTGAGAGATGACCGCAGCCGGTGGCTGCGCACGCCGTTGAACCCCGTGCGCACGGTCTCGAGCCAGCTCACCGCACACTCTGACTTTCGAGGTGGCTCTCGTCCCTCTCCGAGAGCAGCCCGTCTCGGATGCCCACCACGCGTCCGGCGGCCGTGGCCACATCGGCGTCATGGGTGATGAGCACCAGGGTGCGACCCGCCTCGTGCAGTTCGCCCATGAGGCGCATGACGTCGGCGGCCGAACCCGAGTCGAGGTTACCTGTGGGCTCGTCGGCCAGGATCAGGTCGGGCTCGGTCACCAGCGCGCGTGCGACCGCGACGCGTTGTTGCTGGCCGCCGGAGAGCTCGCCGGGCCGGTGATGGATCCGGCCGGCCAGCCCGACGCGGCCCAGGGCCTGGACCGCGCGCTCCTTGCGCTCGCCCCGGGGGACGCCGGCGTAGGCGAGAGGGAGCTCCACGTTTTGCCAGGCCGTCATGGACGCGAGCAGGTTGAACTGCTGGAAGACGAAGCCGATGCGCCGGTTGCGCACCTCAGCCAAGGCGGTCTCACTCATGTGGCTCACGTCCTCGCCCGCCAGGTGGTATCGCCCCGCCGTCGGGACGTCGAGGCAGCCCAAGATGTGCATGAGCGTCGACTTGCCCGAGCCAGAAGGCCCGATGATGGCTACGTACTCACCCTGCTCGATCGTGAGGCTCACCCCGCGGAGCGCGGCGACCGAGATGGACCCCGTTCGGTACACCTTGGTGACCCGTTCGAGGTCGATGACGGGGTCAAGCGCCGTGACGACGGACGTGCCGAGAGGCGGCGTGATCACGCTCACCCGCCGCCGCCCGAGAAGCCGCCGGCGGGAAAGCCGCCGCCCCCGCCGGGGAAGCCGCCGCCACCGGGGAAGCTGCCGCCCAGGCCGCCGCCCCTGGTGCCGGTGCCGCCAAGGAGGCCACCGGTGCCGCCGCCAGGGGCCTTGAAGGTGATCTGGCGCTCGAGCACCTTGGCGCCGGCACTCACGCCGCTCGTGATCTGGGTCTCACCGTTCTCGGCGGTGCCGACGGTGACGTCTTTCACCACGTGGGCTCCGTTCACCACCTCGGTGACCGTCGCCTGGCCGCTGGAGTCGTAACTGATGGCGTTGGTCGGCACCTCGGTCACGTTATTGAGCTGCTTGACGATGATGGAGACGTCGACGCTCGCTCCGGCGTAGAGGCCCGACGGGTTCCCTGTCACGTCGATGACGACCGGGAACGTCGTGACGTTGGAGCTCTGGCTGCCGACCAGGCTGATGGAGCCCACCGTGCCATAGATCGTCCCCGAGCTCGATGAGGCCGCTGTCCCCGAGCCAGAGGATCCCGCCGTGGACGACGCCGCGGGTGCTGCAGCCCCCGACGACGTCGAGCTGCTGCCGAGGGTGATGTCGACTTGGTCGCCCTGGGTGATCTGGCCGATCTGGGTGTCGTCGACCGTCGTGTTGATGACGTAGGAGTCGGTGCCGATGACGACGATCTGGCCCGAGCTGCTGCCCGTGCTTCCGGTGCCCGTGCTTCCGGTGCCCGTGCTTCCCGGTGCCGCCGCTTCCGGCACTCCCGCTGCCGATGCTGCCGGTACCCCCGCTGCCGGTACTCCCGCTGCCGGTGCCGGTAACGAGCTGGCCGGCCGTCAGGTTTACCGACGCCACGGTGCCCGCGATGGTCGACGTCAGCGAGGCGTCGTTCAGGTTGGTCTGCGCCGTCGAGAGCGAGGACTCGGCGGAGGTGACCGACGCCTGGTCGGAGTCGATCGTGCTCTGGGACGGGCTGGTGGCCGCCTCGTCGCTCGAGAGGCGATCCTCGGCGGAGGTGAGTTGTGCCTGCGCCGCGCTGACCTCTTCGGAGAGCGCAGTCGTGTCGACGGTGGCGAGCACCTGTCCCGCTGTCACGCTCTGCCCGGCCTTGACGTCGACCGCGGTGACGGTCCCCGAGACGGCAAAGTTGAGATTCGCCTGGCTGGCCGGTTCGAGCGTGCCCGAGCTGGTGACCGTCTGCTGGATCGTCCCCGTCGTCACCGGGACCGTCACCGTCGTGACGGAGAGGCCGCCCGGGGTGGACGAACCCGACGTGAGCCAGAGGGGCAGCGCCACAGCAGCTGCGACGAGGACGACGACCGCAGCGACGATGGGCCAGCGGTACCGACGCCAGGCCGACGGCTGTTCGGGCGCGAGGACGTTCTCGTCGTCCAGCGGGAGCTCCTGGGTGAGGTCGACAGGGCTGCCCGTGCCCACCGTTGATTCCGTTCGCACCATGGTCCGAGTTCAGCCGAACGACGTCACAACAAGCCGAATCCCAGCTGTGAGCCCGCTTGGTCTTTAACCTCTGAGCACACTAAGAGTCCTGGTCAGAGCGACATTGCCTGAAGACGCCTCCTTCCCAGAGGGTGCCCAGCGGGCCCGGGTCTGCCTCACATGACGGCGGTGCACGCTGTCTCCCGGAGCTGATCCCGGAGCAGGGAGGCGATTGCGCCCCCTTCGCAACCCCGGGCCTTCCTGCACCGGGTCGGCTTCGACGCCACAGTCCCCGGTACCCGAAGTCGCCCTCGTCACGGCATACCGTGTCCTTCGTGCGGCACGCGACGCCCGCCGACCTGGAGCACATCGACCGACTTCTCGAGGCGCTGCGTTCCATCAGCGGGCTCATCGAGAAGCGGCCCGGCGCCTTCTACCGACGTGCACGGGCCTTCGTCCACTTCCACGCGGACCCGACCGGGCTGTACGCCGACGCCAGGTTGCGCGACGACGATTTCGTGCGGCTGCCCGTGACGACGCAGGCCGAGCAGGCCCGGTTCCTTCGGCAAGTGCGCCGGGCGGTGGGGGAGGCGGGATAGGTCGTCAACACATCTTCTGCCCGAGGGCTGGCGCGGAGGCTGTGCACTCCCACGACGTCTCACGGACCCGGAAAGGCAAGGGAGAACGACCTCCCGAAGGCGACGTCACCCCCGATCACTGGTGGGACGAGAAACGGCCGACCGAGTAACAAAGCCAAGAGATCCCGGCTCGTGGCTTCTATGACAGCCCGCGCTTGGTCGTCAGGGCTTGCAGGCCGTGACTCGACTCTGAGGCCGTCCACGCTGACGCGATGGGTGGGCCCGTCGGTGGCGACCAGGAGCCAGGAGCCCTTGAGATCCGTGTCGAACGCTCGATGATTCGCTCGGCGGACGTTCAACCACGAGAGGCGCATCGGGAGCACAGTGTCGACGAAGAGGTTGCTCCAGTCGCCCAAGTTCAACCCCAGGTCAGTACCGTGGACTTCGACCTCCGTGAGTCTGAGGAGCGGAAGACGGCCGAGAGGGATAGGACCGAGATCACGAATCTCAGGAGGCTCGACCACGTCCACCCCCCACGCACCCGGGTCGAGTTCGGACCACAATTGGTACAGCTCTTCGCCGAGGTGTCCCAAGGATTCCACGACTTCGCCGGGTGACTCGTCGGGAAGCGGTTCAAGCGTCCGAGGTCGTTGTCGGTCGCGGCCCTCGGGGTAGTACGCCGCGGCGTGACCCGCCAAGGCCGCCCTCGTCATTCGAGACAGTGCTTCGGCCCCAAATCGAAGATGACACGCAATGGTCAGGCGGCTCCAGTCCGGTAGTTCGGAAGGCTTGTGCAGCTCGTCCACATCGAGCTCATTCAGGCTCTCAGTGATGCGCCGCGACCTCTGGCCGAGGGCGTCGATCACGTGCGAGTAGGAGGCGTCCGTGTTCACCACGAGCGCAGTATTGGCCGGGAAGCCTGTTTCCCGCCAGGTGCTCCCATGCCACACTCGGATCGTGCAGGAGCTCGGAACATCGCTGAGGAAGGTCACTCTTGGCGTGGGCGTTCTCTGTCTTTGTCTGATTCTCGGTTTCGGCGCTGCGATCGCAACCGCGCAAGGTGGAGCGGCGAGCGCGGCCGTCAATGCTCGCGACCCCGCCGGTGGCACTGGCAGCTTCCTCCTGACGGCGACGAATGCGGGACCACGGTACGCACCGACCTTCACTGGAAACGGTGAGCTTGGGGTTCGGGTTCCACCCCAGGGGCAGGGATATGAGGGTGGGTCGGTTCCCACTCAGTCGGAGCTTGCGGGCTTCTACGCCCAGGCCCCCGGGCAGGTCCAGCAGCGCGCCAACATCCCGACCTGGTCCACCCTCACGTTCTCCGAGGCGGGCCAGGTGTTCGGGCTGACGCTCGGGAGGACGAGCGGTTGGCGACAGTCGATCAACCTCCGGACCGGGGTGATCGCCACGTCAGGCCTGTGGACCGCCCCCGACGGCCGGACGACTGAGCTGTCCTACCAAGTGCTGACCGATCGCGCCCGGCCCGATGTCGGCCTCGTACGCCTCGAGATGACGCCCCGATGGTCCGGCACGGCCTCGATCACCGATGCCATCGACGGCTCGCCGGCAACGATGAGCACCCAGCTCGAAAAGGGGTGGTCACTTTCCGACCGCCTCGATTGGATCAGTGTCCAGACCGTGGGCACGAAGATGACGGCTGGGCTTGCCAGTCGCCTCAGCACGAGCGCCAATGTGAAAGCCAAGTCGACTCCCGTCGACCAAGGCGTCAATCAGAGCGTCGGTCAACAACTCGCTTTCCCGGTCGCCGCCGGCCGTAGCTACACCGTTACGAAGTATGTCGGCGTCGTGGGCTCGCCTGTGGGCGGTACGGCGCTGGCTGCTGCTCAGATGCAGGCGAGCGCCGCCGCAGCCACCGGCTATCCGGCGCTGACCCGTGCCAACGACGCCGCCTGGGCAACCTTGTGGTCAGGTCGCATCGATGTGATCGGCAATCCGACGCTCGCGTCGGAGGTCAACGCGAGCGAGTTCTACCTCTGGTCCTCGACCCGCGCTGGAGTCGATTGGAGCATTTCGCCCGCCGGACTCTCCTCCAACAACTACAACGGCCACATCTTCTGGGACGCCGAAACGTGGATGTACCCGGCGCTGCTGGCACAGCATCCCGACCTGGCGAATGAGATGAACCGGTACAGATTCCAGAGGCTGGCTGCGGCCGAGACGCATGCGGCTGCAACCGGCTACCAAGGAGCCCGCTACCCCTGGGAAAGCGCGCTAGATGGCAGCGAGCAGATCCCGCCCCCCGCCTCGTTGTTCAGCGAGGGGCTCTACGAGCAGCATGTGACGGCGGACATCGCGCTCGCACAGTGGCAGTACTACCTGGCCACGGGCGACATGAACTGGCTGGCAACCCGAGGGTGGCCGGTGTTGTCGCAGGCTGCAGCGTTCTGGGCCTCGCGGGCAACTCCTGGCAACGATGGCACCTATGACATCGACGGAGTCACGGGTCCCGACGAGGAGAACCCTGAGGTCAACGACGAGATCTATACCAACGTCGTGGCCAAGGAGACGTTGCAGAATGCGGCGACCGCAGGCCAGGTGCTCGGGTACAAGGTCCCTGCCATGTGGCTGCGGATCGCGTCAGGCATCGTCCTTCCCACCAACCCCGCACTCGGTGCTCAACCGGAGTTCGATGGCTATCAGGGTCAATTGGTCAAACAGGCCGACGTCACTCTCTTGGCCTACCCATGGGACTATCCGCTGACGCCGAGCGTGGAACAAGGCGATCTCGACTACTACGTGCTCCGCACGGACCCCCAAGGTCCGTCAATGAGCGATTCGGTCGCCTCCATTGACAGCGCCGCACTGAACACGCCGGGGTGCTCCAGCTATGTGTTCACGCAGCGCAGTGTCGAACCGTTCATACGCGATTTCTTTGACCAGTTCTCCGAGACGAGGACCGGCGGCGCCTTCACGTTCATGACGGGGATCGGAGGTTTCCTCCAGGAGTTCCTCTATGGGTACTCGGGCCTGCGCTGGAGCTCGAACGCCGTCGAGCTCGATCCGAGCCTGACAGGCCAACTTAGCGGGATCGTGCTGCACGACTTGTCCTGGCACGGTCGCCGATTCACCGTCGCCGTCGGGCCACAGGTTACGACCGTTGCCTTGAACAGCGGCGCTGCACTCCCGCTGAAGACCGGGGACCGTCTACGACGCATCGGCACAGGCCGGACGTTGACCGTCGCAACGCAACGCCCCGACCAAGCAGCGACCGACGACGTCGCTCTCTGTGGACGGGCCATCGCAACCTCGGCGGAGCCGGGCGCACCCGCTCTCGCTGCGGTCGACGGCAGCCCAGCCACCGATTGGCAGCCGATGGACGTCCCGTCGACCCTGACGGTGACCCTACGCCGAGGCACGCAAGCGGTGAGTACCGCGACCCTGCAATGGGGCGAGCAGTGGCCGTCGGCGCCGGCACCCAACATTCCACCTCCACCGGGCCCGGTGGTCAATCTGAGGGCCAGCACCTACAGCCTCGCCGTCTCCGTCGATGGTCAGAGCTGGCACACGGTGGCGACGGTGACCGGGCGGACGACCGGTACCACCGATGTGCTGCATTTTCCTGCCATTCACGCTCGCTATCTCGAAGTCCACATCACAGCGTCCACAGGCATGCAGCAGCCCATGCTCGACAACCTGACCGTCACCCGATGATGGGTAGGTTGCGACGGCGGTGGTTTGGACTGATGGGCTACCTCTTGGTAGAGCCGATCATCTCCCTCAGCAGCGCCTCCCACGGAGAGTTCTCCCATCCGTCTTCCTCACCGAGTCTCTTCGCGACGGCGACGGCGTCTTCCACCCACTGGATCCGCACATCCTCGATTGGCTCCGCCTTGCCGACGACATGGTGGGTGCCACTCCCGGGTGTGGCATCGGCAACGCCGAAGTCAAAAGCGAACCAATCGTTCTTCCAGATCTGGTGTCGTTCCCTCAGCTGCTCCCATCGCGGGTGCTTGTGCCGCTTGTCGTCTGCCATCTTGATGGCCCATTTCACGCACAGGCGGGCGCGATGAGGATCCGCTTCGGAGTTCGTCTTCGCTATCGCATCCTCATACGACGCCAGCTTGCCGACCTCGGTCTCGGGGAACGAAGCGTGCACCTCGTGCAAAAAGATCTCAATGATGGGGGACGGGGAGATCACATAGGCCATGCCCGATGTTACGCCAGCTCAGAGAGCTCGTTTCGGGGCGGCGGGGCCGGCGTGTCTCGAAGCTGACCCGTGCGCAGACCCGGCGACGATCGCGCTCTTCGCCCTCATCCCCACTGACCGGGCTGGTAGTCGCCTGCGGGCTGCCGAGTGATGACGTTCAAACGGTTGTAGGTGTTGATGAGGGCGATCAGGCACACCAGCGGCGCCGAGCTGCTCGTCGTCGTAGTGCCTGGCCGCGTTGGCCCACGCCTCGTCGGAGACTCCGGCGCCATCCGCCAGGCGGGTGCCCTGCTCGGTGAGCTCGAGGGCGGCCTTCTCGGCCTCGGTGAAGACCATGGCCTCTCGCCACGCTGCGACCAGGTGAAGGCGCTCGGAGGTTTCCCCACGATGCTCGGCGTCCTTGGTGTGCATGTCGAGGCAGCCGGCACACCCGTTGATCTGGCTGGCCCGGATCTTCACCAGCTCCTGCGTTGCCGCCGGCAAGGTCGAGTCCGTCACGGCCGCGCCCGACGAGTTGATGTACTTGGCGAACTTGGCAGCCATGGTGCTGTCGTAGAGGTTCAATCGAGCGTCCATCGTGGTCTCCTTCAGTTTTCAGGGCTCCAACCTCAATGACACCGCGGAACGGCGGAATGTGACAGATGGGCCGAACCGAGCCCGGTCGATCGCAAGGGGCCTCGTTCTCCAGGCACCCGTCATCCGGGCGACTGCTCAGCGGCGATGACGCCTGAACGTCAAGGCGACCGCCAGAAAAACTCGAGTTGTATCTCGTCGGGATCTCGAAACGTGAGCATCGCATTGTCGGTGTAGGACGGTTCCTTGACGCCCGAATGAGCGATGCCGAGATCATCCAGGCGGTGAGCCCACTCATAGAGCTCTTCCCGACTGTCCACGAGGAACTCGAGGTGATCGAGACCGGTCACGACCTCGCGAAATGGTTCGCCCGGATTGGTTGCATGTCCCACGACGCAGAGCACCAGCTCACTCTTCGGTTCGACGAGCGAGATGTAATGCATGCGATCGTCCGGCGAGACGAACTCGTACAACTGCCGCATACCCAACAGCTCCGCGTACCATGCCGCACTCCGAACCGGGTCACGGACGGTGAGGTTGACCTCCATGCGGCCGGTGATCGAGGGCACTTCGGGGATTTTGTCACTGATGCGAGTGATCTGCGTGCGGAACCTCAGTGGCATCTGCCCCCGTGTCGTCTGGCTCAGGGAGGACTGCCGACACTCGGCACCCCGGACGTGCCCAGGCTGCGAATGTACAGGCCACGACTGTTCGAGCCGCCCACGGCCGCGGGATTCCAGGCGTCGAAGGCGATCCAGAGGTCGCCGTTGGTGTCCGGGAAGACCGATTCACCTCCCGGTCCGGCAATGCCGTTGCTGCTCGAAAGGATCGGGTCGGGCGACGCGTCCCCACACGGCCCGAGCGGTCCCGCGCAGGTGGCCACGCCCACGGCGTAGTTGGCGCCGGACCAATCGTTGCCGGAATAGAACAGGAGGTATCGCCCGTTGTCCGCGACCATGTCAGGCGCTTCGACGGTACCGGCCTCCCAGGACTGGTCGGGAAGCAAGATGGTGGTGGGAGTCGACCCCGCAGCGAAGGTGGTGCCGGAGGGGTCGAGTTGTTGCACCCAGATGCGCGACGAGCCGGCCGCCCCCGACTTCCAATACAGGTACGACGTTGCATCGATGTCCACGAAGGCGTCCGGGTCGATGGAACCCCCGACCGAGGGTTGGCACTCGAGCGGTGCCGTCGAGGAGTCGACGAAGGGTCCCAGGGGTGAGGTCGACGTGGCCACCGAGATGCACTCTGTCGTACTTCCCGTTGGATCGACTGCGTAATACAGGTCGTACTTGCCGCCGATGAACGCGACCGACGGTGCCCAGGTGTAGTTCGCCGTAGCCCATGTGGGCAGGTTGGGCAGCGCGTTGCCGACGGCGGTCCAGTGGCTCAAGTCACTCGACTCGATGATCTGGATGTTGCCCGACACCGAGTTTGTGGCATATGCGTAGTAGGTCGATCCGACCAGCGTCACATCGGGATCGGGAAAGTCGAAGGGATAGACCAGGCCCGTGGAGATTCCCCCCTCCAGCTGGGTGCACGCCGCCGACACGGCGGAAATGTCCATTGTCGCTTGGGCATTGTTGTTGGACTTGATCGCGCTCAATGCGTTCTGGATGCCCCCGAGGCAGGTCTCGAGAGTGTTGATGTCGACGCCCTGGAGATAAGCGGCCTCCTTCGAGGCGTTGAGCGACGCGTTGGTCGTCGAGAGTTGGCCGAGCGTCACCGCAATGAAGGCTTCGAGTTGGTCGCGCTTTGTGGTGGTGGCCGCCTTGACGGCCAGCGTCCCCGCCACCTGGTGGCGAAGGTCGCTCAGATGCGCATTGGCAGCGGAAAGGGCCGCCTCTTCGGCGCGCGTGCGGGTGTGCGCGTCGACGTCGGTCCAGATGGCAGCGACCAACCCGGACACGCACAGCACGACGACCGCAACGACGACGAGCCTTCGCCGGAGCCGCGTCGACGGCGGGTCAGCCACCGGAGGCCGCCGAGCAGCTCGATGCCACCGAATTCAGCTCAGAGATGGCCGTCGCCTGGTTGCCGACCGCAAGCGCGTTGAGAGCCTGCTGCACCCCGCCGAGGCACGTATGCAGCGACCCGATGCGAGAGCTCTGCTGCGACACGTCGTCTTGAACCGCGGCCAGGGCGGACTGCGCCGCCTTGACTTCGGTCGTGTCGTGGGTCCAGGCAGCGCTGGCGCTCCCCACCTGTCCCATGAGGACGCCGACGTCGTGACGCAGAACGGCCAAGTCGTGCGCCACGTCGGCCGTCCGGTGGCGCGTGATGCCAAGTGAGGTGCGGGTTTGATCGAAGTGTTCACGCTCGGCGACCTGGTCGTCGATCAGGTAGCCGAGGGTCGACGCGAACAGTCCTCCTGCCACAATGATCAAGATCAGTCGCGCTCGCCACGTCATGCGTCGCCGCCTCGGTGATATGTGGGCCACGACACGTAACCGATCCGAATCGAGTGTGTTCGTCACCCGACCCTCCTACATGCGGTGTGCGTCCGCGCCGGAACCATGGCCCTACAGACCCGAGTCCTCTCGTCCAGGTTCGAGACCCGGAACGACCCGCGCAGGGACAGCGGCTCGTGGGCCGCCGCGGCGCCTTGTGATGCGGCAGTGGAGTCCCGCGCAGGTCCCATGGATCCTGCAAGTCTGCACCGCGGGCGTTCCGAATCAGCGGCATTCGCCGTTCCTCCACCGAAGAGCGGCGGTGCATCATCCTGGGGTTCGTCTGCGTCACGTGGCGAGGCGCGCTCCTTCGAAGTCCATGTCGGGGAGGACGCGGGCGACCCCACCCGGCAGCCACCATGCGGACCGGCCGAGGAGGGCGAGTGTCGCCGGCACCAGGGTCATGCGGACGAGGAAGGCATCGATGGCGACGCCGAACGCGAGTGCGAAGGCGATGGTCTTGGTGACGACGTCTTGTGCCGAGATGAAGCTCGCGAAGACGAAGATCATGATCACGGCGGCGGCGGCAACGACCCGGGCGCTCTTGGTGTAGCCGTCGACGGTCGCGACCAAGGGGTCGGCGCCGTGCGTGTGCTCCTCGCGGATCCGCGAGACAAGAAAGACCTCGTAGTCCATCGCCAGCCCGAACAACACACCAGCGAGGATCAGCGGGACGAAACTGACGATCGGTCCGGTGGCGGCAATGCCCAGGAGGCCCGTGGCGTGCCCCTGTTGGAAGACCCATGTCGTGACT
Source organism: uncultured Acidimicrobiaceae bacterium (assembly GCA_963728845.1). Taxonomy (GTDB): domain Bacteria; phylum Actinomycetota; class Acidimicrobiia; order Acidimicrobiales; family RAAP-2; genus Bog-473. The sequence continues at coordinate 295,603 of CAVSLS010000021.1, forward strand.
CCCAAGGAGGCAAACACACTGAACAGATAGCCGATGACGGCCTTGATGGGCACGAGGATGGAGCGGAAGACCAGCATGAGCAGGAGCATGCAGATGATGGCGACGGTGACGAGGTAGGGGAGCGTCGCCGCGGACAGTTTCGACGACACGTCGAGGTTCAAGGCGGTGGTGCCGGTCACGAGAACCTGGACGCCGGTGGACCGGGTGGCGGACGCGGCCTTGGCGCGGATGGTGGACACCAGCGCCTGGGTAGCCGGATCGTTCGGCCCGGTCTTCGGGATGACGGTGACGAGGGTGAGGGTGCGCGCCGGGTTCTGCACCGGGGGAGTGACGAGCAGGATGTCGGGGATGCCCTTGGCCCCCTGGGCCAGTGCTTGGGCGACCGCCTGGGCGCTGGCCGCTTTCGGGGTGTCGACGACGACGAGAAGAGGCGAGTTGAATCCGGGCCCGAACCCCTGGGAGACCAGGTCGTAGGCCCGGCGGTCCGTCGACGTGGTGGGGTAGGTGCCCGCGTCCGGGAGCCCGAGGTGGATGTGCCGCGCGGGAAGGGCGAGCACGGCGAGAAGAGCGATCCCGGCGACGAGGACCGGAAACGCCCGGCGTGTCACGATCCGCACCCAGCGCTGTCCCAGCGACCGGTAGTCCGGAGCGGTCGACCGGGCGATCTGACGCTGGGCCGCTTTGCCTTTGACGATCTTCGGGCCCGCCGCCGCCAGCAGAGCGGGGACCAAGGTGATGGCCGCCGCCACGGCGACGACGACCGCTCCGGCGGCAGCGATGCCCATCACGGTGAGGAACGGGATCCTGACGATGGCGAGCGCGGTGAGGGCGACGACCACCGTCGTGCCGGCGAAGCACACTGCGCTTCCCGCCGTCGCCACGGCCGTGGCGATCGACGTGTCCGGGCTCATCCCCGTAGCCAATTGCTGGCGGTGCCGGGTGGTGATGAAGAGGCCGTAGTCGACTCCCACCGCCAGGGCCAGCATGGCGGCGAGGATGGGCGCGGTGGTCGAAAGCACGACGACCGAACCGACCGCCGTGATGGCCGCCAGGGCGGTGCCGAGCCCGATCAGGGCGCTGAGGAGCGGGACACCGGCCGCGAGGGCCGAGCGGAACGTCAGGAAGAGGACGATGAACGCGATCACGATGCCGGCGACGTCGGTCCTCGAGGCTGTGCTCGGCGCGGCGAGCGCTCCGCCGATGTTCACGTCGATACCGGCCGCTCTTGCGGGGCCGCCGGTGTCCAAGAGGGCTGCCTTGGCAGATGGGGTCACCTCGGCGACGGGGACGGGGTAGGCGACAATCGAGAGGGCGATCCTGCCGGACGGCGACACCGTCCCTGTCGTGAAGGGATCGGACACGGAGACCACCTGGGGGGCGTGGCGGAGCTGGGCCAGGCTGGCCTCAATCGCCGCCCTGTTGGCACCAGACGTGATCGGTGCCGTCCCGGACGTCGAGAAGACGACCTGAGCCTGCGCCCCGCCCGCACCGGGGAAGCGGCTGTTGAGCAGATCGAGCGCCTGCTGTGACTGTGTGCCCGGGATGGTCAGGTTGTTGCTCGCCGGACGCTGCACCGCCAGCACCAGTATGGACAAGCCGGCCAGCAGGACCACCCACCCGACGATGACCCGCCAGCGGTGTTTGACCGTGAAGGCACCGATCCGGTACAGAACTGACGCCATCAGCGTGGCCCTTCCGGGCAGGGTTCGGGGCCGATCGGACAACCCGACGTCAGCAGCGACGCACGGCGAAGCACAGAAGGACGGCGGAATCCCACGACACCTGCCACGTCAGCTGATCCCCCCGGTTCGACGTCCGTTACCCGAGGCCTTTGTGTCGGCAGACCCCGCCGCCCGGTTGACCGGAAACCTGGCTGTCGAAACCGCTCGTTGACCTGGCCTTCGCCTCCTTCTCAACGCCGATAATGTTCATTATGTTAAGTAAGAACGGATGTCGGGTTGCGCGGCTCGGCAGGTGGCGCTGCTCCTCCCCGCGACCGGCCCCACTCGGCGTCCCCAGACGACGTCGGACGGCGTGCTCGGGTCCCTCAGGTCGTCCCGGGCGGACGGGTTGGGGTCGCAGGATGCTCCGCGGGACCACGTCATCGTCGACAAAGGCGGGAGATTTCCGGTCCCCCCGAAGGTGCAGGCGTCGGCAACAGCCCCGGGCGTCGAGCTGGTGAGGGTGCTGCCGGGCCGACCGCTGGCCGCCGGGCCGACCGCTGGCGACCACCAGGTCGAAAAGAGGGCTTGATTCGACAGCTGTATTTGGGTAAAGTGACAGCCGATAAGTCCCCATGGATAAAGGTTCAAAGTCCGGACGGATGAGAAGGCGAAATCCCAGCTGAGAGGCTTGTAGGGCCATCAGAAAGAGAGTAGAGTCCCCGGAATGTCCGGGGACTTTTGCGTGTCCGGGCTTCGGCGCGTTTTGGCGGTTGTCCGGTGACCCCGAGCATGAGCACGCCCCCGGTCGACGAGGAGCTCGCGGCCGAACAGGCCTACCTGGAGCACGCCCTGGAGTCCCTCGAGGCCATGCGGCAGCGGGCAGAGCGGCTGCTGCACGATCTCATCGCCGCCGGGAATCCCGATCTTGACTATGTCGCCGCCCTCTCGCGCCGGGTGTGGCTGCTGGCGGACAGCCCACGGCCTCTCCTCTTCGGGCGTATCGACGAGGAGGGAGGTCCCACCTGGCACATCGGCAGGCGCCACGTCGAGGACGCACGGTCCGATCCCGTGGTCGTGGACTGGCGGGCGCCCGTGTCGGTGCCCTTCTACCGGGCGAGCGCCAGGGACGCTCTCGGGCTGGCCCGGCGCCGCCAGATCATGGTGGACCGCCGCGAGGTCGTCGCCGTGGCAGACGACCTGTTCGGTGGCGGCGGCGAGGAGACGGCCGCCACTCGCCTCCGGGGCGGGGATGCACTGCTCGCCGAGCTCGAGCGGGCCCGCACGGGCGAGATGCTCGACATCGTCGCCACCATCCAGGCCGAGCAGGACGAGATCATCCGCGCCCCGCTCGACCGCCTGCTCACCGTGCAGGGCGGACCGGGCACGGGCAAGACGGCCGTCGGCCTCCATCGTGCCGCTTTCCTGCTCTACAACCACCCGACCTTGAGCCGCGAAGGCGTGCTCGTTCTGGGACCGAGCCGTGCCTTCTTGCGGTACATCGCACAGGTCCTGCCCTCGCTCGGCGAAGAGGCCGTCGTGCAGACAACGATCGCTGACATCGCTCCCAAGGCCAAGGTGCGGTTGGAGGAGCCGATGGAGGTACGTCGGATCAAAGGGGACGCCCGCATGGGCGAGCTCCTCCGGCGCGCCCTGGAGGGGCGACGGCGCACGCTGGACGAGGACGTCAGCCTGCGTGTGCGCTTCGCCCGGGCCACGCTGAGTGCCGAGCGGGTCAACGAGCTCGTGTCGTCCATCGCCGCCCGTCCGGGCCCCTACAAGGCCGGTCGTCTGGCGCTACGGGCCCGGCTCGTCAGCGAGGCGCGGCGCGTCTTCCGTTCGTCGGCACGGTTGGGCGCCGACGAAGCCTGGTTCGAACGCGAGCTCGCGTCTTCCGACGAGTTCACCGCCCTCCTCGACACACTGTGGCCGGCGGTCTCCCCCACCGCGCTCGTCCGTGAGCTCTTGTCCTCCCGCTCCCAGCTCCAACGCCACGCCGCCGGGCTCCTGTCCGACTCGGAACGGGAGCTGCTTCTGCGCCCCCGGGAGGTCAGCGCATCCTCGGCGGCGTGGAGTGTCGACGACCTGGCCCTGCTGGACGAAGCCACGTTCTTGACCGGCGGCCGCACGCGCTCGTACGGACATGTCGTCGTCGACGAGGCGCAGGACCTGACGCCCATGCAGTTCCGCATGATCGCCCGGCGCGCCCCGTCGGGATCGATCACCGTGCTGGGCGACCTCGCCCAGGCCACGGGACCGTGGGCCTATGCCGACTGGCGGGAGATCCGCGCGCACCTGCCCGAGACGGCTCCCTCCCAACACGACGAGCTGACCCTCGGTTACCGTGCCCCGGGCAAGGTGCTCGATTTCGCGTCACGCCTTCTGCCCGTGGCCGCTCCCGGCATCAGGCCCACCGCATCCATACGCCCGGGCCGTACCGAGCCTGTCGTGCGCACCGTGGAGTCTGCTGCGCTTGCCGCCGCTGCGCTCGCCGAGGCACGCACGCTCTCCGGCGAGCACGCGTTGGTCGCCGTCATCGCCCCCGAAGAGCTCACGCCAAGTCCTCACCCGCTTGGCCCGGCGCGACCCCGAGGTCGGGATCCTCGAACGCGACGCCATGAGCCGGCCCGTCACCATCGTCCCCGCCCGGGCGGCCAAGGGTCTCGAATTCGACGCCGTCGTCGTCGTCGAGCCCTCGAGCATCGCCGGGGACGACCGGCGCGGGCTGCGGCTGCTCTACGTGGCCATGACGCGCCCCATCCAGCACCTGAGCGTCGTGCGCTCCCGCCCGATGCCCGACCCGCTCCTCGGCTGAGGAGCGCATTCCTCTACGATCCGCGGCATGGCATCGGACCTGGAGGGCAAGGTTGCCCTGATCACCGGGGGGAGCAACGGGATCGGGGAAGGAGTGGCCCGGCATCTCGCCGGCCGGGGCGTACACGTGGTGCTCGCCGACATCGACGTCGCCCGTGGCAAGGCACTGGCCGACGAGCTCGACGGGCGCTTCATACAGACCGACGTGGCCGATCCCGCCGCCAGCACGGCCGCCGTCGCGACCGCGGTCGACGTGTTCGGTGGGCTGCACATCGCGCACCTGAACGCCGGGGTGACCTCGTGGTGCGGCATGGGCGACGATTTCGACCCCGAGGCCTACCGTCGCTCCATGGCGATCAACCTCGACGGCGTCGTGTACGGCATCGCGGCAGCCCGGCCAGCCATCAAGGCAAGCGGCGGTGGGACGATCGTGGCGACCGCCTCCATGGCCGGACTGGTCGCCACGCCGTTCGACCCGATTTACGCGGCGAACAAGCATGCCGTCGTCGGCCTGGCGCGCTCTCTGGGCCAGGTCTACGAACCGGATGGCATCCGCGTGCCACGCGCTCTGCCCGTCGTTCGCCTACACCAACATCATCAAGGGCTCTGAGCAGACCTTGCTCGACATGGGTTTCCCCATCATCGACGTCAGCGATGTCGTGACTGCCTTCCAGCGCATCCTGGACTCTGACTCCACGGGTCAGTGCTGGTACGTCGTGGCCGGACGCGAGAGCGAACCCTTCCAGTTCCGCCGAGCCCCGGGGCCGCGACTGGACTGATCCGCCTCCGGGTGTCCGTCGTGCCCGCCGGACAGCCGGTACGATCGAGCGTCGCAGCGACACGACCGGCGAAGGGTCCCGCCGGGGGGCGCGCCCCGAACCGCCGGTACGACATGGCTGATGGCTCCTGAGGCGGCACACAGGAGGGCCGAACCATGGACGAACTGGAGCTGCCGCACATCACTCCGACGGAGCATGAACTGGCCGAGCGGGAGCTCCTGGCGCGTGAGCGTGCGCTCTTCGAACAAACCGAGCACGACCTCCTCGACGAGCCTCTCCTCCCGCTCATGGGCCTGTCCGCGGGGACGATGGTGGCCATCTTGGTCGGCGGGGCGCTCGGCACCGTGGCCCGGTACCTCTTGGAAGCGCACCACCCGCTTGCGCCGGGCGATTTCCCGTGGGTCACGCTCGTGGTCAACCTGACCGGCTCGTTCGCCATCGGCCTGTTGCTCCCGCTCACCGAGCACCTCACCCACCGCGTCCCCGATCGTCCGGCCGCTCGTCGTCGTCGGCTTCTTGGGAGGATGGACCACCTACTCCACGCTCGCCGTCGACGCCGTCCTCCTCGCCCGGCACGGTGACGCCGCCACCTGCGTGGCCTATCTGGTCGCCACCGTGGCCGGCGGGCTGGCGCTCGTCGTGGCGGGCCATGCGCTCGGCCGAAGGCTGGTGCCGGCATGAGCGCCTCCTCCCCCACTCTCGGTCTCGCGCTGCTGGTCGCCGGGGCCGGCGGTGCCGGCGCCGTCATGCGCGCACTGCTCATCCACCATCTCGGCCTGCGGCGTTCCGACCCGCTGCCCGTCGGCACGCTCGTCGTCAATGCGTCGGGTTCTCTGCTCCTCGGCGTGCTCACCGGACTCTCCCTGTACCACGGCCTGGAACCCCATGTCCTGGCCGTGGCGGGGATCGGGCTGTGCGGTGGGTACACGACGTGGTCGACCGCGAGCTGGGAGACGATCCACCTGTTGCACACGGGTCATCGCACCGAGGCGGTCGTCTACACGCTGAGCTCCCTCGCCGTCTGCCTGGCCGCGGCGGCGGCCGGCATCGGGCTCATGGCGCTCGCGTAGCGATCAGGAAGCGAACGCCTCTGGAGGCGGGCAGGTGCACATCAGATGGCGGTCTCCGTAGGCCTGGTTGATCCGCGCCACGGGGGGCCAATACTTCCCGGCCGTCAGCCCGGCAGGGAACACCGCAGTCTGGCGGTCGTAGGGTCGCTCCCAGGCCGAGACGAGTGCCGCCGCGGTGTGCGGCGCGCCGCGCAGCGGGCTGTCCTCAACGGACCAGCGGCCGGCCGCAATCTGGTCGATCTCGGCCCGGATGGCGATCATCGCATCGCAGAAGCGGTCGAGCTCGGCGAGGTCCTCGCTCTCGGTGGGCTCGACCATCAACGTGCCGGCCACCGGGAAGCTCACCGTGGGCGCGTGGAAGCCGTAGTCGATCAACCGCTTGGCCACGTCGTCGACGGTCACTCCGGTGCTCTTCGTCAGTGGCCGAAGATCGAGGATGCACTCGTGGGCGACCAGGCCGTTCTTGCCGGAGTAGAGGGTTGGGAACGAGGTCGCCAATCGCGCCGCCACGTAGTTGGCCGCCAGAACGGCCGACTTGGTGGCGTGGGCCAGGCCGGGCCCGGACAGCAACCGGATATAGGCCCAACTGATGGGAAGGATTCCCGCACTTCCGAAGGGTGCGGCGCTGACCGGTCCGATGCCGTCGCGGTGCTCGGGCTGGGGGTGCATCGGATGCGACGGGAGGAACGGCACCAGGTGCTCGGCCACCGCGACCGGTCCGACGCCGGGGCCTCCTCCGCCGTGCGGGATGCAGAAGGTCTTGTGCAGGTTGAGGTGCGAGACGTCGCCGCCGAACTCCCCGGGCTGGGCGAGGCCGAGCAGGGCGTTGAGGTTCGCCCCGTCGATGTAGACCTGTCCGCCGTGCCGGTGGACGAGGGCGCACATGTCGCCGATGCCCTCCTCGTAGACGCCGTGCGTCGAGGGGTAGGTGACCATGATCGCCGCCAGCCGTTCACCGTGCTCGTGGCACTTCCGGCGCAGGTCCTCGAGATCGACCGTGCCGTCGTTCAGCGCCGCGACCACCACCACGCGCATGCCCGCCATGACGGCGGAGGCGGCGTTGGTGCCGTGCGCGCTGGAGGGGATGAGGCAGACGTCGCGTTGTGCCTCGCCCCGCGACCGGTGGTACGCCCGGATGGCCAGGAGCCCGGCCAGCTCTCCCTGGCTGCCGGCGTTGGGCTGCACCGAGACCTTGGCATAGCCGGTGACGTTGGCCAGCCACCTTTCGAGGTCGTCGATCAGCGCAAGATAGCCAGGCGTGCTCTGGAGCGGCGCGAACGGGTGGATGTCGGCAAAACCGGGCAGCGCGACGGGTTCCATCTCGGTCGTGGCGTTGAGCTTCATGGTGCACGAGCCCAGGGGGATCATGCCGCGGTCCAAGGCGAAGTCCCGGTCCGACAGCAGGCGCAGGTAGCGCAGCATCCCCGTCTCGGAATGGTGTTCGGAGAACACGGGGTGGCTCAAGATGGGGCCGCGGCGCAACAGCGCCGGCCGGAAGCGCCGTCTCGGTGCCGGCACCCCCTCCCCCTCCGGTCACCCCGAAGGCCGCGAGCACGGCCGCCACGAGCTCGGTGGTCGTCGTCTCACCGCAGGAGATGCCGACGTGGTCGTCGTCGACCAAGCGCAGCAAGACGCCGCGGGTGTGCGCGTCCGCGACGATGCCGGCAGCCCGGCCCGGTGCCCGTACCACCAGCGTGTCGAAGAACTCCCGGTGCACGAGCTCGAAGCCTGCGTGCTGCAGAGCTCCGGCCAGCTCGAGCGTCCGGCCGTGGACCCGGCGGGCGATGCCACGCAATCCCTCCGGCCCGTGGTACACCGCGTACATGGAGGCGACGACCGCGAGGAGAACCTGTGCGGTGCAGATGTTGGACGTGGCCTTCTCCCGGCGAATGTGCTGCTCCCGTGTCTGCAGGGCCAGCCGGTAGGCAGGCCTGTCCTCGGCGTCGATCGACAGTCCCACCAGGCGGCCCGGGCAGATCGCGCTCCAGTCCTGCCCTCACCGCCATGAATGCGGCGTGCGGCCCGCCGTACCACAGCGGCACGCCGAAGCGTTGCGAGGACCCGACGACGACGTCGGCCCCCCACTCCCCCGGGGGTTTCAGAAGGGTCAGCGCCAAGAGGTCCGTGGACACGGCCACCTTCGCACCTCTGCGCGTGCGCCGCGTCGGTGAGCGCCGCGAAGTCGCGGATGGCACCCGAACACCCCGGGTACTGCTGGACCATGCCGAAGAAATCGCCGTCGGGCAAACCCGCATCGAAGTCGACGACGGTGAGCTGCATGCCGAGCGGCTCGAGGCGCGTTTCGAGCACGGCGATGGTCTGTGGCAGGCAATCGGCATCCACGAGGACACGGTCGGACTCGACGTCGGCGCGCCGGTGCATGAGGGTGACGGCCTCCGCGACCGCCGTGCCCTCGTCGAGCAGGGAGGCGTTGGCGGTGTCGAGCCCGCTGAGGTCCGACACCATCGTCTGGAAATTCAGCAGCGCTTCGAGGCGTCCCTGGCTGATCTCCGGTTGGTACGGGGTGTAGGCGGTGTACCACGCCGGGCTCTCGAGCACGTTGCGCCGGATCACACCCGGCGTGATCGTCCCGTGGTACCCGAGGCCGATCAACGGCTCGACGATCCTGTTCTGGGCGGCGAGACGCCGAAGCTCGTCGAGCACCTCCCGCTCGGACATCGCCGGCGGCAGGTCGAGTGCGTCCAGGCTCCGGACGCTGCCGGGAACGGCGGCGTCTATGAGCGCATCGAGGGTCTCGTAGCCGAGGACCTTGAGCATGCCCGATTGCTCTTCTTCCGAAGGCCCGACATGACGGCGCACGAAGTCCTCGAACGGCTCGAGTGCGTCGGATCGGATGACTGGACGTTGGTCGCTCACGGAGGCCTCCCTACCTGCCCCGCGCTGCGCACGGAGCTTGTTGGACGTCCTCCCCGCTCTGTCATCGGACCTGAGAGTCTCGCCGCCAGGTGCGCGGCTTCCACCTTCGGTGCAGGCGCCGAGCGCCCGCTTTCCAGAGTTGCCTCGCCGGAGCGGTATGTCGGCCTGAGAGTTTCCTGGGGAGGGTTGCTCCTCCGGCGTCCCCTCGCATGCGTACTACGGGGACTCTGGCACTCCGGTTCGAACGGCGTATTCAGTTGTGTGACCCACTATACGGCACCGGCCCCTGGTCACTCGCCGACACGAAGGCCTATTCGGTCTCCTCCCGGATCGGCCACAAGGGCGGGCGGACGACGTGCGCCGCCAGCTCGCGGCCGCGCTGGACCACGGTCACCTCGTCGCCGTCGAGCAGCTGCGCGTCGGCATCCACGAAGCCCAGCCCGATTCCCCGCTCGCGCATGGGCGAGAAGTTCCCGCTGGTCAGGGTGCCCACCCGGTCCGCATCGGCGCACACATCCGAGCCGTCTCGCAACGGCTGGCGGCCGGCGGCCACGAAGCCACGGAGTCGGCGGGCGGGGCCGTTGGCGCGCTCCTCTTCGAGGGCCGCCCGACCCGTGAACTCGCCCTTGTCCCAGCCGACGACCCAAGCCAGGCCCGCTTGGAGCGGCGTGATGCCCGGGCCGAGTTCGTGGCCGTGGAGCGGCAGCCCCGCCTCGAGGCGGAGCGTGTCGCGGGCGCCCAGCCCGGCCGGGGCAATGCCCTGGTCGAGGACGGCTTGCCAGAAGCCCGCCGCCACCTCGGCGGGCACGGCGCACTCGACGCCGTCCTCACCCGTGTAGCCGGTGCCGGCAACGAGGCATGTCGCCCCGCCCCACACGAAGCGCTCGACGTTGAAGCGATGGACCGCCGCAGCCTCGGACGAGACCCTGGCCAGGCGCTCTCGGGCTTCGGGACCTTGCACCGCGATCACCGCCCGCTGCTCGGTGACATCGGTCCCGCCGATGGCCGCGAGCACGTCGCTCGTGTTGGAGGCGTTCGGCATGACGTCGAATCGCTCGTCATCGACCCACCAGACGATGATGTCGTCCACGACGAAGCCGTCCTCGTCGAGGAGGTGGGTGTACTGCGCCCGGCCGGGATGGATGCGGCGCAGGTCGTTGCTGAAGGAATGTTGGAGGTGTTCGAAGGCGTCAGCGCCGAGGACGCGCACCGTGCCCAGGTGGCTCACATCGAAGGCCACCGCCGACGAGCGGCAGGCCCGGTGCTCGGCCACGGTGCCCGACGGGTAGGCCAAGGGCATCTCCCAGCCGCCGAAGGAGACCATCTTGGCGCCGAGCGCCACGTGCGCCGCGTGCAGGGGTGATCTCCGAGGCGGCGTACCGTCCCCTCTGTCGCCGGCGTCCACTCGGCCAGACTACGCGGCTCCGGCCGTGGCGAGAGGGAGGCCGTGCGAGGCGAGGAGTGCCGTGAAGTCACGTTGGTACACGATGTGGATCGGGACCTCGGGATAGAGCTCGCGGCATTCGCCGCACCTTGCGGTTCTTGCGTGTCACGAGACGCTGGTCCGCCGTGGTCAGCTCAATGAAGATGCCGAGACCGGGCAGATAGAAGTCGGGCCGGAAACCCGACACCGGCGAGCCATGCCCGTCCCATTCGAGCGGGAACTCCACCGGCTCGTACTGCCACGCTTCGCCCGACATGTCGAGCAGGGTGGCGAAGAGGCGTTCGGAAGGGTGTGCGAACCGGACGTGACCCGCGGGCGCACAGGCGGGATGGCGAGTGCGTCCGACGATCGCGGGGTCGGCCGCGCTCACTCCCCGGCGGCCCGTGCGGCGTGCACCCTCGCGGGCCGCGCTCTTGGACGTTGCGTCCGGCGTGGCGGTGTCCATGCGCACGATGTCTGCGTCCAGCTCCTCGACGACCCCGGCCAGCGGCACGATGTTGAACACGCCCTGGCCCCCGGCCAGCAGGTCGACGACCTCACCGTTGGACCGGGCCAGGACCGAGCTGGTGCCGGTCAGGACGAGGTTGGCGGATGCGAGGTCCGAGCCCAGGTCCTCACGAAGGCACTCGACGGCGCGCCGGGCGGACTGGAGGGAGACGCCGGCATCGAGGAGCTGCTTGATCACCTTGAGTTCGAGCACGTCGGAATACGAATAGACGCGCCGGGACCCGCTCCCCTTTGCGGCGGCCACCGACGGTTGGAGCAGGCCCGTGCGGGCCCAATAATCGAGTTGTCGATACGAGATTCCCACCAGACCGCAGACCTGCGGCCCATGAAACCCCCCGACGTGGGTCACGGAATCGTCGACCATCCCACCTCCCTCGGCGCTGCCACTCCGGCCGTCACTCTAGTGCAGCCGGACCACACAGGAGTAGTTACGCGAGCGTCATTCGGGAGATTCCCCGTCACCAGACGTGGCGGGCCACGCCACGACTGGCCCCTGCACGGAGAGCCCCATCCGGCGTCCCGGTTCGAGCGGGAGACCGCCCGTGACCCGCACGACCAGCTCCGGGAGGCCGTCTGCGCCTGGCCGGACCCGCACGACCGCATCGTGACCGAAGTACTCGTAGCTGGCCACCGTCCCCTCGAGCTCTCCCCTCGTGGGCTCAGCGAGGGCGATCTGCTCGGGCCGGACCATGACCGTGGCCGTCCCGCCCCCTGCCGGTCCGCTCCACTCGCGCACGGCCAGGCGGCCGAGCACGGTGGTGACCATCCCGTCGCGGACCTCGCCTTCGAGCACGTTCGACTCGCCGAGGAACTGGGCCAGCTCGGGGTCCTCCGGGTGCCCGTAGAGTTCCGCCGGCGTGTCGAGCTGGGCGATCACCCCGTGCCTGAGCACCGCCACCTGGTCGGCCATCGACAGGGCCTCGTCCTGGTCGTGGGTCACGAGGATGGAGGTCGTGCCCGCCAGCCGCAGCACGTCGAGCACGTCGCCGCGCACCGAGGCACGCAGAGCCGCGTCGAGCGAGGCGAACGGCTCGTCGAGCAGGACGATGTCGGGCTCGATTGCCAGCGCGCGGGCCAGGGCGACGCGCTGCTGTTGGCCTCCGGACAACTGGTGCGGGTAGCGACGGCGGTACCCCGAGAGGCCCACGAGCTCGAGCAGATCGTCCACTCGCTCCCTTCGGTTCGGGCCCCGGCCGAGGCCGAACGCCACATTGCGGCCGACGCTGAGGTGCGGGAACAGGGCACCCTCCTGGGGCACGTAACCGATGCGCCGGTGCTGGCACGGGACGTAGCAGTTGCGGGAGTCGTCGACGACCTGCTCCCCCAGCTTGACCTCCCCCTCGTCGGGGCGCTCGAACCCGGCCACGATCCGCAACAGGGTCGTCTTGCCGCTGCCCGACGCGCCGAGGATCGCCGTGAACGACCCGTGTGGGACGGTCAGGTCCACGCCGCGCAAGACGTCCTGCGGGCCGAACGACTTGGAGACGCCGGTGATGGACAGGTCCTTCATGCCGCCACCAGTGTGCCCGGTGCGGGCGCGGCGGCGGGCCCTCCGGCCATGGCCCCCCTCTCGGGCTGACGATCGAACCACCGGCCGAGGATGTACCCCGGCACGGCTGCGATGAGCACCATCACCCCGGCGTAGGGAGCGGCTTGGCTGTACGAGACATTCGACTCGTAGGCCCAGAACTGCGTGGCCAGCGTCTGCACATTCGTCGGGTGCAGGACGAGCGTCGCAGTCAGCTCCGTCGCGGTCTCCAGGAATACCAGGGCGAACGCGGCGGCCAGACCCGATCCGATGAGGGGCAACGTGACGCGCCACAGGACCGAGCGGCGGCGCACGCCGAGGGAGTTCGCCACCTCCTCCAGCCCAACCGGAGAGCGGGTCACTGCGGCGCGCACAGCGACGACGGCCAGCGGGAAGAACATGATGGAGTAGGTCAGCACCAGCAAGGGGCTGGTCTGGTAGAAGCGCCCCTCCAGGAAGTGCTCGGTGACATAGGTGAAGCTCAGGGCGATGACCAGACCGGGGACGGCCAGGACGAGCATGTTGCTGCTCTCCAGAGCCATGACACGGCGGCGGCTGAAGCGCACCGAGAGCAGCGCGATCGGGAGAGCGGCCAGCGTCGCGACGACGCCGGCGGCGACGGAGTACCCAAAGGTGTCGGCCGTCGCCGCGAACAGCGAGGCGGGCGGCAGAGTGCTGTTCCCACCCTGGACGATCAGGTAGACGATCGCCCCCACCGGCACCCCGATCGCCAGCACGACGAGGCAGCACCATGGCTGCCAGCACCAGGGGCGATCCACGCCCGAGCCGCGCCGGGCGGGCGCGCGAGGCGGCGCCGGCGCCCACCCGCGACGTGCGCCCACGGCCACGCACCGAGCCTTCGCCCGCCAGCAGCATGGCGCCGAGCAGAACCAAGATGAGGGAGAGTGCGCAGGCCGCCGGCTGGTTGAAGCCGACCTGGAACTCGTTGTAGATCTCGGTGGTCAGGGTCTGATAGCCGAGGATCTCGAACGCGCCGAACTCGGCCAGGACCACCAACCCGACCAGGATGCAGCCGCCGAAGATCGCCAGGCGGGCCTGGCCCACGGTTACGGTCCAGAAGGTGCGCAACCTACCGAGGCCGAGGCTGCGCGCCACCTCCTCCTGCGCCGGGTCGGCGCTGCGCAGGCTGGCCGCCACCGGGAGGAAGACCAGGGGGTAGACCGCCAGCGTCATGACCAGGACGGCGGCCCAGAAGCCACCGATACCCGGGAAGATGGCACGCCACCCGAAACTGACCACGAAGTCGGGGATGCCCAGCGGAATGACCACCAGGATCGCGAAGAGCCTCCGGTACGGAAGGTCGGTGCGCTCGACGAACCAGGCGGCCGTGGTACCGAGGACCGCACACAGGGCCGTGACCACCAACACCAGCGACACGGTGTTCCAGATCAGGGTGGCGGTGAGGCTGCGGAATAGCAGCGCGTGCAGCTGGGCCCAGCCGACCTGGACCGCCTGGACGACCAGGAACGCCAGTGGGAGCAGCACGACCAGGGAGACGAGGGCGGCGGCGCACGTCAACAGCCGCGGCAGGGGCCGCCTCCCGGCGTGGTGCCGGCGAACCCCCCAGGACGCGCTCACAACAGTTGGGCCTCCTGGAGCAACCTGATGGCCTCGGCGCCCGTGCCCAGCTCGGCGACGGTGATCCCGTTCGGTTGCAACTGGTCAAACGGGGTCTCCGGCTGCGCGGTCGTGACCCCGGAAGCGATCGGGTACTCGAAGCTGTCACTGTGACCGAGGATCTCCTGCCCCTGCTGCGAGGTGAGGAAGGCCAAGAAGCGCTGGGCGTTGGCCTGGTGGATCGACGACTTGAGGATGGCCGCGCCCGAGACGTTGACCACGTAGCCGACGTCGTGGGGCGCGAAGTAGGCGATGGCCGAGTGCATTCCCGACGCGCCCACCTGGGCCCGCTCGCGGTACCAGTAGTACTGGTTGACGATCCCGAGTGCCACCTGGCCGCTGTTGACCTCCGAAGTGATCGTCTCGTTGTCGGGGTAGTCGTGGTTCCCTGCGTTGGCCTTCACCGCGTCGAGCCAGCGCAGGGCCTCGGCCTCCCCGTGGGTGCGGGCGATGGACGTCACGATGGGCTGGAAGTCGGTCTCGGCTCCGGCGATGGCGATCCTGCCATTCCATTGCGGCTCGGCCAGGTCCATGGCGGACGACGGGAGCTGGTCGGGCGACAACATCGACGTGTTGTAGATCATGACGCTGACCCGGGCCGAGACGCCGACCCACTTCCCGTCCGGGGAGTTGAAGCGGGACGGCGTGTCGGCGAGGGTCGAGGAGTCCACGCTGGCCAGCAACCCCTTCGAGGCCAGGTACTGCAAGGGGGGTGAGTTTTCCGTGTAGTACACGTCGGCCGGTGAATGGGAACCCTCCGTCACGATCTGGTCGGCCAGCACGTCCTCGTCGTCGCTGCGCAGGTTCACCGTGATGCCGGTCTGCTTCTCGAACGCCTCCACCAGCGCCTCTGTCGTCTGCACGTGCTGGCCGCTGTAGACGGTGAGCGTGTCCGCTCCGCTCGACTCGCCCCCGCACGCCCCGAGGAGCACGGCGCCGACCACCACCACCAGCGCGGGCACCCACGCTGTCCGTCCGAGGCCGATCCGTGCCGTCGCCTCACGAGATCTCCTCCCTCGCATCGGCGCCGACCCCTTTCCCTGGTCCCAGAATATTAGGGATTCCTAACTTTAGGGTCGCCTAATCTGAGGGGTCAAGACAGCCCGGGTCGCTCAGTCAGGTTCAGGTTCGCCCCTCCCCCGGCCACCAGGTCGGCCCGGCCCTCGAGCGGGCTCGACGGCTCGGCGTGGAAGCGAACCGGGATCCGACCAGCGTGGTGCGCCTGCCTCCCGGCCTCGACGGCCAGGCGCATGGCATGAGCCATGGCGACGGGATCGTGCGCCCGGTTGACCGCCGTCGCCACCAGGACGGCGTCGCAGCCGAGCTCCATCGCGAGAGCCGCGTCGGATGCGGTGCCGACGCCGGCGTCGAGGATGACGGGAACCTCGACGGCCTCCCGGAGCAGCGCAATGTTGTGGGGGTTGCGGATGCCCAGCCCGCTCCCGATCGGGGACCCGAGCGGCATGACGGCGGCGCACCCGACCTGTTGGAGACGGAAAGCCAGCACCGGGTCGTCCGTCGTGTACGGCAGGACGACGAAGCCGTCCTCGGCCAGCTGCTCCGCCGCCGTCAGGAGCTCGACGACGTCTGGCAGGAGGGTGCGGTCGTCCCCGATGACCTCGAGCTTGACCCAGTCGGTGCCGAATGCCTCCCGGGCCAGTTTGGCGGTCAGCACCGCCTCCGAGGCGGTGGCACAGCCAGCGGTGTTGGGCAGGACCCGGACGCCGAGCTCGTCGAGCAACGTCAGCAGCGAGCCCTTTGCCGACGCTTCCACCCGCCGGACCGCGACGGTGGCCATGACGGTACCCGATGCGGCGAGCGCGGCCCGCAACACATCGAGGCTGGTCATGCCGCCCGTGCCGAGCAGGAGCCGTGACGCCAGCACCTCGCCGGCGATGCGAAAGACGTCCTCTCGGGACGCCGGTGTTGCCTCGCTGTGTCGTCGTCGCGTGTCACCGGACGACGATACCCCGATGCCCACCTATGGTGACTCGGTGCCGGGCACGACCCCACCCACCGCGCTGACCATCGCCGGTTCCGACTCCGGCGGCGGCGCGGGCGCGCAAGCGCGACCTGAAGACCTTCGCCGCCTTCGGCGTGCACGGCACCTGTGCCCTGACCGCGGTGACCGCGCAGAACACGGTCGAGGTGCGCGGCGTCGTCGCCCTCGAGCCGGCGTTCGTACGCCAGCAGGTCGAGGTGGTGCTTCAGGACTTCGCGGTGCGTGCCGTCAAGACGGGCATGCTGGCCAACGCTCGCATCGTCGGCGAGGTCGCAAGGATGGCTGGGCACGGATCGCTCCCCCAGCTCGTGGTCGATCCGGTCCTCGTGTCCTCCAGCGGGCATCGGCTCATGGAGCCCGAGGGAGTCGCCGCCTACCTCGGGCTCCTCCTCCCCCATGCGCTCGTCGTCACGCCGAACCTGCGTGAGGCCGCGGTGCTCGGCGACACCGACGTCGAGTCGCTGCGCTCGCTCGAGGCCCGGGTCGCGGTGGCCGAGCGCATCAGGGCGACGGGCGCCCGCTACGTGGTCGTCAAAGGAGGCCACCTGACCGAATCCGCCGATGACGTCGTCGCGGGCCCCGACGGCGTGGAGGTGCTGGCCGGCGCACGAGTCACCACCGGCAACGACCACGGCACGGGGTGCTCGCTGTCGGCCGCCATCACGGCCCACCTGGCCAGGGGTGCGGCGGTGCCCGACGCGATCGGAGCGGCCAAGGCCTTCGTCGCCCGGGCTCTGGCCGGCGGGGCCGGGTGGCGGCTGGGTGCGGGGCACGGACCCCTCGACCATTTCGGGTGGTCCGGACCGCCGTAGGCTTGCCACGACATGACACTGCACGACGCCGACTCGGGCCTCCGGTCCGAGGGGGCCGCCCCTCCCGAGCCGCTCCGTCCCCCGACGCCTGGCGGGATCTCCATGCGGCCGGCGATGATCGTGCTCGGGCTCGCCGTGCTCATCCTGGTCGTGTTCGTCGCCATCGGGATCCTCTCGTCGCATTCCCCCGCGCCGGTCGCTCGGAGCACGGGCCCGACTCCGGTACCCGGCGTGACCGTGCCCGCGGAGTCCGCCGCTGACCAGCTCTCGCCGATCGTCGAGGCAGGGCGAGCCACCGACGAACATCCTCAATGCCGTGTTCGTCCCGGTGGGCTCGGTGCGCCTCTCGCATCGGGACAACAGCGGGCAGGCCGCCCAATTCGACTCGCAGGTGTCGTTCCGTTCCGACGACTCGCAGGGCGCACTGCTGGCGTTCTTCGCGGCGGAGATGAAGGTGCAGGGCTGGCAGGTGTTCGACCGGGGACCCGCAGCCAACAACCCGGGCGCTCTCGAGGTCCTGGGCAAGCTTGCGGGGTCCGACGGCTACTACTGGGAGATGGGGGCCGTCATCGAGCCCACCACGTTCGCCGCAGGCGGTCCCGCCCACGGGCAGACGGACTTCACGATCCGGCTCTTCCAGGTGGACGACGACTAGCCGTGGACGACGACTGACCCACGTCCCGTCCGGTCCTCGCAACGGGACGGGCCGGAGGCGGGCTCAGCGTGCGGTGACGGCTCGGGCCCCCGCGGCCGGGACCAGGTCGGGCAGCCCGTCGGGGGCATCGGCGGGCTCCGTGAGCAGGTAGGCCCAGACGAAGAAGTTGATCGGGTAGAGCAGGTAGCCCACCCGGGGGTTCGGGGCCAGCAAGATGAGCGCCGACATCACGACGCCGGCGATCATGCAGACCTCGGCCGTGGTGCGCGGGGTGTGGCGGTACAGGTGGCGAGCCAGGAGCACCGCGAGCACGATGCCGACCGAGAGTGGCAACGCCCGGCTCAGCGACGGGAACGCCGAGACGAGCACATGACCCGGTAGCGCGCTGGCCGCCGTCGACGGCAGGGCGCTCAGTCCGAGTGGGAAGAGCACGACGTCATCGATCAGCGCGAACGGACCGCGCAGGGCGAACGGGAAGATGGTCGGGACCGCCACCACGAACATCCCGGCCAGCATGGAGAGCGGGCGCCGTTGGCCGTCGCGGTCCCGTGCCGCGAAGAGCGCCAGAGCGGCCAGCGGCCAGGCGGTGAACTTCATGGCCGATGCGATCCCGAACACGATGCCCGACGCGAAGGGGCGCCGACGCTGCGCCAGCACCATGGCGAGGAGGAGGAAGGCCACCACGGGGATGTCGTCGCCTCCGGTCGCCAGGGGCAGCGACGCCAGCGGGAGGATGACGAGGGCCTGCAGGGCGCGGATCTTGCGCCGCCCGTCCGCACGGCAGAGGTAGAGCGCCACCGCCGCCACCACGAGCGTCGTCAGGCAGAAGAAGATCCGGGCGTCGCTCAGCCCGTTGTTGGGCCAGATCTCGCTCGGTATTCCCGCCACCGCCATGAGGGGCAGATAGGGCAGGAACCCCGCGAAGTCGGGTTGGCCGGGGGCGTGGTACTTCACCGCGTGCGGGAGCTTGACGAGCGGGTGGTAGGGGTCCTGGCCTCGGAGGAGGTCCTGGCCGCCGACCTCGACGGTGACCACCTCTGGCTGCTGGTGGGAGCCCGCGACACCGTCGAAGCGCCAGAGGATCTCGAGCCCCAGCGGAATGGCGAGGCTACCGGCGAACACGCAGACGGCGACCACGATCCTGGTCAGCCAGGCCCGCCGGTGCTGCAGTCTCGTCAGGGCGTGGCCGGGCTGCCGCTGCCGGGCGCGCCGCACCAGCCATGCCAACACGGCCGATGCCAAGGCGCCGAAGGCGAACGGCGAGAGCGCCATCCGTCCCCAGACCTGGTAGAGCGCGTTGGTCGACGTGTAGATCGTCAGGAGGGCGAACAGTGCGCTGGCACCGTACAGCAGCGCGTCGCCGGCTTCCGGGGGGATCCGGTTCGCCTGGTCCAAGATCCGTTGCCAGACCGAACTGGCCGAGGTCGGGATCGTTCGCGGAATTCGTCGGCATGGCGTCTCAAAAGCCTCGCACACGGGGGAAACCGGGGAGGGCTTCCGGGGTGAGTCTAGAGGCCAAGCTCTTCGAGGTAGAAGGCAAGCTCGGCTTCGAGGCACACGGTCAGGGTGTCGGCGCGACGGAAGCCGTGTCCCTCTCCCTCGAAGAACCGCAGTTCGCACCGGGTACCCGCTGCGTCCAGGGCCTGGCGCATGGTCTCCGCCTGGGCCGGCGGCACGACCGGGTCCTCCGTCCCCTGCAGCAGGAGAACCGAGCCCGTCATGGATGCGGCACGTCTCACCGGCGACCGCTCCTCGTAGAGCCGGCGCGCCTCGGGCAGGGGGCCGATCAGGCGGTCGGTGTAGTGGACCTCGAAGTCGTGGGTCGTGGCGACGAGCCCCATCAGGTCCGTCACCCCGTACCACGAGGCGCAGGCGCCGAACCCCTCCCCCGCTGCCAGCGCATTGAGGGCGGTCATGCCGCCCGCGCTGCCACCGCGGACGGCCATCCGGTTCGGGTCGACATCACCCCGCGCCGCGAGGTGGCGCGCCGCATCGAGGCAGTCCTCCGCGTCGGCGACGCCCCACTGACCCCAGAGGGCGCAGCGATAGTGGCGCCCGTACCCGCTGCTCCCGGCATAGTCGACGCACGCCACGGCAAAGCCGCGGGTCGTGAAGTACTGGAGGGTCAGGTCGAGCCCCGCCTGGCACGACGACGTCGGGCCTCCGTGACACCACGTCACCAGCGGAGGCGGGGCGGCACCCGGCGCCCTGGTTCGGCCGAGGGCGGGCCGGTACAGCGTGCCGTAGACCGGGCGGCCGGAGCGGCCGGTCAGTGTGAAGGGTTCGCCCGTCGCCACATCGGCCTGCCCGAGGGCGGTCTGAGGGAACGGGCGCACGGGCCGCACCGGCCCATCTGGTGTTCCCACCCAGACGTTCGGCGGCGAATTCACCGTGCTGCCGATGAGGGCCAGCCCTTCACCGTGCGCACAGACCGCGCCGATCGAAACGCACGGCTGCTGCACCGGTGCGGGAGGGTCGCCCACCGTCCCGTCCCGGTCCAGCCGGACGAGCGCGTCGCGCCCGGACGCCGTCACGCGGGCGACGACGGCGCCATCGACGAGCTCGGCCATCGTCGCCTGGCCGAGGACCCAGTCAGGCCCGTGGAACTCGGCCGCGGCAACGGAGAGCGGCGTCGCCTCCACCTGTTCGCCGGGGAGCGCCGGGTGGACATAGGGCTGCCACCAGCCTCGGTGGTCAGAGACGAAACGCAACGAGCCGTCACGGCCCCATGCCGGCTGGCCAACGGACTCCTGAGGGCCGCCCGCCACCCGCCACGGCGCGCCGGCCGCCTCGAGCGCATCAGCACCGGGCGCGGCACCGGCACGGCGGACGAGCGGCAACACGACGATCGCCGAGGCGTCCCAGGGCATGTCGGGGTGATCCCAGACGACGACGGCCAAGCGGTCGCCGGCCGGATGGACACGGGGGGTCCCGAAGAAGTCGTGTCCGTCGAACAGCGTGGTCTCGCTCGGCGGCGCACCCCTCGTCGAGAGCGCAACGATGCTCCGGGTGGGGCTGCCCGCGCCCTCCCGGTGGACTTCCCGGACCGCCAGGACCCAGTCGCCGTCAGGCGATGCGCTCAGACCGCCGTGGTGGTGCAGGTCGCCTTCCCGTGGTGGCGCGGTCAGGGGCTCGGGTGTGACCCGACCGGCAGGCCCGTCGCAGAACCACACCCGTTGCTCGACATGCTCGACGTAGGCGACCGCACCCGGGGAGCGTCCCGGCACCAGGCACATCGCTCCGCCGCCGTACTCGTGGACGCGGCTGCGGACACTCACCCCCTCGGGCGAGTGGTCGGCCAGCCCTTCGGCTGAGGATCGGACGATGACGACGCGCCCGTTCTCGGCCGGGCGAGACTCGAGCCAGTAGAGCGAGTCGCCGTCGGAGTGCAGCTCGGAGAGGGACACCTTGGCGCGGGCGACGTCACCCGCCGAGAGCGGCGAGGCCCACCGCCCATATCCCGAAGTCGTGGCCACGGTCCGAACGTACCCGGTGCACCGGCCCGTGCCGGATGAGTGCAGGGCCACGCTCTACAGTGAGCAGGTGCGGTTCCCGGCTTACCTGCTCACCAAGACCGGCGAGGTGATCCGACCGGCAGTGGTCGAGCTCACGGACACCGAGCTCCCACCGGGCGACGTGCTCGTGCGGGTCGAATGGTCAGCCATCAACTTCAAGGACGCCATGGTCACCAGACCGGGCAACCGCGTCGCCCGCGTGTTCCCGCTCGTCCCGGGGGTCGAGCTGGCCGGGATCGTCGAGGAGAGCACGAGCCCGGACTTCACCGCCGGCCAGCGGGTGCTCGTGCAGGGGTACGACCTCGGCGTGGCCCGGCACGGCGGCTTCGCCGCCTACGCCCGGGTGCCGGCCGACTGGGTGGTGCCACTGCCCGACGCCCTGAGCTGCCGTACCGCAGCGGTCATCGGCCTCGCCGGCCTCACGGCCCTCCTCTCCTTGCGCAGACTCGTCCAACACGGGACGACCCCCGCGGACGGACCCGTTCTGGTGACCGGCGCCTCCGGCGGCGTCGGCAGCGCGGCAGTCGCAGTGCTGGCCAACGCCGGCTTCGAGGTGGTGGCCTCCTCCGGTAAGACGGCAGAGCTCGACTACCTCAAGAGCCTGGGTGCGACCCAGGTCGTGGGACGCCAGTTCGTCGAAGACGACGGACGGACGCTCGGTCCCCAATTGTGGGCCGCCGTAGTGGACTGCGTGGGAGGCGCCGCGTTGGCCCAGGCCCTGCGCACGGTCCGCTACGGCGGCGCGGTGGCCGCCAGCGGGCTGACGGGTGGCAATGATTTGAACACGACGGTCTACCCGTTCATCGTCCGTGGCATCGCCCTCTTGGGGATCGACACCGTCGCAACGCCCATCGCGGAGCGACGCGCCCTGTGGACGGACATGGCCGATTCATTTCCGCTCGACCACTGCGAGGACATGGTCAACGAGGAGATCGGCCTCGACGGGTTGACGGAGGCGCTCGACCGCGTGCTCGACGCCGCGGTGCGCGGCCGCATCCTCGTCAATCCGACTGGTTCGGAGTCCGAGCGCCGATCAGCCGGCGTAGACGGGCGACACCCTGATCGTCCCGTTGTTGCAGGGTGCGATGGCCAGCGCGAACGAGGGCGACGGCGCCGTCGCGCCGGGCATAGTCACCGTCGCAGCCTCCGAGCTGGGGCAACTCGTCTGGGCGCCGGCCGGCACATCGGAGAACTGGTAGGCGAACTGCGCCGTCGACGAGGGCGCAACCGTGACCGACGAGGGGGGTGCATTCGCCGCAGGCGACAGCGAGACCGACAGCCCGTCGACCACCGTGACGGTCAGCGGTGCCCCGCTCCCCGACAAGAGGGTGACCGTCGGGTAGCCGTCGGCCGTGCACGACGATGCCCCGGCGTTGGTGATCGTCACGGTGCCGGTGATCGTGCCGGCCGCCCCCTGGCCCTGGCCGGGCGCAGCCGTGATGTGGCTGCAGCCGACCGATGCGGCAGTGGTCGACGTGGCGGAGGACGTCGTCGACGTCGTGGTGGAGGGGGCGGAGGTCGTCGAGGCCGCCTTGTGGCTCGTCGTCGTGCTCGTGTGAGTGCTGGGGCTGCTACTGCAGGCCGCGAGGACGACACAGGCGCACGCCAAGAGGGCGAGCGCCCAGCGAGGGGGCGTCACCCTTCGAAGTCCTCCGGTCGCACCGAATCGAGGAATTGCCGGAACTGCCCGACCAGCTCGTCCGGCGTGTCCTCCTCCTCGACTTCCGTGTCGAGCGCCAGGATGATCCCCTCGGACTCCATCAGCTCGTCGGAGACGAACAAGGGCGTCTCGGTGCGCACGGCGACGGCCACCGCGTCGGACGGCCGGCTCGAGACGATCGTCCTCTCGTCACCGCGGACGAGGTGCATCTCGGCATAGTAAGTCGAGGCCCGGAGCTCCGTGATGATGACGCGCTCGACGCTGATATCGAGCGCGCCGAGCATGTCCTTCATCAGGTCGTGCGTCAGTGGACGAGGCATGGTCACACCCTGGAGGGCGTAGGCGATGGCCGTCGCCTCGGGACTCCCGATGAAGATGGGCAGCGTGCGTCCCTCTCCCTCGGTCTCCTGCAAGAGGAGCACAGGCGTGTTCGACTGCAGGTCCACCCTGACCGCTCGGAGTAGCACACGGACCATGACAGAAATGTAGCGCCGGATGCCGGCCCTGCGTCACCCCCCCAGATGACGCCGGAGGGACAGGCGGAGCAACGTGGCTCGCATCGATTGGCCCAGTGCCGCCAGCTCCTCGGCCCCCTCCACTGCCTTCTGGCGCGACTCGGGGTTCCGCTGGCGCAGCAGGGGGATCACGACCTGCTCAATCAGGCCCATCTCGCGCTCGACCGCGTTTCGGTAGAGCCGCAGGTGACGTGGCTCGATCCCGAAGGCCCGGAACGCCGCAGCCAGGTTCGCCACGGTCAGGGCGTCCTCGTCGTAGGTGGCGATGCCCGCCACTGCGACGCAGTCGATGAGGCCGAAGCCCTCGAGACCGGCCACCTCCTCGGCCGACAGGCCGCTGGCCGCGCACAGCTCCTCGAGCGACAGACTTGCGCCCGTCACCATGCCGGACACGCCCGGCTTCCCGCCGGCTGGAGATTTCCCGGCGGCGTGGGCCGCGCCCTTGCGTGCCTTCGCCTCTGCGGGCGGTGGTCCGGTCCCGGACGCCGCCGCCGACGTTTCCGCCCGCGGCGGGAGGGCGGTCCCGTTGGCGCGTCCGCTCCCCTTCGTCGTGGCGCCACGTGGAGCGCCGGCGCCGCGGGCCGTCGGCGCGCGTCGACGGGGCCGGTTGGGCCGCGGGCGTGCGCGCGGGCGGAGCGGGCGGAGCGGCCGACCCGGCCCCTTCCCGATCGCGCTCCATCGCAGCCGGCGCCGCCGTCTCGCCCTCGGCCACCACTTGTAAGCCACGACGAGCCTGGACGTCCTCGGGCAGCCGGGCGGCGCGCCGAGAGGCGTCCTCGAGGATGCGCGCCATTGCCTCCTGGTCCGCCTTCGTCGGCTGTTCCGGGACCAGGGCCGGCACCGGCGTGCCGGCTGCGACATATGCGGGCTCCGAGGGCTTGCCGTTCCCCACATCGGTGCCGGCATCGTCGAGGTCGCCGTCGGCCAGCCGGTCGCGGATCACCTTCAGGGGCAGGAAGTGCTCGCGCTGCTGGCGCAGCACCCAGCGCAGGCGCTCCACGTCGTGCTCGAAGAACTTCCGGTACCCCGAGGGCGAGCGCTCGGGGTTCACCAGCCCCTGGCTCTCGAGGAACCTGATCTTCGAGATGGTGACGTCGGGGAACTCCTCCCGCAGCAGCGTCAGGACATCCCCGATGGAGAGGTACGTACGGCTCGTCACTCGTTCCCCGCCACCAGGTAGACGAGCTTGAATTTGCCGATCTGGACCTCGTCGCCCGGAGCGAGCCGCACCTCGTCGATCCGCTCCCTGTTCACGTAGGTGCCGTTCAACGAGCCCAGGTCCCGGAGTGAGTACGCGCCCCCCTCCTCGGGCGTGATCTCCACATGGCGGCGTGACACGGTGATGTCGTCCAGGAAGATGTCGCTCTCGGGGTGCCGGCCCGCCCGGACCACCTTCTCACCGAGGAGATAACGCGCCCCGATGTTCGGGCCACGGGTGACCACGAGAACTCCGGCGCCGTGGGGGACCTCCACGAGGGTGACGTCGGGATGGTCCTCCGACGACTCCGCCTCATCCGACGGGTGCAGGGTGATGGTGGCGTCATCGCCGTCGGCCAGCAGTGCGTGACCGCACGAGGAGCAGAAGTTGACTCCCTCCGGGTTCCGGTGCCCGCAGTTGTGACAGTACACGGGGTCCACGGTACCCCACCCCACGGCGCGGTTCTCCTGCCGCCACGGGACGCCCGAACACCTGCTCAGTCGGCGGTCAGGTCACGGTAGGCGGCAGCGTCGAGGAGGGCGTCGGGGTCTGCGCCCGGCGCGAGCTCCAGTTCGCAGATCCACGCCTCGCCGTAGGGATCCTGGTTCATCCGCTCCGGCGCTCCGGTGAGCGCGTCGTTCACCGCCGTCACGGTGCCCGCCAACGGCGCATAGATCTCCGACACAGACTTCGTCGACTCGACTTCGCCGAGCTGCCCCCCCGCTTCGACCTCGCTCCCGACAGAAGGCAGGTCGACGAACACGATGTCGCCGAGTGCGTCCTGCGCGTAGTCGGTGATGCCGACCCGAACTCGCGTTCCCTCGACTCGAACCCACTCGTGCTCCGGCGAGTAGCGCAGATTCTCGGGGATGTTCATGGGGGGCGACCATACCGGACGACGGAACGACCCGCAGCCTGTGAGCTAGGACATCATTCGGGTGATCCGCTCGACGTAGACGGCCGCCAGTGCCTCGGAGCGAGTCAGGTCGGAAGCCTCCGCCCAGACATGGGTGACCGGGTCCTCGGGATCGGGCACCACGAGGACCCATCCCTGCTCCGACAGCACCTTGATGCCGTCCACCAGGACCGGCTCGGCCCCTTCCTCGGTCAACTGCTCCATCAGGGTCCGCATGATCAGGCCCTTCTGCTCCATGGGCGTGGCCACCACGTCGTGCACGATGGGCATGGGCTCCGTGGCGTCGACGATCTCGCCCAGCGAGGCGCTGCCCTGCCCCAGCAGGGACACCAGTCGGATCAGGGCGGCGGTGGCGTCGAAGGCAGGTAGGAACGCCGGAAAGACATAGCCCCCTCGCCGGTCGGACGCGAAGGAGACGCCACCAGATGCCGCCGCCTCGAGCAGACCCGACGACGAGAGCGGTGTGAGCATCAGATCCACCCCGCTCGCGGCGCAGAAGCGTGCCACGCGATCGCTCGCGGTCACAGGGAGTGCGACGCGGTCCAATTGGCCGGCCGTGCTCAACACGTCGACGAAGGCCATGATCGCCTCGTCGTCCGTGAGCACGCGTCCGGTGTCATCGATCAGCGTGAGGCGCTCGCCACCGGCATCGATCACCGCGCCGAGGTCTGCTCCCGAACCGCGGACGGCGTCGGCCACCCTGGCCTCGCTCATGACGCGGTCGACGGCGATCATCCCGGGCGTCTGCGCGTAGGGGTTGATGCTCAGCACGTCGGCTCTGACCTTGGAGAGGATGCTGGGCATGACCAAGCTCGCGGCGCCGTACGACAGATCGAGGACGAGCTTGATCTCACGTCCGTCACGGCGCAACCCGAACGCGTCCACGACGTCGGCCGCGTAGAGCTCGATGGTGCGGGGGGAGAAGTCGATGTCACCGATTTCTCCCGCCGTGACCCGGCGGAACTCCTCGCGGTGGTACATCCGCTCCACCCGCCTTTGGTCGCTCTCGGAGAGGTCGATGCCGCGTTCGTCGAAGAACCTGATCACCACCGACTGCGGGTCGTCGGGGCTGAGCCGCACGGTCAGCCCGGCCCGGTTGCCGCGCACGCGGAGGTCGTGGCGCGTGACGGGAACCGTCGCCAGCTCGAGGTCGCTGACGTTGACCCCCACCGAATTGCATCCGACCATGAGGGCGCGCTTCAGCACGCGGGCCACCCGGCTCGTGTCGCGCGAGGCGGTGATGTGCGAGCCCTTCTCGAAGCCCGACGCCCACGCCTTGGCCAGCCGCACCGCCAGTTCGGGGCTGATGTCCACGTTTGCGATGCCCTGCACCCCCTCGCGGCCGAAGAGGGTGCGAGCCCCGCCGGACTCCCACACGATGGAGGCGTTCACCTGGGCGCCAGCCTCGACCACCTTGGTCGGGTAGACCTTGACGCCGGTGCGGACCTCGGCGTGGGCGCCGATCAGGCAGCCCTCCCCCACCACCGCCCCCGGCTCGATACGGGCCCCCAGCCGCAGGTCGCACGACCGGCCCAGGACCGCGCCCTC
Organism: uncultured Acidimicrobiaceae bacterium; assembly: GCA_963728845.1. GTDB lineage: Bacteria > Actinomycetota > Acidimicrobiia > Acidimicrobiales > RAAP-2 > Bog-473. Next base: position 322,742 of record CAVSLS010000021.1, read on the forward strand.
GACCCTGACGGCGGACCCGAGATAGGAGTTCTCGCCGATGACGGAGCGCTGCACCTCGGCTCGGTCCGCCACCTGGGTGTTCGCGCCCATGGTGCAGTAGGACCCCAGCACCACGTCCCTGTCGATGGTGCAGTTCTCCCCGATGAACGACGGTGAGTCGATCCGCACCGAGGGGTCGATGGACGAGCCCTTGCCGACCCAGATGCCGGGGCGGAGCTCGAAGCCCGACACGTCGACCCGGACCTTCCCGTCGAGGATGTCCTCATGAGCCTTGAGATAGGCCGCCGTGGTGCCGACATCCTCCCAGTACCCGTCGGCCACGTACCCGTAGAGCGGTCTCCCGGCCTCGAGGGCCACCGGGAAGACCTCGCCGGAGAAGTCGACCGATCGGCCCTCGGGGATGAGCTCGAAGATCTCGGGCTCGAGCACGTAGATGCCGGTGTTGATGGTGTCGCTGAAGACCTGCCCCCAGCCCGGCTTCTCGAGGAAGCGCTCGATGCTCCCGTCCTCCCGCGTGATCACGATACCGAACTCGAGCGGGTTCTCCACGGCGCACAACGCGATCGTCGCCAGCGCGTCGTTCTTCTCGTGGAACGCGATCACCGACGTCAGGTCGATGTCGGTCAGGACGTCGCCTGAAATGACCAGGAAGCGCTCGGACAATTGCTCACGTGCGTTGCGGACGGAGCCGGCTGTGCCGAGCGGCGTCTCCTCCGTGGCGTAGACCATGCGCACGCCGAGCTCGCTCCCGTCGCCGAAGTAGCTGCGGATGGCGTTGGGGAGGAAGGCGACCGTCACGACGATGTCCGTGATGCCGTGCCGTTGCAAGAGCGACATGATGTGCTCCATCATCGGCCGCCCGACCAGAGGGAGCATCGGCTTGGGCAGGTTCGATGTCTGCGGGCGCAGGCGGGTGCCTTCACCGCCGGCCATGATCACCGCCTTCATACCGCGCTCCGGCGCGCCGCCCGGCCTTCGTGCAGCGCGCGCCGGGCCGGGCCGACATAGCTCCCCGCCGCCCACCACGCGAGCGCAAGACCGACGAGGCCCGTGACCCACGCGATGGCGCGAATGGGCTCCTGCCAGGACGCGGCCCCGTCGCTGAGGAGGAACGTCGGGTACGCGAACATCAACCCGAATGTGCCCGCCTTGCCCACCCACAACACGTCGATGCGCGCCGCGCCCAGCGCGGCGAGCAACACGACCATGGCCGAGACCAACACCTCGCGGGCAATGGTGGCGATGCCGAACCAGAGCGGCACGGCGCCGTAGATCATGATGGAGATGACTGCCGTGCCGACCAGCAGGCGGTCCGCCGTGGGATCGAGCACCTTGCCGAAGGTCGACACCTGGCCATAGCGGCGAGCGACGTACCCGTCCACCCAGTCCGTGGCGCCGAGCACCGCGAGCAAGACCGCCGCCGCCGTCTGCCGGTGCGCCACGAACAGCAACCACAAGAAGATCGGGATGCACAAGAGCCGCACCATGGTGATGACGTTGGGAGCGGTGAGGATCCGGTCCAGCCCTTCGTCGTCCACGCACCGAGTCTAGGGAGTGGCCCCCGACGGCCCCGTCTGCGTTGTGCCAGAGTGGCCCGGTGCCGCGCTTCGAAGCGTTCAAGGGCCTGCGCTACAGGCCCGAGGTCGCGCCCATCGCCCAGGTCATCGCCCCGCCCTACGACGTCATCTCGTCGGCCGAGCGGACGCACCTGGCCTCCCGCCACCAGGCCAACGCCGTCCTCGTCGAGCTGCCCGAGGCAGATCTCGCCGGAGGCCGAGACCGCTACGCCGTGGCGACCGACCTGCTCACCCGCTGGCAGGCCGAGGCCGATCATCGTGGCCGAGAAGGAGTCCAGCCTCTACCCGTACCGGATGACGGACACGGCGGGCCGCACCACGACGGGCGTCATCGGGGCACTGGGGCTGGCAGCACCGGGCGAGGAGAGCGACATCCTGCCCCACGAGCAGACCCTGCCCAAGCCCAAGAGCGACCGGCTCGACCTGCTCCGGGCGACGCGGGCCAACCTGTCCCCGATCTGGGGCCTCTCCATGGCGCCCGGCGTGACGGCCACGTTCGATCCGACGGACGACGAGCCGGTGGCCGACGCGTACGACGACGACGGGGTTCGCCACCAGATCTGGGCCCTCAGCGACCCCGATGCGGTGGCGGCGGTCGGGGACGGCGTGGCGTCCGCGCCCGTCGTCCTGGCCGACGGGCACCACCGCTACGAGACGGCTCGGGCATACCAGGCGGAGTGCCGCGCCGCCAACGGCGGTGCGGCCGGATCGCACGACCTGGTGATGGCCCTCGTCGTGGAGCTGTCCGAGGACCAGCTCTCCGTGGGTGCCATCCACCGCACCGTGAGCGGGCTCCCCGACGGCTTCGACCTCGTCGGGTCGCTCGCGCAGTGGTTCGATGTCGTCCGGGCCGGAGCGGCAGACGACCGCACGCTCGGTGCACTCGCGGACTCCAACTCGCTCGCCCTCGTCAGCGGAGGCCAGGCCTACCTGCTCCTCCCTCATCTCGAGATCCAGGAACAGGTGGGCAACGACCTGGACTCGACCCTCATCGCCACGGTGCTCTCGGCCCTGCCGCCGCACGAGGTCATGCACCGCCACAGCGTCAGCGAGGCGATGGAGGCCCTCCGGCACGGCGAGGGCCAGGCGGCCTTCCTGCTGCGGCCCGTGACCGTCAAGCAGATAGAGGAGTGGGCCAACGAACGCCGCCGCATGCCGCCCAAGACCACGTACTTCAGCCCGAAACCGCGGACCGGCATGGTGTTCCGGTCCCTCGACCTCCCCTGAGGTGACCGCATGCACGACTCCGTGACCGTCCACATGGCGGCCCCGTCCGAACGCATCTGGGAACCTCGTGAGCGATGTGACCCGCATCGGGAGCTACAGCCCCGAGACCTTCGAGGCCGAGTGGATCGAGGGATCAACCGGTGCCGCGGTCGGGGCGCGGTTCCGGGGCCACGTGCGGCGCAACGGGCACAAGCCGCTCGTGTACTGGACGACGTGCACGGTGACGGAGTGCGATCCGGGGAGGACCTTCGCCTTCGGGGTGGGCGCGGCGGACAAGCCGCCACTCAACGTGTGGCGCTACGACATCGTCCCGGCGCGTGACGGCTGCGACGTGACCGAATCCTTCCGGCTGGCCCCACTGTGGTGGCTGCGCCTCTACTGGGCGCTGCTCGGCTGGAGCCGCGGCAGGACCAATCGCAACGGCATGCGCACGACGCTCGAGCGGATCCGGGACGAGGTCCAGGCGCCGGGTCCCACCGACAGGGGACCGACAGCCTCCGCTCGCTAGTTCACCGTCCAGCTCGAGCCCGAGCGCAGCAGCGCCGCCACATCGCCCAGCCCCCGCTTGGCCTGGGCGTCGGTGATCTGCTCGGACATCTGTGTCCCGTACTCGGGCCGCTCCACGGCACGGAACACGCCGATCGGCGTCGGCTCGTAGGGGCCACGGGCCAGGCGGGAGAGCGCGAAGGCCAGCCCCGGGTCGCCACGGGCCTCGTCGTGCACCAGCAGAGTGTCGAGGCCGACGTCGGCCACCGACACGATCTCGAGGCTTCCGTCGGGACGCTGCACCACGCCACGCTCGGAACCCTCGGCACCGAAGACGATCGGCTTGCCGTGCTCGAGCGGGATCAACATGCTCGCTCGCACGTCGCGACTGGTGATCTTCTCGAACGCACCGTCGTTGAAGACGTTGCAGTTCTGCAGGACCTCGACGAATGCCGCACCGTTGTGCCGATGGGCCCGGCGGAAGGTCTCCTGCATGTGGGCCCGGTCCATGTCGTGGGTACGGGCGACGAAGGTCGCCTCGGCCCCGAGCGCGAGCGACACCGGGTTGAACGGCGTGTCGACGGAGCCGAACGGCGTCGACTTGGTGACCTTGGCCACTTCCGACGTCGGCGAGTACTGGCCCTTGGTCAGTCCGTAAATCTGGTTGTTGAACATCAAGATGTTGAGCCGCACGTTGCGGCGCAACGCGTGGATCAGGTGGTTGCCGCCGATGGACAATGCGTCCCCGTCGCCGGAGATGACCCAGACGTCGAGGTCAGGGCGTGTCGTGGCCAGTCCGGTGGCGATGGCGGGGGCACGTCCGTGAATGGAGTGCATCCCGTACGTGTTCATGTAGTACGGGAAGCGGGCCGCGCAGCCGATGCCCGAGAGGAACACCGTGTTCTCGCGCCGCACGCCGAGCTCGGGCATGAGCATCTGGACGGCGGCCAGGATGGAGTAGTCCCCGCACCCGGGGCACCAGCGCACCTCCTGGTCGCTCGTCCAGTCCTTGCGGGCGGTGACGGGGACAGCGGTGGCGACGGACCCGTTGGAACCGTTGGAACCGTTGGTCTCGCTCATGACTTTCCTCCGAGCAGCGCGGTGATGGCCGCCTCGATCTCTCCGACGCGGAACGGCACGCCTTGCATCTTGGACATGGTCTGCGCGTCGACCAGGTACTCGGCCCGCAGGATCCGGCTCAGCTGGCCGAGGTTGATCTCGGGCACGAGCACCTGCGTGTAGCGGGCGAGCACCTCGCCCAGGTTGGCGGGCAGCGGGTTGAGGTGGCGGAGGTGCACGTGGGCCGCCTTCATGCCCCGGGCGCGTACCCGCTTGACGCCGGCTGCGACGGCGGCATAGGTCGAGCCCCAGCTGACCAGGAGCAACTGGGCGTCACCCGTCTCGTCGTTGACCTCGACGGGCGGGATGTCGGCGGCGATCCCGGCGATCTTGTCCTGCCGCAGGTGGACCATGCGCTCGTGGTTGACGCCCTCGTACGACACGTTGCCCGTGCCGTCCGCCTTCTCCAGGCCGCCGATGCGGTGCTCCAGGCCGGGCAGGCCCGGCGGAGCCCAGGGCCGGGCCAGCGTCTCGGGGTCGCGCACGTAGGGCCAGAAGGTCGGGGTGCCCTCGTCGTCGACGTGATTGGGCTCCGACGCGAACCCGGGCTCAATGGGCTCGAAGGTGTCCAGGTCGGGCAGCCGCCACGGCTCGGCCCCGTTGGCCAGATACCCGTCCGAGAGCAGGATCACCGGGGTGCGGTACTTCACGGCCAGCCGGGTGGCCTCGATCGCCGCCGCGAAGCAGTCGCTCGGTGTCGTGGGGGCCAGGATCGGTAGCGGCGCCTCGCCGTGGCGGCCGTACATGGCGTGCAGCAGGTCGGCCTGCTCGGTCTTGGTGGGCAGCCCGGTGGAGGGCCCGCCGCGCTGGACGTCGACGACCACGAGGGGCAGCTCGAGGTTGATGGCCAGCCCGATCGTCTCGGACTTGAGGTCGAGTCCCGGACCGCTGGTCGTGGTGACCCCGATGGCGCCCCCGAACGACAGCGCCGAGGGCCGCGCCGATGCCGGCGATCTCATCCTCGGCCTGGAAGGTGCGGATCCCGAACTCCTTGCGCCGGCTGAGCTCGTGCAGGATGTCCGAGGCGGGCGTGATCGGGTAGCTGCCGAGGAAGAGGGGCAATCCGGCCAGGCGCGACGCCGTGATCAGACCCCAGGCAAGGGCCTGGTTGCCGGTGACCTGCACGTACTCGCCCGGTTCGAAGGTCGCCGGCCGGATCTCGTAGTTGGACTCGAAGAGCTCGGCCGTCTCGCCGAAGTCGTAACCCGCCCGGAAGGCGCGGGTGTTGGCCTCGACCACCTGCGGCTTGGCCCCGAAGCGCTCGGTGATCCACTTGACGGTCGGCTCCAGAGGCCGGGTGTACAACCAGCTCACCAGCCCGAGCGCGAAGAAGTTCTTGGAGCGCTCGGCGTCGCGGGGCTTGACGCCGGCCTCCTTGCAGACCTCCTGCGTGATGGAGGTCATCGGGACCTCGTAGACGGTGTAGGCAGCGAGGGAGCCGTCGGTCAACGGGTTGGCGCCGTAGCCCGCCTTGGTCAGGCTGCGCTCGTCGAAGGCGTCGCTGTTGACGATGAGCACGGTCCCCTGCGCCATCAGGTCGACGTTGGCCTTCAGTGCCGCCGGGTTCATCGCCACGAGCACGTTCGGCGAGTCACCGGGGGTCAGGATGTCGTGGTCGGAGATGTGGACCTGGAAGGCCGACACGCCGCTGAGGGTGCCCGCGGGAGCCCGGATCTCGGCCGGGAAGTCGGGGAAGGTCGAGAGGTCGTTGCCCAGGAGCGCACTGCTCGTCGTGAAGCGGTCACCGGTGAGCTGCATCCCGTCGCCCGAGTCGCCGGCGAAGCGCACGATGACCTGGTCTATCTGCTCTGTTCCGTGATGCGTTCCCGATGCCACGGGCGGCCTCGTCTCATGTCGTGGACGTGGGAGAGTCCTGGCTCTTCGCTGCGGGCCTTGACGCACCCCGCCGGCACGGCGCGCGGCACTCTCCGTCCGAATTGCTCGTTCGGACCAATCCTACTCCCGGAGCAGGGGGACCGATCTTCATGCGCTGTTCATCCAGAGCGTGCGCCGGGCGTGGCGGAGCCACCGGGCGTCCTCCGGCGAGATCGGCGGCAGACCCCGCGAGGTGGGCCCCGTCAGGGGTCAGGCGATCGTGACCTCGGGGTTCAGGTAGACGTCCTGGACGGCGTGGATGAGGGCGGCGCCCTCGACCAGAGGCCGTTGGAAGGCCTTGCGGCCCACGATGAGGCCCATGCCGCCGGCGCGCTTGTTGATGACGGCGGTGCGCACGGCCTGGGCGAGGTCGTTGTCCCCCTTGGACTCGCCGCCGGAGTTGATGAGGCCGATGCGACCCGCGTAGCAGTTGACGACCTGCCACCGGGTGAGGTCGATCGGGTTGTCGGTCGTCAGCTCGTCGTAGACGAGGGGGTCGGTACGGCCGAAGCCGATCGCCGTGTAGCCACCGTTGTTCTCGGGCTGCTTCTGCTTGATGATGTCGGCTTCGATCGTCACGCCCATGTGGTTGGCCTGGCCGGTGAGGTCGGCCGAGACCTCGTAGTTGACGCCGTCCTTCTTGAAGGCGGGGTTGCGCAGGTAGCACCACAGCACGGTGAACATGCCGAGCCGGTGCGCCTCGGCGAAGGCCTCGGCGACCTGCTGCAGCTCGCGATCCATGTCGTCGGAGCCGAAGTAGATGGTGGCGCCCACGCCGACGGCTCCCAGGTCGGCCGCCTGGCGGACGGAACCGAACATGATCTGGTCGTAGGTATCCGGCACGTGCAGGAACGCGTTGTGGTTGAGCTTCACGATGAAGGGGATGCGGTGCACGTACTTGCGTGAGGCCAGGCCGAGGTTGCCCAGCGTCGTGGCGACGGCGTTGCAGTCGCCGGCGAGAGCGAGCTCCAGCAGGTTCAGCGGGTCGAAGTAGGCCGGGTTCTTCGAGAAACTCGCCGCGGCCGAGTGCTCGATGCCCTGGTCGACCGGGAGGATGGAGACGTATCCAGTGCCGCCGAGACGGCCGTGGTCGAACATCCAGCCGAGATTGCGCAAGACGGTCGGACTGCGGTCGCTCTCGGCGAAGACGCGGCTCAGGTGGTCGGGACCCGGGAGGATGAGGTGTTCGGCGGGAAACGCCTTGGCGGTGTGGCCCAAGAGGGCGTCGGCGTCCTCGCCGAGGAGCGCGTGGAGATCGGTGCTCGTGCTCATGCCCGCCAGCCTACCGGAGGGTCGGCGCGGGCCCATGGGGGAGACGTGTCGGGCGGCGTGCCGGGTTGCGGGGAGGGCGGTGGGTCCGCGCGTCCGGGCGTTGCATGCGATTTGCTGGGTGGGAGGATCACGAATCGGGTAATTCCGCCACTCCTGACGCTACGCGGCCGGATCCGGCCCGTACGCTGGAATGGTCGGATCCCGAGTCGACGACGTCTTGAGCGAGCGGAGGCCATGAACGTTCTCGAATCCAGGGCGGGAAGACCGCTGCGCTGGCGTCCGTGGGTGCTGCTCGGCGGCGCGGCCGTCATCGTGGCCGCCGTGCTGTTCCTCACGAACGGCTCGGACGCACCCGGGCACGCCGGATCCACGAGCGCTGTCCTCGGACTCGCGCTCCGGGTCCGGCTCGTCGCATCCGGGTGGGAACGCTCTGACGCTACGGACGACCACTCCGGTCACCGGAGCACAAGGTGTTGCACCGAACACCACGATCTCGGTGACGTTCTCCTCCCCGGTCTCGGCACACACGGTGACTCCCGTGCTCTCCCCCGCCGTCGGGGGCAAATGGGTGCGGACCAACGCGACCACCCTCTCGTACCAGCTCGCCTCCCCGCTCATCCCGTCCTCCCACGAGGTCCTGACCATCCCGGGCGGTTCGCATGGCGTGCGTGGGAGCAACGGGGCGACGCTGCCGAAGTCGCAGACCGTCTCGTTTGCCGTGGCCACCGGAGACGTGCTCCGCCTGCAGCAGCTCCTGGCCCAGCTCGACTTCCTCCCGGTCGCCTTCGTCCCCAGCGGGCCGCCGCCCTCCACGGTCGACCTCGCCCAGGACCAGCCGGGGGCCTTCACGTGGCGCTGGCCCAACCAACCCCCACAGCTCACGTCCCAGTGGACGGAGGGCACCGGGAACATGATCACCAAGGCCGCGGTCGAGGCCTTCGAGACCCAGAACGGCATCGGGGTGGACGGGATCGCGGGGCCGGCGGTCTGGACCGCTCTCATCAACGACACGATCAACCACAAGGTGGACGCCACCTCGTACGTGTACGTCCTCGTGAACAAGGTGGTCCCCCAGAATCTCACGCTGTGGAACAACGGAGTGGCGCAGTACGTGGGGATCCCCGTCAACACGGGTGCGCCCGGAGCGGACACCGTCGACGGGACCTTTGCCGTCTTCGAGCACGTGCGGTACTCCGAGATGAAGGGAACGAACCCCGACGGCACCACCTACGACGATCCCAATGTCCCCTATGCCAGTTACTTCAACGGTGGCGACGCACTGCACGGCTTCATCCGCGCCAGCTACGGGACCCCGCAGAGCAACGGTTGCGTCGAGATGCCCTACGCCGATGCTGCGCTGGTATGGCCGCTCACGCCCATCGGCACGCTGGTCACGGTCGTCGGACCCAACCTCGGCGTCAATCCCCCGGCGACGACGACCACGACGGCTCCACCGACGACCACCACGACACCGACCACCACGACGACACCTGCTCCACCGACGACCACCGCGAGCGTGCCTCCGACTCCCGCGACTCCCGCGACTCCCGCAGCTCCCGCGACCACAGCGGGATGATTCAGCGGGTCCCGGCTCTCGGCCCCGCCCGCTTGGGTCGCGTCCGGCGCTCTGCGCCCAGGCCGCGCAGACGATCCTCCACGTCGTAGGCCTCGGGGTCGGCGCGGACGATGCGCTCGAAGTACTCGCGGGCTTGGGGGACGTCGCCGGCCCGCTCGTAGAGATCCGCCAGCAGGTACCACTGCCGGACGTGGCGGTCGGAGGGGTTGCGCAGGGACTTCGTCGCGCCCGCCGTGGCCAGCATCGCGATCGCCCCCCTGAGGTCGCCGGTCTCGGCCAGCGAGGCCGCCGCGACGATCCGCCCCTCGGCGAGGACGTCAGGATCCGGTGAGCTCTGCCGGAGCTCGCCCCACAACTCGGCGACTTTCTTCGGCTTGCGCAGCGCCCGCTGGCAGTCCATGAGCACGGGCAGGTGCTCCGTCGAGTCGCTGAGGGCCCCGAAGGCCTGCAGGTGGCGGGCGGCGTCACGCCAACGGCCACTCCGGTAGGCGGCGAGGCCGGCGAGCTCACGGACCGCCGCCACGCCCGGTGCCTCGTCCGCCACCGGCTTGATGGCCCGGAGCGCATCTTGGTAGCGGCCCCGGTCGTAGGCGCCGTACGCGGACTCGGCCTGCTTGACCAGTCCCTCCCGGTGCAGGGTCGTGGCCGTGCCCGCCGCTTTGCGGATGTCGGCCGCGATCTCGGGGGGGAGCGAACGACGCGGGGCGAGGACGGCCGTGGCGGGAGGTCTGGACCGACCACTCCTGCCCCGTGACGCCGGCGCTGGCGCCGCATCCTCCCATTCGTCCCGGGCCCCGTCGTCGCGGATCCAGTCCGCCGGCTTCCTCGGTCGTGGTGTCGCCCGGCGGCGTTCTCGGTCGTCGAACGGGCGTGCGTCCGTCTCTGCGTCCTGTCGCGCCACCGCTCTGGCCCCGCGTCGGGCCACGTTGCCCCACTTTCTGGCCTGGCCCGGGAGCGGGCGCTCTTCGTCACGCGGATGTCTGGCGGCTGGAGCGTCTCGTGCTCCCTCGCCGGTCCGCGTGCTCGCCGGCCGAGGCGTTTGCCCGCTGCCCCGACGCGGTGGCGTTCCCGTTTCGGAGCCGCGGCCGGTCCTGGGCGCCCCTGTCCTCGGTCCGCCCGTCCTCGTTCCGCCAGCCCTCGGCCCCCCTGCCCGGTCGTCCCGTTCCCGTCCGCTGCCCCCCTGCCGGGGGTTCTTCCGCTGGGAGCCGGCGCCCCGCACCGCCGCTCCCCCACTTGACGAAGAACGTCCCGACGAAGAACGGCTCGACGTCGAACTACTTGATCCGCTCGATCCCCCTGATCCGTTCGATCCGCTCGGCTTGCGGCGCGCTCCGGCTGAGCTACTGACATCCCCGGCGGCACCGGAGCCACCCCGGGTCCGGGACCGTCCCTGTCCTCCCGACTTCGCCCCGCTGGCTGGCCTGGAAGCCCTCGGGGACCGTGATCCTTGGGCGCGACGATCTGGCCGCGACGAATCGGGAGGCATCTGCGGATTCTACGCCCCGGACACGTGCGGCCCCGCTCGACAACCTTCAGTCCCGGCGACGCGCTGGCGCTCGCTCCGGACCGTGTCGCACACGACGAGCTACAACGAGCTGGGGTCGACAACGATGAGCGTGTCGCCCATCGGCGGCCGCGAACCTGCGTCGCCACCTCGATGCAGCGCGATCCGCACACACGGCTTCGGCGCGTCGCGCTTGAGCCCAGGCGCGACGAGATCCCCTCGAGCCGAAGCTGCGAGGGGATCTCGTTCTGAGAAATCCCGGCGGCGACCTACTCTCCCAGGGGGCCTCCCCCCAAGTACCATCGGCGCGGGCGGGCTTAACTGCCGTGTTCGGAATGGGAACGGGTGTTTCCCCGCCGCCATGGCCACCGGAAACCGTGCGCTCGGCGGCTCACCTCACCCGTTTCTGCGGTGGGTGGCACGCCTGTGGCTGCGTCACCGCAGCCCCTGAGCGTTCCAAAGCGAGCACGAGCACGAGTAGGTCTCCAAGCCCTCGGCCGATTAGTACCGGTCGGCTGAATGCATTGCTGCACGTACACCTCCGGCCTATCAACGTGGTCGTCTAGCCACGGGCCTTACCAGGTTAACCCTGTGGGAGATTTCATCTCGAAACGGGCTTCGCACTTAGATGCTTTCAGCGCTTATCCCACCCGTAGGTCGCTAACCAGCCGTGCCCTTGGCAGGACAACTGGCACACGAGAGCTACGTCCGTCCCGGTCCTCTCGTACTAGGGACAGCCTTTCTCAAATCTCCTACGGCTGCATCGGATAGGGACCGAACTGTCTCACGCATGTTGATCCCGCATTACTGCGGGCACAGACTATACCTTCACCCTATTTCTAGGGGCTGGCGTTTTATGGCTCCCACAGGGGTCTGCGGATCGAGGTCTCGATCTTAAGAAGCCATCTCTTCGCTGTTGCTGGCGAAGAAGTCGTTACAGGGGCACAACACGCCCTTGCTACGCAGATGTTGCTCGACATCTACGGCGGAAATCCGCTTCGTCTTCGAATAGTTTAGGGTTGCAAATGCATCTACTTGGCGTGCCAGATGCAGGAAGACCTGCGGGTCCTTCACTCCGTCCAACTGAGGAAGGATCGCAAGCGCTCGCCTCACGTGAACTTGCTTGAAGATCACGAAGGGCTCGACTTCCTGAAGGATGCGCAGCAGGAGTGGCCGACTGGTGATCACGAGATCACTCATGCCGGTGCCTCTGTCTCGCATGTAGCCGCCCCCTCCGAGCAACGTCTGGATCTGTTCCAGACCCTGCCGGGCTGAGGTCGACCCGACTGCGAGAACGAGACGCTGGCTCGGATGTAGAACCCGAGCCGGTACTCCTTCTGCTTGACGAGTTGGAAGTGAATGCTTCCGTCCCCGTCCAGGAATCCTGCAATGTAGGACGCCGTAGACACATCCATTGTGTTGGCCTTCCCTCGGTATTGCCCTGAACCTAACGTTCGGTTGTTTCACTCAGGGTTTCACCGATATGAGCCAGTGAGCACCCAGGAATTGCTTCCTGGGGACGCAGTGTGTTCTACGTTCTAAACCCAGCTCGCGTACCGCTTTAATGGGCGAACAGCCCAACCCTTGGGACCGGCTTCAGCCCCAGGATGCGACGAGCCGACATCGAGGTGCCAAACCTTCCCGTCGATATGGACTCTTGGGGAAGATGAGCCTGTTATCCCCGGGGTACCTTTTATCCGTTGAGCAACGGCGCTTCCACAAGCAACCGCTGGATCACTATGCCCTGCTTTCGCACCTGCTCGACTTGTAGGTCTCGCAGTCAAGCTCCCTTTTGCCATTGCACTCGACAGCTGATTGCCAACCAGCCTGAGGGAACCTTTGGGCGCCTCCGTTACGTTTTAGGAGGCGACCGCCCCAGTCAAACTACCCACCTGACGCTGTTCCTGATCCGGATCACGGACCGAGGTTAGAGGCCCGGCACTAAAAGGGTGGTATTTCAAGGTTGACTCCACACTGGCTGGCGCCAATGCTTCAAAGTCTCCCACCTATCCTACACAAATAGTACCAAACCTCAACATCAAGCTGTAGTAAAGGTCCACGGGGTCTTTCCGTCCTGATGCAGCTAACGAGCATCTTTACTCGTACTTCAATTTCGCCGGGTCTGTGGTTGAGACAGTAGGAAAGTCGTTACGCCATTCGTGCAGGTCGGAACTTACCCGACAAGGAATTTCGCTACCTTAGGCACTTTTGTTACTACTCAAAGCTGGTGCAGAAGATCCACCAATGCGCTCTGAGCGGCTAGATCATTTCTGCCTAGCTCCTCATGTCGCCATGAGGGTCGGACTGTATCTTCGTCCCTGGCCGGCAGACGCCGATCAGGGAGCCCCGCGTGCAGTCTCTGAGGATCCTGCAAGAACCTGCTCAATGGTCCTGGCCCGCTGCTTGCCGTTGGCATTCATGCCGTAGGCAAGACGAACCAATCGCTCGAACCCAACCGTGGACAGGTGTTCCTTCCTTCGCATCGAACGAACGATGACCGAGAAGGATTCGAAATCCTTGTCCTTGACCACCGGAGGATGCAGCTCGAAGAAGGGCAGAACTGCCTCGTCCAGATTTCGTAGTCCGTCGACAGCGAAAGTCCAGACGCTGCTGTTCGGACCCTTTGGGCGCACGCGCCCGCAACCGAAGACTGGGGTCATCGCCTCGAGTACATCTCGATGGTCGCGGTGTTGGTAGACGTGGAAGACCGGCTGGAGTTGCCACCCGCCGTGTCGATGCATCATGGAAGAACGATGCACTGACACGGAGAAGCAACCCTCGCCGCCCACGAAACCAACGATCCAGTTGGGATCGAGCACGATGCATGAACTCGCAGTTTCCTGCTGATTGTCCGCACCGGACGGATTTTCACTTTCCACGCCACCACTCAAACAAACGGGTGTGACATGGATGAGTACCGCCGGATACTCGGATGTTCCAGCATATAGCGGGGTTTTACAACAGCCAGGGTTTCACTAACCGTTATAGTTACGGCCGCCGTTTACCGGGGCTTAGGTTCAGAGCTTCGTCCGAAGACTAACCCTTCCCCGTAACCTTCCGGCACCGGGCAGGCGTCAGAGCGTATACATCGTCTTACGACTTCGCACGCTCCTGTGTTTTTAGTAAACAGTCGCTTTCCCCAATTCTCTGCGGCCCCCTCAGGCATCAGGACGCGAGGTCCATCACCCTATCGGGGCCCTCCTTCTCCCGAAGTTACGGAGGAATTTTGCCGAGTTCCTTAACCACAGTTCTCCCGATCGCCTTGGTATTCTCTACCCGCCCACCTGTGTTGGTTTGGGGTACGGGTACCGTGTCAGCTCGCTAGAAGTTTTTCTAGGCAGCATAGAATCAGTGACTTCGCCTGGAACGGCTCGGCATCGCGTCTCAGGATTCGTGGGACCCGGATTTACCTAGATCCCTCCCTACACGCTTACCCCAGGACAACCAACGCCTGGGCTCACCTATCTTCCTGCGTCGCTCCTTTGCTATCCGCCCCAGGGTTTGTCGGCTCGACCCGAAGGTCATCCCCTTAGTACCCCTGGCTTGGAATGGGCGCGGACACGGTAGTACTGGAATATCAACCAGTTGTGCATCGACTACGCCTCTCGGCCTCGCCTTAGCTCCCGACTTACCCTGGGAGGATTAGCCTTCCCCAGGAACCCTTGGGCTTACGGCGGAGGAGTTTCTCACTCCTCTCTCGCTACTCATACCAGCATTCGCACTCGACCACGCTCCACGACGGTTCACACCGCCGCTTCTCCGCGAGATCGACGCTCCCCTACCACTCCCGTCTGATGACGGAAATCCGCGGCTTCGGCTCTTGACTTGAGCCCCGTTACATTATCCGCGCAGGACCACTCGACCAGTGAGCTATTACGCACTCTTTTAAGGATGGCTGCTTCTGAGCCAACCTCCTGGCTGTCTTTGCGTTCCCACATCGTTTTCCACTTAGTCAAGAATTAGGGGCCTTAGCCGGCGGTCTGGGCTGTTTCCCTTTCGACCAACGAAGCTCATCCCTCGTGGTCTCACTGCCGGGTTCTAGAGCATCGGCATTCGGAGTTTAGTTGGGGTCAGTAAGCTTGTAGGCCCCCTAGCCCATCCAGTGCTCTACCTCCGATGCTGAACACCCGACGCTGCACCTAAATGCATTTCGGGGAGAACCAGCTATCACCGAGTTTGATTGGCCTTTCACCCCTTGCCACAGGTCATCCCCCCAGTTTTCAACCTAGGTGGGTTCGGCCCTCCACGAAGTCTTACCTTCGCTTCAGCCTGCCCATGGCAAGCTCACTCGGCTTCGGGTCTACAGCATGCGACTCAACGCCCTATTCAGACTCGCTTTCGCTTCGGCTACCCATCGCTGGTTAACCTCGCCACACACCGTAACTCGCTGGCTCATTCTTCAAAAGGCACGCCATCACGGCTGACATCCACCATGCGTCACCAATCTCACCCGAAGGGATCATGGCAACGGTGGAGCAACGACGCTTTGACTGTTTGTAAGCCAACGGTTTCAGGTACTATTTCACTCCCCTCCCGGGGTACTTTTCACCTTTCCCTCACGGTACTAGTTCACTATCGGTCGCCTAAGAGTACTTAGCCTTACGAGATGGTCCTCGCAGATTCACGCCGGCTTTCCCGGATCCGGCGCTACTCGGGTGCTCGAGCGGAGTCCAATGCGTTTCGTGTACGGGACCATTACCCTCTTCGGTTCAGCTTTCCTGACTGATTCCACTAGACATTGGATTTGTAACTCCGTGACGGGTCTGGCGCCCCGTCTCTCGAGTCCCACAACCCCATACCGGCAAGGCCACCAGGCTTTGACACCGGCACGGTTTGGGCTCTTCCCGTTTCGCTCGCCGCTACTCAGGGAGTCACTGTTGTTTTCCTCTCCTCGGGTTACTTAGATGTTTCAATTCACCCGGTTCCCTCGCCCCGCCCTATACATTCAGGCGGGTGTAGCACCTCATGACAGGTGCTGGGTTGCCCCATTCGGACATCCACGGATCGACGCTTGGTAGACAGCTTCCCGTGGCTTTTCGCAGTCGCCCACGTCCTTCTTCGGCTTTAGGCGCCAAGGCATCCACCGTTGGCTCTTTGTAGCTTGGAGAACAAAGATGCTCGTGCTCGCTTTGGAATTCTCAAGGGGCTGCACAGCGCACGCCTGGGCCGGGCACCACCGCTGGCCGAACGAAACGACCAGCGAGGACACCGCCCGACCGGGGCACGCACGGGGTGAGTGGTCGCCGCCGGCGCAACGGGTAGGAGGAGCGCCCGGCCTCGAGGAGCTCCCAGAGGGGCTCGACTCGGAAACCTGGCGCAAGACCCCGCCCGCGTACAGGCCGGAGGGACATCACCGGGACCGACCCATGGGGTCGCTCCCTCAAAACGAAATAGTGAGAGTCCGGTCGCACCCGTAGGGACCGGTCCGTGAGGGGCGGGCTCCGATCGCCGTGCAGCGCAAGGCGAATCCGAAGGCGGCCGATCATCTGCCGGTATACGAGAGCGCCCGAGTAACCAGTGTTCAACTGGGTAGTGGTCGGCATTGAATAGCCGACAGCACTCCTTAGAAAGGAGGTGATCCAGCCGCACCTTCCGGTACGGCTACCTTGTTACGACTTCACCCCAATCACCGATCCCACCTTCGACGGCTCCCTCCTAAAAGGTTGGGCCACCGGCTTCGGGTGTTACCGACTTTCGTGGTGTGACGGGCGGTGTGTACAAGGCCCGGGAACGTATTCACCCCGGCGTTGCTGATCCGGGATTACTAGCGACTCCGACTTCATGGAGTCGAGTTGCAGACTCCAATCCGAACTGAGACCGGCTTTGGGGATTGGCTCCTCCTCGCGGATTAGCAGCCCGTTGTACCGGCCATTGTAGCATGTGTGCAGCCCTGGACGTAAGGGGCATGATGACTTGACTTCGACCCCACCTTCCTCCGAGTTGACCCCGGCAGTCTCCTACGAGTCCCCGCCATTACCCGCTGGCAACATAGGATAAGGGTTGCGCTCGTTGCGGGACTTAACCCAACATCTCACGACACGAGCTGACGACAGCCATGCACCACCTGTGTAAGGCCCCGAAGGACACCGTATCTCTACGGCTTTTCCCTACATGTCAAACCCAGGTAAGGTTCTTCGCGTTGCCTCGAATTAAGCCACATGCTCCGCCGCTTGTGCGGGCCCCCGTCAATTCCTTTGAGTTTTAGCCTTGCGGCCGTACTCCCCAGGCGGGGCACTTAATGCGTTAGCTGCGGCACGGAAACCGTTGAATAGTCCCCACACCTAGTGCCCAACGTTTACGGCGTGGACTACCAGGGTATCTAATCCTGTTCGCTCCCCACGCTTTCGCTCCTCAGCGTCAATGTCGGCCCAGACCACCGCCTTCGCTGCTGGTGTTCCTCCTGATATCTGCGCATTTCACCGCTACACCAGGAATTCCGTGGTCCCCTACCGAATTCTAGTCATGACAGTATCGAGTGGCGGCTCCAGGTTGAGCCTGGAGGTTTCACACCCGACTTATCAAACCGCCTACGAGCTCTTTACGCCCAATAAATCCGGACAACGCTTGCACCCTACGTATCACCGCGGCTGCTGGCACGTAGTTGGCCGGTGCTTCTTCTGCAGGTACCGTCACTATCGTCCCTGCTGAAAGGAGTTTACAACTCAGAAAGCCTTCGTCCTCCACGCGGCGTTGCTGCGTCAGGCTTTCGCCCATTGCGCAAGATTCCCCACTGCTGCCTCCCGTAGGAGTCTGGGCCGTGTCTCAGTCCCAGTGTGGCTGATCGTCCTCTCAGACCAGCTACCCGTCGATGCCTTGGTGAGCCGTTACCTCACCAACTAGCTGATAGGCCACGAGCCCCTCCCGAAGCGGAATCCATTTCCTTATCAGATCATGCGGTCCGATAGGGATATCCGGTATTAGCACCGGTTTCCCGGTGTTGTCCCAGTCTTCGGGGCAGGTTGCTCACGTGCTACTCACCCGTTCGCCACTCGCTCTTCATCAGTATTGCTACCGAATGGAGCGCGTTCGACTTGCATGTGTTAGGCACGCCGCCAGCGTTCGTCCTGAGCCAGGATCAAACTCTCCATCGAGACTCACGGCCGGCCGGGCCTCCAGAGGAAGCTCGAACGACCAAGAATCAGAAGAGTCACCATGTTTGACTCAAAATCATGGTAACCACAGGCCTTCATGCCCCGGAAGGGACCGTCCGGCCTGCGTAATGCTTAATTGACGTACAACCCATCCGTTACAGAGTCACGGATGAATTGCCCGCACTGGCTTTTGGCTCTCACTATTCCGTTTTCAAGGAGCGACCGGGCACACACCAGTCCTGCCGGTGTTGGTGCCGGGTGTTCCAAAGGACTGTTCCGGACGAATTGCTTCGCCGGAGAGTCTCCTTCGGCTGCCGGAGGGCCGGGGAGGCCGTTCCGACGGGTGAGTCACTCTAGCAGCCGCGGATCTGAGCGTCAACGCGCTGCCGCGAACCGAGTCTCTCCGGGCCGGAACCCGGAGGGGCCTCTGCCGTCGATGTTAGCGGGGCATCTGCCGGTCGCTGCGGATGCCCCGCCAGCCACCGGGTCTCGAGCGCAGCCACTGCGACGCACCGTGCGGTGGCATACGGTGAGCCACCCGGCCCTCCGTATGCCACCTTGGTGCCCGAAGCTCAACAGGCTTTCCGCCCCCACCCGGTCGCCATCCGGCCGCCGGAAGGCGTGCGCCGCCTGCTGACCTCCTCGATCTACCACGTGCGACAGAACCCGACGTCAGCATGATGGACCGTCGTTGCAGCGTCGTGACAGCCCCGTGACACCCGTCTGCAAGGCCCGTTTGACCTGATCGGACGACTTCGGGGGCGCCTCTCGGGGCGGGCGCCCCGGTCAGGGCCTCGACACGTCGGGGCTGTCGGGTACCCAGAAGCGCCACCGCTTCTCCGTCGCCTCCTTGATGCCGATCCGCGTCCCGCGTCCGGGACGCCTCGGCGGCGGTGTCCCGTCGTCCACCAGGCGGACCGACCCCTGGTCCCGGCTTCGGGCTCCTCCCGGCACGCGTCCCGGAGGGCAGACCGGCGCCAGGAGGTCGGCCCCGTTGTCCTGCCCGGTGATCCCGAGGGCCTGGCAGAGCTTGGCCGGGCCGTTGCAGAGGTCACGCTCGAGTCGGGCCGCGGGACGGGCGTCCCGCATGGCCGCCAGGCCGCTCGTCGGCGCCAGGGCCCGGATGAGCACCGCCGCGGCCTCGCCCTCGGGCCCGCACACGACGTTGGCGCACCAATGCATGCCGTAGGTGAAGTACACGTAGAGGAAGCCCGGCCGGCCCGAACATCACCGCCGTCCGCGGCGTCAGCCCCCGAAAGGCATGGGACGCGGCGTCGTTGGCGCCGTGGTACGCCTCGACCTCGACGATGCGCCCGGCCCGGTCCCCGTGCACCAGCAGCTTGTTCAGCAGCCACGGTGCGACCGCGAGGGGTCCGCCCTCCAGGTCCGACCGCTGCATCGGGCCACCCTGGCGCAACGGGACGGTGCCGTGCCACCCGGCCCGTGCCGCCGGGTTTCACCGAACCGACTCAGGGGTTGGCGGCGGGCGGCAGGCCTGCGGTGACCGCCCACGGGTGCGGGGCGGCCCGCGGGACTGTGACGTGGCCTCCCGAGGAGTGGCGGTGGCGCGACCCGGGCGCATTTCTCCGCTCGCCCGCACCGGCCGCCATCCGGCTCAAGAGGTCCAGCTCCGCGGCCATGGCCCGCGCCAGCCCCGGCAGGTCCCCCACGGCGCTCGCGCACGCGTTGATCCCGACGAAGAGCGAGTCCCGGTAGCTCTGCACGGTGACGTTGAGCGCGACGCCGTCGATGACGGGCCCGAGCGGGTACACCCCGCGGAGCTGCATGCCCGCGAAGTAGAGCGGGAAGGCAGGACCGGGCACGTTCGAGATCATCAGGTTGCCGGCGCGCAGCCTGCGCAGGATCCCCGACCGCACCCCGAGCTGAATCACCGGCTTCGCCAGTGCCGGCGGGACGGCATCGGCCAGGAGCGTGGCCATCGGGCCGTACCCGACGGCACGCTCTTGGCCCTTGCACGACGCGCTCGGCCGCGGTCACGGTCCGCAGTCGCTCGAGTGGCGTCTTGCAGTCGTTCGAGAGCGGCACGAACATGGCCGAGAGCTGGTTCCCCGACCCCGCGCCGGGCCGTCGCCGCGCACCGACACCGGGACCACGGCGACGAGCGGGCTCTCGGCCTCCTCGATCGTGCGCCACCAGATGGGTGCGGAGCGCACCCGAGCAGACCGCGAGCACGACGTCGTTGATCGTCGACCCGAAGCGCTCCTTCAGGGCGCGCACCTGGGCCATCTCGAGCTCGGCGAAGGCGACCGCCCGCCGGGCGCCGACGGGCGACTCGAACGTGGCGGGCGCGCCGAAGGGCAGCGACACCGGACCGAGGCGGTCGCCGACCACGCAGCGGGCCAACCGGACGGCGGTGTGGCCGACTTCGCGGACGGCGCGCAGCACGCGCACCGGGCTCTTGATGAAGCTCGGCAGCGCGTCCGTCATCAACTGCGTCTGCGTGGGCAGGCCCGCCGGGACCCACGGCGGGCACGGTTCGGTGACGGCTCCGCCCTCGGGCGTGAGGTCCAGCAATTGCGCCAACATCTGGGCGCCGGCGACGCCGTCGATGACGGCATGGTGCACCTTCGCGATCAGCCCGACCTTCCCGCTGGCGAGCCCCTCAATGACGTGCATCTCCCATGGCGGCTGCCCGGGTGTGAGGGGCCGGCCCATCACCTCGGCGACAAGTGCCGTGAACTCGGCCTCGCCACCGGGGGCCGGGAGCGCGGTGCGGTGAAGGTGGTTGTCCAGGTCGAACTCCGGGTCGTCCACCCAGCGCGGGTGATCGAGACCCAGCGGGACGGGCATGAGCCGACGTCGGAAGGGGGGCAGTGCGGGGATCCTCGACGTGAGCAGATCGGCGACGCGTTCGAAGGTGTAGCCACCTTCTGCGGTGGCCGGGTCGAAGATGCAGGCGTACGCGATCTCCATCGGGGTCTCCGGCGTGTCGGAGTAGATGAACATCGGGTCGATGCCGGTCATTCGCTCCATGTGCGTCTCCACGGGGGTGAGAGTTGCGGTGGACTCGACTCCGGCGACCCGACGTGCAGCGCAACCGTCGGACCCTCCCCCTCGGTCCCCGGAGGTCCGGCCTGCGCTGTCGCCGTCGGATCGGGCCCGTCCGTCATTCGGGCTCCACCTACAGCGTGCGCGCGGCGAGGCAGGCGATACAACCACTTGGGCGAATCTTTATGTTGCGTTTACCTCAGCGTCACCGGCCTGCGGGTGAGGACGCGCAAACGCCACGGGCGCCCGGAGATGCGCCCGCGATGCGAGCACCTTCTCCCCCAAGAGCGGGGCGTGCGGGGCCCAGGTCAGGGCCCCAGGGGAGGTGGCAATCCCGGTTACGGGGCGAGATCCCTGGGGCCGCCACTGCGCCAGCCGGGTGCGGTCGACCTCGCGGCGGCGGACGAAGCGCTCCGACTGCTCGGCGACCGGTCCCGGACCGGCCCCTCCGGGGGTCCGCCGGCGTGTCACCGCCACACCGGGCTCCAGCAGCTCCACGGCGGCCTCGCCCAGGTCCGGGTGCGCGGCCACCAGCTCGACCAGCGGGACGTGGCGCTCGAGCGATTCACGCACCAGCCCGCCGACGAGCGCGTGGGCCTGACGGAATGGCATGCCCTGCTCGACGAGCAGCTCGGCCAGGTCGATGGCCGAGGCCGCCGGCCCGTCCGCCGCCTGCTGCATGCGGTCCTCGTTCCACGAGGCGGTCTCGTAGACGCCCCGCAGCGCGATGAGCGCGCGTGTCACCTGCACCACCGCGTCGAACAGCGGCTCCTTGTCCTCCTGGAGGTCCCGGTTGTAGGCCAGCGGGAGCCCCTTCAAGGTGACCAGCACCGCGGTCGAGGTGCCCGATCAGGCGGCCCGACTTGCCCCGGGCCAGCTCGGCCACGTCGGGGTTCTTCTTCTGGGGCAGCATCGAGCTGCCGGTGGCGTACGCGTCGTCGAGCGTGCAGAAGCCGAACTCCTCGGTCGACCACAGCACGATCTCCTCGCCCATGCGGGACAGGTGCACTCCGAGCAGGGCGAGATCGAACAGCGACTCCGCCACGAAGTCGCGGTCGGCCACCGCATCGAGCGAGTTCTCGAAGCGACCATGGAAGCCGAGCTCGGCGGCGACGTAGTCGGGGTCCAGAGGCAACGACGATCCGGCCAGCGCGCCCGCGCCGAGCGGTGAGGTGTTGAGGCGGTCGACCGTCGTGAGAAGCCGGTCGACGTCGCGGGCGAGCGCCCACCCGTGCGCCAGCAGGTGGTGCGCCAGCAGCACCGGCTGAGCCCGCTGCATGTGCGTGTAGCCGGGCAGGTACACGTCCGCCGCCTCGCGGGCCCGCTGCGCCAGCACGTCCTGGAGCGCCATGATCTCTTCGGCCACGCCGATCAGGGAGCGCCGGCACCAGAGGCGCAGTGCAGTGGCCACCTGGTCGTTGCGGCTGCGTCCCGTGTGGACCTTGGCGCCGACGTCGCCGATCAGCTCGGTGACGCGCCGCTCTATGGCGGTATGGACGTCCTCGTCGCCCGGCGCGAACACGAAGGAGTCCTTCTCGAACTCCTCTTCGACGATGTCGAGCGCGTCAATGAGGGCAGTCACCTCGCTGTCGGTGAGGATGCCCACCTTCCCGAGGCCCTTCACGTGGGCGCGCGAACCGGCCAGGTCGTCACTGGCCAGCACGCGGTCGAAGGGCAGGCTCACCGTGAAGTCCGCGACGGCGTCCGCCATGCCCGTCGAGATGCGACCCTCCCACAGCGTCATGACTCATGCCCCCTTCCCGATGCAGCAGTCTCCGATGTGTTCATGCGGTTCGCCTCCGGTTCGTCCGCACCCGGGCCCTGGCGGGCCGACCACGTGGCCACGCCGAGCCCCCACAGACGGACGAAACCCTCGGCGTCGGCGTGCCGGAACGTGTCCGACGCGTCGTAGGTGGCCAGTCCGTGGTCGTAGAGCGCCACCGGGCTGCGCCGGCCCACCACGGTGCACGTGCCCGGCGCGGCGAAGCGCAGCCGCACCTCGCCGGTCACGTGGCGTTGGCTCTCGGTGACGAACGCCTGGAGGGCCGAGCGGAGCGGCGAATACCAGAGCCCGTCGTAGACGAGCTCGGACCAGCGCGGCTCCAGGCGTGCCTTCTCGTGGTGCAGGTCGCGCTCGAGCGTCAGGTCCTCGAGGTCGGCATGGGCGAGGAGCAGCGACAGTGCGGCGGGGCACTCGTAGACCTCCCGGCTCTTGATGCCGACGCGCCGGTTCTCCACCATGTCGAGGCGTCCGAAGCCCCGGCTTCCCGCCACCGCTCCGAGGCGGGTGATGAGATCGAAGGGGCCGAGTGTCGTGCCGTCGAGGCTGAGGGGGACGCCCGCCTCGAAGCCCACGACGACCTCGACGGGGTCGCTCTCGGTCGCCCGGGTCAGCGTGTAGACGTCGTCGGGCGGCGGCGCCCAGGGATCCTCGATCGCACCGCACTCGATCGCCTTGCCCCACAGGTTGTCGTCGATGGAGTACAGCTTCTCCTTGGTGACGGTGACGGGGATCTCCCACTTGGCCGCCAGCTCGACGCAGTCCTCCCGGGTCAGGCCCCAGACCCGGGCGGGGGCGAAGATGCCGAGATCGGGCGCCAGGGCGCGTACACCCACTTCGAAGCGCACCTGGTCGTTCCCCTTGCCCGTGCACCCGTGCGCGACCGCCGTTGCGCCGTGGCGCCGTGCCTCGTCGACGAGATGACGCACGATAACCGGGCGCGACAACGCGGAGACCAGTGGGTACTTGCCCTCGTAGCGGGCATTGGCCTGGAGCGCCGGCATGCAGAACTGTTCGGCCATCTCGTGACGGGCGTCGACGACGACCGCCTCGACCGCGCCCGCAGCCAGTGCCCGCGCTCGGATGGCGTCCCAGTCCTCTCCCCCGCGGTCGGCCGCCTGTCCGACGTTGACCGCAACCGCCACGACCTCGACGCCTTCGTTCTCAATGAGCCACCGGACGGCGACCGACGTGTCGAGTCCTCCGCTGTAGGCCAGTACCACCCGATCAGGCATGCTCGTCCCCTTCTTTCCCATTCAATGCCATCTGGTCGGCGGCGGCAATGCCGGCGACATCACGCAGGCGGTCGGCCATGGTGGCGCCACCGACGCGCTCCGCGACGACGACCAGCACCGTGTCGTCACCCGCCACGGTGCCCACGACCTCTTCCAGCCCGCTGCGGTCGAGGGCGGAGCCGACGACGTGGGCCGAACCCGGCGGCGTGCGCAGCACCACCACGTTCCCCGAATGTGCCACCTCGACCACCCATTCGCCGAGCACACGGCGCAGGTGGTCCTCGGGCGCGATCTGGTGCGTGGGCAGCTCCGGGAGTGCATAGGCCGTCTCACCTCCCGGCAGGCGGACCTTGACCGCGCCGAGATCATCGAGGTCACGCGAGACCGTGGTCTGGGTGGCCTCGATCCCCTGGTCGGCCAGCAACGCCACCAGTTGCGCCTGGCTCGTGACGGGCTGGGTCTCGAGCAGCTTGGTGATGCGGTGCTGGCGCTGGTTCTTCGTCAGCCGGCCCGCGCCGTACCCGCTCATGGGCCCTCCACGGCCCAGGCCAGGATCCCCCGCATGGCCGTCCGGCGGTGGGCCGCCTGGCGCCAGACCAACGACCGTGGGCCCTCCAGGACGTCGGCGGCGATCTCCTCGCCGCGGTGGGCGGGCAGGCAGTGCAGCACGATCGCATCGGCGGCCGCGAGGTCGACCAGCTCCTCGTCGATCGTGAAGCCCTCGAAGGCCGCGAGGCGCGCGAGCCGTTCCTCTTCCTGTCCCATGCTGGTCCACACGTCGGTGTAGAGCACAGCGGCGCCCTTGGCCGCCTGGTGCGGATCGTCGGCCAGTTGCACCGTGCCCCCGCGTCCCGCTCGGTCGGCGTTGCCCTGCAGGGCGGCCAGCTCCTGACCGGAGAAGGTGTAACCCGCCGGGGACGCGATGCGAACCTCCATGCCCTCGAGCAGGCCCGCCTTGGCCAGCGAGAGCGCGACGTTGTTGGCGTCGCCGACATAGGTCAAGGTGCGCCCGCGGAGCGGGCCGAGCGACTCGCGCATGGTGAGCACGTCCGCCACCGCCTGGCAGGGGTGCGCGGCATCGGAGAGGAGGTTGACGACGGGCACGTCGAACCCGCTGCGTTCGAGGGCGCGGGCCATCCGGAGGAGCACGGCGTGCTCGAACACACGGGCGCAGAGCACGCGGTGGTAGCACCCCAGCGTACGGGCGACGTCCTCGGCGGTCTCGCGCTCGTCCAGGCCCACCTCGGAGCCCTGGATGTACACGGGGTGCCCACCCAGGTCGACCACCGCCATCTCGGTGGAGTTGCGCGTGCGCGCCGACGGCTTCTCGAAGACGAGGGCGACGCCCTGGCCTGCCAGCTCCTGCCGGGGCGGCGGGTCCAGCGACCGCGCCAGGACGCGCTCCCAGTCGGCCGGGTCGATGTCGTCGATGTCGAAGAGGTTGGCCATGCGTCGTGTCCCCTCGCTCCTCAGTCCGACCCGCCGCTCGTGGCGGCGAGCACGTCGCCGATGGCGCCGGCGAGGATCCCGAGCGCCGCATCGATCTCGGCGTCGCGCACGAGCAGTGGCGGCGCCACCCGGATGGCGTCCGGCCGGACGGCGTTGACGAGGAGGCCACGCCCGAGCGCGAGCGCCGCGGCATCCTTGGCCACCGGGGCCTCGAGCTGCGCTGCGAGCAAGAGGCCCGCTCCTCGTACCGACACCACGCCGGGCAGCCGTTCCAGTCCGGCAACGAGCCGCGCGCCGCCGGCACGGGCTCGTGCGCACACGTCCTCGGCCTCCATGACGGCGAGCGTCGCCTTCACCGCGGCGAGCGCGAGCGGCTGCCCGCCGAAGGTCGAGCCGTGGTCGCCGGGACCGAACGCGGCCGCCACCTCGGCCCGGGCCCAGCAGGCGCCGACCGGCATACCGTTGCCCAGGGCCTTGGCCATGGTGACGACGTCCGGCTCCAACCCCTGGGCCTGGAAGGCGAACCAGTGGCCGGTGCGCCCGAGCCCGGTCTGGATCTCGTCGAGCATGAGGAGCGCGTTGCGCTCCGTGCACAGCGACCGCACGGCGCCGAGGTAGTCCGAGCTCGGCACGACGACCCCGCCCTCGCCCTGAATCGGCTCGAGGAGGACGCCGGCCACGGTCTCGGGCTCGAGGGCCTTGTCGAGCGCGGCAACGTCGTCGTAGGGCACGTGCACGAACCCCTCGGGCAGGGGGAGGAACGGCGCCTGCTTCTCGGGCTGGCCCGTGGCCGTCAGCGTGGCCAGCGTCCGGCCGTGGAACGCGTTGTCGGCGCTGATCACGACGTGACGGCCGCCGCCGGCCCAGCGCCGGGCGAGCTTGAGCGCGCACTCGTTGGCCTCCGCCCCGGAGTTGGCGAAGAACACCTGCCCACCGGCCTGCCCGGTGCCGCCGTTGATCAGCCGGTCGATCGTGCGGGCCACCTCGGGCGCCAACGTGTTGCCGTAGAGGTTCGAGACGTGGCTCAGCGTCCGCACCTGCTCGGCCACGGCGTCGGCCACGGCGGGGTGGCCATGGCCCAGCGACACGACCGCCAGCCCGGTGATGAAGTCGAGGTACTCCTTGCCGTCGGCGTCGAACAGGAGGGTGCCCTCGCCCCGCACGAACGTGGCCGGCGGCTCGGCGTAGGTGCGCATGAGCGCGTCACGATCGGGCGGGACCGCCGGGATCGGAGCGGACGTCGTCACGGCAGCACCATCGTCCCGACCCCGGAATCGGTGAAGAGCTCGAGCAGGAGCGCGTGGGGCACCCGCCCGTCGAGAATGTGCGCCCGGCTGACCCCGGCCCGCACGGCGCGGGCGCATGCCTCCACCTTGGGCATCATGCCGCCCTGCGCTCCTCCGCTGCGGATGATCTCGTCGATCACCTCGAGCGAGGCCTGGTGGATCACGGTCGTCGGGTCGTCCGCGACGACGCGCAACCCCTCGATATCGGTCAGGAAGATCAGCTTCTCGGCTTGCAGGGCCTCGGCCAGCGCGCCGGCGACGGTGTCGGCGTTGATGTTGTAGGCCTGGCCGGACTCGTCGGCCCCGATGGTGGCCACCACCGGGATCAGCCCCTCGGCCACCAGGCGCTGCAGCATGGTGGGGTCGACCAGCGACACGCTGCCGACGAACCCGAGGTCCGCGTGGCTCGGCGCGGCCGTGATCAGGTTGGCGTCCTCCCCCGACATGCCGACGGCCAGCGGTCCGTGCACGTTGATGGCGGAGACGATGTCGCGGTTCACCTTGCCCACCAACACCATCCGCGCGATGTCGAGCGTGTCCGCGTCGGTGACGCGCAGCCCGTTGCGGAACTCGGTCTCCTTGCCGAGCCGCGTCATCAGCTCGCCGATCTGGGGACCGCCACCGTGCACCACGACGGGCAGGATGCCGACCGCCCGCATCAGGACCACGTCCTGGGCGAAGGAGGCGAGCGCCCGCCGGGGTCACCGACGGCCCCGCCCGCGTCACCGTCGGGCGCTCCCGCGTGCAGTGCGTTGCCGCCGTACTTGACGACCACGATCTTGCCCCAGAAGCGACGGATGTAGGGCAGCGCCTCCACCAGGACCGAGGCCGTCTTCGCCGCCGCCGCCTTCTGAGCCCGCGTGACCTTGGGTGGCACCGGCGGTGCACCGGGCGCCGTCACGACGTCGTCCTGTTCTCGTCGATGTAGCCGTAACCCAGGTCCGTCCCGAGCACCACGGCCTGCCCCGCGCCGAGGCCCAGGTCGCAGTCGAGCTCGACGTGGCGGCCGGCCATGTGCGCGGACACCGCCGCCTCGTCGTGCGGCACGGCCACACCGGCGGCGCACACCACGGTGCCGCCATAGGCCACGGACACCCGGTCGATGTCGAAGGGCGTGCCGGCCGAGCCGAGCTCCGAGACGATGCGCCCCCAGTAGGGGTCCTCACCGAAGAGGGAGCACTGCACGAGCATTGAGTCCGCCACCTTGCGCGCCGCGATGTGCGCGGCCTCGTCGCTCGCCGCCCCGCGCACGTACACGTGCGCCACCTTGGTCGACCCTTCCGCGTCGTCAACCATCTGCTCGGCGAGTGACCGGCAGGCGTCGGAGAGGGCTCCCGTCAGGGCGGCGGGCGAAGGGCTGGACCCGAGCCCGCTGGCCAGGACGAGCACGGTGTCGTTCGTCGACGTGGAGCCGTCGACCGTGATCGAATTGAACGACGCCGCCACCGCCTCGGCCAGGGCCTGCTGGAGCGTGCCCGGGTCCACCGCCGCGTCGGTCGTGCACACGGCCAGCATGGTGGCCATGTTGGGCGCCAACATCGCCGCGCCCTTGGCCATGCCGCCCACGATGAACCCGTGGCCGGCGACGACCACCTCCTTGGGCACGGTGTCGGTCGTCATGATGGCGCGGGCCGCCTTGGTCCCCGCCTCCGGGCCACCGGTGCGCGCCATCACGATCGGCGCGATCTCCGGAATGACCGCGTCGATCGGGAAGGGGATGCCGATGAGGCCCGTCTGGCACACGAGGACCTCCTCGGCCGTCGAGCCCAGGTCGCCCGCCACCGCGGCGCAGAGCCGCTCTGCCGCGGCGCGGCCCGCGGCCCCCGTGGCCGCGTTGGCGTTGCCGGACGTGAGGATGACACCCGCGGCGCGACCCCCGGTGGCCGCCAGGTGGGCGCGGCTGACCTGGACCGGCGCCGCCGCCGCCAGATTGCTCGTGAACACCCCCGCCGTGGGAGCGGCCCGCCCGTCGGCGGTGGCGACCACGGCGACGTCGGGCGCGTAGCCGCGCTTTGATCCCGGCGGAGCCCCCGACGGCGACGAAGCCCTTCGGCGCGGTGACGCTCACGGGTAGACCCCCGCCACGGGCAACCCGGTGGTCTCGGGCAAGCCCGAGCGCCGCGTTGGCACACTGCACGGCCTGGCCCGACGCCCCCTTCACCAGGTTGTCGAGGGCGCACAGGGTCACCACCCACCCGGTCCGGGGGTCCACGCACGCCGTGACGTGCGCCGCGTTGGAGCCCGCCGTGGCCTTGGTGGAAGGGGGGTCGTCGCGGACGACGACGAACGGCTCGTCGTCGTAGGCCTCGTGCAGCGCGTCCATGACCGCGTCCGTCGACGGTGCGGGCCGCGCCGGGTCGGGACGCGCGTAACAGGTGGCCAGGATGCCGCGCACCATGGGCGCGAGGTGGGGGGTGAACAGCACCTGTGACCCGAGGATCTGCTCCATCTCGGGCGTGTGGCGGTGGGTCAGCAGCCCGTAGGCGCTGAAGTCCTCGTCCACGGTCCCGAAGTGCAGCGACTCCTTCGGGCCACGGCCGGCGCCCGAGACGCCCGATGCGGCGTCGACGACGATCCCCGTCGGCTCCACCAGGCCCCGCCGCACCAGCGGGGCCAGCGCCAGGCCGGCGGCGGTCGGGTAGCAACCCGCGGCGGCGACGAGGGTGGCCCCGACCAGGTCGTCGCGGAACAGCTCGGGCAGGCCGTAGACCGCCTCGGCCAGCAGCTCGGGCGCGCCGTGCTCCTGGCCGTACCAGCGCGGGTACAGCGACGGGTCGCGCAGGCGGAAGTCGGCCGACAGGTCGACGACCAGCCCCACGCGTCCCATGAGCTCGGGCACGACCCGCTGGGACTCGCCGTGCGGGAGGGCGCAGAAGACGACGTCGAGGCCGTCCAGTCGGCCGGGGTCGTTCTCCTCGTAGACCAGTCCCGGGTAGGCGGCCGCCAGGGAGGGGGTGTGTGCCCCGACCGGCTGGCCTGCGTGCGTCTGGGCCGTCGCCAGCGCGACCTCGAGGCTCGGATGCGCCGACAGGAGCCGCAACAGCTCGGCCCCGGTGTAGCCCGATGCCCCGAGGATGCCGGCTTTCATCGCATGAGTATACATAATTTTGCATAATCATGCGGAAAGGAGGGGCAGACGTCTCTGTCCGGCGCGGTCAGGCCGGGCTCAGGTCCTTCTGCCAGAAGTGGCCGGCCCCGACGACGACGAACCCCAGCATGTCGTTGACCGCGATCATCGGATCGTTCACCGCTGCGTTTCCCGTCGTGATGCGGCGAACCGCCGGTGCCTTGCCCGCCAGCGCATCCAGGTTGGCGAGCTTGACGGCGAGGCCGAGGCGGTGGCCCCGGTGCTCGGGGAGGACCAGCGTCTCGAGCTGCCACGCCTCGCCGGGCGCGTCCGGCGCCAGGAGCAGCTCGCTCACGGCGACCAGCCGGCCCGACGGGACGTGCTCGGCGACCGCCGCCAGCTTCCACGCCCCCCGGGCCGCCACGAGCGCGTCGTTCTCGCCGAGACGCGTCCTGTCCCACACCTCTTCCTCCTTGTCGCCGTCCCCCGCGGGCTCGTCGGTCGACATGCGCCGGTTCAGCTCACACTGGTCGTCGAGATATCGCTCGGGCCACGGCGCCCGGAAGGCGAACGTCCGATAGTCGGCGGCATTGCGGGCGCCGCGCACGGTGGCGCGCAGCTCGTCCATCCGATCGGCGTCCAACGGCAACGCGAGGTAGCGGCTGTTCCCGGGCATGGTCGCGACGAATCCCACCTGGCGCGCAAAGGGGGTCGACGGATGGGTCGGCGCGGCTGCGACCGGCACATCGACGATGGAGTTGAGGACCCGCCTCCCCCGTGCCCGCCGAGCGCCGCCATGCGCTCGACGAGCGACGAGCCGACACCCCGGCGCCGGTGGTCCGGGTGCACCATGACCATCACCTCGGCGCTGTGCAGATTGTCTCGCAAGGGAAACTCCATCGTCCCCGCGCCGAGGACGCGTCCCGCCGGCGTCGCGGGCGGCCAGAAGGGCGAACTGGCGGGACGTACCGGCGTGCGTGTGGAAGGCACGGAAATCCCGCTCGCTGAATCCGGCGCGGTCAGGCCACAGCTCGTGCTCCACCAGGTGCCACAGTTCGAAGCACCGCAAGAACGCCTCGTCGTCCTCGGGACCGACCTGGTGCACCTCCACGCTGCCACGATGCCACGCACCGAGGTCCCGTGCTCAGCGCAGGACCGCCCCGAACTGCTGCTCGACGGCCTCGATGCAACGCGCCCGCAGGACGCCAACCTCCTCGTCGGTCAGCGTCCGCTCCGCCGAGCAGAAGCGCAGCCGGTAGGCCAAGCTGCGGGCACCCTCGTCGATCCCGGGCCCGCGGTACACGTCGAACAGGGTCACCGACTCGAGCAGATCGGCGCCGGCCGCGCGCAAGGCGTCGGCGACGGCGTCCGCCGGGTGGCGGTCCTCCACCACGAAGGCGAGGTCGACGTCCGACGATGGGAAGCGGCTGACGGCGCCGCCGACCGTGACCCGCCGCGGCACCTGCTCCTCGTCGAAGAGCAGGCCCAGGTCGATCTCGAGCCAGCCCACCCGTCGTCCCGTCGTCGCCGCGCCCGAGGCGTGCGTGAGACCGAACCGGGCGGCCACGTCCGGGTCGATCTCGCCGACGGTGCCGATCGACACCGGGCCTCCGCTCTCGCCCTGGCACACGATGTGGGCCGAGCGGCTCGGGTGCAGGCCGGAGATGGGAGGAGAGCCGTCACCCGACCGGACGAGCCGGACACCGTCGAGGTGGAGCGCGTCGGCGATCACGTGCCACGAGGCGACCGCGTCCCGGGCGTCGTCGTCTTCGCGGGCCAAGACGGCCGCCAACATCTCGCGCTCGCCGGGCAAGACGGCGGCCTCGGTGCCACCCGCCCCGGCGCGCTCGACGACGCGCGCGAGCACCCTCGTCGGGATGGGAGAAGACCACGCCCACCTCGAACAGGCGGATATCGGGCCGGCGACGGCCGGCGTTGTAGGAGAGTGCGCCGAGCAGGCCCGGCATGAGCGAGCGCCGGAGGAACGGCTTCTCCGCGTCGAGGGGGTTGGACACCCGCACCGCCGGCCCCGTGAGGCCGACGTCGTCGTGCGCCGCGGCGGAGACGAAGGTGTCCGTCCACCCCTCCGATGCGCCGAGACCGGCCAGAATGTCCTTCATGGTGCGCCTCGACCGCTGCAGCGAGGTCAACCGTCCCGGCTGGGGCCACGTCGGGACGTGGCGCGGCACGTTCGAGTAGCCGAACGTGCGCGCGATCTCCTCGATGACGTCGTCCACCCCGTAGGGCCCGCGGCGAACGTCGGGCCGGTTCGTCGGCACGACGACCGTGAGCCGACTGTCGTCGCCGGCGTGTTCCATGATCGTGAAGCCGATCGGCTCAATGAGACGTTCGATCTCCTCGCGTCCGAGCTCAACCCCGATCTGACGGTGCACGCGGGCGATCGGCACCGAGACCACGAACGGCTCAGGGACCTCACCGCGGACGTCGAGCATCCCGTCGGCCACGCGGAGTCCCGGGCACGCTCTCCGCCAGCAACTGGCAGAAGCGCCGTACCGACGGCTCGATGCCCCACGGATCACAGCCGCGTTCGAAACGGGCCGACGCTTCGGTCCGGAGACCGAGGCGCTTGGAGGTGCGGGCGATCGCCATGGGCGCGAAGTAGGCCGCCTCGAGCAGGACCTCGGTCGTGCTCTCGGCGATCTCCGACGACGCGCCCCCCATGATGCCGCCGATCCCGACGGGCGTCCCCTCCGCGTCGCAGATGAGGCAGTCCTCGCCGGTGTCACCGAGGCCGCGCCCACGCACGCCGACCGTGCGCTCCACCTCGTCGAGCGTCCGGACGGTCTCACCCGGCCGGGCCCGCCGGACGCTCAGACCCCGGCCGGGCAGCAGCGAAAGGTCGTAGGGGTGCGTGGGCTGGCCCATCTCGAGCATGACGTAGTTCGAGGCGTCGACCACGTTGTTGATCGGACGCATGCCGGCCAGGAGCAGCCGCTCGGCGATCCGACGCGGCGACGGACCGACCGTGACGTGTCGAGCACCGTCACGGTGAGGCGGGGGCACAGATCGGTCGATGCGACCGACGCCGTCGCCGCCGCCTCGGCCGGCCACCCGCTCGGTGCCGGCTCGGGCGGCTCGGGCGCGGCGAACGGAAGCCCGAGACGCCCGGCCAGGTCGCGGGCGATCCCGACGATGGACCAGGCGTCGGGGCGGTTGCCCTCGACGGTGATGTCGAAGACGATGTCGGGCGGCAGCCCCAGCGCCTCCATGAGAGGCGTGCCCGGCTCACCCGGCGACTCGGCACCCAGGACCAGCAGGCCGGCGCCGTCGTCGGACAGCCCGAGCTCCTTGCCGGAGCACAGCATCCCGTTTGACTCGACACCACGCAGCGTGCGCCTCGCGATCTCGGTGCCGTCGGGGAGGATGGTGCCAATCGGAGCGAGGGGGACGCGATCCCCCACCGCGAAGTTGTGGGCGCCGCACACGATCTCGAGCTGATCCGCGCCGGCGTCCACCACGACCCGCCGGATGCGGTCGGCCCCCTCGATGCGGCTGATCTCGGTCACCCGGCTGACCACGACGTCGCCCAAGCCCTCCCCGACGTGCTCGACCGCCTCGACGACGAGGCCCAGGTCGTCGAGCGCGGCGCGCAGCGCCACGATGTCGTCGGGGAACGGAGCGAAGTCACGGAGCCAGCTGAGCGGAGCGCGCACTGATGTCTTTCTCGTTGGCGGGCGAGGTCAGAACTGCGAGAGGAATCGGATGTCGTTCTCCAGGAAGGACCGCATGTCGGGGACCTCCTGGCGCATCTGCGCCAAGCGGTCGATGCCGAAGCCGAAGGCGAAGCCCGACCACTCGTCGGCATCGATCCCCACCGCGGCGAAGACCGCAGGGTCGACCATGCCGCAGCCGCCGAGCTCGATCCAGCCCGTGTGCGAGCACGTGCGACAGCCCTCGCCCAAGCAGAGCGTGCAGGTGATCTCGAACTCGGCCGACGGCTCGGTGAAGGGGAAGTACGCCGGGCGCAGGCGTGACTGCATGCCCTCACCGAAGTAGGCCTCGGTGAAGACCTGGATCGTGCCGGCGAGGTCACCGAAGGTGATGCCGCGGTCGACCACCAAACCTTCGATCTGGTTGAACACCGGGAGATGCCGGGCATCAGGGGTGTCGAGGCGGAAGCACTTGCCCGGCATCACCGCGTGAATGGGCAGCGAGTCGTCGCGGACGGCCTCCTCCATCAGATGGATCTGCACGGGCGACGTATGCGTGCGCAGCAGCACGGTCTCGGGCTCCCCGATGTCGAGGTACATGGTGTCGTACATGCCACGCGCCGGGTGCGCCGGGGGGATGTTCAGCGCCTCGAAGTTGTACCAGTCGGTCTCCGCCTCGGGTCCCTCGGCGATGGTGAAGCCCATGCCCACGAAGACGTCCTCCAGATCGGCACGGGCCCGCGTGACGAGGTGGAGGTGGCCGCGGTCCGCCGGAGAGAGCACCTGGGCCGGGATCACCTCGGTCAGGTCGAGGCGGTCCGCCCGCAGCGCCTCCGCACGCTCGGCGTCCGCCAGCTCACCGCGGCGGGCCTCCAACTGGGCTTCCAGCCGGCTGCGCACCTCGTTCAGTCGGCGGCCGGCCTCCTTGCGTGCCTCGGGATCGAGTCCGCCCAAGGTGCGGTGGGCCCGGGTGAGCGCGGAGCGCTTGCCCAGGTACTGGGTCTCCACCTGCGACAAGGCGTCCGTCGACGACGCGCCCGCGATGGCCTGCTCGCCGTCGCCGGCGATCCCGTCAATGTCGAGATCCACGTTGTCAGTCACCATGATGCGCCTTGTCGACGTCGGAGATGCTACGTGCCCCGGCGCCCCCACCCCGGCGTTGTCGGAACGCCTCGAAGCAGACGACCGCAGAGGCCACGCCCACGTTCAGCGACTCCGCCTGCCCCGCCATCGGGACGGCGACCCTCCCCGCGAGCGCGGCGCACAGGTCCGGATCGAGCCCCGACGACTCGTTGCCCAGGAACAGGGCCGTGGGGACGGACCAGTCGAGGCCGGCGTAGTCCACGCCGTCGCGCACGACGGTGGCGAGCGTGCGGAATCCCGCGGCAGCGAGCTCCTCCCCGACGCCGTACGGGTCCTCCCGCACGGCGAGCGGCACGTGGAACAGCGACCCGGCGGACGCCCGCACCGTCTTGGGGTTGTAGGGGTCGACGGAGTAGCCGGCGAAGACCACCGCCGCCGAGCCCGAGGCGTCCGCCGCCCGCAGGACGGTGCCGGCGTTCCCCGGGTCACGCACGTCGACGAGGACGACGATCAGCGAGCCCGGCGCCGCCGACCACGCATGGGCCTGCGGGGGCGGCTCGTCGAGCATGGGCACCACGGCCACCACGGGCTGGGGCGTGACCGTGTCGGCCACGCGTTCGAGAACGCCCGCCGCCAGGGGGAACACCCTGGCCCCCGCGGCGCTTGCCCGGTGGGAGACCTCCTGGGTGGCCCGATCGTCGTCCCCGGCCGGCGACACGTAGAGGGACTCGACGGGACTGCCGGCCTCGAGCGCACAGCGGATGAGCTCGGCACCCTCGGCCACGAAGGCGCGCTCGCTCCAGCGTGTCGAACGCTTCTGCAGCAGCCCGCGCAGCCGGCGGACCCGCCGGTGCGTGAAGGCCAGCCGCTGGGTCAGGAAGCCACCTCTGCGACGGGCGCGTTCGAGAGGGCGGCCTGCGCCGTCGCCACCAGCGCGCCAAACGCCTCGGGGTCGCTCACCGCGAGGTCGGCCAGCACCTTGCGGTCGACCTCGACGCCGGCGAGGTGCAGGCCGTTGACGAGGCGGCTGTAGCTGAGGCCGTGCTGCCGGGCCCCGGCGTTGATGCGTTGGATCCACAGCTTGCGGAAGTCGCCCTTGCGGGCGCGGCGGTCCCTGAAGGCGTACTGCATCGAGTGCATGAGCTGCTCGTTGGCGGCCCGGTAGGAACGGCTCTTGTTGCCGTAGTACCCCTTTGCCTGCTCCAGGACGGCGCGGTGGTGCTTGCGGCCGTGGACGGCACGCTTCACTCTGGCCATGGGGGTGCTCCTCTCTCGAGATCGGTCGGTGTTCTGGTCTGGTGGGTGCGCCGTCAGGCCGGCGCCCGAGTGCTGCGCTCAGATGCCGAGCATCCGGCGCGTCGCACGCTCGTCCGCCTTGGCGATGTCCGCCTCACGGCCGAGCCGCCGCGTGCGCACGCTCTTCTTCTTCTCGAGCAGGTGTGACCGGAAGGCCTTGCGCCGGCGCAGCCGGCCGGTGCCCGTCACCTTGATCCGCTTTGCGGCACCCCGGTCCGTCTTCATCTTCGGCATTGCGTCATCCCTCTTCGGCTGATGCTGCGACTTCGCTGACTCCACCGGTCTCTGCGGCCGGCACGCTCCCGTTCCCCGCGGGCGGGGAGGCGGGCGCCTCGCCCGAACCCTCGGCCCCTGCGCCGGCCCCTGCCGCGGCGGCCTCGGCGCCGGCACCCGCGCTGCCCCTCTCGGAGCGCTGTTGGTTCGAGGCCCTGGACTGGGCGGCCTGGCGGGCCCGCTTGTCGGGGGCGAGCACCATGATCATGTTGCGGTTGTCGAGCTTGGGCTCGGCCTCGACCTTGGCGATGCCCTCCATCTGCTCGGCGATGCGATCGAGGATCCGCTTCCCGTGCTCGGGGTGGTACACCTCGCGCCCTCGGAACATGATCGTGATCTTGACCTTGTGCCCCTCGGCGAGGAATTTGGCCACCTGCCGGGTCTTGGTGTCGAAGTCGCCCGAGCCGATCTTGGGCCGGTACTTCATCTCCTTGATCCCGACGTGGACCGCCTTGCGCCGGCTCTCCTTGGCCCGCTGGGCCTCGTCGAACTTGAACTTCCCGAAGTCCATGATCCGGCAGACCGGCGGATTCGCCATCGGGGCCACCTCGACCAGGTCGAGGTCGAGCTCCTTGGCGATCGCCAGGGCCTCGGGGAGCGGCTTGATGCCTAGTTGCACACCGTCGGGGTCCACGAGCCGGACTTCACGGGCACGGATTCGGTCATTGATCCGGTGCTCAGTTGTGGTTTCAGCGACGATGCGTCATCACACCTCTCACTCGGGCCCGCGGTCCTTCCGCAAGCCAATCGGTGGAGCGGGGCCGACCTGCGGGCAGGGCCCGCGCCCGAAGGACGATCGACCTGGCGCACGGTGCTCCCCGCTGCTGGCGGGGTGGTGGCCAGGTGGAGGCCTCTCAGTGGAGGCCCCGCTTCCAAGTAGTCAAGGATGAATATCCTACCAGCATGAGCAGCCTTTGGACACCGTCAGGGGAGCATTTCCCGAAGGAGGACGGAACCGGCACCGCCTCGCCGCCACCCACCCGGGCCGGCGACAGCGGCGTCACGGAACCGTCGCAGGAGCAGGCCGAGGCGCAGGCGGCCGTCGAGGAGATGCGGGCCCAGTTGGCCAACACCCCCGCCGAGGTCGTCGTGGCCAACCACTGCTACGGGCTCTTCGAGCTCGCCGCCGTGTACCTCTCGCAGACACCACCGATGCTCTTCCAGGCCCGCCTGGCCATCGACGGCCTCGGCTCCCTGCTCGACGGCCTCCGCGGCCGTCTGGGCGAGGCCGAGCCGTCCCTGCACGAGTCGCTCTCCCAGCTCCGCCTGGCCTTCGTGCGCCTCGAAGGATCCGAG
This sequence comes from uncultured Acidimicrobiaceae bacterium, assembly GCA_963728845.1. GTDB lineage: Bacteria > Actinomycetota > Acidimicrobiia > Acidimicrobiales > RAAP-2 > Bog-473. The sequence goes on from CAVSLS010000021.1 coordinate 359,914, forward strand.
CAGGCCGGCGAGGAGGACGCCGCCGGCACCGGCCGGGCCTAGCGCCCGGCGCGCCGGGTCGGCCGCCACGGCCAGCCCGGCGACGGTCTCGCCGATGAACTTGCCCAGTTGGCGCCGGTAGATCCATCCGCTGCCGGGCATTTTGGCCCGGAAGGTCGAACGCCAGTTGATGGACGTGCCCCCGCTCGCCGTGGGTGTCAAGGTGACGACGGCCCGGTAGTCCCGGAGGGCCAGGCCGGACTCGAGCACGTAGCCGAAGGCCTTCCCGGGCCTGCGTTCCACGCACGCGCTCGCGGCTCCGTGTGCCGACCGGTCGTGAACAGGCGGACCGCACCCAGCCCCTCGGGCGTGCCGTCCCCGGGTTCGACGAGCGTGAACGAGCCGAGGGGCGACCACTCCGGCCACGTCGAGCCGTCGGCCAGGAGCGCGTAGACCGCCGTGGGGTCCGCGTCCGTCGTCACCGTCCGCTCGATCACCTGCTGGCCCATCGCTGCCTCCTCTCGTCCGGCCAATGTACCATTTGGTACATGCCAGGACAATCTCCGGTGCCGCCCCCCCGGGAGCGCCTCCTCGACGCGGTGATCGCGCACTTCACGGCGGACGGGCTGGCCGACCAGAGTCTGCGCCGCATCGCAGCGGCGATCGGGACGAGCCACCGCATGCTCCTGTACCACTTCGGCTCCAAGGACGGCCTGCTGCTCGCAGTGGCCGGCGCGGTGGAGGCGCGGACACGGGCCCGCTTCGCCGCCATCGGCGCCGACGCGGGTGGCGACACCGACGAGCTGGTGCGGCGCATGTGGGACTACGTCGCCGACCCGTCCCTGGCCGACTTCGAACGGCTCTTCTTCGCGCTCTACGGGCGAGCGCTGCAGGGCGACGCGTCCACGCCCCCGTTGCTGCGGCACGACCTCGAGAGCTGGCTCGACGCCAACGTCGCGCTCTCGGGCGCCGTCGGGATACCCGCCGACGTCGCCCGGGTGCATGCCCGTCTCGGCCTGGCGGTGACGCGTGGCCTGCTGCTCGACCTGCTCGCCACCGGCGACCGCACCGGCACCGGCGCCGCCCTCGATGTCTTCGCCCGGCGCTATGCCGGGCGGTGGTGGGAGGCTCAGCCCGTCGGCAGCGAGACGAGCGACCGGGCCTCGTAGAGCCCACGATGGCCCGGAGCCACCACGAACATCACCGCGGTGCCCACCTCGATGCGGCGGGACCCGTCGGCGATCGCGGTGGCGTGGAACCCGTAGCTCGGGCCGGCGTCGTCCGCCACCGTGCCGAGGCCACGCGGTTGGTCGAAGGTGGCGACGCGCCCGTGGTGCGGTCCGGCGGACGGGACCGGGGCGCTCACGTCAGTGGACGATTTTGGACAGGGGGAGCTCCAAGATGTCGCTCGCGCCGTGGTCTCGCAGGGCGGGGATGAGGATGTTGATGTCCGTCTTCGCCACCACGGTCTCGAGGGCGAACGCGCCGCCACCCGACAGCTCTGAGATCGTGGGGGCGCGCATGGACGGCAGCACGTCGAGCACGGCATCGAGGTTCTCGGCCGAGACGTTGAGCTTCACCAGGACCTTGCCCCGCGCCTCGAGCGTGCCCTGCAAGAGGGTGAGGATCTGCTCCATGGCATGCCGCTTGTCGGGCTCGGTAGCCGAAGCCGGGTTGGCGATGAGCTCGGTGTGCGAGACGAGGAGCGTCTCGATCACCCGCAGCCCGGCCGCGCGGAGCGCGCTGCCGGTCTCGGTCATGTCCACCACCGCGTCGGCGATGTCGGGCACCTTCGCCTCGGTGGCCCCGTACGAGAGCGCGATGTCGGCTCCGATGCCGTGGGCGGCCAGCGCCTTGCGAGCCAGCTCGGGGTACTCGGTGCTCACGCGCAGGCGACCGGGGCGATCGGCGGCGAGCGCGGCGAGCTCCTTCAGGTTGTGCGCCGGGGAGTCCGCTGCGACGGCGAGCACGATCCGAGCCGGACGGGACGTGGCCTTCGAGTACGCCAGCTCGCCGAGCGACACCACCTCGCTCCCCCGCTCCTCGATGCAGTCGCGTCCGGTGATGCCGAGGTCGAACAGGCCGTCGGCCACGTAGACGGGGATCTCCTGGGGCCGCAGGATCCGCACCTCGCTGATGCGGGGATCCGCGATGGTGGCGCGGTAGGCCACGTCCGAGGCGCGGTTGACGGCGAGGTCGGCGTCCTCGAACAGCTGCATCGTGGCGCGTTCGAGCGAGCCCTTGGGCAGGACGAGGCGGAGCATGGCCCTAGATCTTCGCAGACCGGCCGCCAGCGGTCGTGCTGCACGACGGTGCCGGTGCGGCAAGCTGTGGCCCGTGCCGCCGCCCTACGACGTCTTCAACTTCTTGAACCTGCTGGGGATCGAGATCACCGGTACCGGCGCGGACGAGGACCCGATGGCCCGGCTCACGGTGCACCACGACCTCATCGCGGGCACCGGCTACCTGTGGGCTCCCGTCGTCATCACCCTGGCCGACGCCCTCTGCGCCTTCGGCGTCAACCACCACTGGCCCGAGGGCGCCAAGAGCTTCACCACCGTGGACTGCTCGGCCAACTTCGTCTCGAGCGCCCAGGAGGGCCACCTCGTGATGGCCACGGCCGTCCCGCTGCACACGGGCCGGACGACGCAGGTCTGGGACGCCACCGTCACGAACGAGACCACCGAGAAATTGATGGCCTCGTACCGCTGCACCCAGCTCATCTTGTACTGAACGGGCAGCACCCCGGGCAGAGATTGGCTCAGGAGACGCTCAGGAGAGCGGACCGCTGCGCAGGAGACGGACCATCTCGATGCCGGTCAGGGCCCCCTCGCGGCCCTTGTTGGTGTGGTCCGGTTCCGAGCGCTCGAGTGCCTGCTCGAGCGTCTCGGTCGTCAAGACGCCGAAGACCACCGGGATCCCCGTCGCCAGCTGCACCTGTTGGATCCCCGACGCGCACTCCCCCGCCACGAAGTCGTAGTGCCCCGTGTCGCCCCGGATGACGGCGCCGAAGCAGAGGACGGCGTCCACCTTGCCTGCGTGGGCGAAGGCCCGGGCGACGAGGGGTAGTTCGAAGGCGCCGGGCGCCCAGGCCACCGTGACGTCGCGGCGGTCCGTGCCCGCCTCGCCCAGCGCCTCGAGCGCACCGTCGAGCAGCCGCAACGTGACTCCGCCGTTGAAGCGGGCGCACGCCGATCCCGAACCGCAGCCCGGTGCCGTTGTGCTCCCCGCGCAGGCTGGCGCCGACACGGGCCTGCACGTCGTCGAGCGCGCCGTCGGGCAGCGCGATCAGCTCCGATCCGGCCATCAGGCTGGATACGTCGTCACAGGACGTCGTCGAGGCCGTGCAGCAGGTGGCCCATGCGCTCCCGCTTGGTGCGCAGGTAGGCGATGTTCTCGGGGTTGGCCGACGTCTGCAGCGAGACCCGCTCGGTAATGTCGAGGCCGAAGCCCTCGAGACCGCCGTACTTCACCGGATTGTTCGTCATGAGCCGCATCGTGGTCACACCGAGGTCGACGAGCATCTGGGCGCCGATCCCGTACTCGCGGCTGTCGACGGGCAGTCCCTGCTGCAGGTTGGCGTCGACCGTGTCGTGCCCCTCCTCCTGCAGCTGGTAGGCCCGGATCTTGTGGCCGAGGCCGATGCCTCGCCCCTCGTGGCCGCGCAGGTAGATGAGCACGCCCCGGCCTTCCTGCTCGATCAGTTCCAAGGCCGCCTGCAGCTGGGGTCCGCAGTCGCAGCGGAGGGATCCGAACACGTCGCCGGTCAGGCATTCGGAGTGGACGCGCACCAACACGTCCTCGGTTCCCGCCACATCGCCCATGACCAGGGCAAGGTGCTGTTCGTTGTCCAGCACGGACTCGTACACGAAGGCGCGGTACTCCCGATCCTGCGCAGGGATGCGTGCCTCGGACACCAGGCGCACGAGCTTCTCGTTCTGGCGCCGGTAGCGGATCAGGTCCGCGATGGAGATGAGCGGGAGATCGTGCTTCTTGGCGAACCGCTCCAGGTCGGGCAGCCGTGCCATCTCCGACTTGTCCTCGGTGACGACCTCGCAGAGCACCCCGGCCGGCGACAGCCCGGCGGCGCGGCTCAAGTCGACGGTCGCCTCGGTGTGCCCGGCCCGCTTGAGCACGCCGCCGGCGCGGTAGCGCAACGGGAAGATGTGCCCCGGGCGGTTGAGGTCGTTCGGCCGGGTGTTCGGGTCGATCAGCGCCGCGATGGTCGACGACCGGTCCGCGGCGGAGATGCCGGTGGTCGTCCCGTGCCGGAAGTCGACGCTCACCGTGAACGCCGTCCGCTGGGCCTCGGTGTTGGCCGTCACCATCAGGGGCAGGTCGAGGGCGTCGGCCCGCTCGGGCAACAACGGGACGCAGATCACCCCCGACGTGTGGGCCAGGAAGAACGCGATGTTCTCGGGCGTCGCCGCCTCGGCGGCCATGACGAGGTCGCCCTCGTTCTCGCGATCCTCGTCGTCGACCACGACCGCCATGCCGAGGCGGCCGATGGCGTCGATGGCCTCTTGCACCTCCGAGAAGCCCATCAGGCGGCCACCTCCACGCGCAGGTCCTCTCCGAGCCTCTCGACCGACACCAGCCTGCCTCTCCACACGTCCCCAATTGTGCCAGCCCCAGGGCCGGCGAAGATCGGGCGGCCGTCGTCGCCGCCGAAGAAGACCGGCGCGAGGTACAGGACGTACCGGTCCACCAGGCCGGCGGCATGGAAGTCATGGGCCACCGTCGCCCCACCCTCGACGAGCAGCTGGAGCACGCCGCGCCGTCCGAGCTCGGCCAGGACGTCGCTGCAGGTCGCCGTTCAGCTCGAGCGCCGGGTGCACCCGGGCGTCCGCGGGCGCCCTGCCCAGCACGACCCGCAGCGGTTGGGCGCGGTCGACCCCGTCGTCCAAGCGCACCGTGAGCTCGGGGTCGTCCGCCCGGACGGTTCCCGCCCCCACCAGGACGGCATCGGAGCGGGCCCGCAGCAGGTGCACGTCCTGGCGGGCGGCCTCGCCGGTGATCCAGCGGCTGGTGCCGTCGGGTGCGGCGGTGCGGGCATCGAGGCTGGCCGCCATCTTGAGCACCACCCACGGCTGCCCGGTCGTGCGGTGCTTGAGATAGGGGGCGAGCTGCTCGGCCACCTCTTCGGCCGCCACCCCGACCGTGACCTCGATCCCCGCCTCGCGTAACGCGGCGATGCCCCGTCCGGCCACCTGGGGATCGGGGTCCTCGACGCCGACCACGACCCTGGCCACGCCGGCCGCGATGACGGCGTCGGTGCACGGCGGCGTCCGCCCGTGATGCCCGCAAGGCTCGAGCGTGACGTAGAGCGTGGCGCCCCGCGCCGCCGCCCCGGCGGCCGCGAGCGCGCTGGCCTCGGCGTGCGGGCCGCCCGGGCGGCGCCGTGGCGCCCTCGAACGTGGTCGCGCACGGCGGTGCCGAACGGCGGAGGGACGATCACACAGCCCACCCAGGGATTCGGCGCGGTGCTCGAGCGGACCCCTGCAGCCAGCGCCATTGCACGGCGCATGTGCACCGCATCGTCCATGGGTCACGTCCTCGTGCGGGGTGGTTCCCTGCCCTGTGCGTGGAATTATAGAACACGTTTCAGTTTCTGTCGAGAGTGCCTGGTCAGAGCGCTCGGGCGTCAGATGTGCTCGAGCACGTCGAGCAGGCCGTTCACGTCGGCGATGATCGCCGTGTGCGGCGCGGCCTCCAGCGTGGCCTTGTCGTGGGCGCCGCTCAGCACGCCGACGACCGCCCCGGCACCGGCCGCCGAGCCCGCCTCGAGGTCGCTCACGGTGTCGCCCACCACGACGACCGCCCGCGGCTCGGCCACCTCCAGGCGCGCCATCGCCCCGAGGACCAGGTCGGGCGCAGGGCGGCCCCGGCCCACGTCGGCCGGCGAGAGGGCCAGGTCGATCTCGGCCCGCCAGCCCAAGGCGTCCACCAGCGCGTCCCGGGTGGAGGGGGCGAAGCCGGTGGTGAGGCAGACCTTGACGCCCCGTTCGCGCAGGGTGCGCAGCACCCCGAGGGCGCCGGGGACCTCCGCCACGGCACCGGCGGCGACGCAGCGCCTCGTAGGCGGCTGCGAACTCCTCCGTCGCCCGCTCCGCCGCCGCGGCCTCGAGGAGGACCGCGAACACGTCGGACTTGGACCACCCCATGGTGTCGCGCACGACCGCCCGGGCCCGCTCGTCCTCGTTGCTCCCCGGCGCGACCCCGACGGCCGCCAGCGCGGCCCTGAACGCGGCGTCGACGGCGCCGTCATCGCGCACGGTCGTCCCCGCCATGTCGAGGCAGGCGAGGGCGAAGGGCCCGATCACGTGGCGACCCCGGCCGCGGCCAGGGTGTCCGCCGCGATGGCCGGCGCGCAGGTCATGCCGCGCCCGCCGGGCCCGGTGACCATCCACACACTCGGCCGGATCTGCTCCCGCAAGCACACGGCGCCGTCGGTGCACTGGGCGTAGACACCCTCCCAGCGCCGTCGCACCGGCGGGAGCTCGACGCCGAGGATCCTTCCCGCTCGGGCCAGGAGCTCGCCCGTGGGGTCCTCGCACAGTGCGAAGTCGAACGGCTCGTCGTAGGCGTGGGTGTCGCCGATGGTCAACCCGCCGTCGGGGCGTTGAACCAGCAGCAGCTGCAGATGGTGGTCGGCCGCCACGGCGTCCTGGTCCCCGAGCCGGGCCAGCGGCACAACCTCGTATGCCGGGTAATAGCGCAGCGTGTCGGCGTCCGCCAGCGAGGTGGTCAACCGGGCGGTGAACCGAGCCGTCTCGAACATCTGCAGCCTGACGCGCCGCAGCCGTGCCACCTGCGGGTCGGTCCCGGGGAGCTGGTCGTAGGAGGCACCCGTGGCGACGACCGCGAGGTCCGCCTCCCACCGGGTGCCCGACCTGTCCACCAGGCCGCTGGGTTCGGCCGCCACGATGCGGCAGCCTGGGTGAAAGTGGTAACGGTCCGGCGCCCGCGCCGTCAGATGAGCGCGGAGCGCCTCGAGGGCGCGGCGGGGCTCGACCACGGCGTCCTGGGCGCAGTACAGCGCACCGTGGATGTCCCCTTGCACGGCGGGGTTGCGGGCCCGCACCTCGTCCGGTTCCAGGACGGACACCGAGCGTGGCGCGGCGTCGGGGTGGCGAGCGAACGCGTCCATCACCTCTCGTTCGTCGGCGGTGCCGGCCACGGTGAGCGAGCCCGCGGGACGGAACCCGACGCCCGGTACGGCGGCGCCGATGTCCTCCCAGCGGCGGCGGGCCCGGAGCGCGGCATCGAGCTCGGCGCCCGAGCGCCGGCCGCTCACCCACACCAGCCCGAAGTTGCGCACCGATGCGCCGTTCGGAGCCGCCTCCGCTTCGAGGTGCTCCACCGTGAAGCCGGCCTCGACGAGCTCGAGCGCGTGCCAGGTGCCGAGGATGCCGCCGCCAGCCACCACGGCTCGTGCGCCGGTGCGGCTCATCGCCGGGCGCGCGTCACGGGGCGGCGTTGCTCACGTTCGCCCGGTGGTCTCGGGCGCGGTCACCGTCCGCGGACGCATGTCCCCGACCGCGGTCACCGGGCTGCCGCGGCGCGCACCGACTCCCGGATGGCGTCGGCCGCCTCCCAGGGCCGCGCGCGCCCGAATATGGCGTTGCCCGCCACGAAGACGTTCGCACCGGCCGCGGCGGCGACCGGCCCCGTCGTGGCGTCGATCCCGCCGTCGACCTCGATGTCGAGTGCCAGCCCGCCCGCCTCGACGTCGGCCCGGGCCTGTGCCACCTTGGTCATGACCTCGGAGATGAAACTCTGGCCGCCGAAGCCGGGGAACACCGTCATGCACAGCAGGAGGTCGAGATCACGCAGGTACGGTCGCACCGCGTCGAACGGCGTGTCGGGGTTGAGGGCGAGCCCGGCCCGCAGCCCGAGGCTCCGCATCTGGGCGATCAGCTCTGCCGTGCCACCCACCTCGACGTGGACCGTGCAACCGTCCGCCCCGGCGTCCGCGAAGTCCTGCAGGTAGCGCCCGGGGTCCGTCATCATCAGGTGACAGTCGAAGAACAGCGGGGTGTGGCGGCGCAGGGAGGCCACGACCGGTGGCCCGATCGTCACGTTGGGGACGAAGTGCCCGTCCATGACGTCGACGTGGAGCCAGTCGGCCGAGGGGGCCACCTCGCCCACCTGTTCGGCGAGCATCCCGAAGTCGGCGGAGAGCAACGACGGCGCGATGCGGAGGTCTCCGAAGCTCCCGGGGTCGTGGCCCTGCATCGGCGGCCGTCCCTGCCTGCGTCCTGCGTCGGCGCTCAGCTGAAGCGCGCCCAGCACAGGATGCGCTTGAACCCGTAGAAGTAGGGTTCGCGTTCCCCGAGCTCCTCAATCAGCCGCTCCCGGTAGCGCTCCACGAAGGCGTCGAACAGCTCCGGACTCAGGCGCTTGCGGTAGGGCGTCAACAAGGTGCCCATGACCCACTCGACCACCTCGCCGGTCGACGCCAGCTCGTGGCCGTAGACCTCCATCCGCACGACCTGGTCCTTCGCCCCGAGCTCGTAGAGGAGGTCGGCGTAGAGCTCGGGTGAGAGCACGAAGCGCCCACGATCCTCGGGGACGTCCCCGTAGAGCGCATCGATGAAGGGGGGTTCGTTGGCCACCTGCTGCGCCAACAGATGGGAGGGGTGCCGGTAGTTGGCCGGCACCTGAAAGGCGAGCTGCCCGTTGTCACCCAGCGCGGTTCGCATGCGAGCCAGGAGGTACAGATGGTCGTCGACCCACTGGAGCGACGCGTTGGCGAAGACGAGATCGAGCCCTTCGTCGAGCCAGGTCGCGATGTCCCCGTGCGCGAACGAGAGGCCCGGGGTGTCGGCGTACGCGGTCTGCGCCCGTGCCAGCATCGCCGGTGACGCGTCGATGCCGACCGTCTCGTCCGCCTCCAACGTCTCGTGCAGGATCTTGGTCAGGCCGCCGGTGCCGCAGCCGAGGTCGACGACGCGCCCGCCGGGCACGGGACGACAGAGGCGCAAGAGGTCGTCGAACGGTTGCTGACGTTCCGATCGGAATTGCTCGTACTGGTCGGGGCTCCACCCGTCAATCGGCGTCACGGTCACCGCTCCCATGTTTAGTCCGTCCCGAGACGCTCGCCCGTCCCGGGCCGCACGCCGCGCAACCACTCGTCGGCTGACATGGGCGAACGGCTCTCCGGCTGCACCCTCAGCAGGACGAGGGTGCCGGCGCCGGTCGCCACGTCCGGGCCGTCGAGCGAGCCGGGAGGGCCGCCGCTCACACCGGCCCCGGATCTGGCCCACGGCGGCCTCGAGCACGGTGAGCCGCTTGCCGCGGAAGGTCGTCCAGGCCCGGCCCAGACGCACGACCCGCTTGAGCTGCGCGGCGGCGTCGGCCCAGTCGAGGTGGAGGTCCTCCTTGGTGATCTTCTCCGCGACCGTCACCTCGCCGTGCTGGGGCACCGGAACCGGCAGACCTGACACCCCGTTGGCCAGGGCCTCGACGAGGAGTGCGCTGCCGACGCTGACCAAATGCTCCCGGAGCCCGGCGAGCGTCACCTCGTCGTCGAGCGGCACCGTGCGGGCCGCGTACACGGGGCCGGAGTCGAGCCCCTCCTCGACCTTCATCAGGCAGACACCGGTCTCCCGGTCGCCAGCGAGGATGGCCCGCTCGGCCGGCGCCGCGCCACGCCAGCGCGGGAGCAGGGAGAAGTGCACGTTCACCATGGGCACCTCGTCCAAGAGCGGCGCGGGGATGATCCGGCCGAACGCCACGACCACCCCGAGCTCGACCCCGGCCGTCGTCAGGTCGTCCATGTCGTGGGTGACCGCGAGGCCGAGCTCGGTGGCCGCCTCCTTGACCGGGCTCGGTGTGGTGTCGGCGCCGCGACCCCGCCGGCGATCGGGCCTCGTCACGCAGAGGGCGACGTCGTGCCCGGCCGCCACGAGCGCCGCGCAGCGGGGGGACGGCCAGGTCCGGGGTGCCGAGATACGCCAGGCGGGCCACCTGCTCACCGTAGGGCAGCCCGGGGGCCGGGCCGGGCGGCGGGACGGGCCGGGACGCCGGGCCGGGACGGACGCCGGCCGTGATGCCGCCGGCGCGGTCAGCTCTGCCGGCGCGGTCAGCGACGCAGGTTCAGAGCGAGAAGAGCTTGGAGAGCCCGTCGGGATCCGACGGGGACAGGTCCAGAGTGCGGCTACGGAGGATCTTGAGCGCCTCCTTGCGCTGGTCCTCATCGAGACGCTCCACGAGCAGGATGCCGTCGAGGTGGTCGATCTCGTGCTGGAACACACGACCCTCCAGCTCGGTCGCCTCCACGGAGATCTCGTTCCCGTCGAGGTCGAGGCCCACCAGGTGCACGGCGTTGGGACGCACGATCTCCCAGCTGAGCCCCGGTACCGAGAGGCAGCCCTCGTCGAAGGCCCACTCGCCGTCGCTCTCCACGATGCGCGGGTTGATGACGGTGCGGGCTCCCTCACCGACGTCGTAGACGAAGATGCGGCGCTGCACACCCACCTGGTTGGCGGCCAGGCCGGTGCCGGGGGCGGCGTACATCGTCTCGACCATGGAATCGACCAGGCTGGCCACCGAGCCGTCGATGTCCTCGACGTCGCGGGCACGCTCCTTCAGCACGGGGTCGCCGTATTGACGGATGGTGAGGCTGGGCACCAGCCCATCCTACCGGGGAGCCCTTCATCGCCCATCCGCGGCCCGACCCGCGCGGCTCAGAGCGTGGTGGGGTCCACCTCGACCCGCAGACCCCGTCCGGGCGGCCGCGGTGTCCGGGCCAAGAGGTCACACAGGGCGCCGTGGGCCGGGGCCTGGACGAGGTACCGGCCTTCGTCCAACGCCGAAACCGAGACCTCCCTGGGTGCCTCGGACGACTCGCTCTCCCGGGTCAACGCCTCGGCGTAGGTGGGTGCCAGCGCGCCCGACACCAGCGCGAGCGCGGCAGAACGGCGGCAACGACGACGCACGGCGCAGCGCCACATCCTCCGCCAGCACGGCGGCGGGTTCTCCGCCCGCGACGGCGGTGAGCACCGGGTGCTCGGGCACTCTGGTCTGGACCTGTACCCGCGCCCACGGCGGCCCACCGCCGCGGCCCCCGATCAGCCGAGCCGGCGCGCACGAAGAGCGCCAGGGTGTCCTCGGTGGCGGAGAGCCGGGGCGCCAGCAGGTGCAGATCGATGTCCAAGAATGCCACTGCGGCGGCGCGGCGGACCCGGTGCAGCACGGCCTCGGTGCCGACGAGCACGGGCGCCGCCGGGAGCGCCGGCTCGTTCGCACCTGCGCCGCGCACCTGCGCCCGGACCGGTCACCTCCCCCACCTCCACCCCGAGCAGTGCCGCCAGTTCCTCGCGTAGCCGGCTCACACCCGGCCGCAGCATCTTCATGCGCAACCGCCCGCATGCCACACAGACGACCGGGCGCGTCTCGCCGCAACGCGGGCACCGCAGCACCTCCTCGTCGCGCGGCCGAGCGGCCGCGGCACCGCAGCGGGCACAGCGGGCCAGCTCCCCGCAGTGCCGGCAGGCCAGCAAGCGGGCTCCGCCTGTCCGGTTGTACACGCACACCAGGGGCCCGCGAGCCACGGCCGTGTCGTCGCCCAGCACCGACCGGGCCAGTCGCACGAACTCCTCGGAGAACATCCCCGTGCGCGGGTCTGCGCCGCGGCGGTCCACCCGTTCGAGCGCCGGCCAGCCCGCGCGCTCCTTATGGGCCGGGGGCGCCACCGTGCGCAGTCCGGCCCGTTCGCCGCCAGAGCGACGGGCGGCACGGGCGACACGAGGATGCACGGGGCGCCCTCTCGGCCGGCTCGTTCGAGCAGCACCTCGACCGCGCTGTAGGTGGGCGCACTCTCCTCCCGGTAGGCGGCGTCGTGCGCGTCGAGCACGACCGCGGCGGCCAGCCGCGGCACCGGGGCCCAGGCGCCCGCTCGACTCGCGACCACCACCGGCCATCCCGCCCGCGCCTCCGCCCACGCCCCTGTGGCCGGGTATCCCCGCCGGACGAGGCGAGCCGTGAGCCGATCCGCCCACCCGGTCGAGGGGACCAGCACGACGGTGCTGCCGTCCCGGGCACGCACGGCCGGGTCGTCGACGACGGACAGGACGAGGTCGATGAGATCGGTGGCCGGTGGCTGGCGCACCATCGTGGCGCCCGGTTCGGTCAGTGTCATGCCGAGGTCGAGCCCGTGGCTTCTCTCCACGGCACTGCGCTCCGGCGGTCCGACGTCGCGCCGGCGCGGTACGGGCAGCGTGCGCACGATGGTCGCGGGTGACGACACCCCCAAGAAGAACGACGCCGGCCCGGCCCAGCGCCAGGCCGCCCAGTCGGCGAGCCGGACCAGCGCGGGCGGCGGTCCCCACCCGAGCCACGACTTGAGGGGCAACGGGTCGACGCCGACGGGCGGGGCCGCGTCGGCCTCGACGACCCAGCCCCGCACGGTGCGCCCGTGGAGAGGGACGCGGACCCGGGTCCCGATCTCTACGTCGTGTCTCCATTCGGGAGGCACCACGTAGTCGAACGTCTTCGGCAGCGCGGCCACCTCGGTCCGCACGCGCACCGACCGCCCGCGCGCGCGCCACCGGCTGCTCGGGGGTCATGAGGTCGCGGGCACCGGACACTGCTCCCCTCAGGGGAGCAGTCCGGCGATCAGAGTCCGAGTGCGGCCCGCAGGTCTTCCACCCGCGGGGTGGCCTCCCACGTGAACTCCTTCTCCGAGCGGCCGAAGTGGCCGTAGGCCGCCGTCTTCTTGTAGATGGGCCGGCGCAGTTCGAGGTCGCGCGCGATGGCCGCTGGGCGCAGGTCGAACAGCTCGCGCACCGCGGCGGAGATCGTGTCTGGATCCACCGACTCGGTCCCGAACGTCTCGACGAGCAGCGACACCGGATGGGCGACGCCGATCGCGTACGCCACCTGTACCTCGCAGCGCTTCGCCGCACCGGAGGCCACGACGTGCTTCGCCACCCACCGCGCCGCGTAGGCGGCCGAGCGGTCCACCTTCGAGGGGTCCTTGCCCGAGAACGCCCCACCGCCGTGGCGAGCCATCCCGCCGTAGGTGTCCACGATGATCTTGCGGCCGGTGAGACCGGTGTCGGCGTGTGGGCCGCCGAGCTCGAAGATGCCCGTCGGGTTCACGAAGATACGCAGACCATCGCTGTCGAGGTCCGTCGGCAGCAATGGCTTGATGACGTGCTCAATCAGGTCGGGGCGCAGCTGCTCCTCCAGGTCGATCCCGCTCGCGTGCTGCGTCGAGATCAGCACGGTGTCGATGCGTACCGGGCGCCCATCCTCGTAGACGACGGAGACCTGGGTCTTGCCGTCCGGGCGCAGGTACGGCACGGCGGCGGCCCGACGGACCTGGGCCAGGCGCTCGGAGAGGCGGTGCGCCAGCCAGATCGGCAGCGGCATCAGGTCCGGCGTCTCGTCGCACGCGTAGCCGAACATCATCCCCTGGTCTCCCGCACCCTGCGCGTTGAGCAGGTCCTCGCCGCCCTTGCCACTGCGCAGCTCGAGGGCCGCGTCGACCCCTTGGGCGATGTCGGGCGACTGCGCGTCGAGCGACACCAGCACGCCGCAGGTCCTGCCGTTGAAACCGTAGGTGTCGTTGTCATAGCCGATGTCGCACACCGTCTCGCGCACGAGCGACGGGATGTCGACATAGGTCGACGTCGTGACCTCGCCCGCCACTACGACGAGCCCGGTGGTCAGGAGCGTCTCGCAGGCGACACGGCTGGAGGGATCGCCCTCGAGGATCGCGTCGAGGACGGCATCGGAAATCTGGTCCGCCATCTTGTCCGGGTGGCCCTCGGTGACCGATTCCGAGGTGAATGTCGTCTTCACGCGTTGCTCCGCTTCTCGTTGTGGTGGGCGATCACCATATCCAATAGGGCGTTTGCCACTGCATCCTTAGAGGTCAGAGGGATTTCGGTGGTGCTCCCGTCCGCTCCGAGAATCACGACCGCATTCGTGTCGTGGTCGAATCCGGCACCGGGTGCGCTCACGTCGTTGACGACGAGCAGGTCGACGCCCTTGCGCTCGATCTTGCGTCGGCCCCGTGCGAGTGCGTCATGGGTCTCCGCGGCGAACCCCACGAGGAGCTGGCCGGGAGCGCGGTGGGCGGACAGTCCGGCCAGGATGTCCGGGCGTCGGCTCGAGCACCAGTTCGGGGACCCCCTCGTCCTTCGACAGCTTGGCCCCCGCTGCCCGCTTCGGTCTGAAGTCGGCCACCGCGGCAGCCATGACAACGACGTCGGCACCCTCGGCTGCCGCGCCGACGGCGTGCTCCATGTCGGCGGCCGTCTCCACGTCGATCCGGGTCACCGCGGTGCTCACGTCGGGAGGCAGGGCCAGCCGTGACGAGGTGACGAGGGTGACCGCCGCGCCGCGTCGCGCCGCAGCAATGGCGATGGCATGTCCCTGCTTGCCCGACGACCGGTTCGTGATGAAGCGCACCGGATCGATGGGCTCCCGCGTGCCACCGGCGCTGACGACCACCCGGGCACCGTGCAGGTCGCGCCGGGCGGCGTGGCCGAGTCGTTCGAGCACGCGCTGGACGATGACGCCCGGGTCGGCCAGCCTCCCGTCGCCCGAGTCGCCCCCCGCCAGCCTCCCGCTCTCGGGGGGGATGATCTCGACGCCGCGGCGCTCGAGCGTGGCCAGGTTGTCCCGTACCGAGGCGTGCTCCCACATCTCGGTGTGCATGGCCGGGCACACGATCACCGGCGCCCGCGTCGCCAACAACGTCGCGCCCAGGAGATCGTCGGAGAGCCCGGCGGCGTAGCGGGCGATGGTGTGTGCCGTGGCCGGAACGACCACGATCAGGTCGGCCCCTTGCCCGAGTCGCGTGTGGGGAATGGGCGACGACTCGTCCCACAGCGATTGCTGCACCGGCTCGGAGGCCAGCGCAGAGAACGTCGCCACGCCCACGAAGCGCGTGGCGTCGTGGGTGAGCACCGGCGTCACGCGCACTCCGGCGTCGACCAGTCGACGGCACACTTCGACCGCCTTGTAGGCGGCGATGCCGCCGCACACGCCCAGGACGACCCGGGCCGGGTGGTCGGCCGGCTCCACGTGCACCGGCGGGCTCTCGGTTCCGGGTTGTCCGGCCATCCGCGCTGCCCGCCGTGCCTCTCCGCCCGGCTCCTAGCTCGCGGTCGGGTCCTCGTCCCCGACGTCGAGCGCTTCGATCACGTCCGCGCCCTCGCTCGCCTCACTGTCGCCCAGCAGCCCGGCCTCGGCGGCATCGGCCATGGCGGCGGCCAGCGCGGCCTCTTCCTCGGGGTCCGGACGCGTGAAGGTCGCCTTGCCCGCCGCGATCTCCTCGAACGCGATGGAGACAGGCTTGCCCGAGACGGACGCCACCTGCGGTGGGACCACCTTGCCCAGCCCCTCACCCAGGCTGTTGTAGTACGAGTTGACCTGCCGGGCTCGTGCCGAGCCCAGTGCGACCAGGGTGAACTTCGAGTCCACCTTGTCCAAGAGCTCCTCAATTGGTGGGTCCATGAGCGTATGGCGGCCTTGGGCCATCAGGATTCCTCCGGGTTCTCGGCGCAGGGGGCAGCCGATCGAGTCCGCTCAACTATAGCCCTCAGCTCGGCCAGGGCCCGCTGCAGGTCGTCGTTGACCACCGTATGAGCTGCGATTTTCGCTCCGCGCTCCACCTCGGACTGCCCCAACTCGACTCGTCGGCGGATGTGCTCCTCGTCGTCCCCCCGCGCGGCGAGCCGTTCGGCCTGCACCTCGGTCGACGGGGGGAGCAGCATGATCACCGTGGCATCGGGGCGCTGGGCCAGGACCTGTTCGGCCCCCTGGACGTCGATCTCCAGCAGGACGTCGGCACCGGGCGGCGGATCGGGTATCGGCGTCCCCATCAGGTAGTCGAGGAACTCGGCCCACTCGAAGAAGGCTCCCTGGGCGATGCCCTCCTCGAAGGTGGCGCGATCCACGAAGACGTACGCCCCACGCTCGCGCTCGCCCGGGCGCGCCTCTCGGGTGGTCCAGCTCCGGCTCAGCCAGAGCGACTCGTCGCGGGCGACGAGCTCGGTCGCAAGCGTGCCTTTGCCGGCCCCACCCGGGCCGATGAGCACGAAGACGCGCGGCTCGTCGGTGTGTGGTTCAGCGCGCAGTCTCTTTGAGCAGCGCCTCGCGCTGCTTGGCACCGAGCCCCTGCAGACGCCGGCTGTCGCTGATGCCGACGGTCTCCATCAAGCGCCGGGCCTTCACCTTGCCCAGGCCGGGTAGGGACTCGAGCACCGAGACCACCTTCATCTTGCCGATGGTCTCGTTGGAGTCCGCCTGGGTGAGGAGATCTGCCAACGACAAGGAGCCCATCTTGAGCTTGTCCTTGACCTCGGCCCGCTCACGGCGAACCTTGGCGGCCTTTTCGAGTGCAGCGGCGCGCTGCTCGGGAGTGAGTGCGGGAGGTTGCGGCATGGCGAGACCATAGCGCCTCGGCCAGGGGCCTTCACACCCATTTTCCCTTCTCAGCCCATCAGCTCCGCCAGCTCGCGGGCGAGTGCCTGCGCGCTGCGTCGCAGCGCGACCGGGTCGGGTCCGGCGGTGAGCAGCCCCCGGGAGCTGCTGGGCAACACGCTGCCGGGGCGGCATCCGGCGAACCGTTTGGCCACGTCGGCCGGGCCGGCACCCTGGGCGCCGAGCCCAGGCGCCAGAATTACACCCCCTAGCTGGGACAATGCGAAGTTCGACGGCTCCAGCGTCGCACCGATGACGGCACCGACCGTTCCCGCCGGGACCTCGGGCGAGCCGTTGAGCGCTGCCACCTCGGCGAGCAACATGTCCTCGACCGTCGCTCCCGCTCGACGTCATCGCCTGCTGCAGACCACGGCCCTCGGGGTTGGAGCTGCGGGCGACGACGAGGACGCCCCGCCCGTTGCGGGCGGCGAGTCGGACGAGCGGCGCGAGCGCCCCGAGGCCGAGATACGGGTGGGCCGTCACCGCGTCGACGGCCAGCGGGCTGGTGTCGCCCAGCCATGCGTCCGCGTAGGCCTCGGCGGTCGAGTCGATGTCGCCGCGCTTGGCGTCGGCGATCACGATCAGCCCCGCGGCCGTGGCGTCGGCGACCAGCCGTTCGAGCTGCGCCAGCCCCGACGAACCATGCCGTTCGAAGAAGGCGACTTGTGGCTTGATCACCGGCACCGCGCCTGCGAAGGCCTCGACGCACGTCCGGCAGAAAGCGCCCAACCCCGTCGCGTCGTCGGTCAGCCCCCACGACGCCAGCAGCGAGGCCGACGGGTCGATGCCCGCGCACAGCGGTCCTGTGGCACGCACCGCCGCCTCCACGCGGTCACCGAAGCTGTCAGCCATCTCGTCCTCCTTCGTTCAGCAATGGTACGCGTGCGGCTGTCGGGTCGGCGGGAGCGTCGCCCGTGCCAACCGTGCCGGCGTCGTCGACTTTGGCGCGGCGTCGCGCGTCGTCCCGGATCTGGCCGACCGTCGTCGCGTGGGTGTCACACCAACGCGCCAGTTGGCGGAGCACCTTCCACGGTGCCCTCGGGTCCCGGAAGATCGCCGTCCCGACCTGGACGGCGTCGGCACCGGCCACGAGCAGCTCGACCGCGTCGGCGCCGGACGTCACCCCACCGACCCCGACGATCGGCACGTCGGGGAAGGCGGCCCGGCACTCCCACACGGCCCGCACCGCGACCGGGTGGACGGCGGCGCCGGACAGCCCACCCCCGCCCGCGCCCAGCGCGGGCTCGACCCGACTCGATGTCGAGGGCCAGGCCGAGCAGGGTGTTGACCAGGGTCAGCCCGTCGGCCCCGCCCTCGAGGGCCCCCGTGGCGATCTCCACCACGTCGGGCACGTTGGGGCTGAGCTTGGCCCACCGCGGCAGGCCGCACGCAGTGGCCGTCATGACCCGCGCCGTCGCCTCGGCCGAGTGGGCGAACATGCGCGAGCGGTCCTCCACGTTGGGGCAGCTGACGTTGACCTCCACCGCCGCGATGCATGCACCCGCCGGGGTGGCGGCGGCCGCCGCCACGAGCTCCGCGGCGCGGGCGTAGTCCGACACGGTGCGGCCCCAGATGCTGACGACGACCCGTGCGCCCGATGCCTCCAGCGCCGGGAGGTCGTCGGCCACCCAGGCGGCGAGGCCGGGGCCCTGCAGGCCGACACTGTTGAGCATGCCGGCGTCGACCTCGTGCACCCGCGGCGCCGGGTTGCCGGGCCACGGCTCGACCGACAGCGACTTCACCACGACCGCGCCCAGGTCCCGGAGTGCGCCGTACTCCGACAACTCCGTACCGTGCCCAGACGTCCCAGACGCCGTCATGACCGGGTTGTCGAGCGCGACCGCCCCGACGCGCGTCCCCAGTGTCGCGGGGCCTCGTGGGTCCTGGCGCCCGCTCACCGCGTCGCGCCCTTGGGGACACGATGCAGGTCCTGCAGGGGACGCACCTCGAGCGGGTGCGATCGCGCGTCGGCCATGCCCGCCGCGGCCGCCCGCGCCGCCGCCAACGTCGTGAGACAGGGCACCTTGTAGGTCACCGACGCCATGCGGATGTGCTGGCCGTCCGCGCGCGGCCCCAGGCCGCGCGGTGTGTTCACGACCAGTTGCACCTTCCCCTGCGCGATGAGGTCCACCGCGTCGGAGGCCACACCCTTCTCCCCCACCTTGGCCACCAGCGTCTCGACCGGCACGCCCTCGGACCGCAGGTAGCCCGCCGTGCCGAGCGTCGCCGCGATGGAGAAACCCAGTGCGCTGAACGCTCTCGCCACCTCGAGCCCGGCCGGCTTGTCCCGGTCGGCCAGCGACAGGAACACCGTGCCCGAGTCCGGCAGCCTGGTGCCGGCCGCCATCTGGCTCTTGGCGAACGCCAGGCCGAAGGTGCTGTCCACGCCCATGACCTCGCCGGTCGAGCGCATCTCGGGGCCGAGCAGGGTGTCCACCCCCGGGAATCGGTCGAAGGGCAGCACCGCCTCCTTGACGCTCACGTGGTCGAGCACCCGCACCTGGCCCACCGCGTCCTCGGGCAGCAGACCCTCCTGGCGCAGCCCGGCCAGCGTCTGGCCGACCATGACCCGGGCGGCCGCCATGGCCAGCGGCACGCCGGTCGCCTTCGCCACGAACGGGACGGTCCGGCTCGCCCGTGGGTTGGCCTCGAGCACGTAGACCTGTCCTTCCTTGACGGCGTATTGCACGTTGATCAGGCCGCACACCTCGAGCGACTCCGCCAGCGCCCGGGTGTGGCCTTCGAGCGCGGCGAGCACTTCGTCGCTCAAGGACTGCGGCGGCAACGCGCAGGCCGAATCACCCGAGTGCACACCCGCTTCTTCGACGTGCTCCATCACGCCGGCGATCAGGATCTCGCCGGCGGTGTCACGTACGGCGTCCACGTCGACCTCGACGGCGTCTTCGAGGAAGCGGTCCACCAGGACGGGCCGCCGTGCGGTGACACCGCCCTCGCGGGCGAGCGCGCCGGTGGTCATCGACTGCATCACGCGGCGCACCCCGTCGTCGTCGTAGACGATCTCCATGGCCCGGCCGCCGAGCACGTAGCTCGGGCGCAACAGCACCGGATAGCCGATCCGCCCCGCCACGGCCAGCGCCTCGGCGATGCTCGTCGCGGTGCCACCCGGAGGCTGCGGAATGGACAACCGGTGGCACAAGGCGTTCCAGCGCTCTCGATCCTCGGCCAAGTCGATTGAGGCCGGGCTCGTCCCGAGCACGAGCTCGGGGGGCAGGGACCCTGCCAGCTTGAGGGGTGTCTGACCGCCGAGGGAGACGATGACACCGGCCACCGTCCCGCCTGCCGCCAGCTCGGCATCGAGCACGTTGGCCACGTCCTCGTCGGTGAGCGGCTCGAAGTACAGGCGGTCCGACGTGTCGTAGTCCGTCGACACGGTCTCGGGATTGCAGTTCACCATCACCGTCTCGTAGCCGGCGTCGCGCAACGACATGGATGCGTGCACGCAGCAGTAGTCGAACTCGATCCCCTGACCGATGCGGTTGGGACCCGAGCCGAGGATGATCACACGGGGGCGCTCGGAGGGTCGGACCTCGTCCTCCTCCTCGTAGGTGGCGTAGTGATACGGCGTGAACGCCTCGAACTCTGCCGCACACGTGTCGACGGTCTTGAAGGTCGCCCGCACGCCCTGAGCCAGACGCGCCGCTCGCACGTCGCTCTCGGTCGTGCCCCGCAGATAGGCCAGCTGGGCGTCGGAGAACCCCAGACGCTTCGCTCGCCGGATATCGGCTCGGCTCGAGCGCCGTCGTGGCGACGATGCGTCGCCGCTCGGTGGCGATGCGCCCGACCTGGCCGACGAACCACGGGTCGATGCCGGTCCGGGCGACGACCTCGTCGACGGCCGCGCCCCGGCGCAGCGCTGACTCGAGCTCGAAGACGCGGTCCGGGGTCGGTACGCCGATGCGCTCCAACAGCTCGTCGACCGGCACGGCGTCGAACGCGGACTCGGCCGGATCGGCGTTGAGCCCGGCCCGGCCCTGTTCCAGGGAGCGCAACGCCTTTTGAAGCGACTCGCAGAACGTACGGCCGATGGCCATGACCTCGCCGACCGACTGCATGCGGGTGCCGAGCCGCGCGTCGGCCCCTGGCAGCTTCTCGAAGGCCCAGCGCGGCACCTTGGTGACCACGTAGTCGATGGTCGGCTCGAAGGAGGCCGGCGTCGCCTTCGTGATGTCGTTGGGAATCTCGTTGAGGAGGTAGCCCACCGCGAGGCGGGCGGCGATCTTGGCGATGGGGAACCCGGTGGCCTTCGACGCCAGTGCGGACGAGCGCGACACCCGGGGGTTCATCTCGATGATGACCCGCCGCCCCGTCGCCGGGTCCACCGCGAACTGCACGTTGGAGCCGCCCGTCTCGACGCCGACCCGTCGCAGGCAGGCGAAGGCGTCGTCGCGCATGGCCTGGTACTCCACGTCGGTCAGGGTCTGCGGCGGGGCCACCGTGATGGAGTCGCCCGTGTGCACGCCCATGGGGTCGAAGTTCTCGATGGAGCAGACGACGACGCAGTTGTCCGCGCCATCACGCATCACCTCGAGCTCGAACTCCTTCCACCCGGCGATCGACTGCTCCACCAGGATCTGCCCGATCGGGCTGGCCGAGAGACCGTCTGCGGCCAGCCCGACGAATTGCTCCGCATCCTCGGCGATGCCGGTCCCCTTGCCACCGAGGATGAAGCTGGGCCGCACCATGATCGGGAAGCCGATCTCCTGGGCGATCTCCTCGGCCTCCTGCAACGAGTGGGCAAAGCCCGAGCGGGGGACCTCGAGGCCGATGTCCTGCATGGCGGCCTTGAAGCGGTCCCGGTCCTCGGCCGTCGCGATCGCCTCCGGACGGGCGCCGATCACCTCGACCCCGTAGCGCTCGAGCACGCCGAGCTCGACCAGTCGCATGGTCAGGTTGAGGGCGGTCTGCCCGCCCAGCGTGGGGAGCAGCGCGTCGGGCCGCTCCTTCTCGATGATCGCCGTCAGCACGTCGGCGTCGAGCGGCTCGACGTAGGTACGGTCGGCCGTCCCGGGATCCGTCATGATCGTGGCCGGGTTGGAGTTGGCCAGGATCACGCGGTACCCCTCCTCGGCGAGGACCCGGCAGGCCTGCGTGCCCGAATAGTCGAACTCGCAGGCCTGGCCGATCACGATCGGGCCCGACCCGATGACGAGGATCGACTGCAGGTCGTCGCGGCGGGGCACGTCCCTGTCCTCTTCCGGCCCCGCTCAGCGCGCCCCGGCGCCGGGCCGGACGGGGTGAGCGAGCATCAGGTCGCGGAACGCTGCGAAGAGGTAACGCGCGTCGTGGGGACCCGGCGCCGCCTCGGGGTGGTACTGCACCGCGAAGGCGGGCGCCGTGAGCGAGCGGAAGCCCTCGATCACGCCGTCGTTGAGGTTCACGTGCGTCGTCGCGGCGGCGGGGATGGAGCCCGCGGCGACGGCGTAGTTGTGGTTCTGGCTCGTGATCTCGACGACACCGGTCTCCAGGCGCTGGACGGGGTGGTTGGCCCCGTGGTGCCCGAAGGGCAGCTTGTAGGTCGAGCCGCCGAGCGCCGTGGCCAGGATCTGGTGGCCCAGGCAGATGCCGAAGACGGGCACCCGTCCGACGAGGTCGGCCACCGCCGCCGCCGGACCGGGCAGCGCGGCCGGGTCGCCCGGGCCGTTGGAGAGGAAGACGCCGTCGGGCTCGAGCGCGCGCACCTCGTCGGCGGTCGTGGCGGCCGGCACCACCGTGACGGTCCCCAGCGTGGTCAGCAGGTCGACCATGGTGGCTTTCACGCCGAAGTCAAAGGCCACGACGCGCAGGCCGCTGGTGGCGCCCGCGCCCGTCCCGGGGTGGACGCTGGGCTCCGTCGCGGTCACGCCCGACACCAGGTCCATCCCGTCCGTGCCGGCGGCGGACGCCGCGGCCGCCCGCAGCTCGGCCTCGGGCGCCGTGCCGAACGCGCAGGGCACGGCGCCGGCGTCCCGGACGTGCCGGGTCAGGCGCCGGGTGTCGACACCGGTCAGGGCGGGGACGCCGTGACGGCGCAGGAAGGGCTCGAGGGCCTCGGTCGAGCGCCAGTTGGACGGCTCGCCGGCCAGGTCGCAGACCACGATCCCGCGGCAGCGCGGGACCGCCGCCTCGTCGTCGCCTGCGTTCGTCCCGTAGTTGCCGATGTGCGTGCTGGTGAAGGCGATGACCTGGCCCGCATAGGACGGGTCGGTGATGACCTCTTGGTACCCGCTCATGGCGGTGTTGAACACGAGCTCGCCGGTGGCCACGGGCACGACCGCGCCGGCCGCCTCGCCCGAGAAGACGGCGCCGTCCGCCGTCACGAGTCGTGCCGCCGCGCGGTCCACGCCGACAGGCACGCCCACCGTCACCGTTGCGCCGCCGCGTCGATCACGACCGCCTCGCCCCGCGTGACGGTATGGCGCACGGCGCCGGCGAACGTGCGACCCGCGTACGGGGTGTTGCGGCTGCGGCTGGCCAGCTGCGCCGGATCGACCACGGTGGTCGCGGCGGGGTCGAAGACGCACAGGTTCGCCGCCGCGCCCTCCTCGAGCGGGCCGCCCTGCGCGCTGTGGCCGGCGGGGCGCGGGTCGGTCGCCGTCAGCCGGGCGATGGCGGCCGGCTGCGCGCTCATGAGCGCGAACACTCGTTCGGGGCCGAGGTGGGGCGAGAGCACCTCCCACGCGATCGGCAGCGCGGTCTGGAGGCCCAGCATGCCGGGCGGGGCCTGGTCGAAGGGAACGTCCTTGGTCTCGGGGGCGTGGGGTGCGTGGTCCGTGGCCACGGCGTCGATCGTCCCGTCGACCAGTCCTGCCACGACCGCCGCCACGTCCTCGTCGGTCCGCAACGGCGGGTTGACCTTGAACACAGGGTCGTACCCCTCCACCACCGCGTGGGTGAGGAGCATGTGGTGCGGTGCGGCCTCCGCGGTGACCGGGAGGCCTTCGCGCTTGGCCCGCCGGACGAGCTCGACGGAGCCGGCCGTCGAGAGGTGGAGGAAGTGCACGGTCGCGCCGGTCAGCCGCACCAGGGCGATGTCACGGGCCACCATCGCCTCCTCGGCGGCGGCCGGCACACCCGGGATGCCGAGGCGGCTCGACCAGCACCCCTCGTGCATGGCGCCCCCGGCGGCCAGGCAGGCATCCTCGCAGTGCTGGGCCAGCGTCACCCCGAGTCCCTTGGCGTAGTCGAGCGCACGACGCATGAGCGCTCCGTCCTGCACGCCGGCACCGTCGTCGGTGAAGAGGGTCACGCCGAGAGCGGCCAGCTCGCCGAAGGGGGCGAGGGCCGTCCCCGCGCGTCCCGCGGTGATGGCGCCCGCCACGGCGACCTCGGCCAGGCACCCGGCGCCCAGGGCGAGCACCTCGGCGGCCACACCGGCGGCGTCGATCGGCGGGTCGGTGTTCGGCATGGCCACCACGGCCGTATAGCCGCCGAGCGCGGCGGCCCGGGCGCCGGACTCGATCGTCTCCGCCTCCTCGCGCCCCGGCTGGCGCAGGTGGGTGTGCAGGTCGACCAGGCCCGGACCCACGAGGCAGCCGCCGGCGTCGAGGACGAGGGCGCCGCTCGGTGCGTCGACGGACTCGGCCAGGCCGACCACCAGCCCGCTCCCGACGGCGACGTCGCGACGGGCCAGACCGTCGGGTCCGACCACTGTGCCGCCCCGGATGACGAGGTCGACGTCAGGCAACGGATCGCACCTCCGAGGAGCCCGGCAGCTCGCCGCCCAGCAACAGGAAGAGGATGGCCATGCGCACCGCCACCCCGTTGGCCACCTGCTGGGTGACGACCGTGCGCGGCATGTCGGCGACGTCGGAGGCGATCTCGACGCCGCGCACCATGGGACCGGGGTGGGTGACGATCGCGTGCTCGGCCAGGCGACCGGCCCGGCGCGCCGTCAGGCCCCACCCCGCGGTGTACTCGCGCAGGCTCGGCACGAACGACCCACTGCCCCGCTCGCCCTGCAGGCGCAGGAGCGAGACGACGTCGGCATCACCGAGCGCGTCATCGAGGTCGGTCGCCACCTCCACGGGCCATCCCTCGAGGGAGGGCGGCAGCAGGCTGCCGGGTGCGGCCAGGGTGACGTGGGCGCCCAGGGCGGTGTAGGCCAGCACCTCCGAGCGGGCCACCCGGCTGTGGCGGATGTCGCCGATGACGAGGACGCGTAGATCCTCGAAGCAGGCGACGCCGAGCTCCTCGGGCGCGACGCCCTTGCGCTCGGCCAGGACCTGGCGGACCGTGAAGCAGTCGAGCAGCGCCTGCGTGGGGTGCTCGTGCCAGCCGTCGCCCGCGTTGACGACGTGGGCCCGCTCGACCCAGCGCGCCACCTGGTGCGGTGCGCCGGCCGACGAGTGCCGGATGATGACGGCGTCGATGCCCATTGCCTCCACCGTCTCGACGGTGTCGCGCAGGCTCTCGCCCTTCTTCACCGACGAGCTGGCCACGGCGAGCGAGAGCACGTCGGCCGACAGCCGCTTGGCCGCGGTCTCGAACGACAGCCGCGTTCGGGTCGACTCCTCGAAGAAGAGCGTCGCCACCACCTTGCCGCGCAGGGTCGGCACCTTGGGCATGGAGCGCCGCTCCACCTCGGCGAAGGCCTCGGCGACGCGGAGGACCTCGGCGATGCCCGCCGGCCCCAGGTCGGCGACGGAGAGGAGGTGGGGCGAGGTCACTTGTCCTCCAGGGTGCCGATCCAGACACCGTCCTCGCCGACGTCGACCATCTCCTCGCGGCGCGTCGGGAGGTTCTTGCCGACGTAGTCGGGGCGGATGGGCAGCTCGCGGTGGCCACGGTCGATCATGACGGCGAGCTGGACGGCACGGGCCCGGCCGTAGTCGTTGAGGGCGTTGAGCGCGGCCCGGATGGTGCGCCCCGTGAAGAGGACGTCGTCGACGAGGACGACGACCCGGCCGGCCAGGTCGACCCGGATGTCGGTGACGGCCTCCGGGAGCACGGGGCGCAGCCCGATGTCGTCGCGGTAGAAGGCCACGTCGAGGCTGCCCAGGTCGAGGGTGTCGGTGCCCTCAATCTGGCGGAGCATCTCGGCCATCTTGGTGGCGATGGGGACCCCGCCCGTCTGGAGCCCGACCAGGACCACGTCTTCCACGCCGCCGTTGCGCTCGACGATCTCGTGCGACATGCGGGTCAGGGCGCGCTGGACATCGGCGGCGCTCAGGACCTGGGAATGGGCGACGAACACGCCCCCAAGGGGCCGCGTGTGACTGCGTTCGCGTTCGGCCACTGTTCCTCCTACCGTGTGAGCCTCACGGGACTCACTTCACGGTCAGGGCACAACCTTAGCGCGCTCGGGTGGGACTCGGGGCGGGGGCTCAGGGCTTCGACGACCCGATATCGGCGGCGATCGTCGACAGGATGCCGTTGACGAAGCGGCCCGAGTCGTCGGTCGAGTACGTCTTGACCAGCTCGACAGCTTCGTCGATCACGACCGCCACCGGGGGCCCGTCGGCGTCGAGGAGCTCGGCCACGGCCATGCGCAGCACGATGCGGTCGATGACGGCCATCCGCTCGAGCGGCCACCCGACCGAAGCGGCGGCGATGCGGCGATCGGCCTCGCCCCGGCTGGCCACCGCCTGCTCGACCAGGGTGCGGACGAAGGAGTCGGCGGGGACAGGGAGTGCGTCGACGACCCGGAGCGGGCTCTCGCCCTTCAGCTCGGCCTCGTAGAGCAGCGAGAGTGCCCGCTCCCTCTGCTGGTGGCGGGGGGCGGTGTCGGTCATCGGTCCTGGTCCGGTCCTGGTCCTGGTCCTGGTCCGGTCGTGGCGGTCCTGGTCCTGGCCTCGGCCGGAGGTCGGCCGGAGCCGACGAGGCCGCCGGGCCGTCAGGCCCGGGTCAAGTACTCGCCGGAACGGGTGTCGACCTTGATCACGTCCCCGGTGTTCACGAAGAGCGGGACCTGGACCACGAGGCCCGTCTGCAGCGTGGCCGGCTTGCGCGCGCCCGACACGCGGTCGCCCTGGATGCCCGGCTCCGTCTCGGTGACGGTGAGCTCCACCGCGGCGGGGAGGTCGACGCCGACGATCTCGCCGTTGTACATCTGCAGGTTGGCTTCGTCGCCTTCCTTCAGGTAGTTCGGGGCGTCGCCGAGGGACGCGGGTGCGGCCGTCATCTGCTCGTAGCTCGTGGTGTCCATGAACACGAAGTCGGAGCCGTCGCGGTAGAGGAACTGCATGTCGCGCTTGTCGATGATCGCCTGCTCGAGCTTCTCGTCGGCCCGGTAGGTCCGCTCGATCACGGCGCCGCTGCGCACGTTCTTCAGCTTGGTGCGCACGAACGCGCCTCCCTTGCCCGGCTTGACGTGCTGGAACTCGACAACGTTGAACAGGCCCTCAGGGAGGTCCAGGCTCATGCCGTTCCTCAGGTCATTGGTCGAGACTGCCATGAATGTCCTTTGTGAATCGGGTCAGGGGGCGTGCGCCGTCCTCGGTGACGACGAGGGTGTCCTCGACACGGACGCCACCATGCCCGGGAACATAGACACCGGGCTCGACGGTGACGACGAAGCCGGGAGCGAGGATAGCAGTGCCCAGCTGGCTGACCGTCGGGGCCTCGTGGATATCGAGGCCGACGCCGTGCCCCGTGCCGTGCTCGAAACGCTCGGCCCAACCCGCCTCGGCGATGATCTGGCGGCACACGTCGTCGACCTCCTTGACGCTGACGCCGGGGCGGACAGCTTGGGCGCCGGCGGCCTGGGACCGGCCGACGACGGCGAAGATCCGGGCCAGTTCGCCCTCCGGCTCCGTGTTGACGCAGAAGGTGCGAGTCATGTCGGAGCGGTAGCCCTCGAAGGTGGCGCCGAAGTCGACGACGACGGGGTCGCCGTCGTTGATGGTGCGGGAACCAGGGTGGTGGTGGGGCTTGGCCGAGTTCTCGCCGGCCGCGACGATCGTCTCGAAGGCGGTGCTCTCCGCCCCGCCGCGGCGCATGGCGGTGTCCAACTCGAGGGCGAAGTGCTCCTCGGTGACGCCCTGGCCCATGAGCGGGAGGACCTCGAAGAGGGCGGCGTCGGCGATGGCGGCGGCCCGCTCCATCCGGGCGATCTCGGCGGCGTCCTTCCTCTCCCGGAGCAACCTCGACGGCGTTGGAGGTGGGGACGAGCCGGTCGGCATCGAGCAGCTCGGCCCACGTGCGCTGTCCGCTCCAGGACACGCTGTCGGCCTCGAGACCGATGCGGCCGATGGCGGCGGCATCGAGTGCGGCCCGGGCGGCCTTGCGCTGTTCGGCGACCGGGCCGATGGTGATGTCCACCTGCCCGGCAACGCCTGCCCTCTCGATCTGCTCGCCCGACTGCGTGCGGTAGCGCCCGTCGGTCGTGAGGAGCGCGGCGTCGCCGGTGACCGTGAGCACGCCCGCCGAGCCGGAGAATCCCGTGAGGTAACGGACGTTGGCGAGCGTCGTCACGATCAGGGCGTCGATCTCGTGGCGGCCGAAGGATTCGCGCAGGCGGTCGAGACGCCCCGTGACGCTGATGGCCGGGAGTGTCCCGGTGGGCGGCGCGTACGGGTTGGCCCGGGCGGTGCTCGTCATGACTCCACGGCTCCCTTCAAGAGTGCTGCGACCGCATCGATGGCGAGCTCGTAGCCGAGCCCGCCGAAACCGGCGACGAGCCCCGACGCCACCGGGGCGAGCACCGAGGTGTGCCGGAAGGGCTCGCGGGCGGCCGGGTTCGACAGGTGCAGCTCCACGACCGGGCCGTCGAACGCGGCGACGGCGTCATGGAGCGACCATGACGTGTGGCTCAGCGCGCCGGCGTTGATGACGAGGGCGTCCGCCCTGGCGCGGGCGCCGTGGACCGCCTCGATCAGCTCGCCCTCGTGGTTCGACTGCAGGTGCTCGAACCCGAGGCCGTGGCGCCCGGCTGCCGCCTCGGCCCGCTTCACGTGGACGGCAAGGGTGTCGGTGCCGTACACGTCGGGCTCCCGCTCGCCGAGCAGGTCGAGGTTGGGCCCCGAGAGGAGCAGGACGAGGCTCACGAGCGTGCACCCATGCCGGCCAGGGTAGCGACCACGTCGGCGGCCGCCACGCCGCGCACCGCCTCGACGCCGTCGGGGCCGTCGAGCACGAAGGTGAGGTCCTGCTGCGCCTTCTTGTCCCGCCTCATGAACGTGAGCAGCTCTGCGGCGTCGGCGCCGGGCGGGAGGCCGGTCGGGAGGTCGAAGCTGGCGATGACCGCCCGGTGCTCGGTCGACGCGGGCCTCGTCGATGCGATCGAGACGCTGTGCCAGCTCGGCGGCGAACAGGAGCCCGATGGCCACGGCCTCGCCGTGGCGCAGGTCCCAGTCGTGGCCGTGCCAGCGCCGCGCCCTCCAGCGCATGGGCCAGGGTGTGGCCGTAGTTGAGGATCACGCGCCGGCCCCCCTCGCGCTCGTCCTCGGAGACGACGGCCGCCTTGATGCCGGCGCAACGGGCGACCTGCTCCTCGATGGGCTGGTCCGCCCGGGGTGCGTCGCCCAGGAACGCGTACTTGGCGATCTCACCCCGGCCGCAGGCCCACTCGCGTGGGGGGAGGCTGGCCAGGGTCTCGGTGTCGCACAGCACGGCGTTGGGCTGCCAGAAGGCGCCCACGAGGTTCTTGCCCTCGGGGAGGTTGACCCCGGTCTTGCCGCCGATGGCGGCGTCGACCTGGGCCAGCAGCGAGGTGGCGACGTTCACGTACGCCGTGCCCCGGTGGTACGTGGCCGCGGCGAACCCTGCCACGTCGGTCACGATGCCGCCCCCGACCGCCACGACGACGTCGCTTCTCGAGAGGCCGGCGCGGGCGAAGAAACGGGCCAGCTCCTCCACGGTGGCGAGGGTCTTGGCATCCTCGCCGTCGGGGATGATGCAGACCTCGGCGGGGACGCCGGGGTCGAGGCCCTCGATCCAGCCGGCCTCCCTGATCGGCTCCTGGGTCACGATCACCGCCGACCTGGCGCCCGGCGGCACGAAGCGGGCCGCCTCATGGCGCGTCCCCGGCCCGACCAGGACGGGGTAGCTGCGGTCGGCGAGGTCCACGGAGAGGGCGCGCATCTTGTCGGGACTCCCCTACTCGGCCTTGGCTCGGGGCGGCGTTGTTGCCGGCGTTGTCGCCGCTTCGCCGAGGGTTCTTGTCGGCGTCGCCAGGGGCGACCTCGATGATGCGGGCGGCGACCGCCTCGGGGGACAGGTCGTCGACGTCGATCACGAGGTCGGCCACCTCGGCGTAGAGCGGCGCGCGCACCTCGTTGAGACGGACCATTGCTTCCTCCGGGTCGTCGCCGAGGAGCGGGCGTCCGGCGCCGTCGCCGACGCGGGCGGCGAGGGTCTCTGGCCTCGCCCGGAGCCAGACGACGGTGCCGCTGGCGCAGATGAGGCGGCGGTTGTCGGGATTCAGCACAGCGCCGCCCGCCACCGACACGACCGACGGCGCGGCGTCGGAGCACGCACTGGCGAGCGCCACGGCCTCTGCCTTGCGGAAGGCCGGCTCCCCGTCGCGGGAGAAGAGCTCGGGCACGGTGAGGCCCGTCGCCGCTTCGACATCGGCGTCGGAGTCCCGGTACCCCCAGCCGAGGCGGTGGGCTACCAACTGTCCGGTCGTCGTCTTGCCGGCGCCCATCATCCCGACGAGGAGGATGCGCGAGGTCATCCCCGGCTGCCGACGGCGGACGACGGCGTCGTGCCGAGCGAGCCGACGAAGCCGTCGCGATTGCGGACGACCTCGGCGAGCGAGTCGCCGCCGAACTTGCGCAGGGCCTCGGAGGCCAGCACGAGCGCCGTCATCGATTCGGCGACCACGCCCATGGCGGGCACGGCGGTCACGTCGGTGCGCTCGCGGAAGCTGACCGTCGACTCCTTCGTCACCACGTCGACGGTCTGGAGCACCGGGCGGTTGAGCGTGGCGAGCGGCTTCATGGCCACCCGCGCCACGAGGAGTGCGCCGTTCGAGATGCCCCCCTCGATCCCGCCTGCCCGGTCGGTCGG
The DNA here is from genome assembly GCA_963728845.1 of uncultured Acidimicrobiaceae bacterium. Lineage (GTDB taxonomy): Bacteria > Actinomycetota > Acidimicrobiia > Acidimicrobiales > RAAP-2 > Bog-473. Next base: position 390,286 of record CAVSLS010000021.1, read on the forward strand.
TCGCACGTACCCTTCGTCCGGGTCGTAGGCGATGGCGTCGTGCGCCTCGGAGCCGCGGCGTGCGGCGTTGTCCCACCCCTCGCCGATCTCGACCGCCTTCACCGCCTGGATCGACATGAGCGCCTGGGCCAGGTTGGCGTCGAGCTTGCGGTCCCAGTGCACGTGGCTGCCCAGGCCGACGGGCACGCCGTAGGCCAGGACCTCGGCCACACCGCCGAGGGAGTCACCCTCCTTGGCGGCCGCCTTCACCGCGGCGATCATCGCCTCCTCGGCGGTCGGGTCGAAGCAGCGCACGGCGCTCTCGTCGACCTTGTCCAGGTCGCTCGGGCCGGGCCGGGGGCTGTCCGCGGTGGTGGCCGCATCGCCGAGCGCCACGATGTGGCTCACGACCGAGACGCCGAGCTGGGTGAGCAGCAGCTTGGCCAGGGTGCCCGCCGCCACGCGGGCGGCCGTCTCCCGGGCCGAGGCCCGTTCCAGCACATCTCTGGCGTCCTCGAAGCCGTACTTGAGCATCCCCGCGAGGTCGGCGTGACCCGGCCTGGGCTGGGTCAGCACCTTCGACGGCGCGCCCGGTTCGGGTGACATCTCCTCGGTCCACTTCGGCCATTCGGTGTTGGCGATCTCGACGGCGACCGGCGATCCGAGGGTGCGCCCGTGGCGGATGCCGCCGAGCAGGGTGATCTCGTCGGCCTCGAAGCGCATGCGCGGGCCCCGTCCGTAGCCGAGCCGGCGCCGGGCCAGCTCGCCGGCGATGTCCGATTCCTCGACGGGCAGACCCGCCGGCAGTCCCTCGACGATCACGACCAGGGCGCGCCCGTGCGACTCACCGGCGGTTAGAAAGCGCAGCACACAGCAACGCTACCGGACGGCCGACGCCGCCTTTGAGCTGGGAGGGCCCCGACGCCTCAGGTGTAGAAGGGGTTCTCCCCGCTGCCGTGGTCGGTGACGTCGAGGACGCGGGTCAGCTCGGGCACCTCTTCGAGCAGCGCCGTCTCGATGCCCTGGCGCAGCGTCATCTGCGACATGGCGCAACCCTGGCAGCCCCCGGAGAGCCTCAGGTAGGCGGTACCGTCCTCCTCGTCGAGCGCCACGAGGTCGGCCCGACCGCCATGGCTGGCGATGGACGGGTTCACCGCCTGTTCCAAGACGGCGGCCACCCGGAGGGCCAGCGGCCCGGTGATGCCCTTGGCGAGGATCTCGGGCGGGACACCCGGAGACGCCTCCTCGGGTGTCGGCGAGTTCGGGTTGACGAGGACGAGGCCGCCCCCGCCTTCTTCGGACCACTCGAGCCGGGCGCCCCGGAGCCGCTCGACGCTCCCGGCCGGGATGACGATCTCGAGCTCCGCCTGGACGTGTCGGGCATCGCCCTCGTCGGCGTCGGAGACGGCCTGGAAGTAGAGGTCGTAGACGAAGGAGCCGGCCTGGACGCCGCGCACCTCCAGCCAGAGGCCGAGAGAGCCGGGATCGGGCTCCTGCTCGATCGCCTCCCGCACGACCTTGTGGGCCTCCGGGGTGAGCGAGACCACAGGGGCCGTGGCCTGGACGTCTTCGGTGGTCGTTGCCATGACGAGGAGTCTACGGGGTGGAGCGACGGGGCGGATCATCCCGTGTCGGGTGCGTCCCGCCCCCTCACCCGGGCAGACGGGTGGCGATGACGGGGCAACGTCGGAGTCCCCCTGTCCTCCATCGTCCTCGGTCCACTCAAATTCTCCGCGAGCGGCGACTCCATTCCGCTGCGGCGAGCATCCAGCACCTCGGGACGCCACGGTTGGGTGCGCGGCACGGTGGACGCCTGCACTCCTCTCGTGGCGCGTTCGTGGCGCGCCGTTCGGGGATCCGGGCCGGCCCCGACACGTGTCGCGTGCTCGGATGGTGACGCTTCTCCGTGGGCCGATGACGATTCGTCGTGGCGTGCCGCACAGCCTGTATCGTCCTGGCCGTGGCGCGCCTACCCATCGACCCGCACGAGTGGATCAGCTTCGAGGACGAGGACGAGGAGAGAACGTGGGTGTTCGACGCCACGTTCTTGACGAGCAACTGGACCTGCATCTTCGGCAACGGATGCCAAGGCGTGCTGACCGGCCCTGCGCCAGAGCTCGTGCAGGGCTGCTGCAGCTACGGGGCGCACCTGGTCGACAAGAAGGACGCCAGGCGAGTGGAGAAAGCGGCCACCACGCTGTCCCCGGAGGAATGGCAGAACCACGGGTTCAAGAAGAGCGTCATCCACACCAACAAGGGCGGCGAGACCGTGACACGCCTGGTGGACGACGCCTGCATCTTCCTCAACCGCCCGGGCTTCCCCGCCGGTGCCGGCTGCGCCTTCCACATCGCGGCGGTGAACCGGGGCGTGAACCCCCTGACGCTCAAGCCCGAGGTGTGCTGGCAGCTCCCGCTACGGCGGGAGGACCAGGTCGACGACGAGGAGGGTCACGTCACCTCCGTCATCCGGCAATGGGACCGACGCCACTGGGGCAAAGGCGGCCGTGAGTTCCACTGGTGGTGCACCGAGGCGCCCGACGCCTTCGTCGGGAAGAAGACCGGTCTACGAAGAGATGCAGGCCGAGCTCACCAAGATGGTGGGAGCGAAGGTCTACGAGCAGTTCGTCGCGCTCGTGAAGGAACGCGAGAGCCGGCGTGCCCAGGGCGTGGCGCTCCCCCATCCGGCGGTACGCGCTCGACGCACCGATGCAGTTCCCACGCCGGAGATCGGCCCGGCTGCCGCCACGGTCGGCACGCGTGCGGTTGGTGTGGCGGAGGGCGGCGGCCGCGACTCGCTGGGACTAGGCCTTCAGGGGCCTAGTCCTTCAGGGGGTCGTCGTCCGCGTACGAGGGCGCCGGCATCGAACCGAGGATCCGGTCGTACTTGTCCTCTTCCGCCAGGCACCACGAGGCGTGGACGTCGTCCGGTTCAGCCCCGCATTCGACGCATCGTCCAGTGGACTCGCTCGAAGACCGTTTCAGGCTGCGCGCTTCCTCGAAGCGCCGATGGCGTCCCTTTTTCACGAGAACTCCTTGTCACACCCGGTCCGCACCTTCGCGTTCCGCCCCCGGCGGCCAGACCGTACGGGCCATCTCGACCGCTGACCCATTGTAGTGGGTTCGGGCGGGGCGTCGGCCCGGGACCAGGTCAGAGAGCCATTTCCGCGCTCGGTCTGTCCGCGTAGCCGCGGATGTCGGTGACGCCCTCGGGCCCGACCCGCAGGACTTGCCATCGCTCCTCACCCGTCTCGAGCCGAAGGCCGACCAGGAGCGCGTCCCCGTGGACCTCGAGATCCGTGACGCTGGCCCGGTGCCCTGCGGCCCGTCCGCGTTCGTACCACCGGAGCACCTGGCGGCGGCTGCGGCAAGGCGGATTGGGATCGCCGGGCGGGCCCCACTGCACGTCGGGGCTGAGGAGGTCCCCGAACGCGTCGACGTCGGCGGCCTCGAGTGCGGCGCGCACCCGGTCCGCGACACCGGCCGCAGTCAGGGGGCCGCGTGGAGGCGTTGTTTCGTCGCTCATTGGTCTCCAGTAAACCTCTACGCTGACCGCCGTGCCCGCGTTCGACCCGCAGGAGATGGTGACCCGGTTCCGGGAGCGCGCCGAGGCGGTCCGGACACGGGGCATGCCGCCGATAGAGGGCGCCGAGCGCCAGCGCTTTCGCGAGCAGGCACAGCGAGACTTCGCGGACTTCGCCATGATCGGCGACGCGGAGGCCGAGCTCGTCGACGGGATCCTCACCCTCCGGATCGATCTGAGGCCTCGGAACCCGGAGGGGTAGCTGTCTCGTTAGCCCCCGTAGTGCATCTGAGTGTCCTCCATCCGCAGGACCTCGTCCGGCTCCCCCCCACCCCGCTCACCTCACCGATGCAGAAGGTGTGGCTTCCCAGCTGCTCGGTGCGCGTCACGCCGCAGGCGAGATGGCCCGCCGCCGCCGAGAGCACCGGCAGCCGTTGTGGCCCGACCTCGGTCACCGGGTGTCCCGAGAGCGCGACGATGACACCGTCGCGGGCGCGGCGGACGTCGGTGACGGGCTTCACGAAGCGGCGCACCACGTCGCGATCGCCTCGCTGCAGCAGCGAGATCGTGAAGGCGCCGCTCGCGGCCACGAGCCGGGCCGTCACGGAGTCGCGCTCGAGAGCCACCCCGACCAGCTTGGGCTCGATGCAGACCTGCACCACCAGGTTGGCCGTCATCAGGTTCACCTCGTCGCCATGACGACTCCCGACCAGGTACAGGCCGGTGGGGAGCGCCCACAGCACCCGGCGCCGATGGCGGTCGAACTCCTCGTGGGCGCTCTCGTTCTGCTCGTTCTCGTTGTCCATCCCGTTCTCGTTCCCGTCCCGGTTCTCGTTCGCCGCGGCGTCGTCGGTGCCGTGGGGCGTCATCCGAAGATGCCGCCCGTCGAGTTGTCGGTCGTGGTGGTCGTGGAGACGACCTTGCCGTCGACCTGGCGGATGCGCTGAAGGACCTGGTCGTAGAGCGCCTCGGCCTTGACGGCATTGCGATGTGACTGAGCCAGGAGCTTCTTGTTCGTGGCGCCGGCGTCGAAGCACTGATTGCCGGCGGTGCCCTCGAGCCCATAGGCCTGGGTGAGGAGGTCGGTCACCTCGGGATCGGGCGAGGGCAGCGAGGAGTTCGCCATCTCGGCGTCGTTCACGATGGTGCCGCAAGCGGCGTGCACGGCGCCGGTGCCGTTGGGCACGTCCTTGGCGACCCGTGCGTTGTCGGCGATGAGCGTGCCGATCTGCTCGCCGAAGCTGGTCCCGCTGACCCAGACCGACATCCTGTGTGCCGGCGGGCCCTGCTGGTCAGCCCCGGCGCACGAGGTGAGGGCGAATGCGGATCCGGCCATCAGCACGAGGGAGGCGACCAGGGACCGGCGCTTCATGTGGCCCGGACGATGTGGACCCCACGTGAGCCCTTGCGCAGCACGACGTAACGGTCGTGCAGAAGGTCGGCGGGAACAAGCGTGCGTCCCGTGTCGGTCTGCCTGACGTTGTTCACGTAGGCCCCCCCGCCGTCGATGGTGCGGCGCGCCTCCTTCTTGGAAGTGGCCAGGCCGGTGCGCTCGAGGAGGTCGACGAGGGTGAGGCCCTCATGGAGCAACTCGGAGCGGGGGACGATCGTGGTCGGCGCGTCCTCGGTCACCGCCAGCAGCAGCTCCTCGCTCAGGCCGGCGATCTCCTCGCCGAAGAGGGCGGCCGAGGCCTCCTCGCACTTGGCCACCTCGGCCTCGCCGTGCACGAGCGCGACGACGGCGCGCGCAAGGGCTCGTTGGGCGGCGCGCCGTTGCGGGTGCTCCGCCGTCTCGGCGTCGAGGGCCTGAATCTGATCGTGGTCGAGGAACGTGAGATAGCGGATGAGGTCGGTCACCTGCTCGTCGGGCGTGTTGAGGAAGAACTGGTACATGGCGAAGGGGCTGGTCCGCTTCGCATCGAGCCAGACCGTGCCGGACTCCGTCTTGCCGTACTTGGTGCCGTCGGGCTTGACGACCAGCGGCGTGGTGAGGCCCCACACCTCGTCGCCACAGACCTTGCGGATGAGGTCCACGCCCATGGTGATGTTGCCCCACTGGTCGCTGCCGCCGATCTGGAGATCGCAGCCGTGGTCGAGGTGCAGGCGCAGGAAGTCGTATGCCTGGAGCAGCATGTAGCTGAACTCGGTGTACGAGATGCCCTGGTCCGGTCGTTCGAAGCGGGTCTTGACGGACTCCTTGGCCACCATCTGGTTGACGGTGAAGTGCTTGCCGACGTCGCGCAGGTACTCCAGCGTCGAGAGCCTGCTGAGCCAGTCGGCGTTGTTGAGCAGCAGCGCGCGGTCGCCGTGCAGGTCGAGGAACTGCGCCAGTTGGGGACGGATCGATTCGAGGTAGCCCTCGATGGTCTCGAGGTCCAAGAGCTGGCGCTCGTCCTGCTTCCCGCCCGGGTCGCCGATCATGCCGGTGCCGCCTCCGGCGAGGGAGATGGGTCGGTGGCCGGCGTCCTGGAACCTGCGCAGCGTGCAGAGCTGGAGGAGGTTGCCCACGTGCAGGCTGTCGGCCGAGGGGTCGAAACCGGCGTAAATCGTGAGACCGGGCTTGTCGAGCCGTTGGGGCAGGCCAGTATCGGTCATCTGGTGGATCAGGCCGCGAAACGCGAGATCCTCAGAGAGCGTGGGCATGCCGCGACTTTGCCATACCCCGGTAGGTTGATCGGCCTCGCGGAGACCGACGGAGCGATCGGGGTGGTCGGGTGAGCAGGGTCATCAGGTGATCGGGATGGAGCAGACGCTGCCGCTGCCAATGGAGGGGTCGTTGCCTCCGGACCTGCAGGGGACCCTGTTCCGGGTCGGGCCCGGACGCTGGACGGCAGAGCGGGGGCGAAGCGATCACGAGGGTGGCTCCGGAGACGATGAGGGTGTCGCAGACGAAGGGCTCGAATCTGGGCGGCGCCGAGGGGCGCTCCATGCCGTCGAGCTGCGTGATGGCAAGGCCGTCTCCTACCTGCGTCGGGACTCGGAAGCCGATGCGGGCCTCTTCTGGCACGCGGGTTCTGTGCTGGCTCTCCCCGAAGTCGGGCTGCCGTCCCGCTACTCACGGTTTCTCGAGCCCGAGGAATTCGTCGGGGACCTCACCAGGCCGATCGCGTCCCACGTGCATCGGGTGGCGTCCGACGGCGCCCGCGTGCTGTTCGCGGTCGACGACGGGGTCGGCGGCAGCCGCTCGGGTGAGGACGAAGACCAAGGCACCTTCCTGCGCATCGGGGAATGGGACGCGCGCGGTGGCCTGCGCACGGCCCAGTCCGTCGAGTTGGAACGGGCAACCTGGCAGCACGACGTCGGGGTCACCGCGCAGCATGTGGTGTTCATCGAGTCGCCGACGACACGCTGGTCGGCGACGACACCAGCGCGGTGCCCTTCGGGTGGCTGCCCGGCAGCGAGGGTTGGATCGGTGTCGTCAGGCGTGGCGGGCCGGGGACAGACGTCCGGTGGATTCGGCTCGATCCCAGCCTGGTGACCCACGTGCTCGGGGCGTACGAGGAAGGCGGGACCAGTGCTGCCCCGGGGGGCGCCGTCGATGCCATCGTGTTGTACGTCTGCCGTTATGCGGCTCCAGAGCCCGGACAGCGCGTCGACCTGTCGTCCTCGGTCGTCGGTCCGCAGGGGATCGGTCTCACGACGATCGGGGGCAGCCTCGGAGTGCTCGAGCGGTGGCGCATCGCCGGCACGGACGTCGAGCGGGAGGTCGTGGACGAGCGACACGTCGAGTATCCCCGCCGTGACGCGACGTGTGAAGGCGAGGTGTTCCGCTATGGCTATTGCGTCGAGATGGAGTGGGGCGACGTCGCTCGGGATGCGCAGCGCTCCCCATCGCCGGATGGGCCCGACGTGGCCGTGCACCCAGCCGGGCTGTTGAAGTTCGACCTGCATCATTCGTCCTCCGCGGCCTGGAAACCCGGACCGGGACGCACGCCCAGCGAACCTGTCTTCGTCCGGGCGTCGGACGGCCACAGCGACGACGAGGGCTGGCTCCTGACGGTCGTCGACGACGCGAACCGTGGGGCGAGCGATCTCTACGTCCTCGACGCGTCGTCGATGGCGCGGCGTCGCCCGGAGGCGGTCATCCACCTGCCCGAGCGCCTGCCTCCTCGTAGCCACGGGGAGTGGGTCCCGGCCGATCGCTACCGCTGAGGACTCTCGCTGCTCGGCTAGGTCTCTGGTGCCGTGGTGCACGTGGTGCCTCGTGGTGCCGCTTGGTGCCCTTCTCGGTCGTCGTGAGACCGTTCATGTTCCGCATGGCGCCCTCAACCCTCCGAGACGGACCACGGCCCGACACGGTGTCGCGGCGAACCGAGAGCCTGGTGGCCAGCGTGGCCCAGCATCACCGGGCGATCTCGGCCCACCAGAGCCAGCTGCTGGCGGCGGTCGTCGAGCTCGATCGCCGGAAGGCCTGGCGGGTGGACGGCGCCACGTCCATGGTCGCCTGGCTCGTCCAGCGCTGTGGCGTGACCGCCGCCACCGCGAGGGAGTGGGTCAGCGCGGCAGCCAAGCTCCACGCGTTGCCCAAGATCTCCGATGCCCTCTCACAGGGAAAGCTCTCCTTCGACCAAGTCAAGCCCCTCGTGGAGGTGGCCAGGCCCGAGACCGACGCCACGCTGGCCGAACAGGCCATCCGCTGGTCTGCCAAGCAGGTACGGGAACTGGCGATCGCGGCTCGGAACGAATCAGACGAGCGAGCCACGGGCTTCTACTCCAGGCGCTTCCTCCGCTTCGACGATCGCCGGCGCAGCCTGACCGGCGTACTTCCGCAGGAGCAGTACGCCGCCGTCAAGAGCTCACTCGTCGCCCGAGCCAGTCGCCGTCTGCGTGACCGCACCCCGTTCGATCAGCGGATGGCCGACGCTCTGGTGGCCGTCTGCAAGGGAGACGCCGCCGGCCGGACGGGCGACGCTCCGGCCGAGGCCCGGGCCGGCGGTCTGCGCCGCAACCGGCCGACCGTCGTCGTCCACGCCGACTACAGCTTCCTCGTCGGGGGCGAAGGTGGTGCCGAGCTCGACGTGTTGGGGCCGGTCTCCCGGGGCGTCGCCCGCCGGCTGGCCTGTGACGCCAAGGTCATGGTCTCGGCCGATGGCCCAAGTGGGCAGAGCCTCAACCTCGGAAGAACCCGACGGGACCCCAGCGACGCCCAACGGATTGAGATCCGGCGGCGCGACAAGGGGTGCCGATTCCCGGGCTGCACTCACACCGAATTCACCGACGTGCACCACATCGTGCACTGGGTCGACGACGGGCCGACCGATATGTGCAACCTCGTCGAGCTCTGCGACCAGCATCACCGCTGCGTGCACGAGATGGGGTGGAGGATGTCCGGGGACGCCAACGTGGAGCTGACCTTCCGGAGCCCGACCGGTCGGCTGTCCACCTCGACGCCCTCCCCCGCTTTCACGTCGAGCGCGAGACGGACCGCCTCGTTGATCGCGTCGTGCAGGGCGACGTTCTCGGCTCGCCCTGGCACCATCACCCGCACCAGGGCAGGAGCTGGCGCCTCGAGCGCCGGCTCCAGTTCGGACATCGAGGTCACCAAGTGGACCGGTAGACCGAATCCGCGCGCGACCGAGGCGATGTCACTGGTGGGTGGCGTGCCGAAGAGGCGCTCGAACACGCCCGCCTCCATGGACGTGGCTTGAGGCAAGAACGAGAAGATCCCTCCCCCGCCGTTGTCGACCACGACGAACGTGCAGGGGATGAGGGGCAGGTTGACCAGTCCCGAGACGTCGTGCAGAAAGGCGAGGTCACCGAGCAACGCAATGGTGTGATGGCTTCGTCCCGATCCTGACTCCGACGCGGTGACCCCGAGCGCGGTCGACACCACGCCGTCGATCCCGTTCACCCCTCGATTCGCCAGCACCCGGGGCGGAACAGCCTCCGCCGTCGCGAACCACTCGAGGTCCCGGATGGGCATGGACGCCGACACCACGATGGTGGCACCGGCCCTGGCGGCGTACTGATGGACGGCACGGGCGACCTGTGGCTCGCTGAGGTCTGATCCGAGCACGCCGGCGATGGCCGCTTGTGCCTTCTCCTCTCGCAACCGCCAGGAGGCCAACCACTCCGCGTCGCACGGAGAGGCTCCTTCCAGCGCGGCGGTCAGCCAGGAATTCGTTGCGCTGCGATGGAACTCGGTCGCCACTCGATCGGGATCCGCTCCACTGCCCCCACGGATCGACGACGACCACCCGTGCGCCGGTGCGGGCCGCATCAGAGACGTATTCACCGAGCGCTCGCGAGAGCCACGGGGTTCCGAGCATCACGATCGTCTCCGGCAGCGGTGGCTTCGTACGGACGATCGAATCGGCGGCGGCGATCGTCCCTGCCACCCTGCTCCCCGAGCGCGGGTCGGCCAGGACCGGCCAGCCAAGCCGTTCCGCCAGTGCGAGCACGCGGTCGGGGTCCGGAGGCCGCGGAGAATCGCCCCCGACGATGATGACGCCGGGGCCGCGCAGCGGTTTCGGCCAGCGGGGGTGGAGATTGATCCTGGGCAACGACGATCCCAGGTCCGGGGCGCGGCGGCAACGCCGTGGCCGGCCCGGTCAAGGGTTCGCGGAACTCGAGGTTGAGGTGAACCGGACCTGGGCCCGATCGACCTTGGAGCGACTCCGCAAAGGCCCGGACGGCCAGGGGTCGCCACGTCGCTTCGTGTCCGTCGGCAGGGACGCCGGGTGCCGCCGCCCAGCGGGTCGCCGACACGAAGAGGCCCACCTGTTCGATGGTCTGGGGGGCTCCGGTGTGATGGAGCTCGGGCGGCCTGTCCGCGGTGCAGACGATCAGTGGAACCCGTGCCTGGTGTGCCTCGACCACTGCGGGATGCAGCTCGGCCGCGGCAGTCCCGCTCGTGACGCAGATCACGGTCGGTCGGCCGGACGCCATGGCGAGCCCCAGCGCGAAGAAGGCCGCGCTGCGTTCGTCGAGACGGACGTGGGTCCGGAGCCGCTCCGCCAGCGCCAGCGCCAGGGGGGTCGACCGCGAGCCGGGACTGATCACCGCGTCGGTGACCCCTAGTCGTGCCCACTCGTCGACCAAGGTGGCGCTGAAGGTGGCCTGTACGCTCACCCGTCGTGCCACTCAATGTCGAGGTGCGCGGTTCGGGGCCGCCGCTCGTGGCGTTGCATGGATTCACGCAGACGGGACGGCTGTGGGGTCGCTTCGGAGAGCACATGGCCGGATCGCACTCGCTGGTGGCGCTGGACCTTCCCGGACACGGCGGTTCTGACTCGGTGCGAGCCGACCTGCCGACGACTGCCGACCTGGTGGCCGAAGCGGTCCGGACCACTCTCGGCGATGAGCCCTTCGACCTGCTCGGCTATTCGCTGGGTGCACGCGTGGCGCTTCACGTCGTGACCCAGACGACATTGCCTGTGCGCCATGCGGTCTTCATCGGCGTCACCGCCGGCATAGAAGACCCGGCGGAGCGTGACCGCCGTCGCCAGTTCGACGAGGCGATGGCCGACCAACTCGAATCCTCGGACGACGTCGAACAGTTTCTCGACGCATGGCTGCGCGGCCCCCTGTTCGATCGGTTGTCGTCCGAGGCCACCGACCGTGCCGAACGTCTCCGCAACAGCGCCTCCGGCCTCGCATCCAGCCTCCGACTGTGCGGGACCGGGACCCAGGCGCCGCTGTGGGATCGCATGTCGACGCTGAACTGTCCGGTCCTCGCCCTGGCGGGATCGGACGACACCCGGTTTGCCGCGCACGCGCTCAGGGTTTCCCGCCTCGCGCCACGTGCCGTCGCATCCCTTGTTCCGGGTGGCGGCCATGCCGTGCACCTCTCGCAGCCCGATCAGGCGTGGCGGATCGTGCGTCACTGGCTCGAGGCGGTGGAGCCCGTTCTCATATGAGCAGGCCGACCGTCAAGAGCGCGCCCGTGACGAGTTGGAGGCGGGCGGTCGCCCCGAGCATGGGTAACAAGGCCCGACCGTTTGCATCGCTGAGCGCAAGTCGCACCGGGTAAATGGCGAGGGGGATGGCCAGCAGCGCCAGCAGCGACCATGCCCGGTAGTTGTGCAGGACGCCGAGAGAGAGGGCCACACCCATCAGCGTGAAGGAGTACAGCAGCCCCGCCCTGCGCCGCCCGAGCCGTACGGCAAGGGTCTTCTTTCCGGACTCCGTGTCGGTGGCGATGTCACGCAGGTTGTTCGCCTGGAGCAAGGCCGCGGCGATGAGGCCGACGGGCACGCCCGCCCACAGCGCGAATCCCCAGTCGTAGGTGTAGGAGAACAGGTGGCCGCCGAGCGAGATGACGAACGGGGCGTGCTGCACGTACGCCGATCCCGCCGTCGCCACGAGACCGAAGAACACGAAGACGAACAGCTCACCGAAGCCGAGGTAGCCGTAGGGTCGAGGGCCGCCGGTGTACGCCCATCCCGCCAGGCCGCAGAGCAGACCGAGCGGGATGAACCACCAGGTGACCCGGGCCGCCAACACGAGGCCGGCCAGGCCGGCCACACCGAAGGAGATGAGTGCTGCGATCTTGACCTCGCGCACCGTGGCCAACTGGCCGGCGACGAGCCGGACCGGACCGACCCGGCGCGCGTCCGTGCCCCGCACCCCGTCCGCGTAGTCGTTGACGTAGTTGGTGCCGATCTGGATGCCCAGTGCAACGACGAGTGCGAGCAAGGCGTTGGCCCACGAGAGCTGACGGTCGAAGTGGTGCAGACCGCCCCGTGACAAACGCTGCTGATCTGCGGAGTCGTGATGACCAGTCGGCCGCTCGAGAGGTATCCGGCCGCCGTGCCCACGGCCACGGGCACGACCGCGGCCGGAAGCGTGCGCGGGCGCGCGCCCGCCACCCACAGCTTGAGCGGCGGACTCACGGACGCCGCGGGAAACGCGAGAAGTCAGGAGGGCGGTGCTCCACAAAGGCGTTGCGGCCTTCCTGGCCCTCCTCGGTCATGTAGAAGAGCATCGTGGCGTCGCCGGCGAGCTGCTGGACCCCGGCCAGACCGTCGTCGGCGGCGTTCATGCCGGCCTTGATCATCCGCAGCGCAATCGGCGACAGCGTGAGCATCTGCCGGCACCAGGCCACGGTCTCGCGCTCGAGGTCGTCCAGCGGGACCACCGTGTTGACGAGGCCCCAGTCGAGGGCCTGTTCCGCCCCGTATTGGCGGCAGAGGAACCACACCTCCTTCGCCCGCTTGAGCCCGATCGTGCGGGCCAGGATGGAAGATCCGTAGCCTCCGTCGAAGCTCCCCACCTTTGGTCCGGTCTGGCCGAATCGGGCATTGTCGGCGGCGATGGTCAGGTCACAGACCAGGTGCAGGATGTGGCCACCCCCGATGGCGTAGCCGGCGACCATGGCCACGATCGGCTTTGGGACCCGCCGCATCAGGATCTGGAGGTCGAGCACATTGAGACGCCCGATGCCACGGTCGGCCACCGCGTCGTCGCCCAGGTAGCCGTCGTTACCTCTGATCGTTTGGTCCCCGCCCGAGCAGAATGCATCCGGACCCTCGCCGCAGAGGACGATCACGCCGACGTCCGGGTCGTCGCGAGCCATCGTGAATGCCTCGGTCAGCTCAAAGAGCGTCTGCGGCCGGAAGGCATTGCGCCGCTCCGGGCGGCAGATCGTGAGCTTCGCGATGCGGTCGCCCACCTCGTAGCGGATGTCCCGGAACGAGCCTCGTTGCTCCCAGGCGGGAAGGGGAAGGAGGCGAAGATCGTCGAGGGGATCCTTGGGTGTTCCGGTGACCACGGTCTGCACGGCGCCCTACGCTACTGTGCCGGTGCCTGAGCTCGTCGCACTCGACCTCCCTGGTGGCATGGGGTTTGTGGATGCACTCCAAGCCATCTGGGACACGGGCGACGCTGCCGCTCCGCTGGACCCCCGGCTTCCCCTCGTCGCTCGCAACGCGATGCTCGACGCACTGCGCCCCACCCGGATCGTTCGTTCCGACGGGGAACAGCACGCACTCGCGGACGGCATCGCGGTCGAGGAGGGCGACGCACTGGTCGTCGCAACCTCGGGCACGTCGGGCCAGCCGAAGGGTGTCGTGCTGACGCATGACGCCATCGCGGCCTCGGCGCATGCGACGTCGGCGCGGCTCGGGATCGACCCCAGCCGGCACTCGTGGCTCGCCTGCCTGCCGTTGGCCCACATCGGCGGGCTGTCCGTCGTGACCCGCTCGATCGTCACCGCCACACCGCTCGTCGTGATGCCGGGATTCGAGGCCAAGGCCGTCGAGGAGGCGGGGCGGTCCGGACAGCGTCTCGCACGTCGCGCTCGTCACGACCGCGTTGCGGAGACTCGATCCCTCGGTCTTCAGCTGCGTTCTCCTCGGTGGCAGCAAAGCACCCGCCGAGCTGCCTCCCAACGTGGTGTCCACTTACGGCATGACCGAGACGGGCTCGGGTGTCGTCTACGACGGATTGCCACTCGACGAGGTGGAGATCTCGGTGCGATCGGCGGACGGGGTGTTCCACTCTGCGGTGGACGGGGACACGGCGGAGGGCGAGATCCTGCTCCGGGCACCCATGCTCTTTCGCTGCTACCGCGATGGGGGCGACGGGCGTGTCGAAGGAATCGACGGCGCTGCAGACTGGTTCGCCACCGGAGACGCCGGTCGCCTGACGGCCGACGGGACGCTCGTCGTGTCAGGCCGCATCGATGACGTCATCACGACGGGGGCCGAGAAGGTGTGGCCCGACCTCGTCGAGCGGGTCCTCAGCGCCCACCCCGACGTGCTCGAGGTGGCGGTCTGGAAGCGCTCCGACCCCGAATGGGGCGAACGGGTGGTCGCCTGGGTGGTGCCGAGGGACGACGCCCCGTCGCTCGACGACCTGCGAGAGCTGGTCGCCGAGACCATCGCCCCCTGGGCGGCGCCCAAGGAACTGGTCATCGTGGACGACCTGCCTCGCACGTGCAGCAGGCAAGGTCCGTCGGCGGGAGCTCGAGTCGTTCCGTTCCTAGTGGGACCCCTCGGACCCGCCGGCCGATCCCGTGAGGAGTTGTGCGTTGAGCCGCTCCAGCTTGTCCGGGTTCGAGATCACCCGCACCCCGACGATCGCACCCTCCATGATGTCGAGCACGAGGGCCGCGACCACCACCCCTTCGTCCACGAACACGGTTGCCGGCTGGCCGTTGAGGACGGTCGCCTCGGGAACGCCCTGACCCTTCTTCGCCACATTGACCAAGAAGCGTGAACTGCGATGGGGGCCGACCACCGGCCGCAGGGCGGCTCTGACCTTTCCTCCCCCGTCGGTCCAGACGACGACGTCGTCCGACAGCATGGCGAGGAGACCCGTCAGGTCCCCGGTGGCGCAGGCGACCAGGAAGCGGTCCGTCAGCTCACGCCCGTGGCGCAGATCCGCATCGAAGCGCTGACGGCGCTCCTCGATGTGCTTTCGGGCCCGCGCGCCCAGCTGCCGGCAGGCGGCAGGAGTCCGCGCCAACGACCGGGCCACCTCGTCGAAGGAATAGCCGAAGACGTCGTGGAGGAGATATGCGGCACGCTCGAGGGGTGTGAGCTCCTCCAGGAGCACGAGGAAGGCCAGCGACAGCGAGTCCGCCTGCTCGGCCGCCGAAGGCTCGTCGAGGACCACCGGTTCGGGTAGCCACGGACCCGCGTAGGTCACGCGCTTCGACCGGGACGAGTTCAGTTGGTCGAGGCAGAGCCGGGTCACGATCGTGACGAGGTAGGCCCGGACCGACTGGACCGGCTCACCGCCCCGCCGCAGCCAGCGGATGCACGCGTCCTGGACGACGTCTTCGGCGTCGGTGGCGCTGCCCAGCATGCGATAGGCGATGCCGAACAGCAGCGAGCGCCACTCCTCGAAGGCGGCCGCATCGGCCTCTGCGTCAGGCAACGGCTTCGGACCGGCGTCGAGTGGTCTCCCTCGTCGGGATCTCGCAGGAGTCCGAGAACCCCTGGCTGCGCAGACCCAGGCCGGCGTTGAAGCGCGACCGGAAGTTCTCCAGTGCGACCCAGGCCGCCAGCTCGACGAACTCCGCGTCGCTGAGGTGGGCCCGCACCCGCGCCGCGAGCTCCTCGGTGACCTCGGCCGGGCAGCCGGACGCCACCTCTGCGTACTCGAGGACCGCCCGCTCCCTCTCGTCGAAGAGGTCGCTGGACCGCCAGTCGCCGGCGGATCGGACCTTGGCCGGGTCGATCCCTTCGTTCATGCCCTCGTAGTAGCCGTAGTCGATGCACCACGAGCAGCCGATCTGAGCCCGAGACCGCTTGGATGGCCAGCCACCGCAGCGTGGGATCGAGCTTCTTCCAGCCGAGTTGCACCGCCGTCTCGAGACTGCCCATGGCGACGAGCACGCCGGAATGGTGCGACGCGGCCGCGGTGGGCTCGACCATCTGTCCGAAGCGGCGCTTCGTGTAGCGGCGGGCCAGTCGGGGAACAACACCTCGTGGTTCGTCGAGCAACGGGACATGGGCCATGGCGCCCCACCTCTCTTCCGTCAGTTGGTTTCCGTCACCCATCAGACGGGACAGCCACTCGGCGTGTGACATCACACGCCAGTCCGAGGCACTGCGAGCGCTGGGGCATTCCGTGGGCTCAGCCGACGCCACCCGAAGGCTGGATGGTAGTGCCGCCGTCGACGACGAAGGTCTGACCGGTCACCCACGAAGAGGCGTCGGAGGCCAGGAACAGGGCCGCCGTGGCGATGTCGTCGGGCAGCCCGAGCCGCCGCAGGGGGACGTTCTGGGCGATCCGCTCCTCGCCGGGGCCTTCCCACAGGGCGGCCGCCAGCCTCGTCTTGACCAGCCCGGGCGCCAGCGCGTTCACCCGCACGTCGGGTGCCAGCTCGAAGGCGAGCTGCCGTGTGATGTGGAGCACGGCCGCCTTGGTCACGTTGTACCAGCCGATGTTCGGCTCCACCTCGAGGCCGCCGACCGAGGAGACATTGATGACCGAGCCTCGCAAGCCCGACTTCACCGCGGCGGCGGTCCAGACCAGGGCCGAGAGCTGGTTCACCTCGAACGTCTTCTGCGCCCGGACGACGTCGATGTCGATCATCGGGCCGAAGTACGGGTTGGTCCCCGCGTTGTTGACCAGGATGTCGAGGCCTCCGAAGCGGGCCACGGTGTGTGCGACGCACGATTGTGCGTCTTCGGGCCTTCCGACGTGGGCCACGACCCACCCCACTCGTTCCTCGGGCGCGCCCATGGCGACAAGCCCTGCAGACGCCTCGGCCAGGTCCTCCGCCGTCCGGGACGTGATCATCACGTTCGCGCCTGCTTCGGCGAAGCGGGTGGCGATGCCCAGCCCGATGCCGCGGCTGCCCCCCGTGATCAGTGCTGTCTTTCCCCCGAGTGCAAGCTCCATCGCCTGAGCCTTGCACGGGTACCGCCCGTGCCGGGTCTGCACCAGCCGCGCCCTAGCATCCGTCCTGTGAACCGCCTGGCCGACGAGACGAGCCCGTATCTCCGCCAGCACGCCGACAATCCCGTGGAGTGGTTCCCCTGGGGGGACGAGGCATTGCGCCGGGCCACTGACGAGGACAAACCGATCTTCCTCTCCATCGGCTACGCCTCGTGCCACTGGTGCCACGTCATGGCCCACGAGAGCTTCGAGGACCCGGCAACGGCGGCCGACCTGGCCAAGTGGTTCGTCTCCATCAAGGTGGACCGCGAGGAGCGTCCTGATCTGGACACGGTCTACATGACGGCCACCCAGGCGTTGACGGGGTCGGGCGGGTGGCCGATGTCCGTCTTCTGCACACCCGATGGACGACCCTTCTACGCCGGGACGTACTTTCCCCCCGTCGAGCGCCACGGCATGCCCTCGTTCCGTCGCGTCGTGCAGGCACTCGGCGAGGCGTGGACGAGCGAGCGGGAGCAGGTCCTGGCGCAGGCCGACGCGCTCGTCGGCGCGGTGCGCAAGGAGCTCAGCCTGGCCGAGACCATGGGCGCGGCAGCAGCGGCCACCACCACGGCGCGGGGGAGGTGGCGAAGGTCCGGGCGGGCCGGTGCTCGGAGTCACAGCCCACGATCGGTCTCGACCCCGACGCCGTCGTGGCACGCGTCGTCACGGGACTCGAGGCCGGTTTCGACCCCGAATGGGGTGGCTTCGGCCCCGCGCCGAAGTTTCCCCGTCCGACGCTCATCGAGCTGTGCCTCCGCCGGGCCCGCCGTGGCGGACCCGGCGCCGACCACGCACGCCACATGGGGCTGCGGACCCTCGACGCCATGGCCGCCGGCGGCATGTACGACCACCTCGTCGGCGGGTTCTGCCGGTACTCGACCGATGCGCACTGGCTCGTGCCCCACTTCGAGAAGATGCTCACCGACCAGGCGCTGCTGGCCCGGGCCTATCTGCACGCATGGCAGGACACCGGGCAACGCGCCTATCTCGGAGTGGCGACCGAGACCCTCGACTTCGTCCTGCGCGACCTGTCGACACCCGAAGGCGCGCTGTACTCGTCCTTCGACGCCGACGCCGGAGGGGTGGAGGGCGGGCATGCAACCTTCACGCTGGACGAGTTGCGTCAGCTGCTGCCGGGAGAACTGGTCCGGCCGGCCGCCGAGTGGTACGGGATCACGGACGGAGGCAACTGGGAGGGGCGCTCGATACCCGTGCGTCCCGTCGGTGCGCCCCTCGAGCGCCCTGCCTGAGGTGGAAGAAGCCCGTGCCCTCCTGGCGGCGGCCCGGGCGCAACGTCTGCAGCCTGCCCGCGACGAGAAGGTGTTGACCGAATGGAATGCCATGACGGCGAGCACCCTGGCGGAAATCGCGTCGGCCACCGGCATCGGCCACTACGGCCGCCGGGCCGAGGAGATCGTCGACTTCCTCTGGGCGTCGATGTACTCCGATGGGCGGCTGATGCGCAGCTGGCAGGGCGGCCGGGCGCGGCACCTGGCGGTTGCCGCGGACTATGCGTGGTTGGCTGACGCCTGCGCACGCCTGTCCGAGTGGACGGGCAAGGCCATGTGGCGCGGGCGCGCCGTGCTGGCAGCCACCCAGCTGGTCGACCTGTTCTGGGACGATGCGTCGGGCGGCTTCTTCACCACCGGCAGCGACGCGGAGCATCTGGTCGTCCGACCCAAGGAGTTTCTCGACGGGGCCGTCCCGGCCACCAACTCCATCGCAGTCACCGCACTGTTGCGCGCCGGCGCCTTTGCGGGCGATGCGAGGTTCGACGAGGCCGTCGAGCGCGCGATCGCGCTCGCTCGACCGCTCCTCGACCAGCACCCGGCTGCGCTCGCAGACCTGGTGGCGGCCCTGCCCATGTGGAGCCGGCGCGACGAGATCGTGGTGACGGGTGACCGGCCGGACCTGCTGGCCGAGGTACGGCGGCGATGGCTCCCGGCCGCCGTCGTTCTGTGGGGCGAGCCGGACGACGGCCCGCTCTTCGAGGGGCGACCACCCGAACCGGGTCTGGCCTACGTCTGCCAGGCTCGCTCGTGTCAGACTCCGGCGGCGGACATCGAGACGCTGGCCGCGCAATTGGAGACGCTCGTCGGATGAGTGCAAATGTCGTCGATCCCGGGGCCGGGGGTGGCAACGGCAGAGGGCACGCTGGGGGTGCCCGGCGACACATCGACACGGACACGGATACGGACACGGACATGGACATGGACATCGACATCGGACACGGACACGGAAATCGGCATCGACCCCGAGACGGACCCGGAGCCGGACGCCGCGGCCCGGAGACACACCAAGGCGCCGACCGATCCCTCGCGCCTGCTGCGACGCTCGGCCCGGCGCAAGGAGCGTGTGCCCACCGCAGGCGGCTCCACCCTCCATCTGCTCGTCCTGTCCTCGACCTCCGAGGACACGACGGTCGTGGACCTGGCCACGCGCACGGTCATGCGGGTGCGCGTCCCGTGGCCCGAGGGACACGAACCCGACATCAGCACCTTCGACGTCGTCGAGGTGACTCTGGCCGACGATCCCGAACGCGACGACCTCGCCCAGCCGGAGGCCACCACCGTCGCCGACCTCCCCCGCCACGTCGGCACGCTGCGCGGTCGGCACCTGCGCAAGCTCCTGCGCCGGCTGGTGGCGAGCCCGGACGGCCCGCTGCTCGGCTTCCCGGGTCCCTCGGCTCCCTACTGGGAGTTCCGGGGCTTCCGGCCGTCGGTGGCGCTGATCGAGCCCACCCGGCGACCGCAGCTGATCCGGCGCCAAGCCGACGGGTCCACCTGGGTCCGCTTCGGGTGGGACCGCGACGACGTGTGGCTCCCGGTCGAGGACCGCAACGCCGCCCGCGCCCTCGACGCCGCCCGACGGGAGCGCCTGAGCGGCAAGAGCCTGGCCACCGCGCTCGGGTTCGAGCCCCAGTACCTCCTGGTGACGGTCAGCCCGCCACGGGACGGCCACTGCTACAAGGTCTGCGCCGCCGTGATGCCCCGGGGCTGATCAGCGCATCTGACGCCCGCCCGGCCTCCGGGCCGGCGCGCCGAACGGCCTCAACGGCCGAGCTTGCCCCCGGCGAGGTCCTCGGCCATGGCCCAGCCGAAGGCGACCAGGCGGTCGCCCCGGGTGGCGTCGCAGCTGTCGAAGTGCGTCTCGACCCCCTCGGGGATCTTGACCTTGGGTGCGAAGAAGTCGAGGCCGCCGGCCACCGACCCGTCCCCCTTCAAGACGAAGGTCCGGTCGTCGAGCTTGTTCTCGCAGCCGAAGCGCTTCGACAGGCGCCGCGCCCAGGCCCGCTCCTCACCGGAGGACTTGTGGCCCGGGAAGGGCACGACGTCCTGGAGCCCGTTGAAGGCGCGGAACCCCTCCGGCGTCAGCAGTCGCGTCCCGAGGAGGACGTCCTCGTCGGGGAACGCGAGCAGGGCCCGGCGGTACTGGTCCACCATGATGCCCTTCAGCGCCGCCTCCGCCCGCGACGTGCGGTCGACGAGGGCCAGCCCGACGAGCAAGGAGGGTGTGCCCCCGATCCGCTCCAGGGTGCAGAACGAGTACCCCCGCAACTTGTTCCCTTCCCGGGCCTGGGTGATGAGCACCCAGGCCTCCCGCTCCTTGGAGAGGAAACCGATGTCGAAACCAGGCGGGCGGTCCGCACACAGATCCGCCATTTCGACCAGCTCAGCGTCGCTGAGCGCAGTGCAATCCTTGGTGCTCACTACGATCGGCATGAGGTGAGTCTACTGGCTGCGCCGGGTACGTTCCCAACCGGCCAACCCCCACCAGGGGCCGCGGACGCCTGACCAGCCTCTCCGTCACCCCAGGTCAGAGGCGGAAACTGACATCACGCGTCACTTCTCAGGACAGGACGGCGCTCTGTCCGAGCAACCGCTTCAGCTCGCCCACGAGCCCGTTGCGACAGTCCACGTTGAACTCCGGCGGCAGGCGGAGGACCTTGGCGCCGACGTGGAGGAGCACCGGAGAGTGCCCCGGGTGACCGCTCAGGACCTCCTTGAGGCCGTCCACCTTGGCGTCGGTCAGCACGCCGAGGGGCAGCGTGATGTGGAGGTCCTCCTGGCCCCGCTCGAGCAGCGGGCGGGAGACCTCCATGCACACGATCTTCGGCTCCTCCTCCCGGGTGTCGAGCCGGCCCCGCACGACCAGGATGGCGTCGTTCTCGATGAGTGAGCCGTACTCGGCCATGGTCTTCGGGAACACGAAGACCTCCATGGCCGCCTGCAGGTCCTCGAGGATGAAGCGGGCCATCAGGTCGCCCTTCTTCGTGTAGGACCGGCGCAGGTCGGTGACCACCCCTCCCACCGTCCGCACGGGCGAGCGGTCCCCCGCCGCCGGATCCTCCTCCCGCATGTCCGAGAGGGTGCTGTCGGTGTGCCGGGCCAGCGCCGCCTCGAAGCCCATCAGCGGGTGGTCGCTCACGTAGAGGCCGAGCATCTCCTTCTCGAAGACCAGGCGTTGACCCTTGTCGAACTCGGTGTCGGGGATGGCGACCTTGGCCCCTCCCCATCCCGGGTCGGCCTGCTCCTCCTCGAACGCCGCGAAGAGCGTGGTGATACCCAGCTCGTGTTCGCGACGGCGCTCCAGGGTGCGGTCGACCACGGCCTCGAGGACCAGGCACAGACCCTGGCGCGGGTGCCCGAGCGAGTCGAACGCTCCGGCCTTGACGAGAGACTCCATCGTCCGCTTGTTGAGGACGACGGGGTCGACCCGCTGGCAGAAGTCGAAGATGTCGGCGAAGAGCCCGTTGGCGTCGCGCTCGGCCACGATGCGGTCGACGAGGCTCTCGCCGACGTTGCGCACCGCAGCGAGCCCGAAGACGATGGCCGGCCGGGCCTGGTCCCTCTCGGCGCTCCGGTCCGGCGCGAACTCGGCCACGGAGCGGTTGACGTCGGGCACCAGCACGTCGATCCCCATGGAGCGGCACTCGGAGAGATAGACCGCCGTCTTGTCCTTGTTGTCCTTGACCGAGGTCAGCAGCGCCGCCATGTACTCCACGGGATGATGCGCCTTGAGCCAGGCGGTCTGGTAGGCCACCAGCCCGTAGCCGTAGGAGTGCGACTTGTTGAACGCGTAGTCCGCGAACGGCTCGATGATGTCGAAGAGCTGCGTGCCCAGCTCCTCGCCGTAGCCCTGCGCGACGCAGCCGGCGACGAATTTCTCGCGCTCGGCGGCGATCAAGGCCCGGATCTTCTTGCCGCACGCCTTGCGCAGGTTGTCCGCCTCCTCGAGGGAATAGCCGGCGAACTTCTGCGCGACCCGCATCACCGACTCCTGGTACAGCATCAAGCCGTAGGTGTCCTTGAGGATCGGCTCAATGTCCGGGTGCAGGTACGTCAGTTCCTTCCGGCCGTTCTTCAGCTCGGGGTAGTCGCGGTGCATGTTGGCCGCCATCGGCCCGGGCCGGTAGAGGGCCACGAGGGCGGCCACGTCGTCGAAGCTCGTCGGCGCCAGGGAGCGCAGCGTCTGGCGCATGGCGCCACCCTCGAGCTGGAAGACGCCCACCGACTCGGCTCGCCGCAGCATCTCGAGCGTCGGCTCGTCGGCCAGGTCGACGCCGTCGATGTCGGGCCGCTCCCCGGTGACCTCCTCGATCAGATCGAGGCAGCGCTCTATCACCGAGAGGTTGCGCAAGCCGAGGAAGTCCATCTTCAACAGTCCGAGGTCCTCGACGCCGTGCATTTCGTACTGGGTCACGATGGGTGCGTCGTCTGGGTCCCCTCCGGCGTCCGGCTTGCGCTGGATCGGCAGGTAGTCCGTCAGCGGGTCGCGGGAGATGACGACCGCCGCCGCGTGGATGCCGTCCTGGCGCCGCAGGCCCTCGAGGCCGAGCGCGACGTCGATGACCTCCTTGGCGTCGGGGTCGGTCTCGTGCATGGTGCGCAGCTCGGCGGCGGCGGCGAAGCCGTCCTCGTGCCCCTCGGTCTTGCTGAGGCACGCCCGCAGTGGCGTGTCGCGGCCCATGACGAGGGGCGGCATGGCCTTGGCGATGCGGTCGCCCACCACGTAGGGCTTGCCCAGCACCCGGGCGGCGTCGCGCACGGCGGCCCTCGCCTTGATGGTGGAGAACGTGATGACCTGGGCCACCCGGTCGCTGCCGTACTTCTCCGCGGCGTAGCGCATCACGTCCGCCCGGTAGCGCTCGTCGAAGTCCATGTCGATGTCGGGCATCTGCTTGCGGCCCGGATTCAAGAAGCGCTCGAAGAGCAGGTCGTAGCGGATGGGGTCGAGATCCACGATCTGGAGGCAGTAGGCCACGCAGCACCCCGCCGCCGACCCACGGCCCGGACCGACCCGGATGTTCGACTCGCGGGCGAAGCGGATGAGGTCCCACACGACGAGGAAGTAGGCCGCGAAGCCCATGTTCCCGATGACACCGAGCTCGTAGTCGAGCCGCTCCACCACCTCGGGTGGCAGCGGCGAGCCATAGCGCCGGCGCGCGCCCTCCAGGGTCAGGTCGCGCAGGTAGGCCAGCGCCCGCTCCTCGTAGGTGTCGCCCGTGAACCGGTCCGGCACCGGGAACTCGGGCAGGCTCGGCTTGCCGAGCTCAATCTGCACGTCGGCTCGCTCGGCGACCAACAACGTGTTGTCGCACGCCTCGGGCACCTCGCGGAACAAGTGGCGCATCTCGGCCGCGCTCTTCAGGTAGTGCTCGGTGCCCTCGAACTTGAAGCGGTTGGTGTCGGCGAGGAGGGCCCCGGTCTGCACGCACAGGAGGGCGTCGTGCGCAACCGCATCCTCGCGGTGCGTGTAGTGGCTGTCGTTGGTGGCCAGGAGCGGCGCCTCGATCCGCCGGGCGATCTCAATCAGCTGCGGGTTGGTCCGATGCTGGTCCGCGATCCCGTGGTCCTGCAGCTCCACGAAGAGGTTGTCCCGCCCGAAGATGTCCTGCAGCCGCGCCGCCCGCCGTTCCGCCTCCGCCACGTCGCCGGACAGCAGGGCCTGGAGCACGACGCCGCCCAGGCACCCCGTGGTGGCGATCAGGCCGCTGTGATGGCGCTCGAGGAGCTCCCAGTCGACGCGGGGCTTGTAGTAGTAGCCCTCGAGGTAGGCGGCCGACGACAGCTGCATGAGGTTGCGGTAGCCCTCGACGGTCTCGGCCAGCAGGGTCAGGTGGTAGTAGAGCTTCTGCCCGCCCTCGGCGTCGCCGCCGGTGTCGTCCATCCTGCCCCGGCGCACGGGGCGCTCGTGGCGCGACTCGCCGGCCATGTAGGACTCGGTGCCGATGATGGGCACGATGCCCTGGTCGCGGCACGCCTTGTAGAAGTCGAGGACCCCGTACATGTTGCCGTGGTCCGTGATACCGAGCGCGGGCTGACCGTCGGCCACCGCCGCTGCGACGAGGTCTCCCACCCGGGCGGCGCCGTCGAGCATGGAGAACTCGGTGTGGGTGTGCAGATGCGTAAACGACCGCTCCGACACCGGCCCTCCTTTCGCCACGTCAAACTTACACCGGTGTGATTCCCTCCGGGGTCAGCAATCTAGCCCGCCGGGCGGACGCTGAGGACCACCGATCCGGCCACTTTGTCATGCAGGGTCTGCCGCTTCTTGTCCCACAGGGGGAACAGCATGTCGAGGACCCAGATCAGGCCGAGGAGGAAGAAGAGGAGGTTCAACAGGCGGAGAAAACCCTCCAGGACGGCCCGGGCCAGTGCCCGCCCGTAGCCCAGCGTCCCGAGAGTCTCGTCACGGACGGCCCGCACCCCCACTGCCATCATCCCCACCGTCTGGCCCCGGGGCGAGCCGCAGAGCAGGGTGCCGTACAGGACGTAGAGCGCGCCGGAGATCAGGAACGGCACGGCTCGAGAGGTTCCGCCGCCGGGCCCCGCGCCGCGCCATGAGGTGCACGTCCAGGGTGTGGCTGTGCCGGAAGAGGACGAAGAAGAGGGCGAACACCACGAGCAGGATGACGGCATCGATCAGATAGCCCCCGACCCTGATGCCCCAGGAGGCATAGGGGGCGCCCCGCATCGCGGCACCCGTCCCGGAGGGCCGGTCGCCGCCCTGGGTCCGGGCTCCGGTCGGGAAGGCGGGCGGACCCGCTGCCGGGACCGAACGAGGCGGCGGGGGTGCGTTGCCCGGGAACGACGGCGGGCCTGCCGGCCCGGGACCGCCCCCGGCCGGGAGGCCGGGCTCGGCGTCGGTCACGTCCTCCGCCTCGACGTCATCGGCGGTCGCGTCACTCAGAGGTAGGCCCCCGTGCGTCCGCCGGACTCGCCGGCGGAGGGCAGTCCGCGCTGGCGCATCTCCTCGAGCTGGGCCCGGGCGGCCATCTGCTGGGACATCAGCGTGGCCTGGATCCCGTGGAACAGGCCCTCGAGCCACCCGACCAGCTGTGCCTGGGCGATGCGCAGCTCGGCTTCGCTCGGCGCCTCGACGTCGAAGGGGGGCGCCATCCGTTCGAGCTCGGCCACCAGGTCGGGGGACAGGCCTTCCGCCAGGTCGCGGATCGACTGCTCGTAGATCTCCCGCAGGCGCACCCGGCTCTTTTCGTCCAGCGGCGCGCTCCGGACTTCGTCGAGCAGCGTCTTGACCATGGAGCCGATGCGGAGCACCTTGGCCGGCTCGCTCACCGACTCGGACGACCCCTCGTCGGGGGTTGAGCCGTCCCTGCTTCCTTCGAGCACCTCGTCGGGGGCGATTGCCACCGGCTCGCCCGCGGTCGTCTCGCCCGTCGGGCGTCTGGCTCCCGGTCACGTCATTCTTCTCGTCAGCCATGGTGCCTTTCGTACCCGTCGTGTCGTGTCTCCACCCGCCGGAGCGTCCTTCGGCGGCCCAATGTTGCCACCGGTGGCGCCCACGTCACGAGGCCGGCCAACCCAGCAGGGGAACCATCATCTCGGCCGAGGTCAGGGATCCGTGGCGGGCCCTCAGCCGAAGTTCCCCCGTGTCGGCCGGATCGAGGAATGCCGTCGGGGCGAACGGCACGAGCGCGATGTCGCCCAGTCGGGCCGCCACCGCGGCCGACGGCACGCCGCCCAGCCACCCGGCCTCGACGATCTGTTTCCTGGTCCGCACCCAGGCCACGTCACCGTGGAGCGCGGTCGCTGTGTCGGCAACGTCCGTTTCAGCCCCGGGACGGACGTGCAGCCAGCGAAATCGTCCTTCGCCGCTGATGAGGGCCACGCCCTGCATGATCTCCGGGCCGAGCACTTCGACGGAACCCCCGACGTCCACTTGACCGTGATCCGCCGTCACCACCAGAACGGCACCCGGCGGCAGTACCTCGAGCACGTCGCCGACGAGACGGTCGGTGGCGCGCAGTTCGTCGTCGTAGTACTCGTTCAGGCCCTGGGCGTGGGCGACCCGGTCAATGCCCTCGTAGTAGGCGTAGACGAACGGGGAGCCGGCGGCGGTGAGCTCACGGACCGCGGTCACGAGCCCGGCCGGCGTGTGCCAGCGGTGGAGGTCCACGTCCCCCAGATGCGCGGCGGTGAAGCCCGTGGGGCCGTAGTCGTGACGCGTGACCACCGGCACCCGGCCGATGGCACCGGGGAACGACTCGAACGGCTGGAACACATGTGCGGGCACCCGCATCCGGGCGTCGAGGCCACGGATGGACCACTGCAGGACGTTCATCACGTCGCCGTCGAGTGCCACCCGGTAGCCGACCACGCCGTGCTCGGCCGGTACCCGGCCGGTCACGAGCGTGGTCAGGGCGCAGGCCGTCGTGCTCGGGGCCACGGTCGTGATGGCCGTTCCGGTGCCGGCCTGCAGTGTCGGGGCGAGCCTCCGGCGCTGGTGCAGCTGCTCCACGCCCAGGCCGTCGAGCACGAGGAGGACGATCTGGCGCGCCTCGGCCACCGGAGCCGGGAACCACGGCGGGAGCGGTGCGGCGCCCGGATCGGCCAACTGGCCCATCAGTGCCGGGATCGACACGATGCAGACACGGCCCGTTCCAATCCGGGAGGATCGGCTCGGGAGGGTCCCCGGACTCCTGTGCCCCGGTCCGGGGGTCGGCCGGCGTCGCCGGGGCCGTCGCGCCGTCGTTCACGGAGGCACACCCTACGACCCACGCACCCCCGACCCACGCACCCCGCCACCCACGTGGGGGCCGGTAGCATCGATTGCCGTGAGGGTTTCAACACGGGGTGACTACGCCAGTCGGGCCCTGCTCTCCCTCGCCCTCCACGGGGCCGAGACGCCCACCTCGGTTCGGGACATCGCGGAGCGCACCGGGCTCCCGCAGCCGTACCTCGAGCAGATCCTCCTGGCCCTGAAGGGCGCCGGCCTGGTCCGCTCCAAGCGTGGCGTCGGTGGCGGCTACGTCCTGGCCCGCCCGCCCGAGGAGATCTCTCTGGCGCAGATCGTCTCGGCCGTCGACGGCCCCATTGCGGCGGGCGACTTCGGGGAGCCCCACGCCAACGGCGCCTGTGACCACGAAGGACAGTGCGTCCTGTTGGCCGTCTGGGCGGATGTGGGCGAGACCATCCGCACCCATCTGCAGTCCTACAGCCTGGCCGACATGGTCGATCGGGCCCAGGGGAACGTGGCCGCTCCCGTCTGAGGCGTCGCACGGGCGGGCACCGGCCATTGACTGTGGCTATAAGCCGGCAGCGTTGGCTCTGGCTGGCTTGGCTGGCTCCGGCGGCGGTCAGGCTGGCTCTGGCTGCCGTCAGGCTGGCTCCTGGTCGGTCAGGCTGGCTCCGGCGGCGAGCCGTGCTGGGGGTCGGGGCGGAGCCGCTTCCCGCCACGCTTTTCAAACCTGCGGCAGCAGGTTCCAGACCTCGACGACAGGGAATTCGAACTCCCAACCGAGCACGCAGACTGCCCCGGCCCGCAAGACAAAGAGCCGGCCGGCCACGGGCGGCAAACCGAGCCAGCGTGCGGCCAGCACGCGAAGGAGGTGGCCGTGGGCGACACAGAGCGTGTCGCCCTCGAGGGTTCTCGCCCGCTCGATCGACCCGATCGGCGCGCCGGCCCACATCCGTCAGCCGCTCGCCACCGGGAACCCCGTCCTCCCACAGGTTCCACCCGGGTCGTCGTTCCCGTATCTCGGCCGAGGTGAGGCCCTCGTAGGCCCCGTAGTCCCACTCCATGAGGTCGGGGTCGACCTCGCCGTCGAACCCGGCCAGCGCACAGGTTTCCGCCGCTCGCCGGAGGGGGCTCGCGAGGACGAGCCCGAACCTCGCGAAACCGTGCTCACGCAGGAGCTCGCCTGCCTTCTTGGCCTGTTTGCACCCCTCCTCGAGCAAGGGAATATCCGTACGTCCCGTGTGTTGACCACTCAGGGACCACTCGGTGGCACCGTGCCTGAGGAGCACCATCTTGGCGGCCATGGGCCGTAGACCAGCACGAGGCGACCACGGGCGCAACTTGGTGCGAACACCCCGATGGAATGATCCGGATACGGATCGGGTTGTACCGGGCAGGTTGATCCCGGAACCCTCCGGGTACGTACGACTGAGAGCGAGCGAAAAGCGTCTGGAGCGAACATGAAGAGCGCGGTGAGCACATCGGACACGTTGGGTCTGATGCTGCGCGACCTCGACCAGTTCCCAATGCCCGACCACGAGCAGCAGGTCGAGCTGGCAAAGCGGGTGATGGCCGGGGACGAGGCGGCGCGGAAGCAGATGGTCGCTGCCAACCTTCGGTTGGTGGTGCACTGGGCCAGGCGCTATCAGGATCGCGGTGTCGACATGGCCGACCTCGTGCAAGAAGGCACGTTCGGCCTGATGCGTGCCGTCGACAAGTTCGACTGGGAGCGAGGCTTCCGGTTCTCCACGTATGCCACATGGTGGATTCGCCAGGCGCTGCAGCGCGCGGTCCAGCAGCACGGCCGCACCATCAGGATCCCTCTCGAGGTCGGCGAGCAGATCCAGCGCCTGGAGCTGACGAAATCGGAGCTCGCGAGCACGCTTGGCCGGCGCGCCCACCGAGGCCGAGCTCGATGACGCGACGGGCCTGACCGCGGACGAGCGGGAAGTGCTCGAGGACGTGGCCCGGGTGACGGCGTCGCTCGACCAGCCGGCGGCCCTCGAGTCGTCCACGACCCTGGGAGAGCTCGTGGCACCCGACGAGTCGGACTTTGTCTCCGACGTGGAGGAGACGATGGTCTACGAGCGGGTCCGCGAAGCGGTCGAGCGGTTGCCCGGCCTCCAGCGAGACGTGCTGCGTCTCCGCTTCGGCTTCGACGGCGACTCCCCTGCGTCGCTCCAGTCGACGGCAGAGCGACTCGGCGTGGGCGTGCGGCGTGTGAGGCGTGCCGAGGAGGAGGCGCTGGCCGCGCTGTCCTTCGATGCCGACGTGCTCGGCGTCCACGAAGCCGCCTGACACCGCTGCCTGACAACGCCGCCTGACACTGCTGCCTGAGACCCGGCCGTCGACACCCAGCCGCGGACATCGCCACCAGACGCGCCGGCTGACGGGAGGGCTAGTTACCCAAGTAGTCCGTGAGGTCCTCCGGCAGCGGGGACGTAAATCTCCATGCGAGCGCCCGTTCCCGGGTGCGCGAACGCGAGCTTGTGCGCGTGCAGGAAGAAGCGACCGGCGCCGAGGCGCCGGTCGGGCACCCCGTAGCGGGCATCTCCGACGACGGGGTGCCCGATGGCCGCCATGTGGACGCGTATCTGGTGGGTCCGCCCGCTCTCCAGGGAGAGTTCGAGCAACGTCGTCGGTGCCGACTCCCCGTCACCGCCCCGGCGCTCCAGGACGGTGTAGGCGGTCCGGGCGGGCTTCCCGCCGGCGGTGACGGCCATCTTCGTGGGCGTCCGGGTGGACCGGCCGATGGGTGCCTCGACCACTCCCCGGTCCTCTTCCACGTCGCCGGCCACCAGCGCCAGATACCGACGCTCCATCGTCCTCGTGGCCAGCTGTTCGACGAGCGCCCGGTACGCCTCTGCGGTGCGTGCCACCGCCAGAAGCCCCGAGGTTCCCTTGTCGAGCCGGTGCACGATCCCCGGCCGATCGGGAGCGCACACACCGGAATCCACGAGATCGGCCAGGTCGGGAAAGCGAGCCAACAGGCCCCCGACCAGGGTCCCGACGTCGTGGCCCGCACCCGGGTGGACGACGAGCCCAGCCGGCTTGTCCACCACCGCCACCAGGTCGTCAGCGTGCACCACCTCGAAGCGCACGCCGGGCTCGGGCGCGACCCGGGCGTCGACGGCCTCCCGCAGCCGCACCGTCAGCAGGGCCCCCTCGCTGAGCAGGGTGCGCCCAACCGTGACGGCAGTGCCGTCGACCAGGACCCGACCGGCCTGAATCAGCTCGGCGGCGGCCGCCCGGGAGACGTTGGCCGCCATCGCCACCCCCCGATCCACCCGAACGCCGGCGAGGAGCGCCGGGATCTCGGTCGAGATGATGACCCCATCCGCGTCCCCGATCCCGACATCCCCGACATCGCCGAAACCCCGTCCACGCCCTCGTCCCCTTGTCGCCCGTGGCCCCCCGTTCCCGACATCAGCCGGCCTCCCCGACCCGTACCGCGTCCCGGCCCCCGAAGAGCAGGCAGGCGACGACCACGATCACGCCCACGGTCACGCATGCGTCCGCCAGGTTGAACGTGGGCCAATAGTCGAGCGTGATGAAGTCGGGCACCTGGCCACCGTGCGTGCCCACGATCCGTTCGCTCAGGTTGCCGACGGCGCCGCCGAGGACCAACCCGGCCCCGACGGCGAGCGGCACCGTACGGACCCGGGCCACCACGAAGGCGAGGACCACGACCCCGATGCACAGGAACACCGTCACGACGACGGCCCGGCCGCTGAAGAGGCTGAAGGCGAAGCCCGAGTTGTAGGTGAGCGCCAGGCCGAAGGGCCCCCAAACGTGGCGGACGTCGTGAAGGTGCTCAACGGCGAGCCTGGTGGTCACCCAATCGGCCACCACCACGACGGCGGCTACGGCAAACGCCAAGACCCGGGGTCGGGTCAGCGCCGCGACAGCCCTCCGCTCTTGCACGCCACGCAGAGACGGGCGTACGGCAGTGCCCGCAGCCGCGGCTTGGGGATCGGCTGGAAGCAGCGCTCGCAGTACCCGTATGTCTTGTCGTCGATACGCCGTAACGCGTCGTCGATCTCCTCCACGGCGAGCGTCGCCTGCCCGGACAGCGCCAGGTTGCGCTCGCGGTCGACCGTGACCGTGCCGCCCTCCCCCGACTCCTCGTCGAACTGCACGTCACCCGGCTCGCGCTCGAGCGCAAGGGAGTCGGCTTCGGCTCGGAGTGAGGTCGCTTGCTCCTGGTAGATGGCGCGATCGGCCAGGAGCAGCTCACGCACCTCGTCGAGGAACTTGGCGTCTTTCGCGTAGGGACCGGACTTGGGCCGCACGGGCGCGGGTGGCTTGGGTTTTGGCGTGAACGTTGAGCGCGCCGGCGCCGGCGCGCTCGCTCCGTTCGCTGCGGCCCTGGTCGTCCGAGATCCTGCGGACGCCGGCGCTGCCTTCTTGGCGGGGGGCTTCGCGGCCGACTTCTTGGTCGCGACCGAGGCCACGGCCTTCTTGGAGGCGGGAGCCGACTTCTTGGAGGCGGGAGCCGACTTCTTGGCGGCCGGCGATGCCTTCTTGGCGGGGGTCGACTTCTTGACGGGGCCGGCAACGGCCTTCTTTGGTGCCGTGGACACCACCTTCTTGGCTGCAGGTGCGGGCTTCTCGTCGGCGTGGCTGCCTTCTTCACAACGGGGGCTGCCTTCTTTTTCGAGAGAGCGGGACGCTTTGTAGATGTTGCAGCAACCTTGGCCGACGACTTTTTGTTCCCGGTCCGTGGCCTCGCTTTGGCCGTCGAACGCGACGCAGGCAACTTCTTGACCTGGGAGCCCTTGCTCGCTGGGGTCATCGTTCCCTCCTTCGGACCACTCGGCATGGCCGGTTTCCCTGACGACGGCCTCGTCCGGGGAGCGGGTGACGATACCGGACCGCGACGATGGGGGGCAACATCCCCCGAGGCGGCCCCAGCGGGTGAGCTCAGAGGGGTCGGGGTGCCCCCGACACGGCGGCGTCGGGCGCGCTCTGCAGGTTCAGCGTCGGCGCACCGTCGTCCGCGTCGGCCGGGCCGCCCGAAGCCCGGCAAGCTCTCCCTGACCCCCGCCCGCCCGGGCGGCCGGAGGAGCCTGCTTGGGCTTCACACCCATGAGCGAGTTGGCGGGCTGAACGTTCTCGTCGACCCACTTGAGAATCTCGGAGAGCGCGCCGCGCAGGCGGTTGCGCTCCGACTCGAGATGCCGGGCCATGCTCTCGACGTCCGTCGCCAACTCGGTCCGGGTGGCCTCCAGCCGCGAGACCTCCTCGCGCAGCTTCTGGTGCGACTCCGCCTGCAGCTGTGCGGCGGTCGCCTCCGCCGACGCGATGGCGGCACGAGCGGTCTCTTCGGCATGCGCGACGACCGCGGCCGCCTCCGCCTCGCTCTCCCGCTTCGTCTGGTCGACGAACTTCTGGGCCAGCAAGAGCGTTCGCTGCAGCGTCTCGTCGGAGAGGGCGGCAGCGTCAGTGGAGGCGGCAGCAGCACCCTCGTCTGCTTCGGCGGCCACGGGCGCAGCACGCTTGTCCCTCTCGAGCTGCGCAATCCGCTCGCTCGCCTGGCGGAGCCGCTCGTTCAGCTGGCGGACGTGCTCCTGGAGCCCCTCGGCCTCCTGGGCAGCCTTGTCCAGGTACTCATCGACCTCATCGACGTTGTAGCCCTTCAGGCCGAGACGGAACTCCACCGTGCGAAGGGTGTCGAGAATTGATGCGGGCGCTTGGGAGTTATCCATGGATGCCGAGTCTAACCCTCCCCTCCTAAGAAGACCAGGAATCGTGTTCAAGCCCTGAGCACGGGAATCAGCACGATCTGAGCCACGAGGATGACGACGAGAAAGGAGAAATCCAGCCCGGCCATCGGGCGGATGATCCGTCGCACCGGCCGTAGCACCGGTTCGGTCGCCTGGTACAGGAAATACTGGACCCGGGCCAGGGTCGTACCCTGGCGGATCCGGAACCAGCTCAGGATCGCGTAGGGGAACATGATCAGCCAGATGTAGGCCTCGATCAGCCACGCGAGCAGATGGAAGATGTTCACCAGCTGCGAGGGTAGTGGACCTAGTCGCGACCGAAACCGCGCTCAACCAGTCGCTGCCGTTCCTCGTCGGAGACCTTGACATTGGTGGGCGCCAGCAGAAAGACCTGGTCCGCCACCTTCTCCATCTCGCCGCTCAAGGCGTACGTGACCCCGCTGCAGAAGTCGATCATCCGCCGCTGCAAGTCGCGCTCGGCCATCTGGAGGTTCACGATGACCGGCCGATTGTCCTTCAGCCGGTCCGCGATCTCCTTGGCGTCGCCGAACCGGGACGGGGCAACCACGTGCACCCTCGCCGAGGTAGGGGCCGCGGCGGGGCTGATGGAGGTGTCGACGGGCATGGCCCTCACAGCCGAGGGGCGCGGGGCGACGTTGCTCGGTGCCTGCCTCGACTGGCTGGGAACGGCGGACTCCCGAGGGATGGTGCGCACCCTGCTCATGCCGCCGCTGAACTCCTCGGCCTGGTCGTAGTCCGGGTGGACGGGGCTCGACTCGCGTCGCGGCCGAGAACCCGCGTGGAGCCCGGTCCTCCAGGTCGTCGTACTCGTCATACTCGTCGTCGAGCAGGCCGAGATACACCATGGTCTTCTTCATGAACGAGGGTGACATTCCTTCTCCAGTCATCGGACAGCGTAGTGCCTGCTCGACAGCACGGGCTGGCCCCAGGACCAGGGAGCCGACCACCCGGTCAGCATGAGGCTCCCCGATGAGCATGACGTCGGGCTCCACCGGAACTTCCGCATCAGCTTCCACCTGAGGTGGCGCGGGCCGGCGGCACGCTCCCCGAACAGGGCCCGACCAATCCGGACCATGGTCGAACCAGCAGCCACGGCGGCTTCGAGGTCGTCGCTCATGCCCATGGAGCGCTCCGGCAGGCCCAGCTCGTCGGCCAACTGCCCGACCCGCTCGAACGCGGCCCGAGCAGCCGGCGGGCCCGGTGCCGCCACGGTCATGAGCCCCCGCACGTCGAGCCCGAGGTCCAGGAGGCGGCGGACCAGCTCGCCCACGTCGGACGGGGGGCACCCGTTGCGGCCGGGCAGGCCCGTCGTGTCGACCTGCACCAGGACCCCGGCCCCAGGGGCGAAGCGGGCGATCCGCGCCCCCTCGGCCTCCCGGGC
Organism: uncultured Acidimicrobiaceae bacterium; assembly: GCA_963728845.1. Lineage (GTDB taxonomy): Bacteria > Actinomycetota > Acidimicrobiia > Acidimicrobiales > RAAP-2 > Bog-473. The sequence goes on from CAVSLS010000021.1 coordinate 424,229, forward strand.
CACGCTCTGCCACAGACCGACGAGCGGTGCCAGCAGCGCGACCTTGTTTCGCTGCACGGCTCCGAGGAAGTGCCAGACGACTGCGTCGTCTGCCGCGGGTGCCTTTGCGACGAGCTCTGCCGCATAGTTCTCGCCCAGGTCACCGAGCCCGGCTTCCCGCGCCGCGCGCACCGCATCGGGCCCGAAACCCTTTGTGACGCCGACCACCCGCACTCGTGCGGGGTCGCCTCCGGCCCGCTCGATCCGCTGCCGGACCGCGAGCAGCCTCCGCGCGACCTCGTCGCTAGCGGAGGAAGGAGGGGACGTCGAAATCGTCGTCACCCAGGTCGAGCTGGTCCTCGGATCCCGTGGCGTCGGCGAAGATGTCCACCGGCTCGGGTGTGGCGAAGATCGTCGACGTGAGGTCGGCTGACCTCGAGGTCGGGGCGCCTTCCTCCCACCGCTCGAACCCGGCCGCGATGACGGTGACCCGGACCTCGTCGCCCATGTTGTCGTCGATCACGGCCCCGAAGATGATGTTGGCGTCGGGATGCGCCACGGCGTGGATGATCTCCGCCGCCTCGTTCACCTCGAAGAGCCCGAGGTCGGACCCGCCGGCGATGTTGAGCACCATGCCGCGGGCACCTTCGATCGAGGCCTCGAGCAACGGCGACGTGATGGCCGCCCGGGCGGCGTTGGCCGCTCGCCCCTCGCCGATGGACGAGCCGATGCCCATGATGGCCGTGCCGGCGTTCGTCATGACCATCTTCACGTCGGCGAAGTCGGTGTTGATCAGCCCGGGCACCGTAATGAGGTCGGTGATGCCGCGGACGCCTTGCAGCAGGACCTCGTCGGCCATCTTGAACGCGTTGACCATGCTCGTCTTGTCGTTCGACACGGTGAGCAAACGATCGTTCGGGATGACGATGAGCGTGTCGACCTTCTCCTTGAGGATCTGGATCCCCTTCTCCGCCTGCATGGCCCGGCGCCGGCCTTCGAAGGTGAAGGGTCGGGTGACGACGCCGATCGTCAACGCGCCGAGGCCTTTGGCGACCTCGGCCACCACGGGCGCGGCGCCGGTCCCGGTGCCTCCGCCCTTGCCGGCGGTGATGAAGACCATGTCCGCGCCCTGGAGCGCCTCTTCGATCTCGGGCCGGTGCTCCTCGGCGGCCAGCCGTCCCACTTCCGGGTCGCTGCCGGCGCCCAAGCCTCGAGTGAGCTGTCGACCGATGTCCAGCTTCAGGTCGGCGTCGCTCATCAGCAACGCCTGCGCATCGGTGTTGGCCGCGATGAATTCGACGTTGCGGAGGCCCGAATCGATCATCCGGTTGACGGCGTTGACTCCCCCGCCCCCGACCCCGACCACCTTGATGACTGCCAGGTAGTTGCCCTGGGAAGGCACGGTCGTCATGAACTCCCTCGTCTTCGGGTCGATCGCCGACCGGTCGCTCTCTGGTAGGTTCCGCCAGACGTCACCGGGGACGTGCGACCAGCGACCAATCCCTGAACCTTTTGGGAAGGTTGATGTTCACAGTACGGCAACGTGGCCCCACCATACGGGGGGTGTTCTGGCCGGTCAAGCATCCTACGTCACCCTGGCGTCACCGTTGGCGCCTTCGGGATGCTCACGTCGATGACATCCCCGTTGTGCAGGGTCGCCCCCGCCAGAATCGACGAAACGTCCTCGTACTTGGCAGAAAGCTGCGAAGCGGACCCGAGGTCGACCACGATCGGCGTCGTCATGGTCAGCTGCACCCAACCCGCAGGCTCCACCGTGATCCCGGTCACCTGCGCGGCGAAGGACGGGGGCAGCGTCGCCGCCACCTCCAGCCCGGCGGCGTCATTGCTCGAGAGGTGAGAGCCGGGAGCGCCCGGCGGCTGCGGAACGGTCAACAACAGCAATCCGGGCGGGCGGGCGGGCGACGCGCCGAGCACGCGACCGTCGCTGCTCAGCGAGTCCCACCCGCCGCCTGGCGCGCTGACGACGAACCGCGGCGTCTCCTCGGTGACCGTGATCTGGACGCCGTCGGGCCACGACACGTGCACCGCTGCCGTGCGCACCCATGGCAGCTGCTCGATGCGCGTCGCCGCTGCGCCGGCATCGACGTCGAGGAGTGGTGGATGGTCGGCCAGAGCCGCTTGTGCCTCCACCTGCGCCGCCGTCTCGTGCACGTTCCCGATCACCGTGATCGATCGAGCCGAGAACAGCGGCGTGTGGAGCAGGAACCAGGCGCCGACGAGGCACGCCGTGCCCGCGAGGCCGATGACCACCACCCGGAGCCGGCGCCGGCCGTGCTCCCGCATGACGGCGGTCCGGCGGGCCGAGATGCGCGGGTCCATGCGGCCCCGGGCGCCGCCGCCGCCCTCAGTGCGGCCACCGCCGGTACCGCCCCGGCCGCGACCGTTGCCCGCTCTGCCGCGGCCGCCACCCGCTCGATCGCCGCGACCGGCACGACCCGCACGACCGGCACGGCAGCGCAGCGCGCGGCGCATCGGCCCCTTCACCTGGACCGAAGAGCCTTGAGGCGTCATCGGCATCCTCCGGATCGCGTCCTCGCCGCGGTCGGGTGGCATCGGCTCCGCAGTGAGCCGCTCGTCGGTCTCGGGCACCGGACCAGTCTTCCCGTCGTCGAAGCCCAGGAGGCGGACCTCGGTGCGCAGCGCAACCCCGCATCGCTCGGCCACCACGCGGCGCACGTGTTCCATGAGGGCATGCACGTCGTCCGCCCTGCCGTCCTTGTCCGCCTGGATGAAGTTTGCGTGCTTCTCGGACACGTGCGCCGTGCCCATGCGGAACCCCTTCAACCCGGCGGACTCGATCAACCTCCCCGCCGAGTCGTCCTCAGGATTGGCGAAGACCGAGCCCGCATTGGAACCTCCCGGCTGATGCTCCCGCCGCCATCTGACGATGGCGGCCACCGCCTCTTGCTCGGCCGCAATCGATCCCGGCGTGACCTCGAGCTCCGCCGCCACCACCAGCTCGGTCGCCTTCACCGACGAGGAGCGGTAGCCGTAGGCCAGACGGCTGGCGTCGTCGGTGCCGCCGTCGTCGGCGAAGAGGTCGACCCAGGTGTAGCGGACGAGACACGAGGCCATGTCCGATCCGTGACCACCCGCGTTCATGCGCACCGCACCGCCGACCGAGCCGGGCACACCCACTGCCCACGACAATCCCGACCACCCGGCGTCGGCCACACGCCGCGCCAGCACCGGCAGGGCGAGTGCGGCGCCCGCCCGCACGACCGCGCCTCGCCCCGGCGCTCCGCTCCGAGCGGCCCCCGCCTGCGGGTGCCGGCAGCTCCAATCCGGCAAAACCGGGGCCGAGATGCAGCACCAACCCGTCGAAGCCCGCGTCCGACACCAACAGGTTGGAGCCCCGCCCGATGACGAAGGCCCGAATGCCAGCGTCCCCCGTGCCCGTCCCATGTAGGGCGTCGCGTAGCGTTTGCCGGACGACGCTCAGGTCGTCGGGGCCCTCGACCTCGACGTAGAGCGCGGCGGGTCCGCCCACTCCGTACGTGGTGAGCGGGCCGAGTGGCCTCATCAGCGTCGCCCGGTCGCCGAGCGCGTCCGCCAGGGCTCGGAGCGTCTCGCTCGGCGTCACCACGCTGGCGATTCGAGCAGGTCGTCCGGCAGCGTGGTCAGGTCACCGGCACCGAGGGTGAGACAGAGATCGCCCGGGCGGAGCTGGGCCGCGACGGTCTGGCGGAGCTCCTCCCAGCCCGCTGCGTAGACCACCGGTAGTGCCGGGTCCTGCGCCCGTACGGCGTCTGCCACGAGCCGGCCCGAGACCCCGGGGACGGGTCGTTCGCCGGCGCTGTAGACGTCGGTGACCACCAGGACGTCCGCCTCGACGAAGGCGGTCCCGAACTCCTCGGCCAGTGCGGCGGTCCGTGAGAACCGGTGGGGCTGGAACACGGCGACGACGCGGGACCAGCCCCCGCTCCTCGCCGTCGCCAGCGCGGCGCGCACCTCGGTCGGGAGGTGGGCATAGTCGTCCACGAACGTCACGCCGCGGGACTCGCCGCGGAACTCGAAGCGGCGGGTCACCCCGGCGAAACGGGCGAGCGCGGCCTGGGCCGCGGCGAACGGCGCGCCCGCCTGCAGCGCCGCGACAGCGGCGACCGCGCCGTTGCGGGCGTTGTGGAGTCCCGGCACGCCGAGGTGCAGGGTCCCCAGTTCGCCCTCGGGCCCGCGCAGGGTGAACGAGACAGAGCTGCGCTCCAGCTCGAGGTCGCCCATCGTGTACGTCGATCCCGCGCCGGTCCCGACGGTGATCGCCCCGTGCTCCGCGCCGATGGCCGCCGCCTCGGCGTCGTCAGCGCACACGATGGCGCCCCGGCCGGCACCGGCCAGGTACGCCGAGAAGGCGTCCCGCAAGGCGGCGAAGGTGCCGTAGTAGTCGAGGTGGTCCGGCTCGACGTTGGTGAGCACGGCCAGGTCGGGGCGGATGGCCTGGAAGGTCCCGTAGCTCTCGTCGGCCTCGACGACGAGCCACTCCCCCGAGTCCCACACAGCGTTTGTCCCGATCTCGTTGACGTCGGCCCCGATGACGAACGACGGTCGCAGCCCCGCCTCGACGAGGATCAGCGACAGCATGGAGGCCGTCGTGGTCTTCCCGTGCGTCCCCGCGACGGCCAGGCACTGTCGGGTGGCGCAGATGGCGGCCAGCACCTCGGAGCGGGGCACGACCCGAATGCCTCGGGCGCGGGCTTCGGTCAGCTCGGTGTTCTCCGGCCGGCACGGCCGGGGAGAACGTCACCGCCTCGGCACCGGCCACGTTCTCGGGTCGATGCCCCACTTCGACGGTGATGCCGTGGGAGCGCAAGCGATCCGCGACCGGCGAGTCCTTGAGGTCCGAGCCCGAGACGGTGTGACCCATCGCCCGGAGCACCAGCGCGATGGCGCTCATGCCTGCTCCGCCGATGCCGACGATGTGGATGCGCCGGGTGCGCCCGAGGTCCAGGGCGCCACCGGTGTCGTCAGCCACGCCGGCGGTCTCAGCCGCGCCGGTCGTGTCAGCGGGCATGGGCGTCCACCAGCTCGGCGACACGGGCCGCCGCGTCGGGGTGCCCGTGCACGCTCGCAGCCTCGCGCATGGCGCGCAGGCGGTCGGGGTCGGAAAGGAGCGCATCGAGCTCTTTCGCGAGGCGTCGACCGTCACACTCGGCGTCGGGCACGTGAACCGCGGCTCCCATGCCAACCAGCGCTTCGGCGTTGCGGGTCTGGTGGTCACGCGGGGCCCCGGGCAGGGGCACGAGGATGGCCGGGACTCCGGTCACCAGCAGCTCGGCCACCGTCATGGCGCCGGCCCTCGTCACACACACGTCGGCGGCGCCGTAGAGCAGCGGCATGCGGTCCTCGAAGGGCACGACGCGGTGCCACAAACCTTGCCGGCCTCCCGTGTCATCCCCGTCTGCCGCCCCGAGCGGGGCGCCGGCGGTCGTCGTCCCGGTCTCCTCTGGGGGTCCCGTACCGCCCGAGGGCGAGGGCGAGGGCGTGAGCGAGGACGAGACGAGGACGAGGACGAAAAGGCCCCGTAGTCGCGCCGCCCGGTCACCTGGTACAGCGAACGGCCCTCGCAGCCGGCCCAGGTGCCCGCCAGCTCCGCCACGGCCCGGTTGATCCGCAACGCTCCCAGCGAGCCGCCGACGGTCGCCACCGTCTGGCGGTCGGGGGGCAGGCCGAGCGCGGCACGGCTCCTGGCCCGGCCCTCGGGGGTCCGGTCGAGTGAGGCGAGCTCGGACCGCACCGGCGTGCCGGTGACGTGCTCCCGGGGCAGGTCCGTCCCCGGGAAGGCAACGGCGTTCGCCGCCGCGAAACGACCCAGGAGGCCGTTGACGGCTCCGGGCACCGCATCAGTGGTGACCGAGATCGAGTGGCACCCTGGTCAGCACCGCCGCCAGCCCGGCCGGGAAGCTGGCGTAGCCCCCGACGATGACCACCACCCGGGGCCGGCGGGCGGCAAAGGAGCCGAAGGCACGGCAGCAGGCCCACACCAGCCCCGCGACAGCTCCCGTGTTGGCCCACAAGGCGGAGGGTCGCATGCTGCGCCGGATCCCTCGACCCGGCAGGAGCGTGTGCGGGAACTCGAGGGTCGGCCACGTGCTCGCCTCCTGCCCCCGGCGGGAACCGTAGAGCTCGATCGTCTCCGGTGCGTGTCCGCGTTCGACGAGCGCCCGTGCGATCTGCAGCGAAGGGACGACGTGACCGCCCGTGCCGCCGCCCGCGACCACCGTGCCGCGCGGTGCGCTCACCGACCCCGGGGAGAGCGGACCTGCCGGCGGTTCGACCCGGCAACCCGCAACGTCCCCTCGGCTTCGCCCTGGCGGGCCACGTTGATGAGCACACCGGCAGCCGCCATCGTGATGACGAGCGACGAACCGCCGAAGGAGATGAAGGGCAGCGGGATCCCGGTGACCGGCAGCACCCCCACGACCGCCCCGACGTTGATGAGGGTCTCCGCCCCGACCCAGGCCACCAGTCCCAGCGCGAGCAGCGCGCCGAACCGGTCCGGGGATTGGGTGGCGGCTCGGATTCCGAGCCACATGAAGCCGCCCAGAAGCGCGAGCACCATGACGGCTCCGGCAATGCCGAGTTGCTCGCCGATGACCGAGAAGATGAAGTCGGTGTGCGCGTTCGGGAGGTAGCCCCATTGCGCCTGCCCACCGCCGAGTCCGGCGCCGACGAGGTGGCCCGATCCCAGTCCGATCAGCGACTGGACGACCTGGTACCCCGAGCTCGAGCCGTGGGCCGAGGGATCCATGAACGACAACAGCCGGGCCCGGCGGTAGGGAGAGGCCACCGCCACGATCAGGGCCAACCCGACCAGGGTGGCCATCACCTTCATGACGGGGCCGAGCCGCACGCCCGAGACGAACAACAGGGCCAGCGCGATGAAGACCAGGACCATGGCCGTGCCCATGTCCGGCTGGGCCAGGATCAAGACGCAGGCGAAGCCGGTGACGAGGAGGAGCGGGCCGATGATGCGGCGGTCGGTGGCGTCCTCGTCGAGGCGCCGGGCGATGAAATCTGCTGCGAAGAGCGTGAGGGCCAGCTTCATGAGCTCGGACGGCTGCAGGCGGAACTGACCGAAGCCGACCCAGCGGCTCGAGCCCATGGCGTGCACCCCGATGCCAGGGACCAGGACGACGAACAGAAGCCCGAAGGTCACCAGCACGAGCAGGGGGCTGAACCGCCGCAGCGAGCGGTAGTCGACGCGTAGCGCCAGCCAGAGCGCCACCGCGCCGATCGCCATCCACATCGACTCCCGGATCAGGATCGCCCATGGCGTGCCGTACGTCGCGATGGATACCACCGAGGAGGCGGATCCGACCATGACCAGCCCGATCACGCACAGCAGCGCAACGTCCATCAGCAGCACCGTCGAGATCGCGATCTCGCGTCCTCCGATGCGTACCCCGGTCGCGGGACGGTCCGCTCGTCGGTGCGTCGATGACCGTGACGCTGTATGACCGTGACGCTGACGATCGGACGCGCGGCGTGACCCTGAGCGTTGCGCGTCTCCCGCCCGCACGCGGGCCGCCCGGTGCCGGTCAGTCGCCGTCGCGCTGGCGCTCCGCTCCGGGGTCATGCCCACCGCTCCCACTGGGCGCGGACGAGCTCTTCCGATCGGTCCGACACCCGATGCACCACGCCAGTGTCCCGCACCGGGTGACAGAAGTGGGGGATGAAGCGGGACGCGGTCACGTGAACTTCGCCACCGTGAGGAAGTCGCCGTAGAAGATGCCGAGGCCGAGCGCACAGAAGAGCCCGCCGAGGATCCAGAAGCGAACGATGACCGTGGTCTCGGGCCAGCCGCCCAGCTCGAAGTGGTGGTGGATCGGGGCCATGCGGAAGATGCGCCGGTGGAACATCCGGAAGCTGATGATCTGGAGGATGACCGACACCGTCTCCATCACGAAGAGCCCGCCGATGACGAGCAACAAGAGGTCGAGGTTCAGCAGGAGGCAGAGCGCGGCCAGGCCGGCACCGATCGCCAGGGATCCCGTGTCACCCATGATGATCTTGGCCGGCGCCGCGTTCCACCACAGGAACCCGATGCATGCCCCGGCCAACGCCACCGCGACCAGCGACAGGTCGATGGCCGACGCCGGGAGCACGTGGTAGATGGAGAAGTGCCGAAAGATCCAGTACCCCATGATGGAGAGCACGGCGAAGCAGAACGTCCCTGCACCGGCGGCCAGGCCGTCCACGCCATCGGTGATGTTGACCGCGTTGGACGAGCCCACCATCACGAGCACGGCGAAGATCACCCAGACCACCTGGCCGAGGTTGATGCCCAGGGCCTGGGCACGGGTGAACGACAGCGCCGTCGATGTGTGGGCCCAGTGCACGGCCAGCTCTGCGAAGACGAGTGCGCAGACCAGCTGCGCCGCCGACTTCCCCCTCTTGTTGAGCCCGAGGCTGCGCCGGTGGTGCACCTTGATGTAGTCGTCGACGTACCCGATGAGCCCGAAGGCCACGACGGCGCCGATGGCCAGATACCCGGTTCGGGAAAAGCGGATCTCGGTGCCGATGTGCCCGATGGCGTAGCCCGCAACCACCGAGCCCACGATGGCGATGCCGCCCATCGTCGGCGTTCCCGCCTTGGCCACGTGGGTGGCGGGACCGTCCTCCCGGATGTGCTGCCCGATCTGGCGGTTCCGGAAGTAGCGGATGACAAAGGGGGTCGACAAGATGGCAATCCACAATGCGACGCTCCCCGAGACGAGCAGTCCGAGCACGTGGCGTCAGGCCTCGGGACGCGAACCGCGGCGAGCCGCCCGCACGGACGCCGTCGGTGCGGCCGCGAGAGCGGCCGGTGATGCCGGCGCCGCTCCCCGCGCCCATGTGCTCGGATCCGACCCGAAGCGCACCGACAGGGCCTTGCGCGCCTCGACCGTGTCGTCGAAGGGCAACCGCCTTCCCTCAATCTCTTGATAGGTCTCGTGGCCCTTCCCGGCGATGAGGACGACGTCCCCCGGGCCGGCCTCGTCCAGGGCACGGCGGATCGCCACCCTGCGATCGAGCTCGACCACGATCCTCGGGTTGTCGCTCCCGCCGGGTACCCCGCTCAGCACCTCCGCGACGATGGCGCGCCGGATCCTCGTCGCGCGGGTTGTCCGACGTGACGAAGGCGACGTCGCTCATGCGCGCGGCGACGCCGCCCATCAGGGGGCGCTTGGCCCGGTCTCGATTCCCCCCGCAGCCGAAGACGCACAGGACCCGACCGCCCGGCGCAAAGGTTCGAGCCTCGCCCAGCACCACCTCCAGCCCGGCCGGCGTGTGCGCGTAGTCGACGAACACGGTGAAGGGAGGGCGCTCCCCCACGCCGCGCTGCGCCACGCGTCTCTCCTGCTTCCCGGCTTTGTGGGACGCCTCGGGCGCCGGCACGGTGATCACCTGAAGCCGTCCGGGGACCGGTGAGAGGTTGCTCATTGCCTGGGCGATCTCCGCGGGCGCCAGCCCGAGCTCGTCGAGGGCGAGGGCCGCCTCGGCCGCCAGGAGGGAGTTGTCGACGTTGATGGCGCCGGTCAAGGGGGTCGTGACCCGCTGGCCGCGCCAGGTGAACTCGGTGTGGCCCGGCTCCAGCACGATGTCGGTGGCGTCCGAATGGCTGACGGCGACCATGGGGATGCGGGCGCGCTCGAGGAGTCGCCGGCCCCACGCATCGTCCGTATTGACGACGCCGCGCAACGCGTACCCCGGGGTGAACAGCATCGCCTTTGCTTCGAAGTACTCCTCCATCGTCTCGTGGTAGTCGAGATGGTCGTGACTGAGGTTGGTGAAGACGCTGACGTCGAAGTGAATGCCTTCGACCCGCGATTGGACGAGGGCGTGGCTCGATACCTCCATGGCCACGGCATGGCGCGCACCGTCAGACTTCTGGCGGTCGCGCACGCCGGCCAGGACCCGTTGGATCTCGGTCGCCTCGGGCGTCGTCCTGGCGCCCGACAGCGTTCCCATCACGTTGGTGGGGCGACCCGTCGCAGTGAGAAGGTCGCCGAGGAGCTGGGTCACGGTGGTCTTGCCGTTGGTACCGGTCACGCCGATCATCAAGAGGTCCCGTGCCGGGTGCTCGTAGAAAGCCGCAGCCAGCCGGGCCATGACGGGTCGCATCGTTCCTTGCGCGACCCGCGTCTGCACGACGTCGTGGTCGAGCAGGTCGGGGATGAAGTGCTCGCACAAGAGGCCGACGGCACCGCGCTCGACTGCCTCGGCGGCGTAGGCGTGACCGTCGCTCACGTGGCCGGGGACACAGCAGAAGAGGTCCCCCGGCACCACCCGACGGCTGTCGTGGGAGATGCCTCCGACCGCGACCGAGGCGGGGTCGCCGACCGACTCGATCACCTCTACGTCGTCGAAGAGGAGGTTCATGGGCACGGTTCGCATGATCGACCCGACAGCGTTGCATGCCCCGGACACCCCCGCGGCACGTCCGCAATGGGTATGTCGGTGAGGTTCACGTGATGTCCTGTGCCTGGTCGGCCGCCTTGGGGGTCGACCCGGGGGTGGTGGTGGTCTTGGCTCCCGGGGTGGTGGGGATGTCGTAGCGGTGCAGCGCGTAGCTCATGATCTGCGAGAACACCGGTGCGGCCACGGTGCCGCCGAAGATCGGGGTCGGCCGGTCGAGGACCACGATCATGGAAAACGTGGGGTTGGCTGCGGGTGCGAACCCAACGAACGAGGCCATGTAGGCGCCGGTCACGTACGAGTCCTTGCCCTGGGTGGGGATCTGGGCGGTGCCGGTCTTTCCGGCCACCGTGTACCCGGGGATCGCGGCACTCGTGCCGGTGCCCTGGTTGACGACCTGCTCGAGCATCGATGTCAGCTCGGCGTCGACCGGGGGTGAGAACACCGGGTGGGTCGCGGAGGGAGCGGTCCTGGTGACGGAGCCCGTCGGGCTCACCGTCGCCTGGACCAGTTTGGGTGCGACGAAGACGCCGCCGTTGGCCACGGCGTTGTACGCATCGAGCACCTGGAGTGCGCTCACGGCGTCCACCTGGCCGATGGGAAGCGAGACGTAGTCGGTCGGCTCCCACTGGGCGGCTGTCGCCAGCAGCCCGGGCGACTCCCCTGGGAAGTCCAGCCCGGTCGGCTGCCCGAAACCGAGCGCCTTGACCTGGTCGAGCAGGCGCTGTTCGCCCACACCCTGCGCGATCTCCGAGGTCCCGATGTTGGAGGACTGGGCCAGGATCTGCGTCGCGGTCAGCGTCTCGGTCGGGTGGGGCTCGGCGTCGTGGAAGGTGGACCCGTCGAGCTTGAGCTGGTCGGGCACGGTGAAGACGGAGTTGGGGTTGATCAGGCTGTCCGCCAGCGCCGCCGAGAAGGTGACGAGCTTGAACACCGACCCCGGCTCGTAGAGCTGGCTGACGGCGAGGTTGTCGGGCGCCTCGTCGACCGCGTCGTGGGGACCGATCGGCACGACCCCACCGGGCGCGGGAGGGGTCGTGCCGGTCGTCGCGGCAGGTGCATTGGGGTGGGTGGCGACGAGATTGGCCATGGAGAGGACCTGGCCCGTCTTGACGTCCATCAGCACCGCTGTGCCGCTCACGGCGTGAGAAGACTCGATCGCCTCCGCCAGGGCTTGCTCCGACTCGTACTGGAGCTGGGTATCGAGCGTGAGCTCCAGACCCGTGCCTGGTGACGTGGCGACTTGGTTCGCCACGGGTGACTGTGGCAACGCCACACCCCCAGGCGACTCGATGATCGTCTCCTTGCCGTCGGTTCCCGCCAAGAGATGGTTGTCCCCGAATTCGAGTCCGGCGGCTCCATGGCCTGCCGCGTTGGTGAACCCGATAACCGGTCCCGCCAAGTTTCCGTTGGGCACGATCCGTTTTGAGTCGGCGATCATCGTGATGCCGGGGAAGGCGTCCGCCGAGATCTTCTGCCCGAGTGACTGGGGCAGCTGACGGGCGAGGACGACATAACCAGAGGGGCGGTGCAGCTGGGTGGCAAGCGTGGTGGCGGGGATGTTGAGGATCGGCGAGAGCGCAAGTGCCGTCTGCACGGGATGCGCGACCTGGAAATCGTCGGCAACCACGTCGTCTGTCGGCACCGACATGGCCAGGGGTGCGCCGTCGCGGGCGTAGATCCCACCTCGCAGCGAGGGCAGGGAGACGGATATGGAGGACTCCCCTCGCGCCGCCGCCTCGTAGGCGCCGGCGTGCAGCACCTGGACGTCGACGAGTCGGGCCACCAAGAGCAGCATGGCCACCACGAGCACGAACCGGACGAGGCGGATCCGGCGCTGGAAGGTGCCGCCCGCCCAGGCGCGTCGGGGCCGGGAGACCGGCAGCCGGGCGACCTTCGCCGGCGGTCGGTGTGGACGCGGTCGGGCCCCGGTTCCGGTCGAGGCCGGGCGGCGCGCAGGGGTGGCGGGCTGGGAGCGGGCCGGCCGTACGGGGCGCGTCGTCCGGACCGGCCGCGAGGGCTGAACCGGAGGCTTTGGCGAGCGTTGTGGGGTCCGCGCCGACGCCGTCTTCGCGGACGGGCGACGCCCGGAACCAGCGCGCGCGCGGTGAGGGTCGTGTCGGGTGGTGACACTCATCGCGTGGAGTAGGAGTCTCGTGGAGTCGTCGTGGACGTAGGAGTCGTCGTGGACGTAGGAGTCGTCGTGGACGTTGCAGTCGTCGCCGGCGGCACCGTCGTCGTTGTCACGGGCGCAGGCGCCGCCGTCACGTTGGGAGTCGGCAGCGGAACCGACAACGAGACATAGGGGAGCTCGACGATGTTCGGCAGTCGCACCATGTGCAGCTCACCGGAGGCGGCAGCGACGATCCGTGATGGCGTCTCGAGTTGGGCGACCGCCAGTTCGCTCTGGCGGTGCGCGCTCTGCTCCAGCGCGAGTTCGTGTTGGAGGGTGGACAGCTTCACCTGGCCGTTGGCGAGGAGCGCCTGCCCCACGACGACGGCCAAAAGGGTGGCCACCACTATCGAGATGGCCATGATGTTGAGCAGCCGCGCCTGACGGAGCGGGGCACGCCACCGACGGGTGCGGGATCCGGAGCGGCCGGGGACGACGCGGAGCGGCGCCCGGCGCGGCGTCGGTGCCGCGGCACGGCGGGCGATCCGGCGGTCCGGCGCCGCCGTCGCGGCCGATGGAGGCGCCATCAGACCTTGCCCTTGTCCCTGTCCTCGTCCCCGTCGTCCACGGACGCGCCGTCTTCGTCCCCGGCGTCCTCGACCGCCTCGGTCCGGACGATGGCACGGAGTCGAGCGCTCTCGGCACGCGGGTTCGAAGCAACCTCGGACGCTGCCGGCTTCCACGCACCTCGGAACACCAGCGCGTGACGTGGGACGGCACCGCACACGCAGGGCAGGCCCGGGGGGCACACGCAGCCGCCGGAGACAGCGTCGGCGAACGTCTGCTTCGTGAGGCGGTCCTCGCCCGAGTGGTAGCTGATCACCGCACACACTCCCCCGACCGCCAGGTGCGACAAGGCGACCGGCAGCGCAGTTCGGAGTTGCCCCAGCTCGTCGTTGACCTCTATGCGCAGGGCCTGGAACACCCGGCGCGCCGGGTGGCCCTTGCGCCGGACCGCCGCCGGCACCGACGATGACACGACTTCGGCCAGCTGCCTCGTGGAGGTCAGTGGCCGGGATCCCACGACCACGCGGGCGATGCGCCCGGACAGTCGGCCCTCACCGTTCTGCCGGAACAGCGCGGCGAGGGACTCCTCCGGCAGGCTGTTCACCAGATCGGCGGCGGTCAGGCCGGTGGTCGGGTCCATCCGCATGTCGAGCGGCCCGTCGACCCGGAACGAAAAGCCCCGCTCCACCCGATCGAGCTGTGGCGAGCTGACGCCGAGGTCGAAGAGGACCCCCGATAGAGGCCCGAAGGAACGGGCCGAGAGGTTCTCCGGGAGCGACGAGAACGGAGCCCGCACGAGCGAGACCCGGTCTCCGAAGGTGGACAGGCGAGCCCGCGCCGCCTCGAGGGCCGCCGGATCACGGTCGAACCCGACGACCCGCAGCGCTGGATACGCCTCGAGCAACGCTGCGGCGTGCCCTCCCCCACCGACGGTCGCGTCGACGACCACGCCGGGGGGAACCAACGCGAACAGCGAGACCGCCTCGTCGCGCAGCACGGGAATGTGTTCGAACGAGTGGGCCATCTGCAGCCCCTCGGCCGGTGGGTCGAGAGGGAGGTGGAGGTCCGGACGACCAGCTAGGAGGTGGGTGGAGTGGCCCTCCAGCGTGCCGGTCGAGGAGCTGCACATGGTCCAGTGCGTTCCGTGCTTCTCTGTCGTGGTCCAGCGTCGTGTCCTTTCGTCTATTCCTTCGGTCCTTTCGTCGGTCCTTCGTCCTGTCGTTCGTCCTGTCCTTCGTCCTGAGCCGGTCGCTGCATCCGTCCTCGCCGGTACTAGTCCTCGTCTGCCTCGAGGAGCCAGCTCTCCTCCGGCAGCACACGCTCGGCCCATGCCGCCGGGTTCCACAGCTCGACCCGGTCGATGGCGCCGTGCACGAGCACCTCGGCGTCGAGGTGAGCGAACGTCCGCAGGTGTGCAGGGATCGGCATGCGCCCCTGCCGATCGATCTCGACCTCGGCTGAGTTCGACGCCCAAATCCGCGCCCGGTTGCGGTCGGCACGACTCGTACCCGCTCGCTCCTGCATGTGCTCCATCTGCCGTTCGAAATTCCCGGGCGCCCAGAGGGCGAGGCAGCCCTCCGAGTTCTGGGTCAGATAGCCGCCTCGCTCGAACTGGCCGCGGAACTTCGCGGGCAGGATCACCCTGCCCTTCGTGTCGAGCGAGTGCTCGTACCTTCCGACGAAGCCTGCCACCAGCTGTGTCTCCCACGTCGCTCCCTGGCCTGCGTCCTTTGACGCCCCCTTACACCACTTCGCACCACTCTACGCCCTTTTCCTCCACTCCACAACCACTACGGCCCCCCGGCAACCCAAATGCAACCCCCACCCGGCCCCGCGTCCCCGGCGGAGGGCTGCCACCGGTGGATGGCCGCCGCCGCCTGCGAGCCAGGCCCGTTCCGGCGGCCGGACCGACCCGGCCACGAACCGGTCCGGCGAAGGCCCATTGCCCGGGACCGTTCTCGCGCTGAAGGCCCGGAGAGACCGGCTAGCCAGCGCCGCTCGAGCGGCGACGGATCGAAAGGGTGCGCGAGGGGAGGGAGAAAGGAGGAGACGAAGGAAGGGAAACGGGGAGGGAAAGTGGAGAAGACGGACAGGTCGGCTACGCCGCGCCCGCTCCGAAGGCGTCGAACGAGCCGAGCAGCCGCTCGCGCAGGGAACCGAGGTCCTCTACCGCTGGGTCCAGCTCGGCGAGACCCACCGCCACCGTTTTCAGATCGCACGTCAGTGCCTCTTGGACCGGTGGGTCGGGGTAAATCGCGCAAGCAGCGGCGCGGGATCCCAACGTAGATACACGCACGACGAGAACAGGGCGCCTTCCCGGGCCCGCCACTGCGAGAGACCCACCACCTTGCGGGCACCGTGGAAGACCTCGCCGGGCCCTCGCCCGGCGAAGCACACCAATGCGCCGAACCGGCCAGGTGACGCCCTGCCCGTATGAACGTCGAAGCCTTGGTGCCCGAGTCCCGCCAGAGCCTCCAGCCACCACTTCCCGACCCACTCGGCGGCGACGGACACGTCGGCTCGCCACAGGGGGTCGTCCCTGGGTATCCAGGCATCCAGCCAGAGCTGCCGCCGGGCACGAGACAGACGGCCCCTCCCCGCTGCGGCGCCGGGCCAGCTCGGTGTCCCGCCGCCGCAGGGCCGTCGCATCGACGAGCTCCGCCGGCTGCGTGCTGCCGAGCACGAGCGTGGGCCGGACGACCTCACGGGCCAGGGCGACCCGGCGGGGTTCGGGACGAAACGGTTCGACGTCGAAAGAGATCGCGAGGAGGTCAACCTCAGGAGGCGGCAGCGAGATACGGCGCCCACAACGGATCGACGTCGGAGAGATGGCGCAGCCGCCACAGGTGCCCGTCGGGCGGGGCTGGCTTCACCCGGAGTGTCCACCCCAACTCGGAGAGCAACTGATCGGCCTTGACCAAGTTGTCGCGCTTGCAGGCGGCGACGACGTTGAACCAATCGTGGGTACCACCCCGGCTACGCGGGATCACGTGGTCGATCGTGTCGGCGGGCTGCGAGCAGTACACGCAGAGACCGCCGTCGCGCCGGAGCACGGAGCGACGGGTCACCGGTGGTGTGCGGGCCCAGCGTGGGATGCGGACCATATGCGAGAGCCGCACGATCGACGGCACCTCGATCTTGAGCCTGGCCGAATGGAAGACCTTGCAGTCTTCACGGACGGCGACGGCTTCGGCACGGCCTCCGAGCATCAGAACGACGGCACGACGGTCGGAAACGAGGGCGAGCGGCTCGTAGGTCGCATTGAGGAGGAGCACCCGCTCCATACCCGAGAGAGGCTATCCGCGGCGGGGCCGCGACCTCTTGCACCATCGCAGGAAGGCCACGACGTCGGACGGGGTGAGCGCCCCGGTTGACCGTCCCCGCCGTACGCGGTGACGAGCCGGAATCGCCAGTAGCCCTCTCCGGGCAAAGGGACGAAGGGTGCGCGATGCCACCACCCGCGCCGGGCCATGCGGTGCACGGCGCCGAACGCGGCCCACCACAGACCAGGACGGGGCAGGACGGCCCGCGTGACGACGGCCGTGTCCCGGGCCCATCGGGCCCGGCCGCCCCGACCCGGACCGGTCGGCACGCTCTTCTCCGGTGCGTCTGTCGGCGGCAGCGCGCTCCTCGCGCGCGCCCGCCCCGCACCAGCCGACACGGGCCGCACCGATCAGTGGGCCCCGGTCGCCGAGGCCGCCCGGCACGACGAGTGCACCCTGGGCGAACTCGAGCCGGCACAGCTGGTCCATCTCCGCCTGGGCGGCCCCGAAGAAGGGCTCGCCGAAACCCAGTGCCACCGATCCGCTGACGACGGCGAGCGGCAGGTCGAGGAGGTTCGCCACCGACGCGATGGCGCGACCGACCAGCCTCCCCGCGCGCTCCACCACGACCGCGGGAGCAGTCGGGCCGGCTGCCCCGTGATGGCGGCCAGCGCCGTCCCGGATGCCTCCGCCTCGAGGCAGCCACGGCCGCCGCAGTGGCACTTCCTTCCGCCGGGAACGACGATGATGTGGCCGATATGGCCCGCGTTGCCGAGCCGCCCGGAGAGCAGTCTTCCCTCGAGCACGATGCCACCGCCGACGCCCGTCGACACCACCATCGCGAGGTAGTCCGTGCGGCCCGCCGCGGCACCGACCCAGCCCTCGCCCAACGCGAGGGCCTTGGCGTCGTTGTCGACGAAGACGGGGAGTCCGGTCAGCTGGTTCAGTCGCGAGCGCAAGGGGAAGGAACGCCATGCGGGGATGTTCAGCGGCGACACCTCATCTCCGCCGGGAGTCATCGGCCCCCCGCATCCCACCCCGCAGACGAGGACACGGTCCCCGCCACCGACCGCCGAGACGACGTCCTGCACCAGCTCGGCGAGGTCGTCCCACAGGGTCTCCGCCCCTTCCACCCGGGAGTGAGGCGCCTCACCCGCCCCGCCGCCCACGTCGGTCCCCCACCACGCCCGCGTCGGCCGCATCGCCCGTTCCACCAGGGAACCATCAGTGTGACCAACCCGGCCGCCATCTTGGTGCCGCCGATGTCCACGGCCAGCGCGAGATCCGTCACGGACTGGCGCTACCTCGGCCTCGGTCTCGACGCTTGTTCCGCCAACGGTGTGTCCCGGCTCAGCAGGGTCACGTGCGACCCCGCGCCGTGCTCAGTTCTCGCGCCGGTGGAAGCGGGAGCGGAACCAGTCCGCGCTTCGCTCACGGCACCCTCGATACCACCCGTTGCGCCGCTCGGCTTCGACTCGCCGTCCTTCGTGCGTGTCAAGTCATGCCAACCGGCGCGACCCATGCGTCGCAGGTTCCGCTCGAACCAGACCGCCGAGGCGAACATGATGACGACGCCGACGAAGCCGGCCGGGACCGACTTACTGTAGAAGGCGACGAGAATGACCACGCCGATGACGAAGGTGACGGCGGCCCACTTGCAGTAGCGGCCCGCGTGCCGGTAGACGGTCTCCGACCGCACCCGTTCGGCGAACTCCGGGTCCTGACGGACCAGTGACTCCTCGAGCTCGGCCAGAATTCGCTGTTCGTGGTCGGAAAGCGGCACTACCACCTGCCCCCTGGGATCTCCACATCCATCTGCGTCCCATGTTTGCACGCCAGGAGGGCGCGGACAACGAGATTGTGCCCCTTCGTGCGTGCCCTTCTCGGGTTCTCCACCGCCGCTCAGCTTAGAACCGGATCCGAACGGGCGGAACGCGGCCGCCGACGCCGAAGGGCCTGCCCAACGGGCCGGCTCGGGCCGGCTCGGGCCGGCTCGGCGGGCCACCCGGCCCGCACCACCGCTGGACCCTGGCCCGGCGACGGCCCTACTCCTTGGGCTCCTTGGGCTTGCGGCGCATGACGAGGGCGGTGATCAGCGCCCCGAGCAGGCCGGAGATCACGATCACGAGGATCAAGGGCGCCTGGCGGTTGAAGACCCAGAAATCGATCTGGACCCGTCGCAAGTTGGCCAGAGCGAACCAGGCCAGGAGCACGACGGCCACGGCCACCCCGACCAGGCTGGCCTGACGCCGGCGGTCGACCCGCTGGTCGCCGCCGCCGTCCGAGGACTTCATGGAATGGGGTTCCGAGTGCACGGGCCGTCTCGCCACTCGGACATTCTGCACCGTCGGGGTCCCGAGGACGCGCCAGGGGGCCCGCACCACCGCCGGCCCGCCGCAGCCACCTGCTATGAGAGGGGTCCCGGAAGGAGAGGTCATGACCACGACCACGAGCGACATACTCACCGACGCCCGCACGATGTGGGAGCTCGTCGAGCGCCGGGCCCACGCGTCGCCCGAACACCCCATGCTGATCGCCGCCGACGGCGACACGGTCACGTTCGGCCAGTTCCGCGAGCGGGCCGAGCGGGTCGCCGCCGGACTCCACGGGATGGGCGTGAGGACGGGCTCGGTCGTCTCGTGGCAGCTCCCGACCCGCATCGACACCGTCGTGCTCTCCATCGCGCTGTCCCGCCTCGGCGCCGTCCAGAACCCGATCATCCACCTCTACCGCGAGCGGGAAGTCGGCTTCGCCCTCCGTCAGACAGGTGCCGACCTCTTCGCCATCCCCGGCACCTGGCGCGACATCGACTTCTCCGCCATCGCCGAGCGCGCCCTCGCCGGCGCGGCGTCGCCGCCAACCATCCTGACGACGGTTGAGGGCCTTCCGGAGGCCGACCCGGCGGTCCTGCCCCCGCCGCCCCCGGGGACTGACCCGGCGGACGCCCCGATCCGCTGGATCTACTACACCTCGGGATCCACCGCCGATCCCAAGGGTGTGCAGCACACCGACCAGACCTTGATCGCCGGCGGTCGGGGCCTCGCCCGAGCCCTCGACATGCGTCCCGACGACGTGGGCTCCATGGCCTTCCCCTTCGCCCACATCGCCGGCCCCGACTATCTGGTGACGATGCTCTCCGTCGGGTTCCCCGCCATCCTCGTCGAGGCGTTCTCGGCACCGGACGTCCTGCCCATCTTCCGTGAGCACGGTGCGACCATGGTCGGTGGGAGCACGGCGTTCTACGTGGCGTATCTCGCGGAGCAGCGCAAGTCGCCCGCGGTCCCCATCCTTCCGGCCCTGCGCGTCATGACCGGCGGTGGCGCGGCCAAACCACCCGAGATCCATTACGAGGTCCGTGACGAGATCGGCGGGCGCGGCGTCGTGCACGGCTACGGCATGACCGAGGTGCCGATGATCTCCAACGGCTCGCCGCACGACACCGACGAGCAGCTGGCGAACACGGACGGCAAGCCGGTGGAGGGGGCCGAGGTCCGCATCGTCACCCTCGACGGGCGGCTGGCCGGGCCCGACGAGGAGGGCGAGGTCCGGGTCAGGGGCCCGATGGTGTTCCACGGCTACACCGATCCCGCTCTGAACGAGGATGCGTTCGACGAGGAGGGCTACTTCCGCACCGGCGACCTCGGCCGGCTGCGCGCCGACGGGCACCTCACGCTGACCGGTCGTCTGAAGGACGTCATCGTCCGCAAGGGCGAGAACATCAGTGCCAAGGAGATCGAGGATCTGCTCTACACCCACCCCAACGTCATCGAGGTGGCCGTCATCGGGTTGCCCGACCCCGAGCGAGGGGAGCGGGTCTGCGCCGTGGTGCAGCTCGCCGAAGGCGCCGACGGGCTCGAGCTCGCCGATGTCGAAGCCTTCTGCCGCGACGCCGGCCTCATGACGCAGAAGATCCCCGAACAGCTCGAGATCCGCACCGAGTGGCCCCGGGCCGGCACGGGCAAGATCGTCAAGAGGTCACTGCGCGACCAATACGCGGCGACGTGAGCCGTCCCGAGCGACTCCCGAGCCGGCGGCCTCGTCGTGCCGCCGGGGCCGATCGGGAACCGGCCCTACCGCATCGTCTTCGTCTGCACCGGGAACATCTGCCGCTCGCCGATGGCCGAGGTGATCACCCGCTCGCTGGCCGCGTCCACCGAGCTGGGCGACGGCACCGTCATGGGCGACCACCTCGAGGTCCGCAGTGCGGGCACGGGTCCGTGGCACGAGGGCGAACCCATGCACGAGCTGGCTTCCGAGGCGCTGGCCCGCGCCGGCTATCCGCGCCACCCTCACGTGGCGCACCAGGTGGTGTCCTCCCGGCTCTCGCAGATCGACCTCGTCGTGGCACTCGACCGCAGCCACCAGCAGACCCTGCGCGGCCTGGGCGCTGACCCCGATCGTTTGGTCCTGCTCAGGCGGTTCGACGCCGCTGCGGGTGCCGCGGCCGATGTTCCGGATCCCTACTACGGCGACCATGCGGGCTTCGACGAATGCCGCGACATGATCGCCGCGGCCTGCTTGGGTCTGGTCGCCTCCCTCGTGACCCACTGGGACAGGCTCTGGGTCGCCTAGCCACCGGCGCCGGTCGCGCGAAACGGCTGGTCAGCGAGCATCCCGCTCGGGTTCGACCGCCGGGCGTGTGCCATAGTGCCCCGTGGTCTCACGCAGGGTCATGCGGCGGCGGCGCCAATTCGCGGTCGGAGGGGTGCTTCTCCTGCTCCTCCTGATCTATTTCGCATTCTTCTCAGGTGGCTCGGGCAAGACGCCTCCCGCTCCTCCCGCCACGCAGCACCAGACGACGGCCGCCGACCATTTCCCCCGGCACTCACCCCTCAACCCCGACTGGAAGGGCAGCGGCCACCCCGTGACGCTGGGCTTCGGGGGCGACACGCACTTCGAAGGCACCGTGGGCGCGAACCTCACCAAGGACCCCTCGACGGCCCTTGGCACGACGATCCCGCAGCTGTTCGCGGGGACCCAGGCCAGCATGGTGAACCTGGAGACGGTCATCACGGACAGCACCTGTCCCGAGCCGCAATCGAAGCCCTACATCTTCGACGCACCGGCGTCGGCCGTCACCGCGCTGAAGAGCGCCGACATCTCGTTGGGCACGGAGGCGAACGACCATGGCTTGGACTGCGGACCGCAGGGACTGTCCCAGAACCTGACCATCGCGTCGCAGGACAGCTATCCGATCATCGGGATCGGCAACACCGCGGCCCAGGCCTTTGCCCCGTACAGGATCACCATCGACGGACAGCGCATCGCCATCATCTCGGCGACGCAAGTCATCGCCGACAACCTGGTGAACACGTGGACCGCCACCGCCACCCAGCCCGGCGTCGCCTCTGCGATCGACCCGACCGAGCTCGTCCGCGAGGTGCAGCAGGTGCGTCGCACCGCAGACACCGTGATCGTCTACGTGCATTGGGGTACCGAGACGCAGACGTGTCCAAACCCTCAGCAGGAGCCGCTCGCGGAACAGCTCGTCAAGGCCGGTGCGGACATCGTCATCGGCGCAGACGCGCACGTCCTGTTCGGCGGCGGATACCTCGGCAGCGCGTACGTCGACTACGGCCTCGGCAACTTTGCCTTCTACGACACCGCCCCTCCCGAGACGGACAGCGGTGCGCTCATCATCACCGCCGAGGGCCGCCATGTGACAGGGGTGGTCTGGCGCCCCGCCACGATCGTGGCCGGCCTGCCCCAGCCGCTGACCGGAGCGCCGGCCGCCGCGGCGATCCAGAGCTGGAACGCCGCGCGCGGCTGCACCAACCTGAGGGCCGGACCCTCCACAAGCCTCACGACGCTGCATGGTGAGACCGTTCCGTTCGTCGCCCCGCCCGCGCCGGCGACGACGACCACGACGACGAGCACCTCGTCCTCCACGAACGGCGGCGGTACCACCACGACGACGGCTGCAACCGGCTCCTCCGGAGCCGGGTCGGGCGGCACCGCGGCCACGACCACCACGACCGCCACGACGAGGTCGACGACCACGACGGCGCCACGGTCGACGACCACGTCCCCGACCGACAACGCGGGAAGCGGCTGACCGGCCCCTTTCAACGCACGGATGCGAAGGTCGGGGCACCGTCCTCGAGAGCGACACGGGCCGCGCGCGCCGTGAAACTGACGGCGTGGTACCACCCGCACAGCATGAGCAGGTCGAGAAGCTGCTCGTCACCGAACTCCTCGTGGAGGGCACGCCAGAGCGCGTCCCCGACGTCGGCCGAGTCGTGCAACTCGTCGACCAGCCGGATCAGGAGCCGGTCGCGCTGGTCCACCCAACAAGCGTCATCGGGTGCGCCATGGGTCAGTGACGTCACCTGCGCCCGGTCGAGCCCGGCCCGCTCTGCGAAGAAGGCGACATGGACGCCCCACTCGTATTCGCAGACAGCAACGGGCGCAGGTCCGGTCGATCACGATCTCCCTCTCGCGCAGCCCGACAGAGAGCGAACGGCTCAGTTCGTGCCGTCCCCACGTCTGCATCGCCGCCGCCATGGGCCGATTCCGGACGAAGGTCCGGAACAGACCGATCGGCGGGACACCGGCAGGCATCATCGAGCGCAGTTGTTCCTCGACCGCCGGTTCGAACGGCGGCTCGAGGGCGGCGATACGCGGGGCACCGATCATGGCCGTCACCTCCAAGGTTTCTGATTTCGAAACGTCCGACCGGTGGTACCCTAGCGTTTCGGATTCAGAACAGCAACGGCGCGACCCACGCACCCACGGCTCACGACCTTGACGCGCCACCAGGTCGACACCGACCGCCACCCATGACACCAGCCGCCACCCCCGTCCCGGGCCGACCGGTCCGTGGCTCGACCACGGGGCGTCCGCTCATGGCCGCCCTCGACCTGCTGGGACGCCGCTGGGCGCTTCGCATCCTCTGGGAGCTGCGCGACGGGAATCTCGGTGCCCGAGCGCTCCGGGCCCGGTGCGACGAGATGTCCTCGAGCGTGCTCTACGAAAGGCTGGGCGAACTCCGTACTGCCGGGCTGATCGAGCAGGACCGGTGACGGGGCATATTCCCTGACCGACCACGGTCGGGAGCTGGGCGAGGCCATCGCACCACTGCAGCGTTGGGCCGAACGCTGGTCGTCCGGGCGGCGGGGACACCGGCGGGCGTCCCAGTAGACGGCGCCCGAACGGACGCCGATGCCCCGCGCCGGATCGTGCGTCCCGTCGCTCAGGGCAGGTCGATCTTCGACCAGGTGTGCGGTTGCTCCTTGAACGCGTCCTCGCCCGGAATGCGCCGGTAGCGGAACCGGATCTCCTCCAGGTCGTTCTCCTCGGTGACCGTCTCCTCCGAGAGCCGCAGGACCATGTCCGCCTGCCGCCGCAGCACCGCTCGCTGCTCGGCCGAGGTGGTGTCCAACGTGATGGAGCCCAGGGAGTCGATGAGCCGGATGAGCACGGCCGGGTTACCCCGCGCGGACTGGCGGATCTTGTCGAAGGCCCGGTTGACCATGCGGGCGTACGACGGGTCTGACTCGATGAGGCGTATCTTCCCAGACGCATCGCGATACACACCCTCGTCGAGCACCCGCCCCGAGACTCGGCCGAGCCCCGCCGACAGCCAGTCGATGCAGGTGAGGGCGGTGAAGGTGTCGTTGACCGCGGCGGAAAGCGCCCGGATGGCGATCTCGACGAGCTGGTCGATGGCGAACACCGGATCTTGCACCAGCGTGCGGTGCGGGCCGGTGACGTGCGCCTTGGACAGTGCCCTGTGCCACTTCGGGCGCCGCGCCCCTGCGGCCAGACCATGGCGAGCGGGCTCCCGGTGGCCAGGAAGTGGCCCGGCCTGATGCTCCAGCCGGATCACAGAGTCGGTACGGGTGGCGATGCCGATCAGCTGGGAGTAGCCGACGTACTGGATGTACCCGCTCACCTGAGATGGTACCTCGGCTCCTCGGTCATCAATGAGCTGGAGCAGCTCGGGCACCGACTTCCCCCGAATGCAAATGGGACACGGGCTGGGCGACGGCCCCGACGTCGTCCGGGAACTCGGCATCGATCGACTTCATGAGATCGTCAGCGATCCCGGCGATCACCTCGGGAAGCTGGATGGACTTGGCGATGTGATGGATGAAGTAGATGAGCACTGCGAGGTCGACCATCAACAGGACCTCGGCCACCGAGGTGGAGAGGTACGGAACGAACTTCTCGTTCACGCTGCCGATGGAGACCAGCACGAGCACCGCGTACACGAACGTCCCGACGAAGACGCCCAGTGTCACCTGGTTGCCGATGTCGCGGACGAAGTTCCGCATCATGCGGGGCCCGAACTGCTGTGACGCCAGCGTCAGACGCGAGGATCGTGATGGAGAACACCACGCCCACGACCGTGATGACGGCGGCGGCGATGGCGATGAGGACCTGTTCTGCTTCGGTGCTCCCCGTGTGGATCCAGCGCGGCAGCGTCAGTCGATGGTGGAACGCCGCCACGTCGATCTCGAACGTCGACGAGGAACAGCAGGACCGCCACCACGATGAGGATGGCCGGGACGACCCACAACGTCGTCCGCAGCTCCTCCCAGCGCCAACTCGGCAGCTGGCGCCGGTCCTTGGTGATGCGTGCCGGCTGCGGCGTGACCACCTCGTCGTGATCGGTCATGTGGCGTTCGCGGCGGTGGCGGTGGCGGCGGTCATGAGAGAGGGGTCACTCGTCGCCGACCAGTCTTCCCGGCACACCGCACAACAGTGGGCTCAACACTAGTCGCCGGCCCTCGCCCTCCCCCGCTCTTCACGACGGGAAGAAGCGGGGCAGATGTTCGCGGTTGGCCGCCAACATCTCGTCCGCCAGGTCGGCGGCCAGCGGGTACTGCCCGACGAGCGGGTTGGCCAGGAGTGCTCGCACCACGTCGTCGCGGCTCCCCGAGCACGCCGCCTTGACGGCCAGCCGCTCGTAGGCCTTCGCGTGCTGGACGAGTCCGAGCATCTCCGACGGCATCGGGCGCTGGGGCAGCGGACGGGCGCCGCTCGCGTCGACGACGGCGGTGGTCTCCACCACGGCGTCGTCGGGAAGACCGGGGATCGCGCCGTCGTTACGCATGTCGACGACCTGCACGTCACCGGTCCCGGCATGCAAGGAGGCCATCAGGCGCACGGCCGCCAGCGAGTAGTAGGCACCGCCCCGGTACGACAGGGCAACCGGCTTCGATACCAGTGCGGGGTCGCGGTACTCCGCGAGCAGCTTGGTCTCCAGCTCCGCCACGACATCGGCTCGGGACCGGTGTCCCGGCGCCGACTGCTGCGCCACCTCGGCGTCGTGCCCGTAGTAGTAGTGCACGTAGTAGGAGGGCAACGCGTCCTGAAGGCGCAGGACGTCGATGGGTACCCCACTCTCGAGCTCGAGCTCGGGCCCGAAGCGCTCGAAGAGCTCGGGGAGGCGGTCGCCCCCGCCCAACGGCTCGGCGGAGCCGGCATCGGCGGCAGATCCGCGGCCACCTCCGGCGCCCTCCCCCGAGCCGGCACCCCGGCCGAGCGTCCGCCCCACCCGGGCCGACCGGATCCAGGTGAGATGGTTCAGCCCGACGTGCTCGACCGCAACGTCGTCGGGATCGACCCCGAGATAGTGACCGATGCGACGCTGGGCCCAGATGGCGACATTGCACAGGCCCACGGAGCGGTGGCCTTCGTCGAGCAGGGCCTGGGTCACGATCCCCACCGGGTTGGTGAAGTCGACCAGCCAGGCACCCGGATTGGCCCGGGCCGCCATCTCCTCGGCCAGATCGAGTACGACCGGCACCGTGCGCAGCGCCTTGGCCAGGCCGCCCGCGCCGACCGTCTCCTGGCCCAGGCATCCGTAGCCCACCGGCAGCGTCTCGTCGACGTGGCGAGCCGCCTGCCCCCCGATACGCAGCTGGACGACGACGAAGTCGGCGCCCTCGAGCGCCGCATGTGGATCGGCCGTCGTCGAGAACGTCCCGCCCCATCCCCTCGCCCGCAGGATGCGCTCGGAGAGACCCCCCACGACTTCGCGCCGAAGGTCGCTCGGATCGAGTAGGACGAGGTCGTCGACGACGATCCGGTCTTCCAGATCACAGAGACCGTCGACCAGTTCCGGCGTGTACGTGCTCCCCCCGCCGACGACGGCCACTTTGGTCCCCACGCAGCGCAACGTAACATCCGAGCGTGTCCCAGCCCGCTGCCGCCGAGCCGGCGGTGCTGGCCTTCGACGGGGGGAGCACCAAGACGGATGTCGTCCTCGTCTCTCGCACCGGCACCGTCATGGGGCGGGCACGCGCAGGCCCGAGCAACCATCAGCTGATCGGCCTCGAGGGCGCAATCGATGCGCTGGCTCAAGCGGTGGACGCCGTCTTGGAGGACGCACACCTGCCGGGCCGCGCCCGGCCGATCTGCCCGACGGGTGTGTACTGCCTCGCCGGCATCGACCTGCCCGTGGACGAGGACACCCTCGGCGCCGCGATCGAGGCACAGGCATGGACGGCGCACGCCATCGTGCGCAACGACACGTTCGCCGTCTCGCGCACGGGCACGACGTCCCCGTGGGGTATCGGCGTGGTGTGCGGGACGGGAATGAACTGTGCCGCCGTCGGCCCCGACGGGAGGACGGTCCGCTTTCCTGCCCTCGCCGAGCTCTCGGGCGACTTCGCACCCGGTGGTGCATGGCTCGGGGTCCGTGCCCTCGGCCTGGCCCTGCGTGCCGGTGACGGCAGGGGGGAGGCAACGGTGCTGCGCGAACTGGTCCCGGCCTATCTCGGTGAGCCCGACGCCGAGGCGGTGCTCACCGGCATCTATACGGGCGCCATCCCGTACGCACGACTCTTCGAGCTGGCCCGCGTGCTCCTCGACGCCGCCGCCCAGGGTGACGCGATGGCCCGCCAGGCGGCCGACACCCTGGCCGACGAGGTCGTGGCCTTCGTCCGCGCCGCGGTGGTGAGGCTCGACCTGCAGGACGAGATCGTCGAAGTGGTGCTCGGCGGCGGCGTGTTCGACACCGGTGACACCGCTTTCCTCGACCGCGTCGCCGCCGGCGTGCGCGTCGCGGCGCCGAAGGCGGTCCTCATCCGCCTCGACGCCCCTCCCGTGCTCGGTGCGGCACTGATCGGGCTCGATGCGATCGGTGCGCCGGCGAACGTCCTCGCCGCCGTCCGAGAAGCATTCGCCGCGGACGCGGCGGCAGGCGTCAGCTCCGTACCGTAGCGGATTGACGAAGTCAGTCTCCGCCGGCTCCGACGGCCCCGACGGCGCCCGCCGTGGCGCCGGCGTGGGGCATGGCGTCTGCCACCATGCGTTCGTCGTCGGCGAGGAGGGAGTGGGCAAGGTCCTTCACCATCTCGATGACCTCGGGATGCTCCTCTGGGTTCCAGCCCTCGAGGAGCTCGGTGAGCCCGCTCCTCCGGGCCTCGGTCAATTTTGCGAGCGCCACCGTGCCCCTCGCGGTCAGGTAGAGGTCGCACTCGGCGCCCCGGCGCCGTTCTTCGACCATGCCGGCGGACAGCAGACCGTCGACCCCGGGCTGAATCAGCTCGGGGTCGATCTTCAAACGGTCCGCCACCTCGTTCACCGTGCACGCGGGCCGGTCGGCCAGTCGGTAGAGCAGCCAGACCGAGCGCGGTGGCAGGTCGATCCCGGCCCGCTGGGCCAACGTGGTGTACAACTCGGCCCGGTTCTCCCGAGCAGACACCCTGTGGAGCGCCAGCTCGATCTCCTGGAGCGACGACCGATGCTGCGGCGCACCCTGCACCTCCCCGACGTCGACCGTCTCGACGGTCTTGCGCAGAGGCACCTCGGGCAGCAGGAAGCTGAGGAGGAAAGCGACGAACGAGATCGGCACGGCGACGAGAAACACCGTCTGGACCGAGTGCGTCACCGCGTCGACGTACTTGGTGAAGAAGGCCAACCCCGCCGTGGTCGACTTGAGCTTGGCCAGGAGCGCCGGGTCCAACGTCTGGGGGTTGAAGTTCTTGAGCAGGGCGGCGGGCACCCTGGCCAACGTCGCAGCGAACGTGTGGGTGAAGGTGATGGCGTAGATGGCGCCGAAGACGGCCGTGCCGAAGGAGCCACCGATCATACGGAAGAAAGTCGCCGCACTGGTGGCGACGCCGAGATCCTGGTACGACACGGCGTTCTGCACCGCCACGACGAGCACCTGCATGATCAGGCCCATGCCCACCCCGAAGACGAACATGTAGAGCGCCAGGACCCAGCCGTTCGTCGAGGCATCGATGAGCGACAGCAGGTATGCGCCCAGCGTCATCAGCGCGGTGCCGAGGATGGGGAAGACCCTGTAGCGGCCCCATCGGGTCACGAGCCGGCCGGAGGTCACGGAGGCGGCCAGCATCCCGAGCATCAGGGGCAAGATCCGCAGGCCCGACGCCGTCGGGCTCACGCCCTTGACGTTCTGCATGAAGAGCGGCAGGAAGGTCAGCGCGCCGAACATGGCGAAGCCCATCACGAACCCGATGGCGCTGGCTGCGGTGAAGACCCGGATGCGGAAAAGGTTGAGGGGGATCACCGGCTCGACCGCGCGGTGTTCGACGAGGAGGAAGCCCGCCGCGAGCACAACGCCGACACCGGCCGTGAGATAGCTCGGCGTCGACCTCCAGGGCCATGAGATTCCGCCCAGGCTGCAGAAGATGATCAACGAGGTCGTCGACCCGGCCAGGAGCACGGTGCCCATGTAGTCGATCGTGTGGTGCACCCGGCGCAGACGGCCGGGCAGGACGGCGCCGGTGACGAAGAGTGCAAGGATGCCCAGCGGCAGGTTGATGTAGAAGACCCAACGCCACGAGAGGTAGGTCACGCAGAGCCCGCCGATCAGCGGCCCGATCACCGTTGCCACGGCGAACATCGCACCAAAGAGCCCCATGTAGCGTCCGCGGTCGCGCGGCGAGACGACATCGCCGATGATGGTCTGCGCTCCCACCATCAACCCTCCACCACCCAATCCCTGCACGGCGCGGAAGGCAATGAGCTCCGTCATCGTGTGGCTGAATCCCGACAGCGCGGAGCCGATGACGAAGATCACGATCGCCGCCTGGAAGAAGATCTTCCGTCCGTACTGGTCGCCGAGCTTGCCCCACAGCGGCGTCGACACCGTCGACGCCAGCAGGTAGGCGGTGACCACCCAGGCCAGGTGCGACCCCCCGTGCAGGTCGCCCACGATGGTCGGCAGCGCGGTCGAAACGATGGTCTGGTCGAGCGCCGCCAGCAACATCCCCAACAAGAGTGCGCCAAGGATCAGCCAGAGCCGCCGTCCCGTGACTCGATCGACGACGGGGGGTGCCTCGACGACGCCCACACCCACCTCACCGACGTCTGCCACTATCGGTTCAGAGTAGAAACACCCTGCTCAAAATGCAACCATGGGCAGGCCGCCGCCCTCCTCCGCCGGACCGAGCGCGGCGGACTCCACCGCCGGCGCACTCCAGCCCCGGACCGGCCCCAACCCGCGCTACGGTCCCCGCGGCGGATGCGGTTGTCACAGCGCGACAGCGAACAAGAGAGAGGAAGGCTCCGACTCATGCGTACACGGCTCACCGAGCTGCTCGGCATCGAGCACCCCGTCATGCTGGCCGGCATGGGCGGCGTCTCCTTCTCGGAGCTCGTGTCGGCCGTCTCGGCCGCCGGCGGCTTCGGGTGCATGGGCGCATCGACCATGAGCAACGAGCAAATGGTGGCCGAGAGTCGCGGCCGTGCGGCGAGCCACCGACAAGCCCTTTGGGGTCGACCTCCTCACGGCGATGCCGGGCGGCATGACCGAGCAGGTCAAGATCGTCATTGAGGGCGGTGCGACCGCATTCGTTGCCGGACTGGGGGTACCGACCGAGGTCGTGGACCTCTGCCATCACCACAACGTGATCGTCGTCAGCATGTGCGGCAAGGTCGAGCACGCGGTGCGTGCCGTCGATGCAGGGTGTGACCTGGTCGTGGCCCAGGGCACCGAAGCCGGGGGGCATACCGGGCAGGTCGCGACCCTGCCGCTGGTCCCCCTCATCGTCGATGCCGTCGGTGACCGTGTGCCGGTCGTGGCTGCGGGTGGCATCTTCGACGGCCGCGGGCTGGCGGCCGCCCTCGCCCTCGGAGCAGACGGCATCTGGGTCGGCACGCGCTTCATCGCGACGCCCGAGGCGCGGGGTGTGCTCGGCTACAAGGAGAAGCTCCTGGAGAGCCGCGAAGACCAGACGACGGTCAGCCGCGCGTACTCGGGCAAGACCATGCGAGTCGTGCGCAACCGGTACACGGATCACTACGACGCGCACCCCGAGGAGCTCAAGAAGTTCCCCGAACAGCTGGGCGTCGCCTACGGCGGCGGCGCCATGCACCTCGGGGGCGACTCCTTCACCGACGGCGTGGACGTCGACAAGGAGTGCTACCCGGCCGGCCAGGGTGTGGGTGGGATCACCGAGCTCGTGCCGGCGGGCGAGCTGGTGGTCCGATTCGTCGCCGAAGCCGAGGCGGTCCTCGACCGCCTCTCTGGCGTGCACTGAACGGGCGCGGCGGCGCAGCAGGATAGGCGCGAGTGCCGGCACCAGGGCGATGACGGGCGGATCCCCGCCGGAACACCGAGTCGCACTCGTCACCGGTGCGAACCACGGGATCGGCGCCGCGACGGCCAAGGCTCTCGCTGCGCAGGGGACTGCCGTGTTGTGCACCTATTTCCGCAACCAGCGCCAGGGTGGCCTCACCGACCCGTCGCTCCCTGCCGCCTATCGGGCCACCCGGATGGCCCGGGCGGACTTCGTGGTCGAGTCCATCAGGGCGTCGGGAGGCTGGGCGCAGGCGGTCGAGGCCGACCTCTCCGACGCCTCGGTCATCCCGACGCTGTTCGATGCAGCCGAGACCCAGTTCGGCCCGGTGCAGATCCTGGTCAACAACGCGTCGGGGTGGATCGCGGACACCTTCGTCCCCGCCGCGACCGATCGATTCGGTCGCGCCCAGGCATCGGTGAGCGGGCGCACGCTCGATGAGGTGTTCGGGGTCGACGCCCGGGCGGCGGGACTGCTCATCGCGGAGTTCGCGCGCCGCCATGTCGCCCGGCAAGGGCAGTGGGGCCGCGTCATCGGGTTGACCTCGGGTGAGGCCGACGGCTTCCCGGAGGAGGTCTCCTACGGCGCCGCCAAGGCGGCCCAGGTGAACTTCACCCTCAGCGCCGCCGCCGAACTGGCCCGGTTCGGCGTCACCGCAAACGTCGTACACCCCCCGATCACCGACACCGGGTGGGTCAACCAGAGGACGGCCACGCTGGCCCGGTCCTCTGGCAGGCGGGTCGCGACGCCGCGGCAGGTCGCGGAGGTGATCGCCTATCTCGCGTCCGATGCAGCCGGGCTCATCACCGGCAACGTGATCCGGCTCCGCTGACCCGACGGCACCGGCGCTCGCGTTCGCTGCAACGCGCTCGGCCACGCCCGCGTCCCCTCAGCTGCCTGGAGGAGGTCGTGGAGCGCTGG
This sequence comes from uncultured Acidimicrobiaceae bacterium, assembly GCA_963728845.1. Taxonomy (GTDB): domain Bacteria; phylum Actinomycetota; class Acidimicrobiia; order Acidimicrobiales; family RAAP-2; genus Bog-473. The sequence goes on from CAVSLS010000021.1 coordinate 455,989, forward strand.
TGGCGGGGGATTTCCCGTGCCCTGGCCCCCTCCCCGAAAAATTCGTGTGACAGTCATGGAATATTATGATATATCATTAGCGTTACATTACGAGACCAACCATGCGGACCCGTGACGGGCCCCCAACCACCGAGGAGACACCAATGGCACACGAACGCCGACACGATCACGGAGCACGACCACGAGCACGATCACGAGCACGACCACCTGCACGAGCACTTCTTCGCCGGTCGCGGCATGCGGGGCCCCCGCGGCCGCTGGGGCGGCGGACGTGGCGGGTGGGGCGGCGGGCGACGCATGCCGCGCGGTGCAATCCGCTCCGCCATACTGATCGCGCTACGCGACGAGCCTGCCCACGGGTACGAGGTCATGCGTCGCCTGGAGGAGCTGAGCGGTGGCCTGTGGCGCCCCAGCCCCGGGTCCGTCTACCCGCATCTCCAGATGCTCGAGGACGAGGGCATGGTCCAATCGTCGGAGGTAGAGGGCAGTCGCACCTACACGCTGACCGACGCCGGGCGGGCGGAGGCGGAGAAGGCCGCGCTCCCCTGGCAGGCGGCCGGCGAGGCCGACGACGAGGTGCGGACGCTCCGCCTCGGCATGGGCCAACTGATGAGCGCGGCGAAGCAGTTGGCCGGCGCGGGCGAGAAGGCACAGATCGAGCGCGGCAGCGCCGTCATCCAGAGAGCCCGCAAGGAGCTGTACCAGATCCTGGCCGAGGACTGACGGGAGGATGGGGACCGAGAGGGGCCGTCAGGAGGACAGGGGCGGACACGGGGCCGGGAAGAGGCACGCCCGGTACTGTGCAGAGGGAGCCATGACCACCACGACCTCCACGACGGCGCTCGACGGCGCGTCTCCCGGCCGGGGGGCGCCGATCATCGAGACGGTGAGCCTGACCAAGACGTATCCCGGCACCGATTTCCGCGCCGTCGACGAGCTGAACCTGGAAGTGGGGACCGGAGAGGTGTTCGGCCTCCTCGGACCCAACGGCGCGGGCAAGACCACCACGGTCGGGGTGCTCACGACCCGGGTGATTCCGACGGGCGGACACGCCCTGGTCGGAGGGCTCGATGTCATCCAACACCCAACCCTGGTGAAACAGATCATCGGCGTCGTGTCCCAGCAGAACACGCTGGATCGCCAGTTGACACCCTGGGAGAACCTGTACTGGCACGGCCGCCTGTTCGGGATGGGAGCGAAGGAGTCGCGCGAGACGGCCAACGACCTGCTCGAGCGATTCCAGCTGACCCGCTTTGCGAAAGCCTCCGTCTACGCCCTCTCCGGCGGCATGGCGCAGCGGCTGATGGTGGCGCGCGCCATCTTCCACCGGCCGGCCGTCCTCTTCCTCGACGAGCCCACCGCCGGGCTCGACCCCCAGGGACGCCTGGCCCTGTGGGACCTGCTCGAGGGCCTCAACGCCGAGGGGCAGACCATCATGCTGACCACGCACTACATGGAGGAAGCCGACAAGCTGTGCGACCGGGTGGCGATCATGGACCACGGCAGGATCCTCGCCCTCGACACCCCGGCCGAACTCAAGCGCAGCGTCGGCGCCGACACCATCGTGACGGTCAAGGCGGCAGGCGACACTGACCGGCTCGCCGCGGCCTTTCGATCCCAGCTGGAAGGACTCACGCGGACACGCCCGATCGCCGACGGTGTCGAGCTGCAGATCCGTGGCTCGGAACGGCTCGTCCCTCGCATCGTGGAGGCAGCCGAATCCGCCGGCTTCTCGCTCGCCGACCTGTCGGTGGCCGAACCAACACTCGAGACCGTCTTCATCGGGCTGACCGGAAAGGACCTCCGCGACTGATGGCGGCCACAACCTCCGACACGCTCTCGGCATCCACCTTCGGATCCGGCTCACACCCTGTCGAGCTGAAACCGACCCGTTCGGCCACGATCGCCAGCTGGACCTCCCTGCGTGCACTGATCCAACGCGACTTGGTCGTGCTCTGGAAGCACAAGATCGAGTTCACGGTGCGCACCCTGGTCCAGCCGTTCTTGCTGTGCTTCGTCTTCCTCTATGTCTTTCCCAAGATCGGCCAGGGCATCGGCGCGGCCAGCGGCATCCCTGGAGCGGAGTCGGCCTTCGCGACGGTCCTGGTGCCGGGCGTCGTCGGCCTGTCGATCATGTTCCAGGGGATCCAGGCCGTGGCCATGCAGCTGGCGCAAGAGTTCGGCTTCACGCGAGAAATCGAGGACCGGGTGCAGGCGCCCTGCCCCATCTGGCTCGTCGCGATATCCAAGGTGATCTCCGGGGGCGCCCAGGGACTCATCTCGGCGGCGATCGTGCTCCCCATCGCCTCCGTGGTGCACGCCGCCGGCGTGGAGGCCCAGATCAATCTGCACTGGCTCCTCATCGTGACCCTGGTCCCGCTGTCCTGCGTGTGCATGGCGTCGTTGGGTCTGCTTCTGGGGACGGCGTTCGAACCGCGCAACCTGGGCCTGATGTTCGGTTTCATCGTGCTGCCCATCACCTTCTTGGGGGGGACGTACTACCAATGGACGCGCTTGGCTCCGGTCAAGGTCGGGCCCGTTCACTGGCTGCAGATCATCGTGCTGATCAACCCGCTCATCTACATCAACGACGGGATGCGGGCTGCGTTCACCGACGCCGCCCACATGCACCTCTACATCATCTATCCCGCCATCGCTGCGTTCAGCGTCATCTTCCTGGCACTGGGGCTTCGCAACTTCCGCGGCAAAGTGCTCGCCTGATCCGGCTCTCTTGCCTCGCCGGCGTAACCGCCGACAGCCGGCGCAACCGCGACGCGGGCCCCGGAGCGACCGATCCGACGGCGCGCTCGCGTCGCCGGCACGCCGTCGGGACTCCACCTCCCACGCCATCCTGCGGCGTCGCCCCTCCCAGGCTGCGCACAGCCGAATGCGACCCGCAGGACGCCGAACTGCCCACGCCACCAGGGTTTCCGACCTCCCTGTGAAAAGTGCGGCAAACGCGCCAGATCCGAGCCACATCTGGGTAGGGTGATCCGCAACCGTACAGCCAGTGTGTGCAACCGCTCAGCGTGGAATGGCGAAGGGACGGAGCCGATGAAGACAACCGGTCGAGAATCGCCGTCCGACCTCCTGGAGGCCTACGCCCGGGTTCGTGCCACCACCGAGCGGCTGGCGTCGGTCCTGAGCGGCGAGGATCAGACCGTCCAGACCATGCCCGACGTGAGCCCGACGAAGTGGCATCGGGCGCACGTGACGTGGTTCTTCGAGACGTTCGTCCTCGGCGAGTACGCCGCCGGCTACCGCGCGTTCGACGATGCGTACGCCTTCATCTTCAACTCGTACTACGAGGCCGTGGGCGCGCGCCATCCGCGGCCCGAGCGCGGCCTCCTCTCGCGTCCGGGCATCGAGGAGATCGCGCGCTATCGGGCTTATGTCGACGGCGCAATGGAGGCGCTGCTCCGAGATCCCGGTCAGCCTGGGCTTCCGGAGCTGATCACCTTGGGACTCCATCATGAGCAACAGCATCAGGAGCTGTTGCTCATGGACATCAAGCACGTCCTCTCTCGGAATCCCCTTCGCCCGGCGTACCTGGAGGCTTCGCCGGCATCCACGGGCATCCACCCACCCAAGGCCGGGTGGATCGAGCACGACGGAGGGCCGGTGGAGGTCGGTCATCGTGGGCAGGGGTTCGGGTTCGACAACGAGTTCCCGGTCCATACGGTGCACCTGACCCCCTTCGGGTTGGCCGACCGGCCGGTCACCTGCGGGGAGTGGATCTCGTTCATGGAGGACGACGGCTACCGCCGGCCCGAGTTCTGGCTCTCCGACGGGTGGGCCGTGGTCAACGCCGAGCACTGGGACGCCCCCCTGTACTGGTGGCGTGATCCCGACGACCCCGGTCGGTGGCTCCAGTTCACACTTGCCGGTCCCCGTCCGGTCGATCCGGACGAGCCGGTGTGCCACGTCAGTTACTACGAGGCGGACGCGTTCGCCCACTGGACCGGCATGCGCCTGCCGACCGAATCGGAGTGGGAGACCATCGCCGTGTCGCACGGCGAGGGCGAGAACTTCCTGCGCGACGACTTCCTCTCGGTCGGGGCGCCCCATCCGCAGGCCGCCGTCTCCACGAACGCCATCTACGGCGACACGTGGGAGTGGACCTCGAGCGCGTATGCGCCCTATCCCGGGTTCAGGGCCGCCCCGGGCGCGGTGGGTGAGTACAACGGGAAGTTCATGGTGAGCCAGTACGTGTTGCGCGGCGGCAGCTGTGCGACGCCCGACGGACACGTCCGCGCGACGTACCGTAACTTCTTCGCACCCGGCGCTCGGTGGCCCTTCGGCGGGGTCCGCCTGGCGAGAGATCCCTGAGCCATGGCCTACACGATCGACGTGCACCTCTCGCCCGAGGAGGTCCGCAAACAGATGCGCTCCGACGCGGTGGCGGGGCTGCAGGGTGAGGAGAAGTCGATCCCGGCGGTGTGGTTCTACGACGAGCGGGGAAGCCGGCTGTTCGAGGTGATCACGCAACTCCCCGAGTACTACCCGACCCGGGCCGAGCGGGCGCTCCTGCAGCAGAATGCCGCGGCCATCGCCGAGCTGTCCAAGTCCGACACGCTGGTCGAACTGGGCGCCGGAGCGTGTGACAAGACGCGCGTGCTGCTGACCGCCCTCCAGGACGCCGGCACGCTGTCGAGGTACGTGCCCTTCGACGTGAGCGACGAATTCCTCCGGGACGCCGCCACCACGTTGTCGGAGGAGTTCGACACACTGGACATCCATCTGGTGATCGGCGACTTCCATCACCATCTGGCCGAGATCCCGACGGAGGGGAGGCGGATGGTCGCCTTTCTCGGCGGGACGATCGGCAATCTCACCCCGGCGCAACGCGCCCGGTTCTTGTTCGACCTCAACTGCACGATGTCGAGCGACGACTCGCTGCTGATCGGGACGGACCTGGTCAAGGACCGCGAGCGGCTGGTGGCGGCGTACGACGATGCCGCCGGCGTCACGGCGGACTTCAACCGCAACGTGCTGCGTGTGCTCAATGATCAGCTGGGTGGCGACTTCGATCCGGAGCTCTTCCGGCATGTTGCGCTGTGGAACGAGGACGAGCAGTGGATCGAGATGCGGCTGCGCGCCGAGGAGCCGACCGAGGTGTCGTTGACCGGCGCCGGCATCACCGTCCGTTTCGACGAGGGCGAAGACCTGCTGACCGAGATCAGCTCCAAGTTCACGCCCGAACGGGTCGAGGACGAGCTGACCCAGGCCGGATTCGTGCTCGATGGAATGTGGGGGGCCGAGGAGGGGGAGTTCCTGCTCTCCCTCGCGCACCCGATCTGCTGACGAGCGCAGCTCAACCGACGTGCTCCGGCACGTCCGTCACGGTCACCTGGTGTCGTGCCGACGCGTGCCGCGCGTTCGCCGGTCGACGGCGCCGGACGAGCCACACGACCAACAGCACCACCAAGAGCGTGCTCGCCCCAACGGTGAGGACGCTCGCCGCCAGAAGGTGCGGCGGTCGGTAGTGGAACGTCACCAGATCGTTGCCCGCCGGGATGTGGACCCGCTGGACGAGGTCGAAGGAGCCAACCGGGATGTTCTCGGCCTTCCCGCCGTTGACCGACACCGTGGCCGACCACCCCGAGTCCCAAGCCACCGAACGGATCACGGTTGAGGCCGTCGGTGCGTCGACCCGGATCTGCTCGGACTTCGTTTCGCTCGAGACGACCTCGACGGGCAACGGCCGGCCGGTGGTCGTCGAGGCCGAGATCGGCACGGGTGGCGTCCGCAGGGTGAACACGGCGTAGCCCTGGGAGAAGCCGGCCTGCTGCCATGGGCCGGGCACCAGCGCCGACGATAGCGATCCGCCCAGTTCGTAGGGGCGGCCACCCACCGTGATGACCGCCCGTTGGGCCGGAAGGGACCCGATGACCTGCTCCTTGAAGCCTACGGCCGCCCCCTTCGGGAGCGGGCCCGTCACGCTGGTGGCGCCGGTCGCCACCGGCACCGTGCTGCTCCAGCGAGTCGAGCCGTCGGCGGACAACGTCCCGAGACGCACGACGGGTGCCCGGACCCGCTGCCACGCGCCAGCACGAGGGTGGCCGAGTCGGGCTCGAGCGGCTCGCCGAAGAACCATGCTGACGTCTGTCCCGTGCGGAGCGGCGGCCTGGGCCCAGGGTAGAACGGGTATGCGGTGGCGTTGAACGTGGCTCCGTAGCCCCTGAACACCACGGGGTCACTGCTGTAATGCTCGCTCACCGGGTGCACGTCGTCGATGGAGCGCGGCACCGATGCGAGCGGCAGGAGGAAATACTCGGGCACGGTCACCACTTCTTGGAGGTCCAACCGGTCGAGCGTTCCCGAGGCCAGCTGCCCGATGTCGAGGTCGTCCTGCTCGTGGGTGTGGGTGACCGACTCGTAGTTCCCGTTCACGATGGAGGCGTAGCCGGAGACGGACGGCAGCTTGGGGATGATGTTGAGGTCGGGCACGCCCTGGGGGCTCAAGGGATAGCTCGCGTAGGCCTGGGGGTCGTAGTTCACCATCCGTCCACCGGCTGCCAGGTGCGCCGCCATGAGCTGCTCCACGGGTGTGGTCCCGCTCAAGAGGTCGTTTGGGGGCGACTGCGCCAGCTGGCTGGTGAGGCCCATCAACCCGAGATCGACTGCGACGAAGACAGCGGCCAACCGCACCCACGGAACGGTGCCGAGCCAGGGCCGGATCCAGACCAGTGCCGCCGCGACCGCCGTGAGGACGACCGCGAAGACCGTGGCTTCCCGGACCGTCCCGACGACGAAGACGTTCGCCGGCACTCCGGCGAAAACGTGGAGGAGCGAGGCGGGCGCGGTTGCCGCCCAGATGGCCAAGGCAGCGGCAATGCCGAACGGCACGAGAGCCGTGATCCGGTCCCACCGTCGCATCGGGTCCCGCAGCCGTTGCGTCCCCGAGTCGGTGCGGTCGACCCAACCCGCGAACAGCACACAGATGGCGGTCGCCACCGTGATCATGTTGCGGCTCTGGAGGCGCTGATGCCCGTAGAGCGGCAGGCTGTTGAACACGTGCTCGAGTGGTGTGTTGGAGCCGAGGGCAAGGAGGAAGCCGAAGACCCCGACCGCGTACCACGTGAGCCGGTCACGAGGCGGCAGCCGGCTCGGCCACCTTCGGTGCACCAGTGTGAGGATCGCGATGAGGGGGAGCACACCGAGGTACAGGCCGACCTCGGGCAGGTTGTACTGGCTGAAGAATTGCTGTTCGCCGAAGCCGCCGTAACCGCCGTCGAGGTACGGGACCAGAGCGAAGATGCTGAACGGCGTCGGGAAACTCCCGGCGGCGGCGAACACGCCGCTCCCCCGCTGCGAGTTACGGATCGCCTCGAGGCCCGGCAGCCACTGAATGGCGGCAAGCGAGAGGGCGAGCGACGCATGCCGGCTGCGCCCCTCGAGAGCACCCGCCGCCACCGCTCCGCGTTCACACCGGCCGACATCACCGCATAGGCGAGGACGAGCAGGGCCTCGTCGAGCATCGCCTCGGGCGCGCCGCCGAGGATGACCGTCGCGTAGGCGATCCCGAACACGATGGACCAGCGCCATCGGCCGTCGCGCACGATGTGCAAGACCGACAACAGCAACCACGGGATGGCAACGAAGCCCTCGGTCATGTCCACGTGGTTGACCTGGCTGAGCACCGGTCCGGCGAACGCGAAGGTCGCGGCACCGAGGACACTGGCGGCCACGGAGAGGGCCAGCGCCCGCAGGAACACGTACATCCCGACGGCGATGGCCGAGAAGAGGATGACCTCGGTGGCCAGCCAGGCGGCACGGTCCGGGAGGATCACGAAGAGCCCGATGAGGGGGTGGAACGCTCCGGCGTTGAAATCTGCCATCAGCGGTGTGCCGCTGAAGATGTATGGGTTCCAGAAGGGCAGCTGGCCGTGGCGGTACATGGAGCCGACCAGGACGTGGAGCGGGTAGTTCTGCTGCAGGTTGTCGCCGGTGATGAGGAGCCGGCCGGCGATCAGGTCCGGAAGCACGAAGGCCGCCGTCGGGATGGCGATCAGCACGAGATAGGGCCACAAGGGCCCGATGTGTGCTCGTAATCGGTTCACTGACGAGGAGCTGCCTTCCGGAGTACCTGAATCTGCACCCTCCGCCGAGAGACCGGCGCGGCGCAATCGGCGAAAGCTAGCCCCCCACTCTGGGAATGTCCTCAGAGGGTCACGCGAGGCGCTCCGAAGCGGACTCCTCCGCTTCGGGTCCGGTCGTGCGGGTGATGGTGCTCGACGTGGAGCGCCACATCACCTTTGGCTCCAGGGCGCTCCGTTCGAGCCGTCCGAGATGCGCGCGTGCGATGGACAACATGTCGGCCAGCAGTTCGTCACCGAGCAGGAACGGCAACAGGCCCAGGTCGAGCAGCTTCGTGTGCGCCGCCCGGTAGTAGTGCTCCTCCAGCTCCACTCTCGGGTCGTCGAGGTGGACGATCTCGGCGCCGCCCGCGGCATCCGACACCTTCTGCGCCAACTGGTTGACAGAGAAGGTCTCCGTGAACTGGTTGAAGACGCGGAACTCCCCCGCCTGCGCCGGGTTCCGCACCGCCAGCTCGACGCACGCCAGGGTGTCACGGATGTCGAGGAACCCACGTGACTGCCCGCCTTTGCCGTAGCACCGTCAGCGGCTCACCCGCGGCTGCCTGAATCACGAACCGGTTGAGGACGGTCCCGAAGACGGCGTCATAGTCGAAACGGGTCGCCAGATCGGGATGCAAGGTGGTCTCGGGCGTGGACTGCCCGTAGACCACGCCCTGATTGAGGTCGGTCGACCGGAGACCCCAGGTCCGGCAGCAAAACGCGATGTTGTGGCTGTCGTGGACCTTGGACAGGTGGTAGAAGCTCCCCGGCTGCTTCGGGAAGGGCAGGACGTCGGTGCGGCCACGATGGGTGATCTCGATGTAGCCCTCTTCGATGTCGATGTTAGGGGTGCCGTACTCCCCCATCGTCCCCAGCTTCACGAGGTGGATCGACGGGTCCATCTCGGCAATGGCATAGAGCAGGTTGAGCGTGCCGACGACGTTGTTCACCTGGGTGTAGACCGCATGCCTGCGGTCGACCATGGAGTAGGGGGCGCTGCGCTGCTCGGCGAAGTGGACGATGGCGTCGGGCCGGAACCGGGCCACCATGTCGTAGACGAATTCCGCCTCGGTCAGGTCGCCGATGAAGACGTCGAGGCGCTTGCCCGAGACCTCCTCCCAGCAGTCCACCCGCCGGTGCAGCGAGGCGATCGGCACGAGGGAGTCCACCCCCATTTCCAGGTCGTAGCCCCGCCGGGCGAAATTGTCGGCCACCCCGACCTCGTAGCCCGCCCTCGAAAGGTGCAGCGCCGTGGGCCAGCCCAGATAACCGTCACCCCCCAGGACCAGAGCTCGCACTGACACCTACCGTTTCCGTGACAGCCAGATTTCACATGCGTGACAGCAAAGTCTTCCCGTGTAGGCTGGGACGAGCCTGAGAATCCTGTTAAGGATCGTTTCGGACACACAAAATCGGCGCCAGCTGTGACAGAATCACTGCAGTTTCATGAAGATTTTGTCCCCCGCGGTGGCATACCGCCGGGATGCAGATAAGGAACCCCCGATGGAGCTCGCCTCACCGAGCACTGCCACCCCTCCCATGACACGGCCCGAGAAGCCCGAGCCCCGGGCCGGGGCGCCGGCGCAACCGGAGCCCCGGCTGAGCGTCGCGCGCACTGCCGTGTTGGGGCTCGTCGGCACCACGGCCATCGTCGCCGGTTCCGTCCTTGGTGGCCAGTCCTTCGAGACCCACCTTCCGGGAGCGTGGTTCTTCGGCATGCCCGGCGGGCTGTTCGGTTCGGCCGGGACCAACAACTCGCTGCCGCCCGTCGCCGCACTGGCGCTGGTGTTCGGGGGGCTCATCCTCCTCACCCGCGTATGGATCGGTTTCCTCCGTCACCTGAACAGGCACAGCGGCTTCCCGGTCAAGCGCGTCGTGCTCGTGGTCGTGATCTGGGCCGTGCCACTGCTCGTCGCACCCCCGCTGTTCAGCCGGGATGTCTACACCTACGCCGCACAAGGCGAGATGATGAGTCACCACATCAACCCGTACGGCTACGGGCCCGAGGTCCTCGGTGCGACCCCGTTCAACACCTTGGCCGACGCCGTGTGGTCGGGGACCGAGTCCCCCTACGGTCCCACCTTCCTGTCAGCCGACGGCGTGCTCGACCAGGCCTCGGGCCACCAGATCCTGGCCGACCTCCTCCTCCTCCGCCTGCTCGAGGTCGGCGGGATCGCGCTCATGGTTGCCGCCACACCCACCTTGGCCCGCTCGCTCAAACGCGACCCGGCGCACGCCGTCCTCCTCGGCGCGGGTTCGCCACTGGTGCTCCTGTCACTGGTCGCCGGTGCACACAACGAGGCGTTGATGGTCGGGCTCCTCATGGCAGGGCTCGCCGTGGCAAGACGTTTCGGCACCGTGCCCGGCGTCATCCTCTGCGCGCTGGCGGCGGGCGTGAAGTCCCCCGCCGCCCTTGGCGTGCTGTTCCTCGGATGGGTCTGGGCGGGCCCTGGCGCGTCCACGCGTCGTCGCATCGCGCACACAGTGGGTGCCGGAATGATCGCGTTGGCCACCTTGGAGGTCATGTCCCTGATCTCGGGGACGGGCTGGGGGTGGCTGCGAACGACCACGACCGCCGACGCCTCCTTCACCGGTGTGACTCCCGTGAACGTCGTGGCGAGGTCGGTCTCCATCGTCAGCCACGTGCTGCATGTCCCCGTCTCCACCATGGACGTGCGGCCCGTCTTCAGCGTGCTCGGACTCCTCATCGCCATCTACGTGGGATACCGGCTCCTCCTCCGCTCCCCCGACGACGGCGTCGTCCGCTGCCTCGGCCTGACCCTGCTCGTGCTGGCGCTGCTCGGACCGATCGTGTGGTCCTGGTACGTGACATGGGGCGTGGTCGTGTTGGCGCCCGTCGCCCTCGGCCGCCTCCGCACCGCCCTCATCGTCATCAGCACGTTCTGGGCCTTCGTCGGGATGACCGCCGTGCACGGCATCTACATGCGCCTTCTCCACACCTTCGTCCTGACCGACCTCCTCCTGATCGCGATGCTCCTCGCCACGGCGATCATGCCGCTCGGGCAGTTCACCGCTGGACGGGACCGGGTCCGGCTGCCGCGCCTCACCCCGGGCAACGGCGTGCTGGCTGGAGCCGGGGCGCACCCCGGTGCCGGCGCCATCACGTGACGCCACCCCCGCCCAACCGTCGAGCGAGGCGATCAGTCGGCCAAATTGAACGCCGAGACGACCCTGGTGGGGCGCATGCGCACCACCCATTCGCCCGGCACGCCGTTGCGGGAACCGTACTCCTCGGCCCGTTCGGAGCCCATGTAGCGCCCACCGATCCGGGTGGCCCAGCGGCGTATCTCACCGAGATCCTTGTCGATCTCGACGACACCCTCGAGGACGACGAAGCTGAACGGTGGCCGGTCGTCGTCGACGCACAGCGACGCCCTGGGGTCACGTGACAGGTTCCTGCCCTTCACGGTGGAGTCGCCCGTGTTGAAGACCACGGAGCCGTCATCGTCGACGTCGAACCAGACGGGAGCGACATGGGGCCGGCCGTCGGCGCGGACGGTGGCCAACTTGGCGGTCCGAGGCGGGAGCGCCGTGAGGAACGCTCGCACCTGCTCCTCCGTCATGGGGTCGTAGGGCATCAGACTCGACCTCTCCTGGGAACCGGATCGTCCCGGCACCAGTCGCTCACGGAGGCATCCCGCCGTTGGCGGTGTACGCCTCCGTCCAAGACTCCATCATGGGGCCGAAGGCGGCCGGGTTGTACGCGTCCTCCTCGTAGGAGAACTTCATGTCGCCGGCATAGTGCAGCACCGTGATGTTGTGGGCCTGGTGGACCGAACCATCGCCGGGATCCTGCATCCGGTTCTCGATGCGACAGACCCACCAGCCGCGCTCTTCGTCGCACACGCACCACGAGTGAGGGAACGAGTTCATCAACCGATTGGGCCACTGCGCCATGAGGGGAGCGATCCACGCGTAGATCTCCTCGGGACCGTGGAAGGTGCCGAAGGTGTGCTCCAGGTACACGGCGTCGTTGGTGAACAGGTGGGCCCAGTCGCGCCACTCCCCGCTGGCGGCACAGTGGTTGGCCGTCTCCATGTAGTGCTGGTGTGCCCGCTCCAGCTCGTCCCGGCTCCATCGCGGCGTCATGACTTCAGCATCCACTCGCTCATCGTGACACTCCGAAGCGTGTCGAGCTCGACGAACGCCGTGATCTCGTCGAGCATCTGGGTGACGTGGGCGTTCATCCGTTCGGGGTCACCGTCGGCGCAATAGAAGAGCATGGGGTCGGTCACGTGCTCCAACGAGGGCCACGCCTCCTCCACGATGCCCGCGACCGGCGGGGCTCCATCGGTCAAGGCACGGAACACCGCGTTGCGGACATAGCGGCTGCGGGGCTGGATCGCCTCTGTGATCGGCGAAATCCGGGTGTGCCACCGGGTCATCCACTCGTCGAAGGTCAGGTCCGGATGCCGCTCCAGGAGCGCGACCGTCAGCACCCCGGGAGAACGCCGGCCATCCGGCCAGTCCCGGGCCTCCGACCATTCGTTGCCCCCGTAGTCGCGGTAGAGCGACTCGACGACCGAGTAGCCGGCCAGACGTTCCGTGGCCGCCGTGAGCACCTTCTCGAACGGCTCCCGGCCGTCGACGGCATCCACCCAGAGGGAGACCAACGCGTGCAGCGGGGTCTCTCCCTCCGGCGTGGGGACCGGTGGGGGGATGTCGCTCTCGGGGTCCCACACGTCGATGGTCAGGCGCAGCGGGTCGAGGGCAAGGAGCTCCCCGGCCACCGGGCCGAGCACCACGTCTGCGACCTCGGCCCGGGTGCTCCCCTCCCCGAGCCACGCGAGGTACATCAGCTTCTCCACGGTGCCACCTCCCTCACCAGGTCAGCCCGAGCGCGTCCCGCATCGTGGCCTCGAACTCAGCGTCGCCGAGCGTCCGCCGCAGCTCGAGCACCATGGCGGCATCCTTCCCGACCTCCACCCGCAACGGGGTGGACGGGTCCTCGAGGGCATCGGCCACGGCGGAACCGACCACCTCGGGACCGGGCCGCCCCGACGGGCCGGTCAGCGTGGACGCCGTCGCACCCCATTGGGCGTGGAGGTCGGCGTACACCGGCGGTCCAGGATGGTCAGCTTCATGCTTCATCCCCGGCGCGACGTACCCGGGCTCGACGATGACCACCCGGATCCCGAAGTGCCCGAGCTCGAAGTGCAGGGTCTCCGAGAGCGCCTCGAGCGCATGCTTCGACGCGGCATAGGCGCCTTCGAGCGGCGTCCCGATCTTGCCCTGCACCGAGCTGATGTTCACCAGCACCCCGCTCCCCCGCTGTCGCCAGCAGGGCACGACGGCCTGGGCCATGCGCAAGGGGCCCAGCGTGTTGACCTCGAGGATACGCGCGAACGCGTCGAGCGGGTAGGACTCCAGAGGGCCATGGCCCGACACGCCGGCATTGTTCACCACTGCGTCGAGCTCGCCGGCTTTGCCGGCCTCGTCCACGGCGCGGCGGACCGACTCGGCGTCGCCGACGTCGAGCGAGAGGGTCTGGGCCGCCGGCAGGCCGGCCAGCAGGCTCACGTCCCGCGCGGTCGCGACGACCTCGTGGCCCCGATGGGTCAGCACTTCGACGGTGGCCCGACCGATGGCCCGCGCCGCACCGGTGACGAGCACGCGCACGGTTCAGGTCTCCCCGGGCGAGCCGAGGCCCACCAGCTCCTCGCTCACCTGCCACAGTCGGCGTGCCGCATCGGCGTCCAGCGCCCACGGCTTGGGTCGCTTGGGCTTGCACTTGACGAAGTACTCCCCGCTCACGCCGGCCACCTCAGGGGAGGAAGCCAGGTACACCGAGGTGCGGGCGCCCTTCTCCGGAGAGAGGAAGAACGGACTGCTGATCTTGATCCCGAAGGCGAGCAAGCCCCGGGCGTCGCCGTCCGCCCCGTAACCCGTCCGAACCGTGCCGGGATGGAGCGACGTTGGCGGTCACCCCCGTACCCGCGAGCCGCCGTGCCAGCTCCAGGGTGAAGAGCATGTTGGCCAGCTTCGACTGCCCGTACACCCGCATGGGTCGGTAGTGCCCCTCGGACTGGAGGTCGTCGAAGGGAATCCCCTTGCGGGCCGCGCCGTGCGCATTCGACGCCACGTTGACGATGCGGGAGGGGGCGGACGCGCGCACCCGGTCGAGGAGGAGACTGGTGAGGAGGAAGGGGCCCAGGTGGTTCGTGGCAAAGGTGGCCTCCAGCCCTTCGACCGTCTCGGCCCGCTCGGTCAGGACCAGGCCCGCGTTGTTGACGAGCACGTCCAGCCGCGGCGCCTGCTCGAGGATCTCGGCGGCCCCCCGGCGCACCGACGAGAAGTCGGCCAGATCGAAGGTCACGAGCTGGACCTGACCGGCGCCGTCGACCCGCTGCGCGATGGCCGCGACTGCGGCACGGCCCTTGTCGGCGTTGCGGGCGGTCACGAGGACGCGGGCACCCATCCCAGCCAGCGTCGCGGCCGTCTCGAACCCGATGCCGGAATTGCCACCCGTGACGACGACCGTCTTTCCCTGCATGTCGGGCACCGCGCAGCCTCCTCGTGACGAGCAAGCGTCAGCATTCCACACCCGCTCGCACCCGAGTCAGGGCGCCCGCGGGCCCTCTCAGCGCCAGGTGTCGCGAGACTCGACGAGGCCCCGCTCCGGATGCAGGAAGGAGCCGCTCAATGTGCGCTCCGCCGTCCGCATCTGCCAGCGCAGCAGCTCCTGGGTGGCCTCCCAGGCGGCCTGCGTCACCGCGGCGCCCCCTGCCACCAGCAGGTTGTGGGTCTGATCGACGTCGTCGGACAGGTCGATCAGCAACGGCGGGAAGACGCTGGCGTCGGACGCGAACTGGACGTACTTGTACCGGGGCCCACGTGACACCGCCAACGCGCAATGGCTCATCGGGATCCCGAACATCGTCTCGCCCCGCCGGTCCACCGGGTCCGCAAAGCTCCATTCGAAGTGGGCCGTGTCGCGCCAATGCTCCGGCCGCGACTCGCCCCGCAGGAAGGGAGCGAGCGACCAGCCGTCCGCCTGCAGCGGGATCTCGGCACCGATGAACTCGCAGATCGTCGGCAACACGTCGACCGACTCGGTGACCGCCTCGACGACGGTGCCGCGGCTCACGTCCGCTTCCGCGCTCGGGTCGACGACGACGAGGGGGACGTGGTAGCTCTCGTCCCAGTAGCCGAGCTTCTCCAGCAGCCAGTGGTCGCCCCCCATTTCCCCGTGGTCGCTGGTGAGGACGACCAGCGTCGACTCGAACAGCCCGCTGCGCTCCAGGTACTCGAACAGCGGCGCCAACCCGTCGTCCACCTCGCGCTGCGCGCCGTAGTAGGTGGCGCGAATCTGCCGACGCTCCCGCACGTCGGGAGGCGCACCCACGCCCGGGATCCCCATCGCCAGCGCACCGAGCGGGTGCAGCGCCGCCTCCTCCTCGGGCGTCGGGCAGCCGGCGAACGGCCCGACGGCCTCCGCCGGGTAGAGGTCGTGATACCCGATCGGGTTCCGCCGGGGCGGGTGGGGGCGGATGAAGGAGGCGTGAACGAAGAACGGCTCTTCCCCGTTGCGCTCCAACCACTCGACCACCGATTCGGTCAGGAACTTCGTCTGCGAGAGCTCGGGCGGGAATCGCGCCGGTGCCCAGGTCGACCCGTGCTCGTCGGCACCGGGAAAACCCTCCATCGGCCTGTACAGGTCGTGCGGGTCGGGCGGGACGTCGACGCCGTGCGCGGCGAGCCAGCGTCCCCACGCCGGGCTCCCCTGCTCCCAAGGGTCCTCGACCAAAGCCCGGAAGCCCGGCAGGATGCCCTCGTAGCTGAACAGCCGCTTCGTCGTCGGGTGGCACGGTGCGCGGGTCGACCGAGGTGTCGGTGTACCCGAACAGGACGGGGTCGTAGCCCAGGGTGCGCGCCACCAGTGCAACGTTCGTGAACCGGGCGTCGAGCGGGGTGCCGTTCAGCAGCGAGCGGTTGTGGTGCTGATAGGTGCCGGTGTAGAGGCAGGCTCTCGAGGGCCCGCACGGCGCCGCATTGGCCCAGTGGTTGGCGAACAGCACGCCCTTGGCGGCCAGACTGTCGAGTGTCGGCGTCTCGAGGACCCGATGGCCCAAGGCGGAGAGGCAGTCACCACGCCACTGGTCGAGTGTGATGAACAGCACGTTGCGGGCCGGCGGCATGTCGAAACTCTTGCCCATGGCGGGCCCACGCCGGGCGCATCGCGGCCACTCGAGGCCCGGGCAGCCCAAACGGACGGCGCACGGGCGACCGCCACCGGGCTCACGACGTCCGGACCGACGCCCCTCCGAGCCTCGTGCCCAACTCGATCAGCCAGGCGCCGATGCGAGGTGCCACGGCCGGGCGCACTGCTCGGCGGCCGGTCGGCCGGGAGTCCGGCGGCCGAACGCCGCGTCGTCGTTGGGCCGCTCGACCGCCGCACGTCCTGCCGGGTCACACGACGAGACCCCGCCAAGGCCAGAAGCTCACGGCGATGAGCCTCGGCCAGGGACTGCATTGCCCTCGCATCGCTCATCGGATCACCTCACTCGCCCGTTTCCGATCGGAACCACAATTTCCGACCAACAGCCCACAGATCTTACCCGATGTTTGACAAGAGTTCAAGAATAATCTAATATAGCCGAATGCCTATGTTCACAGACGAACCGGTGCAGGCGAGCCGGAGATCGGTCACCGCCGGTCCCTCGTTGGCAAGCGATCTGTCGTGGCTCCTGTCGGTGGCGGCACGACCCTCGATGCAAGCCAGGTACCCCCAGCTGGCCGAGATGTTCAACGGCCGTGAGGACCTCGCGGATCGCGTCCGCAACTTCTGGCGCGGCGAGCCCGACGAGACCTGCTTCACCGAGATGCAGGTCCTCGCCCACCACGCAGGGGCTCTCGGCGAGACCTCGCCCGGCGCGCTGTGGGAAGCGATCGAGACGGCCGTCGCCACGGTGCCCCTCGGCTTGGACATGCCGTCCGAGAGCCCGGCGGAGCGCTGAGACATACGTCGACCGCTTCCGGAGGCTCAAGGAGTCGCCGGAGCTGGTGCGCTCGTACCTCGAGCTCCTCAAGGAGGTCTGGGGGCCCGTGGACGACATGTGGCAACAGGCGCTGCCGGTCATCGAGGAGGCGGGGCGCCATGTCGTCGCGCAATACGAACGTGGTCGCTCATTGGAGATACTCATAACTCCGGGGTGTGACATCTTGCGTGAGAACCTGCCCGGGATCATCTCGAGCGTCGAGGCGGGGAAGCCGCTCCTCTTCGTCCCCTGCCTCTTCTTCGGGTCCAGCATGTACCTCGAGTTCCCCGACCTCATCGTGATCGGGACCGGTGTCGGCCACGGCGATGCCGTGGCCCGGGCCCGGACCGAGTCTGTGGCGCGGCGGCTCAAGGCCGTCGCTGATCCCACCCGTCTCGCACTCCTCCATTCTCTGGCGTCGGCCCCGAGCACCGTCGGTGAGCTCGCGACGCTGTTCCGGCTCGCCCAGCCGACCGTGAGCATGCATGTCAAGGTGCTGCGCCAAAGTGGGCTGGTGCGATCGCAACGCCGGGACGGACGGCTGCGGCTCAGCGCCGACCCCGTGGCCGTCGATTCCCTGCTCGGTGAGCTACGCCTGGCCGTGCTCGCCGGTACGGACGCGGCCACGGCACGGCGCCGGCGACGCGGCACGAGGGAGCCCGGCGACGCAGGCACCGCGACCCGGGCGCCAGCACGACCGGCAGCGACCTGATGCCGGCCACCGTCGTCGAGAGCACGCGCACGGCCGGCCCCGTCACGGCGTAGGTCGGGAAGCGGGCGAGCAGCTCCTCCAAGAAGATCCGAGCCTCCAGACGGGCCAGGCTGGCTCCGAGGCACACGTGCTCCCCGAACCCGAACGCGAGATGCACCGGATTGGTCCTGCGCCGCACGTCGAAGCGTGACGCGTCGTCCCCGAAGACCCGCTCGTCCCGGTTGCCCGAGGCGTAGAGCATGCACAGGTAGTCGCCTTCGGCGACCCGGGTCCCGGCCACTTCCACGTCCTCGGTGGCGGTGCGGCAGAAGGCGTGGACCGGGGTGACCCAGCGCAGGCACTCCTCGACTCCCCCCGGCACCAGGCCCGCGTCCGCCGCCAGCAGCGCACGCTGGTCCGGATGCTCGTCCAGCACGAGGGCCGTCCCCGACAGCAACGTGCGCGTCGTCTCGTTGCCGGCCACGAGCAGGGTCAGGAGGAACATGAACAGCTCCTCCTTGGAGAGCGGGCAGCCGTCGACCTCACTGCTCGCGAGCAACGACACGAGGTCTTCACCCGGCCGCTCCCGCTTCGTCCGGATGTGCGCCACGATGAAGCCCGAGAGCTCCCCCAGCGCCGCCATGGTCTCTTCCGGCGGCAGGTCGGGCGACTCAATTGCCGCATCGGACCACCGGCGGAAGTCCTCCCGGTCCGCCTCGTCGATCCCGAGCAGCTCCGCGATCACGGCGAGGGGGAACGGGGCGGCGAGCTCCGAGACGAAGTCGATCTGCTCGTGGGCCTCGGCCTCATCGAGCAGGCGGGACGCCGTCTTCCGCACGGACTCCGCCAGGCCGGACAGGGCTCGAGGCGTGAAGCGACGGTTGACCAGCCCGCGGAAGGCCGCATGCTCCGGCGGGTCCATGTGGAGGATCGAACGTGCCAGCATGGCCTGGCCGTCCTCGCGGATCGGATCGTTGACCAGTGCCCCCGTCCGGAGCAGAAGCGGCGCGGGTCGCGGCTGAGGTCCCGGATGTCCTCGTAGCGACTGAGGGCCCAGAACCCCGGGCGCACACTCGTGCACCGGATCCTCGGCACGCAGCCGCGCCAGGACCTCGTAGTAGTCGTCCCGGACGAAGAACGCAGCATCCCGTGGGTCGACCGCAGGGTGCGGCCGCAGACCGGTCGGCGGATCAACCCGCACATCGTTGCGCTGGTCACCGGCCACGGCGCGAGCGTACTGTGCTCGGCGATGCGGACGGAGTACGACAGCCTCTCTCCGGTGCGGTGGCTCCCGATCGGCCGGCCTCGACGCCTACCCGTGACGTCGATGCGGGCACCGGACCGTGGGACCAGCGGACGCCCCGATCCCGCCGCCCGTCCCGGCGCATCCCCGTACCCGGCCTCCGACGAGCATGCGCCCCTCAGCGGCCTCGATGAGTTCCTGATCCACAACGCGCCGTACCCGGTCCGCGTCATGTGGACGCCCGACGCGCAGGCCTACGAGCGAGTGTGGTTCACCTGCCAGGACAAGGTGGGCGACCTCCTGGTCGTGGTCGGCCTCGCCTTCTACCCGAACCTCGGCACGGCGGAGGCGTTCGCCATCGTCAACGTGCGCGGCCGCCACACCGCCGTGCGGGCCCACCAGGCGCTTCCCACCGACCGCATGGACATGGCGCTCGGACCGTTCAGCTTCGACGTCATCGAGCCCTTCCGCCGGTGGCGCCTCCGTCTCGCCTCCGACGCCGCCGACCTCTCCGACCACGGCATCGCGTTCGACATCACCTGGCACGACACCAAGCGCCCGATGTTCCGCCAGCTCGGCGCCGGCATGATCGTCGGCGGCCGCGCCGTCAGCCCGATCGCCGGGTACGACGGCTTCGGCCGCCAGGAGGGCTGGGTGGAGGCGCACGGCGAGCGTTTCGAGCTCGGACGCGACACCCACCTCGGCACGCGTGACCACCACTGGGGCGTCCGCGACGGCGTCGGCGGGCCCGGTCGCTACATGGGGATGCAGCATCCGCACAGCGGCGAATGGGTCGAGTTCGACGACTTCGGTGTCTGGGGCGACCACGTGCTCTACAACATCGGCGACCCGCGCAGACGCAGCGCCACCCTCGCCAGGCGCGTCCATCGCATGCGCTTCGAGCCCGACACCCACCTGCTCGAGAGCGGCGAGGTCGACCTGGTGTTCGCCGACGGAACCGTGAAGACGATGTCGTTCGAGCGGCTCGGCCACCAGATCGCGTTCCTCCGCTGCGGCATGTACGGCGGCCCCAACGGCGGCACCCCCGACGGCGACCTCTGGCACGGGATGAAGGTGGCACCCGACGGCGAGGTCGTCGTGCACGGCGAGACCTACGACGTCACCGATCCCGACGTGCGCCGCCGGTTGGCCGGTCTGGACCAGCACCACTGCCGCATCACGTGCGACGGCGAGGTCACGTACGGACTCGTCGAGCCCTACGACACGCTGTGCTACGAGGTCGCCAAGGCGGGCGTCATGGGCTTCTCGCTCCTCGACGCCGCCCCCTGAGCTGCGGGCCGCTCCAAGGGCCAGTCCGCCCCGCCGGAGCGGGCCGCCGCCCTGTGCGCCGCCGGACTCGGCGCGGCGGGCTCAGCGGTTCCCCTCCTCTCACGACGCCGCCTCGAGGCGGGCCAGCAGGATGTCGCCCATCGGGTTCTCCCTGCGACGCGGGTCGCCGGTGATGCGTTGATGGCGGTCGTTGATGGCCAGGGCGCGCACCAACGCGAAGACCTCGTGCCAGTCGAGGTCGGCCACCTGGCGCCCGCTGCGGCCCTCGTAGCGCTCGATCACGTCGAGTGTCCCGGGGAATCCGGGCACGCGACCGCCGAACAGCGCCTCCATCATGAACTCGAGCCCGAGATGCCAGCCGAGGTCCATCCCGGGTGGCCCCAGGGCGGCCAGGTCCCAGTCGAGCACCGCCCGTACCCGGCGTTCGGAGTCGAAGACGAGATTGCCCAGGCGCACGTCGCCCCAGAGCACAACGGCCTCCTGCTCGGCCGGTCGGTGACGGGCGCACCACTCGAGCGCCTCGGCCAGCGCCGGCAGGGGATCGCCCTCGGACGACCAGGCCACGTAGGCCGCCCAGCGGTCGACCGCGTCGCGCAGGCCCGTTCCCGGCAGCTGTTGCTCCAGCGCGGTGCCTCGCCACGGCACGGCATGGATCTCCGCGAGCGCGTCGATGAGCCCGTCGTGCATCAACCGCTGGAGCGCGGGACCCGCGTCGCGGACGTACGGATCGAAGAGCGGTGCTGGCCCGGGGACGTCTCCGTGCACCCGCGGCATCACGAGGAAGGGTGAGCCCACGTAGCTCGGATCGGTCACGACGACGGCCGGCGCGGGTGCCGGAACCCCGGAGGCGGCCGCGGCGTTCTGCACCACGGCCTGCGGCGTCAGGTCGTAACCGGGGAAGGTGGGCTCCAGCGGCGGCAGGCGGACCACCAGACCGGGACGGGCGGGGCCGAGGTCGACCAACACCGTCTCGTTCGCCATCCCTCCCCGCGCGTGTGTCACCGACACCAGCGACGCAGCTCCGTCTTCGCCCGCCACTGCCCCGGGGACGAGCTGCGGGTGGGCCGAGATCCAATGCTCGAGCCCGACGCGCAGTGACTCTTCGTCGCGCTGACCCCCGGTGACCACCTACGGACGGTAGCCCCAACGACGCAACCGTTTGCGAAGGGTCTCGGCGTCGGGAGACGTGCCACCACTTGCAGCAGACTGTTCATCCAGATTGGTGGCCAGGCCGGTCATTCAAAGCTCCTTCACCTGGCTGACGTCGGGTTCGGAGCATAGCGTCACGTTCCACTAGTTCTCAACGGTGACCGACACGGCCTTGCTTGTGCTCGACTGTCCACCGGAATCCTTAACTGTGCTCTGCACGGTATAGGCGCCGTTGGGGAACCTTGTCGTGAGCCAGGCTCCCAGCCAGCCGTATCGGAACTGAGAAGCGCGAACCCGTTCGACTTGTTGCCCCGCAGAATCGCTAATTTGGAAATCCACTGAGGTTATCGGGTAGTCGCTGGACGCCGTCGCGAGGAGAAAGATTGCCCCCCGAACAATGGTGTCGTTCGCCGGCTTCGCAACGCGGGTACTCGGCGGCGGGACCGACACCTTCGGGAGGCTCATTCGTTCCAGGCGGGAGCCCTCGCTCGTAGCGAAGAAACTGAGGTGGTCCTTCTTGGCGGCTTCCGCGAGAGCACGAATGTTTGCAAAGGCAAAATCTCCGTTCGGGAACAGCGCCGACTTGATCAGAGAATCTGGCGCGTCAGCAGCATGAGCGGCCACCAAGTCATCGAACTGGTACATTCTTCGACTACCTGCGCCTAGCGGAATGCCATTCTCAATACCGGCCCAGACCTCTACGGCAATAAGGAGGATCGCGACACAGCGAAGGGCTACGAGCAGTTCCTGCCTCCATGTGTCTCGAATGGTCGGAAGAAGGGGTGTCGCATTGCGAACGTTTGCAAGGGCAGCTGAGATGACGGCGGAGAAACTGGCTACCACGGACTCTTCCTCATGACCAGGCCAACGTTCGAGCAGGCAGAGGTAGCAGCCGACGAGGATCAGCAGATCCTCGGGCACATAGCGTGACCGTGCCGCTCCCGAGAGCCCCACATTCGCTCGCCCGATCGTCAGGAAGATCACAAGGAGAAGGCCGAAACAGATCAATGCGGGTCCAACCGGACTTCTCGAGGGACTACGGCGTCGCCCGTACAAGGCGACGGCGAGGCACACAACGGCGAGGAGAAAGACCGCCACTCCGATCGTGAGAATGGCGGGGTCTGAGTCAGCACCGAGAGTGACTGGGGAAGCGTTCCCCCCGTGAGGTCGCCAATTGCAAAGAAGAAGTATTGGACTCCCAATAAGGGATGCGCCAGGACGTATCCCTTGCCCCCCGGCGCGCCGGAACCCGTTGCCGCGAAGTCATAGTGATAGAAGTACAGCGCCGTCGTCGCCACGGCTGCGAGCAACCAGGTCAACACGAACGCTCGAGGGCGGCGCTTCCAGAGTAAGACGCCCAACCCCACCGGCCAGATAACGAGTGCATCGAGTGCGGAGTAGCTCCCAATCACGGCCGTTGCGATGGCCATGACGAGAATCAGCCAGCTCGATCTCTGAAGATCCAAGAGAAAGATCGTTGCTGCCAGCGTGGCTATGACCAAATACACCCAGATGTTGAAGCCCTCCAAGGTGGCTTCACATTGGGCGAGTGTGAACATCAGGAACGCCACTGGAAGGTAGAAGACCAGGCGCGTGCGGGCTACGTCTTGCCTGTGGGCAAGGATGATCAGCGCGAAGGCAATCACGAGCAGAACTGCACTGAGATACTGCTCGGTCAGAATGTTGAAGTTGGTAAGGCGACCGAGTGCGAGCACTATCAGGTTCGGGAAGAACCAGCGTTCTTCGCCGTGTTGCGTCCACAGCGCCGACACCGTGGTGTGCGAGTAGTCATTGAAGAAAAATGGAGTGTGCGTCAGAAGACCGATGTTGTCCCACTGGTCGTAGAAGATCCCATTGACGCCGTATTGATGAATGAACCAGAAGTACAGCGCCACCGGTACGAGCAGAAGCACTGCGGCTGCGCCAACAATGAACGGGACTATTCGGCCTCGGGATTTGGTTGGCGGACGCGCGGAGTCGTTGCCGTGTCCGTAACGCTCAGAGCATCCATCCTATGTCCCAAGGTTGGGTACGATCATCCACGAGCTCGCGATCTGTACCGAGCGCCATCCCCTGCTCAGCGGAGCGGTGGGTCGATGCGTTGGATGGATGAGCCAATGCCCACGAGGCGTTTTCCATTCTCCGTCGACAAGCCCGACGGCGGTGAAATCCGGGTCACCGTATCCCAGGTTCATTGTAAAGGTCAATCACGAGCCCGCTTGGGTCATCGACACCGCGCCAAGGCGGACAACCTGATCTATTTCCAGGGTACGAGGGTTCAAAGGTCGCGGAGGAGGCCGCCATGGGGACTGTGGCCAGGCGCGGATATCCAATTCCCCGCCAAGAACCGGCAGTATCCGAACATCCGCAGGAAACGAAGGTCGTCACGTTGCTCCTGCCGCGGATGCAATACCGATAAGGGTCCGATTTCTGCATGGATTTCAATAGACATTTCCGATGCCCAAGGCAGGCGAGGTCTGCCCCGGCTTTATCGCCGAGCCGGGACCATGCTGGCGGATGGTCTACAGCCGCCAGATGCAGGCGACCCACTGCAACGAGAAACCTTCGGGGATGGGCCGCTGGTTCAACCCAAGGGTGACCGCTGGTTTCGAGTCTGGGCGTGTCCCGACCACCTAGACGGCCGGACGGGGCTGCGGCAGTTCGGGGGCCGAGGGCGGGTAGGTAAGGGTGCCCCTACCAAGCAGGCACAACGGACATACCCCAGGCGATCCTTCCGCTTCAGCGATGCTGGTTTGAGCGCCCGGTTGGGTCGCCCGTTCCAGCGGTGTCGCCTCATCTCTGCCGGTGCTATAAGTGCACTCGTGACAGGGATGCCACGAAGCTTCTGGAGAAGATGATCTGGCATGACGATGAACATCTTCAAATCGGAGAGACCAACTTCCTGCTAACCATCGACGCCGGGATCTGGGACGCCGCCATTAAATCAACTCCAGAGCACTTCCTTTTACTCAAAAACAAGTGGTTGGTGCAGAATACGCTTCAGTTTTTGCCCAAAACCGTTGACAACGTGATCGAGCTCGGTTTTTTCGAGGGTGGAGCCATCGTGTTGTACGAAGAGCTCTTTTCACCCGTGCGATTCGTGGGCGTGGACATCCAGACCGACCGCGTGAAAGTGCTGGATCACTACCTTGAGCGACGGTCGGCGACAGAGCGAGTCCGTCTGTACTACGGAACCGACCAACAGGACCGCCAGGCTCTCAAGTCGATAGCCCACGAGAACTTCAAGGATCAGCCCCTCGACCTCGTCATCGACGACGCGTCACACTTCTACGAACCGGCCAAATCGTCGCTCAACGTGTTCCTTCCCTTGCTTCGTCCGGGAGGTGTTTATCTGATCGAGGACTGGGCGTGGGCACACTGGCAACAAGGTGTCGAGGCATTCCAACCAAGGGGGACCACCGGATACGCCGATCAAAAGATCCCATTGACAAGCCTCGTCTTTGAAGCAGTGATGCTTGCAGCGAGCCGCCCGGACATCATCAGCGATGTCTATATAGATGCGGGACGAGCGTTTCTCACCCGGGGTCAAGAGTTCATAACGGACGAGGATTTCGATATCGGCAATTCCTACCTGACGAGCCGGTGGAAAATGGACTTCTCTGGGCCAGAACAACGCCCGTCGATATGTTGAAACGGTGGGTTCCGCTCTCGATCGGGAAGCGGGTTCCGCCCTCAAATGACCGCGTGGGCTCACGAGCACATCCCCCATTAAGGGGACGTCTTTCGAGAGTGAGAACTGGAGCTGGCCCGCCGATGGACGTGCCGATGCTCCAACGAGCCAAATATGCCGCGGGGACTTAAGCGGGCTCTTCGCGTCTGAGTAGGGAGTAGCCCGTGGCGGGGTATCCGCGAACGCGGCCAGAGGTCCCGCAATCGTTGCTGTTGTTCGAAGACGGCAACGAAGGAGACCTCTGACGATGGACGACGCTACTGGCCTGGCCGAGGCACTGGTTGGGACTCGACGGCTTCTGGGTGCTCGACGGTGCAGCGAGAACCCCGACGAGGTCTCCATCACGGTCGAGACGACGGCCGATGTCGTCGGCTGCCCCCGCTGTGGTGTCCGGGCGCTGGCCAAGGAGCGCAAGCGCGTCGACATCCGGGACCTGCCCTGCTTCGGGCGGCCGGCCCGGCTCGTCTGGCTCAAGCGCCGCTGGTGCTGCGCCGATCCGGACTGCGAGCAGAGGACCTGGACCGAGGGATCGCCGCACGTCCCGTCTCGCGCCGTGCTCACGCGTGCGTGCCGGTGCCGAGGCCACGCGCCAAGTGGGTGCGCTGGCCCTCCCCGTCGCCGTCGTGGCTCGAAGAGCTCGGGGTGTGCTGGTGGACCGTCATGGACGCCGTCGAGCTCCACGGCACCCCGCTCGTCGACGACCCCGCTCGGGTGGGCCACGTCCGGGCCCTCGGCATCGATGAGACGTCGTTCCTCTCGGCGACGAGGGAGCACGCCACGCATCTACGCCACGGGCATGGTCGATCTCGACGACCCCAAGGCTCATCGACATGATCGAGGGCAACAGCGCCGCTGACCTGCGCCGATGGTGCGCCGAGCAAGACCCGCTGTGGCTCGAGACCATCGAGGTGGTCGCCACCGACCTCGCCGAGAGCTACCGGCGCGGCATCGCCGGGCACCTCGAGCACACCGTGCGCGTCGCCGATCCGTTCCACGTCGTGCGCGCCGCCAACCGGGTGCGTCGACAAGGTGCGCCGCCGGGTCCAGAACGAGACCCTCGGGCACCGGGGCCGCAAGGCCGACCCGCTCTATCGGATCCGAAAGCTCCTCCTCGCCGGCTCTGAGCGCCTCGACGAGCGCGGCCATGAGCGCATGCTGCTCGGTCTGCGCCGAGGGGACCCGCACGACGAACTGCTCGGGGCCTGGCTGGCCAAGGAGTCGGTGCGCGACGTCTACCTGACGGAGAAGGTCGGCGAGGCCCGCACGCTGCTGAACAAGGCCATCGTCGGCTGCAAGAGCGACGAGGTCGCCGAGATCCGCTCGCTCGGCGACACGCTCGAGCGCTGGCAGTCAGAGATCTTGAACCATCACCGCACCGGGGCCTCCAACGGTCCCACCGAGGGCATGAACCTGTGCGTGAAGAGGATCAAGCGGGCCGGCCATGGCTTCGCCAGCTTCAAGCACTATCGCCTGCGAGTCTACTTCACGCTGGCGGTGTACTGGCCCAGGCGTCATCCCGCCCCGCATCAAGCCAGGCGGATGCTGAAGACGTTCTTGGGGAGTTGACGCAAACGCCTACTTGCCACGCTCGACCGCGTGAAAGGCAGTCGGGCTGTACGGGAGGCCAGGGTGCCACCCCTTGAGATAGGGGGGGGGAAAAGAGCGAGTCCGCCTGTACTACGGAACAGACCAACAGGACCGCCAGGCCCTCAAGTCGATAGCCCACGAGAACTTCAAGGATCAGCGCCTGGACCTCGTCATCGACGACGCCTCACACTTCTACGAGCCGCCTAAGACGTCGCTCAACGTGCTGCTTCCCTTGCTTCGTCCGGGAGGTGTCTATCTGATCGAGGACTGGGCGTGGGCACACTGGCAACAAGGTTTCGAGGCTATTCCAACCACGGGGGACCACCGGACACGCCGATCAAGAGAGCCCATTGACACGACTCGTCTTTGAAGCAGTGATGCTTGCAGCGAGCCGCCCGGAGATCATCAGCAACGTTCATATAGATGCGGGACGAGCGTTTCTCACCAGGGTCAAGAGTTGATAACGGACGAGGATTTCGATATCAGCGCTTCCTACCTGACGAGCCGGTGGAAAATGGACTTCTCGGCCAAGACGACGCCCGTCGATAGGTTGAAACGATGGGTTCCGCTCTCGATCCGCAAGCGGGTTCCACCCTCAATCGCCGCATGGGCTCACGAGCACATCCCCCATTAGAGGGACGCTCTTCGAGAGTGAGAACTGGAGTTAGCTGGCCCGCCGATGACGTGCCGATGTCCAACGAGCCGATATGCCGCGGGACTTAAGCGCGGTTTTGTTAGGGCTCAGGGGGTACCCCGTGCCCAAGCGCTCACTAAACTCCGAAGCGCAACGAACATGAGCGAAATGGATTATGACAGTCGGTTTACTGATTCCTCGATACCGCTGAGTAGTCTCCACCCATAAGTGGTGGGTCACCGTCGTGCAATATCCGCCGTGTTGCGAAGACGCGATGAGTCTTGTCGCTGACGAACGCTGAAGAACGGCGGGTCGGATTTAGTGCCTGACCTGCAAAGATGCAGGTAGCGGCGGCGCCCGTAGCAGACCTACGGAAGGTAGACGACGGCGCGCCAACGTCCTGTCATCTCGGCGCGGCACAAGGCTGTCCCGGCGCCGACGCACCAGGAGATGACGTCGCCCTCGCGGGCGTCCACCGGCGTTCGCAAGACGAGTCCTCTCCGGGCGTGGTCCTGGCGCACCGCCCATCCGCCGGGCACCACCACTCCGACCTCGGCCAGGCGCGCCACCGCCCTGGCCCCCGTCGGGTGCATGAGCCCGACCGTCATCCCCTCGGTGTCGCGGCGGTCCCGCTTGGGCGGCATGATCGTCGCCATCGTGACCGGAGGCGCCCGGTTCCCGAAGAAGGCGAACAGACCGGTGGGCGGATCGACGTCGACGGCATCCTCGTCGATCCCGGGCAGGAGGTTGACCCAGCCGCTCCCTGCAGCCCGCAACTCCGCCAGGGCGACGGCCACGTCGGCCACGTCGGGGGGCGTGAACTCCATCGTCTTCGTCTCGCGGCGGCTGCTCACCTGCGCCATCCTGACAGCAGCCGTTCGACCACCTCGCGGGCCGGCCGCGCCTCGGCCTGGCGGAAGGCCGTCCCGGCGTAGAGGCTCATGTGCTGGGCGTCGCCCGCTCGCGTCGCTGCGGCCCGCAGGGGTCGCGTGGCGTTGTTGACCTCGGGGTAGGCCGCGGGCGCCCCGGGGTGGCGCCCGCACCATCGCATTGACCAGCGCCCGGGCCCGGCGGCCGCTGAACGCCCGCGTGACCGCCGTCTGCGCGAACGCCGGATCGGCCAAGGCGTCCTTGTGGGCCGGGGCGCGCCACTCTCGGGGCAGCGGAGGAACGCCGTGCCGGCCTGAACCAGATCGGCGCCGCGCGCCAGGAGATCGACGACGTCGTCGGGCCCGCCCACCCCGCCCGCCGCCACCAGCGGGACCAACGTGTGCTGCCGCACCGCGGCCAGGAGGGCCCGCACCGGTCGATCCTGGTCGGGGCGGTCGTCGTTGGCCAGACTGCCCCGGTGGGCCCCCGCCTCCGCGCCTTGGAGGCAGAGTGCGTCGGGGCCCACCCGCAGCGCATGCGCCGCCTCCTCGGGCGTCGTCACGGTGAGGAGCACGATCGATCCGGCGGCCTGCAACGACCGCACGACTTCCGCGTCGGGAACCCCGAAGGTGAAGCTCGACCGCGGCCGGCGGCCGGGCCACCAGTGCGTCGACCTTGGCGCCGTAGTCGTCGTCGTCCCACGTCGGCGCACCCACCGTGACGCCGAGCTCCGATGCCTCGGCCTCGAGCGAGGCCACATAGGCCTCGACCCGGGCCCGGTCCGCCGCGGGCTGCCCCGGCACGAACACGTTGACGCCGAAGGCGTCGACCCCCGCGGCACGCACCGCTGCCATCTCGGCCGCCATGGCAGCCGGCGTCTTGTACCCGGCGGCCAGGAAACCCCAGCGCGCCCGCGCCCGCGGCGGCCCCGACGAGCTCGACCGTGGAGGGTCCACCGGCCATCGGCGCCACGATCAGCGGCAGCGGCCCGAGATCCCGCAACGTCGGGCCACCTCGGGAAGGGCCGGCCCGTGAGGTCACCGTCACACCCCACACTTAGCCACCGGCCGCTACGGTGGGCAACTCGTGAACCTGGACCTCGTCGACACGCTGCGTACTACCGGCGCGGTCCGAGAATTCGACCCCGAGCCGGTGGCGGACCACGTGCTCGCACGCCTCCTCGATACGGCCCGCTTCGCCCCGAGTGGAGGCAACCGTCAGGGTTGGCGCGTCATCGTGGTCGAGGACGCCGCCACCCGCGCCGCGCTGCGCGACATTTACCTGAGCGGCTGGTACGAATACCTGGCCATGGTCTCGGCCGGCCTCGTGCCCTGGGCGCCGGTGACCGACCGCGAGGCGGAGGCGGCCGCCATCGCGGATGCGGCGCGGTTCGCCGAAGCCGGCGCCGCCGCGCCGGGTTTTGCCGAGACGCTCGAGGGCGCCCCCGCCCTGTTGCTCGTCCTGGCCGACCTCTCCGCCCTCGCGGCGGTCGATCGCGATCTGCCGCGCTACACCTTGGCCGGCGGCGCCTCCATCTACCCCTTCGTGTGGAGCGTGCTGCTGGCCGCCCGGGCCGAAGGCCTCGCCGGCGTCATGACGACCATGCCCGTTCGCCGCGAGGACGAGGTGCGGGCACTCTTCGACATCCCCGAGACGGTGGCGGTCGCCTCCTTGGTCGTGCTCGGCCGCCCGCTGGCGACCCCACGCCGGTTGAAGCGGGCACCGGTCGGCTCCTTCGCCTGGGTCGACCGCTACGAGGGCACCCCGCTCGGGGGCACGGAGGGCGCGTCGACCTGAAGCACGGCCGCTTCGCCGGCCCGAATGGTGGCCTGCGCCATGATGGAATGGGTCATGGCACAAAACGTTCTCGGCGAAGAGCTGCAGCCCTGCAACTACGAGCCGCTCACCGGCTTCTACCGCGACGGTTGCTGCAACACCGGCGCGGAGGACGTGGGCGTCCACACCGTCTGCACCCGGGTCACGGCGGAGTTCTTGGCCTTCTCGGCGTCGGTGGGCAACGACCTCTCGACGCCGCACCCCGAATTCGGCTTCGCCGGTCTCCGGCCTGGTGACCAGTGGTGCTTGTGCGCCCCGCGCTGGCAGGAGGCGTTCGAAGCGGGAGTGGCGCCCCAGGTCGTGCTGGCATCGACCCACGCCGCCACGTTGGAATGGGTGCAGCTCGGCGACCTGGTCGCCCACGCCATCTAGTCTCAGGCCCGAGCACGGGGCAACGGAGGTCGCACCATGGCAGAGAACACCGTCGTCAGCGTCGATCGGGTCATCAAGGCCCCGGCTGCCGCCATCTTCGCCGTGGTGGCGGACGCCTCCCGCCACCCCGAGATCGACGGCTCCGGCACCGTCGTCAAGGCGAAGGAGGGCGCGCCGCAGCGCCTGACACTCGGCTCGACGTTCGGCATGTCCATGAAGATGGGCGTGCCCTACTCCATGGCCAACACGGTGATCGAGTTCGAACCGGACCGCCGTATTGCCTGGCAGACCGTGCTCTCGGGCCCTCTCGGTCGCTTCGTCGGCGGACGCATCTGGCGCTACCGGTTCGAGGACGTCGACGGGGGGACCAAGGTGACCGAGACCTGGGACATCAGCCAGGACAAGCAGCGGGTCTTCCTCAAGCACGGCAAGGTCGGCCAGCAGACGGCCGTGTCGATGTCCAAGACGCTTGATCGCCTGGCCGAGATCACCGAGTCGTGATCGACGCCGCCTGGGAGGAGCGGATCCTCCCCGCTCTCAGCGAGTACACCCGCATCCCGTGCCTCTCCCCCGCCTTCGATCCCGACTGGGCCGAGCGGGGCTGCATCGCGCAGGCCGCCGAACTCCTCCGGGCCTGGGTGCGGGACCAAGAGCCTGCCCTGCAGGCCGAGATCGTCGAGCTCCGTGACCGGACCCCGGTCCTCCTGATCGACAACGGCGGCGCGGGCGACCCCATCGTCGTCTACGGCCACATGGACAAGCAGCCGCCGCTCGGCGAGTGGCGCCGCGGGCTGGGGCCGTACGAGCCCGTGCGCGAGGGCGACCTCCTCTACGGCCGGGGCACGGCCGACGACGGCTACGCGACGTTCGCCGCCGTCACGGCCCTGTTGGCGGCGGGCGGCGGGAATGGCCGCGTCCTCATCCTCATCGAGGCCAGCGAGGAGAGCGGGAGCCCGGACCTGCTGGCCCACCTGGCGAACCTCAAGGAGCGCATCGGCACGCCCCGGCTCGTGATCTGCCTCGATTCGGGAGGGCTCAGCTACGACCGTCTGTGGCTCACGACGTCGTTGCGCGGGAACCTGGTGGCGACCGTCAAGGTCGACGTGCTCACCGAGGGCATCCACAGCGGCCAGGGCGGTGGCGTCGTCCCGTCCTCGTTTCGGATCCTGCGCCGCATCCTCTCGAACATCGAGGACGAGGCGACCGGCCGCATCCTCCTGCCCGAGCTCCAGGGGGCCGGCATCCCCGAGGAACAGCGCGCCAACCTCGAGGTGTTGGCGGCCGAGTACCCCGACAGCGCGGCGCCCGTCGTCGACGGCCTGCATCTCCTCGCGCCCGACCCTGTCGATCGCCTGATCGCCCGCACCTGGGGAGCGGCCCTGGAGGTCACCGGCGCGGACGGGTTGCCCAAGCCACGCGACGGCGGCAACGTCCTGCGCCCTTCGACGACGCTGAAATTCTCGCTGCGGCTCCCGCCCGACGTGGACGCGCAGGTCGCGACGGACGCGATCATCTCGGCCATCCGCACGGACGAAGGGGCGCACATCACGATCGACATGGAAGCCGCCGCCCAGGGGTGGGTCGCCCCACCGCTCGCTCCCGGCGTGGCGGCCACCCTGTCGGCGGTCTCGAAGGAGCGCTTCGGGCGTGAGCCGGCGTTCGTGGGCGAAGGTGGCTCCATCCCCTTCCTGGCCGACCTGCAGAGAGGGTTTCCGGGAACGCAGTTCGTCGCCACCGGGGTGCTCGGCCCCCACTCGAACGCGCACGGGCCCAACGAATCGCTCCACATACCGATGGCCAAGGCGGTCACCCACGCAGTCGCCGAGCTCCTGAAGGAGGCATGAGTCGTGAGCACCCAGCAGAGGCACAGTCCCCTGGCCGGCAAGGTCGCCCTCGTCACCGGTGGCAGCCGCGGGCTCGGACGGGCAATGGTCCTCGCCTTCGCCGATGCCGGAGCGGACGTCGTCATCACCAGTCGAAAGTTCGACGCCTGCAAGGCCGTGGCGGCCGAGGCGGAGGCCATGGGCCGGCGGGCGCTCCCGGTGGCCTGCCACGTGGGGCACTGGGACGAGATCGACGGATTGGTCGAGCAGGCGTACGACACCTTCGGTCGCGTGGACGTGCTGGTGAACAACGCCGGGATGTCCCCGCTCTACCCCGACCTCGAGTCGGTGACCGAAGAGCTGTGGGACAAGGTGCTCGGCGTCAACTTGAAAGGGCCATTCCGGCTCACCGCGCTCGTCGGCACGAGGATGGCGGCCGGCCCCATGGTGGATCCATCATCAACGTCTCGAGCTCCGGCGCCATACGCCCCGGCCCGACGATGCTGCCCTATGACGCCGCCAAGGCCGGCCTCAACACGCTGACCGAGGGCTTCGCGCAGGCGTTCGGGCCGACGGTGCGGGTCAACTGCATCATGGCGGGGCCGTTCCTCACGGACATCTCCAAGGCCTGGGATCCGTCGGTCCGGGAGCACGGCATGCCGCGCCATGCGCTGAAGCGGGCCGGGCAGCCCGATGAGATCGTCGGCGCCGCGCTCTACTTCGCGACCGACGCTTCGTCGTACACGACCGGGGCCATCCTTCGAGTCGACGGCGGGATCCCATGACCGACACCGTCGACTTCTGGTTCGACCCGCTGTGTCCTTGGGCCTGGATCACTTCGCGTTGGGTGCTCGAGGTCGAGCAGGTGCGCGACGTCCGCGCCAGCTGGCACGTCATGTCGCTCGCCATCCTCAACGCGGGGCGCCAGGAGCTCTCGGAGGAGTACAAGAAGCGCATGGAGCGGGCCAAGGGGCCCGTCCGGGTGTGCATCGCGGCCGAGCAGATGAGGGGCCCGGACATCCTCCTCCCCCTCTACACGGCGCTCGGCACGCGCATGCACGTCGAGCGGCGCGGCCGCGGGGAGGGTGAGGCAGAGGAGGTGATGGCCGAGGCGCTGGCCGAGGTTGGCCTCCCGGGTGCACTGGCCGACGCCGCCGCCACGAACGACTACGACGACGCGCTGGCGGCGTCGCACCATGCCGGGATGGACCCCGTCGGCACCAACGTGGGCACGCCGGTCATCCACGTCAACCAGAGGGCCATCTTCGGACCCGTCGTCACCCCGGCGCCCAAGGGGGAGGCAGCCGGCCGGCTCTGGGATGGCGTGCTGCTGTGCACGGGGACCGAAGGCTTCTTCGAGCTCAAGCGCACCCGGGACCAGCGTCCGAGCTTCGGCTGAATGCCTCATCGCCGTCAGAGCGGGTGCTGGCTCCTCGGTGCGGCACTCGCCGCGGTCGTGGCGACGCTGCCCGCCGCGGCGTCGGCGTCGACGGTTGCCACGAACGTGCACGTCGACACCCTGGGCGCCTTCTCGGCCGCGCTGCACAGACTCGTGGCGATGCCCGGCGGGCCGCCCGGCGCGGCCGCCGTTGTGCAGGTCGGATCGGCCGTTCACGTCATAGTGGCGGGGACCGGCGACATCGCGTCCTCACTGCCGCCGACAGCGGACGACACCGTCCGCATCGCCAGCGTGTCCAAGGCGTTCAACGGCGCCGTCACCCTGGCCCTGGTGGGCAAGCACAACCTGTCGCTCACCGACAGCATCGGAACGGTGCTTCCCAGCCTTCCCCACGCGTGGTGCCGCGGTCACGGTCACGCAACTGCTCCAACACACCAGCGGGGTGCCCGACTACATCAAGGATCCCGCGTTCTTGCAGCAATTTCAGGCGGACCCCCAACAGGAGCTGACGCCGAACCAGCTCCTGGGGTTCGTGGCGAACGACCCCCTGCTCTTCGCTCCCGGCTCCCGGTACGACTATTCGGACTCGGACAACATCATCCTGGGGCTGATGGACGAGGCCGTGACGGGCGGCACATACGAGGCCGCGCTGTCCACGTTCGTCACCGGCCCGCTCTCCTTGACGCGGACGGTGCTGCCGGCCAACGCGAATCTGACAACGCCGTACCTGCACGGCTATGACATCGACCGCGACAGCGGCTCCCGACGACGTCAGCACGTTCCTCAACCCCGGGCTGGCCTGGGCGTCCGGGGGGATGCTGTCGACCCCACCGCGAGCTCAACACGTTCATACGCGCGTATGCGTCCGGCACGCTGACCACGCCGGCAGTGCACGCCAGCCAACTCACCTTCGTGCCCGGCGAATCGGGCCCCCCGGGTCCGGGCGTCAACAGTGCCGGGCTCGGCATCTACCGCTACGCCACCCCCTGCGGCACGGTGTACGGCCACACCGGCAACATCCCGGGCTACACCATCTTCGCGGCGTCCACGCTCCGCGGGACCCGCTCACTCGACGTGATCGTGAACACGCAGCTGCAAAACACGCCCGCCCGCCCGCCGTACGTCGCCCTCCGCGCCGCAGGAGGGTCTCGGTGTCTGCGCGGCACTGCATTCGTGAGCGAGCCGATTCAGTAGTACCCCTGCATCAGCTCGCTGGCCCACGTCGGCTGGTGGACGTCGCCTTCGGGTGGCTCGAACTCCCGCATGAAGGGCTTGACGTCGAGCACCGGCGAGCCGTCCATGGCATCGAGGCCGCGGACGTGCAGGTCGAGTCCCTCGATGCGCACCAGTGCGCAAGCGGAGACCCCGAGCCTGTTCGGCCGCATCTTGGCCCGCTGGGCGAACATGCCGACCTCGGGCCAGTCGGGGTTGCCGCGTGGGTGGCGGGATCCCGGTCTGGACCTCGGACTCGTCCACCAGGTGGAACTGGAACACAACGACCAGATGCGAGAAGTCGTCAAGGCCGGCGACGGCGTCGGGACCGAAACGGGTGGCGTCCAGCCGGACGACCGCCTCCACCGCGCCCCAGTCGTCGTCGGCGGTGTCGGTGCGACCGCCGACCACGACGCCCACGGGCTCCAGCGCGATCACGGCGATCGTGGCCTACGCGCGAACCAGGTACTCGGCGGGGTGAAAACGCCGGGTCAGCCGGCGGAACTTCCAGGTGTGGTCCGGCCACAGCGTCGTGTTGCGGCCCCGATGGTCGAGGTACCAGCTGCCACAGCCCCCCTCGACCCAGACCGAGTGCTCGAGACGGTTCTGGAGGCGATCGTTGTAGCGCTGCTGCACCGCACGCTTGACCTCGACCGTGCGCACGCCCGGCCGGGCCATGAATGCGAGCGCGCTGGCGATGTAATTGATGTGCGACTCGATCATGTAGATCATGGAATTGTGGGCCAGCGTCGCGTTGGGCCCGATCATCAAGAAGAGATTCGGGAATCCCGCCACCGTGGCGCCGGCGTACGCCTCGACGCCGTTCGCCTTCCAGACCTCGGAGAGCCGGGCGCCGTCCTTCCCTACGATGTGCTCGGCATACGGGGGCTCGGCGGCCTCGAAGCCGGTTCCCATGATGACCACGTCGACCGGTCGAGCGATGCCGTCCTGTCCCACCACCTCGTGCGCGGTGAACGAGGCGACAGGTGACGCCACCACCTCGACGTTGGGGCGCGTGAGCGAGGGGTAGTAGTCGTCGGAGAGGAGGAGCCGCTTGCAGCCCGGCTGGTAGTGCGGTGTCAACTTGGCGCGCAGGCCCTCGTCGGGCACCTGTTTGGCCAGGTGGTCGAGTGCCCTCTTCCGCACGACCGCCGTGCGTCGCTCGCCACGGCCGACGAAGACGGAGAGCAGCGACTCGAAGATGGCATAGATGCGCAGCCGTGACAGCCGCTGGATGGCCGGCACCTTGCGGTAGACGAGCTGGCGCAGGCGGGAGACCGGCCGGTCGCGCCGGGGGACGATGAACGGCGGCGTCCGCTGGTACACGTAGACGTGCTCGACGACCGGGGCGATCTGGGGCACGAACTGGACCGCGGAGGCCCCGGTGCCGACGACGCAGACCCGCTTGCCCCTGAGGTCGAAGCCGTGCTCCCACCGGGCCGAGTGGAAGACTTTCCCCCGGAAGTCCTTCAGGCCCGGGAACTCGGGGATGGACGGCTCGCTCAGGGAGCCGGTCGCCCAGACGAGCACGGGCGCGGCGTACTCGTCGCCCCCCACGGCACGCACCGTCCAGCGCCCGGTTTGCTCGTCCCAGCGCGCCTCGTCCACCACCCGCCCCAAGCGCAGGTGGCCCCCGACGTCGAAGCGGTCGACGCAGGCGCGCAGGTAGTCCCAAATCTCGCCCTGCGAGGGGAACGAGCGGGACCAATCCGGGTTGAGGGCGAAGGAATACGAGTACAGGTTCGACGGGACGTCGCAGCAGCACCCGGGATACGAGTTGTCCCGCCAGGTGCCCCCGAGGTCGTTCCCGCGGTCGAGGACGACGAAGTCGTCGATGCCCATCGACCGGAGGCGGCCCGCCATCCCGATGCCGGAGAACCCCGCGCCGACGACGACGACCTGATGCTCCTCGGTCACGACGTCGCGGCGACGAAGGACACGACGACCTTGGCCAGCTCCTCCCCGCAGTCCTCCTGGAGGAAGTGTCCGCCGCCGGCGATCGTGGTGTGGGGTTGGCCCTGGGCCCCCGCGATCTTCTCTTTCAAGGTGCGGTCGGCTCCCCGGGTGATGGGGTCGCCGTCGCTGAACGCACACAGGAAGGGCCGATCGAAGGCGGCCAGGCTCACCCAGGCGGCCACGTTGGCGTCGTGGGCCGGGTCGTCGGGCCGCGAGGGCACCAACATCGGGAACTGTCGTGCCCCGGCCTTGTAGGACTCGTCGGGGAAGCGGCGCGTCGTACGCTGCCTGCACGTCGGGAGGCATGGGCTTGACGCAGCCGCCCCCGACGATGACACCGGTGGGGAATTCGTCGACCTCTTGCGAGAAGCGCTGCCAGGCGAAGAAGGCCTCCCCCGGGTCGCTGTCCCCGGTGGGAAGGAACGTGTTGGCCGCCACGACCCGGGCGAAGCGGTCGGGGTGCTCGCCGACCAGGCGCAGGCCGATGAGCCCACCCCAGTCCTGGCACACCAGCGTGACGTCGCGCAGGTCGAGCTTGTCGAAGAGGAGCTCGCGCATCCATTCCACGTGGCGGGCGAACGTGTAGTCGGAGCGCTCGGTTGGCTTGTCCGAGCGCCCGAAGCCGACCAGGTCGGGTGCCACGATCTGCAGGCCCGCCCCGGTCAGGACGGGGATCATCGTACGGTAGAGGTAGGACCAGGAGGGTTCGCCGTGCATCAAGAGCACGACCGGCGCCGACGGATCCCCCTCGCGCACGTAGTGGACCCGCAGCGTCCCGCCCTCGGAGTCGGCGATCATCGGCGTACGTGGGGGCGAAGTCGTAGCCGGGCAGGCCGACAAAGCGTTGGTCCGGGGTGCGGAGCGTCTTCATGGGCGGGAGCCTACGCCGTCGTCCCCCCGGGTCGCCGCTGCCGTGCCGCGTGTGGTGCGAGCCGTCGCCCCGACCCATAACCTGACGCCATCGTCACCCGCACACCCAGTGGGGAGGGAGCATCGCATGACCACGTCCGACGCCCAGGAGTACGACCCGTTCGCCGCCTTCGACGACGTCATCGCCGGGACCACCCGCGACCCCTATCCGGACCTCGCGGTCAGGCGCCGCGACACGCCGGTGTGCAAGGGCTTCACCATGTCCCCCGACGCCCTCCCCGAGGGCTTCGACGTCGAGCCGGGATGGATCGCCTACCGCTACGACGACTGCTCGCGCATCTTGCGGGACGCCAAGACGTTCACCTCGACCGGCTACGACGTGACCATCGGCATGGTGATGGGCCACATGATCCTGGGCATGGACGACCCGGAGCACCGGAGCCACCGCAACCTGGTGGCCCACGCCTTCCGTGAGAAGGCGCTGGCGCGCTGGGAGCCCGAGTTCATCGGCCCGATCATCGACGAGCTGATCGATCGCTTCGTGGCCGACGGCCGGGCAGACCTGGTCCGCCAGCTCACCTTCGAGTTCCCCGGTACGGGTCATCGCCCGCCTGCTGGGGCTCCCCGAGGAGGACTTTCCGCAGTTCCAGCGCTGGTCGGTCGAGCTCATCGGGCTGGTGGCCGACATCGACCGCGGACTGGCCGCCTCCGAGTCGCTCCGCGAGTACTTCGCGCGGGTCGTGGCGGAGCGGCGGGCCCGGCCGGCCGAAGACGTCATCAGCGACCTGGTCACGGCCGAGGTCGACGGCGAGAAGCTCACCGACGAGGCCATCTACTCCTTCCTCCGGCTCCTCCTGCCGGCCGGGGCGGAGACGACGTACCGCTCATCGGGCAACCTGCTGTATCTGCTGCTCACCCATCCGGACCAGCTGGAGGCGGTGCGTGCCAATCGCTCGCTGCTGCCCCAGGCCATTGAGGAGGGGTTGCGTTACGAACCGCCACTGCTCAGTATCAACCGGACCACCACCTGCGAGGTGGAGGTTGGGGGCGTGACCATCGGCGCCGGAGAGAGCATCACGCCGCACATCGGCTCGGCGAACCACGACGAGACGCGCTGGGACGACCCCGAAACGTTCGACATCTTCCGCCCTGCCGTCCCCCACATCGCGTTCGCGCACGGTCCCCACATGTGCCTCGGGATGCATCTCGCCCGGCTGGAGACTCGCGCGCTGCTCAACCGCGTGCTCGATCGCCTGCCGGATCTGGCCCTCGACCCCGGCGACGCGGACCCGCACATCCAAGGAGACGTGTTCCGCTCGCCCACGGGGCTGCCGGTGACCTTCGGCGCGGTTGCGTGAGCTTCCCCAAGGACATCTACACCGAGCCCGAGCCCGATCCGGACACGCTGGCCAACCTCGGCCCGCTGCGACCCATGGCCGGTACGTGGATCGGCACCGCCGGGAAGGACTCCCACCCGGTCGTCGAGGGAACCAAGGCGGAGCCCTACGTCGAGCACTACCAGCTGACGCCGATCGACGCTCAGACCAACGGGCCCCAACTCTTCTACGGCATGCACTATCACACCCGCATCACCCGGCCTGGCGAGATCGAGGCGTTCCACGACCAGACCGGCTACTGGCTGTGGGAGCCGGCCACCGGGAACATCGTGTTCACGCTCGCCATCCCCCGGGGGCAGGTGGCGATGGCCGGCGGCCGGACGGCGCCCGACGCCTCTTCGTTCGAGGTGGCGGCGCGCCTCGGGGACCCGCACTTCGGCATCGTCACGAGCCCGTTCCTCGACTACGGGTTCCACACCGTCTCGTTCACCATGACGGTCACCGTCAGCTCCGACGACGAGTGGTCGTACCACCAGGACACGGTCTTGGAGGTACGCGGGACATCGGGACCGTTCCACCACACCGACCGCAACACGCTCGCCCGAGTCGCGCCCCCGGTGCCCAACCCGATGGCTCAGGCGAGCTGACGCTCCTCCACCTCGGCCTCCCGGCCGATCAGGACGGTGGTCACCATGGAGGGCGGGAACAGGCCGTGCGAGACGACACCGGGCATGGCGTCGAGCGCCTCGGCGAGCTCCGCGGGGTCGTCGAAGGTGCCGTGGTAGTCGGCCAGGATGCCGGCGTCAGGGGTTGGGGGCGCGTCACGCAGGGACGCGCCCGGCAGTGCGTGCAGCGTGGCGGCGAGTCCGAAGGCCAGGAGCTCGAGCGGCACAGGCGGATGGAGTCGCTGGACCGGCTTGTCGGACGAGACGATGACCACGAACCGATCGGCGGCGGCGGCCACGATCCGCTCGCGGGTGTGGGCACCACCTCCTCCCTTGACCAACCAGCCCACCGGGTCGACCTGGTCGGCTCCGTCGATGGCCAAGTCGAGATGGTCGATGTCGGTGAAGGGCCGCACGTCGAGCCCCAGAGCGGTGGCGAGCTCCGCCGTCGCCGGCGAAGTCGCGACGCAGGTGATGGCCAGCCGGCGCCGGGCGATTGCCGGCACCAGCTCGGCGACCGTCGTGCCGGTGCCCAGGCCGACACGCATGCCGTCCTCGACCATGGCGGCGGCGGCGGTCGCCGCGGCACGCTTCTCGACCATCGTGTCGCGCTTTGTCACGTCGAGATCGCGCTCAGCTGCGCGGGACGTCCTTCCAGGCCAGTTCCTTGTCCGTACGGACGTCGCCGGGGAGGCCGAGCACCCGCTCGCCGAGGATGTTGCGCATGACCTCGGAGGTACCGCCCTCGATGGAGTTGGCGCGCACGCGCAGGAAGAGCTTGTGCACGTCGGGCGAGCCCATGCCGACCTGGTCGGGTCGGACCATCGGGTAGCCGGCCGGGAACAGCATGGCCTCGCTGCCGAGCAGGTCCATGCACAGGTCGTAGACCCGCTTGTTCTCCTCGGCGAAGGCCAGTTTGGCCACCGATCCCTCGGGCCCGGGCGTCCCGGCCTTGCGCGTCTGCGCGGCACGGGCGTTGGTCATGGAGAACGCCTCGGAACGGATGTAGCTCGACACGAGGCGGTCGCGCAGGGCGAGGGCGTGTGGAGAGGTGTCACCCTGCCAGCGCTCCTTCCAGATCCTGAGGGCCTCGGCGATCGGTCCGCCGCCACGCCGCGTGACCGCTCCCCCGATGGAGACGCGCTCGTTCATCAGCGTGGTCACGGCAACGCGCCACCCGTCACCCTCCCCACCGATCCGGGCGCCGTCGGGCATCCGGACATCGCTGAAGAAGACCTCGTTGAACTCGGCCTCGCCCGTGATCTGGAAGAGCGGCCGCACCTCGACCCCGGGCGCCTTCATGTCGACGAGGAACGCCGTCATCCCCTTGTGCTTGGGCACGTCGGGGTTGGTGCGCGCCACGATGAGCCCGAACGAGGAGATGTGCGCCAGCGTCGTCCACACCTTCTGCCCGTTGAGCACCCACTCGTCGCCGTCACGCTCGGCGCGGGTCGACAGCCCGGCCACGTCCGAGCCGGCGCCGGGCTCGCTGAACAGCTGGCACCAGATCTCCTCGTTGGTGAACAGGGGCCGCAGGTAGCGCTCGTTCTGCTCAGACGTCCCGTGGGTGACGATGGTGGGGGCGCACATGCCGTAGCCGATCGGGTTCTTCACTCCGGCAGCGGGGGCGCCGCCCGCATGGAGGCGCGACTGGGCCTGCTGATGGT
Source organism: uncultured Acidimicrobiaceae bacterium (assembly GCA_963728845.1). Taxonomy (GTDB): domain Bacteria; phylum Actinomycetota; class Acidimicrobiia; order Acidimicrobiales; family RAAP-2; genus Bog-473. Next base: position 497,361 of record CAVSLS010000021.1, read on the forward strand.
CCCTGGGGGTCAGGCCCAGCCCGCCGCGACCGGAGGGGAAGTGCAACCAGGCCAGGCCCCGGTCGAACTGCTCCCCCAGGAACTGCTGCGCCGGCGTGGTCGCGGGTGGGAAGTCGGCCAAAAGGCCGTCAACCAGTTCGTCGACGTTCGCACTCATGCCCGCACCCTATAGCGTGCTCTCGTGCGGGCACCGGCTCATCCCCGACTGATCGGGCTCCCGCCTCGACGCGGTGCCGGGGAGCACGGAGAGGCGCGCGCGTGACGGGCTCCGTCAACCTTCCCGACGGCAGGATCCTCGCCTACGAAGAGTACGGGGACCCCGCAGGATTCCCCGTCCTCAGCTTCCACGGCGGTCTGAGCTCCCGGCTCGACGCGGCGCCGGCACACGAGGCCGCCGTCGCCAAGGGTGTTCGGCTCGTCTCGCCCGACCGACCGGGCATGGGACTGTCGACCTACCAGCCCGAGCGCCGCCTGACGGACTGGCCGTCCGACGTGGAACGGCTCACCGAGGCCCTGGGGATCGGGCGGTTCGCCGTGATGGGCTGGTCGGCCGGCGGCCCCTACGCCGCGGTCTGTGCCGCCAAGATGGGCGGACGCGTCACGGCGGCGGCACTCCTGTCGAGCGCGGTGCCCCTCGACCTCTACGGCACGACCCGGGGGCTCACGGCGGAGGACCGCGTCCTGCTTCTCCTGACACGCCACGCGCCACGTCTGGCCTCCGCCGTCATGAAGGTGAGCATCGTGAACGCCAGCAACGCGCGGCTGTTCCGGGCCGTGATGCGTTCGTTCCCGGCTGCCGACCGGACGATTCTCACCGAGTGGGGTCCTCCCGACCATGCCCTCTCCTTCGTCCGTGAGGCCCTGCGACAGGGGACCAAGGGTTGCGTGCTGGACTACCGGATCTTCGGAGAGCCCTGGGGCTTCTCTCTCGAAGAGATCCGGGTCCCCGTCCAGATCTGGGAGGGCGCCGACGATCGCACCGGGCCGCCCGGCTACCGCGCCTTCCTGCAGCGGCACATCGCGCAGGCGACGGTCACCGTCGTCCCGGACGAGGGCCACCTCTCACTACTGCCCCATCAAGCCCCGGCCATCTTCGCCGCGCTGCTGGGCGGCGACCACAACGCCGAGGCGACAGCGCGGTGGAACGTGGGATAGGCGAAGACCGTCGGGGCCTAGAGCTGGCCCCAGTTCGTCACCTTGACGGGAGCGACGATCGGCGTACCGACAACGAGCTGGATCTGGTAGTGGTCCCCGAGCGGGAGGTTGCGCGGGTTGCCGGTGTAGAGGCCCGGCTGCTTGCCGGGGGAGGTGAAGAGCACGGTGACCGGCCCGGTGGCGGACCCAACCTGGGTGGTGCTCAGCGGAATACCCCACTCGTCGAAGAACTGGCCCAAGGTGAAGGCCTGCGTCGTGCTCGGCGACTCGACGTGGATGATCCCGTCGTAGGCGTGCACATGCAGCCAGTAGAAGCAGCTGCCGGTCTGGACGAAGGGTCCGGCCGAGGTTTGGACGGCCTGAAAGCCAGGAATGCCGATGCCGTAGGGGATGACCCGGGCCTTGCCGTTCACGAAGATGGTCAGATGCGTGTGGACGTGGACGACCGTCTGCTCACCGGCCTGGCACTGCACACCGTCAACCGTCTGCCCCGTGGCCGCGTTCACCAGGGTGGCGAGCTTCGGCCCCGAGGGGACTCCGATGGTCTCGGGCCCGGGCGTAGTCGCCGGTGGTTGGATCCAGGTGGACGACATGGAGGCCGGGATGGGCTGCAGCGGGACATGAGGGTTCGTGAACTGGGCCGACGTTTTGCCGGACCCGCTACCGCCAGTCACCTGGGTGATGACGATGACGACCAGCGCGACGAGCACGACCACGCCGCCCACACGCACGCCAATGCGCATCTGCTTCTGGCGTCGCTCGGCGGCACGTTTCTCTGCCGCACGGCGCTGGTTCTCCGCTCTACGCTGGGCCTTCGACTTGCTTCCACTGGTCATTGGGGCGTCAGCGTAGCGAACCAGTCCCAGCGAAAGGCATCGACACGCTCGAGCGGCCCCGCCCACTCGGGCGGCCCCTCTTCCACCACCGTCGGTCCCAGTGCGGCTGAGGCGTGCCAGAGGTCACCGTCGACGAAGGCCACGGTCACGAAGCGATCCTTCGAGGTGTCGGCGAACTGCCAGGCGCCGGCCACCCCGGCCTGATCCACCAGCGCCTGCCCGTCGACCGCCGGACCCACCACGACGTAGACACCGTTCGAGGGCCGGAACGGCACGGCGGCCCCGGAGACTGCGACGCGCGGTGCGGCCCAGCGACCCGCTACGTCGAAGGGCCCTGACAACAGGGCCCGGCGTGCCGCGAAGAAGCGATCCTCTGCATGCAACCGCTCGGCCAGCGCAAAGAACTCGGGCAACACCTCTTCGCCGCGCATCAAGTAGAGCGTCATGTAGTGGAAGCGGTCGAGGAGCGGGCTGGTCGAGGTCTCGGCCGCCTGGCACCGCGGGGACCGGACCCAGCGCTGCCCGAAGGTGACGCCTTCGATCGTGAACTGCTCGGGCAGGTGGTCGAGCTGATGCCAGGCGTTGTAGGCCTCGTGGGCCGATGGATCCGTGACCTCGGTGAAGGAGAAGAAACCCAGCACCCGATGAGGGTAGCCGCGGGCGAGAATGCAAGACTCTGCGGCCGATGACAGAAGCGACGGCGCTCCTCTCCGGCTTGCGGGTGCTCGACCTGAGCATCTGGAGACCCGGCCCCTACGCGACCTCGCTGTTGGTGGCCCTCGGGGCCGACGTGCTCAAGGTCGAGCCACCCGGTGGCGACCCGATGCGCCACTATCCCGGGCTCTTCGCAGCCATCAACGCCGGCAAGCGGAGCCTGGAGCTCGACCTCAAGGACGGCGAGGGGCGGGCGCAGGCACTGGCACTGGCCGCGCAGGCCGACGTGCTCGTCGAGGGTTTCCGGCCCGGCGTCATGGCGCGGCTCGGCCTGGACGAGGGGGCGGTCAGGGCCCGCAACGCCTCCATCGTCTTCTGCTCCATCTCCGGCTACGGCCAACACGGGAGCGCGGGCCACCTTCCCGGGCCACGACGTGAACTACCAGGCCTGGGCGGGGGCCCTGACCCCCGAGGGCGGCAGGGCCGCCATCCCCCCGCTGCCCGTGGCCGACCTGGCGGCCGGGTTGACCGCCGCGTTCGGGATCTGCGCCGCCGTCATCGGCCGCGGCGCGAGCGGAGAGGGGACCTACCTCGACATCTCCATGACCGACGTCATGGCGACGTGGACGGGTCCCTCGGGCGCAGGCTCGCCCGGGCGGGCCGCGGCCCAGACCGGACCAGTGCCCGGTTACGGCATCTTCGCCACCGCCCTCGGCGGACAGGTCTCACTGGGGGTGGTCAACGAGCAGCACTTCTGGTCCCGCCTCTGCGGCCATCTCGGGCTGGGCGAGCTGGCGGACCTCGACTTCGACGAACGCTGCCGTCGAGGCGAAGAGATGCAGCACGCCATTGCCGTCGCCGTTGCCACCCGTGAGCGCGACGTCCTGGTCGCCGACCTCGCCGCCGCCGGCGTGCCGGTGGCCCCGGTCCTCGACCGACAGGAGGTGCTGGCCAGCGGGCCCTTCCCTCCCTTCCCCATCCGGCTCCCCCTGCCAGGCTCGGCGGGAGCCGTCCCGGAGCTCGACCAGCACCGCGGGGAGGGCTTCTGCGACCGCACCTGACACGCAGGGGACGGCGCGGTCCCTGTTACCTTGCGGGCGACCCGAAGCCATGAGCCAGATCGCCGACCTTCTCACCGCCAACAGCGGCTACGCCGCGGCCCGCTCCAACGTGGCCGACCCGCGTCCCGGACGCCACCTGGCGGTCGTCACCTGCATGGACGCCCGCATCGACGTGTTCGCCGTGCTCGGACTCCATCTCGGCGAAGCCCACGTCATCCGCAATGCAGGCGGACGGGTCACCGACGACGTGCTGCGCAGCCTCGCCCTCTCGAGCGGCGTCCTGGGCGTCGACACCGCGGTCGTGATGCAGCACACGAAGTGCGGGCTCGCCGGCGTGACCGACGCCGAGCTCCGCGCGTTGACGGGGGCCGACCTGGGGTTCTTTCCGATCGACGACCACGCCGCTGCTCTGCGCGAGGACGTCGAGCTGCTGGTTCGCACGCCGTACTTGACCCGGCTGAGGATCATCGCGGGCTTCATCTACGACGTCGAGAGCGGTGATCTGGAGGACGTCGTCCACTGGGAGCGTCCGGACTGAGGCGCGCGACGCGATGAGAGTCGCCATCCTCGACGACTGGTTCGACACGATCCGCTCCCTCCCGTGCTTCGAGAAGCTGGCGGGTCACGACGTCACCGTCTTCACCGACCACGTCCAGGACGTCGACGTCCTGACTCGCCGCCTGACGGGTGCCGAGGCGCTCGTCCTGATCCGCGAACGGACGGAGGTGCGTCGCGCTCTCCTCGAGCGGCTGCCCGGGCTGCGGCTGATCAGCCAGCGCAGCGTCTACCCCCACATCGACATCGACGCGTGCACCGCGCTCGGCATCGTCGTCAGCTCCGGCCAGCACGCCGGCACGCCGTCCTATGCCGCCGCGGAGCTCACGTGGCTGCTCGTCCTGGCCGCCATGCGCGGGCTGCCTGGACAGGTGCATGCGCTGCAGGCCGGGCACTGGCAGGCCGGGGTCGGACGGACCCTGCGGGGCAAGACCCTCGGGATCTACGGCTACGGCCGCATCGGTGCGGTCGTCGCCGGGTACGGCCGTGCCTTCGGCATGGACGTCCTGGTGTGGTCACGGCCCGAATCGCTCGAGCGGGCCAGGGCCGACGGCCTGACCTCGGCAAGGAGCAAGGACGAGCTCTTCTCGGCTGCTGACGTGGTGTCGCTGCACCTGCGGCTCGTCCCCGCCACCAGGGGAATCGTCTCGGCCCGCGATCTGGCGCGGATGGGAACGGACGCCTTGTTGGTGAACACGAGCCGGGCGGCTCTCATCGAGCCCGGAGCCCTCGTGGCGGCGCTTCGGTCCGGGCGGCCCGGCATGGCGGCGCTCGACGTCTTCGAGACCGAACCCTTACGTGACCCCACCGACCCCCTCTTGACCATGGACAATGTGGTCTGCACACCGCATATCGGCTACGTGACCCGCGAGGAGTGGGATGTACAGTTCAGCGACATCTTCGACCAGATCAATGCCTATGCGGACGGCAGACCGATCAACGTCGTGAACCCCGGCGTGTTGGCACACGCACGAAGCTGACCCTAAGGAGTCCCCGATGCCGGCCCATGATCCCTCGTACCAAATGGCCGCCACCCGTGGCGGTGAGCCCCGCCGGCGAGGTCGCCGGCGTTCGTTCCTGACTGCCCTCGTGGGCTGCATGACCCTGGTCCCGGCGCTGCTCGCCGTCACGCCCGGAACCGCATCGGCCGCCTACCCCGATAACCCCGCGCAACCGGTGAACTTCGGGAGCGCCGGGTTCTACGGTCCCGCGGGCGGGTTGCAGCTCAATTCCCCCGCGGTCGGGATGGCGTCGACCGCGAGCGGCAACGGCTACTGGATCGTCGCCGCTGACGGGGGGATCTTCAACTACGGGGACGCCGGATTCTTCGGTTCGGCCGGGAGCATCGTGCTGAACAAGCCGATCGTCGGCATGGCCGCCACCAAGGACGGCGGCGGGTACTGGCTCGTCGCGTCTGACGGGGGCGTGTTCACCTACGGCGACGCGGTCTTCCACGGCTCTGCGGGCAGCCTGCCGCTCAACCAGCCCATCGTCGGGATGGCAGCCACACCGGACGGGGGCGGCTACTGGCTGGTGGCCTCCGACGGGGGCATCTTCTCCTACGGCGACGCCGCCTTCTACGGCTCCACCGGGTCGATCCACCTCAATCAGCCCGTCGTGGGCATGGCGGCGGCGCCGGGCGGAACCGGCTACTGGCTGGTGGCCTCCGACGGGGGCATCTTCAATTACGGGACCGCACCGTTCCTCGGGTCGATGGGCGGCACCCCGCTCAACGCCCCAATCGTCGGCATGGCCGGCACCGCCAGCGGATACTGGCTCGCAGCCAGGGACGGCGGGGTCTTCAACTACGGCGTCCCGTTCTTGGGCTCTATGGGCGGGCAGTCGAACTCCAACCCCGTCCGGGCCATCGCCGCCACGCCCAACGGAACCGGCTACTGGCTCCTGCCGACATCTCCCCCGCCGCCGCCGCCGACCATCGGGCCCGGAGCCAGTGGTGCAGCGGTTGTGGTGCTCCAGCAGGAATTGACCGCCCTCGGCTACTGGGTGGACACCACGGGCGGCACGTTCGACGACAGCACGGAGCAGGCGGTGTGGGCGCTACAGAAGGTGGCCGGGCTGCCGGCCGACGGCGTCGTCGGGGCGACCACCTGGGCCGCGCTCAATGCCGGTGTGGTGCCTCAGCCGCGCAGCAGGTCCGGCTACGTCATTGAGGTCAACCTGGCCAACGACATCGTCATGGTCGTGAACAACGGCCACGTGATGTACACGCTGAACACGTCGACCGGGGGCGGCTACACCTACACCAGCGGAGGGGTCACGTCGGTGGCCATCACACCCAGCGGCATCTTCCAGACCTACCGGGTGATCGACGGGCTCGACGTCGACTCGCTCGGTGCCCTGTGGCGGCCGAGGTTCTTCACCGGTGGCTACGCCATCCACGGCGACTCGTCCGTGCCGCCCTACCCGGTGTCGCACGGGTGCGTGCGGGTCAGCAACGAGGCGATCGACTGGATCTGGGCGAACAACATCGACCCGATCGGGACGACCGTCTGGGTGTACTGAGCGGACCTCGGCACCTGCCGCCCGGGGTTCCGACGTCCTCAGATGTCGTAGTAGAGCATGAACTTTTTGGTGCACGACGCTGGCGGCACATTGGTGGATTTGGCCTTGGCTGGACTTATTTTCGACACCTGACGTCTCTCGCACCGTTTTGCACTGTCCTGGTCACATCGTGTCAGGAGGGAGCAGCTCCCACGGCCGCCATCGGTCGAGCAGTATCAGCGCTGAACGCGGGACCTCGTAAATGTGTCAGCCGACGCCTCAGGGACCGCGTTCCGCCATCAGCGGTTGGCGGGGGGTGGAGGTGGCCGGTCCAACCGGCGGGTTGGGGTTGGGCGAGGAGCAGGGTGCGCCTATGGTCAGAGCCGAGGATGAGAAGGAGAGTGTGGGTGCAGAGGTGAGATGCGGGTGGTAAGAGAAAGGCGACACGCGCCGAAGCGCGGGTGGAGGCGGCGCAAGAGGTGAGGGTGGATTGTGGGGTGTGAACTAGATGGTGGAGGGGCGCGGGAGTGGGGCGGCGGGAGGTGGTGAGAGTAGGAGCGGGCGGTGGGATGCTGGCGACAACTGACGCTGAGGTGTACTAGGCGCACGATACGGGGGGGTGAAGGTAGGCGATGATAGTGAATTGAGGGTGGACTAGTGCGCTCACGCACGAGTAGAGGCGACGCTTGGATTGAGCCGGCAAGAGGCGGAGGAGCAGTGAGGACTGCTGGAGCCCCTGCAGACGGCTATGCACGTAGATGGTGGGGGTGGCGGTGAATGTCACAGTAGTAGGGCGATGGTATGTGGATAGAGACATTGGCCACACGGGCGAGGCGCTGGCGTGTATACTTGGTTTGTGCGTATGCAGCGTGGCGCCACTCGCGGGGATGAGACAGTGGTGCTAGGAGGAGGCGGGTTGTTGACGGTGATATTGATGCGCGACTAAAGGCGCTCCCGACCGGCCTCGGAGGCATAGACAAAGGGCGTAGGAGCTGTTGGGGACATCCGATGTGTTCCAGCTACACAGCCATCCGTAGTAGGTCAGCGTCGCTGTGCACACGACTGGGTCTATAGCCGTAAGTGCCGCAGAAGAGAAGGAACTAGACGTTGGTGGCGTTGTGACGGACAGTGTCAAGGTAGGTCGATCCGGATAGTGTCGCCCCACTCGAAGGGACGAGCACGCTGGTGCTCGGTGACTGGGTGGCGCCTGCCATCTGTGCTGGCGACGCGCTCAGGGCTGCGCGCAGGGTTAGAGCAGCGCGATAACAAAGAGTGGTGGCCGCATGGCGCACCTCCGTCCCGGACAATGACCTGACGGAAGGCCACTTCCGGCAACGGCATAACACAGCCAACACCGCAGAGCAATCGGCTTGGCTTCAGCGGCCTGTGCACCGTGGCGACAGCGACCACGTCCCTAGCCACCGGTTCGGGGATGGTGCGTGAGCCTGCCCCCGACCACCACGAGGAGCTGACGGGTCTAAGAGAGATCGCCATAGGGTTGAGCTGCCCCGCGGGCCACTCGCCGCTGTGTTTTCATAATTGAATCGATAATGAAATACAGAATCGTTGTCAGAAACAACAGAACCTGCAGTATGGCTACCACGCAAATCCTAAGCGCACCTGAGTCCTCACGAAGCACTTTGGCGAGCACTCAGCAGCAAAGGGGAGCGTTCCTTGTCGGACAGCTTTATGTCGTCGCTGTCGAGAACGCTGTAGATGTAGTTCATCCTATCCTCTGTAGAGTGTTGCAGACCTATATCTTGAGCTCTAGCTTTCTTCGCCCACCATTTCGACCTAAAGTTTTGATTGCTTTCTACCCTTGTGTATATGTAATGACGACCATGATTATGTGCACTAAAGCGCCCAGCAAGAAACGTCTCGATGTCCTTTGAGTGAATCCATAGCTCAAAGAACGCGTCGCACCGACGAAGAACCCGCCCCCTGCACGATGAGCGTCCCCTCCATCCGAAGCATTCGTACCGCCTCTGTCAGCTGCAACCGCAGCGATTCAACATTCGCTGTCGGTCGTCCTCCATGCCGCACAATACGCCGGGAGATCGCGCTTGCGACGTTACTCTTCGTTTGCGACGACGCACTACGCCACCGCGCTCATCGCCTCCGGGTGCTCGTAAGGTGGTCCAGGCGCACCTCGGCACAAGAGCGCCGCGATACCTCGACATCTACAACCACCTGTGGGCGCAAGAGAGGACGGGGGGGCGTAGACTTTTAAGGGTGTGTATGTGTGTAGAGAGGAGGGACGAGGCAGGTAGGGGACCTCAGATGTCGTAGTAGAGCATGAACTCCCACGGATGGGGCCGCAGCCGGACGGCGTCGACCTCACGGGAACGCTTGTAGTCGATCCAGGTCTCGATCAGGTCGTCGGTGAAGACCCCGCCCACCTTCAGGTAGTCCTGATCGGCGTCCAGCGCGTCCATCGCCTCCTCCAGCGAGGAGGGGACCTGACCGATCTTGGCCAGCTCGTCAGCCGGCATGTCGAAGAGGTCCTCGTCCACCGGCGGCGGCGGCTCGACGCGGTTGGCCACCCCGTCGAGCCCGGCCATGAGGATGGCCGAGAAGGCGAGGTATGGGTTGCAGCTGGGGTCGGGGCACCGGAACTCGACCCGCTTGGCCTTGGGGCTGGGCGAGTAGACGGGGATCCGGCACGCGGCCGATCGGTTCCGCTGGGAGTACACCAGGTTGACCGGCGCCTCGAAGCCAGGGACGAGACGCTTGTAGGAGTTCGTCGTCGGGGCAGCGAAGGCAAGCACCGACCTGGCGTGCTTGATGATGCCGCCGATATACCAGCGGCCGACGTCCGACAGGCCGGCGTACGTGCCCTCTTGATGGAAGAGCGGCTCACCCCCATTCCAGAGCGAGGAGTGAACGTGCATGCCCGACCCGTTGTCGTCGAAGAGCGGCTTGGGCATGAAGGTCGCAGTGAAACCGGCCTGATTGGCGACACTCTTGATGACGTACTTGTAGAGCATCAATTTGTCCGCCATCTTCAGGAGGGTGTCGAAGCGCATGTCGATCTCGGCCTGGCCGGCGGTGCCGACCTCGTGGTGCTGCACCTCGATCTCGATGCCCATCCTCTCCATGACGAGGATCATCTCGGAGCGTAGGTCCTGGAAGTGATCCATCGGGGGGACGGGGAAATAGCCCTCCTTGTAGCGTGGCTTGTACCCGAGATTCGGGCCCTCCTCCTTGGCAGAGTTCCAGATGCCTTCAATCGAGTCGACCTGGTAGAAAGCGGAGTGCTGGTCCTGAGAGAAGCGGACGTCGTCGAAGATGAAGAACTCCGCCTCGGGACCGAAGTAGGAGGTGTCGGCGACCCCGGACGACTTCAGGTGGGCCTCCGCCTTCTGTGCCACGTAGCGAGGATCACGGCTGTAGTGCTCGAGGGTGAGCGGGTCGTGCACGAAGCAATTGAGGTTGAGCGTCTTGTGTTGCCGGAAGGGGTCGACCACCGCCGTCGAGGGATCGGGTAGCAGGATCATGTCGGACTCGTGGATCTGTTGGAAGCCGCGGATGGACGAGCCGTCGAACCCGTTTCCCTCGGTGAACGTCTCCTCCGTCAGCATGTGCGCCGGGATGGAGAAGTGCTGCATCAATCCGGGAAGATCGCAGAACCGGAGATCGACGACCTCGATTCCCTCGTCCTTCATGAGGCGAAGGACCTCGCTTGGCGTGCGCTCTTGCATGTTGACGACTCCCTCTGAGATCTCACGAGCAGCCGCCTCGTGCGGGCTCGAGGCCAACGAGATTTGCCTGCTACATATCACAGAGGATGTGGTAAATGGGCAGCTGAGAGACCGAGTTCACGGATTGTTCACAATGGCGCAACTGACCGAGGCCGAGTCGTTGGCCGGCCCGCAGCATCGGTGGGCGGCCACGGCGCACAGTACGTAGGCTGCGCGCCGTGGCCCATGTCCTCGGCCAACGTCGGCCGACCAACGACGACGACCGCGCCCTCCACACGTCATTCGGCGACCGGCACTGACCCATGGCGTACCGGAAGGGCCTGCACGAGGTGGCTGACGGCGTCTGGGCCTACCTGCAACCCGACGGGAGCTGGGGGTGGTCCAACGCGGGATTGGTGACCGGGGGCGACTCGTCCCTGCTCGTCGACACCCTCTTCGACCTCAACCTGACCGCCGAGATGCTCGAGTCCATGCGCCGGACCACCCCCGCGGCCGAGCGGATCGCCACCGTGGTGAACACCCATGCCAACGGCGACCATTGCTATGGCAACGCGCTGGTGGCCGAATCGGAGATCATCTCCTCGGCGCGGTGCGCCGAGGAGATGGCGCACCTGCCACCGAGCGCCATGGCTGCCATGCTGGACGCCGCACCCACACTCGGTCCGACCGGGGACTTCTTGGCGCGTATCTTCGCACCGTTCTCCTTCGATGGCGTGCCGCTGACCTTGCCCTCCCGGACATTCGAGGGCCGGCTCGACCTCCGGGTCGGCGACCGCGCGGTGTCCTTGGTTGAAGTCGGTCCTGCGCACACCGCCGGGGATGTCATCGTCCATCTGCCCGAGGAGGGCATCGTCTTCACGGGCGACATCCTCTTCCATGGCGGCCACCCCATCGTCTGGGCCGGTCCGGTTGCCAACTGGATCACGGCCTGCGAGCGCATCATGGAACTGGGGCCAACGGTGTTGGTGCCGGGTCACGGGCCGCTGGCGACCCCGGCCGCCGTCGCCGAGCTGAAGGGCTACTTCGAGTTCCTGGCCACCGAGACCAGGCTCCGTTTCGACGGCGGGATGTCACCGATGGAGGCGGCGCGTGACATCGATCTAGGCCCCTACTCAGGTTGGAGCGAGCCCGAGCGAGTGGTGGCCAACGTCCACGCCCTCTATCGGGACTTCGGGAGCCAGGTCCCGGGCGACGCCCTCACCCTCATGGCCGAGATGGCAAGGCTGGCCGACCCCTCGGCCCCGAGCCTGCAGCAGGACTAGGGAGCGCGGGCCCGGGGTAGACAACCAAGGTGGAGACGCGCGCGGCCGGCGCGGTGATCGGGGATCGTTACCGCATCCGCGGGCTCCTGGGCGAGGGCGGCATGGCCCGCGTCTATGACGGCTTCGACGAGCGGCTCGAGCTCCCCGTGGCCGTGAAGATCCTCCGGCCCCAGATGCTGGCGATTCCCGGCATGAGAAGACGGTTCAAACAAGAGGCGCGGATCGAGGCTCGGCTCGTCCATCCCAACATCGTCGCCGTCTTGGACTACGGCGAGGATCGCTCCTGCTCCTATCTCATCATGGAGCGACTGCCGGGCACCACGTTGCGAGACGAGATCATGCGCGGACCCCTCCCCAGGCAACGGGTCGTGTGCGTCATGGCGGAGACGCTCGCTGCGTTGGCCGCCGCCCACAAGCTCGGCGTTCTGCACCGCGACATCAAGCCGAGCAACATCCTCCTCGACGATGGGCACACAAAGATCACCGACTTCGGCATCGCAAAGAGCTTCGACGTCGGGGGCGATCCCGGGCGTGTCGCAGACGACATGACCATGACCGGCGTCGTACTGGGAACGCCCGGCTATCTCGCCCCGGAGCGCAAGTCGTGGACAGCCGGCCACCGTGCAGTCGGACCTGTACGCCGTCGGCGCGGTCATGGTCGAAGCGTTGACCGCAAGGTGCCTGGTTCCAGGTCCCGAAGCGACCGAGCACCTTCCTCGGCCGTTCCGCGACGTCGCCCGAGCCGCCCTGACCGCAGATCCGTGCGATCGGTTCACCTCGGCAACCGACATGCTGCAGGCGCTGGGAACCCGACGAACGGTGCGACCCGTCCTCCCACTGCCTGCGACCACGACGATGGCGTCGACGTGGGCCGCCCCTCCGGCTGCCGTTCCCCTCGCCGGTGGCGCGACCGAGGTGTTGTCCTCGCCGCCAGCGGTGCTGCCACGTCCAGAGCACACCCGGGCACGCCGAGTCCGGGTCCTCGCCGCTGCCATCGTCGTCGTGGCGCTCGCCGTCGCGCTGTACCTGGCGGTGGGGAGCAACAGCCAAACCAGAGGTGAGGCCGCCCTGACGTCCTCGCATCACCGGGCGCCCTCGCTCCACACGACAACGGCGCGGCCACACGTGTCCGACCCCCAAGCCGCTGCGATCAGAGCCCTCGCGGCATCCCTGGCCGACGCGGGGTTGCCCGGAGACGCCGCCATGGCCGCTGCCCTGTCCGCGGTGGCCGACCTACAGCCGGGGGGCGACCGCCGGGCCGCGACGCAACAAGTTCTGGCGCTGGCCCAGCTGCTGCGCGCCGGCGGAGGCGTCACATCGGCGCAGTACCAGGACGTCGTCAATGCCCTCGAACCAGCCGGTGCGACGATGCCCGCGACGACTCCAACCGCTCCGGCGCCGTATTCTCCCGGACCACCCTTCCAAGGTCACGGCCACGGCCACGACCCCGGCCAGGGGGACCAGGGTTAAGGCTGCTCTGCCCCGTCGAGCCCGGTCATGACCCGGAAGTCCGAGGTCGTGTTCAGGTGCGGGAACGGTCCGGAAGGCAGCTCCAGGCCGAGAGCGGCACACAGGGGTCCCCATCCGTCGCCGGGACGCCACTCCACCAGCCGGTCCGGTGGCACCTCCGCACGGACCCTCGCGTTATGCGCCTCGTAGCCAGCGATGGCGCCGTCCCGGTCGCGCCAGTCGGGCGTGAAGCGCCGTGTGATCAACGCATTGATCATCTCGAGCTCCTCGAGCCCCCCGGGATCGTCCGGCGCAGCTCCCCGCGCCAGGACGGCGAAGATCGTCTCCGAGGCGCTCTTCCACCACGCATCGCTGTCGCGCACGGACAGCACGACCACCGCCTGAGGGGCTGCGTCGCTGATCTCCCTCCAGAACGCGGCGGCCGGCCAATCCACTGTGGCCCGGTACGGGGCCAGGAACGTCGCCCAGTCGACGCTCTCGCCCCGGGTCGCCGCGGCCCACGTCTCGCGCTGGTCCGGCCGCCCCAACACCTCCAGCATGTGGTAGCAGGGCCCTCCCAGCAGCTGCTCAAAGGCCACCTTCAGTGAATGCGTGCCCGTTCGCCCCAGCCCGGCACCGACGACTCTCAGTTCCATGAGCGTTCGTCTATCACGCGGAGGTTTGCGATGCCCGCCTTCGTGGTCCGCCTTGTCGCTCCTCGGGGTCGCCCGGAGCACTCTCTGCGACGTCTCAAGTCCATCGGCAATACTGGCACAACGGGCTGCAGGTGCCTGGACCGGCGAATCCGAATGGGCACCCCAGGGGAACGGAGATGAGATGAAAAGCGTGGTCATCCTCGGCGCCGGCTTCGCCGGATTGGAGCTCGCGACGAGGCTCTCGGAAGACCTGCCCGAAGAGGTGGGCGTCACGCTCATCGACTGCAGTGATGCCTTCGTGTTCGGCTATTCCAAGTTGGACGTCATGTTCGGCCGGGACGAACTGAACAAGGTGCGGATCCCCTACTCGAAGCTGCACAAACCAGCGGTCAGATTCGTGCAAGAGACCGTCGAGTCCATCGACCCCGAACGCAGGCGGGTCACGACGAGTGCCTCGACGTACGAGCCCGACATCTTGGTTGTCGCGCTGGGGGCGGACCTCGATCCCGCGGCGACGCCGGGCCTGGTCGATGAAGGATCGGAGTACTACTCGGTGGCCGGGGCGGAGCGCGTCGGTCGTCGGCTCCCGGCGTTCGAGGGAGGCAACGTCATCATCGGCGTGCTCGGACCCTTCTTCAAATGCCCGGCGGCGCCCTTCGAGACCGCTCTCATGCTGCATGACTACCTCGGACAGCGCGGCCGGCTGGCGGCCACCACGATCAAGATCATCAGCCCGATGGCCACCCCCATCCCCATCTCACCCGAAGCGTCGGCCAGCATCCTCCGAGCGCTCGAAGAACGTGACATCGGATGGTGGCCCGAGTCGAAGGTGACTGCGCTCGACACCGCCTCGAAGGTCGCCACCCTGGCCGACGGGCAGGCCACACCCTACGACCTCTTCCTGGGTATTCCGGTACATCGGGCTCCTCGGGTGGTCGAGGAATCGGCTCTGGCCGAGGACGGCTGGGTACCGGTCGATCACACGACGTTCGCGACCAGGTTCGAGAACGTCTACGCAGTCGGTGATGTAACCAGTGCCCCGGTTCCCCGGGTCGGCGCCATCGCCGAAGGGGAGGCCCGCACGCTTGCCGAGGTGATCGCCCACCAGATCCGCGGCGGGACGCCGCCGGAGCCCTACCGCGGCATCGCGACCTGTTACATCGAGTTCGGCGGCTCGAAGGTGGCGCGCTTCGACGCCAACTTCCTTTCGGGCCCCACGCCGTTCGGAACCTTTGACGCCGCCTCCGAAGCGACCGCCGCCTCAAAGGTGGAGTTCGGGGCGACGCGCCGGCGTCGCTGGTTCGGCATGGAGAGCTGAACGTCGAAGCTCTAGCCCAAGTGGGTCTTGGCCACCTCGACGGTCGGTTCGTTCTGCGTCATCTGCCAGATGCCGACGGCCAGCATGACCAGACCGACGAGGCTCAGTGCGATCTTGACCGGCTGATGTCCCAACTGCTCATCGAAGAGCCAGAAGCCCAGCACGATGCTGAAGATCGGGTCGGCGGCGATCATGAGCGGCGACGAGACGTGGAGGGGCCCCTGGTGCACCGCGGCTTGCATGACCACATTGCCGACGATGCCACCGACGATCACGGCGTACACCGGCCAGTGGGCGAACATGCCGAAGAAGCCGTCCTGGGCCAGCGTGTCCGTCATCGACTTGATGTAGGCCGCCTCCAATGCCCACACCATGCCCGTCGCCGTGCCGTAGAGGGCGGCCTTCCCGGTGGGCGTTCCCCATCGGGCCGCCGCCACCATGAGCAGTGCGATGCCGCCGAGCACGGCCGACGCCGACAACCACTCGGGTAGGGACGCGGTCGCGCCACCCGCACCCGCATCCGAGGCCACGATGAAGAGGGACAAGCCGGCACACGTGATCACCGCCGCCCTCCAGGCGGCTCCTGGAACACGATGGTGGAACCACAACCGCCGGATGACCAAGGCGAACACCAGCTCGGCCACCAGGATCGGCTGCACAACGGAGAGCGCGCCGACGTGGAGCGCCACGGCATGGAACACGAAGCCGGCCAAGAGCGCGACCCATCCGAACAACCACATCGGTTGCCGGGCCAAGAAGACGACCAGCTTCAGCGGTTTGGTCCCCTTAGGCGCCCGGTTGCTCGAGACGTGTTGGGTGACGAGATTGCCGGCATTCGCCAGAGCGGCCAACAGCGCAAGGAGTTCACTCATGGGAAGACCGCTGCCACGGGGGAACGGTACTTCCTCCCGCCGATGGACCATCGCGCTCGTATCAAGGTGGCAACCCGGAAGGCGAGGAGCTGGAGGTCGCGTATCTCCTCTCCGACACCGCTGCCTCTCGCACGTGGTCCCAAGGCGACGTCCCCGGACGCGGGCCGGATGTCAGCGGTCAGTCGACCACGTCGACGGTCGAAGGGGTGGGGTGATCGCATCGGGTGTGCTTCATCGCCCGGTCCAATGCGGAGGTCGGCGCTCCGCCGCGGCCTGGCGACCTTCCGCAGCGTCTTGCGTCCGGCCTGCGACCTGCCGCATGGTCTCGCCGAAACGGATTGCGTCCAGCGCTGTCATGTGGCGTGTCCGCATCGCCATCTCCTTCATGGCTCGCTGAGCCAGAGGCGCCCCGCTGAGAAGACGCCGAGCCAGCGCATCGGCCTCGTCGAGCAGAGTGTCATGGGGGACGACCCTCCAAACGAGACCCATGGCGAGGGCTCGCTCGGCATCGATGCGCTCCCCCGTGAGCAACAGCTCCATCGCATCGGCCCAGTTGATTCGCTGCGGCAGGCGTATCGATGCCACGATCGCCGGTACTCCGAGGAGCGCCTCGGGAAGACCGAACTCGGCTCGGTCACTCGCCACGACGAAGTCGCACCAGCTGGCAAGCGTCAGCCCATAACCCAGGCAGTACCCGTTGACAGCTGCAATGACCGGCTTGAAGATCTCCCATCCGCTTTCGAAGGAATTCGAGCGTCGGCTTCTCCCAGAACGTGCCGGCGAACTCTCCCGCAGACCCGGCGCCGTCGCGCAGGTCCGCGCCGACACAGAAGGCCCGTCCCGAACCGGTGACGATGGCCACCCATGCTTCCTCGTCGTCACGAAACCGCGAGAAGGCATCATTGAGGTCGCGCCTCATCTGGGCGTTGATGGCGTTGAGAACGTCGGGTCGGTTGTAGGTGATGGTGGCCACATGGCCATCAAGTCGGAACGTGGCTGAATCACCCACAGGGCACCAGTCTGCCCGGTCGGGAACGCGGTCCGCTGAGGTGCTGGAAGTCGAAGGTCCGTAGGTCGACCCGCCCGGTGCGAGGGTTCGGCGGCGTAAAATGCGTTGGAGCAATGCATCCGAGACCGACCACTCGCTTCCGAACTGCCTTTGCGACGATTTCGGGCGAGGAGAAGTCGAATGAGGGCCGAAGTGAGCCCGCTCTGCTACAGGCTCTCCCAGCCCGGGCTGGTCACGGGCGTCGGCACAGGGGACTCGTCCACCGCATCCCCCTCCACCTCGCTCGCTTGCGGTTGTTGACCGTCGGGCCGATGAGTGGCGACGAACGCAGTGGTGCGCAGAGGGATCTCCTTGATGAGCCAGCTCAGGATGAAGCCGAGGACGACGAAGGGCACAGCGACCAAGAAAGCCGTTTCGACCGAGTGACTGAAGGCACTGACGACAAAGGTGCGCTGGGCGTCGGGAAGATGGTCGATCTGGGCAGGGTTGGCTGTCACGTTCGAGCCGCTCACCAACTTCAGCTCGGCCGACGTGGCGTGCAGTTTGAGCTGTGAGATCAGGCGGTTGGCGAAGACGGCACCGAGGACGGCCACCCCGAAGGCTCCCCCGATCGTGCGAAAGAACGTCGCCGTTGCGGTGGCCACTCCCAGCGCGGAGTACGGCACCGCGTTCTGCACGGCGACGACCAGCACCTGCATGACCAGGCCTATGCCGAGCCCGGTGATGAACATGAAGACTGCCACTTCGCCGTAGGCGGTATGCGGTCCAAGCTGGGTGAGCGAGAGCAGGCCGAGGGAGAGGACCCCCGTGCCCACGATCGGGAACACCTTGTAGCGCCCGGTGCGGGTCACGATGCGCCCGCTCGAGATGAAGGTGAGCAGCATCCCGCCGATCATGGGCAGGAGCTCCAGGCCCGAAAGGGTCGGCGAGGCTCCGTGGACGACCTGGAGATACAGGGGCAGGTAGATGATGGCCCCGAACATGGCGAAGCCGATGATGAACCCGACGGCCGAGGTGGCGGTAAAGGTCCGGTTCTTGAAGAGCCAGAGCGGGATGATGGGCTCGGACGCCCGTGTCTCGATGAAGCAGAAGATGCCCACCGACACCAGGGCGACCAGTCCGACACCGATGATGACAGGCGAACCCCAGGCATATTCGGAGCCGGCCCAGGTGGTGAGCAAGATGATGCACGTGACGCCAAGGGAGAGGAAGGCGGTTCCGGCCCAGTCGATCTTGTGCGGTACGCGCTTGACCGGGAGGTGGAGGACGGCGGCCACGACGAACAGGGCGACGATGCCGAGCGGCAGGTTGATGTAGAAGATCCAGCGCCATGACAGGTGCTCGGTGAAGAAGCCGCCGAGCAGCGGACCCGCCACGTTGGTGACGCCGAAGACGACGCCGAAGTAGCCCATGTACTTGCCCCGCTGCCGGGCCGACACGACGTCGCCCATGATGGCCTGGGCCCCGACCATCAGCCCGCCGGCCCCGATCCCCTGGATCGCCCGGAAAGCGATGAGTTCGGCCATGGACTGCGAGAGCCCGGACAGCACGGAGCCGACCAGGAAGATCACGATGGCCAGCTGGAAGAGCGCTTTGCGGCCGTAGAGGTCGCCCAGCTTTCCCCACAGCGGCGTGGAGATGCAGGTGGTCAGGAGGTAGGCCGTCACCACCCACGACAGGTGGTTGAGCCCGTGCAGGTCGCCGGCGATGGTGGGGAGTGCCGTCGCCACGATGGTCTGGTCGAGGGCGGCCAGCGCCATCCCCATCATGAGAGCGCCGAGGATCACCAGGATCCGGCGGTGCTCGGCGCCGGCGGCCTCTTCATCGACCGGGGCGGTCGTCAGCTCAGTCACGGGCTTCGTCCAGATCTCGCTCGAGGTCCCCCGCGAAACGACTGAGCAGGTCGGCCAAGACGGACAGGTCGTCGTCGTCCCAATCTTGCAAGAGCTGCTCGAGCCAGGCCCGGCGGGCCCGCCGTACGCGTTCGATGGTCCGGCGACCGGCCGGGGTGAGGCGGATCCTCGAGGCTCGGCGGTCGTCGGGGTCGGTCTGGCGAACGACCATTCCGGCGCGCTCGAGCTGCTGGACCTTACGGGTCACCGTCGGAGTGTCGACTCCCAGTATCTCGGCGAGGTCGGTGACTCGGAGCGAATCGCCCTTCGCGGAGAGCTTGAAGAGCAGGGTGGCGCCGGCCCGGTCGAGCCGGACCCCCGCCGATCGCAGGAGCCGCTCATGCAGGCGGACCTGGGTGATCGATCGGGCGACGGTCTGCAACGCCTCGTCGAACCGGTCGACGTGTCGAGGTGCCGGGCCCGAATCGGCATCAGGTCCGATAGTTGCTTTCAGCACGTAAATATCGTACCAGCCCTTTGCGACGCTACGGGTGGCGACCCGAGAGTTCCCGCCGGCACCCGGCCAGGTGGAAGATTTGGTCTTGGATGATGTCAAACTCCCAACAAAACCCACGAGCTTTGTAGAATTTTCGGATGGGTGAAGGATCGGCCGGGCCGTGGTTACGCCGTGAATTCAGGGGCCCGCCACGCGAAGGGTACCTGGCTCGCCGTACTCGACGATGACGACACCTGGCAACCGCAGAACCTCGAACACCGTTTACCGCATTGGCCAACTGGGATGGCGTCCCTGCCAGTGTCACGAACGATATGCGAGTTAGCGAACACGGCAACATGTTGAAACTGGGGACCTCGCGTCCAGCAACACACGTCGACCCAGTCGCATGTAGCACTGGATACTTGCCGAGTACCTTGCTTCTACGTCGCGATCTCTTTCTCGAGCTAGGCGGACTCAATCCGGCTTAAGACGGCCGACGACTTAGACTTCTTCGTTCGGATCAGCGCGCTCGGCACCATTGCCTGCCCATTCGATTCGGATCGGTCCCGCTGCTGACGGAATGCCGACATTCGTTGATCCTTGTGTTCACGCCACGATCCCGGTCAGCGGTAGCAACAATGGATCCGAGGCCGGCAAGCCGGCCTCATGCCAGCTCCTCTGGGGTTCGCCCCGGGGGGGATCGTAACCATGAGTACACCTTCGGAGGAGCGTACTGAGCAGCCAGACAGGTTGTGGCGCTGATAGATTCCTCGCCGCGGAGGCGGCGGGTAGATGCGTAGTGCCCGAAACATCACCGAGATCAGGGAGCGCCGGGATTGGTGCCTACAGAAGCTCCAGCTGCGCCTCCGGAAGAACTATCCGTCGACGACGATGGACGTCCTTCGTCGCAACTGGGTAGGCGAGGTTTCCGGTCAGATCGCCGATGGTGGCCGGGCGCAATCTGTCTCGGCTTGTATCTGATCCTGACCATCCTCGAGTTCGGACCCTCCACCTCCCTTGGCGCAGGCGGAATTGCCGTGGAGGGTGGATCAGACGGAGCCAGTGAGATTTGGTTTCTCGAATGGACGCAGTACGCCCTTGCCCACGGGCACAATCCATTCTTTAGTCAATGGCAGAGCTTTCCAACAGGCCTCAACCTCGGAGTGGTTACTTCGATGGTGGCGTTAGGGGTGATCTTCTCACCCATCACATTGCTGTTCGGTCCCATCGTGACCTGGAATGTTCTTCTCCGCTTGGCCGTTGTCTTGTCAGCGTTTTCGATGTGTCTCGTTCTGCGTCGATGGACCAGATGGTGGCCAGCCGCCTTCGTCGGAGGCCTGATCTATGGCTTCTCTGCGTATCTCACGTTCAACCTCGGGCATCTCAATCTTGTCTTCGTGCCGCTACCTCCACTGATCTTCCTGCTTGTTCACGAGATCTTGGTCCGCCAGCACTGGCGTCCTGTGCGAACGGGAGCGATCCTCGGTGCGTTGTGTGGCGTGCAGTACCTCGTCTCCTCCGAGATCCTGGTCACCACGCTCTTGATGAGTGCTCTCGCCACCGCGCTATACCTCGGTTTTTGCTGGGCGGACCTGGCCACAAAGTGGAGATACATCAAGGTCAGCCTGGCGTCCAGCTTCGTCGTGGGCGGGGTGCTCCTCGCCTATCCGCTGGCCTTCACGCTCTTCGGACCAGAGCATCTCTATACCAGTCCGCAATCGCCGGCCACCTTGTCAGCGATCCACGGCGACTTGCTCTCTCCGGTGGCGCCCCAATCAAATGAGTGGCTCTCC
Organism: uncultured Acidimicrobiaceae bacterium; assembly: GCA_963728845.1. Taxonomy (GTDB): domain Bacteria; phylum Actinomycetota; class Acidimicrobiia; order Acidimicrobiales; family RAAP-2; genus Bog-473. The sequence continues at coordinate 518,512 of CAVSLS010000021.1, forward strand.
CCAATCCTCCTCAAGTCATTCTTCGCGCATGTCAGTACTACCGGGGAGTTCCTCTATTTGGGACTTCCCCTTATCGTAATGATGGCCGCGACAATCGTCTGGCTACGGCATCGTCGGATCGTCCTGTTCATGTCTGCAATGGCGGTCGTTGCCTTTGTCTTGTCGTTGGGACAGAGGCTCTATACCGACGGGCACTACACCCGCATCCCACTGCCGTTCGAGGTCCTCGCGCACCTACCCTTCCTCAAGTCGCTCCTTGCTGTTCGATTTTCTCTTTTCACCGTGATGTTTGCCGGAGGAATAGTGTCGATAGGTCTTGATGAGCTCTACTGGCGAGTGAGACACTCTCATCGACCTTCTTGGCTCGCGGCGCGTTGGAGAGGCGCAGCAGCCGCCTTGCTGCCGCTCGTTCTCGCGACGGCGATGGTCCTGCCATTTGTCCCGACGAGCGCACAGCAAACGCCACCGGCACACGTTGCTCCCTTCTTCACGTCAGCAATGGTGGACGTCATTCCAAACGGAAGCGTTGTCCTTGCCTACCCCTACCCGAAATCACCACAGATTGGACACTCCTACACCGATTTGGTGGATCAACCTCTCTTGGACCAAGCAGTATCGAGAATGCGGTTCAAACTCATCGGTGGGTACGGGTGGTGGCCAGTCCCAAACGCGACGTACGCCAGTCCGGATCCACCACCTCTGAAGCCTCTTGAGGTAGAGGCCTTCTTCGATTCGGCGTTCTATGGGAGCTCAACCCTCGCGCAATCGGCTTTGCTGCTACAGAGCCATGTCGGTGCACTTCGGCAATTCATGAAAAGGCATGACGTCGAGGCGGTCATTGTTCTGCCGCTCGGCAAACATCCGGCCGCCGTGGTCAGTCAGGTGACCGCTACCCTCGGTGCTCCCCTGCGATTGGGTGGGGTGACCGTATGGATCCACGTTCAACGGCGTATCGCAGCAGCACCTTCGTAGAGGAGCGAATGCAACACGTGACTGATGAATGGTGATCTCCTGTACAAATCGCATTTGAGTTGCGTACTGCCTGATCGACGCTGTGGCTACCAAGACGGGTGACGCGTCGGAGGTCTGAGAACCCCGTGTGCACGGCACGACGGGACTCGGTGCTCACGTAGCGTCCCGGTGTTTCCCTTACCTCGTCACACCTCGGCGGAAATGCATCATCGTGAGCTCGCCCTTTCGGTTCTTGATCACACGGTCGAGACGTTTCGTTATTGGGAGAGTCTTCCTCTCGATTGCAACATGCAGATTTGGAAACTCCTCTCCCTCCTTCCGACCACCCCGGCTTAAGTGGCCCCAGAGCCGCATGAACACCTTTCGGCTGACGAATGTCTCCAGCCGGTCAGTCTCCACCAGTTCGAAACCGTGAAAGGCGCATACCCCCGCATACCAGCCGACTGGTCGACCCCAAAGTTCTGATAGGGCCCGGGGTAGCTGTGGGCGGGGGCATTACTGCCGAAGTCTCCTCAAAGAGAAAGAGTCTTTCGCGCCCACACGGCACATCTCACCGAGCACGTGTGCCCGACGAGCATCGGGATTATGCTGAAGTACCGTGACAGTGTAAGCAACGTCAAACTCTTCATTCGCGAACGGCAGGTTTTCGCCGTCAATCTGAATGATCTCTGCTTCGGAGACATTCTCCTTAGCCCGGTTGACCATCTCCGACGACTGGTCACATCCCACTAGGCGCGCGGGATGTCTGTCGATCATCCAACGGAGCCCTGCGCCAAGGCCGCAACCGACATCAAGCAGCGAGTGACCCCTCAACTGGGACCTTAGGCAGTACGCGCGCCGTGAAGAGCTCCGAAACATATTGATTGCAGGGAGATACATCTCCCGGGATCATGGTGTTGCCAGAAGGCCGATCGCTGACCCGCTTAGCTACGTCCGACCAGTGCCGTTCCATATCGTAGGTTGCCAAGGCGCATGCACCCTTCAAGCCAACTTGCTAAAGCATGGACTCTAACAATCCCTGCCGTCCCCCTGCCCCTCGATCGCCGGGAAGGTGAGTCACATCGCGATTGACGTCATCCACGCTTCCCGCAATAGTCGTCTTCGTTCCTAGACAGGAGGCAAAATGCGAGTGATGGCGAGAATTTCGATCCCGGTCGAAGCGGGAAACAAGGGCATCCGAGATGGGTCGCTGCCCAAGGTCATGCAGCGGACGGCGGAGCGGTGGAAGCCGGAGGCTGCCTATTTCACGACCTTCGATGGAAGGCGCACGGCCTTCTTCATTTTTGACATGCCCGACGCCTCGGCGATCCCGCCGTTCGCCGAGCCATTTTTCATGGAGCTCGACGCTGAAGTTCAAATCTCGCCGGTTATGGACACCAACGATCTGCAGAAGGGTCTCTCAGAGATGGCGTGAGCCTGACTTCCACCTCCGGAGAGTGGTAGCCCCGAACGCACCAGTTCAGAGAAACCTGTCAGCGATGCTGCCGTTCTGATCTTGGGTACAGATCACCGATGTCATCAGCGCGAGTTAATCCCTCGCTCCGTCCACATCGCTTTGGGTCACCCGAATCGAACGAGGCCAGCCCTGGGCAGATGAGAGCCGGACCCAATAGGCGTCACCGTCGAAGGAGATCCATGACACCGTAGGGGGTGATACCTCGGGTCCGGATAGAGCGAGAGGATTGGACCGGTGCTTTGGGTCGATTCGATAGCCGCGAATCGGGTGGTCAACTTCGGCGGTGCAAGTTCCACCAGAGCGACCCCGGGCCCGCCACGACAACTTCGCCAATCTCTTCACGGAACCTTCTTCCGGTTCGGCACCTCTGGTTGCAAGTGTACGCCTTCGTCCCTACATGTTGCGTTGGGGAAGGTCTGAAGTGGGTCCCCGAACAGTTGTGTGCTCAAGGATCAACGCAACACCAGCCTGATTGGCGAACATTGACGTCGATCAGGAGGTGTCGAATTGACCAGGCGGTTCACAGAGCCTGAGAGGAAGACGATCTGGGATATGCGCGAGGCCGGCGTGCCGGTCAAGCGCATCGCCCGGCATCTGGGCAGGCAGAACAGCTCATTGCGCTGGTTCATTGCCGACGCTGGAGGGAGACGACCTCGTGCGAGAGAGCGCTCTGCGTTGCGGCTCTCACTTGGTGAACAAGAGGAGATCTCCCGGGGACTGGCCGCGGGGTGGTCCATTCGGGCGATCGCCAATGAGCTGGGCCGAGCACCGTCGACGATCTGTCGGGAGGTCAACACCAACGGTGGGCGCCGGCGTGACCACTCGTCGCTGACCGGGCGGCCGATCGGCGGGCTTTGCGTCCGAAGGCGACCAAGTTCGCCCGTTGCTCGCGATTGCGGGCAGCAGTCGAGCGCAAGCTCGAGGCCACCTGGTCGCCCGAGCAGATCGCTGCGTGGTTGGCTGATACCTACGCCGACAACCCGGAGATGCATGTGTCCCGCGAGACGATCTACCAGTCGCTCTTCGTCCAAGGGAAGGGTGCGCTGCGAAAAGAGCTCCACACGGCCCTTCGTAGTGGCCGGGCGATGCGCCGGGCCAAGGCCTGCACCAAGGGCGGAACCGGCCAGGGCCAGCTCACCCACATGGTGATGATCTCAGAGCGCCCCGCCGAAGTTGCCGACCGGGCCGTGCCCGGTCACTGGGAGGGTGACTCATTTTCGGCAAGAAGATGACCTCGATCGCGACGTTGGTCGAGCGAAAGAGCCGCTACGTCATGTTGTGCAAGCTGCCCAACGGCCACAACGCCGAAGCGGTCCGCATCGTCCTGGCCAAACGCATCGCCACCCTGCCAACTCACCTGCGCCGCTCCCTTACTTGGGATCAAGGAAAGGAGATGGCCGAGCATGCACAGTTCACCGTCGACACCGGTGTCCAGGTCTACTTCTGTGACCCGAAGTGCCCGTGGCAACGAGGCACCAACGAGAACACCAACGGCCTTCTGCGTCAGTTCCTCCCCAAGAACTGACCTCTCACAATTCAGTCAGCAACAGCTCAACCAGATCGCACGCCTCCTGAATGGAAGACCTCAACAAACCCTCGGTTGGATGCCACCATCAGAGGCGTTCGCCGAGGCTGTTGCGTTGACCCATTGAGGACGCACCAGGTCTACGGCAGTTGTCCAGCGAGGACCGTCTGGAACCGAGAGGAAGGGCATGGGCGCCACCAGCGATTGCCGCCCACCACCTGGGACGACGACGGTGCGAACTCCGATGACTGGGTCGACGGAAGGCCGGATATATGTCAGTTATCCCTAAAAGGAGGAGTGAGATGCCGCCTGCTCTCTTTCGGTACATGGTTAATGATGTAGACGCCGCAGTCAGCTTCTACACAGATCTTCTCGGCTTTGACGTCGAAATGCACCCGGCTCCGGGATTTGCCATTGTCTCGTGTGGGGGCCTTCGGCTGGCCTTCAACGCAGTCGGTGGATCCGGGGGAGCCAGTCAGCCCATGCCCGATGGTCGAATACCCGAACCGGGTGGCTGGAATCGTGCGCAGCTCCAGGTTTCCGACTTAGAGGACGCGCGGTTAGGCGTTTAAAAGAGACCATCCACCGGTCGCCGTGATGGCCCAACTGGGATGTCGGGTGCATTCCAAACCCGACGACCCAGTGGAGGTCCCCCGCATCATCCGCGCGCTCGAACCCGAGGTGTTCGATGCTGTCTGGGCGGCGGTCGAACCGCTGCTCCCTCCTCCTCCGATGACCCACCCTCTGGGTTGTCACCGACGCCGGGCACCGGACCGCGTCTGTTTCCAGGCCATGCTGATTCGCCTGGTCACCGGCTGCTCGTGGGTCGACGTCGAAGCCCTGGTCGGCCGGGCGGTCTCTGACACCACCTTGCGGACCCGCCGAGACGAGTGGGAGCGGGCCGGTGTCTTCGACGTGCTGGCCGAAGAGGCGCTGACCGCCTACGACAAGATCATCGGCCTCGACCTCTCAGAGGGGCCGTCGACGGCTCCCAACACAAGGCGCCCCGAGGCGGCGAGGGCACCGGGCCCAACCCTGTTGACCGGGGAAAGCGAGGCTGGAAGTGGTCGCTGCTCACCGACCGGGCAGGCATTCCCTTCGGCTGGACGACCGACGGCGCCCAGCGCCACGACGTCGCTCTCTTCGGCTCCACTCTCGAGGCGGGCGAGCGCCGTGGCCTGGTGGCCGACATCGAGACCCTGCACCTCGACCGCGGCTATGACAGCGCCGGCGTGCGAAGCCTGTGCGCAGATCACGGGATCGACGACATCGTCGCCAACCGTCAACGCCGGACGAGGAAACAGCGTGGTGCCGCTCCCGGCAAAAAGATCGTTCCCCTCGGCATGCGCTGGCCGGTGGAGCGGACCAATGCCTGGCTGGCGAACTTCGGCCAGCTGCGCCGAAACACCGACCGAACGGTCGCCCATCGACTCGCTCAGCTGGCCCTCGCCATCGTGTTGCTGATCACCGCCAAGCTCATCGACTGGCGCAACCGCTGGTCACCGACTTCGATGCCTATCCGCTGATGCTCTTAGGCGAAACGGTGGAGCGGCTGCGATCCCGTGGCGCTCAATTCCGCAACGAGATCGTAGATGGGATGGGTGGCAGACAGGTTCTCCTAGACGACCCATCTGGGAACTGCATCGAACTGTTTGAGCCAAATCCATAAACACGCCCGGAGTGTCCAGTTCACCAATGGGGCGAGGTAGGTGGGCCGCTTCGGCGCTTGGCAACGCGGCCGCCGATCTCAGCCCGTGTGTCATAGGCGTGGATCTTCACAAGACCCGAAGCGGTCCCTATGATCGAATCAAGGTGAGCGAGATGTCTGACAAACGTGGTGAGCGCCCCGAGATGTTGATCGATTCGATTCTCCCCCTGCATCCGCGGCTTGGCCAAGACCTATTCCAGATGGATGCAGAAATGTGGGCGATCCACGGGTTTATCCCGGTCGACGGTGAAGTGATTTTGGCCGAGTTCGACCACCGCGAGACGGCAACGGCTGTTCTCGCCCAGCTGGCGGCAGCGCAGGAACATTCACGAACTAGCTATTAGGGATCTGTCTGACCTCCATGATCTTGGAGTGCTAACGCGTGAGCTGACAGATCCCGACTACAACTCCCCGCTCATCGAGCGCGCTCGGTAGGACTGCCCCCCATATCGTCGGGTCGGGGCGTCAACCAGGGCTCTTGGCGAGATCTACCAAAAGCCCGGCCACGAGGTCAGGCCGACAAAGGAACGGTGAGTGATCGGTCGGCCACTCGATGACAGCGCCGCACCGTCGGGCCATGATGCGCTGAAGATCAGGGTGTACCGCCATGTCGTCGAGGCACACAACATAGGTGGACGGCTTGGTCCGCCAGGCCGCCTGTTTTGGCCTTCCCTGCAAGGTGATGAGCGGTTGAGGGCCGAGGCGGGCCAGCGCCCAATCAACCGTCTCTGTGTTGCAGTCGTTGTAGAGACACTCTGCTGCGCTCGACGGATCGAGGGTGATGATGTCGCCAGTACTCATGACGAAGCCCGCACCCAAGTTCGGCCGCCCTTCGTGAGAGACCTGACCTGCTTCTACTTCGGCGGTGGCGGCACTCGTGCACGACTCGCCGTCTTTGAGGGCAAACGCGGCAATGTAGACCAGGTGCTGGACCGCGGGATGGACCCCTGCCTCGGTGATGACCGCTCCTCCATAGGAGTGACCGACGAGCACCACTTCACCATTCAACTGGTCAAGTGTCTGATGCACACGTGCGGCGTCGGAATGCAGGTCGCCGAATGAACCACCGTCAGCCCCATGTCCGGGCAGATCCAGAGCCAAGCACTCAATGCCTGCCGCGGCGAGCAAGGGAACCACGCGCTCCCATGCCCAAGCGGCATGCCACGCCCCATGCACCAAGACGACGGGCCGGTCCATGCACCCAACTTAGGTGGCCACATACTCGTGGGTGCCCGTGCATTGCCGGGTAGGGAGACACGCGTGGCACGGCACGGTGGGACTACCGTTCGGCTCCGGCATCTAGGGTTGCAGAGCCCGTTTATCAATGTGATACTCCGGGTCTCACCCAACTCGTTGGAGGATCATGACTCGTCTTTTGAAAGCCGCAACCGCAGGCTCCGTCTTACTCATCGGTCTGACATTCGGGTCCGCGGCAGCCTTTGCGCAGTCGCCGGCATCAAGCGGCAGCATCCAGGTCTGGGTGACGCCGAGTCCCACTAACAACGGTGGTGGGAAGATCTTGATCACGGGGGCTATCGGGGACTACGGCATAACGAAGAAGGCGAAGAACTCCAATCAGGCGGTGCTCAAGAAGGGGACCATTACTGTGAACCTGAAGCAGTTCAACGCCGCGACAAACAACGTCAACCCGACGATCAATCAGTCGAACTGCTCGACGTCCTTCACGGCTTCGGCGCCGGTACCGATCGTGAGCGGCACGGGGGCCTATGCAGGAATAACCGGTTCGTTCACTTTGACCGCGCAGTTCGCGTTCATTCTGCCCAAGACGAAGAGTGGTTCGTGTAACACCAGCAATAACGCCAATCCGTTGAACCAGTACGGCTCGGTTACCGGCTCCGGCACCGTGAGCTTGCCCTAGACCCCTTGCCCGAAGACAGGGTGGACGGACCCCTATCGCCATTGGGATGGAGGCCCCACCGTCAGTTCCCTACCCTGGCACTGAGGTAGAGATTCGGTTGCTGCACAAACTCGCGCACCGAGGCGCCGGCTGGGTCGGGGCGAGCGCATATTGCAAACGCATAAGTCCTGGCAAAATGGGTGGGCCGTAGAGGACTCGAACCTCTGACCCCTTGCGCGTCATGCAAGTGCGCTACCAACTGCGCCAACGGCCCCGTTCGCCCAGACCCTACCACTGGGCCAATTTCCCCCGGCCGCCGTCGGCGGGCGAGGAGGTCGTCCGCCGCCGTACAATTGCAGCCGTGACGACGAGCACCGGCTCCACGACGACGAGTCCTCTCCCGGAGCTCGACGAGCATCTCCGGCGGGTGGCCGAGGACGGCTACACCATCCTGCCCAACGCCATTGAGCCCGAACTGGTGGAGGAGATCGACAAGGCCCTGCTCGCGCTGGAGCGCGACCTCGACATCGTGCCCGCCGACAACCTCTTCGAGGGTGTGCACACCACGCGGGTGTACAACCTGCTCGTCCACGGGCCCACCTTCTGGAAGATCCCGGTGCATCACAACGTCCTCCCGGTCGTCGAGGGTGTGCTCGATCCCGGGCTCCTGATCTCGTCGCTTTCGTCCATCGCCATCGGGCCGGACGAGCAGGCACAGCCGATCCACGCCGACGACCAGCTCATCCCGCTCACCCGTCCCCACATCCCGATCATCTGCAACACCATGTGGGCGATCACGGACTTCAGTGAGGACAACGGAGCCACCCGCGTCATACCGGGCAGCCACCTGCGCGACGAGGCGCCCAACCCCCTCGAGCCCTACGACAGCATCCCGGCCGAGATGGCCAAGGGCAGCGTCCTCGTCTGGGTGGGGAGCCTCTGGCACGGCGGGGGCGCGAACCACACCGACCAGCGCCGAGTCGGCATCGCGATGAACTATTGCGCCGGCTACATCCGCCAGCAGGAGAACCAGCAGCTCGGCGTGCCTCCTTCGCTGGTCAAGACCTTCCCCCGCCGCCTACAGGAATTGGTCGGGTACTCGGTCTACAACGGACTGGTAGGTCACATCGACAAGAAGCACCCCGCCAAGGTCGTTCTCGCCGAGAACGAGGGGGTCGACATGGTCTGGGACCTCCTCAAGGCATGACGCGGGTTCAGGCCGCCTTCGAGAGGGCGGTCGACGCCACAGGCCACAGGTAGTCGCGGGGGTCGACGGCGGCCATCCCCTGCGACAAACGCCAGACGTCGTGCTCCTGCGTCCACTGCCGGTGCCAGAGGATCTGGTCGTCGTAGAGCTGGGCAAGGTCGATCCGGGACAGTTCCCCGTAGCGGTGCGCCAGCGCGTAGAGCACCTCGACCGAGGCGATGGCGTCCGCCGACGCTTCGTGCGCGTTCCCGATGTCGATGCCATAGTGCGCGCACAGGTCGACGAGGGTCCGCCGGCCTTTGCGGTCCCGGTCGAAGTGACGGTCGATCACGACGGCGTCGAGCACGGGCCCGCGCCAACCGCGCTCCTGGAGACCAGTGCCGCGTAACTGCACGGCCTTGTATCTCCAAGATGGTCAAGTCGAAATCGAGCTTCATACCCGCCAGCGGCACACCCCGCGCGCCGGCCGCGACGACGGCGTCGGTCACCAGAGCGATCGCCTCGGACAACGGCATGCCCTCGTCGCGGGCACGCTCGGTCGTGATGCCGTGGACCAGGGTCGCGTCGGCCGGAATCTCACGACCCGGGTCGATGAGGCCGGACCAGCTCTTCAGCACGACTCCCCCGACCACGTGCACGAGGGCATACGAGACGGGCACGTCGGTGAAGCGGTCCACGCCCGTCGTTTCGAAATCGAACCCGAGCACCTCACCGGAGGTCCAACCACTCACGGCTTCGAGCATGGCAGCGGGGTGTGACAGAACCGCGGATACAGACTCCGTGACCGCGGGTCTCCGGCTCGCCAAGCCCCTCCGGAGTTCGTGTCGTTCCCACGACCCCCTGCTCCTTGCGAGGCACCCGACGTCCCCTAGCGTCATCGTTGAGGGACCGGGCTGACGTCCAAACCAACGCGTGACTCCCCCGAGGCGCGAGCGCCGTGGTTCGACAACACGGTGGAGGGAACCGTCCCGCCTCCTGCGACGGTGCCCCCGATGTCGGCGGGGGTTACCTCGCCAGACAGCTCCTCGCTGCCGGCCTCGGTGGCGTCGCAGAACACCTAGGGAGCAGTCACCCAGGGGCAGAGGTCTCGGACGACCCTGGTCCCTGCTGGCGCTACCAGGCGTCCAGCGTCTGCGAGTGGAAGTCGATGACCGCCAAGAGGAGCCCGACGCGGCCCATGGCCTCGTCGACGTCGGCCGAGCGATCCGTGAGGGCCCGCTGCGCCGTGATCGCGACCTCCATGCACGTGGTCAGCATCCAGGTCACGTGCGTCCCCAGTTTTGCGTCCGGGCAGGGGTTGGCCATCCGCCACACCGTGGCGTCCCTCGTTGCCGCCTGGAGCTCGTCCGCCGCTGCCAACATTGCGATCTCGTTGTTCAAGGTGATCGATTGGGAGAACCGGCGCTCGGCGGAGGACACACGTTCCAGTTCGACCATTGCTTTGATACGCCATTCGTCCGCCGTTGAATCTCGCTCTGTATCCATGTTGTCGATGACGTCCGCCCGAAAGGCCACTGGGGGTCCCGCCCACTTGCCGGCCCCGCCTACGGCGATTCTGGCGACCTCGTCCGCTGTCCCATAGAGCCATTCGGACCGAAGTGCGCCAACGTCCCCACAACAAGCATCGTTCGGCACCCTGCCATGGTGCATCGTGACCCCGCCGTGACAAGGCCGACGGCTCAGACCCGGCAAGAGCAGGCCACCGGCGGCGCGATCTCCGGCACACCGCGGCACTGGACATTGTGAGAGCTGGCCGCAGAAGTCTTCGCAGTTCGGACCGAATCGATCGTCCGTCCGGAACGCATCCGAGGAACACCCCGTCCGGTCCCGATTGGTTGGTTGCTCACGAGGTATCACCGTGGCTCGAGCGGAGCACCCGGACCGGTCACGGTGCCGTCGAACGAGGCCGGGACGGACCTGGACACAATAGACGTATGAGACTATCGTTATTGGCACTATGTTGACTCCTCGGATCGATCCGGCAGAGAGGACTCCCCTCCACGAGCAGGTCGCATCCGAGCTTCGGCGTGCCATCGGGGATGGACAGGCCAAACCTGGCGAGCGACTCCCAGCAGCACGCGACCTCGCCGCGGTGCTGGGCGTCAACAACAACACCGTGCTTCGGGCGTTGCGATCGCTGAGAGACGAAGGGCTCGTTGAATTTCGTCGAGGCCGTGGCGTTACCGTCTGCGGTAGTGCAGTCAATCGCAATGCGGTGCTCGAACGGGCTCGTGAATTCGTCGACTTCGCTCGACATCATGGGTACCGCAGCGATGAGCTCGTTCAGATCATCCAACGGGTTTCGTGAACCGTGACGAACCGTCCCAGACGCCAGTCTCTCTCCAGCCGCTGATGGTGCGTCCGCAGCTGATCGAAGAGGCACGACAACATCAACGTCGACGTCGTGGGATCACCGGGGCGATTCTTCTTGCACCCGTCGCAGTAGGTGGCTTGGTCGTTGGGCTGTCTCTCGGTGGTGCCGATGAGCAGGGCAAGACCGTCGGGACGTCCGCGTCGGACGCCCCGCAACTGCATCATGTGCGGGCTCAGAACCAGAAATTGCCGTCCACCACGAAGACACTGTCACCGTCAACCGCTTCATCGGTGCTGGCATCAGAGCGAGCGGCGGCGGCACTCCAAGGGGTTCAGAAAGCCGTCGATGCTCAGGCTGCGGCACGGGCACTCGAAGCTTCTCAAGCTGCGGCTGCGGCTGCAGCTGCGGCTGCCCAGGAGGCCGCCGCAGCTGCAGCCACGCAACCCGAGAACCATTAGAGGCTCGACCCCCGGCCTCAACCGGGCAAAGGCCTCCGACTGCGCGAATCGCGCAGCCAATCAGTCGTTCGTGATCGCGAAGCCGTTGAAACCGATGTCTTACCGGATGAACCACTCGAGGCGGCAGGCGGAATCGAACCGCCATCCGGTGCTCTGCAGGCTCCGGCATTTCGTCCATACATCCAGTTCAGAGTGCTGATCGTGTCCGGCCAGAAGGCTGAATGACGCGAGCGTGACGCGTTCTGCGTCACCGCGACACACTGGCGCCGTGCCCGCCTTACGATCTCGCGGCATGGTGGGCGTTCCCCCAATCGAGTTCGACCCCGGCATCAACCGGGCCACCGCAAAGAGACTTCCCGATGCCCAGCACGATGTGTATCTCTGGCTGGAGGGCGGTGCCGCGGAGTCCTTCTATCTCTTCACCAAAGAACAAATCGGTGACCTCGACATCCTGGACGACGAGAAGGTGGCCAACTACTTCGGGCGCTTGCTTGCCGAGAAGGGTTGGTCAGCGGTTCGCGCTGATGCCATCGGACCAGACGATCAGATCGCCACCTGGCACCTGGCTCCCGGCAGTTAGGCCGAAGCCCCGCGCCCGCCGGATCGCCCACCGCTCTCGATCGTCGGTTGTTGTGGGGCTGTTGTGCGGATCCAGTCCGGTCGGCTCTACCTTCGACCTGGAGCGGCTTGTCACCATCGTGAATGAGGGGCGGTGTTCTCTACGAGCGTCACCGCCCCTCGCCATGGCGGTATCAGCACGGGACTTGCGGACCTCAGTAGAAATGTCGCCGCCACAGGACCGGATCGCAGACGGTCGGCGGGGGGTGGAGGTGACCGGCCCAACCCCCTCGAAATCCCGGGGTTGGGCCGAGCAGAGTGCGCCCTGCAGCCCCAGCCAGCACAGGAACCGCCCGGTGACATGCCCGCCACGTTCGGGCCCTAAGATCGGCACGCCTACGTCAGTCACGAGACATGGGTGCAGCGGCCCCTCCTCCACCCAACCGAGGGGCCGCTTCGCGCAGCGGTGGCGGGGCGGTTCCTCCCCTGCCAGACTTATGGGCGGCACGCCAGGGTCAGTCCGCCCTGACCCCAGGGGTGAGTCTCCCGCCAAGGCCGCCCCATGGTGCCCACAGCGAGACGACCCCGGCCCGGACAATCGGGCCGGGGTCGCTTCGTCCTATCGGCAGTGTGCGACCTCGGGTTGACGGATCCTTCACCACATCTGGACTGAGACTTCACCGCATCTGGACTGTCCTTCACCAATCTCGACGAAGAGCGACCGCGAGATCTCTCGGCCGCCTCGGATCACATGTAGTCGACAACGTTGCGTCGTCCGTCGTCGGCGGGCGTGAGCGGCTTGGCGGAATGAGAAGCGGATCCGATCGGTGCCAGGCGCTGCAACTCCAGGACCGCCGCTGTCGGACGTCCAAGGTCAGCGCCAACGAATGCCGAACGCAGAACCTGAGATTCTTCGATAGTCATCTGCTCCAAGTTGGCCTCTGAGAAGTCACCTTCGATTATCAAACGATATAGATCGGAGTCTTCGGTAAGCCTGAGGTCCGGGTGTGAAGGTAGATCAGTCGGAACGCGAGGTGATGGCGGATGACCGTCTGGCCGAGCCATCTATGGAGGCATGTCGAGACCACGCGCTGAAGCTGACGAGTGACCAGTCCGAGGGCTTCTGACTGCCTGCCTCCTATCCAAGCACTTAGGGGCTAATGGCTAGCTGGCCGCATCCACTGCATGTTGAACGTTTTGCAACACCGAGTCCAGATCGTTGAGAGTCGGGAGACCAGCGACGACCCCTTGACTCCCATCTGCAACCAGCGTAGAACAAAGAGCCCAACGGAGCAGACGGAGAGGTGTCAGTTGGCTGCAGAGCGGGTCGAGCACAGATTTGTCAACGTCACCTCGCACGTTCTCAGCTTCGAGGGCAGTGTGGGAGCGATCGGCCTCTGCTCATGTGGTGAGCTGATTTCGGCTGAGGGGTACCGCACCCACGAGGTGACCAAGGAGCTCAGGGACGCATGGAAGACGCACGTTCACGCTCTCCTCACCGACGATTCAGCGTGAGCTGACCCCTCTCCCGAACCAGCCATTGACGGCGGGTTCAAGACGGACCTCGTGCCACCTACCGTCGGGAAGGGGCGACTCCGAGGCAACCAGGCCGGCGCCTACGAAGCTACGGCGGGGCTCCCCCGGGCTCCGGTGGCCGCGTCATGCGCGCCGACCAGTGCACTGCGGCGATCAATGGCACAGGATCCACCGGCGACTCATCATCTCGTGTGCCGTGGCTGCGCAAACTCCAGAAGAGGCCATCCGTCTCGCAAGCGAGGACATGTACATGGCCCTGAACAGGGCCGGGATCAGCACGCCCAGTTGGCCATTCGCCGACGGGAACTGCTGGCGTGTTCGATTCATCCGGACGAGTGCCGAGGAGTTCGTCTCAGTCAAGGAAGCGGGCGCCGCCGCGCCCGATCAGGGATCGAGCCCTAGGCCGTCAGCTTGACTGCGACGCCGTCGGCGATCTCGGTCGCGACCTTGTCGATCTCCTGTGCCGTCATCCTCGGGGGCGTCATCGCGACATAGGCGCTCAGGGTCTGCGCAACCTCCGGCGCTGGCTTGCCCGACCACTGGGCCTGGAAAGCATCGAAACCTGGTTGCAGTTCCGCCCCACGTTGTCGACTACCTGCGCGCCCAGCATCCGGATGGCTCACCGTTGAACTGAATGGACATGTTCACCATGATGCCCGCCTCTGGGGGATCGAATGAGCGATGGTGCGCGACGCAGAAATGACGCACCTTGACGCAGCGATCACACGAAATCCCCAATACATCTGCGTCACTCCCGGTCAGTCCCGGTCACCTCACTTCCTACCCTTGAACAGGAAAACCCTGGAGGCGGCTACCGCCGTACGGGGCTTTGCAGGCCCCAGTCTATCTGATCAACCACCCTATCTGACCAGGGATTTAGCTAGCTCAGGGAGGCGGCGGGCGGAATCGAACCGCCGTACACGGATTTGCAGTCCGTTGCCTAAACCACTCGGCCACGCCGCCCAGCTGGTCATTTCCAGCGGGGCGGATACCCTAACCCGCCTCGATCCGGCCAGTCTCACGAGCAGCCGCTCAGGACACGCCGACGGGCCGCTGCAGCTGGTGGTGACGCGGTAGCTGCTCGATGCCCGCCAGCACTCAATGCAGAGCGGTTCCGTGCCGACGAAGGTTCACATGGCGGTACCAACCGTAGGAACGGCTCACAACTGGCGAGTGGTGGCAGTGATCCTCGGCGTTGTTGTGGTCGCACTCATTGCTCTGCCGCTGGTGCTCGGACACGTCAACAGCGGACCCTCACCCTCGTACACGGACGGGTACAACATGGCGCAGAGCAACATGCAAGGGCAGGTATCTATCGAGTCGGGTCCAGCAGCAGCCTGTGACCTGTGGGCATCGCACAACATGGTTCCCACGGGCGACACTGGGAGTCAGTGGATTCAGGGCTGCGAGGCGTACATGTCAGCGCACGGTGTGTTCGCAGTTCCCGGCCCGAACGGGACGACAGCGACGACCATCGGGTAGTCAAGTGTCCACGAGCCTCGACGCCCTGACACCACCGAGGCAGACTTGTCGGGATAGCGTTGGGTCAGCCTGCGCGGTCGGCTGGTCCTCCAGGTATCTCATTGGTGAGCAGCCGTCAACGAGGAGATGAGTTACGACCGTGAACGAACTCAACCAGGCACTAGCTGACGAAGCGGAACGACAACTGCGCGTTGAAGAGATGGATCAGCGCCTCGGTCGGAAGCCATCGGACCCACTTGAAATCGAGATTCGTCGGATGGCACTGGAACTGGCCCTCAAAGCTGAGGACTGACCGCCAGGACACCGCGACCGACAACGCAGCTACCGGCAGCATGACCCTTGCGGTTGCTGGTGAAGCAAACTGCACAGAACTACGGTGGCGACGGACATAGCACTGGGTGCGCCCCACGTCTCGGCGGTCTGGGGCACCCCCAAGAGCCATTTCCTATCGACACAATGCTCCGGGGACGGGATTGCCGATACCGGACGGCCTGCCCTGTCAGCCACTCACGGCGAAGAGCCTCCAAGAGCCAGGAACGCCCTTGAGTTCGTGCTCACCTTTATCCTCGAACCGGAGGTCCGAACCGGCAACCAAGTCGACAACTGTGCGAGACACCCGAATTTCACCTGGCTCTGCGCGGCTCTGCACACGCTGAGCCAAATGTACAGCTACGCCCGACACGTCGTCGCCGCGGCGTTCGACTTCACCCGTGTGGAGGCCTGCCCGAATCTGGAGGCCCAGCTGCTCGAGAGCCTCCCGAATTGCGCCGGCGCACTGCACAGCTCGTGCAGGGCCGTCGAACATGGCGAGGACGCCGTCACCGGTGTGCTTCACCAGTTGTCCTCCGTAACGGCGAAGCTGGCGCTCGACGGCGCGGTCGTGGCTTTCGAGGAGTTCCTTCCAAGATCGATCCCCTAGGGCGGTGGCGCGCTCAGTGGAGCCGACGATGTCGGTGAAAAGCACCGTTGCGAGCATCCGACTCGAAGGAGCGAGTTGGCGCGTGCCCGTCAGGAATTCCTCGATCTCGCCAGCAATGTCAGCGTTGCTGGCCCATGGGACATGGTCGGCCGTATCGAGCTCGACGATCTCTGCGTTGGGGATGTGCTCGGCGAGGTAACGCCCCCATTGAACGGGAGCAAAAGCGTTTCTCGTGCTGTGCAGTACCAACGTGGGCACGTTGATCAGGGGCAGGGCGGCTCGAAGGTCGGTTCCAATCGCTACCCGCCAGACGCCTCGGGACGCGGCGACACTCGCGCCCCGATGGCCGGCTCGGTGCCACCATGAGGCGAATGCAGCGTCGGAGGCCAAGCTCGGTGCCATATAGGGAATGTCGCCCGCAGAACGCATCCGGAACGCCTGGATCTCCGGACGACACTGTGAGGGTGATCGCATCGGTTCCAGGCTCGGTCAAGTCTCCGACAAACTGCTCGACGACCTCGGCGGGATAGCCGATCGGGTAGTCGTGATCCTTCACGACGCGGGCGTAGGCATTCACGAGCACCAGCGCCCGGACGCGTTCTGGGTGACTGGCGGCCAGGAGTAGTGCGAGCAGTCCGTTCATAGAACAACCGAGAATCGCTGCCTGGTCGACACCAGCGCTGTCCATGACTCCCAAGGCGTCATCTGCCCATTGTTCAACCGTTGGAGGCTCCGACGATCCCACTGGGTCCGACAGCCCGACTCCTCTGAGGTCGAAGCGGATGACTCGGGAAAATGAGGCCAAGCGGTCGACCCATTGTTGCCATCGGGGTTGTTCACTCGTCGCATCGATCGAAAACATGGTCCCGTCGCCAGTTTCGACCAAATCCAGCGAACCCGACCCTTCGACCTGGTAGGCGATGTGCAAGCCGTCGCTGGTCGTCGCGTACCGGATCTCAGGAGGCTCAATCATCGGCTTCCAGTCTTATCCATGATCTGGGCGGACGCCTGGAAACGTCGGGCGACCATCCCCGGCTACTGCTCGGCGCTCACAACCCGATCTGGGGCCGTGGTCTGTCTGCTCGAACGCTCTGAAGACCGTTCATAGATGCGCTCCGGCAGCGCTTAATCGGTACTGATTTTCTCGAGCCTCTCGGTATCGGCACGTCCAGCCTCGCTCGCAGATCCCGTTTCGTGATCGTGAGCGCCACCGGCCCGAGCCCGATGTCGGGCTAGGCCATAGGTGGCCTTCGGCTACCTCGACAGGCGATTCCGGTCCTCGCCTACCCTGGTGTTCTCCAGGCGGGAGGTGTTTCTTGAGCACCGAGAGCGCGACGATCCTGTTCACCGACATGGTGGGCTCGACGGAGCTGTCGCAGCGCCTGTCGCCCGACGCCGCCGACGAGGTCCGCCGGGGGCACTTCTCGATCCTGCGCCAGGCCATCGCCGAGGCCGGAGGCACCGAGGTGAAGAACCTCGGTGACGGGCTCATGGTGGTCTTCGCCTCGGCCTCGGCCGCCCTGGCGTGTGCAGTGGCCATGCAGCAGGGCGTCGAACGGGACAACCGGAGCCGAGAGCACTCGGTGGGCCTGCGGGTGGGGCTGAGCGGCGGGGAAGTCACCCGAGAGGACGACGACTACTTCGGGGACCCGGTCGTCGAGGCGGCCCGGCTGTGTGCCACCTGCGAGAGCGGGCAGGTCCTGGCCGCCGATGTGGTTCGGGCCATGGCCGGTCGGCGCAGCCGCCACGAGTGCCGCTCACTCGGGGAACTGACGCTGAAGGGACTGCCCGATCCGGTTGAGACCGTCGAAGTGCTGTGGGAACCCCTCGGAGGGGCCGACACCGACAACGTCCGTCCCGCTGCCCGGTCGTCTGGCCGTGCGCCCCGCCGTGGGCGTGGTCGGTCGCGAAGCCGAGATGCAGGCCATGACGGACGCCACCAAGCGCGTCGCGGGGGGCGAGGGGCGCGAGGTGCTCCTCGTCTCGGGCGAAGCCGGTCTGGGCAAGACCACGCTCGTGGCGGAAGCGGCCCGGTCTGCCTTCGACACCGGAGCTTGTGTGTTGTTCGGCCACTGCGAAGAGGATCTCGCCACCCCTTACCAGCTCTTCGCCGAGGCTCTCGGCCACTACGTCACCCACGCCCCCGAGGACCAACTCCTCGCCCACGTCGAGGCCCACGGCTCAGAACTGTCCCGGCTGGTGCCCGCCTTGGCCAGCCGCATTCGCGACTTGCCCCCCTCGAAGGCCACCGACTCCGACACCGAACGGTTCCTCCTCTTCGCCGCCGTGGTCGGCCTGCTGGCCACGGTGTCGGAGCACCAACCCGTGGTGCTCGTCCTCGACGACCTCCAGTGGGCCGACAAGGGAAGCCTGCTGCTCCTTCGCCACCTGACGGCGGCTGAGCAGGCCATGCGGGTGCTCATCCTCGGGACCTATCGCGACAGCGAACTGTCACGGTCCCACCCGTTTCTCGACACCCTGGCAGCCCTGCGGCGAGAGAGCGGCGTCTCTCGTATCGAGCTGACCGGACTCGACGACACCGGCGTGATGGCGCTCATGGAGGCGGCCGCCGGTCACACCCTCGATGACGCCGGGGTGGGTCTCGCCCACGCCGTGTATCGCGAGACCGACGGCAATCCGTTCTTCGTGGGCGAAGTACTGCGCCATCTCTCCGACACCGGGGCGATCTACCAGGACGCCACGGGGAGATGGACGGCGCAGGACTCCCTGGAGCAGGTCGCCCTGCCCGACAGCGTGCGCGAGGTGATCGGGGCAAGGGTGGGGCGACTCGGACAAGAGGCCGAACGCGTGCTGTCGCTGGCGGCGGTCATCGGTCGGGACTTCGACCTCGACCTCCTGGCGAGGACTGCGAACGCGACCGAGGATGAGGTGCTCGACATCCTCGAAGCTGCCACCGCTGCGGCCCTTGTACGGGAGCTGGCAGACGCTCCCGGGCATTACAACTTCGCCCATGCCCTCATCCAGCACACGTTGTATGAGGACTTGGGTCTCACCCGTCGAGCCCGAGCGCACCGGCAGGTGGCCGAGGCTCTGGAGGACCTTTGCGGAGACCGCCCCGGGTCCCGCGTGGGAGAACTGGCCCGCCATTGGACTGCCACGCAACCCATCGACCTCACCAAGGCCATCAGCTATTCCCGCCAAGCCGGCGACGCCGCCCTTGTTGCCCTGGCCCCTGCTGACGCCCTGCGGTATTACGCCCAGGCTCTCGATCTCTACCCCCGGGCCACTGACCCTGATCCTGTCTTGGGTATCGACTTGGCCATAGGGCTCGGCACGGCCCAGCGCCAGACGGGTGACCCCGCCTTTCGCGACACCCTCCTCGGCGCTTCTCGCCAAGCCGCCGACGTCGGCGACACCGCGCGGCTCGTGGCTGCCGCCATGGCCAACAACCGTGGATTCGTCAGCGCCGTCGGTGCCATCGATGCCGACAAGGTCGAGATCCTGGAGATGGCCCTCGAGCGACTCTCGGCCGATGCTCCCGACCGGGCCCTCGTTCTCGCCACCCTGTGCCAGGAACTTCAATTCGGCAGAGCGCCCGACCGTTCTCAGGCGCTGGCCCAAGAGGCCGTGGCCATCGCCCGGGCCTCCGGTGACGATGCCCTGCTTGTACGGGTCCTCAACTACGCGTCTAACCCGTTTCGGGTGAAGCCCTGGTCCGCAGACGCCCTGGCTCGAGCCGAGCGCCTCGGTGACCCCGTGCAGCTCTTCTTGGCGGCGGATCGGCGCTCAGGCGATGCACGCCGTGCCGGGGACATCGACGAGATGGACCGTTGTCTCGAGATCA
This sequence comes from uncultured Acidimicrobiaceae bacterium, assembly GCA_963728845.1. Taxonomy (GTDB): domain Bacteria; phylum Actinomycetota; class Acidimicrobiia; order Acidimicrobiales; family RAAP-2; genus Bog-473. The sequence continues at coordinate 538,310 of CAVSLS010000021.1, forward strand.
TGGGGTCAACGGTCGAGACACTGAACCAGCTGTCGCTGAATTGGGTGCTCACCTTCGCGCGTGCCACGAGGGCGCAGATCGCCGGCGACACCGACCGGGCCGAACAGTTGGCCGCAGAGGCCCTTCAGATCGGCACCGAGGGCGGCGAACCCGACGCTGCCGTCATCTTCGGTGCGCAGACCGCCATCGTGAGTCTTCAACGCGGCACCCTGGGCGAGTTGGTCCCCTTCATCACCCAGGCGGCGGCCGACAATCCCGGGCTCCCCGCCTTCGTGGCGGCCCTTGCGACGGCCTACGCCGAAGGTGACCGCCTCGACGAGGCTCGTCACCTGTTGGAAGAGTTCGCGGCCACCGACTTCGATCTCCCGATGGATAGCGTCTGGGTCACGGGCATGGTGTCGTACAGCGACGCCGCCATCGAATGCCGAGATCCCCGGTACGCAGGACCACTGCTCCACCTGCTCAGCCCGTGGGCCGATGAGTGGTCCACCTCGGGCCCAACAGCGGAGGGCCCGGTTAGTTATTCCCTCGGCGGCCTCGCCACAGTCCTCGGCCGCTACGACGAGGCGGACGCCTACTTCGCCCACTCCGCCGCGTCGAGTGCACGGGCGAATGCCAAGTTCTTCGCGGCCCGGACCGATCTCTTGTGGGGAAGGATGCTTGCCGAGCGCCGCGCTCCTGGTGACATCAAGAAGGCTCGGGACCTTCTGACCAAGGCGCACGTCGTCGCAGCGGCCAACGGGTACGGGAATGTGGAACGGCGCGCTGAGGCGGCACTCAACCAGTTGGGCGGCTGACGAGCAAGCGAATTGGCGTTTACCCACCCGATATTGTCGTTTGTTTCTTGCGTTTTGTCGTCACGCAGGCCGCTCGGTACTGCCGGACACCGGATGGCCACTCGCCGTCATACTCCTGTCCCCATGGTGCCGCACGGTGGCACCCCTTCCCGGCGTTCGGGGGCACGTCAAGGGACTTCACCAATCCACGGCCCAGGTCCACCACCACACACCAGACTCATCTTCGATGAGTCTGTCTTCCCACGTACCGAGCGGCTCATCTCACTGTTGTAAACGAGTGTTGACAGACGGTTACGATTCGTTCAGTGTTGTGACGGTGAAACCCTCGGAGTCGTTCTGGGAGGCATGGGAGCGCATTAGGAGAAGTGCAGACCCCGACCCGATGGAAGTCCTTCAAGTAGCGGCTGCATTTAGTCGTTACTTTGATGCAGCCCAGAAGGAAGCAATCTCGTTTGCCCGCGCGGCTGGGCTGTCGTGGGAACAGATTGCCGAGTCCCTCGGCCAGAGCCGACAAGCCCTGTGGCAGCGTGCGAGCAGAGACGCGTCACTGCAGGCGCTGTTAGCCGCATCCGGAAAGCGACGGTGGGAGGCGGTCAAGCGTGATCCCATCTCCTGGTACGGAGAAACGAGAGCCTTCCCTGCCTAATCTGCAAGCGGACTTGGTCTGGTAATGCGCCCAGCCCCGGCGATAGGGGGCACCTCTCCACGCCAAAAAGCAACGATGGAAGACTGGATCACATGGTTGACTGCATGGCCTGCCAGTTGTCGAGCGGCGAGCTGGCTCTGCCGGGCGGCCGCATCTTCCGGACTCGATCTTGGCTGGTTGAACACTGCATCGGTCCGCTAGGTCTGGGCACCCTGATCGTCAAGCCAGAAAGGCATGTTACGTCAGTGGCCGATCTCTCAGCTGACGAGGCGGCTGAGCTTGGGCCGCTTCTCCGGCGTGCGTCGCTCGTTGCAAGCCGACTCGTCGAAGCCGATCAGGTCTACAACTGTCTTTGGTCTCATGCTGGCGGCGAGCCTGTCCACATTCACTACGTCGTACAGCCAGTGACTAAGGAGCAGATGTCAGCATTTGCGGCCCATGGGCCGAACTTGCGGGTCGCAATGTTCTCCGCAGGGAGTTCGCCCGACCCAGCTGATGTTGAGGATGTCTCCACACTCGCTCGGCGCTACTTCTCTGACTGATCCGTCTGACCGCATCCCGGCGTTATGGGGCACCTCGTTCTTGGCCATAACCTTGTGGACTATGGGTTCGGCGGACAAGACCTGGCTCAGCGAGAAGGACCCTTGGGTCCGACAACTCCCGGCAGGTGAGCCTGAGAAAGAGACTCTGGGCCGTTTGGTCGAGGAAGACCACGACGAGGCCGAAACCCAGTACTACGAGGGTGTGGCCGACCCCACCTTTCTCCAGAACGAGACAGAGCAGCGACGGTACCGGGGGATGATGCGACGCAGACTCCGACGGTTTCGGTCTTCGTCATAACGCCCACCGACCCGGCGTATGGGGATACTCTCGCCACCAGGTGTCCTAGAGCAGGGAACGGCGGTCTGTCTACGAAGAGCAAGTGGGAGCGCTGCCCAGCAAAAGATCTCCACCCCAACCGTTGAGCGTGGCTGGAGTGTCACCGGTAAAGCCCAGATTCTGACCAGTCTTGGGCCAGAACTCGATCGAGTTGGCATGTTCGGCCACTGCCACGTCCACTGCCTGGCAGGCGACTGTTCCCGTGGGAGCTGGCGAGTTCATCTGGAAAGCCACAGCCGTGTTGCTCGGGTCCGACGCGTAGAGGCTGTTGATCTCGTTGTAGACGAAGGTGCCGCTTTGGCTCGCGTCGAGAGCGTTGTTCCCCAAAATGCACCAGGGCCCACCCGACGCGAGAGAGCTGGCGCAGCGCTGCATTACCTCTGCGGTCACTGAGTCGTCGATTCCCCTCTGTCCGGAGGGAGAGATGGTGGTAAAGGGACTAAACGGGAAGTAGACCGCCGTGTGCTGCCAAGGTGCGTAGTCGCTCAGTGCGCCATCGAGGCAGGCTTGCTGCGCCGCGTTGGTCCATCCGTCAGCTAGCAGGACCGAGCTCACGTCGGGAGTCGCCGCCATGATCATGGGCTCGTCGGTGAGCGACGCGCACGACGCCACCACGACCTCGTTGATCAGGGAATTGTTGTCGTAGCGCAGGGCAAGCGCCGACTGCAGGCCGGCCCAAGCCGCCCGATAGTCAGGCTTCCACCATTGACCCACTGTGGCGGGCTGGTTGTTCACGTCGGTCGAGATTGGCGTTCCGTCCATCGTCTTGGCCCACTCGGGGGCGTCGTTTGCAGCCCACACGCGGAGCTTGACGCCGATTGTGGCTCCGGCGTGGGCGCTGTTGTAGGCGGAGACCGAGGCCAGATCCGAGTCGAGCGTCGAGAAGTCGAAGGTTCCCGGACTGGGCTCGAGCTGGGACCAGGACACGTCGACCACCGTCCCCGTCAGACCCGGCGAGCTCGCCGACACTTCGGAGAGGTCAATCAGGGGATATGGCTGAGCGAGGTGGAAGTAGGTCTCGCTGCCCTTGTTCACGATCCCCGAGAGCAGGGGTTTGTAACCCGGCTCGGTGGGGGTGCAAGCGGCGAGCAGCACGCCGGTCAACACCACGACACCGGCGACAACGAGGCGACGCATGGCGATGGGTTCCTTTCAAGGCCGGGACGGGCACGAAGCCGGCCGCGAGAGGATACAAAACAAAGATCAGGGGTTTCTGTCAGGCCATCGGGAGGCCGGAAGGGAGATGAACGCCAGCCCTGTTGTGCCGGAGGGTGACACCCCGTGCCGGCGTACGGGGGCAGGCAAGGATCTGAGTTCTTCTGCCTCCCGAATGGCGGTCGATATCCAACTTCGGCGTCGGAGCGTCTAACGGTGGGCGTCGAAAAATGCGACGGTCTGCGGTGCGTAGGTGGCGGAATACTTGTGCACCGCGAGTACGACGTCGATCTCGTCGCGCACGCTTGCCTCTTCCTGGATGGTGACAGAGGCCGGATACGGCAAGGTGTTGAGCGCCGACTCTTCAGTATCGATGCTGACGAGCCGATGCCCGGTGGCGTTCCAGAGTCCGGCGTTTACACCCGCAGTGAAGATCGCGTTGGCGTCTGTCGAAGTTATACCGGGAACCCGCAACAAGCGTGCTATTTGCAGATTGGTCTCAGGCTCGACGAAGATCTGCGTGGGGATGCCGCGCCCGGCCAGTTCGGCCACTTGGCGTTCGATCTGGGCATTGTCGACGGTGGTGTCATTGGCTCCGAGCGTGAACAGTGCGGGCACGTCGAGTCCGCCGGAGTTGCGAACCGCGGCCGGAATCTGACCATGAGCGGGGGCGATCGCGGCGACCGGATATCCGGCATTCTTGAATGCCTGCGCGAACGTTGAGGCGAACCCGGCGCCGTCCGACATACCGATCGCGTAGATGGGTGTCTGGCTCGTAATCTGGCCGGTGCTCACAAAGCTCGCGTAAAGCCTCGATAGGCGGGCGAGGTCGGCGTTGCTAGTGAGCGACAGGTTCTGGGTGTTCCACTGTTTGGTGGTGCGATTAGTGCTCTCAGTCGACACGAAGCCGTAGCCGTCGGCGACGAGATGGTTGAGCATGTCGACGGTCTCGACTTTCGTTGCGAAATTCGCGCTACCGCCGGTGCCGTGAAACAGGAACACGATGCCCCGAGGGTTCTGGGGCACGTTGGAGATCACGGGAAAGCCCTCGAAGGTCGTGGTCGACGCTGAGTAGATGGGTAGGACTGCGCAACCCGCGGCGACAACCGCGATGACGAACGCTGCAGCGGCAACCTTTGGGGCACGCATCGGCATCCTCCCCGTGTATTTCCACGCTATCCAACCGGGACCCACCGTAGCCGCCGACTGTTTTGGAATTATTAGGAGTGGCGAAGGTCGTCGGCCGACGTCGAGCAGTGGCCCGACCATTGATTCCGTGAACAGATCCGACCGGGGACAGTCAAGGTCCGTCAATTTCGGACTGTCGCACCCTCCCGGCGTTAGGGGACGGTGTCCTCGGTAATCGGCCGACCCGGGTGCGTTGTCCCTTGATGCCGGTCAGTTGAGGACGGGCACGATCTCCGACCAGATGGCGTCCAGAATGTCGGTGGTCGGCCCTCGGTAGTGGGCAGTGGTCGTCACGCACGCCTGTTGGCGAGGCAGCATGACGCTGAACTGCCCGTAGAGGCCGTCCATTCGCCAGGCGTCGTCCCGGTGGCAGAGCCAGACGTGGCGGCCGTATCGCGCGTTCTCCAGGTGAGGGGCCGTTGCACCGGTAGCGATATGTCCGTTGGTAGGCACGCAGTCGGCGGTCATGCTGGTAACAAACGTCGCCGGCAGGAGCTGCTCGTCGAGGAAGCTGCCGCTTTCGAGCAAGGTGCAACCGAGCCTAGCGACCTCGGCGGTGCGCAGATGGAGTCCGACAGCGCCGAGCGAGTACCCGAGTGGGCACCGCAGCCACTGTGGGTTTCCAATCCCGAGCGGCGTAAACAATCGGGGAAGCAGGAAGTCACGCAAGTCCTGGCCTGAGCAGGCGTGGATGATACGGCTGAGTAGGTAACTGTTCGCACCCCGATAGGCGAAGGCGGTCCCTGGTGTCGTGCCCAGCGGTGTCGTGAGGATGTCGACGGCGGCATCCCCAGGATGGTCAGCGTCTGGATCGTCCCAGCGGTAGATCACCCCGGAAGTCATGGTGAGCAGGTGTCGGATGGTGATCGCTTCGACACCCCGCGCCGGGGCAGATGTCAGGTGCCCTAGGTGAGACAGGATCGAATCGTCTGTATCGAGTAGCCCTTCCCCCTGAGCGATGGCGATGGCTACCGAGGTAAAGGTCTTCGAGGCAGAGAAGATGTCCCGGCGTATGTCGGCTACCCAGTGGTACTCGACCGGCGGCCGGTTGCGCACTTGGACGTGGACACCCTCAACCCCCAAGCCCTTGTTACCGAGGGCTTGAATGGCCGTCCTCAGCTCCGGGTTTGACCGGGATTCTGAGCCCATCATTCACAGACGCTAGGCGTCGGCCGGTGTCCAGATGACCATCCCGGCGAACTGGGCTACCCCTGGCCCTTTAGCGAGGACGATTCTTGGTCCCGATACCGGCTGTGATGATCAGCACGGTCGCCCCGCTGTCGACGTTGGCTGTATGCCAAACCCCTGGGGGATTGATCACCGCCTCGCCCTGGTTGAGCACAGCCGACCGAATCTGTCCGTTGATTTCTTGGAGCAGTTCGATGGTTCCCGATGTGCACACAACCAACTCTTCCCCTAACGGGTGCATCTCCCACGACTCCCACGACGCTGTGTATCGGTGCATCGAGACGAGTCGCCCCTCGACTCCATCGGAATCTGTGCGTGCTTCGTAGCGCTCGTACCATTCAAGGTTGCCGGTAAACGGCTCCTGGGGAACCACCCTCGCACCGAGACCCAAGTGGACTGGATTCGTTTGAAGGTTGAAGACGGCATCGTCCATGACGTAAGTGTGACGATGTGAAAATACGTTGTCTACCGAGGTCACCCTCCCGGCGCACTCGGGCACCGTGGGCTCTCATTCGCAGAGGTGATTATCGTTCCGTAGGTCGATCCGAAGACTGAGAGGTGGCCCAATGGTGACGGTGCACAACCTTGATCACGAATCGGTTGCCAGGATGATCCAGGTGGACCTCGCGACTGTGGACCGAGAACCGGAAAGTCCGATCGGGGACTTTTCGTTCCACGGATGCACGGGTGGTGTCGCCGCCTTCAAAGGCCGACCACCCTGGGAGTACCACGGCCAAGGCGACGAGCTTCTTTTCATCTTCGCGGGCGAGTCGGAACTTACAGTGCTAGAGGACGACGGTCGTTCAAATTCGAACCCTTTCAACGGGCCATCTTGCGATTGTTCCGAGGGGTCATTGGCACTCCAACAACGCACCCGACGGAGTGACGATGCTGTGGATCACTCCTGGCGAAGGCAATGAGCATTCCTGGGAGGAGCCGAGCGTCTGAGAGCTTGCAACGAGGCCTGGACTGTCACTGTTGCGCCGAAGTATCCCACCGTCCCGGCGAACTGGGCTAGTGCTGACGCCTCTCGGCACCGGCTGGTGAGCGTTGTATAGCCGTACTGTCCCGATGGTGATTCCACAGGTGTTACAGGAACATGCACAAACAAGAAAACGGTCGAACCATCGGGCGAGACTCTTCAAGTTAAGTGCAAACCAAACCTCAGTAGACCCAAATGCCCTCACGGCGTTTGGTCACTCGAGCAACATCTTTGTTGCATGGCTCAGCCCACCGTGGTCAGCCCGGCGAAGTCGGCGAATGCCCTTGAGGTCAGACAGAGCCGTGCTGCTCAGATGGACCGTGGACTCGCGCCGGTCGATCCAGTGCACCGGAACCTCGTGGATGCGCAGGCTCCGCCGTTGCGCCCAGTAGAGCAGCTCGGTGTCGAAAAACCATTTGTCGTCCTCAACCTGGGGCATGATCTGTCGGGCCACTTCGGCACGCAGCGCCTTGAAGCCACATTGAGAGTCGGAGACGGCGGAGTGCAGGGCTAGCCGGACAATGAGGTTGTACCCACGAGAGATGAGGTCCCGCTTGAGCCCTCTGGTCACCTGGGCCCCAGAGGCCAGTCTGCTCCCGACACCCACGTCCGCATTCCCTTTCACCAGGGGGGTGATGAGCGTGTCGAGGTCGGCCAGGTCGGTGGAGAGGTCGGCATCCATATAGGCCACTACCTGGGCTGAGCTGGCCGACCAGACCGTGCGCAGCGCCAGTCCCCTGCCCTTGACGTCGAGATGGACGACCCGCACATCGTCGAGTTCTGCCGCCAGGCCCCGCGCAATGGCCAAGGTCGAATCGGTGCTGGCATTCTCCGCCACCGTCAGCACGGTCGTGTAGCCGAAATCTCGGTCCAGATACGAACGGGTTCGGCGTAAGGTGTGCTCGATGAGCTTCCCCTCGTTGAAGGCGGGGATGACCAGCTCCAGGACTGGGTCGGCGCTCAGTGGTGGTCACACCCAGGTACCACCTGAGGACACCTGCCCGACACCTTCGTCCAGGGTTGCCCACGGTCTCCGAGGTCGCCATGGAGATCGCTCATGGTGAACCACTCGGAGAGGGGTGATGTCCTCCGAGAGTCCTCATGCACGTCGAGAGGGCCCGACGCAGTTTGCTGAAATCTTTCGTTTGGCCGTCAACGTTCACAATGACACCCTGCTGAGCAAGACATTGGCGGATTATGACGGCTCGGATACCGCTCCCTGACAAGAGCGCTTCCAACCGAGTCAAGGGATTGGTGGCGCTTGACGCGGCCGGACTGGGCAGCTCCTTCTCACTAGCAGCGTGCTGCAGCGCAGCGGCCTTGCCGGCGCAGTCATAAAGCGTGCCCGAACCGGTGGCCGGGTTGGACGTCGACGGTGCTCCCCACTCAGAGGGATCAACCTGCGTGCACGAGGACGCCACATCTGCAGTGAGCTTCGCTATCTCCGCTCCTCCGGCACCGAACCCCTCTTCGCCCAGATAGAAGTAGCGCAGGCTGCCGTCTCCGACGGCCTCGGTCACCCGTGCCATGCTGGCCGAGGCGTCAGTCCCCAAGTACCCGCCCAATGCCACCACCGAGTAGCCATCGATAATCGGTACGTTGGCGCTGAAGGAACTTGGAGCCGCCACCTCCCAACTGGCTCCGCCACGCCTGAGGCGAAGCCAGTTCAGCATCGCGATAGGCGGGCTGGAAGAACCCCCTGAGTTATGTTCGCCGGACGAGGCCGGACGAGCCTGAGGAATGCCTCCTATTTGCGGACTTCGTACCCCATATGACGACCACAGTGCCGGAGGGACGACCAGAACGGCTCCGCCGAAAAGGAGCGCAACGAGTGTCACCCGTCCACTCGTGCGAGAGCCGAACGAACCGACGATGCAGATCACGGCGACAACGACGATGACAACGGGCAGGGCGAAGCGCAGCCACTGCCAGGCTGACACTCGGCCGAGGAGCACGACCTCGAATGCGACTCCAATGAGGAGCGCGGCCGCGGCCACAAGTCGACCTAGTCCGTGAGCTTCACGCGCCAAGGTCAGCCCGATGCCGCACAGCGCCGCCAAGGCGGGCGCGAGCAGTACCACGTAGTAGTTGTGGAATACACCCTGTGCAAAGGCAAGCACCAGGTAAGTGACGACCGCCCAGCCGACCCAAGCGACAAGGGATCCGAGGCGGGCGTCACGGACTCGGCGTCTCCAAGACATGATGCCGCCACCGATCGCGCTCACGGCGGCAACCGGGAACAGCCACATAATCTGGTCCCCGATTCCTGTGTTGAAGAGTCGGAAGATCCCTGGATCCCCTCCGAGCTGATTGATTGGGGAGATCAGCTTGGCGAGGGCGTTGATTTGCGACTGACTCACGGTTCTGGTGCCCGCCAGTCGATTGAAGCCGCTTGACCCGAAGACAAGATTTAGGGCGCTTCCGTCGGTGGTGGTTCCGATCCACGGCCGTTGGGAGAGAGGGACCAGATCGATTCCCACAATCCACGCTGCGCCGACCGCAATGAACAGGAGGCCACCGTAAAGACATTGGACGACCCGACGCCCCCATGGGCCAGGTGCCGCAATCAGGTATGCCAGCCAGAGTCCCGGCATCACCATGCCCACTGCGAGAAGTTTCGAGAGAAAACCGGCCGCGCAGAACAATCCGGCCAGGAGCATCCAACGTGTCCGGCCGTCAGCGATACCGCGCCCGACAGCCCAAGCGGCTGCAACGCAGCAACACACCAAGACCATGTCGGGATTGTTCGATCTGGACATGGCGACCACGATCGGCGTCAAGGCGAAGACCACGCCCGAGACCAGTCCAGCGCTCCGTCCCCATGGACGGCGCACCGTCGACATCAGCAGCCAAACTGCCAGTCCGGCCGCGAGAACAGACGGGAGGAGAACGGTCCATGACGAATAGCCCAAGATCCGAGCGAGCCCCGCACCGAGCCAGAGGGAGAGCGGGGGTTTGTCGGTAGTGCTCCAGGCCCCTGGGTCATAGGCGCCAAATACGAAGTTGTGCCAGTTCAGGGACATCGAGCGAACCGCGGCCGCATAGAACTGATTGCCGAAACCATTTCGATCGAGCTGCCAGGCGAAAATCAGCAACGATCCCAAGGTGACCACGACCTCGGGCCACCAGCTCAGCACTCGGTCCAGATAGGTATGGCCATCTCCAGATTCTGGAGTGGGCATCTCCAACGGAGCGGCCGAAGGCGTCGGCTCTAGCGCGCTGGTGCCTACAGACGAGGTCTCGACTCCCTGCATCCTCGGACCCTATCCACAAGTACCTTGATGATCAAGTAGCTTTGGTACCTGTATGAGCAAGTAAGTTTGGTATCCGTATGAGTAAGGCGTCAACAGAACGCAGGCGGGAGGTCCCATTGGGCGCATTGCTCGGTTCGGGGCGACGGGCATACGGCTCGATACTCCGCGCCGCCTTGACCAACGCCGGCTTCGATGACCTGCCGGAGTCCGGCGTGAGGTTCATCGGCGGCATGGCGCGGCATGGTCCAAACGTGATCGACGTGGCCGAGGACCTTAGGATCTCTCCACAGGCTGCCAGCCAACTGGTTGATGTTTTGGTAGCCCGCGATTACTGCGAAATGACAGTCGACCAAAATGACAGACGGCGAAGGGTCGTTGCCCTTACGAAACGAGGACAACGGGCTGCACGAACCGTTCGTGAGACCAACGACGCAGTTGAACAAGCCCTCCGCCAACGTATGGGACCCCGGCGGCTGAAGCTCGCCGAAGAGCTTTTGCGAGAGCTCATCGACCTCGCACCTCCGGCAACTCCAACACGTCGACATGACATTCTCGAAAAGCCTCACCCTTGAGCAAATGACGGATCTCTATTTCTCGGGCCCGTCGTGAGACAGCCGGTCAAGGGCTCCGGTGAGATCGAGCTTTTTTCAGCCCTCTCCACCTCCCACCTAGCCCCGATGTGCCGTACTGGGGCAGGGCGACGCTCGTGAAGGGTTAGCTGGATTCTGCAGGGACTTGTGTTGGTGTGCCTATCGCGGGCGCATCCACCGGAGACTGCTGTTGATCGGGGATGTGAGACAGTGCGCTACGGCGTGGTGTCATCGCCGACAGCGGAGTGACCTTGACGCCGCTGGGCAAGTAGTAGATGCCATCGGGCGAGGCTGCAGCTGTGTCTGCATCGGGCAGGCGGATGAAGTCGTCCTGCTGCTGTGCAGCTGCAGCTGCTCGACGTTCAGCCACGATCTCGTTCAATGAGTAGATGTGGACTTCGGTGTCGATGGTCTGCACTGCGAACAGTGCCTCCGATACGGCAACAATGGGCGAGATGTCGACCGCTGACGAGGACCGGCTCCAGGCATAGGCGTCGTTCAGCTTGCGGCGCACGCCACCGATGAGTGCATCGTTCAGTTCGGGTTGGTTGCCGTGACGCAGCTTGTCGTCGTCACACGCTGCGACGAACATTGAGAACGCTGCCGCTTGATCGGTGCCGGACAGTTCCTCGACCTGTACACCGAGACTGGTTAGCTCCGGTAGAGCGTTCGCAGCTGGGCTGCGCGGATCACACATCACGACATTGGGATGGTGGGCCACGTAGATCCTGTGCACTTCCTTCGCCAGCCACCCGGTGCCCTCACGGTGATCGAGGACGGCAACGTGGTACAGCCCGTCATCACGGACGGAGGCAACGGCAATGCTGCTCGACTCGCCACCGGGGCTGCTGTCGAACGCCAGCGCCAGTGACTTGCCTCGCTTGCTGTCCATGTCGGTGAGTGCACACGAACGGGCGGCCAGCCTAACGGCAGGCGTCCACCTGCCCCAGCCCCTGCCCGTAGCAGTCCGGCTACGGCTGCTAGTGCCTGAAGCGGGAGACCACCCAGAACACCCCGGCGATCAGGGCGACGATCACCGCGATCTTCACGAAGAAGAGGATGATGCCGGCCAGGCTGCTCAGGATCCAGAAGGCCACGATGATCCCGACCACACCCACCGCCGTCATGGCGACGGCGTGCGTGAAGGTCATGGGGGTCTGGTCTTGCCCTCCCTGCGTTCCACGTCTTTGCTCACAAGCCCAATGCTACGTTCCCGCCATGGCCGCCGAAGCGTCACTCCGTGACCGGCGGAGCAGGCTGCTGGCGGAGCCGGGTCTCAGAGGAGAGGAATTCTGCCGGCGCTACGCGGCAGAGGCCGATGCGTGGCTCTCTGGCCTGGCCGAACGGGCGGCGGGCGACAACAGGCGGCACCTGGCCCTGGTCGCCGTGGGCGGCTACGGGCGCAGCTCGCTGTGCCCGTACAGCGACCTCGACGTGGTGCTCGTCCACCACGGCTCTCGTGACATCAAGAAGGTCGCCGATGGCATCTGGTACCCGGTGTGGGACGAGGGCGTGCATCTCGATCACTCGGTGCGCAGGCCCTCCGAAGTCCTGAGCGCAGCGGCCGAAGACGCCCGCGTCGCCCTCGGTCTCCTCGATGGTCGCCTCGTCTGGGGAGAGGCCAAGGTGGCCGAGCCGCTCCTCGTGAAGGCAAGGGCCGCCTGGCGCGACCGGCTTGCCTCCAAGTACCTGCCTCTGCTCGAACGGCAGATGGCCGAGCGGCGCGCGACCGCGGGAGATGTCGCCTTCCTGCTCGAACCCGACCTCAAGGAGAGCCATGGCGGGCTGCGCGACGTCATCGTCCTGCGCGCCATCTCGGCCTTCGCTCCGCTCTTGGCCGAGTACGCCGATCTGGCCTCGCTCGACAGGCGCGGTCGCACTGCTCACCGACGTCAGGGTCGAGCTCCACCGCCTCGCCGGGCGCGAGCACGACAAGCTCCTGCTCCAGGACCAGGACCAGGTGGCCGACGCGCTGGGCTTCACGGATGCGGACGTGCTCATGCTGGCCGTCTCGACGGCCGGCCGCCAGATCGCCTGGGTCAGCGACGACGTGTGGCGCCGGCGGCGGCTCTGGGACCCGACCCCACCTCCCAGGCGCCGCTTCCGCCGCGGCGCGCCGGACGCGCGGACGCGGCCTGCGCTCGGCGACCTCGGCCCCGACATGGTGGAGGTCGACGGCGAGATCGCCCTGACACCGCTCGCGCCCGTCTCCGACGACACGTCGCTGCCACTGCGTCTGGCCGCGACGGCGGCCGGGCTGGACCGCCCGATCGCCAGGGGTTCCCTGCATCGCCTGGCCGACCGCATGCCCCCGCCGAGCGACCCGTGGACGACCGAGACACGCGAGGCGCTCGTCGCCCTGCTCGGGCTGGGCCGACCCGCCGTCGACAAGATCGAGTCGCTCGACCAGCACGGCCTGCTGGTGCGCCTCATTCCCGAGTGGTCCGCGGTACGCAACAAGCCCCAGCGCAACGCCTACCACACGTACACCGTCGACCGGCACCTCCTGGAGGCCGCGGCACTCGCCGCCGAGTTGACCGATCGGGTCGAACGGCCGGATCTGCTCCTGGTCGGCACGCTTCTCCACGACATCGGCAAGGGTTATCCCGGCGACCACACCGCCGTCGGCATGGAGGTCGTCGAGCACATCACCACGCGCATGGGGTTCCCGCCCGCCGACGTCGACATCCTCGTCGCCCTCGTGCGCCATCATCTCCTGCTTCCCGACGCGGCCACGCGGCGGGACCTCGACGATCCCACCACGATCACCCGTGTCGCCCGGGCCGTCGGCAACCGACTGACGCTCCACCTGCTCGCCGCCCTGACCGAGGCGGACAGCCGTGCCACCGGGCCGTCCGCCTGGGGCGACTGGAAGGCCGGCCTCGTCACCGACCTCGTGGTGCGCGCGGACCACGTGCTCCAAGGTGAGACCGAGACCGCCCGCCCGGATCGCATCGTGGAGGCCAACCGGGACCTCACCGAAGAAGTGCGCCAGACGGGTCTTCCGTCCGTGTCGCTCCAGCCGCCCCGGGTGATCGTGGCGGCACCGGACCGCCGCGGCCTGCTCTCTTCGGTGGCGGGGGCGTTGGCCCTGAACGGCATGGACGTCCGGGCCGCCAACGTGAGCAGCGAGGACGGCGTCGCCGTGGAGGTGTTCACCGTCGAGGTCGCCCGCGGTACGTGGCCCGACACGGCCAAGCTGCGCCAGGACCTGTCGGCCGTGCTCGCCGACCCCATGGCCATCGGCGAGCGCCTCTCCGAGCGCGAGCGCATCTATCCCCACCGACGCGGCTCCGCCGCCCATCCCCCGGACAGCGACGTCAGCGTCGACAACGAGGCGTCCGAGACCGCCACCGTCCTGGAGGTGCGGGCGCCCGACCGGATCGGGCTGTTGCACCGCATCACCCGGACCCTCTTCGAGGCGGACCTCGATGTGGTCTCGGCCCGGGTCTCCACCATCGGCGAGATCGTCGTCGACGCCTTCTACGTGCGTGAGTCCGACGGCAAGAAGGTGACCGACGAGGGCCGACTTTCGACCATCGTCGCGGCAATTGGAGCCGAATTGGGACTTTAGGCCCGCTCACTCCAAGTACAATTCCGCTGCCATGACCGGGGAACACGTCCGCAACCGCAAAGGCCCACGATGGTGGGTGATCCTCACCGTGGGCGTCGCCGTGCTCGTTCTCGCCGCAGCCGCCGTCGTCGTCGCCAACGCTGCACTTCAACCAGGCTGCGGCCACTCCGGCCGCCCCGCCTCCCGCCCTCACGGTCGTCTCCGTGTCGCCGACGGGGACCAACGTCGCCGCGGGGTCCACCGTCTCCGTGCAGTTCTCCACCGATCTCGCGCCGGGCAGCCCGATGCCGACCTTGAGCCCGCCGGTCGCAGGCACCTGGGCCGTCCTGTCACCGTCGGTCCTCCAGTACCAGGCGTCGGGGCCGCTCGTGCCCGGAGCGACCGAGACGGTCACGGTCCCGGGCGGCGCGACCGGCGTCGTCGGCTCGGAGGGCCAGCATCTGGCCCAGACGGTCACCTCACAGTTCACGGTGGCGCCCGGTTCCACGCTGCGGCTCCAGCAACTGCTGGCCGATCTCGGCTACCTCCCGCTGAACTTCACCCCCTCCTCGCCACTGACGTCGCCCACCCAGGAGGGCAACGACCAGATCGGCTCGTTCACCTGGCGCTGGCCCGACCAGCCCCTTTCGCTGCTCACGCTGTGGACGCCGGGCACGAACAACGTGATCACCCAGGGCGCAGTCATGAACTTCGAGGCCCAGAACGGGTTGAAGACCGACGGCGTCGCCGGCCCCCAGGTGTGGACCGACCTGCTCGCCGACGTGCAGAGCGGCCACGGCGACGCACTCCCGTGGGACTACGTGGTCGTGAGCCAGTCGCTGCCCGAGTCGGCGACCGTCTACAAGAACGGCGCCCCCGTCTACAGCACCCCGGTCAACACCGGGGTACCCGGTGCGAGCACGGAGAACGGCACCTGGCCCGTCTTCGCGCGGTACACGGTCACGACCATGACCGGCACCAACCCCGACGGCTCCCACTACTCGGACCCGGGCATCCCCTGGGTCAGCTATTTCCACGGCGGTGACGCACTGCACGGCTTCGTGCGAGGGTCCTACGGCTTCCCCCAGAGCGACGGGTGCGTCGAGATGCCGCCTTCCAACGCCGCTGTCGTGTTCCCCCTGACACCGCTCGGAACCCTGGTCACGGTCCAGGCATAGCGCCAGCCGAACGGGACCGGCATCCCTGTCGCCCTAGTCTCTGTCCCCGATGTCGCCATCTCGGTCCCCGATGTCGCCGCTTCGCCGGGCCGTCGACATCACCGGGCGGGTCCTGATCGGAGCCGGCGTCCTGCTGCTCCTCTTCACCGCGTACCAGATCTGGGGCACCTCCGTTCAGGAATCCCACACCCAGGCGGGCCTGCGCACCCAGCTCCAGGCGGAGACCGCCAGCGCCCAGATCCGCCGCGCCCTCGCCCAGGCGGCCGCCCTCGACAGGTTGCCGACCGGCCCGCCCGTCACGGCGCAGCGGACCCAGGACCCGCCCGAAGGAGACCCGATCGGCGACATCCGCATCCCCGTGATCGGCATCAACCAGGTCGTCGTCGAGGGAACCAACACGGCCGACCTGCGCAAGGGCCCGGGCCACTACATCGGGACGCCGCTCCCGGGGCAGGGTGGCAACGCCTCCATCGCCGGGCACCGCACCACGTACGGCCATCCCTTCTACAACCTCGACTCGGTCAAGGTCGGCGACCCCATCGTCCTCACCACGCTGCAGGGCATCTTCGTCTACGACGCGACGAGGAGCTTGGTCGTGTCGCCAACCGACACCGACGTCGTCAAGAACGTCTTCGCCGACGTCCTCACCCTCACGACCTGTAACCCGCGCTTCAGCGCCTCGACCCGACTCATCGTCCAGGCCAAGCTCGCGCACTCCCAGCTCTTCCCCAACTCGGGCCTGCCCGCCGCCACGCTGCACGCGGACCCGAAGAGCCAGGACCTGGCCGGGGACTCCACCATCGCGCCCACCGACCCGCTGTTCTGGGGCTTCGTCACAGTGGCCGTCGGCGGGGTCGCTTTCTACGCGGCGTACCGTTTCCGGCGCCAGCGGTGGCTGATCTACGGGGTGGGCGCCGCCGGCGTGCTCGTCGTGCTCTGGTTCTTCTTCGGGGCGGTCAGCCCGCTCCTCCCGGCCAGCTTCTAGACGGCATGCTCGTCGAGCAACCCCTGTCCGATCACTTCCGGGGGTTCGCCGCCGTGGCCGAGCGCGACGGTGGCACCACCTACGCCGCCATCTGCCGGGGCGTGGCCGACGACGACGGCGTGCTCTCCCTCCTCGACGGGGCAGCACTCCCCCAGCGGCGACCCCTGATCCTGCTGGCGGCCGTCCACTACCTGCTCCTGGCCGGCGCCGAGCACCCGCTGGCCGCCTCCTACGACACCGTGACCGCGGTGCGCGGCGCGCCGCGCGGCACGGAGCGCGGCGTTACGGCCGGCCCGCCGGGGGCAGACGACGTCGCCGCTGCCTTCGCCGACTTCTGCCGGGCGCACCGCGCCGAGGTGGAGGAGCTGGTCGCCACCCGCGCCACCCAGACCAACGAGGTCGGGCGCTGCACGGCGTTGCTGCCCGGTCTCTGCCACATCGCCTCCCAGTATCGCTGGGAGGTTCCGATCTCCCTGCTCGACCTTGGCACATCGGCCGGCCTCAATCTGCTGTTCGACGACTACGCCTACACCTACGTGGCCGCGCACGGAGGCGCCAGCCTGACCGCCGGGAACGCGGGTCGGATGTCGCGCTCGAATGCTCCGCCCGGGACGACCTCACCCACCTGCCCGAGCTGCGCATCCCGACGATGGCGGATCGGGTCGGGCTGGACCTCTCGCCCCTCGATCCGTTCTCCGACGACGCCGCCCGGTGGCTGCTGGCCTGCCAGTGGCCGGACAACCCGGTGCGCTTCGGCCGCCTGCGTGCGGCGCTGGCCAACGTGCGCGCCGCGCCGGACCCGCCTCGGCTCGAGCGCGGCGACATGGTGACGGACCTGCGGCGCGTTGCCGCCACCATCCCTGGCGACAACCCCCTCGTCGTCTTCCACTCCTGGGTGGCGGCCTACCTGGACGAGGCGCAGCAGCGAGCCCTGGCCAGCGAGGTGCGGGCGCTCGGTGGGGACCGGCCCGTCCACCACCTGTACTGCGAGACGCCCTTCGAGACCCCCGGCCTCCCGACGCCTCCCGCGCCGGTGCCGCGCGAGGGGCCCGACCTGGCGACGGCGCTGGTGCACGTCGGGCCGCACGGGTCGGCTCCGGCCCGCCTCGCCGACACGCACCCCCACGGGTACTGGCTGCGCTGGTGGCCCGCGGCGGCACCGGCCTGACCGTCGGCCCTCGACCCTCCCCCGCTCGGTCCCGCCTACTCGTCCGGCCCCCACGGTGCGTCACGCCGAGCCGGCACCTGGACGCCCTCGTCGGTGACCATGGCCACAGAGCCCACCGCGCCACGGCCGAAGCGGCCGCGGATGGCGTCCACCGCGGCCGTCACGTCCTGCCAGGACTGCTCGCGGGCCGCCGCGCTCTGGTTGTCCGCGTCGAGCCCGTCCCCGAGGTCGAACGAGAGCTGGTCCACGCCGTCGGCACTCAGTCCCGAGGCGCTCACCCCGAGGAGCCGGATGCCCTCGCCGGGGTCGACCCCGGCCAGCAGCGCGGCCGCCACCTGCCCGATGGCGCCACCGGTCGCGACGGGACGCCCGAGCGTGTGGGAGCGCGTCTGCAGTGAGAGGTCCTTGAACTTCACCTTCACCGTGATCGTCCGGGCCGAGGTCGAGGCGCCCCGCAGCATGGTGGCGACCGACTCGGCCATGCGCAGCGCGTGGCGCTCCAGCTCGTGCGGGTCGACGAGGTCCTGGCTGAAGGTCTCCTCGTGCCCGATGGACTTGTTGGCTCGGTTCGGGTTGACCGGATCGGGGTCTTCGCCGCGGGCGAGCGCCGCCAGGTGCGCGCCACTGGCCTTGCCCAGCCGGCGCACCATCGTGTCGAGCGGCAGGGACGGCCAGGTCCCCCACGGTGCGGACGCCCAGGTCGTGCAGGCGCTTGGCCGTTGCCGGTCCCACGCCCCAGAGCGCCTCCACGGCGTGGGCGTGCAGGAACTCGAGCTCGTCGGCCGGCTCGACCAGGTAGACACCGGGCCCCGGCACGAGCCCCACCCGGCTGGCCCGCGGCTTCGCGGCCCGCGAGGCGAGCTTGGCGAGCATCTTGGAGCGGCCGATCCCGACCGCGCAGGCGAGGCCGAGCTCGCGGCGCACCCGGCCCCGCAGGCCGTCGCGCGATCTCGTCGGGCGGCCCGAGCAGGCGGAGCGCGCCATGGACGTCCATGAACGCCTCGTCGAGCCCGATCGGCTCGATCATCGGCGTGACGTCCCTCAGGATCTTGTGCAGCTCTGCGCTCACCTCCGCGTAGCGGCCGTGGCGTCCCGACAAGAAGATGGCATCGGGGCAGAGCTGGCGGGCCCGCATCGACGGCATGGCCGAGCGCACGCCGAATGCCCGAGCCTCGTAGGTGCACGACGCCACCACGCCCCGGGCGCCGGCCCCGCCCACGATCACCGGCTTGCCGGCCAGGGAGGGGTCGTCGAGGACCTCGACCGACGCGAAGAACGCGTCCATGTCGACGTGGAGGATGGTGGGGACCGGCGGCCGCTCCGGGGACCGTTCAGACACCCAGGTTCAACCGGCGGAACCCCTCGGCGTAGGCCACGCCGGCCCTCCGGCCCTCCTCGGCCGCCCGGTCTCGCACCGCCTCGCCGGCCCAGCCGCTCTGGCCGGAGAACTGGGTCCGGTGGCACTCGACGGCTGCGGCCTTCGTCTCGATGGTGTCGGTGACGTCGACCCACTCGTCGGGCTCGAGCGTCCCGGACAAGAGCACGGTCGACACCTGGTGGGGTGGACCGGCGTCGGGGAAGTAGTGCGGCAACCCCGCTGCCGGCGCCACCGCGTCGAGCAGCGCGGCACCCGCGATGCGGTGGTCACGGTGGTTGAAGTAGTCCTGCCCGAAGAACATCGCCGTCGGGTCGTGGCCGCACACGACCTCGGGTCGGAGCGCGCGCACTCGCGTCACGAGGGTGCAGCGAAAGCCGTCGGAATCGTTCAGCTGACCGTCGGGGAAGCCCAGGTTCTCCACGCTCGAGAGCCCGATGAGCGCCGAGGACGCGTCGAGCTCGGCGGCACGCTCGGCCGCGAGGTGCTCGGGGACGACATCGGGGTCGGTCGTCCCCTTGCCGCCGTCGGTGCACACGACGAGGTGGACGGCGCTGCCGGCCTTGGCCCATCGCGCCAGGGCCCCGCCGCACCCGACGTCGGCGTCGTCGGGATGGGCGTACACCGCGAGCACGACCCCGGGCGTGTCCTCCATCACTTGCGCTTGGGCTCCGTCGTCTTGGTCAGCAGCCCCGCCTCCCGCTGGAAGTCACCCGCCTCCTCGAAGCCCTTGTAGACGCTGGCGAAGCGGAGGTAGGCCACGTCGTCGAGGCGCTGGAGGCGCTCGAGAACGGCGACGCCGACCTGCTGGCTGGTCGGCTCGGTCGTCTGCGCCCGGAGGTCGTCCTCCACGCCCTGGGCCAGTTCCTCCATGTGCTCGGCACTGACGGGCCGGTTCTTGCAGGCGGCCCGGACCCCCTCGACGACCTTGGCCCGGTCGAACGGCTCACGCAGGCCACTGCGCTTCACCACCCACAGCGGGACCTCCTCGACCCGCTCGAAGGTCGTGAAGCGGCGCCCGCAACCCAGGCATTCGCGGCGGCGGCGGATGGCTCCGCCCTCTTCGGCCTGGCGCGAATCGACGACGCGGTCGTCATCGAGACCGCACCAAGGACACCGCACACCGCCGACGATAGTCAGGGAATGAAGATGTGCTCCCCTGGCACGACGACGCTCGAGCCGACCTCGTCGGCCAGTCGGTCGCTCAGCGAGGTCGCGCCCGAGGGGTCCGCCCGGGTGGCGATCGAGGCCAGGGTGTCACCGGCCTTCACGACGTACTCCTGACCCTGGGTCGGCGCCGCCTGCGCGAGGGTGCTCCCGCCGATGGCGCGGATGGGCAATGCGAGAAGGACGAGCAGGGTCGCCACCGCCAAGCCCAGGACCAACCGGCGGCGGTGCACCCGGGGGGTAGGTGCGGTCCGCGCCGGCTGGTCCGGCAAGGCGTACGGCCGGGGGCGGCACGCCTCGAACTCGAGTTCAAATGCGACTGACATGGCGTCCTCCCTGTCCGAACACCTGTTCGCTCCCTGTCCATTGGAACACGAACATCTGTTCGCTGTCAACCCGCGAGGGCGAACGGCTGTTCGTGGACCCGGTCAAGGTATCGGTCTGCTGTGACAGGCCTGTGACCAGGGAACTTCGTGCCCGGCCCTCGGGGCGATGGCCCACGGGCCCGGAGGTCCCCCCGGCACCCCCGTCTCCATGGTCGTCCGGTGGCCGCGGACCGAACAGATGTTTGCTTTGGCCGCCCCGCGGCGCTATCTTGGTCCGTCACGAACGGATGTTCGCCCCTGGGAGGGGCCCGGCGAAACAGCCGGGGCGAGCACCACCTCACCCAGAACCACCACATGAGAACCACCACATGAGAACCACCACATGAGAAAAGGGAGACGCAGATGTCCGAGGTCCTGAGCGGGAAACGGCTGCAGATCCTCAACTTCATCGCCGACTGCCAGCGCGAGCGGGGCTACCCGCCCTCGGTGCGCGAGATCGGCGAGGCGGTGGGCCTCACCTCCTCGGCCACGGTCCACACCCACCTGGGCGTGCTCCAGCGCGAGGGCTACCTCTCCAGGGACCCGAGCAAGCCCCGGGCCATCCAGGTCCACTTCGACCCCGACACCACCAGCCGGCTCCCCGCGGCGGCGGTGCACAACGTGCCGCTCGTCGGCGACGTGGCAGCGGGGTCAGGCGTCCTGGCCGAGGAGAACATCGAGGAGCTGCTGCCCATGCCCGAGCAGTTCACCGGCAGCGGGTCGTCGTTCATGCTGCGCGTGCGCGGCGACTCCATGGTCGAGGCCGGGATCTTCGACGGCGACTACGTCGTCGTGCGCCAGCAGCCCGAGGCGAACAACGGTGACGTCGTCGTGGCCGGCATCGGTGACGGCGAGGCCACCGTGAAGACGTTCAGCCGCAGGAACGGGCGGGTCGTGCTGACCCCGGCCAACGCCGCCTACGAACCGATGGTCTTCGACGGGCCAGAGGAGGTGACGATCTTCGGCAAGGTCGTCACCGTGGTGCGCCAACTCAATTCAGCCGCATCCGGGCACCCGCCGCCCGCTACTTCAACAGGCGGGAGAGGCGGCGATCGGCCAACACCTTGCCGCCCGTCTGGCAGGTCGGGCAGTACGTCATCTCGTAGGACTCGAACGAGACGCGCGCCAGCGTGCCGGTGCAGCCCGGCGTCGGGCAGGGTTGGCCGAAGCGGTTGTGCACCGCAAAGCGGCCGCCGAGCTTGCCCTCCGAGAGCCCGCCCGGGCGCGTGCGCTCGAGCTCGAGCGCGTCGGCGAGGACGTCGGACACCGCGGTGAGCAGGTCTTCGCGCTGGGCGGGGCTCAGCGAACGCAGCGAGGCGAAGGGCGACAGCTTGGCCCGGTGCAGGATGTCGTCGCCCCAGCCGCGGCCGATGCCCGACACGACGTGCTGGTCGCGCAGGTCCGTCGTGAGGTGGCGGTTCGAGTCGCTGGTGCGGACGAAGGCGGCGAACTCCTCGCTCCCCGGCTCGGGCCCCAGCCCGGCCAGGGGTCCCTCGTCTCCCGGCGCGAGCACCCACCACGACGCCTTGCGCTGGGTGCCGTGCTCGCGGACGAGGATGCCGACGCCCTCGGTGTCGAGCCCGGCGTCGCCCGGGCCGAACACGAAACGCGCCACGGAGCCACGCGGCTTCGTCTTCTTGGGCGGCTCCTCGATGTCGAGACGCCCCGCTTGGGAGAGGTGCACCACGACGCGGGCCCCGCCTTCGAACTCCCACACGAGGTACTTGGCCCGGCGCCCGACGGAGAGGAGCCGGCGACCCTTCAGCGAGTCCGGGGTCGGGTCGTACGTCTTGAGCGAGGAGAAGCCGAGCAGATCGGCCCGCCGCAGCGTCATGCCCGCCAGCAGGGCGTGGAGCCGCTCGGACAGCGCCTGCATCTCGGGCAATTCGGGCACGCCACAATGTACGCATGACCTACACGCACGGACACCACGAATCGGTCCTGCGCAGCCACACCTGGCGGACGGCCGAGAACTCCAGCGCCTATCTCCTGCCTCATCTCCGTGCCGGTCAGGACCTCCTCGACGTGGGCTGCGGCCCCGGGACCATCACCGCGGACCTGGCGCTCCTGGTGGCCCCGGGCCAGGTGGTGGGGCTCGACGCCGCCGCCGACGTGGTGGCGCGGGCGCAGGAGCACGCCCGGGGGCTCGGCCTCGCCAACGCGCGCTTCGAGGTGGGCGACCTCTTCGCACTCGGCTACCCCGACGCCTCCTTCGACGTGATCCACCTGCACCAGGTGCTCCAGCATCTCGCCGACCCGGCGGCGGCGCTGCTCGAGCTCCGCCGGGTGCTCCGCCCCGGTGGCGTGCTGGCCGCCCGCGACTCCGACTACGGGGCCTTCACCTGGGCCCCGACGGACCCGTTGCTGGACCGCTGGCTCGAGCTGTATCTCGCCGTGACGGGGCGCAACGGCCACGACGCGCGGATCGGGCCCCGGCTCCTCGGTCTGGCCCACGAGGCCGGGTTCTCCGACGTGGCCACCTCGAGCTCGACCTGGACCTACGCCGACCCCGAGGCCCGGGCCTGGTGGGGTGGTCTGTGGGCCGACCGCGTGCGGTTCTCACGGCTCGCCGAGCAGGCGACCGGGTACGGGCTGTGCGAACCCGCCGAGCTCGAGGCGATCGCCGACGCGTTCTCGCGCTGGGCGGCCTCCCCCGACGCGGTCTTCGTCATCCCCCACGTGGAGATCCTCGCCCGGGGGTAACGGGTGCGTGGGCCGGACTCAGTCCACCCAGAGCTTGTCGGTGTAGGTGTCGGTGCCCACGATGGTCGGAATGAACGGGAGAGCGGCCACGACCGTGCCCTTGCCCGCCTCCTCCAGGCGGCGCCGGTGCTCCGCGATGACCGGCTCCCAGGCCACCTCCGGCGGCGTGTTCAAGAACCACAACAGGACGGTGCGGTTGTCGTTGGCGGCCTCGCGCGGCACGTCGCCCGGCGCGTCGACCTCGAGCGCGATCGGCGTGAACGCGGCCACCAGGTCGGCGTCGGTCCCCGGCAGCAGGGCGGGCAGATGCTCCGTGCGCAGCCAGGACCACAGCTCCTCGTTGGACACCGACTCGTCGCGGTCGACGAAGACGGCGACCAGGCCCCGATAGGGGTGGTCGAGCGCGAGCTCGACGGGCACTCCGTCGGGGTCGCGCCGGTGCTCCCACTCGAAGTTGTAGAGGAGCGTGTGCACGTGATCGCGCTCTTGGAACATCCGGCCGGCGGCGTGCAGCGCGTTCACCTGGCGCAGGGCCCAGCGGTTCCACACGTCGAAGTACCCGTCGAGCACCCAGTAGAGCGCGACGTAGGACCCGCGCGCCGGCTCCCCCGTGATCGCGGAGGGGTCCGGATCACGCAGGGCCTTGAGATCGGCCGTGGCGACGAAGCGCCGCCCGGCGAAATTGTAGGGGCCCACCATGCAGCCGGCGTAGAAGTGGTCCCGCTCGTACCAGCGGTTGTAGGCGACCTCGTGCCCCCGATGCGGCTCCACCAGCGTGAACAGCATGGAGCCGAGCTTGACCGGTTCGGCCTCCGCGCCGATCTCAATGGGGCGGCGCTGCTTCTGTCCGTCTTCCTCGGGCATGAGGTGCGAACCTAACAGCTGTCGCCGGGACTCAGACACTCCCCGTGGCGACGATGGGACCGGTTGGGGAGACGGAGCCTCCCGTCGGCTCGGCCGTGATGCTCAAGTGCGACGGGCGGGTCGAGCCCGCCATGGTGAAGGCAGCCTGGCGTGGCGCGCCGCCGAGCAAGCCGAGGGAGATCGGTCGCTTCCCCTCAATGGCCCAGAGCTGGTACGTCCGGCCCTCACCCAAGGCCGGCAGGTTCGACGACACCAGGTAGCCCTGTCCCGACGGCACGACCACGACCCGGGCCAACGCCGCGTGGCTGCTCGAGTCGAGGTCGACGACCCGGTGCCCCGGGGTGCGCAGCGCGGTCGTCACCGCCGAGGCCGAGCCCGCCGCGGAGGCCTGGAGATCCGAGACCTTGTTGTCGGCCCGCACGAGCGAGATGCCGAGCACGACGGCGACGGCGGCCGCAGCCACGGCGAGGGCGCCGATGGTGGTCAGCGCGCTCCGCCGGGGGCGCCGGCGGCCGTCGGGCGGCGCCCGGAAGGGCGAACGGCCCTCGGGGGCGAGCTGGGGCATGGCCGGCGGCTCCTCGTCCGGCTGGCCTTCGGGCAGCCGGCTGGCGATGTTCGGACCAGAGCCCCTCGGGGAGCGGCTCCACCGAGTTGCCCATGGCCGCGGCGACCTCCCGCAAGCCGTCGAGCTCGGCCCGGCAACGCGGGCAGGTGGCCAGGTGTTCCTCGAGCTCGGTGAACTCGTCGCCGTCGACCGCATCGAGCGCGTACGCACCGAGGAGCTCGACCGCTTCGGTGTGGGACATCACGCGTCCACCCCCCGGACCCCGGCATCCGTCAGGACCGCCCGCATGCGACGCATGCCGTTGCGGATGCGGCTCTTCACGGTGCCCTCGGGTTGGTCGAGCAGCTGCGCCACCTCGCGGTAGGTGTGCCCGTCGAAGTAGGCCAGCTCGATCGCGCGCCGCTCCTCCTCGGGGAGTTTGCCGATCGCCCGGGTGACCTGGTCGGCCACGGCCAGGTCCCAGACCTCGTGCTGGAGGTCGTAGCCCGCCTCGGCGGTCCGTACCGCGTCCCTCGCCTCCCGCAGGCGCCGGGAGCTCGAGGAACGGACCGCGTCGACCGCCCGGCCGTGGGCTTGGGCCAGCAGGAAGGAGCGCAGGGAACCCCGGGCGGCATCGAAGCGATCAGGTTGGTTCCAGAGCCGCAGGAAGACCTCCTGCGTCACGTCCTCGGCCTCGGCGGGGTTGTGCAGGACCCTCTTGGCCAGGCCGTACACGGCTCCACCGTGGCGCCGGTAGACCTCCGCCAGCGCCACCTCGCTGTAGCGGGCGATGGAGGTGACCAACTGGGCATCGCTGAGTTCGTCGATCTGCGCCATATCCGACCTGTTCGGGCCCGCTCACCTCGGTGGATGTCTCCCGACCGGCGCCCGTCCGGGCGTCGCCGCTGCTGCGGATAGTAGGCGGCCGCCCGGTCCTCCATCGATCCCACCGATCGGGGCCGGCGGCCGAGCGTCAGGTGATGACGGACAGCAACACGGCACGGGCCCGTTCGAGCTGGGCGGCCGACACCCGTTCCTCGGGATGGTGCGCCAGCAGGGGGTCGCCCGGGCCGAAGTTGGCCGCGGGCACCCCGTGGTCCCAGAACGACGCCACATCGGTCCACCCGACCTTCGCCTTGGGAGGATGCCCGCTCTTGTCGACCAGTGCCCGCAACAGCGGGTGGTCGAGGGCAGGAGGGGCGCCGTCCCCCGCGTCGAGGAGCTCCCAGGTATCCCCCTGCTCGGGCTCGAGCGCCGCATCGAGGAGGCGGTGCAAGGAGGCCTCGGCCTCGGCCTGCCCGCGGTCGGGCGCGTAGCGGTGGTTCAGCGTCACCACCGCCTCGTCGGGCACGACGTTGCTCGCCACTCCCCCGTCCACCGCGACCACCTGGAGCTGCTCGGCGTAGGTGCACCCGTCCAGTGTCACGTCGCGTCCCTGCCACTCCGCGACGGTCTGGAGCAGCGGGACCAGGCGATGGATGGCGTTGCGACCGGTGAAGGGGCGGGCGGTGTGCGCCCGCACGCCGCGCAGGGTGATGCGCACCCGCATGGTGCCCTGGCACCCTGCCTCCACCAGCGCGCTCGTGGGCTCGCCCAGCACGGCGGCGTCGCCCTCGAGCAACTCGGGTCGCCTGTGCCACAGCTCGCGCAGGCCGGACTGGTCGCGGTCGATCTCCTCCCTGGCGTAGAAGCACCACGTCACGTCGACCGCAGGCTCGGGCACGGTCGCGGCCAGATCCAACATGACCGCGAGCCCCCCCTTCATGTCCGACGCGCCCACCCCCCACACCGTGTCGCCGTCGACTCTCGGCACGTCGTTGGCGCCAGGCGGCACCGTGTCGAGGTGGCCGGCCAGCACCAGGCGCCGGCCCCGTCCCAGTGCGGTGCGGGCCACGACGTTGTCACCGACGCGTTCGACGTCCAACCACGAGCAGGCGCCCAGGGACTTCTGCACCAGGTCGGCGAGCGGCGCCTCGAGGCCGCTGACCGAGGGGACGGCCATCAGGTCCGTGGTGACCGCCAGCAGGTCGCCCACCGGCTCAGGTGCTGGCGCCATGGTCCCGCAGGACCTGGGTCAGCTGCGCCTTGTCGTGGCGCTCTCCCTCGCCGAGCCGCTTGATCACCAGCACGCACGGCACGAAGAACTCCCCACCGGGGTACTCGCGGCGCCGGCTCGCCCGGATGGCCACGCACCACGGCGGCACCACGCCGCGGGAGATCTCCTGGCCCGTCTCGGCGTCGATGACCGGGATGGACGGGTCGAGAAAGCTGCCCGCCCCGAGCACCGACCCTCTGCCGATGCGGGCCCCGCCCGTCACCATGCATCGGCTGCCGACGAAGGCGTCGTCCTCGACGACCACCGGCACCGCGTTGGGCGGCTCGAGCACGCCCCCGATCCCCACACCGCCGGCGAGATGCACCCGTTCCCCGATCTGCGCGCAGGAGGCGACGGTGGCCCAGGTGTCGACCATGGAGCCGGCCCCCACCCAGGCGCCGATGTTGACGTAGGAGGGCATGAGCACGACGCCGCGCCCGAGGAAGGAGCCCCAACGTGCCGAGGCCCCCGGCACGGCACGCACGCCCGCTTCGGCGAACCCGTGCTTGAGAGGCAGCTTGTCCGCGTACTCGAACGGCCCGAGCTCCGTCGTCTCCATCCCGCGCAGCGAGAACAGCATGAGGATCGACTTCTTCAGCCACTCGTGGACCACCACCTCGTCGCTGACCGGGTCCACCTCGGCCACCCGGGCCCGGCCGGCGTCGAGGAGCTCGACGGCCTCTTCGACCAGCTTCGCCGCATCGGTGTCGGCCGGCGACAACTCGCCCCGCCGCTCCCAGAGCTCCTCGATCCTCGCCTGCAGATCAGCCATGGTGCACCCTACCGAGGCGCTCCCCCACCAGCGCCAGCCGCTCCATCGGCTGGACCACGGCGACGCGCACGTGCGCGCCCGCGGTCTCCCCGTAGAGGTCGCCCGGGCTGACCAGCAGCCCGCCGTCGGAGGCCAGCGCCTCGGCCATCGCCCACGCGTCGGGCCAACGCGGCGCCGGGACCGGGACCCACAGGTAGAAGCCGCCCTCGGGAAGCTCGACGGGGCACCCGTATGACTCGAGGACCCCGGCCAGGTAGGCCAGCCGCTCCCGGTAGCGCCCCCGCTGCTGCTCCACGTGCTCGTCGTCGCCGAGGGCCGCGACGCCGGCGGCCTGGGCGGGGCCCGGGACCATGAGGCCGGCGTGCTGGCGCACTGCCCGAAGGAACTCGACCAGCTCGGCGTCGCCGGCGTAGAAGCCGACGCGCACGCCGGCCAGGTTCGAGCGCTTGGACAGCGAGTGCACGGCCACCACGCCGTCGAGGCCGTGCTGCAGCACCGAGCGCGGCGGGCCGTCCCAGGTGAACTCGGCGTAGCACTCGTCGGACAAGACGGGGACGCCGTGCGCCCGTCCCCACGCGGCCTCGGCACCGAGGTCACCGAGGCCGCCGGTCGGGTTCGACGGCGAGTTGGACCAGAGCACCAGGGCACGGGCGGCGTCTCCGGCATCGACGGTGCCCAGGTCCAGGCCACCCAGCCGTCCGGGCGGGGGCGCGACGGCGACGGCGCGGCACCCCGCGAGCTCTGCCCCCATGGCGTACGTCGGGTACGACACGGCGGGGTACAGGACCGTGTCCTTTCCCGGCTGTCGCAGCCGGAGCACCTGGGGCACCGAGGCGACCAGCTCCTTGGTCCCCACGCACGCCGCCACCGACGTCGCCGGGCTCGGAACCTCGGCGAGGCCGAAGCGCCGGGTCAGCCAGGCCGCCGCGGCCTCGCGCAGCTGCGGGCTGCCCGCGGAGGCGGGGTAGCCGCGTTCGGTGCCCGACGTCGCCAGCGCGTCGACGACCGCACGCAGCGGCGGGTCGCAGGGCGTCCCGACGGAGCAGTCGACCATGCCGCCCGGGTGCGCGTCGGCCAGCTTGGCCAGGCCGGCCAGCCGGTCGTAGGGGTACGGCGGGAGGCGGAAGGTCACGGGGCCGCCACGAACTCGGCGAAGCGCGCCCGGCCCACGTCGTCGAGCACCACCTGCAGCGTCGCCGACTCCTCGCCGTCGCTCTGGCCGACGACCTCGCCCTCGCGGTGGATGGCGGCCAGGACGTCCCCACGCGACCAGGGCACGACGAGCTGCACCACGCGGTCCGAGCCGCGCAGCCGGTCGCCGAGGACGCGCAGGAGGTCCTCGACCCCCTCGCCGGTGCGGGCCGAGACGAGCACGGACCCCTCGTGGGCGTGCGCGAGCGCCTTGGCGGCGTCGGGCGCGTCGTCCGCCTTGTTCACGACCACCAGCTCAGGGACGCCGGCCGCGCCGATCTCGCCGAGCACCTCGCGCACCGCCGCCATCTGGCCCTCGGCGCGCGCCGCCGTGCCGTCGACCACGTGGACGATCAGATCGGCGAGGCGCACCGAGTCGAGGGTGGACCGGAACGCCTCGATCAACTCGTGGGGCAGCTTGCGCACGAAGCCGACGGTGTCGGTGACCAGGATCGTCTCGCCCCCGGGGAGGGACAGTTGGCGCGTACGCGGATCGAGCGTCACGAAGAGGCGGTTCTGGGCGGGGACCCCGGCGTCGGTCAGCCGGTTGAGGAGCGTCGACTTCCCGGCGTTCGTGTACCCCACCAGGGCCAACTCCCGGTGGCGGCCCCGCGCCCGGCTGCGCCGCTGCAGCGACCGCGTGCGCTCGACGTCACGCAGCTCGGCCTCCAGCTTGTGCATGCGGCGGACGAGCCGGCGCCGGTCGACCTCGAGCTGCGTCTCGCCCGGCCCGCGCGTCCCGATGCCGCCGGCCTGCTGGCTGAGGGACGAGCCCCGGCCGCGCAGCCGGGGCAGCCGGTAGCGCAGCAGTGCGAGCTCCACTTGGGCCTTTCCCTCGGGACTGCGGGCGTTCTGGGCGAAGATGTCGAGGATCACGGCGGTCCGGTCGATGGCGGTGCGGCCGAACAGCTTCTCGAGATTGCGATGCTGCGCCGGCGACAGCTCGTCGTCGAAGACGACGGTATCGGCGTCGAGGGTGCGGCTGAGCTCGGCGATCTCCTCCGCCTTGCCGCGCCCGACGAAGGTGGCGGGGTCGGCAGCGTCGCGCCGCTGCACGACGCGGCCGACGACATCGGCGCCGGCACTGTCCACCAGTTGGGCCAGCTCGTCCAGGTTCTCTTCGACCGTCTCGCTGGTCAGTCCGGGGAAGACGACCCCGACCAGGATGATCCGCTCCCGGAACGTGCGCTCGATGAGCGTCCCGGGCAGCAGGTTGCTCAAGACAGCATTCCCGGGTGGATGTCGACGTCGGCCACCTTGCGCACCGGTCCGGCCAGGTAGGTCGTCGCCTGGTCATCGGCACCGAGGGTGACCTCGAGGAGGCCGCCGGGATTGCGCACCCGCACGCTCCCGTCGCTCCCCGCGACGCCCCAGCTGCGTGCGGCTGCCGCCGCCGCCACGCTGCCGGTGCCGCAGGCGAGCGTCTCGCCCACCCCGCGCTCCCACACCCGGAAGTCGAGGAGCTCGCCCGCAGCGTCGTGCACCACGGTGATCCACTCCACGTTGATGCCGCCGGCAAAGGTGGCCTGCAATTTGGGACCGAGCTCCGCGATGTCGACGCCGGCGGTGTCGGGTCCGAGCAGCACCAGGTGCGGATTGCCCACGTCGACCGTGCGGGCCCGACGGTCGACGAACTCCTGGGGCTGGTCGGGCCCGAGCCGGGCGGGCCCCATGTCGACGCGTGCCGTCGCCCATCCGGGCGCCTCCCCCGGGGCGTACTCGACGGTCCGGCGCCCGCCCGCCGTCGCCACGGTGAAACTCGGCGGGGAGACGAGGCCGGCATCCACGGCGGCCTGGGCCAGGCACCGGATGCCGTTGCCGCTCATCTCCGCCTCGCCGCCGTCCGCGTTGTGCAGTTGCATGGACAGGTCACACCCGCCGCGGCCGGGCCCCACCCGGATGATGCCGTCCGCTCCGATGCCGCGGCGCCGGTCGGCCAGCAGGCGCACCTGGGCCACGGAGAACCGGATGGCGTCGTCGGGATCGAGGACGACCAGGAAGTCGTTGCCCGCGCCCTCGTGCTTGGTGGCGTGCACCGCACCATTCTCGCAGGTGGTGTCGCTCAACCGTGCACGGCGAGCGCACGGCCCAGCAGCTCCTGGGCCTCGCCGGTGCCGGCCGCCCAGGTGATGCGCGGGTCCCGGCCGAACCACGAGGCCTGGCGGCGGGCGAACTGCCGTGTGCGCCGGACCGCCTCCTGCGCGCATTCGTCCAGGGGCACGCCGTCCTCCACGTGCGCCAGGATCTCGCGGTAGCCGAGCGCCTGGCGCGCCGTGCGCGACATCCCTCCTGGCCGGGTGACCAGCGTTCGCACCTCGTCGACCAGGCCCGCCTCGAGCATCGCGGCGAAACGTGCCGCGATTCGAAGCGTCGACCTCCTCGGGTGGCGGGGAGAGCCCGACCTGGGGCACGCCGGTGTCCGGGTAGGCCTCGAGGCCCGGACCGAAGTCGGAGAAGGGACGGCCGGCCCCGAGCGTGACCTCGAGGGCGCGGACCACCCGCCGGCGATTGGTCGGCTCCATGCGTCGAGCCCCCACCGGGTCGAGCTCGGCCAGGCGCGCGTGCAGGTCGGCCGGCTGGGACCGCCCATCGTCCAGTTCGGCCTCGAGCGCTGCCGCCACGTCGGGATATCGCCCAGGGATGGTCAGATCGTCGACGACGGCCCGGAGGTACAGTCCCGTGCCCCCGACGAGCAGTGCGTGGTGCCCGCGCCCCGCGATGCCGGCCAACGCGTCCCGCGCCGCCTGCTGGAACTGCGTGACGGTGAAGTCCTCGCAGGGATCGACGAGGTCCAGAAGATGATGCGGCACTGCGGCACGGGCCTCGGGGCCCGGTTTGGACGTCCCGATGTCCATGCCCCGGTAGACGCACATGGAGTCGACCGACACGATCTCGCAGTCGCCACGCCGCGAAGCCAGACGGAGGGCCGCGTCCGACTTGCCCGAGGCGGTGACACCGACCAGGGCGACGGCGGTCAAGCGCTTGCGACCGGGATGCGCACGCGGTGCCGGGGCGGCGCGGTGACCTGCTCGAGACGGCCCGTCAGGTGGTGGGGATGCCCCGCCGTCACCATGACGCGGCCCAGCGCACCGGGCGCGGGCGTGCCGCCGGCGCCGGGCCCGGCGGCCGGAAAGTGGACCAGCTTTCCCTGGCGGGTACGGCCGCTCAACATCGTGGCGTCGCGGCGGCTGACGCCCTCGACGAGCACCTCCTCGCAGCGGCCCACCCGGGCTTGGTGGCGGGCCAGGGCGGACCGGTCGATGACCGTCTTGAGCCGCTCGAAGCGTTCGGCGACGACGTCGGCGGGCACGAACTCCGACTGCAGCGCGGCCGCTCTCGTCCCGGGACGCGGTGAGAAGATGAAGGTGAACGCGGAGTCGTACCCGGCCTCGGCACAGACGGCGAGCGTGTCCTCGAAGTCCGCGTCGGTCTCGCCGGGGAACCCGACGATGACGTCGGTCGTCACGGCCAGGTCGTCCACGGCGGCGCGCGCCGCGGCCAGGCGGTCGAGGTACCGCTGCGCCGTGTAGCCCCGGCGCATGGCGCGCAGCACGGCGTCGCTCCCGGACTGGAGCGGCAGGTGGAGCTGCTCGCAGACCTCCGGGGTCCCGGCCATGGCCTCGATCGTCTCGGGCCGCAGATCCTTTGGGTGCGGGCTGGTGAAGCGGATGCGCCCGATCCCCTCCACCGAGCCGACGGCGCGCAGCAGCGCCGCGAAGAGCGGTCGGCGCCTCGTGATGTCACGGCCGTACGAGTTGACGTTCTGCCCCAGCAAGGTCACCTCGGTCACGCCCCGGCGGGCGAGCAGCTCCACCTCGTCCAAGATCTCGTCGAGGGGCCGGCTGACTTCGGGCCCGCGCACCGACGGCACGATGCAGAAGGAGCAGGAATTGTCACACCCGGTCTGGATGTTGACCCAGGCGGCATACGGCAGCTCGCGCACCGCAGCGGGGCCGAGCAGCGGATTGGCATCGGACTCGGGCGCCGGCGCGTCGAGGATCTCCATGACGGGGCCCTCGGAGCGGGCCCGGCGCAGGAGGCCCGGCGCGCTCGTGAGGTTGTGGGTGCCGAAGACGACGTCCACCCACCCCACCTTCTCCTGGATGCGCTCCCGGTCCTTCTGGGCCAGGCACCCCCCGACGGCGATCTGGAGGCCGGGCCTGGCGTCGACGAGCTCCTTGAGCCGCCCCAGCGTCCCGTAGAGCCGCTGGTCCGCGTTCTCCCTGATGCAGCATGTGTTGAGCACCACCACGTCGGCGTCCTCCATGGCGGCGGCCGGCGTCATGCCCTCGGCCACGAGCAACCCCGCCAGCCGCTCGGAGTCGTGCTCGTTCATTTGGCACCCGAAGGTGCGGATGAAGTACGTCCGCGGCATCCGGCAAAGTCTACGGAACCGCGCCGCCTACGATTCCGACCCGTGACCGCGGGCGAACGGCTTCGTCGGGGCCTCTGGGTCCTGGTGCCGGCGACACTGACGCTGGCGTCGTGCGGCTCCGGCTCGGGGACGGGCTCCTCGGCCCGGTCGGTGTCGCCGGACATCACCCTCAGGCTCGCCGGCGTCACCGTCCTCGCGCAGGTCGGTGCCTACCAGTTGACCTCCAACCGCTGCGCGTCACAGGCGAATCCCGTGGTGTGCCTCGAAGCCGCGGACCGCACGCTCGGGGGCCAGATCCACACCTACGCCAACGTGCTCGCCGTCGGGCACGGGTTCACTCCGCCGCAGGCCGACCTGACCGCCGCCCGCAACAAGGCCCAGACGCTCGCCAACAGCCTCGAGATCCTGGGCGACGCGCAGCCGACGCAGGCCAACTACGACCAGGTGCGCAACACCTTCGACGTCAATGCGGCGATCGGCCAGCTGCAGAGCGCCGTCCGCAAGGTGAACGGCGCGCTCGGCGGGTGAGCGCCGGCCGGCCCTACAGCGGGACCTCGGCCTCGTCCCCGTAGACGATGCCGCGGCGGTCGGCCCGCAGCGCCAGGACGCGGCCGGGCACGCCGGACGCGGCGAGCGCCGCCTCGGCCCCGGACCGCACGGCGGCCACCGATCCGGACAGCACCATGGCGATGAGCGTCGGACCGGCGCCCGACCAACTGGCGGCCAGCGCGCCCGCGTCGACGAGGCCGCGCAGGAGCCGGGGGCCTCGGGGAACAGGGCCGTGCGGGCCGGTTGGTGGATGCGGTCCTCCGTCGCACCGGCGAAGAGGTGCCCCGGATCGGCCAGGCCGGCGACCAGCAGGCCCATCCGGCCCAGGTTGAACACCGCGTCGGCGCGGGTGATCATCTCGGGCAGCACCTGCCGCGCTTCGGGGGTGGCGAGGTTGCGGTCGGGCACGACGGCGACGAACGCCAGGTCGTCGCCGAGGGGCAGCGGCGCGTGCACGGGCCGGCCCTCCACGGTCGTCGCGGCGACCAGCCCTCCGAACGCGCTGGCCGCCGCGTTCTCCGGGTGCCCGTCGTAGGCGGCCGCGACGGCGAAGGGGTCGTCGGCGCCCGCCGCCGCCGCCGCGGCGGCGGCGAGGGCGGCGGAGGAGCCCAGCCCGCGGGCGACCGGGATCTGCGAGCGCACCGTGACCGCGAAGCGGTCGTGACCGAGCACCTCGGCGGCCACCCGGGCAGCCAGGTGCGACGCGTCGTCGAAGAGGCCGGACCCTTCGCCTTCGCTGTGCACGCTGAGCGAGGGGGCCGGCTCGACGTCGACGCTCACGTAGCAGTCGAGCGCGACGGCGAGCGTGTCGAATCCCGGCCCGAGGTTGGCCGATGACGCAGGGGCCCGGGCGCGCACGCGCTCAGGCTACGCGCTCGCTCAGAACAGGCGCTCAGAACAGGCGCTCAGAACAGGCGCTGGAAGAGCGACAGGCGTGGCACGTCGCGCCGGAGCCGCACCGGCACCGTGACCTGCTGGGTGCCGAGCGTCACCTCCACCGTGCCCACGCGGGCGCCCCGACGGGCCCGGTCGGTGAGCTGGCGCTGCGGCTGGAACACCCGCTGCGCGGTGACCCCGGGCCAGGTCAAGACGGCTGCGGGCGCCGCCGCCTGGGCGTCGACCGTCCGCCCGGCCTGGCTCACCTGGGCCACGACCTGCCCGGCGTGCAGCACCGGCGTGCTCCCGATCACGGGGGCCGCCGCGTTGACCAGCGCCAGCCCGTGGAGCCCCGCCTGCGCCAGGACGGCGACGCCGGTCTGCCCCGTCACCGCGGCGAGGAGCAGCACGGGCCGACCGTGCACGTTCCGCACGGCGCCGACCACGTCGCAGCCGCCCGCAGCCGTCGTGAAGCCGGACTTCACGCCGATGATGCCCTCCAGGCCGATCAGCGGCGTGTAGGTGGAGATCGTGCCCGCCACGGGCAACGTGACGGCCGTCATCTTGACGATCGACGCGATGTCGGCGTTGGCCATGTCGGGCGCCGCCACCTTGAGGATGTCCGCCGCGGTCGAGACAGAACCCGTGCTGACCCCGCTCGCGTCGGCGAAGTGCGAATGGCCCATGCCGAGGCGCGCCGCGGCCGCGTTCATCTTGACCACGAACGCAGGGAGGCTGCCGGCGTCCCAGCGGGCGAGCAGGTCGGCGTAGTTGTCCGCCGAGTGCACGAGGAGGCCACTCAGCACCTGCCGCTCCGTCAATTGCTCGCCCAGCACGACCTGCGCGTTGGCGTCGTCGGAGACGGTGTCGGTGTCGTAATCGGCGACGTCGGCCTGCGTCACGGTGATGGTGGGGCCGGCATCGTTCGGTGCCAACGGGTGGTCGTGCACGACCACGTACGCGGTCATCAGCTTGGTCAGGCTGGCCACCGGCACCGGCTGCTCGGGTCCCGACGCCATGTCGACGCCGATGGCGGGGATGGCGATCGCACCCTGCCCCGTGGCCGGCCACGGGAGGGCCACGGCCTGCGACGGGACGCCGACCGTTCGCTGCAGCACGGAGGTGACGGCGGGCGGCGGGTCCGGTCTGTGCAACCGCACGCCCACGAAGGCGCCCGCCCCGGCAACGAGGACGAGCAGTGCGACGAGGAGCACGATGCGACGACGCGAACGCCGGCGCCGATGGGAGTGCACGGCATGGCGCCCGCGCTCGCGCCGTGGCCGCGCCGGAGGCGGCGGCTCGTGCAGCGAGTCGAGCCGGAACGGCGCCACCATGAGGGGCGCCGGACTGTCCTCGCTCACCTCCTGCTCAGGCCGTCGAGCTCTTCGGGGGTCATCAGCACGGCCCGGGCCTTGGACCCTTCGCTCGGCCCGACGACGCCGGCCCGCTCGAGCAGGTCCATCAGGCGACCGGCCCGGGCGAAGCCGACGCGCAGCTTGCGCTGCAGCATGGAGGTGGAGCCCAGCTGGGAGCGCACCACCAGGTCGCGGGCCTGGGCCAGCAGCTCGTCGTCGTCGTCGTCGACGCCGTCACGGCCCGCGGGCCCGTCCTCGATGCCCTCGATCCCGACGATCGCCTCGGGCTGGCCCCCCTGGGCCTGCCAGTGCCGGACGACCTCGCGCACCTCTTCCTCGGAGACCCACGGGCGCCTGCAGGCGGCGCGGGATGTTCGACGAGGCGGTGAGGAGCAGCATGTCCCCCTTGCCGATGAGGCGCTCGGCGCCGGGTTGGTCGAGGATCACCCGGCTGTCGGCCAGTGACGAGACCGAGAAGGCCATGCGGCTCGGGATGTTGGCCTTGATGACGCCCGTGATGACGTCGACCGACGGACGCTGGGTGGCGATGACCAGGTGGATGCCCACGGCACGGGCCATCTGGGCGATGCGCACGATCGAGTCCTCGACGTCGCGGGCGGCCACCATCATGAGGTCGTTCAGCTCGTCGACGACGACCAGGATGAACGGGAGCATCTGGGGCGGCTCGGGCGCGTCGTCGACGTCGGCCTCGTCGTCGACCGCCGTGTGGTGCTCGCCGAGGGCGCGGGCGGCGGCGTCGCGGGCTCGCCGTCGGTCCGACGCGGCGGCCGGCGCGATGAGCCCCTCGGCCACCAGCTGGTTGTAGCCGGTGATGTCGCGCACGCCGTTCTCGGCCAGGAGGTCGTAACGGCGCTCCATCTCCTTGACCGCCCAGGCGAGCGCGTTGGCCGCCTT
Source organism: uncultured Acidimicrobiaceae bacterium (assembly GCA_963728845.1). Taxonomy (GTDB): domain Bacteria; phylum Actinomycetota; class Acidimicrobiia; order Acidimicrobiales; family RAAP-2; genus Bog-473. Next base: position 575,019 of record CAVSLS010000021.1, read on the forward strand.
CTTGGGATCGACGACGACCGGGTTGAGGAGATGGGGCAGCCCGTCGTACTGCCCCAGCTCCACCCGCTTGGGGTCGACCAGGATGAGCTTGACCTTGTCCGGCGTGTCGCGCATGAGGATGGACGTGATGATGGAGTTCATGCACGACGACTTCCCCGAGCCGGTCGCCCCCGAGATGAGGATGTGCGGCATCTCGGCCAGGTTCGCCGTCACGGCCCGTCCGGCGATGTCGCGGCCCATGGCCACCTCCAGCGGGTGGGACGAGGCCGACGGCCGTGTCTCCTTCGCCTCGAGGATGTCGCGCAGGGAGACGAGCTGGCGGGTCCGGTTCGGCACCTCGACGCCGATGGCCGACTTGCCGGGGATCGGGTGCCAGGATGCGCACGTCCGGCGATGCCATGGCGTAGGCGATGTCCTTGGAGAGACTGGTGACCCGGGCCACCTTGACCCCGGGACCGAGCTCGAGCTCGTAGCGGGTGACGGTGGGCCCGACCCGGCTGCCGACCAACCGGGTCTCGACCCCGTGGGCGGCGAGCGCCCGCACCAGGTCCTCGCCGGCAGCGTCGATCTGGCGCTGGTCGTGGCGCAGCTTCTTCGACGCCTGCAGCAGGGTGATGCTCGGCAGCACCCATTCCCCCGGGGCACGCGGGGAGGTGGCCACGGGTGCCGGGGCCACCGCCACCGGCTCGGGCTCGAGCGGGATGTCGATGTCCGAGTCGTCCTCGTCGGGCGGATGTCGTGGTCCACGGTCGTGTCCTCGGGGACGACGGGGACCGGGGCCCGCGAGGCGGACACATCCGCGTCGTCGGCCACGCCCTCGGGGGCGGTCACGAACGGCTTGCCGCGCCACAGCGTGGTGGCGGTGCGCCCCGCGGCCGCTGCGGTCGCGCGCCAGCGCCCGGGCGACCGAGGCCAGGGGCACACCGGTCGCGATGAGGATCGCCACGATGACGACGGCCACCAGCAGCACCGCGGCACCGGCCGGGCCCAGCCCGGCATGGAGGGGGCGTCCGACCGCCGCTCCGAGGTAGCCGCCGGCGTCGCGCAGCGAGTGCGAGGCCGACAGGCGCGGCGTGCCCTTGGCCAGCTCGGCCAGTCCGCAGACGCCGAGCAGCCCGAGCACCGTCCCGACGGCCAGGCGCCACGGATCGGCGCGGTCGTCGCGCGCCTGGTCGTCCTCCCGGCCGCGGTCGACGAGCAGCGCGATGCCGGCGCCGACGGCCACGAGCGGGAGGATGACGCGGGCCCATCCGGCGAGCAGTGCCAGCCCCGTGTCGGTGCCGTGCCCGACGGGACCCAGCTGCTGGCCCCACAGCGCCAGCGCCAGCAGGACGCCCAGCGTGATCAGGCCGACGGCCCACAGGTCTCGGGCCTGGACCCGCCAGAACGGCGTCCGCGGCGGAGCGGACCGCTTCGCCCGTGAGGCCGGCTTCTTGGCCGCGGCACGAGATGGCGCACGCGTGGAGGTGCCGCCGCGAGTCTTGGTCACCACAGTGACGCTGAGATTACTGCCTGACCTGGTCGTTTTTGCGGACACCCGACCCGTTGAATTACGAACATATGTTCGCTATCCTAACCCGGATGGCACTGCGGTGGGCACTGGCCGAGAACGAAGAGGGCGGCACGCTCTTTCCCGACGAGCGGGTGGCGGAGCGCCACGTCGGGAAGGGCGCCTACGCCGGCATGGAATTCCTCCACGTGAACGCCCGCACCATCATCAACACGGTGCCGCCGGAGAGCGTCGTGCCGTTCCGCCACACGATCAACCCGTATCGAGGGTGCAGCCATGCCTGCGTCTACTGCTTCGCCCGGCCGACCCACGACTATCTCGGGCTCGGGATCGGGAGCGATTTCGAGCGCAAGATCGTGGTCAAGGTCAACGCCGTGGAACGGCTGCGGGCCGAGCTGCGCTCGCCCAAGTGGGCCGGCGACAGCATCGCCATGGGCACCAATACCGACCCCTACCAGCACGCCGAGGGCAAATACCACCTCACGAGGGGCATCGTCGAGACGCTGTCACGGGCGCGCAACCCGTTCAGCATCCTGACCAAGTCGACCCTGGTGCTGCGCGACGCCGCGCTGCTCGCGGCCGCGTCGGAGCGCACCGATGTGACCGTGAGCTTCTCCATCGGCACACTCGACCGTTCCGTGTGGTCGCTGACCGAGCCGGGCACTCCCCCGCCGGACCGGCGGGTCGAGGCGCTGCGGCGGCTGACCGACCTGGGCATCAGGTGCGGGGTCCTGGTGGCGCCCGTGCTGCCGGGGCTCTCCGACTCCGACGGTCAGCTGCGCGAGGTGGTCGAGGCCTGCGCGGAGGCCGGTGCGGTCTCCATCCACGGCGTGGCGCTGCACCTGCGGGGCCCGCTGCGCGCCCACTACTTCGACTGGCTGGAGGGCACGCGGCCCGATCTGGTCCGCCTCCACCGGGAGCGCTTCCGGCGCGGCGCCTACCAACCGGACGCCGAACGCGAGCGCGTGGAGGGCATCGTGGGGGAGGCGGCGCTCCGCTGCGGCGTGACGGGACGGGACCGCTACCGCGCCACGGCCCGGGTGGCTTCCCCGCCCTCGCCTCGCCCTCGCCCTCCCCACCGGCACCCGACGGCGGCCAGCAGCTGCGCCTGCTCTGAGCAGGGCGACCGGTCGCGGGACCCGCCGCTCCCTATGATCTTGCACTCATGCCGAGCGCGCGATCCTGGACGTGGCGGGCGGGCCGGCGGGCCGCTCTGGGCATGGCGGTGCTCCTCGCCGCCGGCGCGCTCGTCGTCGCGCCCCCGGCGGGTCCGGGCGCCGCGGGCCGGGCGGCCGCCGCGACGCCGGGTGCCACCGACAGCTCGTACGCCATCGTCGACGCGGCCGGCGGGGTGATGACCTTCGGCGGGGCGGGCTACGACGGCGACACTCTCGAGGTGCCCCTGCAGAAGCCGATCGTCGGCGGCGCGGCCGACCCGAACGGTGGCTACTGGCTCGTCGCGTCCGACGGCGGGGTGTTCTCGTTCGGCAACGCCCCCTTCTGGGGATCGGCGGGCGGCATCGCGCTCAACAAGCCGATCGTCGGCATGGCCCCGACCGCCGACGGCGGCGGCTACTGGCTCGTCGCCTCCGACGGGGGCATCTTCACCTACGGCGACGCGGGGTTCTGGGGATCGACCGGGGGCATGACGCTCAACAAGCCGATCGTCGGCATGGCGGCCAGCAAGGACGGCCACGGCTACTGGCTCGTCGCGTCCGACGGCGGCATCTTCTCCTTCGGCGACGCACAGTTCATGGGCTCGGCGGGCGGGATCGCGCTGAACAAGCCGATCGTGGGCATGGCCGCGACCGCCGACGGCGGCGGCTACTGGCTCGTCGCCTCCGACGGCGGCATCTTCACCTACGGCGACGCGCAATTCTTGGGGTCGACGGGCAGCATCGCGCTCAGCGAGCCGATCGTCGCCATGGCCGCCACCCCCGACGGGAACGGGTACTGGCTGGTCGGGCAGGACGCCGGTGTCTTCGACTTCGGCGACGCCGGCTTCTCGGGCAGCGCACAGTCGCCGCTGCACCCGCCGCTCTTCCCGGCGCCACTGTCGATCCCGATCCCACCGGTGGTGACCATCATCAACGACGTGCCGGGGCCGCAGGCCACCCACCAGGGTCCCCTGCGGGTGGCCTTCTCCGGGGACTCGCTCTCCCTCTACGAGGGGAGCTACGTGCAGCAGACCGCCCCGCCCTACGCGGTCGACGACGGCGCCGCCGCTGGTTGCGGCTACACCAACGGAGCGCCGATCCTGCCCTGGAGCGACCCCGGGACGCCCCTACCTGAGCTCGCCGGCGTGCGCGCTGTGGGCGTTGCAGCTGCAGTGGGTCGTGGCCCGCTTCCACCCCGACGTGACCGTGATTCAGACGGGGTACTGGGAGACGCAGAACCGCCTGTTCGGCTCGGGCTACGTCTCCCTGGCCAACGCCGCCTACTCCGCCTACATCGAGTCGAACCTGGCGGAGGCGGTGCAGATCGCCCACTCCGACGGCGGGGCGGTGATCCTGTCGACCTCGCCCTATTTCGCCGACGGGACGCCCTTCAACCTCGTCGACGCCTACAACCAGATCGTGCACGCGGTGGCCGCGCAGTACCCCTACGTGTCGATCGACGACCTCTACACGGTCCTCGATCCCGGCGGGACCTACGCCTCGACGGTGGACGGCATCCCCGCCCGCGGGGCGGACGGCGTGCACATCACCCAGGCCGCGGTGGACAGTCTGATCGAACCGGCGCTCAACCAGATCATCGCCAACGTGGCGGGAGCCGTCTACGCAAGCGGCGCCTAGGGTCGCCGCGATCGCCCACCGGGGCGACCCGCTCGGCGAGCGCGAGAACACGCTGCCGGCCTTCGCGGCGGCCGTGGCGCTCGGGGCGGACATGGTCGAGCTGGACCTGCGCCGCACCCGGGACGGGGCGATCGTCGTGCTGCACGACCAGCTGCTCCAGCGCCTCTGGGGCGTCGACGCGTCGGTGGGTGATCTGGACCTGGCCCAGGTGGCGGCCCTCGGCGAAGGCGACCTGCGCGTCCCGACCCTGCGCGACGTGCTCGACGTGGTGGCCGTCCCGCTGATGGTGGACTTCACCCGGCGGGAGGTCGTCCGGGGCGCGCTCGAGGCGGTGCGCGGCGCGCGGGCGCTCGACCGTTCCCTCTTCGTGACGGGCAACGTCGAGGCTCTGCGCCTGCTGCGCGAGCTCTCGCCGGAGGCGGCGATCGGCCTGACCTGGCTGGAGGGCCCGGAGCCTCCGCTGGCGCTGTTGACGGAGCTGGCGGCGGCGTACTGGAACCCGATGTTCAAGCTGGTGACGCCCGAGGGCGTGGCGGCGGTGCACGAGGCGGGCCGGCGGGTGTCGACCTGGACGGTGGACGCCGTGGAGGACATGGAAGCGGTGGTGGCGGCGGGCGTCGACGCCGTCGTGAGCAACCGGGTCGCCGAGTTGGTCAGGTTCCTCCGTCCGTAGCCGACGACCCCGGCCCTCCTCGAGAGGTGCAACGGACCGTCGGGGGCCATCACGGCGGGGTCGGCGGGGAAGACGTTCGGCCTGCAGGGCGCTCCGGCGCAGCTTGCCCGCCTCGTTGCGCAAGGGCTGATCCGTGTACTCAATGGAGCGGGGCACCTTGTAGCGCGCCACCCGCTGCGCGGCGAAGGCGAGCAGCTCCTCCCGGGAGACCGCGTCGGGATCGGCCTCGACGATGGCGTGCACGATGTTGCCCCTGTCCTCGTCCGGGAGGCCGATGACGGCCACGGAGCTCACGGCGGGGTGTTCCTGCAGGGCCGCCTCGACCTCGGCGGGGTAGACGTTCGCACCACCGGTCAGGATCATGTCCTGGAGCCGGTCGCCCAAATACAGGTAGCCGTCCTCGTCGAACCGTCCCATGTCCCCGAGGGACTCCCACCCGCCTTCGCGGGTGCGCGCCGTGGCGCCGATGTAGCGGTAGGTCGGCGTGTCGCGGGGGGATCGCATCCAGACCTCCCCTTCCTGGCCGGGCGGAAGCTCGTTGCCTTCGAGGTCGCAGATGATGACCGTGCCCCGCGGCGGTCGGCCGACCGAACCGCGGTGTGCGAGCCATTCGGTGCCGGTGATGACGGTCCCCGTCTGCGACTCGGTCCCGGCGTAGACCTCGAAGATGCGGTCCGGACCCAGCCAATCGATCCAGACCTGCTTGAGCCATTCCGGACAGGGCTCGGCCAGGTGCCAGACGGCACGCAGCGAGGAGAGGTCGTAGGAGTCACGTACCTCTTCGGGAAGCCGCCAGATCCGCTTCATCATCGTCGGGACGAGGTAGACGGTGTCCGCACGGTGGCGATCGATGGACGACGAGCGTGGCCTCCGCGTCGAAACGGGGAAGGACGACGACATGGCTCCCGCCCAGCCATGCCGCGCAGGACCAGACGATAGGACCGTTGTGGTACAGCGGTGCCGGCACGACCATGCAGCCGCCGGCCATTCCGAAGAGGGGCGGTGCGTCCTGGTCGTAGAGGGCCGGGTCGCCGGACACGATCAGCTTCGGCCGGCCCGTCGACCCGCCCGACGTCGGTGCCTTCCATGCCGGGGAGGTGACGTCGGGGAGCGGGCTGTCCGACAGGCCCGGGTCGGGTCGGTACCCGGTCGGCAGCGTCCGGCGTCCTGGCGCGAGCTCGGGGGCGACGCCGATCACGACCGAGGGGTTCGCCAGGTCGAGGATCGCCTGCAGCTCCCGCTCGGGCAGATGGGCCGGCACCGGCTGGGGAATGGCGCCGATCTTCCAGCAGGCGGCGACGGCGACGTACCACTCCGTGGAGTTGGGCAGGGCGACGGTGACCATGTCGCCCAGCTCGGTGCCGCCGGCGGCCAGGTCGCGTGCCAGGCGATTGGCGGCCGACTCGAGCTCGCCTCGGGTGAGGCTCTGTTCAGCGCAGGTGATGGCCGGACGGTCGGGATCGTCCTCGGCGAGAACGGTCAGACGCCGGCCGTAGGGGACCATGTCCATCGGGAGGAGAGTACGTGGCTGCCACGCGGTGCGGCCGGCCTGGGCGCGGCGTTCTGGCCCGCAAGCCTTGGGGTTGGCGAGTCGAGCTGTTGGCGCCGGCAGTGGGTCCGGGGTGGCAACTAGGGTCCCGTTGCTCGGTTGCGCAATCGGCGAGACGGGTGGCCCAGGGAGGAGCGGGTGGAGATCCGCGCGGTGATGTTCGATTTCGGCGGTGTCATCTCGACCAGCCCGTTCGAGGCGTTCGCCCGCCTTGAGGCCGAACACGGGCTTCCTTCTGGGTTCATCCGCACCGTCAACGCCACCAATCCGGACGACAACGCCTGGGCGCGGTTGGAGCGCAACGAAATCGGCATCGACGACCTTCGGGGCGCAGTGGGCCGGAGAAGCGCGCGCGCTCGGCCACGAGGTCGACGGCCGTCTCGTGCTCGAGCGGCTCGCCGGCGAGATCCGTCCCCAGATGGTCGCGGCCATCAAGACGTGCAGGACGACCTACAAGACGGCATGCCTGACGAACAACTTCTCGTCGCAGGCGGCTGCCCTCTCCGACGAGGTCGCCGCGCGTGTACGCACTCTTCGACGCCGTCCTGGAATCGCGCGTCCTCGGGGTCCGCAAACCCGATCCCCGCTTCTACGAAGTCGCCTGCGCCACCCTCGGCGTGGAACCGGAGGAGTCGGTCTTCCTCGATGATCTCGGGGTCAACCTCAAGCCGGCCCGTGCCCTCGGCATGCACACCATCAAGGTGGCCGACCCCGGCCAGGCTCTCGCCGAGCTCGAGCACGTCACCGGGCTGTCCTTCGACCGCTGACGGCCGGACGCTTCAGACGACGAGCACCACGGGCACGATCATCGGTCGGCGCCGCGTGCGCTCGCCGACGAATTTGCCCAAGGCCTTGCGGGTGTGGCGGCTGAGGACCTCGATGTCGTGCGCGCCGTCGCGCAGGGCCTGGGTCACGGCGGCCGCGACCACCTCGCTGGCCTCGCCGAGCATCTCCTCGGCCTCGGGCGCGTGCACCCAGCCTCGGGTCTCGATCACGGGCGGGCAGCTGAGCGTGCCCTGCTGGCGGTCGACGGTGACCACCACCATGACCACGCCCTCCTCGGCCAGCTTCTGGCGGTCCCGCAGCACCCCGTGCTCGATGTCCCCCACCGTCCCGTCCACGTAGACGTAGCCGGCGGGAACCCTGCCGTCGCGCGCGATGCCCTTGGCGTCGAGCTGAATCACGTCGCCGTCCTCGCACAGGAGGACCTTGGCCGGGTCGAGGCCCATGGACAGGGCGAGACGGGCATGGTGCACCATGTGGCGGTACTCCCCGTGCACCGGCACGAAGCACTCGGGCCGGGTGACGTCCATGAGCGTCCGCAGCTCCCCCTGGCGGGCGTGCCCGCTCACGTGGACCGCCTCGGCCCCCGAGTGCACGACCTCGGCCCCCCGGCGGTGCAGGTCGTCGATGACCTGGCCCACCGACCACTCGTTGCCCGGGATGGGATGGGCGCTGATGATCACGACGTCGTCCTCACCGATGCGCAGCCACTTGTTCTCCCCCGTGGCCATCAGCGACAAGCGCCGACATCGGCTCGCCCTGGGAGCCGGTCGAGATCACGCAGACCTCGCCCGGCGGGAGGTCGTCGACGTCCTCGATGTCCACCTGCACGCCGTCGGGAATCGCGATGATGCCGAGGCGCATGCCCAGTTCGACGTTCTTGCCCATGGATCGCCCGAGCGTCGCCACCTTGCGCCCGGAGGCGACGGCGGCGTCGATGATCTGCTGCACCCGATGCATGTGGCTGGCGAAGCAGGCCACGACGATGCGCTTGCCGGAGTGGGCCGCGAAGACCCGCCGCAGCGTGACCCCAACCGTCGACTCCGACTCGGTGAAGCCCGGTTCCTCGGCGTTGGTCGAGTCCGACAAGAGGAGCCGGATGCCCCTCGGTACGGGCCAGCTCGCCCATGCGGGGCATGTCGGTGCGCCGCCCGTCGACCGGCTGCAGGTCGAGCTTGAAGTCCCCCGAGTGCAGGATCACGCCCTGTGGCGTGTGGAACGCGATGGCCATGGAGTCGGGCACCGAGTGCGTCACCGGGATGAACTCGACGTCGCAGGCGCCGATGCGCACGCGCTCACCGTCGGCGACCGCGACGAAGCGCGTGTTGTCCGCCACCCCGGCTTCCTCAATCCGGTGGCGGGCCAGGCCCACCGTCAGCTCGGAGCCGTAGATGGGCGCGCGCAGGTCGCGCAGGAGGTAGGCCAGCCCGCCGGTGTGGTCCTCGTGGCCGTGGGTCAGGACGATCCCGTCCACCCGGTCCCTGCGGTCCTGCAGGTAGGTGAACTCGGGCAGGACCAGGTCGATGCCGGGCATGTCGGGTTCGGGGAACATGATCCCGCAGTCGAGGATGACGATCCGTCCCTCGACCTCTATGCAGGCACAGTTGCGGCCGATCTCGCCCAGTCCGCCGAGGAAGACGACCCGGACGGGCTTCGGTTTGCCCCGATCAGCCAAGCGGGGCGACCGTGACCGCGGGAGCCCCGACAGCGGCGAGGACCTTGGCCGCTTGGGCGTCGAGCTCGGGGGTGGCCGCGCCCATGGGCAGGCGGCACTGGCCGACCTTGAGGCCCAGCGCGCGCATGGCGGCCTTGGCCGGCAGCGGGTTCGGGTAGTCCGGGCTGGACTCGAAGTCGAAGGAGTCGAGCAGCTCGGCGTTGCCGGCGATGGCGGTGTCCAGGTCGCCGGCGAGGAAGGCATCGATCACGGCGCGCAGCTGGGGCCCGACCCAGTGCGACGGCGACGCTGATCGAGCCCGACCGCACCGACGGCGAGGAGGGGCAGCGTCATCACGTCGTCACCGCTGTAGATCTCGAAGCCCGCCGGCACCTGCGCCGCCAGGTGCGCCGTGGTGGGCGGGTCTCCCGCCGCGTCCTTCAGTGCCACGATGGCGGGCACCTCGCGGGCCAGTCGCAGCATGGTGGCGGTTGCGATGCGCCGCCCCGACGCGGACCGGGATGTCGTAGAGCACGACGGGGAGGTCGCCCGCCGCCTCGGCGACGGCCCGGAAGTGCTCGTAGATGCCTGCCTGCGACGGCCGGTTGTAGTAGGGGGTGACGACGAGCACACCATCGACCCCGCTCTGCGTCGCCTGCCGCGTCATGGCGACGGAATGTGCCGTGTCGTTGGAGCCCGTGCCGGCGATGACCGGGATCGTGACGGCCTCCGCCACGGCACGCCACAGGGCCACCTTCTCGTCGTCGGTGAGCACGGAGCTCTCGCCGGTGGAACCGGTGAGGACGAGCCCGTCGCTGCCGTGCGACGCCAGCCAGCGCGCCAGCTCCACCGCAGCAGGGAGGTCGAGCGCGCCGGCGTCGTCGAACGGGGTCACCATGGCGGTGATCACTCGCCCGAAGCGGGGCGCGTCCTGCGCGGGGCTCATTGCCCCCTCAGGCTACCAGTCCCGTGTCGCGCTCAGGCGACCTGCCGGTCCGCCGGCGATCCGTCGGCGAAGGCGTCCTCCTCCTCGGTGGAGTCGCTCAGGTGCTCGAAGGCGATCGCCCCCATTTCGGTGAACTTCGTGCGCAGCCATCCGTCGGCCGCGTCGAGCAGCCCCAGCTTCTTGAGGTTGGGGACGATCTTGGAGAACAAGAGGATCTGGAAGTCGTCCCGCTCCGGCGCCGCCGACATGACCTTGACCACGTCCGCGGTCGGGACCTCCATGCGCTCCCATACCTCCTGCATGGCCATGCGGTCCTTCATCCGGATGGCGGCCTCGAATGCGAACTCCTGGCGCTCGCGCAGCTCGGCGGCGCTGAGCTCCTTGTAGTACTCCTGCAGGCTCAGCACGCCGAAGGCCACGTGGCGCGCCTCGTCGGCCATCACGTAGCGCAGCAGCTTCTTGAGCAGTGGCTCGGTGGTCATCATGTGGATGAACCCGAAGGCGGCCAGCGCCAGGCCCTCGACCATGATCTGCATGCCCAGGTAGGTCATGTCCCACCGGGAGTCCGACACGATGTCGTCGAGCAGGAGCCCGAGGTGGGCGTTCATCGGGTAGTGACCCGACAGCTTCTCGTCGAGGTACTTGGAGAAGACTTCGACGTGGCGCGCCTCGTCCATCACCTGGGTGGCCGCGTAGTACTTGGCGTCGATCCACGGGACGGTCTCGACGATCTTGGCCGTGCAGAGCAGCGCGCCCTGCTCCCCGTGCATGAACTGCGACAGCAACCAGTTCTGGTTCTCGATGCCGAACTGTATGAATCGCTTGTCGTCCCACTTCTCGAGCACGGTGCCGGCCAGGGCGGCCTCGTCCCACTGCATCTGGGCGGGGTTGGCCTCGGCGTTGGCGATCACCACCTGCTCCTGGTCGACCTCGATCGACCAGTCCAGATCGGTCTGTGCGTTCCACTGCGCCTTCTTGGCCTTCTCGTAGAGCTTGTCGAGCTGCGGCTTGGCGCCCTTGTGGTAGTCCCAGGTGAACTCGGCCGGGCAGTTGTCGGGCACGCGGTGGAAGCCCTCCACGTCGTACTGGCCGACGAGGCTCAGCACCGCCTCGAGGTCGTCGATGCTCTCCCGGCCGATCAGCTCGAGGTTGGACCTCAGCTGCTCGTGGTTCTCGTCGAGTGTGGTCATTGCGCCGCCCCCTTGGTGGTTGGTCGCGTTGGTTGGGTGGAACTGCGTGCACGGTTGGAACTGGGAATGGAACGGGACGAGGAGCCGGCGTCGATGCGCAGGGCGAGGATGCCGGGGAGGACGAAGGCCCGCACGAGGGCGCGGGTGTCGGCGGGGTCGCTGAGATCGGCATACGGCGACGGGTCGGAGCAGTAGGCCAGGACGATGCGCACGGCCCACTCGGCCGCTCTGGACGCCTGCTCGGGCTCGAGCCAGCGGGCGAAGAACGGCGCCGCCAGGTCGCCGGCCACGAGCAGGAGCCGGTCGAGCTCGCTGAAGGTGAGGAAGGGCAGGACGGCTCCGGGCTCGTGCTCCAGCAGGTAGCCGAGGGCCTCGTGCGACCGGAGCCGGCGGGCCGTCTCGACCATGCCGGCCACGAGCACGTTCTCGAGGTCGGTCGCCTCGCCCATGGCGACGGCCAGCGACGAGAACAGCCGGGCTACCTCCGTCTCGACGACTGCGGCGAGGATGCGCTCCTTGCCCTGCGGGAAGATCCGGTAGACGGTGGCCCGGGACAGGCCGGCGGCTCGGGCGATGTCGTCCACCGTGGTCTTGGCGATCCCCTGGCGGGCCATGCAGCGCAGGGCACCGTCGACGATCCGGACCCGGGTGGAGGAACGGTCGTCGGCACCGAGGTGGCGGACGACGCCGTCGCGCCGGGCGATCCGGGCACGGGTGCGCCCGGCTTCAAGTCGTGTCTGAGCGGCGCCCACCAATGAAACAGTATGGCGATTTTTGTCTCACTGTCAACCAATGGGGCTCAACTGAGGCCCACGTGGCCCGGGGCGACGCCCGTGATCAGGAAGGTCAGCAGGGCGACCGTCGCCGCACTGGCCCCGATCGTGACGGCCAGCTCCGCCGTCCGGTCCCGCAGGCCTCCGGCGTAGTCGTAGGCGAGGGCCAGGACACTGCCCGTGACCAGGCCGCCCAGGTGGGCCCGCCAGTCGATGTTGCCCGAGAAGCCGATGAGGAAGTTGAGCACCAGCAGGCCGACCACCGGGGCCATGGGCAGGCGGCGCCGCGCCGCCAGCACCACGTAGGCGCCCATGACGCCCATGATGGCGCCGGAGGCACCGATCCCCGCTGCGTTGGGCTGGCTGAGCAGGTAGGAGCACACGCTCCCGCCGAGCCCCGCGAGCAGGTACAGGACGAGAAAGCGGGCCTTGCCGAGCAGCACCTCGACCGCCGGTCCCACGATGAGCAGGGCGATCATGTTGAAGAAGATGTGCAAGAAGTTGGCGTGCAGCCACATGGCGGTGAAGGCCCGGTAGTACTCGCCCGTTCAGGTGCACACCGCAGCGGCCACATGGCGTAGCGGTCGACGACCCGGAGGTTGTTGCCAAAGTCCTCGAGGAAGAACACCACGACGTTGACGGCGATGATGGCGAGCACGATCGGCGTCGGATTGGTGGAGCCCACGGCGCCCGTCCGGCCCGGGCTGGTGTGGGTGAACGCCGGGACGTGGCGCGAGTGCCTCGCACCCTCGGACGTGCAGGGCGGGCACTGCCAGCCGACGGGGGCCTCCACCATGCAATCCGTGCAGATCGGGGCGCTGGCAGTGGGCGCAGACGACCGAGGCCGCCCGGTCCGGGTGGCGGTAGCACGGTGGCGGTGGCGCCGGCTCCGGGAGGGGGCTGCTCACCCGATGCCGGCCAGCAGCTCGGACCGGACCAGGAGCGACACCTGCTCGGGGTCGTTGAGGTCCCAGCGTCCGGGCGAGCTGATGTACGACAGCGCCATCCGGGCGAGGAAGTCCGACGCCACGTCCAGGTCGCGACCCATCGGCCACTCCGTGACGGACGAGGTATGGCGCGAGGAACGCGGCCACCAACGTGTGCGTCTGGTCGGCCTCCGTGGTGAGCCGTGGCAACAGGATGTCGGGTTCGGTCACCAGGATCCGCTGGAGCACCTCGTGCTCCACGAGGGCACGGTGGGCGAACACGAGTCCGCGCTCCATGACCTCTTCCAGGGTGTCCGCGTCGGAGACCTCCTCGTAGAGCCGCAGGAAGAACCGTGCGAACTCCCATCCGACGACGGCGGAGATCAGCTCGTCGCGCCCCCCGGGGAAGTAGCGGTACACCGTCGCCCGCGAGACGCCGGCCTCGCGGGCTGCGTCCTCGACGGTCGTCTTGGCCAGGCCCCACCGCGCCACGCAGGCGTAGGTTGCCTGGAGGAGCCGCTCGCGGACGTCGGGGTTCACAACCCCAGCAACGCCTCGAGGCCCACGGTGAGGCCCGGGCGGTCGGCCACCGAACGGACGGCCAGCAGGACGCCCGGCATGAAGGAGCGACGGTCGTAGGAGTCGTGGCGGATGCTCAGGCTCTGACCCGGCGCGCCGAAGATGACCTCTTCGTGCGCGACGAGGCCCGGCAGCCGCACCGAGTGCAGGTGGACACCGTCGGGGCCCTCGGCGCCGCGTGCCCCGGGCAGCACGAGATCCGTCGTCGGGTCGGGGGGCAGAGGGCCGCTGCCGGCGACGCGGCGCGCCCCCGCAATGGCCGCCGCCGTGTGCATCGCCGTTCCCGAGGGCGCGTCGCGTTTGGCGTCGTGATGGAGCTCAATGATCTCGACGCCCTCCATGTGGGGCGCGGCAATGACGGCAGAAGTGCACCAGCAGGACCGCGCCGATGGCGAAGTTGGCCACGACGATCGCGTTGGCGCTGCTCCCCTCGAATTGCTCGGCCACGTCGGCAAGGTCGCCGTCGGAAAGCCCGCTCGTCCCGATGACGGCGTGGATCCCCTGGTGCGCGTAGTGCGGGACGTTGTGGCGCACAGCCTCCGCGATCGTGAAGTCGACGACCACGTTGGCACCGAGGTCGGAGAGCGCGTTGACCTCGCCGACGATGGTCCGACCGGCGGCGTCATCCCCCACGTCCGCGGGGTCGACGGCGGCGACCAACTCCATGCCCGACGCGTCGGACACGGCCCGGCACACCTCTCGGCCCATGCGTCCGCCGGCGCCGACCACACCGACCCTGTGCATGGCCTGCAGGCTACCGGGCGGCCAGGGCGGGCAGGTGGGACTCGAAGTCGCGTTCGTCGAAGGGACCGACGGCGCTGAGGGCGCGGGGCGACTGCGCCACCTCGACCGCGACGTCAAGCACCCGCTCGCCGTCGACGGCGTCAATCCGGGCCAGGATCTCGTCGACCGACAGCACCTCGTCGTGCAGCAGGAGCGAGGCCCCGATGCGGCTCATGCGGGCGCCCGAGTCCTCCCCCGACAGCAACATCTCGGCGCGCAGGTTGCCCTTGGCCACGGCCAGCTCCCGCTCGGTGACGCCCTGGGTCGCGAGGAGGTCGAGCTCCTCGTCGACGATGCGCAGGATCTCGTCCACGTGCTCGGGGGCAGTCCCCACCACGACGGCCAGGGAACCGGCGTCCTGGTAGGCGGCCCGCTCCGACCACACCGAGTAGGCCAGGCCGCGTTGCTCGCGCACCTTCTGGAAGAGACGGCTCGACAGTCCGCCACCGAGCACGTGGTTGAGGACGGCCAGCGCCCAGCGCCGCTCGTCGAACCGGTTGACCGAGCGGGTCCCGTACACGAGATGCGCCTGCTCGGTGGGCCGACGCACCACGTCGAGCGCCACCACGTCCGGTCCCGGCGCCGTGCGGGTGGGGACCGTGCCCCCGGAGATGCCGGCGAACCGCTCCTCCAGGTCCGTCGCGACAGCATCGTGCGTACAGTCGCCCGCGACCGAGACGACCATGTTCGAGGGGCGGTAGTGGCGCTCGAAGAAGCGGTGGATGTCCTCGCGGGAGATCGCCTGCACCGACGATGCCGTCCCGAGGGTGTCGCGCCCGAGCGGGTGACCCGGGAAGACCTCCGCTTGCCAGTGTTCCGACGCCAGGTCGGCCGGCTCATCGGCGTGCATCAGGATCTCGTCGAGGATGACCGTCCGCTCGGCCTCGATGTCCTCGGGCCGCAGTGCGGGCTGCCACATGATGTCGCTCAGGATGTCGAGCCCGAGCGCCAGGTGCTCGGAGAGGAGCCGCACGTAGAAGGTCGTGTACTCCTTGGTGGTGAAGGCGTTGCAGTCGCCGCCGACCTCGTCCAGCTCCTCGGCGATGGCGGCGGCGGAGCGACGCTCGGTTCCCTTGAAGAGCAGATGCTCCAAGAAGTGCGACGCCCCGGCGAGCTCGCCGGGCTCGTCACGCGAGCCGGTGCCGACCCAGTAGGCGACCGCCACCGAGCGGACATCCGCCATCGTCTCGGTGACGAGACGGATGCCGCACGGCAGAGTGGATGCCTCGATCAACGACGGCGCGAGCGTCCGCGTGAGGGACGACGGTCGTTGCCGCGGTCGCGGTCCCGGTCGCTGCCACGGCCGCTGTCGGCCTCGGCTGCCCCCGGGCCCAGGTCGCCCAGGTCCGCCACCAGCTCGGCTTCGAAGGCGTCCTCAAAGGAGAGGCTCGACGGCTTGGCCGCGGACGTCCCCCCTGCCGAGGACGGCGCCGCGCCCCCGTTCCCGGTGCGACCGTCGCCGGCCGCCTCCGGTCCGCCCTCGGGCACCGATGCCAGGGAGAGCGACACCTTGCCCTGCGGGTCGATGTCGTCGACGCGGACCTCGACCGACTGCCCGAGGACGAGGACGTCCTCCACGTTGCTGATCCGCTTGCCCCCGGCGAGCGAGGAGAGCTTCGAGATGTGGAGCAGCCCGTCCCGTCCGGGCAGCACGTTCACGAAGGCGCCGAACTTGGTGATGTTGACGACCTTGCCGCCGTAGACGACCCCCACCTCGGCCGTGGGCGGGTCGAGGATGAGCGCGATGCGCCGCCGCGCTTCTTCCACTGCGTTGCCGTCCTTGGCCCCGATGGTCACCGTGCCCACGACGCCGTCGTCGTCGACCGCGATGTCGGCCCCGGTCTCCTGCTGCAGGGTGTTGATGACCTTGCCCTTGGGCCCGATGACCTCGCCGATCTTGTCGATCGGGATCTCCATGGACACGATCTTCGGCGCGCTCGTGGCCACGTGGTCACGCGGCTCGTCGATGGCGCCTGCCATCACGCCGAGGATCGTCAGACGGGCCTCCTTGGCTTGCAGCAGCGCCCTGGCCAGCACGTCGGCCGGCAGGCCGTCGATCTTCGTGTCGAGCTGCAGCGCGGTCACGGCATCGGCCGTGCCCGCCACCTTGAAGTCCATGTCCCCGAAAGCGTCCTCGGAACCCAAGATGTCGGTCAGCGTCACGTAGTTGCCCTCGTCGTAGACGAGGCCCATGGCGATGCCGGCCACCGCCGCCTTCAGCGGCACGCCCGCCGCCATCAGCGACAGGGTCGATCCGCACACCGACGCCATGGACGTGGAGCCGTTGGACGCCAGCACGTCGGAGACCACACGCAGGGTGTAGGGGAACTCCTCCTCGCTCGGCACCACCGGCAGCAGGGCGCGCTCGGCCAGGAGGCCGTGACCGATCTCACGGCGCTTGGGCCCGCGCATGAAGCCCGTCTCACCGGTCGAGAACGGGGGGAAGTTGTAGTGGTGCATGTAACGCTTGGACTCGACGGGTGTGATCGTGTCGAGCAGCTGGTTCATGCGTGGCATGCCGAGCGTGGTCACGTTGAGCACCTGGGTCTCGCCGCGCTGGAACAACGCCGAGCCGTGGGCCGTGGGGAACAGGTCGATCTCGGCCGAGAGCGGCCGGATGTCGCTGGTGCCCCGGCCGTCGACGCGCACGCCCTCTTCCACGATCCGCTTGCGCACGAGCTTCTTGGTCAGCGAACGAATGGCGGCCTTGACCTCGCCTGCCCGCTCGGCGAACTCGTCGCCCAGGGCGGCCCGGATCTCCTCGCCGGCCGCGTCGAGCGCTGCATTGCGCTCGGCCTTGCTCGTGACGAGGTTGGCCTTGGCGATGGGCTCGGTCCCGACCGCCTCGACCCGGGCCCACACGTCCTCCTCGTAGTCGGTGAACGTCGAGAAGGGGATGGCCGCTATCGGACCACGAGCCGCGGTGTAGGCATCGACGAGGCGGCGCTGCAGGTTGATGGACTCGCGAATCCACTGCTTGGACGCCTCGAGACCCTCTGCCAGCACCTCCTCCGTGACCTTGGGCGCGCCCGAGTCGTAGTAGGACCACGACTTCTCGGTGCCGCCGGCCTCCACCATCATGATGGCGATCTCGCTCTCGGCGTCCTCGGTGAGGGCACGCCCCGCCACGACGAGCTCGAAGGTCGACGCCTCGCCCTCCTCGAACGTCGGATGCGGGATCCAGGTGCCCTGGATGGTGTAGGCGACCCGGACGGCGCCGATGGGACCGTCGAAGGGGATGCCCGAGATCATCAGTGCCGCCGACGCGGCGTTGATGGCCAGCACGTCGTGGGGGTTGACCTGGTCGGCCCCGACGATCGTGCCGACGACGTGCACCTCGTTGCGGAACCCGTCCGGGAATGAGGGCCGCAGCGGGCGGTCGATCAACCGGCAGGTCAGGATGGCCTGGTCCGAGCTCTTGCCCTCACGGCGGAAGAACGAACCCGGTATCTTGCCGGCGGCGTAGGCCCGCTCCTCGATGTCGACCGTCAGCGGGAAGAAGTCGGTCCCCTCTCGTACCGACCGGGCGGCGGTCGCCGTGGCCAGCAAGACGGTGTCCCCGATGCGCGCCAGCACGGCGCCGTCGGCGAGTTGGGCGAGTTTGCCCGCCTCGAAGGACATGGTGCGGTCGGTCCCGCTGATCGGGCCCGACAGGGAAATGGCGTCAGCCATGATGCTCCTTGCATGTCAGGGGCATCTCCGTTGCTGGTTCCCAGTGGTCGACCACCTCGCACCCGAAGTGACCGGCGACTGGCAGCCATTGGCTCGAGACGCCCGGTTCTGTGTGCTCCCGCTACCTTCGGATGCCGAGGCGGCTGATGATGGAGCGGTAGCGCTCGACGTCGTTCTTGCGGACGTAGTCGAGCAGCCGGCGGCGCTGGCCGATGAGCTTCATCAGGCCGCGCCGGGTGTGGTGGTCCCCCTTGTGCTCCTTCAGGTGTTCCGTGAGGTGGTTGATCCGTCCCGACAGCAGGGCTATCTGCACCTCGGGAGAGCCGGTGTCACTGTCGTGCAGCCGGTACTCGGCGATGGTGGCCTGGGTGTCGGGCATGAAGAAAGAACCTCGGAAACGATGATAGGAGTGTGCCGGGGACCTTCACCCGGCCGCGCAATATGGTAGCAGCCGCCCGCTGATCAGGGAAGATCGGCCGAGGCGAGCACCCGCTCGGTGGCCTCCACGTCCGCCCGCATCTGGGCCACCAGGGCGTCGATGGACTCGAAACGCTGCTCGTCGCGCAGGCGGTGGGCGAAGGACACCGCGGCCGGCTCCCCGTAGAGGTCGCCCTCGAAGTGCAGCAGGTAGGCCTCGACGAGCACGGGGGCCGTGCCCGGCTCGTAGAAGGTGGGACGGCGCCCGACCGAGATGGCCGCCTGGTGCATCGAGCCGTCGGCCCGCCGGTAGTGCCCGGCGTAGACGGCATCGGCCGGCAGGGCGATGTCGTCGGGGACGGCCAGATTGGCGGTCGGGAACCCCAGTTCCGGCCCACCCCGCCCGTCGCCACGGACGACGGGCCCGCGGACCTCGTGCGGTCGTCCCAGCAGGCGGGCCGCCCCCTCCACGTCACCCTGCGCGATCAGCGCCCGGATGCGGGTGGAGGACACCGGCTCGCGCCCGTCACCGGTCAGGCCGACGCCGACAACGTCGAACCCGTATCCCGTACCCAGACGGCGCAGGAGCCCGATGTTGCCTCGGCGTCCGTGCCCGAAATGGAAGTCCTCCCCCACCACGACGAGCCGAGCCGACAACTCGTCCACGAGGATCTCCTTGACGAAGTCCTCCGCCGACTCCTCCGCCCGGTCCTCGTCGAAGGGCAGCACGAGCGTGCGGTCGATGCCGCAGTCGGCCAGCAGCTCGAGCCGTTGCTCGAGCCCGGTCAACTGCTTGGGGGCCGACTCGGGGCGCACGACGTAGGCCGGGTGGCGGTCGAATGTCACCACCACGGTGGAGAGTCCGGCCGCGTCCGCCCGCTGGCGCAGGTCACGCAGGAGCGCGCGGTGCCCGAGGTGGACACCGTCGTAGGCCCCGATCGTGACGGCGGTTCCCGGTCCGGACATCGCGACCGAGGGTAGTCCGGTGCTCGTCACTTCCCGGCCAGCACCACGGCGGGCCGGATCCGGTCGGTGTCGGTCGCCTCGTAGACGGCCAGCAGGGCCCCGGCCCCGTCGAGCAGGGCCCACGGCCCGTCGCCCGTCGCTCCGAGCGGCACCTTGTCGAGGGGGAGCCCGGTGCGGATCGACGCCGCGGCGTCGGGTGCCACCGTCACGGCGTCGAGGTCGCGCATCGCCTGGGCCGGCGTGAGGACCGCCTCGGGACCGATCCGGTCGAGGGTGCGCATCTCGGCCTGGCCGAACGAGCCGATGCGGGTGCGGCGCAGGTTGGCCACGTGGGCCCCCCCGCCGAGCGCCCGCCCCAGATCCTCAGCCAGCACCCGGACATAGGTTCCCGACGAGCACTCCACCTCGGCCCGGTACACGCCCTCGCGGTCGGGGTCGGGCTCGGTGTCGAAGCGGTAGACGGTCACCGCCCGCACCGGGCGCTCCACCTCGACGCCCTGGCGAGCCAGCTCGTGCAGCCGGCGGCCGCCCACCTTCACGGCCGAGACCATGGGTGGCACCTGCTCGATCTCCCCCGTCAGCACTGCGGCAGCGGCCCGCACCATGTCCGGCGTCACGTGGGTCATGTCGTAGGTCCGCAGCACCTCGCCCGAGGAGTCGAGGGTCGACGTCGCGGTGCCGAGGACGATGTCGGTCGTGTACGTCTTGGGCAGGGGCGTCAGGAAGCGCATGAGCCGGGTGGCCCGGCCCAGCCCGACCAGTAGCACGCCCGTGGCGTCCGGGTCGAGGGTCCCGGCGTGCCCGATACGGCGCTGCCCGAAGATGCGCCGGCACCGGCCGACGACGTCGTGGGACGTCCAGCCCGCCTCCTTGTCGACGACCACCAGCCCGTTGACGCTCATGGAGGGTCCACGCCGGCACCCCGGATCGCATCCGCGTCCGCCGGCGCACCAGTGACGGGTTTCCGGAATCTATAAACACAATTATTTACAGTTTCTGGAAACCCAGCCTCCGTCGGCGCATCAGTGAGGGGTTTCCGGGAACTATGAACATAATCATTTACAGTTTCCGGAGACAGCTCCAGGCGAAGGACAGGAAGCAGCTCCGGGTGGAGCACGACAGGCGGGGTACCAGGGGGCGCACACAGCGGGCGAGGGACGGCCACCGACGGGCGAGGAGCGGGTGCCCCAGCCCGTCTCACTGCTCGTCGACCGGGGACTCCCCCTCGTGCAACCCGCGCAGGAGCTCTTCGACCCGGGAGCCGGCCACGATGGCCGGGTCGGCCCGGAAGGTCAGCCGCGGCGTGCGTTTCATCGTCATCTGCGCGCCCACGATCCGCTGCAGGTGGACCCGGCGCTCCTCGAGCACGACGGACGTCTCGTCGTCGAGCGACGCGAGGTACACCACGGCGGTCCGCATGTCCGGGGCGGTGTCCACCGAGGTCACGGTCACCATCGGCAGCTCGTCGGCGTCGACCAGCCGCTCGAGCTCCTCGGCCACCACCTGCCGCAACACCTGGTTGACCCGCAAGGCACGCGGGTATGTCGCCGTCCGCCGTCTCACAGCGTCAGCTCCTCAGCTCGTCCAGTTCGAGAGCTTCTCAGCTCCTGGCGATCTCCCGCTCCTCGTACGTCTCGATCACGTCGCCCTCCTTGAGGTCCTGGAAGTCCGACAGCCCGATACCGCACTCGAAACCTGCTGCGACCTCGCGTACATCATCCTTGAAGCGTCGCAGGGAATTGATGGATCCCTTCCAGATCACGGTGCCGTCGCGCAAGAAGCGCACCTTCGAGCCGCGGGTGATCCTGCCCTCGCGGACGTAGCAGCCGGCCACGGCACCGACCCGGGGCACTCGGAACACCTCGCGCACCTCGGCCTCGCCGGTCACGACTTCCTCGTAGACCGGCGAGAGGAGTCCGAGCATGGCCGCCTCGAGGTCTTCGAGGAGCTTGTAGATGATCTCGTAGGTGCGGATCTCGACGTCGGACGCCTCGGCCAGATCGCGCGAGCGCTTGTCGGGCCGGACGTTGAAGCCGATGATCGTGGCGTTGGAGGCCGCGGCCAGCTGGACGTCGTTCTCGGTGATGCCGCCGATGCCCCGCAGGACGAAGCTCAATTTCACGTCGTCGCGCTCGAGGCGCTTCAACGACTCGGTCACCGCTTCCAGTGAGCCCTGCACATCGGCCTTGAGCACGATGTTCAAGGTGGCCGTCTCGCCCCGGGAGATCTGCTCGAAGAGGTCCTCGAGCTTGGCGCCCGTCGCGGCCGCCACCGGCTTGTGACCCGACAGACGGAACCGCTGGGCCCGGGCCTCCCCGAGGGTGCGGGCCCGTGCCAGGTCCTTGGCCGCCCGCATCTCGTCGCCGGCGTGCGGCGGCTCGGAGAACCCGAGCACCTGCACCGGCGTCGAGGGCAGCGCCTCCTTGATGTGGTCGCCCCGGTCGTCCACCAGAGCCTTCACCTTGCCCCAGGCCGCGCCGGCCACGACGGGGTCGCCCACGCGCAGCGTGCCCTGCTGCACGATCAGGGTCGCCACCGGGCCGCGCCCGGCCTCCAGGTTCGCTTCGAGCACGACGCCGCGGGCCTCGCCCTCGACGCGCGCCGTGAGCTCCTCCACCTCGGCCACGAGGATGATCTGCTCGAGGAGGTCCTCGATCCCCGTCCCCTGCAAGGCCGAGACCTCGACGACGATGGTGTCACCACCCCATGCCTCCGGTACCAGCTCGCGCTCGGAGAGCTGCTGGAGGACGCGCTGGGGGTCGGCGTCGGGCCGATCCATCTTGTTGACCGCCACGATGATCGGCACGTCGGCCGCCTTCGCGTGGTCGATGGCCTCGATCGTCTGCGGCATGACGCCGTCGTCCGCGGCCACCACGAGGATGACGATGTCGGTGACCTGCGCCCCTCGGGCCCGCATGGCGGTGAACGCGGCGTGGCCCGGCGTGTCGATGAAGGTGATGGCGTGGCCCTGCCACTCCACCTGGTAGGCGCCGATGTGCTGGGTGATGCCACCCGCCTCGCCCGCCACGACGTCGCTCGAACGGATGCGGTCGAGTAGCAGCGTCTTGCCGTGGTCGACGTGGCCCATGACGGTGACGACGGGCGGCCGGGGCCGCTGGTCGGACTCGTCCTCCTCGTCGTCCTCCTCGAAGTAGCGGGCCAGGAGCTCCGCCTCCTGCTCCTCGCCGGGGTCGACCAGGCGCACGTCGGCCCCGATCTCGGCCGCGAACAACTCGATCATGTCGTCGCTCAGCGACTGGGTCGCCATGACCATCTCGCCCTGCAGCAGCAAGAACCGCACGATGTCACCGGCACTCCGGTTGAGCTTGGGCCCGAGGTCGCGCGCCGTCGAGCCGCGCTCGATGATCACCTCGCCCTCGGGAACGGGAGCGGTCGAGGGCTGGTACGTGGTCAGTTGCGTCGGCTCGAGCTCCTCGAGGTTCCGACGCCGGCGGCGAGCTCTGCGCTGCGGCGGCCGGCGTCCGGGCATCCCGCCGCGTCCACCTTGGGGCGGTGCTCCCGTGGGCGCTCCCGCGCCGGAGCGGCCGCCGAAGCCGCCACCGGATGGCCGGCCCCCGAACCCACCACCCGTGGAGGGGCCCCCACCCCCCGGACGGCCGGCACCCGAGGGGCGCCCCCCGGTCCGCGGCGGGTAGGACCCGCCGGGCCGGGCCGACGACGGGGCGGCGCTAGGCCGGCGGCCGCCCAGGCCGGGCGGCGGTGGGATCGGTCGTCCGCTCGGGCCGATGGGCGGGCGTGGTGCCGGCGGTGGAGGCACGGGCTTGCCCGAAGGGCTGAGGGGCGGACGCGGCGAGCGCTGGGGCGCGGTCGGCGCCGCGGTGTCAGGCACTTGCGCCGCGGGTGACTGAGCGGTCGGCGCAGGGGTCGTCGGAGCCGGAGTTGGCGCGGCTGCTGCCTGGGCGGCCGGAGCCTGGGCCGCCGGAGCCTGGGCGGCGGGAACCTGGGGCGCCGGGGCCGGGGCCGGGGCGGTGGGGGCGGGGGCGGGGGCGGAACGACTACTGCTGACCAGGCGCGACGTGCGGGCGGGTGCGTCCGGGGCGGGCGCTGCCGCCGGAGGCGCTGCCGCGGCCGGGGCCGCCACCTTGCGGGCCGGCGCCTTCTTGGCCGGGGCAACGGTCTGGGCGGCGGTGCTCGATGCGGACGCGACCCTCTTCCCGGCCGGCGCGCGCCGCGGCAGCCGGAGCGGTGCCCGCCGGTGTCGCCGGGGCCGACTTGGCCACCTTTTGGGCCTTGGCGGCCTTCGTCGGTGCGGGCTCGTCGGGCTGGACTGGGCGCCGGAGCCCTTCGGCGTCGGCCTTGCGGCGGACGCGGTCGGCCTGCGCGTCCTCGATGGAGGACGAGTGGCTCTTGACCCCGATGCCCAGGGAAAGGGCCAGCTCGAGCCCTTCCTTGTTGGTGAGACCTAGCTCTTTGGCCAGCTCATAGACGCGTATCTTCTTCGGCAAGTGGTTCTCTTTGTCCTTGGTTCCTCTCGGGGCCCGGCGTCAGCCCAGCTCCCTATCCTCGCACATCAGGCTCGCGGCGCCCCCACGCCTCACCCAGCTGTGCACGCAACTGCTGCAGGTCGGCGGCCCCGACGGGGGCGGCGAACGCCCGCTCGAAGCCGTGCCTGCGAACCGCATCGTCCAGGCAGCCCGGCGATCCCGGGCACAGCCACGCCCCCCGCCCTGCCCCCTGGCGGTCCACCGACAGCGCCCCGCCCGGCAACCGGACGATCCGGATCAGCTGGTCGGCTGGCAGGGCTCTCCGGCAGCCGACACAGGTCCGTGTCGGCGTTATGTCTCGGCCTCCTCGGGACTTCGGCCACGGCCACCGGCTCCGGCACGCCGGCCTCGGCTACTGCAGGCTCCGCCGCTACAGGCTCCGCCGCTGCAGGCTCCGCCGCTACAGGCTCCGCCTCGGCCGACGCCTCGGCGGCCCCGTCGGTCTCCCCCGCCTCGGTGGCGGGTGCCTCGCTCTGGTCCTCCGCCTGGTGCGACCACTCCTCGGCCGACATGGCCTCCCCACCCTCGGCGGGCTTCCAGACCAGGTCGCCGCTCTCGTCCTCGACCCACTCGCCCTCGGCCCACTCCTGGTCGGCGTAGCCGGCCTCCTCCTCGGCCAGTTGCGTCTCGCTCTTGATGTCGATGCGCCACCCGGTGAGGCGGGCGGCCAGCCGGGCGTTCTGCCCCTCCTTGCCGATGGCGAGGGACAGCTGGAAGTCGCTCACGATGACGGTGGCGGTGCCGGTCTCCTCGTCGAGGCGCACCTCTCGCACCCGCGCCGGGGCCAGCGCGTTCTGAATGAGATCGACGGGATCGTCGGAGAAGGGCACGACGTCGACGCGCTCCCCGCGCAACTCGTTGGTCACCATGCGCACCCGCGAGCCACGGGCACCGACGCAGGCGCCGACCGGGTCGACGTTGGGGTCGTTCGACCAGACGGCGATCTTGGTGCGGTGGCCCGGCTCGCGTGCCGCCGCCTTGATCTCCACGACGCCGGAGCCGATCTCGGGCACCTCGAGCTCGAAGAGCCGCTTGATCAGCCCGGGGTGGGTGCGGCTGACCACGATCTGGGGGCCCTTGGTCGTCTTGCGGACCTCGACGATGTAGGCCTTCAGGCGCGCACCGTGCTCGTACCGCTCGTAGGAGACCTGCTCGGCCTGCGGCAGCAGCGCCTCGACCTTGCCCAGATCGAGCAACGTGTAGCGGTTGTCGGTCTGCTGGACGATCCCGGTGACGATGTCGCCCTCGCGGCCGGCGTACTCCTCGTACTTCATGTCACGCTCCACCTCGCGGATCCTCTGGAGGATCACCTGCTTGGCGGTCTGCGCGGCGATGCGCCCGAAGTCGTCGGGGGTGTCGTCCCACTCACGAATGACTTCGCCGTCCTCGTTGAGCTCCTGCCCGTAGACACGGATCTCGCCCGAGTCGGGGTCGATGGTGACCACGGCCTCCTCGGCCGCGTCGGGGCGGCGCTTGTAGGCCGCCACGAGCGCGTTGGCCAGGGCGTCGAGGAGCGTCTCCACCGAGATCCCCTTGTCGCGGGCAATCTGGCCCAACGCGTCGAGAAACTCGAAGTTGGTCTTGCTCATGGCCGCTTCACCCTCTCACGTTTCGATCTTTGTGACTCCGGCCCCCACTCGAACACTGTCCGCGCCCGCTCAATCTGGTCGTACCCGATGCGCAGCTCACCGCCTGGCACCTCGGGCCCGGCCAGGGTGCACCCCGTGTCGTCGGCGGCGGCGAGCCTCCCCGTGACGCGGCGGACGCCGGACGTCCCCGCGTCGACCCGCACGGTGACCGTCTCCCCCACCGCCCGGGCGAAGTGCGCCGGGGTACGCAGCCGGCGCTCGAGCCCCGGGCTCGAGACCGACAGCGTGTAGCGCCCCGGCATGGGGTCGAGCTCGTCGAGCGCGGCGGACACGTCCCGGGTGGCCTCACCCAGCTCATCGAGGCCGACGCCTCCCTCCCGGTCGACGAAGACGGTGAGCTGGGCCCCGTGCACCTCGACATCGACCAGGTCCAGGCCCCTGGCCTCGAGGAGCGGTGACAGCGCGCTCGCCAGGTCTGTCGTGTCCCTGCTCATCGCCGTCACCTCCTCTCGTCGTCTCTCCGTGCCCCCGCAAAGTGAAAGCGTGGGCCGCAGCCCACGCTTCAACGAGGTACTGATCTAAAAATGGACAGCTGCTGAATTATAGCAATTCCTGCGTTAATACGACCGGCCGACGACGGCGACGAGGTCGTTCTCGGGGTCGCCCGGCTCGGCCAACGACCCGTCCGGCCGCTGCAGGCAGCGCACGCTGAGCGCGTGCTGGGCCAGGCGGTCCTCGCCGTCTCGCCCGAGGGCGCCCAGGCGGACCCGGGCGAAGCCCACCTTTCCGGCCTCGACGGCGTCCTCGAGAGAGGCAGCGTCCGCGGTCCGAGCCTCCCGGGCGGCCGCTGCCTCGGCCAGGAGCTCGGCCCCGGCGGTCGCCAGCGCGGTCCCGACGGTGCCGGCGACGCCGCCCAGCGTCACGTCCTGCTTCTCCCGCCGGTGGCGGACGACCACGGTGACGTTGCCCTCCGCCAGGTCGCGCGGGCCCACCTCGACCCGGACCGGCACGCCCTTCAGCTCCCAACCCACGCTGCGACGGCCGAAGCTCGTGTCGGTGCGGTCGTCGAGGCGGACCCGGTGCCCGGCCGCGCGCAGCTCCGCCACCAAGGTGGCGGCCGCCGCACGGGCCTCAGGGGCGTCCTTGACGACGAGCACCACGACCTGCACCGGCGCCAGCGCGGGCGGGAGCCGCAGGCCGAAGTCGTCGCCGTGGCCCATGACGAGCGCACCGACCAACCGGGTGGACACGCCCCACGAGGTCTGCCACACGTACTCGAGCGAGCCGGACGTGTTGGTGTAGGTGATGTCGAAGGGCTTCGAGAAGTTCTGTCCCAACTCGTGGCTCGTGCCCATCTGCAGCGCCTTGCCGTCTCCCATCATCCCCTCGCAGGTCCACGTCCGGTTCGCGCCGGCGAACCGCTCGCGCTCCGTCTTGTGCCCGGTGAGCACCGGGATGTGCAGGACGTCGACCATGGTCGAACGGTAGACCTCGTTCAAGATGCGCAGTGCGTACGCGCGCGCGTCGTCCTCGGTGGCGTGCGCCGTGTGGCCCTCCTGCCAGAGGAACTCGCTGGTGCGCAGGAACAGCCGTGGGCGCAGCTCCCATCGCACCACGTTGGCCCACTGGTTCACGAGCAGCGGCAGGTCGCGGTGGCTCTGCACCCATTTGGAGAAGAAGTGGTTGATCACCGTTTCGCTGGTGGGGCGGACGACGAGTGGCTCCTCGAGCTCCTTCCCGCCGGCGTAGGTGACCACCGCCAGCTCGGGAGCGAAGCCCTCGACGTGCTCGGCCTCGAGCTTCAGGAACGCTTCGGGGATGAAGAGCGGGAAATAGGCGTTCTCCGCCCCCGCGTCCTTAATGCGGCGGTCCAGCTCCGCCTGCATCAGCTCCCAGATCCCGTACCCCCAGGGGCGGATGACCATGGTGCCGCGGGCGGGACCGTTGTCGGCCATCTCGGCGCCGGCGATCACCTCTTGGTACCAGCGTGGGAAGTCCTCCTCCCGCGTCACGACGGCGCCCTTGGTCATACGTGCGCAGGCTACTGGTCGGCGTGGCGCCTGATGATCTCGATCTTCTCCGAAGTGTGGTTGGGATCCGCTCCCGTCGTCTCGAGCAGCGCGCGGCGGTCCGCTTCGGCCTCAGCCTCGGCGCTCGAGTCCGCGGCGGCGATGCGCGCCTCGATGCCCTCGGCCACGAGACGCTCGGCCTCATCGACGAGGGCCTGCACCATGTCCGCTTCGGGTACGACACGGATGATCTTCCCCCGGATGAACAGGTGGCCCTTCTGCTTGCCGGCCGCGATGCCGAGGTCGGCCTCGCGCGCCTCGCCGGGGCCGTTGACCACGCATCCCATCACCGCGACCTGAATGGGCAGGTTCAGCTTCTCGAGCGCATCCTGAGCCTCGTTGGCCACGGCGATCACGTCGACCTGGGCCCGGCCGCACGACGGGCAGGCGATGAGGTCGAGCCCCTTGCGCTCGCGCAGCCCGAGCGACTCGAGCAGTTGGCGGCCGGCGCGGGCCTCCTCGACCGGATCGGCCGTGAGCGAGAAGCGGATGGTGTCGCCGATTCCCTCGGCCAGCAGGGTCCCGATGCCGGCGGTGCCCTTCACCAGCCCGGCGGGAGGCGGTCCGGCTTCGGTCACGCCGAGATGGAGGGGGTGGTCGAACGCCTCGGCGGCCAACCGGTATGCCGCGATCATCAGGGCGACCGACGAGGCCTTGACAGAGATCTTGACGTCGCTGAAGCCGACCTCCTCGAAGAGGGCCAGCTCGTTGCGGGCGGACTCCACCAGCGCCTCGGGGGTGGCCCCGCCGTACTTCTTGTAGAGGTCGGGGTGCAGCGACCCCGCGTTGACGCCGATGCGGATCGGCACGCCGCGGTCGCGGGCCTCGGCCGCCACCTGCTTGATCTCGGCCTCCTTGCGCAGGTTGCCGGGGTTCAGGCGCAGCCCCTGCACGCCGGCCTCGAGCGCAGCCAGTGCCATCTCGTGGTGGAAGTGGATGTCGGCCACGATCGGCACCGGGGAGCGCGGCACGATGTGGGCCAGGCCCTCGGCGGCTGCCTCCTCGTTGCAGGTGCAGCGCACGATGTCCGCGCCCGCCGACGCCAGCGCGTAGATCTGGGCCAGGGTGCCGTCGACGTCCGCCGTCTTGGTCGTCGTCATCGACTGCACGCTGATCGGGGCACCGTCGCCGATGGGCACACCACCCAGCGTGATGCGGCGGGTCGGGCGGCGGGGCGACAGCAGGGAGGAGGACAGCTCCACGGCGTCAGTGCGGGATCTGGAGCGGGTGGGTGATGTCGAGATAGATGCCGGCGAACACGAACAGGGCCAGGAAGGCGATGAAGACGGCGGCCACCGGGAACAATTTGGTGATGTCGGCCCGGTAGTAGGGCTGGCCCTTCTTCGTGCGGACCCACTCGTAGGCGGCGATGGCGACGTGCCCGCCGTCGAGGGGGATCATCGGCAGCATGTTCAGGATCCCGAAGACGATGTTGATGGCGATGAGCAACATCAGGACCGAGGCGAGGCCCGCCTGTTCGGATTGCGCGCCCAGGTTGGCGATGCCGACGATGGAGACGGGCCTGGGCGCCGATCCCGGGTTGTTGACGGCGGATTGGGCTGCCTTGGGATTGGTCACCTGGTGCAGGACCGACGTCAGCCCGTTCGGCGAGAAGGTCTGCGCGATGCCCGAGACCTCCTGGTCGGTCACCTGCCACATGGTGGTGAAGGAACTTCCCACGGCCGACAACAACGCGACCGGTGCGGTGGCCTGCTTGATCTCGACGCCGAGATAGCCCCGGTTCCCGAGCGTCTGCCCCCCGACCGTGATGCCCTTCCCGTCGGCGGGCGTCGCCGTCAGGTGGATGAGCCGCCCCCCGCGCTCCACCCCGAGGACGAGCGGCTTGCCGATGGAGCGCTTCACGATGTCGGTCATCGCGGTCGGGCTGGCAAATGCCTTGCCGTCGATGGAGACGACGGTGTCCCCGGGCTTCAGCCCCGCCAGCGCCGCGGGCGTCTGCGTGCCCGGCCAGTGCTCGATTGAGGCGATGGTGTAGCTGTTCGTCGCCTTCCCGAAGCTGAGGACCAGGATCAGCGCCAGGACGAAGGCGATGAGGAAGTGCATGGCCGAGCCCGCCGAGGCCACGATGATGCGCTGGTGGAACGGCTGCTGGCGGTAGGCCCGGGGTTCGTCCGAGGGCGCCACGTCCTCGGTGGAGGTGAAACCTGTGATGCGCACGTAGCCGCCCGCGGGGATCGCCTTGACGCCGTACTCGGTTTCGCCCCGCCGCACCGACCACAGCCGGGGCCCGAAGCCGACGAAGTACTCGGTCACCTTCATCCCGGCCCGCTTGGCCGTCACGAAGTGGCCCAACTCGTGCAGCATCACGATGGCGACGAGGATGACGATGAAGAGCAGCAGGTAGCCCCAGCCCAGGGCGATGAATGCGACGGAGATCAGGGCCACGGCGGCCAGGAGCTGGACGACCCGGACCGGGCTGCCGCCCGGCACGGGTTCGGCTCCGAGGGGCGGTTCTGCCGCCCGTGCCTCCTGGTCGGTGAGGGTCATCGCTCCCTCAACGCTACCGTCCGCCCCTGGCGGACGAACGGCGGGCGACGATGTCCCGCGCCCGCGCCCGCGCGTCCTCGTCGGCCGCCAACACCCCCTCTACCTGGTCGACGTGGTCGTCGACCCACGCCTCGAGCGTCTCGGCCACGACGTCTGCGATCCCGCTCCACACGAGCGCGCCGTCGAGGAACGCCTCCACCGCCACCTCGTTGGCCGCGCTGAGCCAGGCCGGCGCCGAGCCTCCGTGACGTCCGGCCGCGTAGGCCAGGTCGACGCACCGGAAGGTCGACCGGTCCGGCGGTTCGAAGGTGAGACTCTGCGGGTCGCGACCAGTCGAGCGCACCGAAGGGGGCGGCGGCGCGGTCGGGCCAGCCGAGGGCATAGCCGATGGGGAGCCGCATGTCGGGTTCGGACAGTTGCGCCAGCGTCGACCCGTCCCGCAACTCCACCATGGAGTGCACGATCGACTGCGGGTGCACCACGATGCCGATCCGGTCGTAGTCGACGCCGAAGAGCTCGTGCGCCTCAATGACCTCCAGGCCCTTGTTCATCAGGGTCGACGAGTCGATGGTGATCTTCGGACCCATCGACCACGTCGGATGCGCCAGCGCATCGGCCACGGTGACCGAGCCCAGCCGCTCTGCGGGCCAGCCCCGGAAAGGCCCTCCCGAAGCCGTGAGGAGCAACCGGGCCACGTCGGTCGCCTGCACCGCCGCCAGGCACTGGTGGAGCGCGCAGTGCTCCGAGTCCACCGGGACGATCTCTGCTCCCGGCGTGCGGCGAGCCTTCTGCACCACCGGTGCCCCGGCGATGAGCGACTCCTTGTTGGCCAGGGCGAGGCGTTTGCCCGCCTCGAGCGCCGCCATGGTCACCGGCAGACCGGCGAAGCCGACCACGGCGTTCAGCACGACGTCGGCGCTGCGGGCAGCCTCGGCCATCGCGTCCGCCCCCACGCCGACCTCGGTGCCCGCGGGTACGCCGGAACGGACCTCGTCGTAGAGGTCCGCGTCACCGATCACGACGACGTCGGGTCTGAACTCGGTGGCTTGGGCCACCAGCACGGCGGACGAGCGGTGCGCCGCCAGCGCGTGGACCCGGAAGCGCTCGGGCTCGCGGCGGATGACGTCGAGCGCCTGGGTGCCGACAGAGCCGGTGGAACCCATCAGGCTGACGGTGCGCATCAGGTCACCCGAGATGCATCGCCTTGACCACGAAGTACGTGGCGGGGATGACGAAGAGCAACCCGTCGACGCGGTCGAGGATGCCGCCGTGCCCGGGCAGGAGCCGGCCCATGTCCTTCAGGCCGAGATGCCGTTTGATCATCGACTGGCTCAGGTCGCCGAGGGGCGCCACCACCGCGACGACGACTCCGTAGATCGCGGCCTTGCCGATCGTCCAGGGGTGAATGAAGTGGACAACCACGACGGAGACGAGGATGGCCGCGATGGCGCCGCCGATCAGCCCCTCCCAGCTCTTGTTGGGGCTGATGGAAGGGGCCAGCTGGTGGCGGCCCATGGCCGAACCCACGAGGAGGGACGCCACGTCGTCGGCCACCGTGACGACGACGGCCGCGAGGAGGAAGGCGATCCCGTGGCGGTTGGGGAACAGGTTGGGGTTGAGCAGGAGGGCGGCGAAGGACCCGAACGCACCCACCCACACGAAGACGAACACCGTCGCGGTGATCCCCGAGACGGGCTCCGCCGCCGGCTCGACGCGGGCCAGATACCAGATGAAGGAGCCCGCGACGAGCAGCACGAGCACCAGCGGCAGCGCGGCGACACCCTTGTTGTACGTCTCGATGAGCAGCGACAGGACGGCAACGAGCCCGAGCAACGTGGCCGGGTGGTACTGGGCGCGCCGGAAGGCCGCGTACGCCTCGGCCGTGGCGAGCAGCACCACGACGCACACGATGACCATGGTGGCCACGGTGCCGGCCGCGAAACAGAGCAACGCGGCAATGCCGAGCAGCAGACCGGAGCCGACTGCCACCCGCATGTCGCGCCCGCCCGTGCCGGCGGTGTTCACGTTGCCGGTGCGGACGTTGGCGCTCCTGCTCGTGCGGGCGGCGCGTGGCGTCGGTTCGGGCGGCCGTGGCGGGCTGAGGCGTGACGCGGCGACCGCCGAAGCCGCCGCGGTGACAGGCGACGCCTCCTGGGGGGAGACGTCGACCGGCTCGAACTCCGGCTCGTCGGCAACCTCCGCTGCCACGGGTTCGGGTTCTCGCACCAGCGGCGGCGGCTCGGGCTCGCTGCCCGGCTCGGGAGGGATCACCAGCGTGTCGTCGGACTCGAAGTGCCAGGGTTGGCGCTCCACGTCGAAGTCGTCGCCCTGCTCGCCCAGCAGAGCACCGACTGCCGGCAGGTCATCCGAGAGCATGGAGGGCTCGAAGACCTCCTCTTGGGCCTCCCAGTCGTTCTCCTCCTCGCGCCAGGTCGGCGGTGCGACCAGTTGCTCCTCGCCGTTGCTCCGGTCGAGCACGGCCGGAACCTGGCCGGTCGGTGCGTCGTTCCAGTGCGGCAGCTCGGGGTGTTCGTCCGCCACGGGGCCGGTCACCTCTCGAACGGTGTCGCCCGCCGGCTCCGCGCCGATGATGCGCACCCGGCCCGAGTGGTAGCTCGGCGGATCCTCGTCGATGCCCTCGGCGCCGGGGTCGCCGACGCCGGCGGGGCCGGTGTCGAAACCTTCGTAGTCGTCGGTGCCGTCGGACATGGGCTGTCGTTCCTCAGACCTGCAGCAGCTCTTGCTCTTTGTGCGCGAGCAGCTGATCGATCAGTGCGACCTGATCGTGGGTGATCTTCTCGAGCTCCTTCTCGACCCGCTCGAGCTCGTCGGTCGAGAGCTCCCCGTCCTTCTGCAGCTGCTCGAGCTCATGGCGCCCGGCGCGGCGCAGGTTGCGCACCGCCACCCTCCCCTCCTCGGCCTTGTGCCGGACGACCTTGACCAGTTCCTTGCGACGCTCTTCGGTCAGAGGGGGGAAGGCCAGTCTGACCACGGTGCCGTCGTTGGTGGGGTTGATGCCGAGGTCTGACGCCATGATGGCTTTCTCGATCGCCGCCAGTGAACCCTTGTCGTACGGCGAGATCACCAACAGCATGGCGTCGGGCACGCTGAAGCCGGCGAGCTGCCGGAGCGGCGTGGACGTCCCGTAGTAGTCCACCATCAGCGTCTCGATCAACGCGGACGAGGCACGTCCCGTGCGTACGTTGCCCATCTCGTGGCGTACGTGGTCGACGGCCTTGCCCATCTTCTCCCTGGTGTCGTCCTTGACCAGGGCGGCGAGGTCATCGTCCATCAACGGACCAGCGTACCGATCCGCTCGCCACTGAGCGCACGAGGGATGTTCCCGGGGATCATCAGGTCGAAGACCCGGATGGGCAGATTGTTGTCCTTGCAGAAGGTGATGGCGGTGAGGTCCATGACCCGCAGGTCCAGGTTGATGACCTCCATGAAGGAGATCTCGTCGAAGCGGGTGGCCGTCGGATCGAGCTTTGGATCGGCGCTGTAGACGCCGTCCACCCCCGAATGGGTGCCCTTGCAGAGCAGCTCAGCCCCGATCTCGGCCGCCCGGAGCGCGGCGGGGGTGTCGGTCGTGAAGAACGGGTTTCCCATGCCGGCGGCGAAGATCACGATGCGGCCCTTCTCGAGGTGCCTGATGGCCCGGCGCCGGATGTAGGGCTCGGCCACCTCCGCCATCGAGAGGGCGCTCAGCACCCGGGTGGGCTGATCCTGCTGCTCGAGCGCGTCCTGGAGGGCCAGCGCGTTGATCACCGTTCCGAGCATCCCCATGGTGTCGGAGGTCGCGCGGTCCATACCGCCGCTCTCCCCGGTCGTGCCACGCCAGATGTTGCCACCGCCCACCACGACGGCCAGCTCGAGCCCGCCACCGTCCATGGCGCGCGCCATTTCCTTGGCCATGCGCTCGACGGTCGCGGCATCGATGGTCTCGTCGGACGCAGCGGAGGCGAGGGCCTCCCCCGACATCTTGAGGACGATCCGGCGTGCTTCTCCCACGGTCCCGTGCTCAGGCGCCGAAGTAGACCTGCGCGAACGACACGACTGCGGGCCGTGCCGAGCATGCCGGTGATCGTCTGCTTCTCGTCGCGCACGTAGGCCTGGTCCAACAACACCCGCTCCTTGTACCAGCCGTTCATGCGTCCCTCGACGATCTTGCCCAGCGCGGCCTCCGGCTTGCCCTCGTTGCGCGAGATCTCCTCCAGGGTGGCGCGCTCGGCGGCGGCGTCGGCCTCGGGCACCTCGTCGCGGCTGAGATAGGCGGGCTTGGTGAACGCAATGTGCACCGCGATCTCGTGGGCGAGCTCTTCGGAGCCGCCCTCGAGCACGACGGCCACCGCGTTGACGCCGCGGCCCGCCTGCCGGTGCAGGTAGGTGTCCAGCACCTGGCCGGACTCGGCCACCAGCCGGCGCACCCGCCCCACCGAGATGTTCTCCTTGAGCGTCGCCCGCAGCCGGTCGATCTCGTCGGCCAGCTCCTCGGTCGCGTCCTCGCCCTTGGCCGCCACGAGCGCAGCCAGCTCGTCGGCCAGCGCGACGAATTCCTCCGCCTTGGCCACGAAGTCGGTCTCGCAGCGCAGTTCGACGACGGCGGCGGCGTCGCCTGATCGCGCGACGGCCACCGCGCCCTCCGAGGCCTCGCGGTCGCTCCGCTTCGCCGCGCCGGCCAAGCCCTTCATGCGCAGGAGCTTTGCTGCTTCCTCCATGTCGCCCCCGGTCTCCTCGAGGGCGTTCTTACAATCGAGCATGCCGGCGCCGGTCATCTGGCGCAGCGCGGCAACGTCCTTGGCGCTGTACGAGGCCACGGTCAGGCCACCTCCACCGGCTCTGGCGGCGCGTGCACCCGACGAGGCCTCGGCGCCGGGGCTCCGCCTTCCTCGCCCGGGGCGGCCGCGGGCGCGAGCTGGCGCCGGTGCTCGGCGATGAAACGACCCTCGGCGACGGCGTCGGCGATCACGCGGCACATCAGCGAACCCGAGCGGATGGCGTCGTCGTTGCCCGGGATCACGTAGTCGATCACGTCCGGGTCACAGTTGGTGTCGACGACCGCGACCACGGGAAGCCCGAGCTTGCGCGCTTCGGTGACCGCGATGTGCTCCTTCTTGGTGTCGATCACGAACACCGCGTTGGGGAGGCGGTCGAGGTCCGCGATGCCGCCGAGGTTGCGGGTCAGCTTCTCCAGTTCGCGCGTGTGCTGCAACGCCTCCCGCTTGGGCATGCCGTCGAAGTCGCCGGCGGCCTGCATGGCCCGCAGCTCCTGCATGCGCTTCACGCGGCCCGAGACGGTCGCGAAATTGGTGAGCATACCGCCGAGCCAGCGCTGGTTGACGTAGGGCATCCCACACGCCTGCGCGAACTCGGCCACCGGGCCCTGGGTCTGCTTCTTCGTCCCCACGAAGAGGACCGTGCCGCCGTCGGCCACCAGGTCCCGGACGAAGGAGTAGGCGGACTCGATGCCGCCCAGCGTCTTGCGCAGGTCGATGAGATAGATCCCGTTGCGCTCTCCGAGGATGAAACGCTTCATCTTCGGGTTCCATCGCCGTGTCTGGTGGCCGAAGTGAACCCCGGCTTCCAGAAGCTGTCGCATGGAAACGACGGCCATAGATACGTCCTCCAGTCGGTTGCTCCCCTGGCGCAGCGCCGCCCGAAGGCGGCGACCGTGGAAAAGCGCGCAGGTGGTGTTGGTCGGGTGTGGCTGGCCCACCCCTCTGGTGGGCCCGGCCATGTTAGCCGCTGGTGGGGCCGCCCTCAGGCCCTGGGGTGGGTGTCCCCGTACACCGAGCGCAGCCGCTCCTTGCTGACGTGCGTGTACACCTGCGTGGTGGCCAGGCTGGAGTGGCCCAGCAGTTCCTGGACGACCCGCAGGTCGGCACCCCCGTCGAGGAGATGGGTGGCGTAGGTGTGCCGCAGGGCATGCGGGTGC
Source organism: uncultured Acidimicrobiaceae bacterium (assembly GCA_963728845.1). Lineage (GTDB taxonomy): Bacteria > Actinomycetota > Acidimicrobiia > Acidimicrobiales > RAAP-2 > Bog-473. Next base: position 610,841 of record CAVSLS010000021.1, read on the forward strand.
GTGGGAGAGACGGCGCGGCGGTCCAGGATGCGCCGCACGTCACGCGGGCCGAGACGGGTCCCCCGCCGATTGACGAAGGCCGCCTCGGGCGGTCCGTCCATCTGGTCCCGCCCGTCGTCGAACCAGGCCCGCAAGGCGTCGACCGCCGCGTCGTGCACCGGCACCCGGCGCTGCTTGCCGCCCTTGCCCAGCACCGTCACGGTCCGCCCCCGAAGATCGATGTCGCCCCGGTCGAGGCCGCACAGCTCCGACACCCGAAGGCCGGCCGCGTAGAGCAGCTCGAGCACCGCGAGATCGCGGCGGTCGACGGCGCTCTGGGCGCCGACCTCGAGCAGGGAGGCCATCTCGCCCTTGGACAGCACTCTGGGCAGCCGCCCGCCGCCCGACGGCGCGGCGCAGGGTGCGGGCCGGGTCCGAGCCGAGGCGACCCTGCCGCACCAGCCAGGAGAAGTAGCAGCGCAGTGCCGCCACCCGGCGGGCAATGGTGGCCCGGGCGAGCTTTCGGGTCCCCAGAGAGGCCAGGTAGCGACGAAGGTGCATGCGGTCGACGCTCTCGGGGCTCTCGATGTGGCTGCGCGCCATCCAGGCCGCGAAGGCGCCGACGTCGCTGACATACGCCTTCTGCGTCGCGGCCGCGCGCCCGGCCAGCCACGCAGAAAAGCCAGGCAGATCCCAGTCTGGCCGCACGGAATCCAACGGTACCGCCTCCACACGGGGGGTCATGGGCACTAACGTCGCCCGGGAACCTTCGGGGGGTCCGCTGGGTTCGGGGAAATGGAGGGCCGATGGTCTCGAAATTCGATCGTCGCACACTGCTCGCCGGGGGTGCGGCCGCTGCTGCAGGTTGGGCGGGGGCTTCGTCGATGGGCCTGGGCTGGGACGCCATCGCGGGGGCGACGACGAACGGCCCGGGACGCAACGGGGTCTCCAAGGCGACCCCCAAGAAGGGGGGGTCGCTGACCTTCGGGGTCGACGCCGAGGAATCGGGCTTCGACCCCACCCAGGCCCGTTTCGACGAGGTCGGCGTAATGTACGCCCGCACGGTGTTCGACCCGCTGACCATCGTCCTGGCCAACGGCGACTGGGCCCCCTACCTCGCCTCCTCGGTGGTGCCCAACTCCTCGTACACCGCATGGACCATCACCTTGCGGCCCAACGTGGTATTCCACGACCAGACGCCGTGCGATGGCGCCGCGCTGGTCACCAACCTGGAGGCGCAGGCCAAGTCGTTGTTGACGGGCATCATCATCGGCCCGACGCTCGTGTCGATCACTCAGACCGGGCCCCTCGCGGCGACCATCACGTTCAAATCGCCTTGGGTGCCCTTCCCCTACTACCTGGCCGGCGGCATCGGCGGCCAGATCGCCTACATGGCGGCTCCGTCCATGCTCTCCAACCCCAACGGCACCTCGCACCCGGTGGGGACCGGGCCCTTCGTGTTCAAGGAATGGGTCCCCAACGACCACTTCACCGCGACCGCCAACCCCAGGTACTGGCGTGCGGGCATGCCCTACCTGTCGCAGATCACGTACAAGCCGATCCCCGACGAGGAGGCCCGGGCCGAGGCGCTGAAGTCGGGCACCATCGACCTGATGATCACCGACACGCCCCAGATCATCACGCAGTTCCGGGGCAACCGCAGCTACTCCTACATCGACGACAGCACCCATGTCGCCGGTGAGCCCGACATGAACTGCACCCAGCTCAACTGCCTGGCGCCACCGTTCAACAATCCGTCGTTGCGCCGTGCCGCGGCCATGGCCGTCAACCGCAAACAGTACGCCAAGGTCATCGACGAGGGCGTCCTCGCCCCCAGCAACGGCCTCTTCGTCCCGGGCTCGCCCTACTACTCCGCGACGTCCTATCCGGCCTACAACCCGTCAGAGGCGTCCCGGCTGGTCAGGCAGGCCGCGAAGAGCAACGGTGGCCCGATCTCGTTCTCGTTCGGCTCGACGAACTCGCCGGCCGCCATCCGGTCGGCCGAGTACCTGGAGCAGGCCTGGGGCGCGGTTGGCTTCCAGGTCAAGACGAGCATCGTGCAGCAGAACGAGACGATCAACAACGCCCTCGCCGGCAAGTTCCAGGCCCTGGGGTGGCGGCAGTTCGGGGCCGTCGACCCGGACCTCAACTACATCTTCTGGAGCACGACCACGGTCAGCTCAGGGGCGCTGTCGATCAACATGGCCCGCAACGCCGACCCGACGATCGAGCAGGCCCTGCTGGCCGGGAGAGCGAGCACTGACGCCCAGCACCCGGGCGGCGGCCTACAGGACGGTCAACAAGCGCCTCGCCGTCGACATCCCCTACGTGTGGCTCGACCGGGCGGTCTGGGCGGTCATCGGCAACCCGTCGGTGCAGAACTTCAACAACCCGACCACGCCGCAGGGGCAGCAGGCCTTTGGCATGATCGGGGGTTCCATTTGGCCGACACAGATCTGGATCAGCTGAGCCGGAGGCTGATGAGCGGGCGCATCTTGGTAGTCGAGGACGATGAGCGAATCAGGTCCTCCATGCGCCTCGCCCTGGAGGGCGAGGGCTACGAGGTACGAGACGCCGCGAGCGGCGAGGAGGGCCTCGACCTGTTCGCCGAGGCGCCGACGGACGTCGCGCTGATCGACCTCATGCTGCCCGGCATGGACGGCTTCGAGTGCTGCCGGGCGCTGCGGCGCAGCAGCGCAGTGCCCATCATCATCGTCACGGCGCGGGCCGACACCCACGACGTCGTGGCCGGTCTGGAGGCGGGGGCCGACGACTACGTCACCAAGCCGTTCGTCGCCAAGGAGCTGGCGGCGCGCATCCGCGCCCTCCTGCGCCGGGCCCGCCCGGCCGAGGAGGACCCCGGGGCGCTCACCTTCGGCGACCTCCAGCTCCTGCCCGAGCAGGGGGTGCTCCGCCACCTCAACGGCGAAGAGGTCCACTGCACCCGGACCGAGTTCCGCCTGCTGTGCGAGCTGGCGGCGAGCCCCAACAAGGTGCTCAGCCGCGAGCAGCTCCTGGACCGGGTCTGGGGGTACGACTACTTCGGCGACGGTCGCCTCGTCGACGTCCACATCCGGCGCTTGCGCACCAAGGTCGAGGCGGACCCCGCGGTGCCCCAGCACATCCTCACGGTGAGGGGCATGGGCTACAAGCTGGTGCCCTGACGTGAGGCTGGGCATCGGCGCCCGCATCACGGCCGTCTTCGGTCTCGGGGCACTGCTGCTCTCCATCTTGATGGGCGGGCTGTCGTACTTCACCACCCGCCACTTCCTCCTGGCCGGGCGCGAGTCGGCGGCCCAGCAGCAGGCCTTCGCCAACGCCGTGCTCGTGCGCAGCTCGCTCCAGGCCGGCGACACGCAGTACGTCGCGATCCTGGCCGACACGGTCGCCGGGACCGATGCCCATTCGGTCCTGTACCACCAGTCCAAGGCGTACGTCTCGTCCCTGTCGGTCAACGCCTCGTCCATACCCTCGGATCTGCGCAAGGTGGTGCTGGCCGGGACCGCCGCCACGCAGACCTACCGCACGCCGCAAGGGACGGCCGAGATCGCGGTCGGGGTCCCGGTGCCCTCCGAGCACGCCGCCTACTTCGAGGTGTTCGACCTGTCCGACCTCGACCACACGCTGCGCGTCCTCGGGCTGACCCTCTTCGGTGCCGGAGTCGTCACGACCCTCCTCGGCATCGGGCTCGGCCGCTTCGCCAGCGTGCGCTCGCTGCGGCCGCTGGCCGACGTGTCACGGGCGGCGGGAGCCATCGCCGGCGGCGAGCTGGACACGCGTCTGGACCCCGACGCCGCCGACCCCGACCTCGAAGGCCTCACCAACTCCTTCAACACCATGGTCGACCAACTCCAGGAGCGCATCGAGCGCGAGGCGCGCTTCAACTCGGACGTGAGCCACGAGCTCCGCTCCCCGCTCACCACACTGGGCGCCTCCCTCGAGGTGCTCGAGGCGGACCGCGACAAGCTGCCGGTCCGCTCCCAGCGGGCGCTGCTGCTGCTCGGCGACGACCTCCGGCGCTTCCAGCGCATGGTGGGCGACCTGCTCGAGATGTCGCGGGCCGATGCCGGCTCCGTCGACGTCTTCTTGGAGGAGGTGAACGTCTCCGAGCTGGTGCAGCGCTCGGTCGAGACGGGCATGGGGCACATGGACGGGCAACGCCACGCGACGCCGCCAGAGGTCTGCATCGACCCCGCGGTACGCCTGTGGCGGGTGGGCGTCGACAAGCGCCGGTTCGAGCGTGTCATGGTCAACATCATGGAGAATGCCGACCACTACGGGGGTGGGGTGACCGGGATCGCGGTCGGGCCGGGCGGCGGTGAGAAGGTCGAGGTGAGCGTCGACGATGCGGGACCCGGTATCGACCCCGCCGAACGCGCCAAGGTGTTCGAGCGCTTCTACCGCGGCTCGGCCTCGGGCCGGCGCGGCACCGGCACCGGCACCGGGCTGGGCCTCGCGCTCGTCGCCGAGCACATGCGGGTCATGCACGGTGGCGTCCGCGTCGAGTCATCCCCCGCCGGCGGCGCGCGGTTCGTTCTCTCGCTCCCAGTGCTCTCGAACGGCAGCGAGCCGGTGGGAGAGGCGTGAAACGTCGGACCGGAGTGGTCGCCCTGCTCGCCGTGTGCGCCTTCGCCGCGGCGGGCTGCGCCATCCCCACGCAGAACGCGCCGAACACCATCGCCTCGTCGAAGGTGCCCTTCGGCCTCCTCAATCCCCACCCGCCGACGACCACGACGACGGAGCCGAAACCCTCCTCCTTCGTGCCGGTCAAGGTGTACTTCCTCAACTCGACGAACCAGCTGGAGCCGGCGGTACGCGTCGTGGCCCCGCCCGCGCCGCTCAGCTCCATCATCACGGCCATGCTGGCCGGCCCGACGAGCGCCGAGGCGGCGGGCGGCATCTTCACCGCAATCCCGAGCGACGTGACGGTCCTGTCGACGACCACGCAGGGCAACGTCGTGACCGTGAACCTGAACACCGCCTTCGGGCAGATCACCGGAAACGACACGGAATTGTCCGTCGCGCAGATCGTGGCCACCATCGCCACCGAGAACGGGCTGACGACGGGGGTCATCTTCGAGATCGACGGTCAGCGCACGAGCGTCCCGATCGCCAACGGCTCGCAGGTCACCGGACCGGTCTACCTCATTCAGTTTCTCAACGTCGCACCCTGAACGGGGTCGGCGGCTCAGATCATCCGGCGTCCTCGACGTCGCGGCGCCAGGGCACGCGTGGCGCACCTGACCACAGGTGCTCGAGATCGTAGTAGTCGCGCGTCTCCTGCAAGAAGACGTGCGCGATGAAGTCGCCGTAATCCATCAACACCCACGTGGCGTCGGCCAGCCCCTCGGTCCGCACCGGAGCGACGCCGTGCGCCTCCTTCACGCTCTTCTCGATCTCCTCGACGAGGGTGCGCACATGGCGCGTGTTGGGTGCACTGGTGATGACGAAGGCGTCGACGACGCCGAAGAGCTCCTCCATCGCGAGCACCACCGTCTCGTGCCCGAGCTTGGCTTCCGCGGACTCGGCCGCGGTGGCCACGGCCGGCGGCAGCTGGACGTGCACGTCCAACCGTGGGGTCAATGGAGCACGTCCAGGAACCCTACGGTGAGCCCGAAGGCGCCCACGAGGATGGAGCAACTCGCGACCGCCCATCGCCGGCGAAACCGTCGCGCCAGCTTCTGTTCAGCCCGTCGATCAGCCCGGGGCTGGACCCGGGCCGGGGTGGCGCCCGCATGGGGACTGTCCGACAGCTCCGTCCACTCGGCCGGCAAGGCGCTCATCTAGGGGACAGCGTACATACCGCGGCGGTGGATGCAACGGATCACCGCCTCGGGGACCATGCCCTCGACCGGTCGGCCGGACGCCAGCAGGTCACGGACGTCCGAGCTCGAGACCGCGACCTGCGGGCCGTCCACCCGGACCACCCGCCACCCCGGCCCCGGCGCCGGGCCGGCACCCGTCGGACGGCTCACCACGGCCAGGGTGACCAGCCGCTGGAGATCCTCGACCCGGTGCCATGACGCCAGCTCGGGGACCAGGTCGGCCCCCACGACCAGGAACAATTCGGTCGGGCGCCCCGCCGCTCCGGAGAGGGCCAGGACCTCCTCGGCGGTGTCCACCGAGTAGCTCGGGCCACCGCGGTCGATCTCGAGCCGGCTGACCTCGGCCCCGGGGATCCCCTCGGCCAGGGCCTCGGTCAGCGCGTAACGGTCTTGGGCGGGGGAGATCGCCCGCTGCCCCGACTTCTGCCACGGGTCGTTGGCCACGACGAGGAGCAGCCGGTGGAGGCCGACCTGCTCGATGACGGCCCGGGCCGCGGCGACGTGCCCGACGTGCGGCGGGTCGAAGGTCCCTCCGAGGATCCCGATGCGGGTGGGGGGCTCAGGTGCCGGCAAGTTGCGTGATCACCGGTGCCAGCGCGTCCATCTCGGGCTCGTGCACGACGATGTTGCTGAAGCCGAGCTCCTGCCGCCGCGTCTGCAGGGTGTCGACGATCTCGCTCGCCGAGCCGATGAGGGCGACGGGGGCGGCGCGCAACTGCTCGGGCGTCAGGTCGAAGACGGGGGCCAACGACGCGAACACCTCCCCCGCGTTGGGGACGACCTGCACCGTCGCCGTCCAGCACTGGAACTCGAGATCGTCGGCGCGCTCGCCTGCCGCCTCTCTGGCCCACCGCACCCGGTCGGCGTATTTGTCCACCACCGATTCGGCCGCCACCTCGGGACCGATGGAGCCAGCGGCGAGGCTCGGCACGATGCTCACGGTCTCGGCGTACTGGCCGGCCAGCGTCAGGATGCGGCGGCTGCCGCCGCCGATGACGAGCGGGGGGCCCCCGGGTGTCACGGGTGCCGGTGACGCGACCGCATCCTCGACGCGGTAGTGCTCGCCGCAGAAGCTGACGCTTCCGGTGCGCCACATGGTGCGCATGATCTCGAGGCTCTCGGCGAGCCGCGCCACGCGAACCGACGGAAGCTCCATCGGGATGCCCGACTGCGCGTAGTCGGTCGTCAACCAGCCGGCGCCCATGCCGAACTCGAAGCGGCCGCCCGTCACCACGTCGAGCGTGGCCGCCTCCTTGGCCAGGACGAGCGGGTGCCGGAAGTCGTTGTCGAGGACGAGCGTCCCGACGCGCAGTGTCGTCGCGGCTTCGGCCGCCACGGTGAGGGCGACCATCGGCGCCCACTGGTCGTCGAGGTGATCGGGCACGTAGAGCGTCGAAAAACCGAGATCCTCGGTCTTTCGCGCCAGATCGCGCCACGCAGCAGGGGATGCTGCCCCCGAGGCCTGAAGGGCGAACCTGAAGGCGGCCATGAGGGGCGATCCTACGGCGTTAACCTGGTGCGGTGACGAGCCACCCCGACGCCTCTGCTTGGAGCCCCGCGTCCTGGCGCAAGTTCCCCGCCGCGCAGCAGCCGGTGTGGCCCGACGCGGACACCCTCAAGAAGGCGGAGGCGCGGCTGAGCACGCTCCCTCCCCTCGTGTTCGCCGGCGAGGCGCGCCACCTCACTGCGCAGCTCGGCGACGTGGCGAACGGCCACGCCTTCCTGCTCCAGGCCGGTGACTGCGCCGAGTCGTTCGCCGAGTTCACCGCCGACTCCATCCGGGACAAGCTCAAGATCATTCTGCAGATGGCGGTGGCCCTGACCTACGCAGCGGGCGTGCCGGTCGTGAAGGTGGGCCGCATCGCCGGGCAGTTCGCCAAGCCCCGCTCGGCCGTCACCGAGCGGGTGGGGGACCTGGAGCTGCCGTCGTTCCGCGGCCACATGGTCAACGACGAGGTGTTCGAGGCCGAGGCGCGCCAGCCGGACCCCGAGCGACTGGTGGCCGCGTACCAGCAGTCGGCTTCGACGCTGAACCTCCTGCGTGCCTTCACCAAGGGCGGCTTCGCCGACCTGTCGCAGGTGCACCTGTGGAACCAGCAGTTCGTCGCGTCGTCGACCGAAGGGCTGCGCTACGAACGGATCGCCTCGGAGATCGACCGCGCCCTGCGCTTCATGGCCGCCTGCGGCATCGACCTCGGTGCCGAGGAGGGCCTGCACGAGGTCGACTTCTGGACCAGTCACGAGGCGCTGATCCTCCCCTACGAGGAATGCCTGACCCGTGTGGACTCGCTCACGGATGAGTGGTACGACTGCTCGGCTCACATGGTCTGGGTGGGCGACCGTACGCGCCAGCTCGGAGGCGCCCACCTCGAGTTCCTCTCGGGCATCAACAACCCGGTGGGGGCGAAGGTCGGGCCCGCCTGCACTCCCGAGGAGGTCATGGCGATCTGCGAGCGCCTCAACCCCGACCGTCTCCCGGGCCGGCTCACCCTCATCACCAGGTTGGGAGCCGAGAGGATCGGGGCACTCCTGCCGCCGATCGTGCGGGCCGTCGAGGCCGAGGGCCATCCGGTCGTGTGGGTCTGCGACCCCATGCACGGGAACACCTTCACCAGCGATGGCGGGCACAAGACCCGCCGCTTCGACGACATCATGGCCGAGCTGCGTTCGTTCTTCGACGTGCACCGCGCCGAGGGGAGCTGGCCGGGCGGGGTGCACGTGGAGCTGACCGGCGACGACGTGACCGAGTGCCTGGGAGGTGCCGAGGAGGTCCTCGAGGGCGATCTCGGCGCACGCTACACGACGACGTGCGACCCGCGGCTCAACGCGCGCCAGTCGCTCGACCTAGCGTTCCGCGTGGCGGAATTCCTCAGAAGTTGATCCGCCGGCTCGTCCTCGCGGTGCTGGTGACAGCGCTCCCGCTGCTGGCCGTGCTGGCCACGGCCGTCAGCACCGGCGCGCCACCGGCCGCCGCGACGACGCCGTCACATGCCTATTGGCTGGTGGCCTCCGACGGCGGGATCTTCAGTTTCGGCGGCGCAACCTTCTACGGGTCGACTGGCGGCATGGTGCTCAACAAGCCGATTGTCGGCATGGCGTCGACGCCCGACGGCGGGGGTTACTGGCTCGTGGCCTCCGACGGCGGGATCTTCAGTTACGGCGACGCGCAGTTCTACGGCAGCACGGGCAGCACCACGCTCAACAAGCCGATCGTCGGCATGTCGTCGACGCCCGACGGCAAGGGCTACTGGCTGGTGGCCTCCGACGGCGGGATCTTCAGCTACGGGGACGCCCACTTCTACGGCAGCACCGGCAGCATGACGCTCAACAAGCCGGTGGTGGGGATGGCCGCCACTCCCAGCGGCAACGGGTACTGGCTGGTGGCCTCCGACGGCGGGATCTTCAGCTACGGCGACGCAGGCTTCCACGGGAGTACGGGCAGCCTCGTGCTGAACAAGCCGGTCATCGGCATGATCACGGGCCCGAGCGGAGGCGGCTATTTCCTCGTCGCCTCCGACGGGGGCATCTTCAGCTTCGGCACCGCACCGTTCTTCGGGTCGCTCGGCGGCCTCCCGCTCAAGCACCCCATCGCCGCGGCGACGGCGATCCCCGACGGGAGCGGCTACTGGTTCTCCGACACCGCCGGACTCGTCTCCAGCTTCGGTGCGGCGAAGTATTACGGCTCGGCGCCGTCACCGCTGAACCGGCCCATCGTGGGCATGGCCGACGCGCCGGGCAACGGGTCGTTCGTCGGCAGCACCTACCCGTCGGGCTCCTACGGGTACGACATCAGCGTCTACCAGTGCTCCAGCTTCCCGACCGGGGCTCATTCGATCGGCATCGTGGAGGTGGACGGGAGCTCCTCGGGCAACACGAACCCGTGTCTCGCCCAGGAAGCGGCGTGGGCCGGCGGCGGCTTGAACCTCTACACATATCTCACGTACGGCACCTCAACCACGGCCGAGCCAGGATGCAACGGCGACCTCTCCTGCAACGCGGGCTACCAGGCGGGAGTCGCCGCCTACACGGACGCGCAGAACGCGGGAGCCGGCTCGACCACCATTCCCTGGTGGCTCGACGTGGAGATGGCCAACGCCAACTGGTCGGGCAGTCTGAGTGAGAACGCGGAATTCGTCCAAGGCGCCCTCAACGCCCTCCACGAGTCCGAGGGCATCTCCGACGTCGGCATCTACGCCAGCCCGGGCGTCTGGAACAACATCGTGGGTGACTACACGCCTTCGGTCCCCTACTGGATGGCCGACTACCTCGCGTCGCCAAGCGGACCGGGCTCCTGCGCGGACTACCAGAACTGGGTGACAAACCACGGCGCTCAGTTACCCGGACCGCCTCAGCTCGTGCAGTACAACAGCGCCCAGTACGACGAGGACTACGCCTGCTAGCTGTTGCTGGCGCACCCGAGCGCCGCCCTGGTGTCTCTCGGAACTATCAACCTACTCATTTAGAGTGTGGAGAGAGAGGGCAGGCGGGTTCCAGGGCGAGGAAGCTTCATGGAGACAGTCGCACGAATTGCCACGAGGGATGACGTCACGGCCTTGGCGCAGCTCCGGCACTCCTGGACCACCGAGCTGGACGGAGCGGTCGAGGACACAGGCTTCGCGGCGGCGTTCACCGAGTGGCTGGCCGCCGAAGAGGGCCACCGCACCTTCTGGATCGCCGACCGGCAGCGTCGCCCCGTCGGCATGGTCAACCTGCTCACGATCGAGCGCATGCCGAGGCCGGGACGGCCGCCGAGCCGTTGGGGCTATCTCGGCAACCTGTACGTCCTCCCCGATCACAGGCTGTCCGGCGTCGCGACACACCTCGTCACCACCCTCTTGGGGACCGCCGCACGGCGCGGGCTCGAGCGCGTCCTCGTGCACCCCAACGAGCGGTCGCTCCCGTTCTGGCGCCGCACCTCGTTCGTGGACGTGTCAGACCTCCTGGTCCACGAGTCAAGCGATCACCCGACCACGGCGTGACGCCTATGACGCCGGCTTCTCCCAGACCGATACGTGCATCACGCTGTCGCTCGTGAACGGCTCGCGGCGCCATCCGGCCCAACGCTCGCGCAGGTACAGGCCGGCGATGCGTGCCATCAGGTCGAGCTCGGCCGGCCAGGCGTAGCGATACGGCATGGAGAACGTCTCGGCGCGGCCATTCCCGAAGAAGTAGTGGTGCGACACGCCCAACTGACGGGCGACATCGAGCTCGTCGAATCCCAGGCGGGTCGGGGAGGCGAGGAAGGCCCGGACCGTGTCGCCCGGGGGAAGGCGTCGGAGCTGCGGCACCTCCACCTCGATCACGAAGGATCCGCCGGGCTCCAGGTGCGCCGCCACGTTGCAGAAACACGCCACCTGCTCGTCCTGGGTCGTCAGGTTCTCGATCGTGTTGTACACGAGGTAGGCCAGTCGAAAGGTTCCGTCCACCGTCGTGGCGGCGAAATCGCCCAGCGTGACGGTGATCGCCTCGGCCCCCGCCTTGGTTCGCAGCCGGGCCACCATGTCGGGTGAGAGGTCGATGCCATGCACCGGCACGCCGCGCTGGGACAGCGGCAGCGCGATGCGGCCGGTACCGATCCCCAGCTCCAACGCCGCGCCATCGCCCGCCAGGCCGGCGAGGAAGTCCACCGTTGCCCCGACGAGGTCGGGGTCGAACATGTCGATCGAGTCCGCGTCGTAGTTCGCCGCGACGTGTGCATCGAAATGGTTCGTCCCCACCGGCCAACTCTGCCACGTCGGCGCAGGAGGTCCAGCCCCTATGGGAATCCGACTCTCAGGTCAGCGCGACGCGCAGCCGAGCAAGGAACTCGCCCAGCACGACGGGCCCGTTCGTATCGACCTCAACGACCGGCCAACCGCCGGCGACGGGCTGGTTCACCTCGTCGTGCCAGAGCTCGCCGTCGGACCGTTCGGCGTCGAAGTGGCCCGCGTCACGCCCGTCAGCCCGCGCCCGATACCGCCGGAGCGCCACCTCCCGGTCGCAGCGGCAGAAGACCTCAACGGTCACGCCGGGAAGCGCTCGGACATGGTGCGCCGCCACGCTGCGATGGAAGTTGGCTTCCAGGACCGCGCCGACAGGCGACTCGGGGGCGAGTGCGAACAGCGCCTCCATGGCGGCCCTGCCGATGCGCCGCGAGCCCTCCACGTCGGACACCGGGATCTGTGCGAACAAGGCCTCCTTGATGGTGTCCTTGGCGAGCAGCGGCAGCGCGAGTTCGCCTGCCAGGACGGGCGCCAGCGTCGACTTGCCACTGCCCGGCGGTCCCGACACGACCACGTAGTTGCGACCAGCCATGGGCATCCAGCCCGTACCGGCCGGCTCTAGTCCGTCTTCACCACCAGCACGGCGCAATGTGCGCCATGAGCCACCGAGTTCGGCACGCTGCCCAAGTAGCGGCGGGCCCCCCGCATGCCCTTGCTTCCCACGACGATGAGGTCGGCTCCCACCTCGACCGCGGTGTTGAGGATCACGTCGTCCGGGTTGCCTTGCGCCGCGTGGGCCTCGACTTTCAGGTTCTCCCCGAACTGCTCGAGGGCCTTCTCGCCCACCGCCTTTCCAGCCTCTTCGGCCAGAACCCGTCCCGCGCCGGAATCGACGAGCGGAGCGCCGGTCCCCGAGGCCGTGCCGGGTCGCGGTGCTCGGACCGCGGTCACGATGTGCAGCTCTGAACCCCACGAACGCGCAATGTCCGCGGCCGCCCGGACGGCCTGGTCGGCGGTAGGAGAGCCATCGGTGCCAACGACGACAATCTTGTACATGGTCTCGTCCCCTTCTCCGCCGGAGCGATCAGCGTAGTCGCACCGGGCACGACCTGCTCCGGTCAGCCCGCCATGGCTCCGTACGCCGCCTCCCAGAAGTCGACGAAGTGGCGCGGCGGCTCGGGCGAGGTCATCGCTCTCGTCGTGAGGAGAATCCCAGTCAGGCCGCGGACGGGGTCGGAGCACCACACGGCGCCCGTGCCGCCGTTCCAGCCGAACCCCCACGGCCTCGGGGGCTCACCCACGACGGGCCCGGTGCCGCCATGCAGTACCCCCAGCCGCCGTGCTCGCCGAGAGAGAGCTGGGCCGAGGCGCGCTGGTCGGCGGTCAGGTGGTCGCGCGTCATCGCCCCGACCGCACCCGGGGACAGCAGCGCCTGCCCTTCGTGCCGACCGCCGGCCAGGAGCAGGGAGACGAACGCCCACATGTCGTCGAGCTGGAGACCAACATCCCCGCCGCGTTCGCGATCGCCGGCCGCTCGCTCCACCATCCGCCGACCGGCGGGTCGAGGACGCCGAGGGCACCATCGTCGTGACTCGGCATGTAGGCCGTCGTGAGCCGCGCTTGCTTGTCCGCCGGCACGCTGAACGACGTGTCCGCCATGCCCAGCGGTTCGAACAGGCGTTCGCGCAGGAACGACTCGAGCGGCTGCCCACGTGCGCAGCCAGGCGCTGGTGCAGCTGGGCCAGCGACGCTAGCGGTAGGGTCCCGGCGTGGTGACGTTCGACGACGTGCTTGGGATTGTGACGGCGCTGCCCGAGGTGACCGAAGGCGTGCGCTTCGGCAACCGAACTTGGTACGTCGCGGACAAGGCGTTCGCCTGGGAACGCCCGTTCTCCAAGGCCGACCTGAAGCGCTTCGACAGCACCAAGCCGCCGCCTGGTCCGATCCTCGCCCTGCGCACGGCGGACCTCACCGACAAGGAGGCCGTGCTGGCCACGGGCACCAAGGGCTTCTTCACCATCCCGCACTTCGACGGCTATGCGGCGGTCCTCGTCCAGCTGCAGTCCGTCGCGAAGAAGCCGCTGCGCGAGGCGATCGAAGACGCCTGGCTCGCCTGCGCACCGGATCGGCTCTCCCGCGCCTGGCTCGACCGCTCGTAGGCCGCCCCGCCGTGCCGGTCGAACCCCGCCCGATGCCCACTCGCGGGATGTCTCCGTGAACTGTCAACAGGTACGTTTACAGTCTCCAGAGAAGGCGCCGGTATGCCGCCGGTCATGCCGTCCGGGTAGGGCATATCCACCGCTCAACCCAGCGGCACCCCGCACGAGTCGTTGAAGCGGAGCAGGACCCAGCGGTCCTCCGCGGGCACCCACTCCCACTCCGTCATGGACGCGTGCACGATGCGTACCCAGCCCCGCCGGTAGATCTCCGGAGGCACGCCCAAGAACGCGATCATGCACGCCTCAATCACCCCGGCGTGCACCGCCGCCACCACCAGCTCCCCCGGGTGCCGCCTGACGATCCCGCGGACTGCGTCGGAGGCGCGCACGACGAACTCGGACCAGCTCTCGCCGTCGGGTGCGATCGGCAGGCTCGGGTCGCGGTCCCAGTCGGGCACGCCGAAGCGCTCGATCACCTCGGTCCAGGCCATGCCGTCACACTGGCCGGGATGCAGCTCGCACAGGTCGCAGCGCTCGATCACGGACCCCAGGGCCTTGGGGCCCGGCCCCACGACCGGCCGCAGCCGCTCCGCCGTCTCCACCGCCCGGGGCAGGACCGACGAGTACAGCGCCGTGGCGTCGCGCAGCTCGCCGCTCTCGTAGAGGCGGTCGGCCAGGAGCGCCACCTGCCGGCGCCCGAGGCCCGTCAGGCCCGTACACCCCTTCAGGCCACCCACCACCCGGCTGACGTTGCACTCGGCCTCCCCGTGGCGGATCAGCACGATGCGCGACGCACCTTCGTCGGGCGGGAAGATGCGCAGCACCCCGGCGGCGGTCGCGGGCCGGTCGTCCCCTCTGCCTTCCTCGTCCGCGCTCACGCCAGATTGCCGACGAAGTGCTCGAGCTGGCGCAGCGTGCGGCACTCCACCACGTCGTCACAGTGCGCGGCGTACTCGCCCACGATCGAGTCGCCCGATCCCCAGTAGTCGCGCGGCTCGGGGTTCAGCCAATAGACGTGGCGCGCCCTCGCCTGGAGGTCCTCGAGCACCCAGGACCCCGAGGCGTGGTAGTTGTTGCGTGCATCGCCAAGGACCATGATGCTCGAGCGCGACGTGACCTGGTCGCCCCAGCGCTGGTGGAACTCCGTCAGTGCATGCCCGTAGTCGGAGTGGCCGTCCACCCAGATGACATCCGCCTCCAGGTTGATGCGGGCCACCGCCTCCGCGGGGTCGACGACGCCCTCGAAGAACCGTGTCACCTCGTCGATCCCGTCAACGAAGACGAAGCTGCGCACCTTGGAGAACTGTGAGGAAATGGCGTACACCAGGTGCAGCGTGAACCGGGCGAAGCTCGCCACCGATCCCGAGATGTCCGCGATCACGAAGATCTCCGGCTTGGCCGGCCGGGGGTGGCGGAAGCGCGGCTCGATCGGGACGCCTCCGGTCGAGAGCGAGCGCCGCATCGTGGCCCGGAAGTCCAGGGGACCCTTGCGGCCGTGCCGGCGCTTCCGGGCGAGGCGCACGGCCAGCTTGCGGGACAACGGGTGGAGCACTCGGTGCAGCATCGCCAGCTCCTCACGGCTGGCGTGCATGACGTCGATGTCCTCGGGCAGCGGCTTGCGCACGGACCGGGCGAGGGCTTCGGCGCCGCGATCTTCCACCAGACGGCGGCGGATCTCGGTCTCGACGGCACGGCGGAACTTCTCGATGCGCGCCTTGAACTCGTCCGCCGCCAGTCGCTCCTCCAGCTCCGTCAGGGATCCGCCGGCGGCGCCCGCCTGTGCTTGGCCCATGAGGCGCTCGAGCACCCCGTCGAGGTCCAGGTTCCGCAGCGTGCGGTACAGGTAGTACGTCCCGCCGACGGGCCGCCCGGGTTCCATGCCGGCGTAGCGGTCGACCGCGTTGCGGGCGACGGCGTTCATGAGCGCGGCGTCGGCCGAGAGCAGGGACCGGAAGAGCAGCTCGGCCATCTCTTCGGGCGTCATCCCCTCCCCCGCGCCGCCTCCTTTCCAGGAGCGACCCTGTCCCGGCGCCGCCCGCTCCGGCCTGCTCCCCGTTCTGCTCGGTGCCCTCCCCGCCCTGCTCCTCGCCGTCGGCACCCGACGTCGCCACCTGTCCGCAGGGCGAAGAACACCTCGAAGGCCGTCTCGAAGGCCCGCCAGTGCGAGGACGACTTCACCAGCGTGGCGGCCAACGCGTACTTCAAGGCCTCGCGATCCTCGAGCGGGATGTGCTTGACCGCCTCGGCCGCGTCGAGGTGCTCGGTCAGGGAGACCGGCAGCCCGGAGCGGCGCAGCTCGGTGACGAATCCGGAGAGGAGGTCGAGCACGCTGACGCCTCAGCCCGACGAGGCCGACAGCATCTCCTTGGTCGCCCGCTCGATGTCGGCCTGGTACTTCAACAAGATGTGCAGCGTGTCCTTCGCCCCGGCGGCGTCGATCGTCTCCACGCCGAGCAGCACGAGCGTGCGGGCCCAGTCGAGGGTCTCGGAGACCGACGGCGCCTTGCGCAGCTCGAGGGTCCGCAGCGAGCGCACGATGCGGGCCACCTGGTCGGCCAGCTCCTCGCTGATGCCGGGCACCTTGGCCCGCACGATCTCCGCTCGCGGTCGAGGTCGGGGTAGTCGATGTGCAGGTAGAGGCAGCGGCGCTTGAGCGCCTCGGAGAGCTCGCGCGTGTTGTTGGACGTGAGGAACACCATGGGCAGCTGCGAGGCCCGCACCGTGCCGAGCTCGGGGATGGACACCTGGTACTCGGAGAGGATCTCGAGCAGCAGCGCCTCGGTCTCGAGCTCGACGCGGTCGACCTCGTCGACGAGGAGCACCACCGGCTCGGTGGCCCGGATCGCCTCGAGCAGCGGGCGGGTCAGCAGGAAGTCCTCGGAGAAGATGTCCTCCTCTAGCTCCGCCCAGCTCGGCCCCTCCTCTTCGGCCTTTCCGTGCTCGCCCGCCTGGATGCGCAGCAGCTGCTTGCGGTAGTTCCATTCGTAGAGCGCCTTGGACTCGTCGAGCCCCTCGTAGCACTGCAGCCGGATGAGCCGGGCCCCGGTCAATTCGGCGACCGACTTGGCCAGCTGCGTCTTGCCGGTGCCGGCCGGTCCCTCGACGAGAACCGGCTTGGACAGCCGGTCGGCCAGGAACACGACACCGCTGATGGAGTCGTCGGCCAGGTAGCCCACACCGGCCAGCCCGTCTCGCACCGCGTCCAGCGTTGCGAAGCGGGGAGGACCCGCCTCCGGGAGCCCCAGCGCGCCGCGCCCCGTGCTCAATGCCTCGCTCACCGGCGCACCTGCCCGTCCCCGCGCACGACCCATTTCGACGTCGTCAGCTCCTTGACCCCCATGGGGCCACGGGCGTGCAGCTTCTGGGTCGAGATCCCCACCTCCGCGCCGAGTCCGAGCTCCTCACCGTCGACGAACCGGGTCGACGCGTTGACCAGTACCGCTGCGCCGTCGACCTCGGCCACGAAGCGGTCCGCCGTGGCCACGTCCGAGGTGACGATCGCCTCGGAATGCCCCGAGCTGTAGCGCGCGATGTGCTCAATGGCGTCACCGACGTCGTCGACCATCGCGATGGCCACCACCGGGCCGAGGAACTCGGTGGCGAAGTCGCTCTCGAGCGCCGGCACGGAGCCAGGCACGAAGGCGCGCACGCGCTCGTCAGCCCGGATCTCGACGCCCGCCGTCTCGAACGACGCGGCCAGCCGGGGCAGGAGCTCGGCCGCCACGCCGGCGTGGACGAGGATCGTCTCGACAGCGTTACACACCCCGAAGCGGTGCGTCTTGGCGTTGACGGCGAGCTCGTGGGCCATGGCAAGGTCGGCCGCGCCGTCGAGGTAGATGTGGCAGTTGCCGTCGCCGTCGAGCACGTAGGGCACGGTGGCGTGCTCGACCAGCGATGCAATGAGCGCCTGTCCGCCGCGTGGGATGAGGCAGTCGATGTAGCCTCGCAGGCGCATGAAGTCGAGCGCGGTCTCGTGCGAGGTGTCCTCCACGAGTGCCACGGCGTCTTCGGGTAAGCCCGCCTTCACGGCAGCCCGGCGGAGGAGCGAGGTCACGGCCCGGTTGGAGTCGATGGCCGAGGACGAGCCGCGCAGGAAGGCCGCGTTGCCCGCCTTGAGGCACAGTCCGGCGGCGTCACTCGTCACGTTCGGTCGGTTCTCGTAGATCACCCCGACGACGCCGAGCGGGACCCGCACCCGCGTCACCCGCAGCCCGTTGGGCCGCACCCAGCCCTCTGTGACCTCTCCGACGGGGTCGGACAGGGCGGCCACCTTGCGCAGGCCGCCCGCCATGGCCCCGACGCGCTCGTCGGTCAGGCGCAGCCGGTCCCGGGCCGCGTCCACCATGCCGGCGGCCTCGGCCCGGGCCAGATCGGCCCGGTTGGCCTCCATCAGGGACGCCCGCTCCTCTTCCAGGAGGTCGGCCGCCAGCCGGAGCGCGTCGTCGCGCACGGAGCTCGGCGCCCTCGCCACCACCCGGGCGGCCGACCGGACGCGGCCCGCGAGCTGCTCCAATGCGGCCGAGATCATCGGGTCAGGTTACAAGCACCAGGTCGTCGCGGTGGACGACGACCTGGCTGCGCCTCCCTATCCATTCCGCGGCGCGGTCGGCGTGCACCCGGACCAGGCCCTTGGCGAAGACCCGGCCGTCAGGGCCGGCGATCTCGACAGCCTCTTCGGGACGGAAGCTGCCGGAGACGCCCGTGACCCCCGCCGCCAGCAGGGACCGGCCCCGTTCCGTCAGCGCAGCCCGCGCGCCCTCGTCGACCGTCAGGCTGCCCGCGGCGCCCAGGGCGAAGGCGATCCAGAGCTTGCGGGCCGGGAGCCTGCCCTCCCGTGGTCGGAACGCCGTGCCCACCCCGGGTTCGCCCGCCAGCGCCGCCGCCAGCACACCGGGGCGTCCGGCATCGGCGATGACGGTCTGCACCCCCGACCAGGTCGCGATCTTGGCCGCGGCCAGCTTGGACGCCATGCCGCCGCTGCCGACCACGCTGCCCGGACCTCCGGCGAGGCGCTCGAGCTCGTGGTCGATCTCGACCACCTCTTCGATCAGCGAGGCCTCCCTGTCGCGCCGCGGGTCCCCGGTCAGCAGCCCCGGCGCGTCGGTCAACAGGACAAGGAGCTGCGCGCCGACCAGGTGCGCCACCAGGGCGGCGAGGCGGTCGTTGTCGCCGAAGCGGATCTCCTCGTCCGCCACGGCGTCGTTCTCGTTGACCACCGGGACGACACCGAGGTCGACCAGGTGGCGTAGCGTGCCGCGGGCGTGCAGGTACTGCGTGCGGTGCACGAAGTCGAGCGGCGCCAGCAGCACCTGCCCGGCAAGTGTCCCGTGCGGCTCGAACCCGTCCTGCCACGTGCGCATGAGCCGGTGCTGCCCCACCGCCGACACGGCCTGCAGGACGGCCGGGTCCGCCGACCGCTGCTCGCCACGGTCGAGCGCGGCCCAGCCGGCAGCGATGGCGCCGGAGGTGACCACGACGACGGTGTGGCCCGCCCGCCGTGCCGCCACGATCTCGCCGCAGAGCCGCGCCACGGTCTCCTCGGTCACCGAGGACGACCCGAGCTTGACGACGGCGATCATGTTTCCTCGCCCCAGACGAAGGTCATGGCGCCCACCGTGACCTCGTCCCCGTCGCGGGCTCCCGCCCGGGCCAGGGCGCGATCGATTCCGAGGCGCCGGAGCCGCCGTACCGCCTCGGCCTGCGCCCCGTCGTCGTTGAGGTCAGAGAGCGCCACGGCCCGCTCGGCGGCGCGCCCCGCGACCACCCAGGCGCCGGCACCCGTCCGGTGCACATCCACCCCCTCGGGGGCGGGCCGGTGCACCACTACCTCGCCGGCGACGGCGGCGGATGCCTCCGCTCGCGCCTCTTGCACCAGAGGGCCTAGCCGCTCGACCAGCGAGCCGACACCGTTGCCGGTTGCGGCCGAGAGCACCAGGTCGCAGACCCCTCCCTCGTCCGCCGCGACATCGGCCTTGCTGCCCACGACGACACGGGGGCGTTCGAGGAGCTCGGGCCGGTAAGAGGAGAGCTCGGAGAGCAGGACGCGCAACTGCACGTCCGGCGCCTCCCCGCCCATGTCGGGCGCGCCGAGATCGAGCAGCACGACGAGGACCCGGGCGCGCTCGATGTGGCGCAGGAACTGGTGGCCCAGGCCTTTGCCTTCCGCGGCACCCTCGACGAGGCCGGGGATGTCGGCCATGACGAACTCGGTGCCGTCGCGCCCGGAACCCAGCCGGACCACTCCGAGATGCGGCTCCAGCGTAGTGAACGGGTAGTCCGCGACCTTCGGCTTGGCGGCCGACACGGTCGAGATCAGCGTCGACTTCCCCGCGTTGGGGAACCCCACCAGCGCCACGTCGGCCATCAGCTTGAGCTCCATGTCCAGCCAGAACTCCCGGCCCTTCTCGCCCTGCTCGGCGAACGCCGGCGCCCGCCGGCGGTTGGAGAGGAAGCGCGCGTTGCCCCGCCCGCCTTGGCCCCCCTCGGCCACCATGAAGCGGGCGCTCTCCGCTGTCAGGTCGCACACCACGGTGCCGTCTCGGTCGCGCACCACGGTACCCACGGGCACCGGGACCACCAGGTCCTTGCCCCGTGCACCGTGCCGCTTGGACCCCGAGCCGTGCGCGCCATCGGTGGCGCGGCGGAACGGATGATCCCGAAAACCGAGCAGCGACGACTCGTTCACGGACGCGACCAGCCACACGTCGCCGCCGTGGCCCCCGTCTCCGCCGTCCGGGCCGCCCCGATCGACATGGGCCTCGCGGCGCCACGACACCGCCCCGGCTCCCCCGTCGCCGGCGCGCGCGTGCAGTTGGGCCTGGTCGACGAATCCGGACACGGTGAGGAAGCCTAAGAGCCGAGGAGTCGACGGGCGCGCCGTCCCACCTCCGCGCGGGCCCGTTCGCCGTCGACCAGCGTGCACCGTCCCGCCTCGACGACGCGCCGGCCGCCGACCCACACGTCGGTCACCAGGTAACCCGCGCCGGCCCACACGAGATGGCCGAGCAGCTCGGCGTCCGTCGCCGACGGGGTGAACCGGGCGTCGTCGGTGCGCAGGCGGACGAGGTCTGCCGGGCGGCCCACCTCGAGCGCGCCCACCGGGAGACCCAGCGCCTCGCCGCCGCCGCGGGTGGCCAGGCGCAGGGCGGCGGCGGAGCTCACCGCGCCCGGGTCCCTCGCGAGCGCACGAGCCAGCATGGCGGCGAGCCGCATCTCGTCCCACAGGTGGAGGTCGTCGTTAGAGGCCGGGCCGTCGGTCCCGAGCCCGACGCGCACGCCACGATCGCGCAGCGCCCGCAGCGGCGCGATCCCGGCCCCCAGCTTCCCGTTGGATCCCGGGCAGTGCGCCACGGCCACGTCGTGCTCGGCGACGAGGTCGAGGTCGAGGTCGTCCAACCACACGGAGTGTGCCGCCAGCACTCGCCCGTCGAATGCGCCCGACTCGGCCAGCAGTGCCGGCGCGCTCATCCCGTAACGTTCGCGTACCATGTCGCCCTCGGCCACCGTCTCGCACAGGTGGATTTGCAGCAGCGCGTTGCGCCGCTGGGCCTCGGTGGCGATGGCGCGCAGTCCTTCAGGCGGCACGGTGTATACCGCGTGCGGGCCGAAGCCGAGATGGATACGTCCTTCCCGACCCTCCATGGCGTCGAACAGACCGCACGCCTCCTCCAACATGCGCTCCCACGTGTCACCGTTCCCCGAGCTCGACACGTCGAAGATACCCGGGGTGTACATGGCCCGGATGCCCGAGTCCACCATCGCCTCGACGACGGGGGCGGGGTGGCGGTACTGCTCGCAGGTAGTGGTGGTGCCGTTGCACAAGAGCTCGGCGGCACCGAGCACCATGCCCCAGTACACGTCCTCGTCGGTGAGCAACGCCTCGCGCGGCCAGACCGTCTCGTACAACCAGCGGTCGAGGGGCAGCCCGTCGCCGGCGCTGCGGACCAGCGTCATCGGCGAATGGCCGTGGCAGTTGACCAGTCCGGGCATGAGCAGGCCGCCGAGTTGGTGGACCTCGGCCCCGGGGGCCGGTGGCACCTGCCAGGGATCGCCGACCCACGAGATGAGGCCGTCGTCGATCTCGACCGCGCCCGGCACCAACATCGTGCCGTCGGCGTCGACAGTGAAGACGGCGTCTGCCACCAGCCGGCACGTCACGGCGCGGCGACGAACAGACGGTCGGACAGGTCACGCGAGACCCGGATGGCCCCTGCGCTGCCCTCCACCGTCAGTTCCACGGTGCCGTCGGGGTCACGGCTGCCCACCTCGGCCACGGCGCCAGGAATGAAGCCGCTCTTGTCGAGGAGGGTCAGCGAACCCAGGTTGAGCTCGACCTCCTCGCTGACGCGGAGGAGGCGCACCCGCTCGCCCTCGCCCACCTCGGTGAGCGGCTGGGTCGGGACCGACGGCGACGGCGAGTGCGAACCCGGGATCGGGTTGCCGTGGGGACAGGTGGCGGGGTCGCCCAGCAGTTCGACCAGCCGCGCCTCGACGTCGTCCGAGATCACATGCTCCCACCGCCCGGCCTCGCGGTGCACCTTGTGCCATTCCAGGCCGATCACGTCGACCAGCAGGCGCTCGGCCAGGCGGTGCTTGCGCACGACCTTCTCCGCCAGCGCCCGCCCGCTGTCGGTCAACGAGAGCCGCCGGCCTTCCCGAGTCACGTACCCGTCCTCAATCAGACGGTCGAGCATCTCGGAGACCGAGGGGGCCGACCGGCCGAGCCGCTCGGCGATGCGGGCCTGAATCACCGGCACGCCCTCCTCGGCCAGTGCGAGCATCGTCTCGAGATACTCCTCGACGGGGGGATGGTACTCCTGCGGCGTGTGGGAGTGGGCCCCGTGCTCAGCCATCGCAATGCTCGGCCGAGGGGGGCACATCGAGGGCCGGGTTGCGATCGAAGAAGCCGAAGGGGATCAACATGAAGCCGGTGGATTCGACGGGCATCACCGGCCAGTCCTCGGGCCGCGGGACATGGGTGATCCCGAAGGAATGCCAGAGCACGATGTCGGTGTCGACCACGGAGCGGTCGCGTGCGGTCCAAGCCGGCAGACCCGCCCCGCCCGCGTGCTGGTTCGGGTAGTCACCCGCCGCGCGCCGCTCGTCGGGGTGGAACGGGGTCACCCACAGGTTGTGGGCGGCGAAAGCGGCGCGCCGGCCAATGCTCGACTCGGGGCCCGCGAGCAGCGTCGGCGTGGCGCCGGGCAGGAGCTTGTAGGCCGTCGGCTGGCCCAGGCCGTTGCGCCGGCTGCGATTGACGATGCGCCACGTGCGCGAGCGGCCGGGATCCACGTCGCGCCGGGCCGCCAGCTCGGTGTCGAGCAGCGTGGCGGCAACCCCGAACGCGCTCCCGACGGGGTTCCCCTCCCCCGGCGGCGACGGGACGGCGTCGACCTCGAAGACGGCATTGTCGGCGCCGTCGACCTCGACGTCGAGCCGCACGTTGAAGAGGTGCTGGTGGAACGGAGCGGCCAGGCCAGGCGCCACCATCCACCGCGTGCTCCCCGGGGTCGTCGCCTTCGACCGCCATGGTGGACATGATCCCCGTCAGCTTCACCTCGAGCTGCATGGTGCCGTCGAGATAGAAGTACCAGTAGAACCCGTACTCGTAGTTGCCGACCGTGGCGATGGAGCTGATGACCAGGCGCCGCGACCGTCGCACCTCGCTGCGCCCCGACATCATGTCGTTGTGCTTCCAGAGGATGGAGTAGTCCTCCTCGTGCATGCAGATGGCGTTGCCCTTGGTGCGCGGCTTGCACCGCTCGTCGGCGAAGACGTCGTCGAAGTAGTGGATCTCACCGAGGCAGTCACACCCCAGGGTCAACGAGTTCGCCATGCGGCCCAGTCCCCACTCCCCGGCGTCGAACGCGCTCTTCCAGTGGTGCATGGGGCTCGGGTGCCCGTAGGGCACCACCATCTCGCTCACCGAGGCCCGGTAGACGATCGGCCGCACACGGCCGCCGTCCTCGTAGCCGATGGTCGAGAGGACCAGCCCCTCCAGCGGGTCCATGCCGACGCGCAGCGACCACTTCTGCCAGCGCACGAGGTTGCCTTCCACCACGAAGCTCGGGCCCTCGGGCTGGGTGATCACCAGCGGCTTCAGGTCCGTGCGCAGCGGCCCGTTGTGCTCGGGGTAGTAGCTGCCCGACGTCGGCGGGATCGGGACCGTGCCGTAGTCGAGCACCTCGAGCACCTCGCCTCGCCCCATGTCGACGATGCCCAGGAGGCCCTCGATGGGGCGGGCGTAGCCGTTGTCGTCGGCCGACGCCCGCAGGTAGGGGATGCACTTGGTGATCCGGCGCCCCTTCTCGTGGTCGAGCCCGAACGTGCCGGCCGGCCAGGGGTCGACCTGGACGAGGGATCGGTCGGCGATGCCGCGGCGGTCGAGAGCCGCGTTCCATTCGGCGCATTCCTGCAGTGCCAGCTGGGCCGCGTAGGCCTCCTCCATCTGCAGCGGCGGGCGGACGTCCTCGACGGCCTCCCAGCGCACGACCTCGCCCCGGGTGACCGAGACGGTCGCCTCGACCACGTCGGCCTCCGGGCCCTGCAGGAGCACCATGCGCACCTGGCGGTCGACCACGGCCGGCTCGCCCCGGTCGACCGCCCGCACCACGTCCTTTGGTGGATCGCCCAGGCCGACGTAGGCGAAACGCAGCGCCTCGTTCGCCACGGCGGCCCGGCCACTGTCGTAGACGATCTGGCGGGCGGCTTTGATCTCGTCCCCGTTCAGGGGCGACAGCGGGTGCAGCAACGGTGGAGCGGGGACGGCCGAGGTCGACATCGAGGCCATGGTACGTGGCCGACGGCCCCGAGCCGCCTAACCTGCCGCCCATGCACGATCCGGCCGACCTGGCGGCGCGCAGCGCCCGGGAGCTGGCCCGCCGCATCGGGACGGACCACCACGACGTGCTGGTCGTGCTCGGGACCGGCCTTTCGGGGGTCGCCGAGGAGCTGGGTGCCGGGGAGGAGTCGCTCCCGCTCGACACGCTCCCCTCCTTTCCTCCCTACACCGCGGGCGGGCACCGGGCCCACGGGTGGTCGCTCCGGGTGGAGGGGCGCCAGGTCCTGGTGTTCGGAGGGCGCTGCCACCTCTACGAGGGGATCGGCCCGGCCGAGGCCGTCCACCCGCTGCGCACCGGGATCGCCGCCGGCTGCACGACGGTCATCCTGACCGCGGCCGCCGGCGGCATCCGCGCCGACCTGACGACAGGGTCCCTCATGGTGGTCGAGGATCACCTGAACCTGACCGGACGCAGCCCCCTGAGCGGCCCGGCCCATGTCGACATGGCCGACGCCTACACGCCACGGCTGCAGGAGCTCGCGCTGTCGACCCCTCAGCCGGCGGGCACGGCGCTGTCGCGACAGCCCGGTGTCTATGCCCAGGTCGCGGGACCCCAGTTCGAGACACCGGCGGAGATCCGCATGTTGCGCACCGCCGGCGCGGACGTCGTCGGCATGTCCATGGCGCTCGAGACCATCGCCGCCCGCGACGCGGGCGCCGAGGTCCTCGGCCTCGCGCTCGTGACCAACCCCGCTGCGACGAAGGCGGCGTCGACCGAGATCCCCGCCATCACAGGGGTCGGTGCGACCGCTGTGCCGGCGGTCGCCGCCGTCGTCCGCCACGTGGTCGGGTCACTCGACTGAACGCCTGATCGGCGGAACGGTGGACCGGGAGCACGAACCAAAAGGCATCCTGGGCGACCCGGGATGTCCCTTGTTTGTCAACCTGTGGTTGACAAAGCTGGCGCGTCAATGTAAGGTTGACGAATGCCTCCAGCGCCCACATTGCAGGAACTCATTGACGGCGTTCGCGCCGATGCACCAGGTGAGGATGCGCTCCTCCAACTGTCGCATGCCTCAAAGACCGCGGCCGATCTCGAACAAACCACCGATGCGCTGCTTGGACACTTCGTAGACCAATGCCGGCGCGACGGTTGCTCGTGGTCTGAGATAAGCGGTGCCCTGGGGGTCAGCAAGCAGGCGGCCCACAAGCGATTCTCCCTCGATGTCCCGACGTTCGAGCGATTCACAGATCGCGCACGATTAGTCCTTGCGCAATCTAAGGAAGAGGCCCATCGCCTCGGCCACGGATTCGTGGGAACCGAGCACCTCCTTCTCGCGCTGTTCGACGCCCCCGACGGTCTGGCAGCCCAAGTTCTGGCTGAAGCCGGCATCACGAGATCCACGATCGAGACCCGGATACTGGCGCTGATAAAACGAGGAGCAGCCTCCGAAGAAGGCAGGATTCCCTTTACCCCGAGAGCGAAAGCCGCGATCCAGAGCGCCGTGACGGAGGCGCTGCAATTGGGCCACAACTACGTGGGAACCGAGCATTTGCTCCTCGGTCTGTTCATCGACAACGAAGCGATCGCTGCCAAGATTCTTGTCGAGGTGGGTGCCAGCTACGACATCTTCAAAGCCCGCATCACCGAAGCTTCTGACTCGCTCTAGACGGAATCGCCCCAAACCCATTCGGCGGCCTCGGGGTAGAGCCGACCGGACTGAATTTGCACAGCTCAGCGCCGGCCCTGGCCAAACTCGCCATGAACTCGAACTCCCTCGCGAGTTCGAGGGCAAGTCGCCCGTCGATCTACATGAGGAGCTCGGGGCTGTCGACCTGAGTCAGTACATCGTCGCGCCGTCGTAGCGTCGGGACGAACGAGGAGTGGACAGATAGAGCCATCCTCTGCGATAGGTTGAGGCTATGACGTTCTCTGTGATGGTCCGCCGTGTCCGGGGAACGGGCACGCTGGGGGTGGCATCAACTCGATAGCCGTTGGGCCGAGCGAATGGTGGCCGACGCGGGAATTGGGCCGGGCCACCTCGTCGTTGATGCCGGCGCAGGGGCTGGCGCGTTGTTGCGCCGTCTCGTCGCGCCTGGAAGTCGCCTCGTTTGCGCCGACGTCATTGTCCCGTGGCACACAGCGCGGCGGTGGGTGTCTGGTTCAGGGCCTGGCTGGGACCGCTGGGCTCGCACCTTCGACGTCGAGCTCGGACGCCCGCTGCCTCGTTCGGCCTTCAGGCCACCACCACCGAGCAGCGTTGCCATCCTGACGATCACACGCAAGCGATCGTCCCGCTGAGTACCCCGGTTCGCTGCCGGGCTACAACATGGAGGGTCGTCTCGTTCGGTGATCCTTCCGAATCCTCCAGACCGACGCAGCTCACCTTCCAGGGCAACTGACAACTCCGGCTCCTCTCGCCATACTGATGAGATGGATACGCTGCGCCATTCCGGCTCAATCGTCATCAAGCGCTCGCCAGAGGAGCTCTACGACATGGTCGCTGACGTGACCCGCATGGGCGAGTGGAGCCCGGTTTGCACGGCATGTTGGTGGGACGAGGGCGACGGACCGCATGTCGGTGCCAAGTTCACCGGACGCAACGAGCGCCCCCAGCGTACGTGGGAGACACGCTCGGAGGTCGTCACGGCCGACCGTGGCCGCGAGTTCGCCTGGGTGGTGGCTGAGCCGCCTACCCGCGCTCGATGGGGCTACTCGTTCGTCGCCGTGGACGGCGGGACCGAGGTCACCGAAACCTGGGAGCTACCTCCCGAGGGCTCAGCCTTCTTCGAGACGATGTTCGGTGACGATGCGGCGAAGGAGATCGGCATGCGCAGCGACGCGGCGAAGAACGGTATCGGGGCGACGTTGGCTGCCATCAAGGGTGCCGTCGAGGCCTGAGCGTCGATCTCTACCTGCGGGTGGCCGCGGCCTGCCAGGCCAGGGCTCCTGCGGGGTCCCAGGTGAGGTCGATGACGGCGGGCTCGATGGATTCGATTCTCCATCCCGCGGAAAACGCGACCCGAATCTCGTCTTGTGTCACCCGCCGTGGCCCCCAGTCACCTGGCTGGCGGTCACTGAAGCAGAGCATGTGATAGCGACCACCCGGGCCGACCACGTCAGCCAGGCTGGTGACGTAGCGCCCACGCTCGTCGTCATCGAGGACGTGGAAGAGCCCGCAGTCGAGCACGGTGTCGAACTGCTGACCCAGATCGGCGAGGCGAAGGGCATCTGCCACGACGAAGCGCGCCGCCAGTCCCCGTTCGGCCGCCTTCGTCTTGGCCAGCTCGATGGCCCGCATCGACGTGTCGACCCCGACAGCGTCGTAGCCGAGTGAGGCCGCCATGAGGGCGTGCTCACCGGTGCCACAACCGACATCGAGCACCCGGCCGACCAGCTCCCCGGCCGTGGCCAGCTGGTCGAAAGCCGGCTGGGGTCGCCCGATGTCCCAGGCCGGGGGTGTGCCGACCGCGTAGATGGCATCGAAGTCGTGGGGTGGGCGACCTTCGAGAGGAAGTGAGGCACGGCCAGTCATGGCGGAATGTTAGGCATCGGAGGGTCCTGCGGTGCGACTTCGCCGTTCCCTTCGCCGATCGGACGAAATGACCGGACCGAGGTGGCCAGCCGCAGGGTTGGACTTGCGACCGCCCGGGCACGAAGGGCGCACGAGGCCGTAGAGTCGCGGCGTGACCGTCACCCCGATCGGCGTCGACCACGTCGCGCTCAACGTCCCCGACGTCGACGGGGGCATCGCCTTCTACACCGAGACCCTCGGCCTCGTGCAGAACTTCACCCGGCCCGACTTCGGCTTCCCCGGCGCCTGGCTCGATACCGCCAACGGCCAGCAGGTCCACCTCATCGAGGCCACGGTGCCCCAGAACGTGGGCCAGCATTTCGCCCTGGTCTTCGACGACCTCACCGCCACGGTGGCCGAGCTGCGCGACCGGGGCCTGCAGGTGTCGGACCCTGTCCCCGTGGGGGAGACCGGCCGCCGGCAGGCGTTCACGAGCGACCCTTGGGGCAACGGGATCGAGCTGCACGAGAGACCGTCGGCGAGCTGATCGCCTGGCCCGCTGCCGCCGGGGCCTATTCCTCGTAGTGCCGGATCTCAATGAGGTGGCGGCTCGGGTCGAAGAAGTAGAGCGCCTTCCCCGGACCGCGGGCGCCGGGCTCGACTCCGGGCCCGCGCATGTTGCCGACCTCGTGGAAGGAGTCGCCGTAGGGGATGCCGGCAGCCCGCACGCGGGCGAAGGCCTCCTCGAACTCGCCGCGCGTCAGAGCGAACGCCAGGTGCTCGCCCCCGGAGGTGCCCCACGGGGCCACCTGCAGGGTGAGGTGCTCGGTCACCCGCAGCACGTCGAAGGGAGGCGTCTCACCCTCGTGGCTCAGGCCGAGGACGTCGGTGTAGAAGGCGACGGTCTCCTCCCGGTCGTTGACCGCGAGGATCAGGTGGTCCAGTTCGATCGGCATCGGACCGGACCCGGGACCGTCCCGCTAGCCGGTGACGATGCTGACGTGCTTGCGGCCACGGCGATCGCTGAACTTCACCGTGCCGTCGGCCGTCGCGAAGAGCGTGTCGTCGCCACCGCGGCCGACGTTGGCGCCCGGGTAGACCTTCGTCCCCCGCTGGCGCACGATGATGGAGCCCGCGGTCACCGCAGCCCCGTCGAACCGCTTCACGCCGAGGCGCTGCGCCGCCGAGTCGCGGCCGTTGCGGGTCGACCCGCCACCCTTGGTCTTTGACATGTCGGACTCCTCGGACTACCCGGCCGCCGTGATGGCGGTGATCTCCAGCGTGGCGTAGTGCTGGCGGTGGCCCCACCGGCGACGCTGGTTCGACTTGGACTTGTAGGTCATGGCGTTGATCTTGGGCCCCAGCTCGGAGCCCACGACCTTGGCCGTGACGGAGGCGCCGGCCAGCTGCTCGGGCGTGGCCAGCACCCGGGCGCCGTCGACCACGAGGACGGGCTCCAGGGACACCTCGGCACCGACCGGCTGGCCCAGCAGCTCCACGCGCACACGCTGACCCTCGGCGACGCGCTCCTGCTTCCCTCCGGACCTGATCACGGCATACATAAGGCGGAGATCCTAGCGCAGAACGGAGTCGTCGAGGGTCACGCCCCGGCCCCCGCAGACGGCGCATTCGCTGGACAGCGTCTCGAGCAGGCCCTCCGAGACGCGCTTGCGGGTCATCTCGACGAGGCCCAGCTCCGAGATGTCGAAGACCTGGGTCCGGGTCTTGTCCCGGGCCAGCGCGTTGCGGAGCGCCGCCGCCACCTTGTCCCGGTTCTCCCGCACCTCCATGTCGATGAAGTCGATGACGATGATGCCCCCGATGTCACGCAGGCGCAGCTGGCGTGCCACCTCCTCGGCCGCCTCCAGGTTGTTCCGGAAGACGGTCTCCTCCAGGTTCGTCCGGCCGACGTTCTTCCCGGTGTTGACGTCGATCACGGTCAGCGCCTCGGTGCGCTCGATGATCAACGAGCCCCCCGAGGGCAGCCAGACCTTGCGGTCGAGCGCCTTGTGGAGCTGTTCGTGCACGTGATAGCGCTCGAAGATGGGCAGGCCCTCGACGTCGGGGTCGTAGTACTCGACGCGGTCCGAGAGCTCGGGGCTGACCGCCCGCACGTAGTCGCGCACCTGCTCGAAGAGCGCGAGGTCGTCGATCACGACGCCCCGGTACTCCGCGTTGAGCTCCTCGCGCAGGATCCGCACCGAAAGCTCGGGCTCGCGGTAGAGCAGGCCCGGGGCGTCCGACCGCTTGGCCTCGGCCTCGATGGCGTTCCACTGCTCGAGCAGGGAGGTGACGTCGCGCTGGAGCTCCTCCGCCGAGACACCCTCGGCCGCCGTGCGCACGATCATGCCGTGGCCGGCCGGCTTCACCTCGTCGATGACGCGGCGCAGCCGCCGCCGCTCGGTGTCCCCGAGGCGCTTGGAGATCCCGAAGGCGCTCGAGTTGGGCACGAGAACGGCAAAGCGCCCCGGCAGCGACACCTCCTGGGTCAGCCGGGCACCCTTGGCCCCGATGGGGTTCTTGGTGACCTGGCACAGGATGACCTGGCCTGCCTTGAGCACGTCCTCGATGCGGGGCTGCTGGGACGCCCCGCCCTCGATGTCGTCGCGGTCGTAGCGCACGTCGCCCCGGTACAGGACGGCGTTCTTGGGGATGCCGATGTCGACGAAGGCCGCCTCCATGCCGGGCAGCACGTTCTGGACCCGGCCCCGGTAGACGTTGCCGTCGATCTGGTTGGTGTCGTCGGCGGCCCGGGACACGTAGTGCTCGACCAGCGTGCGGCCCTCGAGCATGGCGATCTGGGTCATGTGGGGCTGCACGTGCACGCAGACCAGGTACCGGCCCACCTGCTTGGAGCGGCGCTCCCGCCCCGAGCGGCGCCGGCTCCGTGCCGGCTTGGCCGGCTCGTCCGGCGCTCTCCCCGGCCGGCCCTTCGGGCCCTGCCACGCCGGATCCCTGCTCCTTCGGCGCGGTGGCACCCGGCCGCACCAGCGGCACGACGGGGGCGGGCGCCTTCGGGGGCGGCGGCGCGGCGGGCGCGGGCCGGGTGTCCCCGATCTTGGGCTTCGGCCTGGGCGACTGGCGCGCCGCGTCCGGGGGGCTAGCGCTCCCCGCTGCCTCCGGGGGGCGACCCTCCGGGGTCTGGCTGATTTCCGTCTCGGACATGAGGGAAGTCCCTCCTCGCGTGCTGTGTCGCGTCGGCACGGGTCCCGGGCTCGCTCACGGGGAGCGGCTCGAACCGTGCGCCGTTGCGTTCGATCCATTGATGCGTTCGACAGGCCCGTCCGGGCACCGTGCCGGTGCCCAGGGCCGCTAGCAGGTCGGCCGGTCGGACGCCACGCGGATGCGTGGCCAGTTCCGCCCGGAGATGACCGTTGGGGCTGGTCACGGACAGTGCCAAGATCGCCGGTCGGATGTCGTCGCTCGGTTTGACGACCCTTCCGCTCCCGCCTGACCGTGAGGATGGGAGCAGCGAGCACCTTTTCGACTCGCTCCTGCAGCTCCTCACCTGGCACGCCGAGCACCTCCAGCTCCCAATCACACGATGCTACCTCTTGCTGGAGCGATCCCTCCGCTTTGTCGACGAGCGCCGCGCCGGTGACGTCGATCCCCACGGGCAGCAGCTCGCGTCAGGGTTCGCCGGCAGCTGTGCCATCGGGATCTCCTCGGGCGCCGCCGGTCCGAGGCGTACGTCCAGATACTCGCCGTGCGACTCGCAGCCGGTGGGTAGGGCCAGACCGAAACTGACGAGGGGGTGGGGCACGAAACCCTGTGAGTAGGCCACGGGGAGCCGGCTCCGGCGCAATGCCCGTTCCCACATGCGCGCCACGTCCCGGTGGCTCGTGAAGCGGACCTTGCCCGCCTTGGTGAAGCGCAGGCGCAGGCGGCGTTCCTCTTCAGCAAGCACGGCTGACCAGGCGGACCGGGATCCGGTCCCCCCGCTGAGGTCCTGGCCGGTGCCCTGGCTGCCACCCGCCGGCGGGACCGGCGACGCCACGACGTGCTCCAGGCCGAAGCCGGTGCAGGCGCCGCAGTCGTAGCAGGGGGTCCAGCGGCAGTCCTCGACGGTCACCCGGGCCAGCGCGTCCTGCCAGTCGTCCCAGAGGAAGTCGCGGTGGAGCCCCGCCGAGATGTGGTCCCAGGGGAGCGCCTCGTCGCCCGCCCGGTCCCGGTGGCACACCTCGTCGGTGCTCAGCCCCTCGGCCGCCAGGGCCGACTCCCACAGCGACAGGTCGAAGCGCTCGGACCACTCCTGGAAGGTGCCGCCGGCCCGCCAGACCCGCTCGATCACGGCCCCCATGCGGCGGTCGCCGCGGCTCGCCAGCCCCTCGGCGACGGAGGCGGCCGGGTCGTGCCAGCGGACGGTGAGGCCACGGGTGCGACGGGCCTGGTCGCGCAGCAGCACCACCTTGCGCTCGAGCTCGGCCACCGTGTCCTGGCCGAACCACTGGAACGGCGTGTGCGGCTTGGGCACGAACCCCCCCACCGAGGCCACCACCGTCACCGACTTCTGGTGGCGCCGGCCGATCTCCACGCAACGGGCGCCGAGCTCGGCGATGCCCAGGACGTCCTCGTCGCGCTCGGTGGGCAGGCCGATCAGGAAGTAGAGCTTCACCCGGCGCCAGCCCTGGCTGAAGGCGGCGTCGACCGCCCCGTAGAGGTCCTCCTCGGTGATGAGCTTGTTGATCACCGTGCGCATCCGCCACGTGCCGCCCTCGGGTGCGAAGGTGAGGCCGGTGCGGCGGACCTTCTGGATCTCTGCCGCCGTGCCCACGGTGAACGCGTCCACCCGCAGCGACGGGAGGCTGACCGAGACCTGCCCTGCGTGCATTGGATCGTCGACGATGTCGCGCACCGTGTCC
Source organism: uncultured Acidimicrobiaceae bacterium (assembly GCA_963728845.1). GTDB lineage: Bacteria > Actinomycetota > Acidimicrobiia > Acidimicrobiales > RAAP-2 > Bog-473. The sequence continues at coordinate 643,663 of CAVSLS010000021.1, forward strand.
TCAATCCCGGAGAAGTCCGCCGAGGACAGCGAGGTCAGCGTGACCTCGTCGTGCCCGCTCCACTCCAGGCCGCGGCGCACCATCTCGCGCACCTGGGCGGCCGGGCGCTCGCGCACCGGGCGAGTGATCATGCCGGCCTGGCAGAAGCGACAGCCCCGCGTGCAGCCGCGGAAGACCTCGACGTTCAGGCGGTCGTGGACGACCTCGGTGAGGGGCACGAGCGGCCGGGCGGGGTAGGGCCACTCGGCGAGGTCGCTGACGGTCCGCTTGGTCACCTCGGCCGGGACGCCCGCGCCCTCGGGCACGATGGACACCAGCCGCCCGCCGGCGTACGACGGGGTGTAGAGCGCCGGCACGTACACGCCCTCCAGCCGCGCCAGGTCCACCAGGAGGGCGTGCCGGTCGCGCTGTTCGGGCGGCGCGGTCTCGAGCCAGGCGGCCAGCACCTCGTTGACCTCGCTCACGGCCTCCTCGCCGTCGCCCAGCACGAAGGCGTCGACGAAGTCGGCGAGCGGCTCGGGGTTGAAGGCGCAGTGCCCGCCGGCCACGACGAGGGCGTCGGCGCCGCCGCGGTCGGCGCCGTGCAGCGGGAGGCCCGCCAGGTCGATCAGGTTCAGGACGTTCGTGTACACGAGCTCGGCCGAGAGGTTGAAGGCGAGCACGTCGAAGGCGGCCGCCGGCAGGTGCTGTTCCACGCTGAAGAGGGGGACGCCGGCCTCTCGCATGGCGGCCTCCATGTCGACCCAGGGGGCGTAGGCCCGCTCGGCCAGCGCGTCGGGACGCTCGTTGAGGATCTCGTAGAGGATCTGGAGGCCCTGGTTGGGCAGGCCGATCTCGTAGGTGTCGGGGTACACCAACAGCCAGGCCACCGTGCCCGGCACGTGCACGGGGTACACCGCCCCCTGCTCGCCGCCGATGTAGCGGGCCGGTTTGGACACGGTGGGCAGGAGGCGCTCGATCTGCGGCCAGAGGGTCTCCATCGTCAACCAACCCTACGGGACGCCCACCTGCCCCATGCGACGATCAGATCAGCCCCCACCCACCGTCGTGGTCGTCGTGGTGGCGACGGTGGCCCCGTCGTGCCCGTCGTGCCCGCGGCCGGCCTGGTCGTGGTCGTCGTGGTCGTGGTCGGCGTCCCCGACGGCGGGTTGGACGCCGGCGCCGTCTGGCTGGGCGGGCTCGAGGGCGTCGGTGTCTTCACCAGCGGGCTCATGGGGTTGGCCACGATGTAGTCGAAGACGTTGCGCACGAGCGGGGCCGCGGCCTGGGCGCCGTAGCCGCCCTGGTCGATGACGGCCAGGACCAGGTACTGGGGGTTGGGGTTCGGGCCGAAGGCGACGAACCAGCTGTTGGGCTCCTGGCCCGGCTGGTTCGACGCGGTGCCCGTCTTGCCCGCCAGGTTCCACGAGGCCGGGAATCCCTGGAAGTCCTGGGCCGCCGTGCCCTTGGTGATCACGCCCTCGAGCCCCTGGAGGATGGCCGCATAGTTGACCGGCGAGATGCTGACGTGCCCGGTCACCTGGGGCGTGATCTTCTTGATGACCTGGCCGGTCTCGGGATCGACGACTTCCGAGGCGACCTGGGGCGCGTAGCGGGTGCCCCCGTTGGCGAAGGTGGCGTACGACGACCGCCTGCTCAATGGGCGTGAGCACCGTCTCACCCTGCCCGAACGCCATCTCGATGTTGTCGCCGGTGAACCACGAGGCCGCGATAGGGGAAGGCCTTGGGCGCCTCGGCGTGCAGCATGGCCCGGGTCTGCTTGCTGTCGACGCGCCCCTGCGCCTCGCCGGGGAGGTCGATGCCCGTGATCGTCCCCTCGCCGTACGCGGTCGCCTCGTTCTGGATCGGCATGTCCCCGTAGATGCCGCGGTCGGTCCAGAACATCTGGCCCAGGTTGTAGAAGAACGAGTCGCTCGACACCGTCAGGGCACCGGAGAGGTCGTAGGTGCCGCCGCTGTCACCGGGGTCGTCGTGCAGGACGCACCCCGTGTCGTTGTTGACTCCGGGGGCGGGGCAGCCCGACGATCTTGAACGTGCCGGTGTCGTCGTAGTACTGGGTGGGCGACCAGAGCCCGTCCTGCAGCGCCGCCGTGGCCGTGACGAGCTTGAAGGTCGACCCAGGGGTGTAGAGGCCCTCGGTCGCGTTGTCGTTCTCCGCGCCCGACGCCTGCAGCGCGGTGAAATTGGCCGTGGAGATCCCCCCCACCCACTCGTTGAGGTCGTAGGTGGGGTACGAGGCCAGCGCCAGCACCTGGCCGTTCTGGGGGTTCATGACGATGACCGCCCCGTCGGGCGCGGACGGGAGCCTTCCCCCGTCCACGGCGTCGGGGGTGTGCCGGTCGGCCAGGATCTGCTGCTGGAGGTCGTTCTCGACCGCCTGCTGCAGACCGGCGTCGATGTTGAGCACGACGGTGTCGCCGATCTGGGGGGCGGTCGTGCTGAGCGTGCCCACGACGGTGCCCTTGCTGTCGACCGACAGGGCCTGTCGGCCGGCGACGCCCCGCAGGTAGGGCTCGTACTGCGCCTCGATCCCCGACACGCCGACCTGGCTGCCCTGGGTGTAGCCGTCATTGGGGTGGGCGGCCAGGTAGGCCGGCTGGATGTCGCCGACGTAGCCGAGGATGTGCGTGGCCGTGGTCCCTCCCTGCGGGTAGCTGCGCTGCGCCACGGTTTCGACGCTGACGCCGGGATACTCCGCCTGGTGCGTCTGCAGGAATTGCACGGTCGCGGCCGACACGCCGACCGCGACCGGCACCGGCTCGTACGGGCTGTACTGATTGTTGTTGACGGACGCTTGCACCTGCTTGGGCGTCTGCCCCACCAGCGCGGCGACCATGCCGATGATGCCGGGGTTCTGCGCCGCCTCGGCGCGCGAGAGCAGGATCTCCTCCTGCGGGACGTTGGACACGAGGACGGTGGCGTTGCGGTCGACGATCTCGCCCCGCGGCGCCGGGATGCTCGCGATGCGCACCTGGTTCCGTGTCACGGCGGCGGCATAGGTCTTGCCCTCCACCACCTGGAGCGTCCACAGGCGCAGGACGAGGACGCCGAAGAGGAGCAGCACGGCGATCCCCACGATGCGCAGGCGGAGGTTCGGCCGCGACTCCTCCTCCTCGGGCGAACCGACGATGGAGGCGACGTTGACGCTCTTGCGCGGCCGCATGCGCGGCTGGCGCGGCCCGCCGCGGCGCGAGCGGCGGCGCGCCGGTCGGGTCGAGGGCTTGGGGTGGAGCCGGTCGCCGCGGATCGGGTGGCGGAGTGTCCGCTTCACCAGAGCCTGCTGTCGCCCTGGGCCGGGACCAGCGAGCGGCGGTTGCTCTCCCCGGCCAGGGCCCACCGCATCAGCCGGTTGACCGGGAGGATGAGCACGACGCTCGAGACGCCGACGACGATGAAGAGCGCCAGGAAGTCGATCTGCACCATCTGCTCCTGTCCGAGGATCGCGCCGAGCACGGCGAACAGCATGTCCGCTGCGACGCTCCCCGCGAGCGCGGCCACCGGCTTGAGCCAGGTCGCCCGGGGGTCGACCGGCGCCGCCAGCGACCCGGTGACGTAGCCGAGCAGGCACCCGACCAGGGCCGACAGCCCGAAGGGCGTGGGGAGCACCAGGTCGAAGGCCAGCCCGGCCCAGAACCCCACGATGGCGCCCGTCTCGGGCCCGTCGAGCAGAGCGGCGCTGATGGGGAGCAGCCAGAGCAGGTCGGGGTGGGCGCCGTGGACGCGCAACGCAATGATCACCGTCTGTTGCACCATCAGCACGACGAAGATCACCAGTGCCACGCGCGCCATCGAGCGGGCCGTCATGCCGGCGGCACCCACTGCACGACGTCGACGTAGGCCAGCTGGCTGAGGTCGGCCGCCGGATCCACCGTGATGCTCTCCTGGCTCGCCCCCGCGGGGGTGTGGAAGGACCTGACGGTCGCGACCGGTATCCCCGGCGGGTACGACGCGGCGTCGAGCCCGCTCGTGTACAGCTCCTCGCCCTTGTGCAGCGGCGTGTGCGGCGGCACCAGGTCCGCCGTCATGGAGTTGGAAGGGCCCTGGCCGTCGACGATGCCGGTGTACTGGTTGCCCGGACCGAACACCACGCCCACCTTGGACTGTCCGTCCGTGACGAGGCGGACGACCGAGGTGTGGTGGAACGCCTGGATCACCTGGCCCACCAGTCCGCCCGACCCGACGACCGGGAAGCCGACGTCGACGCCCTCGTCGCGGCCCTTGTCCAGCGTGATGGTCGCCGTGAAGTTCGACGAGTACTCGTTCTGCGTCTGCGCGGTGACGATCGGCAGCGACTGCAGGAACGGGAGGTTCTGCAGCGCCGTGATCTCGCGCAGCTGGTTCTCCTCGAAACCTCGCTCGCTCCGCGCGGCCCGGAGCTGACCGATCGTCCGCTGCAACTGCTCGTTCTGCGCCTGCAACGAGCCGTAGTTGAAGGCACCGGCGAAGAAGTTGCCGATCGGGCTGATGATGTCGACGACGCCCTGGCGCAGCGGCGCATAGACGTCGTTGGCTGCCGACTTGATCCCCGACGTCAGGCTGTGCGTGCGCCCGTTGAGGTCCAACGAGATGAGGGACAGCGACACGACGACCAGGATGATGACCGTGAGGGTGCGGCGCGACCGCCGGGACCGGGCCACCCAGGAACCGGTCGATCGGTCAGCGCGTGGAGGTGGTGATGAGCACCCGCTTCAACGCGTCGAATTCTTCCAGGCACTGGCCGCTGCCCACGGCCACGCAGTTGAGCGGGTCCCGGGCCACCACGATCGGCATGCCCGTCTCGTGCTGCAGGCGCGACTCGAGCCCGTGCAGCAGCGCTCCCCCGCCGGTGAGCACGATCCCCTGTTCCATGATGTCGGCCGCCAACTCGGGGGGCGTCCGGTCCAGCGTGACCTTGACGGCGTCGATGATGGCGGACACCGGCTCCTCAATGGCCCGCCGGATCTCATCGGTGGAGACGACGATCGTCTTGGGCAGCCCGCTCACGAGGTCGCGGCCGCGAATCTCGGCGTGCAGCTCCTGCTCCAACGGGTAGGCCGACCCGAGCGTGATCTTGATCTCCTCTGCCGTGCGCTCCCCGAGCGCGAGGCTGAACTCCTTCTTGACGAACGACACGATCGCCTCGTCGAGCTCGTCGCCGCCGATGCGCACGGACTGGCTCGTGACGATGCCGCCGAGGGAGATGACCGCGACCTCGGTCGTGCCACCACCGATGTCGACCACCATGTTCCCCGTCGGCTCGTGCACCGGCAGGCCCGCACCGATGGCCGCCGCCATCGGCTCTTCGATGATGTAGGCCCGGCGCGCGCCGGCGTACTCGGCTGCCTCCATGACGGCGCGGCGCTCCACGCCGGTGATGCCCGAGGGCACGCAGATGACCATCCGTGGTTTGGCGAAGCGGCGCTGGTGCACCCGGTGGATGAAGTAGCGCAACATCTTCTCGCAGATCTCGAAGTCCGCGATGACGCCGTCCTTGAGGGGCCGGATGGCCTGGATGTTCGACGGTGTGCGCCCGATCATCCGCTTGGCCTCTGCCCCCACAGCCAGCGGGCGTCCGTCCTTGATGTCGACCGCGACCACGGACGGCTCGTTCAGCACGATCCCGCGGCCGCGGACGTACACCAGCGTGTTGGCGGTGCCGAGGTCGACGGCCATGTCACGACCAAGCAGGGAAAGGCGATTTTCGGCCATAGCTGGAACTCTCCCGAGGGAAGGCGGCGTGGGGGGCACCGGGGACCGGCACCCCTGATGGTGCGCCCACAGGCTATGGGACTCGGGCAGGGTTCACAAGGCGGAGGGCCTGCCACACCCATCTGAACTGGGATTGAGCGCACCCGACGCTGCAATCCCGCGCATCGGTCAGCTCGAGGGGAGGCCGGGGAAGAAGAGTGCGATCTCCCGCGCCGCGGACTCGTGGGAGTCGGAGCCGTGCACGAGGTTCTCCGTCGTCTCGATCCCGAACTCGCCGCGGATGGTGCCCGGCGCCGCCTCGGCCGGATTCGTGGCGCCCATCATCAGACGGACGGTGGCGTAGGTGTCCTTGGGGCCTTCGACGACCATGATGAGCGAGGGCGAGCGCGTGATGAAGGCCACCAGGTCGCTGAAGAACGGGCGCTCGCGGTGCTCGGCATAGTGCGTTTCGGCCACCTCCTTCGTGATGGTCCGGAGCTCGGCCGCGACCAGCCGCAGCTGCTTGCGCTCGAGCCGGCTGACGATCGCACCGGCCAGGCCCCGCTCGACGCCGTCGGGCTTCACGATGACAAGGGTGCGGTCCACGAGGAGTCGACACTACCAACCCGAGCGCGTGGCATGTCCGCCCGCCGTCAGCGACCCGCCTCCTCCCAGGGGACGGCCGAGGCGAGGGCGTCGGCGCGCGCCGCGCCCACCACGTACAGCGACCCCGCCACGACGACGAGACCGTCGGCATCGACCATCCCGCGCGCCAACCGCAGTGCGTCGCGCACGTCGGTCTCCTCGTGGACGGCCAGCCCGAGCGCGCGGGCCGCCTCGGTGACGGCGGCGACCGGCATGGCGCGCGGCGAGTCGGGCTCGCAGGCGACGATCGCGGTCACGCCGGCGGAGGCCAACGGTGCCAACATGGCCGACGGGTCGCGACCGGACAGCATGCCCACGACGGCAACCGCGACACCGTCGACGGCGAACTCCTCGCTCAGCGCGTCGCCGAGCGCCGCCATGCCCGCCGCGTTGTGTGCGCCGTCGAGCAGCAGCAGGGGCCGCCGTCCCATCACCTCGAGCCGGCCGGGCACGCGCACGGCGGCCAGTGCCTCCTCCACCAGGTCGGGCGCGAGGGGGTCACCGAAGAACGCCTCCACCGCCGCCAACGCCACGGCGGCGTTGGCGCCCTGGTGGGCGCCGTGCAGCGGGAGCAGGAGGTCGTCGTAGTGCCCACCCGGGGTCCACAGGGTGATGAGACGCCCGCCGACCGCCACCCGGTTGGACGTACAGCCGAAATCACGCCCGGCCACCCAGATCGACGCCGCCCCGGCCGCCTCGGCGCGGCCGACCACGATGTCGAGCAGGTCAGGGGCCATCTCCCCCACCACGACCCGGCTCCCGGGCTCGATGATCCCCGCCTTGTCCGCTGCGATCCCCTCGAGCGTCGGGCCCAGCACGTCGGTGTGGTCGAAGCTCACGTTGGTGAGGACGGCGACGTCGCCGTGCACGACGTTGGTGGAGTCCCACGTGCCGCCCAGGCCCACCTCGACGACCATGGCGTCAACCGCCTCGGAGGCGAACCACGACAGGGCAGCCGCGGTGAGGACCTCGAAACGGGTCGGGCGTTCGGGGAGCAGCGCCTCGAGCAAGGCCAGCTCGGTGAGGACGTCGGTGAGCGACGCATCGTCGATCGGTTGGGTGTCGCGGGCCAGGCGCTCGGCGACGGCGTTCAGGTTCGGGCTCGTGAAGGTCCCGACGGTCAGACCCTTGGCCATGAGCATGGTGGTCGCCATGGCCGAGGTCGATCCCTTGCCGTTGGTACCGGTGATGTGAATCGAGGGGATGGAGTCCTGGGGCTCACCGAGCAGCGCGGTGAGCGCGCGCATGCGGTCGAGCGTCGGCAGGGCCCGGCGGGAGGGCATCTGCGCCTCGAAATTGATGTGGGAGTCGAGCCAGGCCAGCGCGTCCTCGAGGCCGGCGAAGGGCAGGGACACCGGCTCGTCCACGGCGACGGGCTCCGAACGGGTCAGGACGCGGCGCGGCGGGAGCGGGACGCCTTGGCCGGCGTGCCCCCGAGCGGCACCAGCGTCGGGGCGACCCGGTCGAGCACCACGGAGCGGTCCACCACGCACTTGCCCACGTCGGTGCGACTGGGCAGGTCGTACATCACGTCGAGCAGGACCTCTTCGAGGATGGCCCGCAGGCCGCGGGCGCCCGTTCCGCGCAACAGCGCCTGCTCGGCCACGGCCTCCAGCGCGTCGGGCGTGAACTCGAGCTCCACGTTGTCGAGCGCGAAGACCCGCTCGTACTGCCGCGTCGAGCGCGTTCTTCGGCTCGACGAGGATCTGCACCAGCGCGTCCTTGAAGAGCGGCGACACCGCGCTCACCACCGGCAGGCGCCCGATGAACTCGGGGATGAGCCCGAACTTGATGAGGTCCTCGGGCAGGACGTGGCGCAGGATCTCGCCGTCGTCGCGATCCTTGCGGTGCACCTCGGCCCGGAAGCCGATGCCTCGCTTGCCGATGCGTCCCTCGATCAACTTGTCCAGCCCGGCGAACGCCCCACCGCAGATGAAGAGGATGTTCGTGGTGTCGATCTGGATGAACTCCTGGTGCGGGTGCTTGCGCCCGCCCTGGGGCGGCACGGAGGCGGTGGTGCCCTCGAGGATCTTGAGCAGTGCCTGCTGCACGCCTTCGCCCGAGACGTCGCGGGTGATGGAGGGGTTCTCGCTCTTGCGGGCGATCTTGTCGATCTCGTCGATGTAGATGATGCCGGTCTCGGCCCGCTTCACGTCGTAGTCGGCCGCCTGGATGAGCTTCAAGAGGATGTTCTCCACGTCCTCGCCCACGTAGCCCGCCTCGGTCGAGCGCGGTGGCGTCCGCGATGGCGAAGGGGACGTTGAGCATCCGGGCCAGCGTCTGGGCCAGCAGCGTCTTGCCGCAGCCGGTGGGCCCGAGCAACAGGATGTTCGACTTGGCCAGTTCGAGACCGTCCTCTTGGGTGGGCGGTCCGGCCTGCACCCGCTTGTAGTGGTTGTAGACGGCGACCGAGAGGATCTTCTTGGCGTACTCCTGGCCCACGACGTAGTCGTTGAGGAAGTCGAAGATCTCGCGCGGCTTGGGCAGGTCCTCGAAGTTCAGCTCGGTGGACTCGTCACGCTCCTCGGCGATGATGTCGTTGCACAGGTCGATGCACTCGTCGCAGATGTAGACGCCGGGCCCTGCGATGAGCTTCTTGACCTGCTTCTGCGTCTTGCCACAGAAGCTGCACTTGACGAGATCCCCGCCCTCACCGAACTTTGCCACCCGATCGCTTCTCCCGTCCCGGTCCCGATGGTCCTATGCGGCGCCGATGGCCTCGAGCGGGGCGACGTTCCGGGCCGTGATGACTTCGTCGATCACGCCGTAGGTCACTGCCTCCTCCGCCGTCATGATGAAGTCCCGCTCGGTGTCCTGGGCCACCTTCTCCTGGGTCTGCCCGGTATCCTCGGCCAGCATCCCCGACAGCAGATCGCGCATGCGGAGGATCTCCTTTGCCTGGAGCTCGATGTCGCTCGCCTGTCCCTCGACGCCGCCCCAGGGCTGGTGCAGCAGCACGCGGGCGTGGGGCAGGGCGAAGCGCTTGCCCTTCGCACCGGCCGCCAGCAGGACGGCGGCGGCCGACGCGGCCTGGCCGAAGCAGAAGGTCGACACGTCGGCCTTGATGAACTTGAGCGTGTCGTAGATGGCGAAGAGCGCCGTGATCTCTCCGCCCGGCGAGTTGATGTAGAGATGGATGTCCTTGTCGGGCTCCTCGGACTCGAGGAACAGCATCTGGGCGCAGGTGAGGTTCGCCACCGCGTCGTCGACGGGGGTGCCGAGGAAGATGATGCGCTCACGGAGCAGCCGCGAGTACAGGTCGTAGGCGCGCTCGCCGCGGTTGGACGACTCGATCACCGTGGGGACCAGATAGTTGTACGCCCTCGATCGGTCCCCCGGTCTCTGCATCTTCACTCGCTCTCCTCGCTCTGCTCGACTTCGCTGTCCTTCGAGGCATCAACCTTGAGGTCGTCCCGGGACATCGGGTTGCCCTCCTCGTCGAAGAGATCCACGTGGTCCAGCAGCCACTCCAGTGCCTTGCCCTTGCGCAGCTCCGAGCGTACCGCGCCCGTCCGACCGGCCGTGTCGAGTTGCCGGCGCAGGTCGGCCGGTGAGGTTCCCATCCGCTCGGCCATGGTGGTTATCTCGGCATTGAGGTCGTCGTCACTGAGTGTCAACTCTTCGGCCTCCACCAGGGCGCGAAGGGCCAGGTCCGCCTTGACCGCCGCCTGCGCGTCCACCCGGACGGCGGCCAGCAGCTCGTCGGGCGACGTGCCCGTGGCCTGGAAGTACTCGGCCAGACCCAGCTTCTGGGCCTCCAAGCGGTGCTGGAGGTCATGGAGCCGCTCGTTCACCTCGGCGTCGACCAGGACCTCGGGAACCACCTCGTCGTCGACCAGCCCGGCCACCGCCTCGATGGTCTTCTGACGCAGCGCCATCTGACTCTGCATCAGCTTCACGCGCCCGATCCGGTCCTCGATGTCGGCCCGTAGCTCGGCCACGGTGGCGAACTCGGAGCTCTCGGCCGCCCACTCGTCGGTCGCCTCGGGGAGCTTCTTGAGCTTGACCTCCTTGACGAGCACCCGGAAACCGATCGTCTGCTCGGAGTCGTTGGGATTCGGCGCGTCGAAGGCGACGATGGCGCCGGCCTTGGCACCGTGCAGCTCGGCGTCGAGCTCGGCCACGACGGAACCGCTGCCGACCTCGTAGAGATAGTCGTCGATGCCGACGACCTCGGCGCCCGAGGCGTCGTTGCCGTGCAGGTCGATCGTCACCAGATCGCCGTCGATGGCGGGGCGCTCCACGACCTCGAGCTCCGCGTCGTTCTCGCGCAGGCGGTCGAGCTGGTTCTGGACCTCTTCCTCGGTGACGCGCAGGCCGGGCAAGGTGACCTGCAAGCCGTCGTAGCCGGGGATGGCGACGAGGGGACGCACCTGGACCACGGCGTCGAAGGAGACGGCACCGCGGTCCTCTCCACCGGTGATGTCGATCTCGGGTTGCGCGATCGGATCGAGCTCGGTGTCGACGACGGCGCGGGCGTAGAAGTCCGGCAGCGACTCGCGCAGTGCCTCGGCGCGCAGAGCGCCGGCACCACCGAGGCGCGCCTCGAGGACCTTGCGCGGCACCTTGCCCGGCCGGAAGCCCGGCACACGCACCTGGCGGGCGAGCGTGCGCACGACGTCACCGAGCGCGCGGTCGAACTCGGGCTCGTCGATCTCCACGCTCAGGCGGACGAGGTTCCCCTCCAGTGGCTCTGCAGTGGCACGCATCACGAACCCGCCATGCTACCGGCCGCCCCGGGGCTGGGCGCACGACGCCTCAGAACATGAAATTCATCGCGCCGAGGACGGCGCGGCCGACTGCTGCGTCGCCGCGCAGGCCGACGCCACCGGCAGCCTCCACCTGTTCCGCCGCGGCCCGGCCACAGCCGAGGCGCACGAAGTCGATGCTCGACAGCGACAGCACGACCGTCGGGTCCACCTCGTCGCCGACCGGACGGGCCCGTCCGCCGTCGACGGCCACGGTGAACGAGCGCGCATCGCCGCCGGGACCCGCGACGTCGAAGCGGACCGCGGTTCCCTCGGCGCAGCCCGCCTGCTTGCCGACGACGAACGGCATCGCGCCCTGGACCCGGTCCAGCGACAGGGCCGAGGCACCGTTCCCGTCCCCGCCGGGTCGGTCCAGGGCGCGGCGGGCGTCCTGCTCGTGCACCCAGCTGTCGAAGACCCGCACCTCCATGAACGACGCGCTGGGGCACGTCGCCGACGGGGCTCCAGCCGACCGCCGCCCACTCGTCGTCGCCCAGGGCCGCCAGCTGGGCCAGGCGGGCCCGCGTCACCTCCACGAACTCGTCGCGGACGGTCGGGCCGGGGAACGGCCGGCGCGCCGCGATCCACCGCTCGTTGCGGGCCGCGAAGTCGTTCTTGACATGGTCGCCGAGCGGGCCGTCCCACGCGGGCTCGGGCTCGCCCATGATGGAGCGCTCGATCCCGATGAGGTGGGAGAGCTGGTCCTTGACGTCCCATCCGGGGCATTCGGTGGGCAGGCTCCATTCGGTCGCCGACAGCTCGTAGGTGACGTCGGACAGGCCGCCCCACGTCTCGGCCAGGGCCGCGGTGGCCTTCAGCCCCCGTTGCCGCCAATCACCACCCTGACCTGCACCGTTGTCCTGCACGGGACCGACCCTATCCCCGGAGCGTGCCTGCGGCTTCTCGGGCTCGTGCCTGTGGCTCCGTGACCATCCCCCATTTCTTGTAACCCTCCCGCTACGTTCGTCACCCGTCCAGGGCCATCACCGACCAGAGGAGTTGCCATGGCTAACTACGAGGGGTACTGCGTGAAGTGCCGGGAAAAGCGTGAGTTCGACGGGCAAGAAGTCGAGCTGGCCAACGGCCGCCGGGCCGCACAGGGCACCTGCCCCGTCTGCGGCACCAAGATGAACCGCATCTTGGGCAAGGCCAAGGTCTGACCAGCCGGCCGGCCCGGCGAGCGTGCCGCGGGCCGGCATGAGACGATGCACGCCATGCACGACCTGATCATCAAGGGCGGGACGCTGGTCGACGGGACCGGCGCCCCGGGGCATACCGCCGATGTCGCGGTGGATTCCGGCCGCATCGCCGAGGTGGGCACGGTGGCGGGCGGCGCCACCCGCATCATCGACGCCGACGGCCTGCTGGTCACTCCGGGTTGGGTCGACGTCCACACGCACTACGACGGGCAGGTCACGTGGGACTCCGAGCTCGCCCCCTCGTCGTGGCACGGGGTGACGACGCTCGTGATGGGCAACTGCGGCGTCGGTTTCGCGCCGGCCGCCCCCGACCGCCACGACTGGCTCATCGGCCTCATGGAGGGGGTCGAGGACATTCCCGGCACGGCGCTCGCCGAGGGGATCGAGTGGGAGTGGGAGACGTTCCCCGAGTACCTCGACGCCCTGGAGCGGCGGCGCTGGACGGTCGACGTCGGCACGCAGGTCCCCCACGGCGCGGTGCGGGCGTACGTCATGGGCGAGCGGGGCGCCCGCAACGAGGCCGCGGATGCGGACGAGATCGCGGCGATGCGGGCCATCGTCCTGGAGGCACTGCGGGCCGGCGCCCTCGGGTTCTCGACCTCGCGGACCACGGGGCACCGCGCCATCGACGGCGAGCTCGTGCCCGGCACCTACGCGGCCGAGGACGAGCTGTTCGGCATCGGGTCCGCGCTGGGCGAGGCGGGCACCGGCGTGTTCGAGCTGGCCCCCCTGGGCTCCGCCGGCGAGATGCTGCAGGACGCCTGGACGGAGGTGGACTGGATGCGCCGGCTCTCGGCCGCCATCGGCCGGCCCGTGTCCTACGTGCTGCTCCAACACGACGACGATCCCGAGCTGTGGCGCAAGCAGCTCGCAGCGTCGCTCGACGCCTGCGCCGAGGGCGCCCGGCTCCACCCCCAGATCGCCGGGCGCCCGACCGGGATCCTCTCGGGCCACCACACGACGCTGTGCTTCTTCCGCGACTTCCCCGCCTACCAGGCGCTGCGTGCGAAGTGCTCGTCGGCCGACGAGCTGGCCGCCGCGCTGGCCGACCCCGAGGTGCGGCGGTCGATCGTGTCGTGGACGCCGTCGTCGCCGGGCCAGGCGGACGCGATGGAGAAGGCCTACCGGCGCACCTTCGTGCTGGGGGACCCGCCGGAGTACGAGCCCGGGCCGGAAGAGTCGCTGGCGGGGCTGGCGGCCGCCCGGGGGGTCTCGCCGCTGGAGGTGGCCTACGACGAGCTCGCCCGCGACGGCGGGCAGGGGCTGCTCTACATCCCCATCCTCAACTATGCGACGGGCGACCTCGACCACGTGCGCGACATGATGCTGCACCCCCAGGGCCTGATCGGCCTGGCCGACGGCGGCGCCCACACCGGGACCATCTGCGACGCGTCCATGCCCACCTTCATGCTCACGCACTGGACGCGGGACCGCAGCCGGGGTGCGACCTTGCCCCTCGAGTACGTGGTGAAGAAGCAGACGCACGACACGGCGCGCCTCTACGGCATGGCGGACCGGGGCACCGTGGAGCCCGGCGCGCTGGGCGACTTCAACCTCATCGACTACGACGGGCTCTCGCTCGGTGCGCCCTTCGTCCGGGCCGACCTGCCCGCGGGCGGGTGCCGGCTGCTCCAGAGGGCCTCGGGCTACGTCGCCACGATCAAGGCGGGGGCGGTCACGTTCGAGCAGGGCGAGGCGACCGGCGAGGTGCCCGGGCGCCTCGTGCGAGGCGCACGCTGACCTGACGGCGCTCCGCGAGGCGCACGCTGACCTGGCGCCGTGCGGAGCGCTCGCGCTGCCGGCGGGCCCGTCCGGCACGGCAGACTGCAATCCGTATGCAGGACCGCGGACCGAGTACGCCCTGCACGACGGCGTCCACGTTGGCTTCCAGGTGTGGGGCGCTGGTTCGCCCGACGCGGTGGACGTCCTCGAGTTCGGCAGCGGGCTGATGATCTCCATCGACGAAACGGCCGACGAGCCGAACTGGCTCCGCTACACCGAGCGCATCGGCGACTTCTGCCGCCTGATCCGCTTCGACGCGGGGGGCCTGGGCCTCTCCGACCCGCTGCCCACGGGCATCGGCTTCTCCATTGAGCGCTGGGGCGGCGACGCACTGGCCGTGATGGACGCCGCCGGCTGCCGGCGTGCCGTCGTGCTCGCAGCCACCGGGGGCGCCATGGCGGCCATCTGGCTGGCCGCCACCCATCCCGAGCGGGTGACCTCGCTGATCCTCGTCAACGGCACGGCACGCGTCGGCCAAGCCGAGGACTACGGCTTCGGCGTGCCCGAGGACCTCACGGCCCAGCGCCGCCGACATCGACGTCCCGCTCACCGATGGCGACGTCCCCCAGGACATCGCCATCTTCGCCCCGAGCCTGGCCCACCGCGTCGGCTTCCAGGAGTGGTGGGAGCGGGCGGCCCGGCGCGGGGCGAGCCCCGCCACGGCGGCCGCCTTCAACATCGTCACCTTCTCGGCCGACGTGCGGGACTGCTTGCCCGCCATCACGTGCCCGACGCTGGTGATCGCGCGCAGCGAAGGCTTCGCCAACTTGGCGCAGCACGGCCGCTACCTCGGTGAGCACATCGGCGGGGCGCGCTTCGTGACCTTCCCAGGGCACGACCTCCTCCCCTGGGCCGGCGAGTTCGACTCCATCGTCGACGAGGCCGAGGAGTTCGTGACCGGCGGGCACGGCGCACACGCGGCGACACGCCTGTTGGCCACCGTCCTCTTCACCGACATCGTCGACTCGACGGTGCGGGCGGCCGAAGTTGGCGACCGGCAGTGGCGCGCCATGCTCGATGAGTTCGACGTGAACGTGGCGCGGTTGTTGTCCCGCCACGACGGGATCCTCGTGAAGAACACCGGGGACGGCATCCTGGCCCGCTTCGTGTCGCCGGCGCAGGCCGTGCGCTGCGCCGGGGCGATGGTGGACGTGGCCCGGAACTTCGGCCAGGAGCTGCGGGCCGGTCTCCACGTCGGGGAGGTGGAGCTGCGCGGCGACGACATCGTCGGGCTGGCCGTCCACATCGCGTCGCGGGTCAGCGCCATGGCGGGGCCGGGCGAGGTCCTCGTGACCGGCACGGTGCGCGACCTCGTGGTCGGATCGGGGATCGCCTTCGACGACCGGGGCCGCCACGACCTCAAGGGCGTCCCGGGGGCGTGGCATGTGCTGGCGGTGGACCAGGTCTGAGCGAGCCCGATTCCCCGGCCGGGGCACGCCTGACCCGGATGGGGCGCCGGGGCGTGCTATTCGTATGGTGCGGCACGTGGGGAGGTGCGGCAGGTCGGGGCGTCGTTCGATGCGGGAGAGGACTTCATGGCACAGCGGACCAGGCCCGTCGGCGCCACCGGCAGGCGCCCGAACCTCGGGAGCGGGCAGCCGGCGGCGCGCCGGCGACGGCGACGTGTGCGCTTCGACGCGCCGCCACCACGGGCCCACGCCCTCTCCGGCTGGGCGATGCTGCCGCTGCGGGCGTTCCTCGGCTTCACCTTCTGCTTCGCGGGGCTGCAGAAGCTGGCCAACCCGAACTTCTTCAACGCGGCGAGCCCATCGAGCATTCAGGCGCAGCTGATCGCATCGATCCGGATCAGCCCGCTGCACCCGCTCCTCGGCCACCTCCTCCGCTTCGCAGTTCCCATCGGCATCCTCATCGCCCTGGCCGAGCTGGCCGTCGGCCTGGGCACGCTGCTCGGACTGTGGACGCGGGTGGCGGCCGCCGGGGGCGCCGTCCTGGCCTTCACGCTCTTCCTGACGGTGAGCTTCCACTCCTCGCCGTACTACACCGGGGCCGACATCGTCTTCTTCTTCGCCTGGATCCCGCTCATCGTGGCCGGCTCGGGGGGCGTGCTGTCCCTGGACTCGGTCATCGCCTCGAGGGTGGCGGCAGAGCACCAGCTGGGACCGCCCACGCTCGTCCCCGTCCCCTTCGAGAAGGTCCAGCAGGTCTGCGGCCACTACGAGCGCGACACCTGCAGCGCCCGGGGCGGCGCCCCCTGCGACGTGCACCGTTGCCCGTTCCTCAGCGGCGAGCGCGGCACCATCATCCAGCGCGGGCCCGACGCCGTGGACCGCCGGGTGCTCGTCGTCGGTGGGTCCGTGGCCGCCGCAGCGGCGGTCGCGGGCGGCGTGGCCGCGGGAGCGGCCGCCGGGCTGGGCCGCGCCGTCGGGGGTGCGAAGAGCCCGGACGGCGCCGGGACGTCTGTTCTCTCCCCTGGCGCGCCGGTGGCTTCCGGTTCCACGACGTCGACCACGGCCGCCGCGCCCGGCGCGACCACGACGACCACCGCCCAGGCCGCAGGCACCCGGATCGGACTGGCCAGCCAGGTGCCCGTGGGGGGCGCGGCGACGTTCACGGACCCGAAGACCGGCGACCCCGGCCTGGTGCTGCAGCTGACCAAGGACCAATTCGTCGCCTACGACGCCGTGTGCCCGCACGCCGGCTGCACCGTGGGGTACGCCTCGGGCGCCAGGCTCATCGTGTGCCCGTGCCACGGGTCGGAGTTCGACCCCAGCACCGGCAGCGTCGTCAGTCCCCCGCGCCGCGGGGACTGACGCCGATCCACGTGTCGGTCACCGACGGCCAGATCTACGCGGACGGCTGAGCCGGCGCGGCGCTGCATCGTCACTCGTAGGTCACACGAGGAGTCCATCCAGGATGTCTCGCCGCTTGGCAGCGCGCCTGTGTTCTACGCCTGATCATCGTCGTGCTGGACGCGAATGGCCGAAGGGATTGCCCGCGCTGGCCGAGATGAACGCGACCGCGAGCCCCCTCCCCGCTCTTTGGCGGTGAGCCCCGCCCACAGACCCTCGAGGTCCGGGTCCGAATGGATGCAGACCTGCCATCACTCAATCGGTTATCAGGGCATTGTCCCGATTCCGGTTGGCTCTACCCCGACGGTGGCCGCATCGTCAGGATCGTGGTCGAGGGGCGGTTACGGCTGACGGGTCGGACATCTGTCGTCGCTACCTCTCGCCACTACGTCGCTCCCGTGAGCCCGATGCCGCAGCCCGGTGACCCGTGCCCCGGCTTTATCGTCGACGCCGACGCGTGACTTCTTGAGTGACTCCCGGCTAGTTCGCCACCGTGACTGCGTTGCCCGGGCCTTGTCCGGTCCCGTCATTGGGATAAGTGGCGCTGCAGTAGAGCGAATAGCCGCCGTCGGTCACGCTCGAAGTGGTCCAGTCGTAGACCCACCCGTAGATGGTGGGAGTGGCGCTGCCGATCAGTTGCGGCACACTCAGCGTTCCCCCGGAAAGCCAGAACTGGACTTGGCTCGTCGCCGGAGGCGAGGCGCAATCCAAAAGCTGGGAGCCCGACACAGAACTACCGTTCGCTGGGATGACCACCGTCGGCGGCGCGTTGTTCACGGTGACGGATTCCGCAGAAGAACTGCCGAACACCTCGTTGGGGAAAAAGGCCACAGCGAACAGGCTGTAAGTACCGTTCGGCCAGCTATTGGTGTTCCACGCCGAGAGCCACCCGTACGTGGTGGGAGTGGCGGTGCCGACCTGACAACCTGGAAGTGATTGACAATCGGGTGCCCCGATCAGGAAGAAGTCGACGCCGGTGGCCGCCACGTTGTTGGACCCCGGGTTGGCGAGGGCGTCGAGGTACGTGGTGCCTGACACGGTTGCACCGCTGGAAGGCAACACCAAGCTGGCGCTCGGAGGGGTCGGAGGAGCATTGTTGACGGTGAACTGGCTCGCAGCATTTGCGCCGCTCTGCGTGAAAACGAAGAGGTAATAACTGCCGTTGGCTACGGTCGTAGAGTCCCACTGCGCGACCCACCCGTAGATGGTTGGGGTGGCGGTGGCGATCAAGGTGAAGTTAGACAGGCTGCCGCCCAGCAGCTCGAACTGCACCTGAGTCGTTCCCGACGGTTCGGCAGCATCTAACACCACGCTGGTCCCCGACACCGTGGCGTTGTTTGCCGGGAGGATCACAGTGGGGTCTGTAGCCGCCGCGCTCGGTCCACTCGAGACGACCACTGGGATTGTGACCCCAATCATCGCCACGACTGCGGTGACCAACGCCGTTGATCGCTTGCGAATGAATCCCATCCCACCGTCCCTCCTTGCAACCCCAATGGATCAACCCGTGTTACAAGTTACGGTCGCACCGGAAATCCGTCAACCCAGAACCGACAATGGGCATGTTGAGGGGCTCCGTGGCGTCTTCGATCCCCCGCATAACTGATGCGATGAAGGGGCGGGGACTCCGCCCCCCGGGAGATCCGAGCATGCTCGGTCTTGCAAAAGAAAACCTCGAAAGAGGAGGTGTGGCGAGCAGGCGTTTGAGATGGGCGTCGGTCAGCACCGGGACGGGCACCTCGGGCACCTCGGCGGCCTTCGGCGGCTTCATCTTCGCCATGGGCGAGTCGTGATCTCCCCGAAGTCGACCAGGAAGGCGAACAGGGCCGTGAGCGTCCGGCAGCGGTTGTTGGCGGTGGCTGGGCTCTTGGTTGCCACCAGTCGCTCGATGAAGGACTCGACGTGCTCCCGACCGATCTTGGCGACCTCGGTGGGCATGCCCGACTCGCGTAAGAACGCGAGGAGTTGGTTCGCCGCCTCGCTGTAGGTGCCGATGGTCTTCTTGGACTTGTTCGCGGCGCGCTGCGAGCGCTGAAAACTGCGAATGGGCGTGGCGAGATCGCCTACGCTTTGCAGGGTGACTGTGCCCATGGAGGCAACCTCTCCTGGGCTCGGCGCCCGTGTTGAGGGAGCCCGGCAAGGCATCCGTTCAAACCAGTTGTCCGCTGCAGGAGCGCAGTGCCAATAATTGCTCCCCGGCGGATAGCCGAAAACCCCAGTTCAGAGGGAGGAAACAACGGGATGTAGCGCAGCTTGGCAGCGCGCCTGCTTTGGGAGCAGGAGGTCCGGGGTTCAAATCCCCGCATCCCGACAGAGTGAGAGCCTGGTGGCAGCCTTGAACCCTGACCACCGAGCGGGCGGCTTGCCTGCGTCAGACTGTGGACGTGACCGCCGAGGGCGAGGAGAACTCACCCGGCGGGATCGTCCTCGTGACCCTCGCCTCGGCGCAGTTCCTCATGACGCTCGACAGCTCGGTCATGAACGTCTCCATCGCCACGGTTGCGCAGGACGTCGGCACGACGGTCACGGGGATACAGCTCGCGATCACCCTCTACACGCTCGTCATGGCCGCGTTCATGATCACCGGTGGCAAGCTCGGCCAGATCCTCGGACGCAAACGCGTCTTCATGATCGGCTGCGTCGTCTACGGGACCGGCTCGCTCATCACGGCGGTGTCGGGGTCGCTCCCCGTTCTCCTGTTCGGGTGGTCGCTGTTGGAGGGACTGGGGGCCGCACTCATCATGCCCGCCGTGGTCGCGCTCGTGGCGACCAACTTCGGGGTCGCGGAGCGCCCCCGCGCCTACGGGTTGGTGGCGTCAGCCGGTGCTATCGCCGTCGCCGTCGGACCCCTGGTGGGTGGACTGCTCACCACGTATGCCAGCTGGCGCTGGGTGTTCGCCGGCGAGGTCGTGATCGTGCTGTGCATCCTCGCCCTCGCCCGGCGGATGGCGGACTCCCCCGCCGTTCCCGGCGTCCGGCTCGACCCGGTCGGGACGCTCCTCTCAGTCGCCGGATTGGGCATGGTCGTCTTCGCCATCATCCGCTCCGGGACGTGGGGCTTCGTGCAGCCCAAGCCCGACGCCCCGCAGTGGCTCGGGACATCCCCGGTGATCTGGCTGCTGCTGGGAGGCGCCGGCGTGCTGGCTCTCTTCGTGCTCTGGGAGAACCGGCAGCAGGAGAAGGGCCGGCCCGCCCTCCTCAATCCGCGCTTGCTCCGCGTGCCGCGCCTGCAGGCCGGCCTGACGGCGTTCTTCTTCCAGTTCCTGTTGCAGGCCGGCCTCTTCTTCGTCGTGCCCCTCTTCCTCTCGGTGGCGCTCGGCCTGTCGGCAGTCGCCACCGGTGTGCGGTTGCTCCCCCTTTCCTTCGCACTTCTCGTGGCGGCCGTCGGTGTCCCCAGAGTGGTCCCCGATGCGTCGCCTCGCCGGATCATCCGCACCGGGTTTGCCCTTCTGCTCCTCGGCATCGTCGTGCTGCTCGCCGCGTTGGATGCCGGTGCCGGGCCCGAAATCACAACGGGGCCCATGCTGCTGGCCGGACTCGGCATCGGGAGCCTGGCCTCGCAACTAGGGGCGGTCACGGTGTCGTCCGTGCCCGAGTCCCAGGCCGGGGAGGTCGGCGGGATCCAGAACACCGTCACAAACCTGGGCGCATCCATCGGCACCGCGTTGGCCGGGACCGTCCTCATCGCGGTGTTGACGACGACCTTCCTCGGCGGGGCCGCCGCCAACCCGGCCATCCCCAAGGAGATGTCCTCGCAGGCCGAGGTGGAGCTGTCGGCCGGCATCCCCTTCGTGAGTGACGCCGACCTCCATGCGACCCTCGAAAAGGCCGGCGTCGCGCCCGCGACCGCCACCGCGATCGTCGACGTGAACGCCTCGAGCCGGATCAACGGGCTTCGTGCCGCCTTGGCCGTGCTCGCGATCCTCGCACTGGTGGCCCTGGTGTTGACGCGTCGCCTGCCCGTGGTCCAGCCGAAGAACGCCGAAGCGGACGAGGACGAAGATGAGGGCGCCGACGGCTCTGATGGCGGCGGTGGTGCCGAACGGGCGGCGAGCGATGACCTCAGGTCCGCCGGAGCGTGAGGCTGCACCAGGAGCGTCTCCGGCACGACGGGCAAGTCATGCGGCGGTCGAAGCGCCCCCTGGGCAACCAGACCCCGATCGGGAACTGGAAGATGAGCAGGTCGAGGGCGCCGACGTGCGCGGTCTGGCGGCAGCGTTCGCACACGACGGTGAACGTCCCCCGCGTGTCGAGTGGATTGCCCGAGGTTGCGATCCGACTGTCGGACTCGGGCTGCGCCCCCGAGAAGAGGGCGCGCTTGCCAACGGGCAATGCCACTGTCGAGCCCGAAGACGGCCCCGGCCCTTCGGCGGTCTCCCCCGACGGCACCCAGAACAATGCGCGTTTGCCCAGGGGATCGGGCGCTTTGTCGCTGCCGCGACCCCGCCACTTAGGTGCTCTGCATGGCGTCGTAGACCGACGTCGAAAGCGTGCGATAGGCCACCGCGCCCGTGGACGCTGGGGCGTGCTGGAGGACCGACTGCCCGAGGCCGGGCGCCTCGGCGAAGCGTACGGACTTGGGCACCGGGGGTTCGAAGAGCGGTAAACCGTAGCGATCCCCCACTTCGGAGAGGACTTGACGCGAGTGCGTCGTCCGGCTGTCGAACATGGTCGGGATCACGCCGAGGACGCGCAGCTTCTCGTTGGCGAACTGGCGCACGTCCTCAATCGTCTCGAGCAGCTGGCCGACGCCACGGTGACTCAGCGCCTCGCACTGCAGGGGCACGATGACCGCCTCGGCAGCGGTGAGACCGTTGATGGTCAGGACACCAAGAGACGGCGGGCAGTCGATGAGGACGGCGTCGTACTCGTCCAACACCGGGAGCAGGGCGCGGGCCAGCACGTGCTCGCGCCCCGTCCGGCTGAGGAGGTGCACCTCTGCGCCGGCCAGGTCGATCGTCGCGGGCACGAGAGAGAGACCGTCGACGCCCGGGACCGCGTGCACCACGTCGGCCAGCCGGGCCCGGCGGACGAACACGTCATGGAGCGAGGAGTCGAGATCGTCGGGATCGAAGCCGAGCGAGAAGGTGAGGCACGCTTGCGGGTCCAGGTCCACCACCAGGACACGCCGTCCCTGCTGCGCGAGGGCGACCCCGAGTGACTGCACGGTGGTCGTCTTGGCGACGCCGCCCTTTTGATTGGCGACCGCGATGACCTTGAGCATCGCCCGAGTCTAGGACCCCCACCGGAATGATTCTCCTGGCGCCGGTGGGCCGGCAACGCCGGCTCAGTGAAAGGCCGCTTCCTCGCTCGCCACGTCGGCTACCAGGTTGCCGAGCGCCAGGTTGACGTCCTGGAGGTGATAGCCCCACAGCGGCCCCAGGGTGGCCGAGACCGTGGGCCGCGCATCACCCGGTGCGGGAGTCGCCGTGACCTGCAACCAGGACGCACCGGCGCTCTGCTCGCACTGGGCCGTATACAGGTCCGGGTACGTCACCCAGGGTGTGCTCACCGTGACGTGCGGCACGGCGGAGGTGGCGCTGAGGAAGTATGGCTGCAGCGGGCCACGGTGCGGCGAGAACGTCGCCGGGTTGACGCAGGCCACCTCCTGGCCCATCTTCGTTGTCTGCCCGGACTGCAGACTGACTCCCTGGCCGGGCCGGGCGAAGAACGATCCGGCCGGCGGTGGCGAGCCGAAGCTCGAATAAGCGATCACGCAGCCCGTTTGTGACGACGACCCGCAGGTCGGGATGCTGCGGAAGCTCCCGCCCTCGTCCCGTCCGGTGGGCACCTGCACGTTGCCACCCAGGATGATGGCGGACACCATCCGCCGGCGCAGGCTGGCTGAAGGGTCGATCTGGGCCTGCAACAGCTTGATCAACATGGCGGCGCCTTGGGAGTGCCCGATGAAGACGATCGGCCGGCCGTGGTTGTCGTGGGCCAGATAGTCCTTCCACGCAGCCAGCAGGCTGTCATACGCCGTGGCGATGACAGAAGGCTCGACTGCCGCTCCTCTGTTCAGTGCCCCCACGGTGGCCTGCCTGTACGTCGGCGCCCACACGTTGCATACCTTCGAGAAGCGTGACGCCTGGGCCACCGCCACTTCCCGCTCCACGGGCTGGACCCTGAGGTCGGCGTTGTCGCCCGGCTCAGTCGACGACGTGGGGTACACGTAGAAGCAATCGAACTTGTGCGCTATCGGAGCGGCGACCGACGCCGGGCGGCTCGTCGTGCCGTCCGCGGCCACGCTCGTCGCCTCGGGGCTGTAGGCGCAGGGGTCGCCGACCTGGCCGGGTTGGCACAACCACACGGTGCTCGATGTCTGCCCGATTGCTCGCGCCGCCGCGCCGACCGGCGCCGGCACCATCGCGACCATCAGCAGCGTCCATCCAAACAGAACGAAAGTCACCACTAAGTGTCGTCCCGTTCGCCGCTTGCACACCGTCCTGATCCTCGTCACCATCCCACCGTCCCCATGGGTTTGGCTCGGGCGCCTGCCGCGAGCGACGCCAGGGTAGGCGCTGAGGCCAGAGTGCGGGAGGCACCCCGCTCGGCCTTGCCTCGGCAGGGGCCGATCAGCGTGTAAGGGCCGTGCAACGAGCGAAAAGGGTCGGCGGACGCGACGGAGCGGGACCGCGGCGACCCACGACCTGCGCACTCCCCTCCGCCTGGGTGGCACCAGTCAGCAACTTCACCTCGAGGCGGTGAACTCACTCTCCTTGTCCGAAGAGAGTTGGAACGTGGCAGTACTGAGTTTCAACCTGAAGATGGCCGTCGGGGCCGTGCCAATTCATTCGGGACGTGTGACCTGGATGCGGCCGTTTCTTGCTCGGTGGCGCTACCCACTTGCTCGGTGCCGCTACCCATGCGGCGGCCACTCAATCTCAGACTCGCGGCCCAATGTCTTCCACCGAGTCGGCGTCTGAGGACAACCCAGTGGCTCCCGAGACGATACGGATTGCGCTCGTCGACGCGGACATCATGCCGCTGACTCAGCTGTGCCAGTGGTTGCAGGCGACATGAGCAAGTCCGACCGTGCAGCAGAGGTAGTCGTCAGTTTGAGACGGTGATGGAAACACTGGCACTCGTCCCGCTGATCCCGCCAGCGCCGTAGGCAACGCTCCGAAGGGTGTACGTGCCGTTGGCCACGGTGGTCGTGTTCCACCCTGTGATCCATCCATAGTTGGTTGGCCTGCCCGTACCGATCAGCGTGTCGTGTTGTGAGCCGCCCGTAAGGTAGAACTCGACCTTGGTCACGCTGAAGTAGCCCGTCGCCGTGGCAAGGAGCACCGTAGAGCCCGACAACTTGGCGCCGTTCGCAGGTGTGAGCACGTCGGTGACCAACTTCAGAAAGGATTCACCATTGCCACCCGCCACGGGGGCGACGTGGACCTGGTAACACGAAGACGCTCTTTGACATGGAACCAGGCCGTCACGCCACCAGACTTGACGGGGGAACCGATCGCGGCGCTGACATAGCTGATAACGGCCGCGGGGTATGCGCCACTCGGCGAGACGATGACCGTCTGGACATCATATTTGCGAAGAAACACACGGAGGGCCGTGACGTTCCTCTTCGAGAGGGGCTCCATTTGTGCCGTGGCGTTGGCATGGAACGCGGCGTCGAAGATGGCCTGAACAGACCCGGGCTTCAAGAAGGAGGGGTTGGTCGTGCCCTGGGTGCCTGTCGACGACGGGAACCAGCCCCAGCCTCCGATCAGCTTGAAGGGCATGCCGGCCACGGCTTGATCGAGCATGATGTCGTGGGGCGAGAGGGACAGGCCACCTGAGGAGTCCGGGTAGGGATAGGCAAGGACCACGCTCCCAGCCGGAATGGCCGCAACGGCGGCCGACGTGAAAAGGGACGGAACATTCGTCGGGGTCGTCTGCTGCGTGTGGCGGGGTGCCAACGGGATCACCACGACTGCGGTGAGAGCTGCCAACGCTCCCACCGTGGCAACACGCCTCCATCGCGGGGACAGCCATGGGGGACGACGTGATCGCATCATCCGTCGCCGGAGCTCGTCGAGTCCGATGGCGAACATCGCCGCTGCGAACAATGCGGTGTAGAGCGAGAACCGACCCGGGTCAAAGCCTTTGACAAGGGGGAGGTGCTCGAACACCAAGAAAGGGAGACTGATCGATGTGTCGTGCCCGTCGACGCGCAGACGGGGACCCAGCGACAGGACAAAGGCGATGAGCGCGAGGGTCCCCGCGAAGAGGATCGTCCGTCGTTTGCGGAGGAATACCGCGAACGACGCCAGGACGACCACCAGGGGAACGCCGAGATAGAGGTCGGACGCGGACGCGAACCGTTGGCTTGCTATGGCCGTCAGCTGCGTCGTACTGAGCCATTGGGAGCTCGGTACGATCGAGCCGAGCAGGTCGCTCGGAAGCAACACCGCGTTCGTGCTCGCTGAGGACGGCGCCCCCCTGACGCTTTGGGGGCCGGCAAGTGTGAAGACCACTGGCAGGAAGAGCAGCAGGGCGCCCACACCGAGGCTGTAGGCGAAGGCGGCCACTGCGTAGTGCCGGCGCTCGGCCAGCTGGTGGCGACTCACGAGGAGGAAGAGAACGACCGCGATGGCGCCCATGACGACCGTCGAGGCAAGGACCTCGGACCAGATGAAGAACTGGAGGGCACACACCACTCCGAGGAGGGCCCCGGTTCTTCCCGGCCGCCACTGCTGGCGCACCAAGA
Organism: uncultured Acidimicrobiaceae bacterium; assembly: GCA_963728845.1. Classification (GTDB taxonomy): domain Bacteria; phylum Actinomycetota; class Acidimicrobiia; order Acidimicrobiales; family RAAP-2; genus Bog-473. The sequence continues at coordinate 669,215 of CAVSLS010000021.1, forward strand.
TCTCGTGGAAGAGAAGGAAGATCACGGGGGGCAGCGGCACGAAAATGAGGAACAGGTAATCAGCGCCGCGGAACGCCATATAGGCGGAAAAGCCGTAGAGCAGTCCTCCGACGAAGGCGGCAGGCCACCACGTCGTCCAGCGGCGGAGCACGAAGCACATCGAACTTGCTGAGAGGGCAACGGCGAGACGGAGCGCGATGTTCCAGGTGACGACCGGGCCGAACAACTTGGTAATCGGCATGAAGAGCACACCGAGGGCCAGCATCGAGCCATTCACCCCGAAGTTCTGACCCGCTGGATAGTTCTGCCACGGGGTGAAAAAGACGCTGTGGCCGTGAGGGAGAGCAAATGCGGTCCACGCGAGCCACCAAACCTGCTCGATTGCGTCCGGAGAAAGGTCTCCGGTCATGTGGCCCGGACCAAGCGAACCGAAGTGGCCATACACCGCCATGGCGAGAACCACGTACAGCGCACAACAGACCACACCGGGCCAACAGCGCCCGAGCCGCTTGCGTGTCGAGCTTTCACGGGCATGCGCCGAGCGTTGCCGATTCGATGCTGCCAGAGTCCGCTTGAACTGCCACTAACCTGTTTCGTCTCCCAGGCTCGGCTACGGGAGAGGTAACCTAGCAAAGCCTGCGGTGCTGGACCCTCAGAATGTGGTCGGCTCACTTCGTGGCGCTCGACGACTGGCTGAAGCGCTCATTTCCTAAACACGAACAACGACAGGCATTTGGCCGGCCCTTGTTCTATGTTCTCACACGTGTCAGCGAGCGGCGCAGCCAACAAGTAGACCTCACTACAGGTCACGCAACACTTGATATTCCATCTTGTCAAGTACGCACCCGGCAGTGCATTGAGTGCGCGCTTGCCCAAGTCCGGCGGTGCTTCATGTGCCCTAGTGGTGAGGTAACCAAACCGTGCGCGCATTTCTCACGCCACCATGCCACCCAACAAGAAGGTGATGGTGTCGACAGTCGTATTCTTAGGAGTTGTGAACGAAGCTCTCTCACCCTCGATCAAAGAGGTGTCACCATCCTCTCGACGATGCTGATCGGGGTCGGGTCTACGCAGGCCACCGGTGGCACCTCCACCTCGGCTCCCGACATGACCGCGTACCATCTCGCGTTCCTCACCGCAGCGCTCTTCGCGCCGGCGGGCGCCGTCTTCTCCCTCACCATTCACGACAGCGACGCGGCAGAGACCATCGTGCGTCGGCGCCGAAGGCCGGCCGCGGTCGCGACTCGCCGGTCGGAGGCGCCGGTCCCCGAAGGGAGCGCGGCGTGACCCCTCCTGCCACTGTCTGCGTGTTCTGTGGCTCCAGCCTGGGCGCCAACCCGGCGTTCGCGGCCGCCGCCCAACGGCTCGGGACGAGCCTCGCCCGTCGTGGCGTCGGGCTCGTCTACGGCGGGGCCTCTGTCGGACTGATGGGCGTGGTCGCCGATGCCGCCCTGGCCGCGGGCGGCAGAGCCACCGGGGTCATCACCGAGTCCCTGGCCGGACACGAGATCGCCCACTCGGCACTGAACGACCTCCACATCGTGACGACGATGCACGAGCGGAAGGCCCTGATGTCAGAGCTGTCGGATGCCTTCGTCATGCTGCCGGGAGGATTCGGCACCAGCGAAGAATTTATGGAGTCGGTCACCTGGACGCAGCTGCGGATCCACGACAAGCGCTGCGGCATCCTTAACGTCGACGGCTTCTTCGACGAACTGCTTGCCTTCCTGGGCACGGCGGTAGACCAAGGTTTCATCCGGGCGCGCCAGCTAGAGGGTCTGGTCGTCTCCGACGACATCGACGAATTGCTCGACGCCATCGCCGGGCGACCTGCGATCAGCTAGCGGAGGGCGGGCGTCCCTGCGAGGGAGGATCGACCAGTGTCCGTCTCGGCTTATCGGTCGGAGGGCACGAGCAGGACGTCGCGTAGTTCGTCGGTGTCCTGCCAGTCGGCCAACAGGGCCGCCACCGAAGGGCAGGGCTTCTCCGCTCCGGTGGCCCTCTCCAGGACAGAGGGTGCGTACCCGAGGCTCTCGAAGTAGCCGAGGTATTCGGCCACGGTCATGCCCGAGACACGCCGGAGCATCTCCTCCTTCAACTCCGTCGTGATGATGGGCCGGTCGCGCTCGATGAGCTGCGTGGCACCGCTGACGACACGTCCCTCCGCTCCTTCCACATCCATCTTCAAGAACCCGACGGGGCCGGCGACGAGGTCGTCGAGGCGGAAGGTCGGGACCACGACGCCCGGATGAGCCAGGAGGTCTCGTTCGTCGATGAGACCGCCGTTCGACCCGACGTGCGTCGAATAGTAGGCCCACCCCGTGGAGCGATCGCAGGCCACGGGAATCAACTCGACGTTGGTGATCGCGCCCAGTCGCAGCGAGGACAGCAGGAGGCGGCAATTCTCCGAGTTGGGTTCCAGGGCGATGACCTTGCCCGAGGGCCCGACCGACCGGGACGCCAGCAGCGAGTAGTAGCCCAGGTTGGCGCCGACGTCGACCACCGTCATTCCCGGCGTGCAATAGCGCTCGAAGACTTCGCTGAGATGTGGTTCGTACACACCCGAGCGAAGACCCGGGGTGACGGCGGCGTCGGCGGCGTCGCAGAAGAGCTCGACGCCACCGACCGTGCAGCGAACAGCGTCCTCCTCGGCCAGCTGCACGGAGAACGCGGTCGGTGCCACCTGGTGCTCAATCGTCCCGAGCATCCTGCGGATCGTCGAGACCTGTGTCAGATCTCCCGCTCCTGCTTGGTCGACCTGGATGCGCAGCGCCTCGGGAAGCGTGGGGTACAGCAGGTGCACCAGCTCCTCATAGGAAATGCCCCGTTCGGGCACCGTGCCGCCCAGCACCTGCACGAGGCGATCGCGCAGTGGCTTGAGTCTGTCCTTGACGCTATGCCGCCAGCCGTCGCCCTGGTTGTCCATGTTCGGCCAACGGTACCCGCGATGGCGCGATGCGTTCGGCGGCGGCTCGGCCTGAATTCGGCGCCCCGGAAGTACGGCGCCCCGGAAGTACGGCGCGCCGGGCAGCGAGAAGGCAAGGGGCAGCACGCGAGACGACACCAAACCCCCACGCCGCACGCCCGCACGCACCCGCCAGACCGCCGACCGCCCCCGAGGGACGAGGGGCACCAAAGGAGGGGCGAGGGAGGGAACCTTGGGGCGGAGAGCGAAGCGCCGCGGGGGCAAACACCGAAGCAAGGCAACGGGAGACCGGGGGCCTACCACCGGCACATATGGGCTAGAGGCAGCAACTTGTCAGGTGGTAGGGCATCATTGACCGGTGGCTAAGGATGATGTCGAATCCGCCATCATCTGGGAAGACGAGGTCACTGCGCTCGGGGCTCGTTGGGAGAACATGACCTCGAATCTCATCCCCGTCGCCATCGCAGCAAGCTCTGGCTTTGGCTTCTATCTCGCACAATCAGTTCATCCGGAGAGCAGCTTCGAAGCCAGAGCTTTTGTCGCACTCGCTGGATGGTCGTCGTACCACGAACCGACATCCTTCCATCGGGAAGCAGCCGGATACGGAGACCTCCGCGATGTGGGACCACCTTATGGTCGCTAATCAAACTGTGGCCCCTTCCACGGCAACCGATCCGGTCCAACGCGCACCTTTCATTCTGCGCGGGTTCTTGCCGTCGATTGTTGTCATCGGCAGTTACCTGATGATTGGTTTCTTGGCGTTCTGGCCCATATTCAAAGGATTCTCGCGGCAGTACTTTGCCACTGAGTCGGACTATGAACTGGCCTTGTGGTACCTGGCATGGATGCCTCACGCACTCGCGCACGGACTCAATCCCTTTTTCAGCAACGCTATCTTCGCGCCACACGGTGTAAATCTGAGTGCGAATGCAGCGGCTCCGTTGCTCGGGATCGCCACCACTCCGATTGCTTGGCTCAGCCCGGTCGCAAAGGTAAACCTGCTGACGGTATTGGCCATGCCAGTGTCCGCAACTGCGGCGTTCGTCGTGCTGCGCAAATGGCAGGTGTGGCTCCCGGCGGCTGCACTCGGGGGTCTCATCTATGGCTTCTCGCCCTACATGGTGGGTCAGAGCCTCGCCCACGTTTCCCTGACCTTCGTTCCGCTGCCACCGTTCATCGCCTTGACGGTCGCTTCCATCGTCGAGCGACGAAGGTCGCCTCGACGGCTGGGCGTCCAGCTCGGTCTTCTCGTCACCGCCCAGTACCTCATCTCTCCTGAGGTGCTCGCCTCCGTCATGATCTGTGTGGTCGTGGCGCTCGCATGCATCGCGATTCGTCGTCGTAGGAACGTCTACCAGTTGATCCGGGCCCTTGCGGTGCCGGTGGGAGTTTCTCTGCTTCTGGCCGCCGTGGTCTTGGTGTACCCGGTTTGGATGCTGCTGGCAGGACCCCAACATTTCACAGGTCCAACGAGGGGAACAGTCCAGATCTATTACAACGACCTGCTGAACTCTGTGGTCCCTGGACCCATGCAAAGAGTCTCTCTTGGGATGGGGTCGACTGGTGCCCGCCTGCTCAGTGGGGACACAGTCGAGACTGACGGATATATCGGTGTGCCGCTCTTGATCCTCAGTTGTTATCTCTTCTGGTGGTCTCGTCGCAGCCCGCGGACTCAGTTGGCAGTGATTCTCTTAGTTGTTGCTGCCGTGCTCGGCCTCGGACCCCACCTCGCCGTTGATGGGCGACTAAGTCCGATTCCCCTCCCCTTTTTGATGCTGAATCACCTTCCACTGCTCGACAACCTCCTGCCGGCGCGCATGGCGCTCGAAGTCGGAGCCTGCCTCGCGGCCTTGATCGCATTCGGGTTGGATGACATGCACAGGGATCCGGCAAGGGCAGACTCGGGACGAAGGAGGAGCGCAATTCTCGCGGCCGTCACCCTGACCGTCCTCGTGGTCACCTGGCTGCCACAGTGGCCCTATGTCAGGTCTCAGACCGTGAACATGCCAGCGGTCGTCGCCCGGGCCGTTCCTCCCGGAGACCCGGTCGTCCTCACCTATCCGTTTCCCTCAGTGGACGGAGTGCAGGCGATGATGTGGCAAGCAGAAGATGACTTCAAGTTCCGTCTCCTCGGAGGCTACTCGTATCATCCGACTTCTAGTGGCGCTCCGACTCCCTACCCGAGTCTCATGACGCCGCCGGAGGTGCAGCAGTTTCTCACCGCAAGCGGCGGTTGTTCCCTCTGCGGGTCCGCCGTGCCAGTCAGTCCGCAGTTGGTCGCTTCCACAAGGACCTTCTTGTCCAGATACCACGTGCGTTCGGTGGTCGTCGATCGATCAGTGGGCAGCGGTGCTTCGGTGATGGAGCTGTTCAACGACGCTCTCGGCCACCCCAAGATTTCGGTAGGCCATTTCGCGGTGTGGGCAGACTGGCATGCTGTGCCGAAACACCAAGTCTTCCCTGACCTCATAACGAAAGTGCTGATCCCCGCGAAGGGTGTGACGCTGTCGGGTCGCGCGATTCTCGATGCCGCTGCGACCGACTATCTCCGGATCACCAAGGTCGTGTTCCTCCTTACCGACACAACTCACCACGCTGACATAATTGCAGTCGCCCATTCGACCCGTTTTGGCTGGGTCGCAACGTGGGATACGAACAGCCGTCCCTCCGGGACCTACTCACTTCAAAGCGTCGCTTATGACAGCGGAGGAAGAACCACCTACAGCCCAGGCATCAGCGTCGCCGTCCACAATCGATAAGGGCTTGGCGTCGACAACCCAAACGACGTCATCTCGGAGTCTTTGCGGCATACCGCAGTGGTGCCCCAGTCGCCGGGACGAAGTGGCTGCTACTTCTGAATCGCGGCCGCAAAGCCTTGATAGGTGGGAATGAGGTCATCCCACCGAGCCTAGGTGTCGCCAGGTTCACGCACTTCGAGGTATGCGGCGAGCTTCTCCATGTGGATCTGCCATCCGACTCCGAAGCAGGCAACCGGCTCGAGGGACAAGCCCCGGATCTCAGCACCAAGGTGGCCTGGTTGCCGTCGGCGGTCGGAATGGCCTCGAAGGTCTCGTCGAACGGCGGCACACTTGACCCTTGCGCCAGGACTCCTCAGTCTCCCCGTCGTCACCACCAGCCGCCGTGGTGGCTCGCAAGCTTCCACACGTCCGGTGCCTTCCCAGTCGTCTGCTTCAACGTAGCGTCGGATCGCTCCTCCGACAGACCGCTGTGACTCAGGACGCCCAGGAGACTGCCCCAGTCCGGCGCCTTCGGGATAGTGCCATTCAGCGGGCGTCCGTCCGCTAGCACACAACCGATACGGGTCCGCATGAGCCCTCCGAAATTTCCGCCGGTCCGAGATGAAAGTACCAGGGTATTTGCTCGTGAACACGACCTATGATCACAGCCCGTGCGATCAATTTGCAGCCCACCGAATCCTCGTGTTCTGAGCTCGGCAGGAGCCTTTGCGGCAAATGGTGTCGTTGCCGGTGGACGCTGACAGGCGCTCTCACCACATCGATACGGCGGGCGGCAAACTGCGCAGCTTGCCTTTTGTCGGACTGACCGCCCTCGTCTTCCTCGTACTCGTCGCACTGTACTTCTGGCTGATTTCCGCTGACGCAGTCGACATGCTGCGAGCGGATCAGTGGTCCGATGTCAGTCTGATTCGGCATTCCTTCTCGGGCACACTCGGAGTGGGAACGTTGTGGGCCCAGCACGGTGAGGAAAGGATCTTCTTCCAGAACCTATTGACGGTCGCTCTCGCACACGCGGCTCACTTCAATGTGCTCGTCGAGGTCTACCTGAGCGCGATCCTGTTGGTTGCCGCAATCGCGCTACTGATTCTGTCGCACCACCGGCGATCTCCGTCGACACCTTGGATCGCCTACTTCCCGGTGGTCCTGATGCTCCTTTCCCTCGCTCAGGGGGGGACCCTCTACGGATTCGCGTTCGGCTGGTTTCTCATTATGTTCGCCGTCTCCGTCGCGATCTTCTTCCTCGACCGTTCCGCGCTGACGTGGATCGTTCTGTCCGCGGCAATCGCCGCGGGAGTAGTGGCGAGTTTCTCCTCTTTTCAGGGGTTGTTCATCTGGCCCGCCGGCATCGCCCTTCTCTCGCAGCGGTCGCGCGGACGGCGCTTCATCATTACCTGGGTCACGGCCGCATGTGCCACGACGGCCGTCTACTTCTACGGCTGGGACCCCGAGCAGGGCAGCGTCTCGTATTATGCGATCCACCACCCCGTCGAGGTATTGAAGTTCTTCTTCTTCACGGTGGGCGACGTGGTCGCCGTTCCAGCCCAGAATTCTTTGCACGGCGCGCAATACGGCATTTATGCGCTGGGGATCGCAATCGTCGGAGTCGGTCTCTGGTCTGTCGTGTCGTTCGGGTTCCGTGTCGACGAGTCCAGCGCACGTCCCATCGGGGTGGCACTTGTCTGGTTCGGGCTGCTGTTCGCCGCCGCGGCGGCAGTCGACCGCGCCCCGCTTGGACTGAGCAACGCAAGTGTCTCCCTCTACGTGCTCTTCAATATCCTCATCTTGGTTGGCTCCTACCTTGTAGTCATCGATCGGTCACGTGAGCCCACCCTCAAGGTCTCGCGCGGATTTCGGTGGGAACCGGTAGTAACCGTCGTGATCGCGGTCATGATCGGAGTTCAAGTGGTCCTGGGCAATGCCAACGGTATCTCCAACTGGCGGGACTATCGCCAGTTCGAGATCACTGGCGCTGTCGTCACGGTCAATATCCGACGAGCGCCCGACGGGCTGGTCTACAGCTACCTCGGTTCGGGCTACCAGAGCGCGGCGTACATACGCCAGATGACCGAATTTCTCCGGGCGAAGCACTTGGCAATGTTTTCGACCTCAGAAGCGGACCGGTTCGCGAAGCAGGCCCTTCCGGTCAATCGGACGCTGCCTTCGACCAGCCTCGTGGAACCGACAGACGGGCAAACCGTTCGCGGCTACGAGTTCGTTGATGCGCTTGCGTCAGATCCGTTCGGCGTAACACGAGTCGAGTTCGTCTTGCGTGGCGAGAGTGGCGCCACAACGGGCATCAGCCGAGGGTCCATGACGGCGTACGGCTGGCTCGGGGCATGGGACACACGGAAGGTTCCCGACGGCATCTACGCCCTTCGAAGCGTCGCGTATGCACCGGGGGGTTTGGTCGGAGATTTGGTCGGAGAGAGTCCTTGGGTTCGTGTGAAGGTCGCCAACTGAGCTCGGGATCCGCCGGGACCAGCGGGGCTTCACGGCTCACCGGTCAGCTGACCAACGCCGGCGGAAGTGCCGTAGCCCAATTTCGGCGGTCGGGGCATCCGAGCACCCTCAATAGCGGTGTATCAGTTGCCCGAGTTGAGGTTACACGGGTGTTATTCGCATACCCATGTCTCCGGGCCGGGTGGCGCATCCAGGCCTCGACGAACTCGACCGGCGAGAGCGAGCCGAGCGCGTTGTGCGGGCCTGTTCGTGTTGTGGTCGATTGAGGCGGGTGGCAACTACCGTGGCGAACCGTGATCGGCAGCGATGAGGGCCTTCGGGCTGAACGAACACAAGGGTACGAATCCGCTCGGCCCGAAATTCAGGCACTGGTTCCCATGGGCGCTCGCAATATCTTGGAGCTCGGATGCTCCTCCGGAGCACTCGGTGCTGCGATCAAGGCTCGGCAAGCTGCACGAATCCACGGAGTTGAACTCTCCTCGATCTATGCAGCGGATGCCCGCTCTCGACTCGATTCGGTAGATGAAGCGAGCGTAGAGGAGTTCCTTACCAGGGGTGTCCCTGACGATGCCCCGTACGACTGCCTTGTTGTCGCAGACATACTGGAACATCTCGTGGACCCATGGACAGCGATGTCGCAAGCGGTCAAACTTCTGACCCCTGGTGCCACTGTGGTTATGAGTATTCCTAATGTTCTGTGGGGGCCCGGGCTTGTACGTGTAATACGAACTGGGCGTTGGCCACGAGATCCAAGTGGAGTGTTCGATGCGACACATCTTCGCTGGTTCGGTCTCGGAGATGCCCTCGATCTGCTTCGCCAAGCTGGCGTTCAGCCGCGCACGATAGCGCCATCATTCTGGAACTCGGGTATTCGCCTGTTCGTCAAGAAACACCTCCTATGGCACTCACCTCTCTTCGGCGATTTCTGGCCGCTCAATATCTAATTGCAGCTGAGCGCGTTTGATCCGAACTGGCATGGCTGCATATAACGGGCTGGCATCGTCGTTGTCGCAGTGCTGGCGGTCGGTACCTGGCAGGTCGTCGAACTCCACGATGAGGTATCGGATCTGCAGACCCAGAGTCGGAGCCAGCAGGCCCGACTGCAGAGCCAGCAGGCCCGACTGCAGAGCCAGCAGGCCCGACTCGTGGGCCAGCAGAAGCAACTCAGCCCGACGCCGAGCATCTGGCGTTGCTCTCTGCCCGCAGGTCGTTCCGGCAGGCCCACAAGCTGTCCCGAGAGCCGCACGTCCGCGCACAGACCGCCACCGCCATCGAGAGGCTCGACACCGCCATTGGCCGCCTCGAGCGACGAGGAGCGTGAACGCCATCGGCGCCTAGGGCAGGTGTCGAGCACCATCCACAACCGCAACGCCATGTCGCTGAGGGTGGAGTCCCGAACCAGGGCGGTCGGGATCTGGACGAACGGCGCCCGCTTGCGCTTGACCTGGATAGGGGCGTTGTCCACGACGGTGTAGCTCGACGGGGAATCGGAGTCGGGATCCCAGAAGTCGGGAGTGGGCCGAAACTGGTGGCGGCGCATGGGGCGCATAACCGCTTGGCCACATTGGATAGGTGTTGTCAGAGGAGCGAGCGCGAGCACTCGCCGAGGCGTCCATTCGCGGCGACGGGATAACGCTGGCTTCGGAATCGACAGAAACAGATCGAGGGTGGTACTTCCACTGGACGAAGCCCGTTTGGGCTCTCATGGGCTGGTTGTGAACAAGCAAAGCGGAAGCGTCTTCGTACTTCGGTCGGCCTTTCCGCTCAAGCGCGACCTTCGCATGTACGACCGAGGCCTTGAGGCGGAGAAGCACGACCTTGTGATCACGCAGTTGACGATCTCGACGAGACGGTGTGCTCCTCCAAAGATTGCGCCGACCGTGGTCAAGCCGTCCTATGAGGCGGGGACCGTCTGGAGATTCCGCGCTGCCTGACCGAGGGCGAAATCAGAGTTCGTTTGACCACCCTCCCGGCGGTCTTTCCTGACGTGCAGCTCCATTTCGAGTTTGAAGCGGTCGAAGAGGCTTATTTTAGCGGATGTTGCGTCGTGGCATTGTTCCCTAGATGCCACTGACCGCGTACGTCATATGCCCGGCCGCGAATGGTTGAACGTCCCACCAACCCGATGGCGTACGCGGGCACCCTTTGAGCAAGACCTTCGCAGGACTAGGGTGACAAGCTTGCACAGTTCGTTCTCATCCTGAGCTCGACCGCACGGTTGAGGTTGCATTGTTTATAGGCCTGTTGATCTTCATCGGAGTGGCTATCGCCATAGGTATTCCCCTGTGGGCCATCATCGATGCGGCGCGGCGAACTGACGGATCGTTTCAACAGATCGGGAGCGACAAGACCAGGTGGATCGTGATCCTCGTGGTCTTGTCGGTGGTTTTCAACATTGCTGGGATCGTCGCCAGTGTCATATATCTCACGACTACAAGACCCCGGCTCCGGGATGCGTGTCCGACACCAATCGACTACAACAGTCAGCTACCCGGACCGCGGCAAGGCCAGGACCCAGGGATGCTCGCTTCTGATGACGATAGAGACCGAGTCACCCGGGAACTGCGCCATCACTTTGAGACCGGACGGCTGACTCTTGATGATCTGACGAATCGATTGGACGCCACACTGAGAGCTCGGACAGTAGGTGAGCTCCTCACAGTCACTAAGGACTTACCCCAGATCTGAGGTTGCTCCCCATGCTGATGCTGACGGCGTACGGGGGCATCCCCGACGAGTGCGACGCCATATAGACTTGCCAACAGTCGCTTGACTCTGCCTCCGCCTCATGTATCAGAAGCGAGATGGAAACTCCGGTGTCTACGTCCGTCCTCTACATGTCAATGTCAGTTGATGGGTACATCGCTGGCCCCAACGACAAACCGGGAAACCCCGGCGGCGACGACTTCATGAGACTCCATGAGTGGTATGGGTTGGCTTCGGAGGCTGGACCCACAGAGGAGACCGTTGATGCGTCGGGAATCGGTCGTCAGTTTCTGGATGAAATCAGAAGTACAGGTGCAGTCCTCTCCGGCCGCAATACCGTCGAACAGGTGGACCACTGGGGCGGTGACCACCACGATGGCGTCCCGATCTTTGTGCCCAGTCACCGGCCTCCCGCGCCTTCGGTCGCCAGGTATCCGTTGGTGACCTATGTGACTGACGGGATCGCCGACGCGATGGCCCAGGCGAAGGCGGCCGCAGGTGAACGCAACGTCCTAGTCCATGGCGCTTATACGGCACAGACAGCGCTTGAGGCAGGTGTCCTCGACGAGTTACAGATTCACCAAGTCCCGGTGCTGTTCGGCGCCGGGCGTCGCCTCTTTGAGTCGTTGACGGCCAGGGTTGAGTTGGAGATTGTTCGAGTTATCGATACTTCGGAAACCACACACATCCGATACCGCGTCAAAGTCTGACCGTCGCTGGTTCGCGCTCCTATGTTGCCCGGGTGTGGCACAAAGACCCGGCGACGAACTGGGGCACTATCGCCGCTAGGTGAACGAGATCGTTGAGCTGAGTGACTAAAATCACCTACCTGGCCGTCGATGTTCTCGCGCATCAGATCAAGATGACCCACGTGTCGGGCCGTTTCCTCCAGCATGTGGACTATGATCCAACGGGGTCACGACCTGACTAGGCCGAAATTGGGGTCTTGACCCAAAGAGGATTCGTACGGGGCGTCCCCCAGATGCCATCCACCGTCCGCCTTCTGCTCGCCGACCTGACATGACCGCCCAGGGTCCAGGCAACCCCGTACCCACCCGGCGTCCGCCTTCCGCTCGACCCGAGGCCCCTTACTCCCTAGCGCCTCGCGACATCACGGAGCGCCCCCGGCAATCTAGCGCCCCGGGCAGTGCGCCCCGGGCAGTGCGCCCCGGAAGTGCCCCCCGGAAGTGATAGGGGCAGTTGTAGGCGCCGTTGTAGGCGCGACGGCTGGGCAACGAGACACGAATCGGTTGCACGGTCTGGGTAAGGGTCGCGGGCCATGGTGCTCCCATCTGGCTACCCCCACGACATGACCGAGGAGGAGCTGGACCAGTCCGTCCGCCACTTCATGGGCCTATTGTCCTCCACCGACATCAACACGGTGATGGCCCACGCTGCCGGTCGTTCAGATCGGGCAGATTGAGCTTCAGATTCGTGCCACAAGGGCGTTGCGGGACACCATGGCAAATTGCAGGACTTCCTGCAGAAGTCCGCCATCGACCTTCAGAACGCCATAGATGACTTCAAGGCGGCGTCCGACCGGGCTGCCAGACGCTTGGCCGTGGCAACTTGGGTGCTCGTCTGCCTGACCGTGGGGCTGCTGGCCGCGACCATCGCACTGATTCTCCATGCCTCATGACCGATCCCACCACGATGGCGAATCCCGGCGATTTCTGCCCCGGCCTCATGTCCGAGCCAGGCCGGTGCTGGCGCATATTGTAGGACAGAAACCTTCAGGCCACCCACTGCGGAGAGATGCCTCGATGGATTGGCAGATGGCGGTCGCCACAGGGAGATCGATGGTTCCACGTCTGGGCCTGTCCCAACCACCATGAGGGGCTGATCGGGCTTCGGGAGTTCGGATGGCGTCGCTGACAATGACGAGGAGCATCTGAGCCTCACCATCACCAGCGACGAGCCGACTCCACGCGTTTGAAGGGGGACCGCGTAGTCTTGCGCTCGTGCAAACGTCGGCTGTAGCAACAAGCCGGCGATAGCAACACACCGGGCGATTGAAGGTCGCTGGTCCACGCTGTCCAGTATTCAACCGAAATGGGTTCGTTTGGGGTGGGACAGTCGTCCTCCTAGTGGCCCTGTACTTGGCTTTACACGGTTCATGATTCCTGTCAATAACCTCTATTCCGACGACTGGTCGATCGTAACGTTCATAAACGCTGCGCTACACCATCACCTGACCCTCGATCAGCTGTGGACGACCCAGAACGGGCAGGGAGGGGTGAGAACCGTTACTCATTCCCGTATCTCGTCATAATTCGGGGTGGGCCTCGCGACAGATAAACAATGCAGAAGAGATTCATGGTTGTCATCAATGCAGTTGTCTTTAGCGGAACCTATTTGATCGTTCTCGTTCTTCTGCACTCATACCTGAAGCGATCCTTGACAGTATCAGTGTTCTGGGTTCTGTTGCCACCGGCTTTGATCTGGTTCAGCCTCCTCGACTATTTCAACACGCTACTCGGTTTTCAGTTCGCGTGGTATCTGGATCATTCTGTGCTTTGTCGGGATGCTGTACTTCCTTTTCCGCGAAAACCGAGGCCTTCCAGCACTAGTCAGCGCAATGGCTCTCGCTGTCATAGCTTAACGTATTCGTCCACCCAAGGGCTACTGCTCTGGATCATGGCGATTGCTCTGCCTCTTCTGGCCCTTTTGGCACGCCCGCGGTGAATACACACGCAAGCAGTACGGCGAACTGACCGCGTGGCTGGTGGTGGGAGCCATAACGACCGCAATCTACTTTTGGAACTACGCACCGAATCTTGGAGGTTCCGAGTTCAAGAGCCAGGATTTCCGGTTACCCGACGGCGGAACCGCCGAGCTGGGCCTTGTCCCATCCTGGGCGGCTGATTCAGTTCTTCGTGGTGGACGTGGGCGATGTGATCCCACAGACCGGCTTGGTTCTCCATGAGTTGATCGGGGCCGCGCTCTGCGTTCTCTGTGTCTTCGTGCTCGTCCAATGCTT
>CAVSLS010000022.1:0-152971 GCA_963728845.1 uncultured Acidimicrobiaceae bacterium
TCAGCCCCGGTTGTCGCCGACTCGGACCCAGTGGCCCGCGACCAGGCCCGGGAACTGCTTGACCATGGCGACGACGTTCTCGAGCTCCTTGCGGGCTTCGGCGTCGTCGAGAATCTCGACCACGACCACGACCACGACCACGACCACGACTGCGTACATGCGTCCGTCCCTTCGTCCCGGTCAACAGGGCACTGCCGACTGAGCTGTCTGCCAGCTGCCGACGACGGTGACCCGGGTCAGATGCGGTTCAGGAGCTCGCTCTTCTTCGCGGCGAACTCCTCTTCGGAGAGGATGCCGCGCCGGCGCAGGTCGTCGAGCTCGATCAGCCGGTCACGGATCTCGAAGGGGAGCGCGCCCCGGGCCGGGCCTCCCGCCGGTTGACCGGCGGCCTGGCCCGGGGTGGTGCCCGGCGTGTTCACGCCGAACGGCGGCGTGTCGAGCTCGGTGCCACGGTCCCGGTCGGCGTCGTCGTCGCGATCCCGCTGCGCGGCGCGGCGCGCCTCCGCGGGGAGCATGTCGTGCGGGATGGTCTCGCGCTGGCCGCCGCCCACGATCTCGTTGATCTGCGAGTTGATCACGCGCTGGACGATCGCCGGCTTGCGCATGTACTCGAGCGTGAGCGAGTCGTCCTCACCCTGCACGTCGATGATGAGGCTCCCGGTGCCGAGGAGCCGCTCGATCAGCGCCTGGCGGATGTTGACCTCGGTGATGCGCTGCAGGCGCAGCTGGACCGTGTCGCGCCCGAGGATGCCCTGTCGGACCAGGATCCGGGTGGACGTCAGCGCCACGGTGTAGGACTTCCAGCGTACGAACCGGCCGAGCAGCCAGAGGCCCGGGATGAGGGCGATGATGATGATCGGGTAGTTGGTCCAGCCAGGCGGGTTCCGCCACAGGACGACCAGCACGATGATCGCCGCCCAGACCCCGATGGAGGTGAAGAGGGGCCCGAAGAGGAAGATCCAGTGCGGGCGCAGCTCGGCCAGGAGCTCCTCGTCCTCATTGAGGAATTTCCGAGGAAGGGCCATTCCGCAACAGTACCGGCGGCCGCCAGGCCGCCCGGGGCACGGTCGGCCGGGCGCCGTAGGGTTGAGCCGTGCCCTACGCCGAGGTGGAGCCCGATGAGGTCAAGGCGCGCCTCGCCCGCGGCGAGGACGTGTTCCTCCTCGACGTGCGCGAGCCCGACGAGGTCGCGGCCTGGTCCTACCCCGTCGGCGTCAACATCCCCCTCGGGCAGCTCGGCGGCCGCCTCGACGAGCTACCCCGGGACGTCACCATCGTTGTGGCCTGCCACGTGGGGGGCCGGTCGGCCGCGGCGGCCAAGGCACTCAGCGACGCGGGGTGGACGGCCGAGAACCTCACCGGCGGCGCGGTGGCCTGGGCGGCGGGTGATCGGCACCCCGTCTGAAGGTTCCTCGGATCTTCTCAACCACCCGTCGCTTGAGGCGGATCATCTTCTCTTCACGCAAGCTGACCGCCATCGCCGTGGAGGTACGTCGCATTGCTCCCCGGGAGTTGACTCCGCTCGGGTGGCCTCCGCAAGCTCGCTGTCGATTTGGCGGAGCAGTGCAATTCGTTCCCTGGCAAAGGGCTCTCTCGTCCCTCGGCCGAGGGTGACGAAGAACTCGTTGCCCGTGGTTTCGAACTCGTGAGTCACGTCGAGACCTGTGAGAAGCCCGAGTGACCTCAGATCCTGCAGGATGAGACGGAAACTCGACGGAGTGAAGCACGAGACGTGCACATCTACATAGTCGCCCGCCGTGGCTTGGTCCCAAACCTTTCGTGCGTAATCAAAGTTGTAGGCGCTTCCAAACTTGCCGTGCGTGTCGGCGGACCACGAGATCTGTCCGTCGAGGGTGACGCAGTTCACCATGTGATCGAAGACACTGCCGGGCGTTGGCCGGTTCCGTCGTTGCCCGAATGCGTCCAGTACCTCCCTCGTCGTGGTGAGCGGTCTGAAGTGGTCGAAGCAGTAGCGCTTGTCCGGGACGACAAGAGAGACCACACCTTCGGGTTTCAACACATCCTGGCAGTCGTTGAGGAAGCCGGCCAGATCGGGGAGGTGCTCGATCACATGGCTTGCGATGATCCAGTCGTAGCGATCTGTGCCGCCGACCAGCTCACGGAGCGGTTCACCGCTCCAGACGAAATCCACTTCTTCTATCTGGGCAAGATCGGCATCGACGTCCCGGAACTTCTCCCGCAGGGCGTCGGCATCCATGTAGTCGAGGACGTGAACGTTGAATCCTCCACTCCGGGGTGCGATCGGGCTGTGCGCAGGGCCGACCTCGAGTCCGAGACCGTCTCGATCGATGAAGGCCAGGGCTTTCTCGACTCGACTGAGTGAAGACCCGCTCGAGCCGGCGGTGAGTGATGTGTCGGTCAGAACGGGGTTTCCTCGCTGGCGTCTCTGTCGGCCTTCCTGGGCGCACACAAGGTTACGCCCCGCCCATTTCCTCCGGTGGGAGGCGGCACGTATGGGCTACGCCAAGGTCAGATTGACTCTTGAGATTGTACTAATTTTCTAGTACATTTGGACGTATGGAGTCGGAGCCAACCCTTCAGTTCCGACTCGACCGCAAGTCCGGCGTGCCGGCCTATCGCCAGGTGGTCGACCAGGTCCGCCGAGCCGTGCGGCTCGGGATCCTCCGACCAGGGGATCAGCTCCCGACCGTCCGAGACGTGGTCAAGCAGATCGCCATCAACCCCAACACGGTGCACCGGGCCTACCGCGATCTCGAGGCGCAAGGGCTTATCGAAGGGCGCCCCGGCAGCGGGACCTTCATCCGACGTTCGCTCTCAAGAGTGCCCGACGAGCAGCCCCAGCTCCAGCAACAGCTTGAGAAGTGGATGCGCGCGGCGAGGGCTGCCGGTCTCGGTGATGAAGCGATCGCGGCCTTGGTGGCCGCGGCAACGGAATCCTCGAAGAAGGAGGGGACATGACGACCGTCGCTGCCCTTGAAACGGTGGGGTTGGGCCGACGCTACGGCACCAATTGGGTCTGCGTGACTGTTCGCTCACTTGCCCGAAGGGTCCATCACCGGTCTCGTAGGTCCTCACGGCGCTGGCAAGTCAACGCTCCTGCGCCTGGCGGCGGCGCTCTCCCGACCCACGACGGGGACCGTCAGCATCTTTGGCGAACAGGTTGAACCGAACTCGACTCGACACCTCTATGCCGGGCTCCGAGTCGGTGAGACGCTGCGTTTTGGCCAGAAGTTCAATCAGCAGTGGGACGACGACGCAGCACTCAGGTTGCTGAACGAGCTCGAGGTGCCACTTGCGGAACGGGTCGGGCGGCTGTCTCTCGGCCAACAAGCCCTCGTGGCGCTGTCACTTTGCATAGGAAAGCGCGAACCCGATCTCGAAGAAATCGTTCTGGCGTATCTGTCGAGCCGTCCCGGCTACCAGATGGTGGAGTCCCCCCGGTGCGTTGCTCGGAGTGACGGTGTGGTCAGTGCGGCGGTGGTCGGCCTGGGGACAGTGCCCCGGTTCGCCGGGTCGCTGGCGCTTTGCGGCACCCTGTGACCGGGCCGGGGCAATCCGGCTCTTTGGGCTAGCGACCGTGGATGCGTGGCGTTGCGGTTCTGACCTCCCGCCACATCAGCCACATCTTCGGTCCGCCGTTCGAGAGCTGCTTCGTGTCAATGACTTCGAATCCGTGCCGGCGGTAGAACGGGACGTTGCTCTCCCGTTGCGTCTCAAGGTAGGCGGGAAGACCGTCGGCGTCGCAATGGCCCAGGACCGGGGCAAGCACTGCCGAGGCGATTCCGCGCCTCTGCCAGTCGGGATGCGTGCCGAGAACCTCGAGGTACCAGTGAGGCTCGGATGGGTGCACCTCTGACAGCTCGATCAGGGCGCCCAGAGCACGATCGACCCTTTCACCTGCGGCCTCAGCAAATGGTTCCGCCATCATCGCTGTCTGCTCGTCGGAGAAGGTCCAGGCTTCCGGCGGAGCCCACATCGCCGTACCAACGACGTCATCAGTCGTGTAGATGGATTCGTGAATCATCGATGCGCGAATCAAGCCGTCGAAAAGGAGCGTGGCCCGTCGGTCAACGTCGTCGGGAGGAAGCATCCATGTGATCAAGGGATCGTCCTCGAATGCCCGCATCTGGACATGGGCCATCTGAACAATGTCGTCGAGCGTTGCGAGTCGAACCGTGGTCACCGAGTCAAATGTATTCGACGCAGGATCTGGACTCGGCCCGCCCCCCGTCCGGGTCGGTGGCTCCTTGACTTCGGACAGACGCCCGAAATCAGCGGAATCGGGCTCTGTTCGAAACGCGAGCGCAGTGCGTCTGACCCGCGCAGAGCTCTCGTGACCAGGCTCGGATCCAAACCTCGGATTAGTACCAATGGGGGCCGAGATGAAGGCAGAGAGCGATGGACACCATGACCGATGCTCCAAGTCTCACGCATGTGCCGGTCGTCACGGTCAGCGGATCTCCCGAACCACGACTGAGACCATGGTCATCGACGAATTCATCGTGAGGTTCACTCACGACGTCGTCATGGATGCCATCCTTCCGGGCCTTGCTCCACACCTTGCTCCACGAGTGCTCCACGAGTTGATCACGAGCCAAGGCGATCGGGGTCGTCCGATTGATCAAATCGCTTGGGGCAAAACCGCGGTCCACGGGGGATTTGCGTGGGGCTGGTGGGGATCGAACCCACGACCGAAGGATTATGAGTCCTCTGCTCTGACCACTGAGCTACAGCCCCAGGGATGCGGGGCGATGTTACCGACGGTACGTGGGGACGGCCGTGACCGCGAGGCGCCCAGCCTGACGATCCGGGCCGGAGCGCGATCGGCGGGCGCGCCCGGTTTGGCAACATACTCGGGTGGCAGCGCCAGGACGAAGGCCGACGCGCCCTGGACGCCGTCACAAGCTGGCAGCCTTCGCCGTCGTACTCGGCATCGGGGCCGGCGTCGCATTGGCGTTGGCGTTGACGCTGCTCGGCGGGACGCGTGCCGCGGCGCCGTGGCGCGCTCCTGCATCGCGGAGCTCCCACCGTTCGACCACGACGGACGCGGCGACGGCCGCCACGCCACCACTCACCGGCGAGGTCGTCGGCATCGGCCCCCGGCACAACGGCGACAACTACTCGGCGGCCACCGGCATGCCGGTCAGCACCGACGACGGCACGAACGGCCCGCAGCCCCGAGACGACTTGGCCGGGCTAAACCGGGCGACCGAGCCCAAGGTGCTCATCGAGTGCGGGAACATGCGCAACGTCACCCACGCCGCCCTGTTGCTCACGCCCGCGTTCCAGCCGGCTGCTGCGCACGTCCTGGCCCAGGCGCTCACGGCGTACCTGGTCGGATCGTGACGTCCACCACGGCGGCCCCGCCCCTCCCCGAAAGGGCGGGGCCGCCCGGCGCCGACACCGCGACGGCCTGGTCCTGGTTCGGTCCCTGGGTCGTGGTCACCCTCGCCGTCGTCTGGGGGCTATGGGAGCTCCGGCCCGAGCTGCGGGCCGTGCCCTACCTCGACGACAGCTCGCTGCACCAGCAGATGGTGCGCTTCGCGGCGACCCGCATCGGGCAGGGCCACTTACCGCTCACGAGCTGGTTCCCGACGCTCGGGCTCGGCTCGCCCCAGTTCCTGCACTACCAGAGCCTGCCCTCCATGGTCACGGGATCGATCGGCACGGTCTTCGACCCCGACACGGTGTTCCGGTGGTCGTTGTACCTGCTGCTCGGGCTGTGGCCGCTCTCCGTGTACGCCAGCGCCCGGCTGTTCGGCCTGGGCCGCTGGACCGCCGCCGCGGCCGCCTCGCTGGCGCCCTTCCTCGCCTCGGCGGCCGGCATCGGCTACGAGACCAAGGCCTACGTCTGGGTGGGCTACGGCGTGTGGACCCAGCTCTGGGCCTCGTGGACGCTGCCACTGGCCTGGGGCTTCACCTACCGCGCCCTGTCGTCGCTCCGCGCCGCCCTGCCCGCCGTCCTCCTCATCATGCTGACCGTGGCGCTGCACTACGAGACCGGGTACCTGGCCTTCGTGCCGCTCGTCGTGTGGCCGTTCATCGTGCCCGCGGACCTGAGGCGGCGGCTGGGTCGCGCCGCCATCTTGGGCGTGGCCGCGCTGGCGGCGTCGGCCTGGGTCATCGTGCCGCTGCTGGACCAGTCCCACTGGGCGGCGCGCAACCAGGTGCTCGAGAGCACGGGTCTCGAGAACGGCTACGGCGCCCGCCAGGTGCTGTCGTGGCTGTTCTCGGGCCAGCTCTACGACGCGGGGCGCTGGCCCGTCGTCACCGTCCTCGTCGGCCTCGGGATCGCCGCCTGCATCTGGCGCTGGCGCACCAGCCTGGCGGGCCGCGCCCTGGTGAGCATCTGGGTGGTGACCCTGCTGATGACGTTCGGGCGGACCACGTTCGGACCGCTCTACGACATCGTGCCGGGCAGCAGCGACATCTTCATCCGTCGCTTCCAGATGGGCGTGCAACTCTCGGGCATCCTGCTTGCCGGCATCGGCATCGTGACCGGGGGGCGCCTGGTCCTCGGCGCCGCACGGCACCTCTTACCCGAGGAGCGACGGCGCCAGGCCTCCGGACCGGCCGGCCGGGGCATCGTCGCCGGGTCGTGCCTGGTGGCGCTGATCGTCGTGCTGGCGCCGGCCTGGACCTCCATGGACACCTACGACGCCCACAACGCGACGAACATCACGCTGCAGGCCCACGCCGACGCGCGCCAGGACCCCCAGATCGACCAGCTGGTCGCCTTCGTCCGCGCCCACCCGCGCGGACGCGTCTACGCCGGCCAGCCGACGAACTGGGGAGCGAACTTCCTCGTGGGTGCGGTGCCCGTGTTCAAGTACCTCGAGGCCAAGGACGTCGACGAGGTCGGGTACACGCTGCGGACCGCCTCGCTCATGACCGACCCCGAGTACTTCTTCGACGACACCAACCCGGGCGACTACCCGCTCTTCGGCATCGGCTACATCCTCACTCCCGCCTCCATGGCGCCGCCGGTGCCCGCCGACAAGGTCCGCTGCACCGGCACCGCGTGCCTGTGGGCCCTCCCCGACCCCGGGTACATCCACGTGTACGACACGACCGGCGTCCTGACCGCGACCCGCGCCGACGTGGGCTCGCAGAGTGTCACCCTGTTGGACTCGCCGTTGCTCGGTCAGGAGCGCGACCTGACGGTGGCCTTCAACGGGCGGGCGGCGTCCACCCCCACGGCCGCGGACTCGACCGCGCTGCGAGGGCCGCCGGGCCAGGTGCTCGCCGAGCACGCCGACCTGGCCGACGGCCACGCCGGCGCAGTGGTGCGGACGAGCCGGCACGCCACGGTCGTCCTCGAGCGCGTCCTACGACGCCGGCTGGCGCGCCACGGTCGACGGCCACCCGAGGCCGACGGTCATGGTGGCGCCGGCGCTGGTCGGCGTCGTGGTGGGTCGAGGTGTGCACACGGTCGCCTTCAGCTACGCCGGCTATGGGTCCTACGACGTGCTCTTCGTCCTGGCGCTGGCCGTCCTCGCCGCCCTGGCGGTGGCGCCGGTGCTCCGGCGCCGCGTGCGGCCGTCGACGGGCGCACGCCGGTCGACGAGAATGGCCGGCGATGCCGGCCCCGTCCAACCCTGAGCCCGTCCCGGCCGACGCGACCGCCCCGGGCGCCGTGGTGGTCGCGTTCCTCCACGCGCTCGCCGCGGGCGACGTCGACGCCGCGGCGGCGCTGGTGACGGACGATCTCGTCTACATGAACGTGACGCTGCCCACGGTGCACGGGCGGGACCGGTTCGAGCGGCTCGCCCGCCCGGTGCTGCGGCCTGGGCGGATGGGTTTCAGGGTCCACCTCAACCACGTGGCCACCGAGGGCGACGTGGTGCTCACCGACAGGATCGACGAGCTCAGCTTCCGACGCTTCGCCACCCGGTTCTGGGTCTACGGTCGCTTCGTCGTCCCCGACGGCCGGATCGCCGTCTGGCGTGACTCCTTCGACTGGCTCGACGTCACGATCGGCAACGTGCGCGGTGTGGCCGGGTTGGTGGCGCCGTCGCTCAACCGGCGCATGCCGGCCGGGTGAACCCCGGCGCCGCCCCGCCGCCCGAGGAACGCCCTACTGCAGGTAGCCCTCCACGGTGTCGGCCGAACGCGGCTGGGCCGACTCGGGATCCTGACCCGCGTGGCGCTTGGCCCGGCGCTGGCGCAGCGTGTCCCAGAGCTGGTCCAGGGTGACCTCGAGGTCGCGCTTGCGCGCCAGCTCGTCGTCGCTCAGCCCTTCGCCGACGTGCGCCTCTTCCAGGCGCTGCTCCTCGGCGGCGAGCTCGCTGATCCGCTCCACGATCTGCTTGTCGTCCATGTGCGCTCCGATCGACGTCCCGAGCAACGGTGACCGGGCCAGTCTGCCCGGCCTCAGGCGGCCGCGCCCAACTCGCTCCGGCCGCCGGCCGCCGGGTCGGCGCTGCCCGCCCCGGACAGGGCCGGTGCGAGCACGTCGTCGACCGTGGCGGCGAGGTGGAACGTCATGGCGTGACGCACCTCTTCTGGGACGTCCTCGAGGTCGGGACCGTTGCGCTCGGGCAGGACCACTTCGGTGAGCCCGGCCCGGTGCGCCGCCAGCACCTTCTGCTTGACCCCGCCGATCGCCAGCACACGGCCCTGCAGGGTGACCTCGCCGGTCATCCCGACGACCGAACGGACCGGCACGTCGCGCAGCAGGCTCACCAGCGCGGTCGTCATCGTGACGCCGGCCGACGGGCCGTCCTTGGGGACGGCGCCGGCGGGGACGTGCACGTGGAACCGCTTGCCCGAGAAGGCGGACGGGTCGATGCCGAGCTCCGTGGCGTGCGAGCGCACGTAGGACAGCGCGATCTCGGCTGACTCCTTCATGACGTCGCCCAGCTGGCCGGTGAGGGTGAGGCCCTCGGGACCGTCGGACACGCTCGCCTCGACGTAGAGGACGTCCCCCCCGGCGCCGGTGACGGCGAGACCCGTGACCACGCCCGGCACGCTCGTGCGGTCGGCCGCCTCGAAGAAGAAGTGGGGCCGGCCGAGCCAGCCACGCACGTCGTCGGCGTCGACCACGACCGGTGCCTCCCGCTCGCCGGAGGCGAGCTTGGTGGCCACCTTGCGCAGCAGCTTGCCGAGCTCGCGCTCCAAATTGCGCACGCCGGCCTCCCGTGTGTAGTCGGCCACGATGGCGCGCAGCGCCTCGTCGGTGATCTGCACCTCGTCCTCGCGCAGCGCCGCCCGGGTGAGCTGGCGGCCCACCAGGTGGTGCTTGGCGATCGAGACCTTCTCGGACTCGGTGTACCCGTCAATCCGGATGACCTCCATCCGGTCGAGCAGCGGCCCGGGGATGGTCTCGCTCACGTTGGCCGTGGCGATGAACAGCACCCGCGAGAGGTCGAGGTCGACCTCGAGGTAGTGGTCACGGAACGTGTGGTTCTGCGCCGGGTCGAGCACCTCGAGCAGGGCCGAGGACGGGTCGCCCCGATAGTCGGAACCGATCTTGTCCACCTCGTCGAGCACGATGACCGGGTTCATGGTCCCGGCCTCGCGCAGGGCGCGCACCAGCCGGCCCGGCTGGGCCCCCACGTAGGTGCGGCGGTGGCCGCGGATCTCTGCCTCGTCACGCACGCCGCCCAGTGAGACGCGGACGAACTTGCGCCCGAGCGCGTTGGCCACGGACTCGCCGAGGGACGTCTTGCCGACACCGGGAGGACCGACGAGGGCCACGATGGCGCCCGAACCGCGGCCGTCCACCGGCGTCAGGCCGCGCTCGGCCTGCAACTTGCGCACGGCCAGGTGCTCGAGGATGCGCTCCTTCACGTCCTCCAGACCGTCGTGGTCCGCCTCGAGAATCCGCGACGCCTCGGCGATGTCGAGACGGTCCTCGGACTCGACGCCCCACGGGAGCTCGAGCACGGTGTCGAGCCACGTGCGGATCCAACCCGTCTCTGGGCTCTGGTCACTGGTGCGCTCGAGCTTGTCGACCTCGCGCTCGACGGCCTTGCGCACGTGCTCGGGCAGGTCGCGTGCTTCGAGCTTGGCCCGGTAGTCGTCGGGGTCGGCCTCGTCGCCGTCGCCACTGATCTGGCCGAGCTCCTTGCGGATTGCGTCGAGCTGGCGGCGCAGCAGGAACTCACGCTGCGTCTTCTCCATCCCCTCCTCGACGTCGGTCTTGATCTTCTCCCGCAACGCCAGGTCGGCCAGCGTGTCACGGGCCCAGCCCAGGACGAGGCGCAACCGCGCCTCGACGTCGAGCGTCTCCAGGACCTCGACCTTCTGCGTCAGCGAGAGATCGGGCGAGTAGCCCGAGACGTCGGCCAGGCGGCTGGGCTCGGTGATCTCGCGCAGCTGGGCCGCGATGCGGCCGGCCCCGCGGCTGTGCAGGATGTTCTCGAGGACGGCGCGGTACTCGCGGGCCAGCTCGTTGACGGCGGGGGTGGGCTCGGGCTCGGCCAGCGGCTCGGCCTCCACCCAGAGCGCGTCGCCCGTGCCGGGAACGGCCGTGCCGATGACGGCGCGGCCGTCGCCGCGGATGGCCACCGCGGGCAGGCCGCCGGGCAGGTCGCCCTCCTCCATCACCTCGGCCACCACGCCGACCGCGGCGAAGCGACCCTCGATGTGGGGCACGAGCAGCAGGCGGCCACCGGCCGAACGGGCAGAGTCGACGGCGGCGCGAGCCTCGGCGGACTCGAGCGCCATGGTGAACACCATCCCGGGCAGCACCACGCCTGAGGTCAGGGGGAGCAATGGGAGTGTCAGATTCTCGTTGGTCATCGGGCTTCCTTCTCGTTCCTGAAAGATCCTCTGACTGGTCAACAATATGGGCGGCGGGGTGATTCCCGAGCGGGCGACCCCCCTGTCGGGTGGCCCCACCCGGCAGGCCCCCGGGCGGCGCGAGCGGCCTACGCTGGGCTTCGTGGACGAAGAGGTCGGACGGTCCGCCCCAGCTCCGGAGCCCGCCGGGGGGACGACGCTGGCGCCGGCGCGGCCGACGCCCGACCTCGACGACGGGGACCACGACCGGATGGCCCACATCGTGCTCGAGGGCTACACCCCCAAGGACGGCGAATTCGTCTCCACGGGCCCGAGCGTCGTCGAGGGCATGGTGAACCGGACGCCCGTGCGGGCCCTGTGCGGCAAGGAGTGGGTGCCCGGCCGTGACCCCGCCCGCTACGGCCTGTGCCCCACCTGCAAGGAGATCGCCGAGTCCATGGGGTGGAAGATCCCAGCCGGCTGAGAACCGGCCGAATCTCCGGTCGCCGGTGCGGCCGAGGTCTGGGCCGACGGGCCCGCGCCCAGCTACCGTGCGGCCAACCGAACGCCGTGGACGGGCCACGGCCGCCGAGAGGGAGCACGTTGGCACAGGTCAGCTTCGAGGGCGTCACCAAGCGCTTCGGCGACACCACGGCCGTCGACGACCTGACCCTGTCGGTCACCGACGGCGAGCTCCTGGTCCTTCTCGGCTCCTCGGGATGCGGCAAGACGACGGCGCTGCGTCTGGTGGCGGGGCTGGAGGAGGTCAGCGACGGCGCAGTCTCCATCGGCGAGCGCGTCGTGAACGACGTCGACCCCAAGGACCGCGACGTGGCCATGGTCTTCCAGAGCTACGCGCTGTACCCGCACCTCACGGTGGAACGGAACATCGAGTTCCCCCTGCGCCAGCGCGGCGTGGACAAGGAGGAGCGCGCCGCCAAGGTGCGGCGCGCCGCGGAGACCCTCGGGCTGGGTGAGCTGCTCGGTCGCAAGCCGGCGCAGCTCTCGGGCGGGCAGCGCCAGCGGGTCGCCCTCGCCCGGGCCATCGTGCGCGAGCCGCTGG
Organism: uncultured Acidimicrobiaceae bacterium; assembly: GCA_963728845.1. Classification (GTDB taxonomy): domain Bacteria; phylum Actinomycetota; class Acidimicrobiia; order Acidimicrobiales; family RAAP-2; genus Bog-473. The sequence continues at coordinate 11,771 of CAVSLS010000022.1, forward strand.
TGTTCCTCATGGACGAGCCGCTCTCGAACCTCGACGCCGCGTTGCGGGTCCAGACCCGGGCCGACATCGTCGAGCTGCAGAGCCGGCTGCGGACCACCACGCTCTACGTCACCCACGACCAGGTCGAGGCGATGACGATGGGCCACCGCATCGCGGTCATGAGCAACGGCAGGCTCCAGCAGATCGCCACGCCGGAGGACCTCTACGCCGCGCCCGGCCAACGCCTTCGTGGCCCACTTCCTCGGCAGCCCGGGCATGAACCTCATGGAGGGGATGCTGGTCGAGAGCGGGTCGGACGGCGGCGAGCGCGGCACCCTGAGCGTCGCCTTTCCGGGGGCCTCGGTGCCGCTGCCGAGGGCGACGGCGGACCTCGTGCGGGGCAGCGGGCCCGACGTGGTGCTCGGCCTGCGCCCCGAGTCGCTGCGTCTGAGCCCCGAGGGCGCGATTGACGCCACCGTGATCATCGTCGAGCTGCTCGGCGCGGAGACGCACGTGATCTGCCACACCGAGACCGGTGCGCGCGTCATCGTGCGACAGAGCCCGGCGGCGCCCAAACCGACGCTCGGCGAGGCGGTCCGGATCGCTGTCGGCGACGACCCGGGCGCCTTCCACGTCTTCGACTCGTCCACCGGCGCTCGGCTGGGGGCGTCGTGACATTGCCGGCTCTCGGCGGGGCGGCGCCGGCGGGCAGGACGCGTTACCTGCGGGCCCGCCTGCGCAAGGAGGCTGCCCTGGCCTACCTGCTGCTCCTCCCGGCCCTGGTGCTCTTCGCGGTCTTCTCCTTCTATCCCTTCCTGCGCAATTTCAAGCTCATGCTCTACGAGACGCCGCCGGTGCCCGGCCTCCCGTCGCGCTACGTGGGGCTGCACCAGATCATCCCGACCATCACCTCGACCCAGTTCACCCAGAGCCTCGTCACCACGATCATCTTCGTGGTCCTGGTGGTGCCCATCAGCCTGATCCTCGGGCTGGCGCTGGCGGTGGCGGCCCACCGCAAGCTCAAGGGCATGGCGGTCTACCGGATGATCTTCTCCTCCACGGTGGTCAGCTCGGTGGCCGTCGCCTCGGTCGTCTTCGGGACGCTGCTCAACCCCGTCGTCGGGCTCCTGCCCTGGCTCGGCATCAACCCGACCCCGCCGGCGCTCGAGAGCACGACCTGGGCTCTGCCCTCGGTGGCGCTGATCACCATCTGGCAGTTCCTGGGGCTGGCGTTCATCATCATGTCGGCCGGGCTGCAGTCGGTGCCCGACGAGCTCCTGGAAGCGGCGCGCATCGACGGTGCGGGCGCCTGGACGAGGTTCTGGCGCATGACCGTGCCGCTCCTCTCTCCCACCATCTTCTTCGCCGTGGTCGTGAGCACGATCTACTCCTTCCAGGCCTTCGGCGCCGTGGACATCCTCATCGGGCCGCAGAACACCGTCCGCCTGCACACCAACGTGCTCATCTACAACGTCGTCAACACGCTGCAGATTGAGAACAACCCTGGGGCCGCGGCCATCTTGGCCACCGTGCTGTTCCTCATCATCCTCGGCCTCACCATCCTGCAGATGCGCTTCTTGGAGCGAAGGGTGAGCTATGCCCGCTGACCCCGCCCCGCCCACGCCGGTCCCGAAGAAGCCGCGGCGGCGGTTGCGGACCATCGGCAGCTACACGGCGCTGACGGCCGCCGCCATCGTGGTGCTCTTCCCCGTGTACGTCACGATCGTCAACTCGCTGCTGAGACCCGACCAGCTGGTCCAGCAGCCGCCGCCGCTCATCCCGACCGACCCGCAGTGGCACGACTACACGGCGGCCTGGACCAGCGGGCAGATGTCCAAATACATGGCGACGTCGGCCATCATGACCGCGATCATCGTGATCGGACAGCTCGTCACGTCGATCTTCGCGGCCTACGCCTTCGCGTTCCTGCGCTTCCCGTTCAAGCGGACGCTCTTCGTGATCTGCCTCGCCACGCTCATGATCCCGCTCGAGGTCACCTTCATCACCAACCTCGACACGATCAGTTCGCTGCACTGGTTCAACTCCTACGAGGGACTGGCGATCCCCTTCCTGGCCACCGGGTTCGGCATCTTCCTGCTGCGCCAGGCCTTCCTGCAGATCCCGCGCGACCTCCAGGAGGCGGCCCAGCTCGATGGGTACGGCCACCTGCGCTTCATGACCCGGGTGGCGGTGCCGCTCGCCCGCCCGTCGCTCGCTGCCCTCGCCGTGTTCTCCTTCCTCGGCGCCTGGAACCAGTACCTCTGGCCGCTCGTGTCGACGGGTGGCACCACGCCCCTCTACACGGTGCAGATCGGACTGAAGCAGCTCCTCGGCACCCAGGTCTCCCAGATCCCCGTGTCGCTGGCCGGCGCGGTCATCGCGTTCGTGCCGTTGGTGATCCTCCTCCTGATCTTCCAGAAGCAGCTGGTCCGGAGCCTCACTGCCGGTGCCGTGAAGTAGGAGGGCGGCCGCCGCGGGCGGGCTGTGGGTGCTAGGCAATTCACATGCGGACCACCCCTCTCCTCAGGCTCACCGGCGCGGCCCTGTTCGTGGCGTCGGCCGCGCTGGCCTCGCTCAGCGCGGCGGCCGTCGCCGGTGCTCCCGCGGCGGGAGCAGCCAGCAACCTCCCGGCGTGCAACCTCAAGGCCCTGGCCAACCACAAGGGTGCGGTCGGCATCACCTTCTGGGAATCCGCCTCCGAGGCCAACCTGACCACGCTCCAATCGATCACCAACGCGTTCAACTCGTCGCAGACCCAGGTCCACGTGACCCTGGTCACCCAGGCGGGGTACGACGACACCTGGCAGAAGTACCTGGCGGGCCTCACCAACGGGCAGCTGCCCGACGCCGTGCAGCTGGAGGACCAGCGCACCCAGGCCGCCATCGACACCCAGTCGTTCCTCCCCGTCCAGTCCTGCATGAACGCCGCCAAGTACTCGACGAGCGACTACCTGCCCCGGCCACTCGCCTACTGGAAGGTGAACGGGGTGCAGTGGGCGCTGCCCTTCGCCGTCTCGGCGCCGATCCTCTACTACAACCAGAACGCCTTCACGAAAGCCGGCTTGAACGCGGCCGTCCCCCCGACCACGCTCCCGCAGATGCTGAGCGACGCCAAGTCGCTCAAGGCATCTGGCAGCGGCATGGGCCTGGTGCTCGACCCCTGGCACCTCGAGACGTGGCTCGCATCGGCGAACCAGCTCTTCGTGAACAACAAGAACGGCCGCAGCGCGCGGGCCACGGCGGGCGCGTTCGACAATAAGACCGCGGTGTCGATCTTCAGCCAGCTCAAGCAGCTGGTGACGTCCGGTGACGCCACCACGAACCCGTCGACCGGGCCCGACCAGTACGACAATCTGCTCGGCATCGGCAGCGGCAAGTACGGGATGACGATCGAGACGTCGGCCGCCCTCGGCACGGTCACCCAGCTCCTGTCCGGGGGCCAGTACGCCAACGTGAAGCTGGGCATCGGCCCGTTCCCGGTCTACAGCTCCTCGGTGCAGGGTGGCATCGAGCCGGGGGCTCGGGCGTCTACATCTCGAACAAGGTGCCCGCCATCGACCAGGCCGCCTCGTGGGTGTACCTCTCCTACCTGTGCAACACGCAGAGCCAGGCCACCTGGGCCGCCGGCACCGGCTACATCCCGGTGCGCAAGTCGTCGTCCCAGACGGCCACCGTCCAGCACTTGTGGGCGACCAACCCGGGCTACAAGGTGGCCTACAACGAGATCAACAACGGGGTCAACTCACCGGCGACGTCGGGCTCGGTCATCGGGCCGTACGCGGACGTGCGCACCAACGTCCTCAACGCCGAGATCTCCATGTACACCGGCGGCGTCTCGCCCTCCAACGCGGTCAAGTCCGCGGAGTCGAACGTCGACACCACGATCTCGGACTACAACAGCCGGCTCGGTACGTCGTAGGGGGGTTCATCCGGGCTGTGGTCCATGGCCGTTCGCGCCCGGGTCGGAACCGGTGACCTTTTCGGAAACTCTGCACAAGACCGTTGACAGTTCTGGAAGAGTCCCTGCCCCGCGGGGGAATCGTTCTCATCGGCGGGGCGGCCGGTGCGGTCGAGCTTCACCCCAGGGCGCCGCTCCGGAGCGAGCGCCCCGACCAGGCCTGATGCTCTGAGATCGACACCCGCGACATCGGAAATTGGGGTCCTCATGAGCGTATTCTCCATTAACCCGCTTGGATTTAGCGTATCGATGTGAATTAGGCTGATTCGATGAACACTCACAACCAGTCCGTCGCGCCCCTCGGCCAGCCCAAACGGCGGCGCCGATTCCACCGCGGCGTTGCCGCAGCCGGCGCGCTCGCCCTGTCGGGCCTCGCGTTCTCCGCACTCCCCGCGGGCGCCCAGTCCGGCGGCACCGTGAACCTGGTGGCCTACTCGACCCCCAAGCCCGCCTATTCGGTGCTCGCGACCGACTTCGCCAAGACGAAGGGCGGGGCCGGCGTGACCGTGTCGCCGTCCTTCGGGCCCTCGGGCACCCAGGCCACCTCCGTGGTCGACGGGCTTCCCGCCGACGTCGTGAACTTCTCGCTCGAGCCCGACTTGGCCAAGCTGGTCAAGGGCGGCCTCGTGTCCAGCTCGTGGGACAAGGGACCGACCAAGGGCATGGTCACCGACTCCATCGTGTCCTTCGTCGTGCGCCCGGGGAATCCCAAGCACATCACGACCTGGGCCGACCTGGTGAGGGCGGGGGTCGGCGTGATCACGCCGAACGTGTTCAGCTCCGGCAGTGCCAAGTGGAACATCATGGCGGCCTACGGTGCCGAGATCGCCCAGGGCAAGACGCCGGCGCAGGCGCAGACCTACCTCTCCGAGCTGCTCCACGACGCGGTGGCCCAGCCCTCCAGCGCGAGCGCCGCGCTCCAGACCTTCCTGTCGGGCCAAGGCGACGTGCTCCTCGACTACGAGGACGACGCCCTCTACGCCAAGACGAAGGGTGAGCCGGTCGACGTGATCACACCGCCGCAGACGATCCTGATTCAGAACCCGATCGCGGTGACGAAGACGGCGGGCCCAGCGGCGAAGGCGTTCGTCGCCTACCTCCTCTCCCCCGCCGGCCAGACCGTCTGGGGCCAGCAGGGCTATCGCCCGGTGCTGCCCTCGGTGGCTGCCAAGTTCAACTTCCCAAAGCCCAGGACCCTCTTCACCATCGACCACCTCGGCGGTTGGACGGCGGTCAACACCAAGTTCTTCGACCCCCAGACCGGCATCGTGGCCAAGGACGAGCAGTCGCTCGGCGTCTCGACCGCGAGCGGGTAGCGAACACGTGACCGGCATGGGCGCCAACGCCGCCGGCCTGGGGCGCCCGGGCGGGGAACAGGCGTCCGCCGGCCGGCGCCCGGGGCGGGAGCGAGGGCACCGCCACTCCCCCACGGCGCTCCCCCCCGTCCTGGATCAGGCGGGGCGGGTGGCCTGGCGCGCCGGCGGCCCCGCGCTCGCCGTCACCTACCTGTCGCTCCTCGTCCTGCTGCCGCTGGCCGCGCTGTTCACCAACGCGTTCAGCGGGGGGTGGGCCGCGTTCTGGGCCGCCGTCACCCAGCCTGAGGCCGTCGCCGCGCTGGAGCTGACCCTGTGGATCTCGCTCGCCGTGGCCGTGGTCAACTCCGTGGCCGGCCTCGCCATCGCCTGGGTGCTGGTCCGCGACGACTTCCGGGGCAAGGCCCTCGTGGGCGCGGTCATCGACCTCCCCTTCGCGCTGCCGACCATCGTGGCCGGCCTCACCCTGCTCGCGCTCTACGGACCGAACAGCCCGTTCCACGTCAACTTGGCCGGCACCCGCCTCGGCATCGTGTGCGCGCTGGCCTTCGTGACACTGCCGTTCTGCGTCCGCAGCGTCCAACCGGTGCTGGCCGAGCTCGATGCGGAGACCGAGGAGGCGGCCGCCTCCCTCGGCGCCAGCCGGCGCCAGGTGCTCCGCCGCGTGATCCTGCCGAGCATCCTGCCCTCGGTGCTGGCCGGCGCCGGCCTCGCCTTCGCCCGGGCCGTCGGCGAGTTCGGCTCGGTCGTGCTGATCTCGGGCAACATCCCGTTCAAGACCGAGGTCGCCTCCTCGTGGATCTACAGCCTCTCCCAGAGCGACGCCCTCCCCGCGGCCAGCGCGGTCTCGGTGGTGCTCATCGCCATCTCGCTGCTCGTGCTGGTCGGCATCGGCTGGGCCCGCCGCCGCTTCGAAGTCCCCGACACGATATGAAGCGGACACCCTGGCGCCTGCCTCTGCGCTTCGCCGTCCTGGGCTACCTGGCCCTCCTGGTCGTCCTGCCCGTGTCCACGGTGTTCTACCGCGCCTTTCAGCACGGACTCGGGGCGGCGTGGGATGCCATCACCTCACCGGACGCCCTGCACGCCCTCGTGCTCACGCTCCTCGTGGCCGCCATCGCCGTGCCGCTCAACACGGTCTTCGGCGTGGGCGTCTCGCTCATCCTGGCCCGCCACCGCTTCCCGGGCGCGTGGCTGCTCGATGCGCTGGTCGACATCCCGCTCGCCGTCTCCCCCGTCGTCATCGGGCTGTCGCTGATCCTCGTCTACGGCCGCACCGGATGGTTCGGCAACTGGCTGTCCTCTCACCACGTCACGGTCATCTACGCGGTGCCCGGGATCGTCCTCGCGTCCGCCGCGGTGTCCCTGCCCTACGTCGTCCGCGAGGTCCTACCCGTCCTGCAGGAGATCGGGACGGAGCAGGAGCAGGCGGCCCGCACCCTCGGTGCCGGACCGCTCACGGTGTTCCGCCGCATCACCCTGCCCAACATCCGCCGCGGCCTGGCCTACGGCGTGACGCTGACCACCGCCCGCGTGCTCGGGGAGTTCGGTGCCGTCGCTATCGTCTCAGGTGCCATCGCCGGGAGGACGCAGACCTTGACCCTGTTCATCTCCGCCAGCATCGACAACCTCGATACCACGAGCGCCTACGTCGGCGCGGTGGCCCTGTGCCTCTCCGCTCTGATCATCCTGATCGTCCTCACGGTCACCGACCGCAACCGCGGGGCCTGGCACGGGAGGCCGGCGGCATGAGCATCCGGGTGGAGTCGATCTCCAAGCACTTCGGCGACGCCGTCGCGCTCGACGACGTGAGCCTCGAGGTCCCGAGCGGGTCGCTCACCGCGCTGCTCGGGCCGAGCGGCGGCGGCAAGTCGACCCTGCTGCGCATCATCGCCGGCCTGGACACGCCGGACAGCGGCACCGTGCGGATCGAGGGCGAGGACCTGACCGACGCCCCGGCACGCCACCGCGGTGTCGGGTTCTGTTTCCAGCACTACGCGCCGTTCCGCCACCTGACGGTGCGGCGCAATGTCGCCTTCGGGCTCGAGATCCGGCGCCGTCCCAAGCCCGAGATCAAGGCCAGGGTCGACGAGCTGCTCGAGCTGGTCGGTCTCGCCCATCTGGCCGAGCGCTATCCCTCGCAGCTCTCCGGCGGCCAGCGCCAGCGCATGGCGCTGGCCCGTGCGCTCGCCATCGAGCCCAAGGTCCTGTTGCTCGACGAGCCCTTCGGCGCGCTCGACGCGCAGGTACGCACGCAGCTGCGCCGCTGGCTGCGCGACCTGCACGACACGCTGCACGTGACCACGGTGCTGGTGACGCACGACCAGGAGGAGGCGATGGAGGTGGCGGACCGCCTGGCCATCGTGAACCACGGGCGACTCGAGCAGGTGGGCACACCCACCGACATGTACGACCATCCCGCCAACGAGTTCGTCCTCACCTTTCTCGGGCCGGCGACCCGGCTGCACGGCGGGTGGGTCAGGCCGCACGACCTCGTGGTGCACCGCGCCGAGGACGGGAAGCCGGCCCCGAGCGCGGTCGAGGGAACGGTGACACGGATCACCCACCTCGGGTTCGAGGTCAAGGTCGACGTCCATCTCTCGCCGGGCGGCGACTGCTGGGTCCAGTTGAGCCGCGGGACGGCGGCCGAGCTCGGGCTCGAGACCGGGGATCGGGTCTGGGTGGCCCGGGCCACCACCGTGGCCGCCCGGTCCCCGATCCTCAGCGCGTGAGCTGACGCCTCCGGGCGGCACGTACACTCTCTTCGTCCATTCAGACGAGCCGAGGCACCTGGGCCGACGACGCTCACCAACCGACCTGCGGGCACGGTGGTAAGGCCAGGCAATGGAGGCGCCATGTCTGATCCCTACGAGGGCGTGTGCGAGCCCGCGCCCGAGCTGGCCGGGTTCACCTACAGCATCTTCGAGCCGTCGCCCGTCGAGGTGGTGGCCGACGCCATCTTCGTGGCCAGCGAGCACGCCTCGGAGGTCTACGTCGAGCGCCTCGACGACCGCTACCGCTGGTCGCTCGTGCACAAGGGGGGCGCCTACCCCTTGTTGCGGGTGACGGCCCGCTTCTTGCAGATGGACTACCACGCGCTGGCCATCGGCTTCCGCACGGTGGTCGACGGCTACACGGCGCTGGCGGAGCACCCCGGGGACGAGCCGGCTCCGGACGCGGCGGCGATCATCGCGCTGCAGTGCCCGACGCTCCCACCCGACGCCGTGGAGCTCGTCCGCACGGCGCTCGGTTGATCGCCGGCCCGGCTCAGCCCGTCTGGGGATGCGTCGGAGTCGATCCGTCCGGGTTCAAGATGTCGAAGCCGTCGGGGATGTTGAGGTGTCCCGGAGCGGTTCCGGCCACGTCGGGGACGCCGTAGTTCCAGACGAGCGCCTGGGTCGTCGGGTCGACAGCCATCATGCGGTTCCGGTAGTCGTCGTTCGTCATGAACACGCCGCTCGGGAGGAGCTCGGCCAGCGAGGGCTGGTCGAGCTCACCGATCCCCGACGTCGCCCGGTACGTGTAGAGGATCTGGCCCGCCCGGTTGAACTCGACGATCCCGCCGGGGTGCTCGTAGTCGGCGCAGAGGTAGAGGTCCGGACCGATCTGCTGCGGATCCGACGGGTACCCGATGGCGAGGTGGGTCGTCCAGACCAGCGACCCGGTCGGCGTGTACTCGCTGATGTAGGACCCCTTGGTCTCGGAGACGAGGAAGTTGCCGTCGGCCAGCGGCGTGTCGCCGTTCGGACCGCCGATCCCGCTGGGGGGGTTGTGCACGCACGAACCCGTGGTCCCGACCTGGCTCACGATCGATCCGCCCGGGCTGATCTGCAGGATGCGGCAATTGTCCGAGTCGGCCACCGTCACGTTGCCGTTCTTCAAGAGGTAGGCGTCGTCCGGTTCGTGGAGGTATCCCGGCGACGAACCGGGTATCGACGGGTGGCCGTAGCTCCACAGGAGCTTCCCGCTCGGGTACCCGATCTGGACGATGGTCTCGTTCTCCTCCTGGTTGGAGATGATGGCGGTCCCGTGGTGGATGAAGAAGGCGTCGTCGGGGAAGTAGAACCCGCCCGGACCCGGCGGCGGAGGCATGGACGGGGGGTTCGGGTAGGTCCAGGTGATAGCTCCGGTGTCGTCGAGGACGAGCAGGCGGTTGTTCCCCCGGTCGGCGATCAGCAACTTCTGGCCGTAGTACGGGGACCCCGCACCCGGTGACCCCGCGGCGCCGAACTTCGGATTGGGCCTGAGCATCTGCACGACCGCCGTCGGCGTCGCCCCGCCCTCCCCGCCGATCAGCCACGCCGTGTCGCCGACGGCGGCGATGGCGGCGTTGGCGACCGGTGCAATGAGCCGGCCGGCAACCAGGGCCTTGGCGTGGCGGGCGTCGAAGGCGTAGATCGCTGACGCGTCCGCCGTGCCGTCGAGCCCGCCCGCCACGTAGATGACGCCTCCCAGCGTGACCGCGGCGGCCCCCGACAGGGGCTGGGGGAGATGGCCGACGACCGTGATCGTCCCCGTTCGGGTGTCGATGCGCTGGATGGCGTTGACCGCGGTCCCGCCGACCTGCTCGCCGCCGAACACGTAGATCGTGGCCCCGACGGCGGCGACGGCGGGGTAGCGCACCGGCACCCGCAGCGAGCCGACGACACGGAAGGTGCTGCCGTTCGTCGTCGCCAGCACCTGGGCATCGGCCCGGGAGCCGTCGTAGCCGCCGATCACGTACGCAGTCCGGCCCACGGTGACGGCGGCGTCGTCGGACCTGGGCTGAGGGAGTTGCCCGACGACGCTTGCCGTCGTGGTGCCACCCGCGGTCGCCAACGCGATCGACTCGACAGTCGAAAAGGACGTGGCGGCGCCACCGCCGAACACGAAGGCCCGCCCGCCCAGCACCACTCCGGCGGCGTCGTGGGTGCCGGTCGTCAACGACCCGGCGGAGGCGCCCGTGCCGGCCGGCACGCCGAGGGTGCGCACGCTCGCCGTGGAGACGTTGCCGCTCGTCAGGCCTCCCAGGACGACCACGCTGCCCGGGCCCGACCCGGAACCCGAGCCCGAGCCCGAGCTCGACCCCAGGACCACGACCTCGCGGCTGAGCGGATGTGCCAACGTCCACGGCAGGACCCCGGACTCGACGGCAGCCAGCCGGCTGCTGGCGGCGGTCCTCGTGCCAGTGGCCGACGGCGAGGAGGTGACCGACGTCGGGGAGGTGACCGGCGGCGAGGTCGTGCCGTGCCGCGTGTTCGTCGGTGCCGCCGTCGACGTCGTGTTCGAGGGATTCCCGCCGGGACCGGGCGCCGAGCTCACGTTCACCACGATGAGCACGACGACCACGATGGCGAGGACGCCGACGCCGATGACGGTGCGACGCCGGCGTCGGAGGGTTCGCCCCCGACGGTCCGGGACGGGCTGGCCAGAGGGGCGGGGCGGGCTCACGGGCGCACGTAGCTTGGCCCCCCGCACCCGAGCCGGGCAAGGACCCTCCCGCCGGGCGTGCGGGCGGGCCCGGAACAGACATCTCGTCTGCCGGTCGATTTCCCGGATCTCCGATCGTCGTCTTGACGCAGGTCCCCGCCTGCACCCGAGAGAAGGAGGGCAGAGGTGCGCCGGGCTGCGGCAAGTTCGAAGAGGCCGAAGCGCCGCATGGTGGGCGCTCCGGCTCGCGACCAGGCGACCTGGCGCCACCACCTGTCCTCCGGCGCGGCAGGAGAGTGCGGGCGTGCCGCACGCAGACGATGATGCAGTTCCGAGCGAAAGGGACCACGTGAGCTCCGAGGACACATGGAAGCTGATTCACGAAGAGCGGACCGACCTGGCCGAGACCTTGACGGGTCTGGCGGACGACCAGTGGGCTGCGGAATCCTGGTGTGAAGGCTGGACGGTGCACGAGACCGCAGGGCACGTCCTGGCGGCGGCCGAGCAAACCCCATTGAACTTCTACAAGGAGTTGATCGGTGCCGGCTTCAAGTTCCACGTCTTCACCGACCGGGCGGCCAGACGCCTCGGAACCTTGCCTCCGGGGGAGCTCGTGCGCCGACTACGGGCCCGCACCTCGACCACCAACCATCCGCCGGCCCCGGTGGTGGCCATGCTGGGTGAGATCGTCGTCCACGGGGCGGACATACGCAGACCGTTGGGCCTCGAGCACCGCTCCCCCGAGGCCGCACTCGTCGCCGTCGCGGACAGCTGGAAGAAGTCGAACCTGCTCATTGGCGCCAAACGGCGGATTGCCGGTTTGCGCCTGCAGGCCACCGACGCCGACTGGGCTCACGGAGACGGCCCCGAGGTCAAGGGGGCGCTGGCATCCCTGATTCTCGCCATGTCGGGACGCAAGCAGGCCCTTGCCGACCTGACGGGGGACGGCCTCGCCATTCTTGCAACGCGACCCTGAGGTCCCTGCTCCTCAAGCTCCGCTACCCAGAGGAAGGGGACGGTCAGGTCTTCTTGACGAGCGGGATGTCGTAGAGCGCCGCCCAGTTGGTACTGACGATCCGGGCCTTGCTCGTCTCGGCGAGCGGGAGCTTGTCGAACGTGCTCACGGCGTGCGGGTACTTGGAGTCGCCGTGGGGGTAGTCGGTCGAGAAGATGAGCCGCTCATCGCCGAAGGTGTCGACGAAGTGCGGCACTGTCACCTCGTCGGCCTCGACCGAGATCCAGCAGTTGCGCTTGAAGTACTCCGACGGCGGCATGGTCAGTTCGGGAGCCTCGAACCAGCCAGTCCACTCCCAGTGCTCGTCGAGCCGGTAGAGGAACCACGGCGCCCACGAGCAATTGCCCTCGAGCAGAGCCACCTTGAGGTCGGGGAAGCGCTCGAGCACGCCACCACCACAGAGGCAGGCCGTCGCGAACTGGATGCCCAGGGGCTGGCTGAAGGTGTGCCACAGCATCAGCCGGTCCAGCACCTCGAGCCCGAAGTCCGGCGTGAGGTAGGTCTGGCCGCCGCCGTGGAAGGCCAGAGGGACACCGAGCCGTTGGATCTCCGCCCACAGCACGTCGTACGCGGAGTGGTGCCACGGCCGCCGGTTCACCGCCCCCGGCGCAAGGAAGATCGCCTTGAAGCCGAGTTCCTCCACGCACCGCCGGGCTTCCGCGACCGCGCCCGGGACGTCATGGGGCGCCACCATCCCGGCGCCGAACATCCGGTCGGGGGCGTGTCCGCAGAAATCCTTGAGCCAGTCGTTGTAGGCGCGGGCGATGACCGTCGCGAACTCGGGCTCCAGTCCGTCGCCGCCGATCTGCTCGGACGAGTCGATGCCGAGGACGAACAGGCCGCGTGACGGATAGAGCACGGCGAGGTCGAGTCCCTCGGCCTCCATGGCGCGGATCTGCGACTCCGGGTCCCAACTCCTGGCCTCGGACTCGGCGTACACGGTGTCGTGGTCCTTCTGCCACCCGGTCTTCCGGCCGTCGACATGCATTGGGCGGGAGGCACCCAGCCGGAGCACGACGCGGTTCTTGACCCGCACCCGCATGTCACGGGGGATCTCCGAGAGGCCTCGCGGCGCGGCGTGCCTGTAGGCCGGATCGATATAGCGCTCCCAGAGGTCTGGCGGCTCCATCACATGGAGATCACTGTCGCAAATGACGTGTTCGCGCAGCCCCATGATCGACCCCCAGGTCCCCGACGCTCCAGTCGCTCCCACTATACGCTCGACCCGACGAGCGCTCGGAGGCTCGGCAGAGCGTTCGGGACACCGGGGAGGGACGATGCAGATCGGCGTGATTGGGTTGGGCAACATCGGCGGCGCGATCGCGGCGAACCTGGTGGCCGACGGCCACGAGGTCACAGTCCACGATCTCGACGCGTCGCTCGCAGACGCGGTGACCGGTGCGTCGGCTGCCGGGGACGTCGGCTCGGTGGCCCGCGCCACAGACATCGCACTGCTCTCGCTGCCGACGCCCGATGTCGTGGCCGCGGTTGCCACCGACTGGGCCGCCGCGGCCAAACCCGGCTCGGTTCTCGTCGACTTGTCCACCAACAGTCCCACCGTCGTGCGCGAGCTCGGTGACCGCTTGGCCCGCTCAGGCCACTATCTCGTCGAGGCGCCCCTGACGGGCGGGGCCATCGGTGCCGAGCGCCGGATGCTCGTGTTCATGGTCGGCGGCGACACCGAACCCGTCGCTCGCGTCCGACCGGTGCTGGAACCCCTTGGGCGCGCCACGTTCCACCTCGGGGGTCTCGGCCTCGGCAACACAATGAAGCTGCTCAACAGCCTCATCGCCTTCACGACCACGTGGGTGAGCCTCGAGGGCCTGTCGATGGCCGCAAAAGCGGGGATCGAGGTCCGTGACGCCGTGGAGATCCTGCGTACTGCTGGTGCATCAAACTTCTTCCTCGACCGCCAGGTCGAGACGATCGACGGGCGGGGTCGCCCCGCGCAGTTCGCACTGGCCTTGGCCGCCAAGGACGCCGGGCTGATCGTCGAGTCGGGCACCACCCTCGGCGTCCCCACGCCGGTCGCGTCGGCCGTGCATGACGTCCTCGCACAGGCGGTCGCCCAGGGGCTGGGTGGCGCCGACTGGAGCGAGCTCGTCGCGTTGGCTGAGCAGCAGGCCGACGTGACGCTGCGCTGGGGTCCCGATCCCGGCGACCGCCCATAGTCCTCCCCAAATGGCGAGGCCGCGTGTTCCTCGCTTCAGTCGGCCAGGGGGGTGCGGAGTGCTCCCATGGTCGGTAAGAATCGCGCCAGCGTCCCCAAGTGAGGTCGCGCGCGATCACCGGGGCAACCCGAGCACGCGCTCGGCCACGATGGAGCGGTTGATCTCCGACGTCCCGCCGGCGATCGAGGCCTGGCGGACCGCAAGCAGATTCTCCCCCCAGTGGTCGGCGAGTGCCTCGGGGCCGATGAGGTCCACTGCCAGGTTCGCCAGCTCCTGGTCGCAGTGAGCCCAGGCTAGTTTGGCGAGGCTACCGCCCGCTCCGGCTGCCGACGGGTCGGACAGTGATCGTTCGGCGAGAAAGCGCATGCACGCGATGTCGGCGTAGATGCGGGCCAGGCGCTCCCGCAGCCGGGGATCGCGCAACCCTTCGCCGGCCCTCGGATCAGCCAGGAGGTCGTCGAGCTTCTTGGCCAGGCCGAGGTGCAGTCTCGCCACGCCGGCGCGTTCGTAGCTGAGGGTCGTCATGGCCACCCCCCAACCTTCGTGGAGCGATCCCAGCATGGCCGATCTGGGGACGCGGACGTCGGAGAAGAAGAGTTCTGCGAAGGATTGCCCACCCGTGATGGTTGTCAGCGGACGGGCCTCGATGCCCATCGTCGTGAGGTCGACGAGGAAGCACGTGATCCCCCGGTGCTTCTTGGCTGTCGGATCCGTCCGCACGTACAGCTGGCACCAGTCGGCGAAATGGCCCATTGAGTTCCAGGTCTTCTGCCCGTTGATGACGAAGTCGTCGCCGTCCTCGACGGCCTGGGTGCGCAGCGCGGCGAGGTCAGAGCCCGCGTCGGGCTCTGACATGCCCTGCGACCAGATTTCGTCCCCGCGCAGCATCGGCGTGAGGAACCGCTCCTGCTGCTCGGCGGTACCGGAGTGCATGATCGCAGGTGCAATGTTGGAGACACCGATCACGTTCAGCGGGCCCGGAGCCCGCACCCGGTTCATCTCCCCCAAGTAGACGAGCTGTTCATCGATGCCCGCACCGCGTCCGCCGTGTTCGACCGGCCATGATGGCGCCGCCCACCCGCCGTCGGCGAGGGTCCGGTTCCAGGAGCGCAGCACCTCGAGGTTCGGCCCCTCGACCGGACGGCTGCCGGCTCGGACTACCTCTTCGGTGAGGTGGTCGTCCAACCACGAACGCAGCCCGTCCCGGAAGTCGTCCAGACCTGTACCCCCGCCGGCTCTCTCCATGGCGACCCCGTTTCTAGCCGGGGTCTGGCATGCGAACATTCGCTCTCCCGACCAAACGAACACTTCCTCAAGTTGCTCGAAATGATCGGCCTCCAAAACTTCTTCCGACATTGCGATGCAAGCAACAGATGACCCTTGACCTGCGGTTACTGGCGTCGAAGGTATTTGCATCAAATCTGAAAGTCCGCACGCCTGGATGGTTCGGGCTGGTGCAATACCTCTGCGAAACGCGCAAGATTCAGTCCAGGTTGGGCACGCCGTCGCGCAACATCTATTGAAGCGTTGCGCAAAGGTTGTTCACGGTCGCGCCTGACCTGACAGGCTGGTTTGATGCTCACTGCCGATGAGATGCAATTGTCGTTGTTCCCCGTGACCGACTACGAGGTTCATCCTCCGAGTTACGCAGACTGGCTGGTGGCATTTCTTGGAATCAGGCGCCCCGTATGTCGTTGCGGTGATCCCTATGAGTCGCATCGGCACTACCGCGTCGGCTCCGATTGCACCTTCTGCCAATGCGAGCGTTATGGGCCGCCGGTGCGGTTCAAGCCGGTTGTGCACTGGGAGCAATCCAATTGGCTTCTAAAGCTGTTCCGTCTGGCCTAACGATCGGAACCCGATCAGTCGAGTCTCTCTGGCTTCTTCTCCACTCGACCGCACCCACTTGAAGGCCCCGTCCTGATGCGATGGGAACTCACCCTCAACTGCGCCGGTTCGATAGCCGCTTCGTGGCGAGCGTCGCGCTACTCGCTTGACGAAGTCTCATGACTGCCCGACGCCAGAACGGCGGGCTCTGACGAGTTCGAAACGGACTCGCACGTAGGCGGGGCGCCAGTCGACAACGCGACGCTGCGGTCCGATCAGAACAAGACGTTTGCCGCGGCGGTGCTCTTCGGCGTTGAGGCATCGAGGCGAGTTGGCCTCGAGAGCTGCCGCACACCCCGTTGCAATGCTCCCCGGCAAAGTAGATCGGGGCGACGGGACTCAGAAATCGCTCAGGTACAAGAAGCCGTACCCTTCGTCGCGCACTGCCACCTTCGCCTCTGCGAGTGCCGCGTCCCAGTCCCCACGTACGGCCGGGTCGGACTCCTCCATTCCGTGGTCGGCGACTAGGAAGAAGGCACAGTCGTCCCAGCTTCCGGACTGCTCCACCACCTCGAAGATCCGACCCAGCCGGGCGTCGCTGTCGTGCACGGCGCTCGCCGCCATTTCCGAGTAGGGACCGCCCTCGTGGAACGCCGAGTCGGTCAGCGTGAAGTTGACCCAGGTGAACACGGGCGGGTCACCATCGGCATCGGCCCAGACGCGGCTGAACTGTTCGACAGCGGTGTGGTCCGCGCGCGACGCCCACCGATAGTCCTTGCTCGGCCTCACAAACCGCGAGGTCGCGTCGGGTAGGTCGTCGGATTTGGGGACGGGCGAAGGTCGCTCGCCGTTGCGCACGAGGTCGAACGTCGAATAGTCGGCCCCGGTGTCGCAGGGTTCGTTGATTGAGGCGGTGCTCCCGGGACGCATGCGCTTGGCCGCGTGGTGCATGGTCTGCACACCAGGATTGAGCCACCGCATGGAGGTCGCCCATGTCGCCGGCGAATTGGTGATCACCTGCGTACCAGTACGCCGGTCGACCCAGGCGTTGTGGAGGATCCCGTGGTGGCCTGGGTGGCTGCCAGTCAGGATCGTGGTGTGGTTGGCCAGCGTGACAGTCGGGAGCGACGCCAGCGCCCCGTACCGGCAGGCCGTCCCCTCGCCGATCAAGCGCGCCACGTTCGGGGCTTCTCCGCGATCGGCAAGGTCGTAGAGCACGTTGGGGTTGGTCCCGTCCCAGAGGAACCCGATCAGATGCCGAGCCCGGCCCGGGCCGTCGACCAAGGCGGCGATCACGGACCCATCCTGGTGGGAGAGCGGCGGCTCGCCCGGGTCATGATCGGCCCCGAGTAACCGCAGGGTCGTCGGCGCCACGTCGATCAGTCGGCAGCCGATGTCAGCCATCCCGAGCCTCGGCACCCCGGCGCCGGCGACGATGAAGGGTGCCCTCGCCTGTACGACGCCCAGCGATCCATGCTCCCCGAGGTGACCACCCTGGTCGGCCCAGTTGTGCGACGCGGTGTGGATCACGCAGAGGTCGGGTGCTGACGGATGGTCGAAGAGCTGAGCGAACTGCTCGAACGCGTTGGGGTAACTGTTCTGGTTGCGACAGGGATGCGGCAAAGCCCGCTCGGCCTCAAGTCCGACGAAGCGCGTCTGGTCCTGCACGGCGAGCGGGTTCTGACCCGTGACCCACTCGATCCGGTAGCCGCCATTCATGCCAGGGTCGCGGCGGAATTGCACGGCTCCGTCCGCCGATGCGACTTCGTAGGTTCCGTCTCCCCTCGACCAGCCGACCATGTCCACGATGGGATCGAGGCCACGGCTCAAGAGCACCTCGAGGGCCCGGTCACGTTGGTGGCTGGTCGCCGGGAGGAGCGCGCTCACGTCATGAGCGTAGGCCCGACGCGCGCTTAGGAAGCGACTCGAGCGCTTGGATGCTGAGGTGCACACGACTTCGTGCGCTTTGAGGACGTACAACTGTGGCCTTTTTAGCCTGTCCACACGTGCAAGGCCACACCCTGGCCATCGCGTCGTCGAGGCCAATCATTGACCCTGAGACTCCTTTTGGACTGGACGCATTTCCTAATCGGGGCTCGCGGACCTTACCTTCCGGCGGCCAGATCCACCAGGTCTCGCACGTGGACGTCGTGGGCCTGGCGGCGCAGCGCTGCTTCGATATTTCCCTCGGGAACCAGCATCCGCAACCCTTCGGGGTGGATGCGGAACCGGAGCGGTGTCTCGAGCTCGAGCGCCTCGCCGTCGATCCCGGCGTAGGCCTTGCCCGAGCGTGACCGCACTTCGAACTCCTCACATTCGAACTGGTAGGCATGGCCGCTGGCCGCCCCGTGGCCAGCCAGCGCCAACGTGATCAGTTCGGCCGCCTGGGCGCCCGTGCTAGCGCTGACAGCGAAGACGCCGAGCCGACCCGCGTCGAGCCGCCTTCGCTGCGACGCGTCCAGAGAGGCTCCCAGGACGTAGGGATTGTTCGAGACCATGATCAGGAATGTGCCGTCGACCTCGGTGCCGTCCGGCGTGACGAACTGGAGATCGAAGGGCTCGCTCCGCTGACCCAAGAGCTGAGGCAGCAGCGCTTGGGTCGTTTCCTTCTTGGCCTCCCGATAGCCCTCTTGTTGCACGATGGTGGCGTAGATGCCCAACGAGACGTTGTTGACGAAGAAGCGCTCGTTCACCGTGGCGTAGTCGACGCGGCGCTCGACCGCGTCCCGAAATGCGTAGACGCTCTTCTGAGGTTCATCGCGATCGAGACCCAAATCGAGCGCGAAATGGTTGCGGGTCCCCGCCGCGACACAGACGAAGGGAAGGTCGTGCTCGACGGCGAGCGACGCGACCAAGGCCTGGGAGCCGTCCCCGCCCGCCATGCCGAGGCAATCGGCACCACGGGCAATCGCAGCGCGGGCCAGCTCGGCGAGGTTCAGATCATGGCGGAGGGTGACCCTCTCCACGCCGAGGGAGGTTGCGAGATCGTCGAGGCCGAAGCGCTCCACCTTCCCACCCCCAGACCACGGGTTGCACAAGAGCACGGGATGGACCGGTGGGGGCACCCGCTGAGTGGCGCTGCTGGTTGATCCTCGAAGTCGAGCAGCAAGTGACGCGCGGGCAGAGATGATCGCAATACCGAGGAGCAGCAGCGCGAGGACAAGCCGGACGACCGAAGCCCAGCTCTCCTGTCCGGCCCGGAGAAGCGCGACCACCATCAAGGCGGCGCCGACGACCAACGCCGCGTACCCGATGCGACGACGCAGCGATCGCTCGGTGATGACCCACCAGCCGCCGGCGATCCCCAGCGCCGCACCGGCCAGGCCGACAACCACGTAGACGCCGTTGCGCACCAAGAACCCGACGATAAGAAGCACGAGCAAGGCTCCCGCGACGAAGGCCGTGATTGCCATGATGCGAGACAGATGCGATGGTTGATGCGCCAGCCCGGTTCCGGAGGCTCCTTCGGGGTCAGGTCTTGCGTTCATCTCAGGACTCGTCGCCATGCGTGGCCTCCTTCAGCCCTGATCGCCTCGGCATTGTATGTTCAACACGCGACTCATGAAGGATCCGACAGCAAGGTGAGCATGGGGCAGAGGTGACAGGCCACACGGCTGGCGTCGAGCGATGGATCCCCGGCGTCCGCACTGCACGTACGTACCAGGGCAGGTGGGGCCGGCCCGACGTCATCGCCGGTGTTGTCCTCGCCGCGATTCTCGTTCCGCAGGGTATGGCGTACGCCGAGCTGGCGGGCCTTCCCCCTGTGACCGGCCTCTATACGACGATCGGCTGCCTGATCGGTTATGCCGTCTTTGGGCCGTCGAGGATCCTCGTGCTGGGGCCCGACTCGTCGATCTCGCCGATGATCTTCGCCGCCTTGGTGCCGTTGCTCGTCGGGGGCGACACCCATCGGGCGATCGCCCTCGCCGGGATGCTGGCGGTGATCGTCGCGCTGATCGAGATCGGCATGGGCCTGGCCCGCCTCGGATTCGTGGCCGATCTGCTCTCCAACGAGGTGCAGGTCGGCTACATGAACGGGCTGGCGCTAGTCATCATCATTGGCCAGCTGCCCAAGCTGTGCGGCTTCTCCACCGATGCCAAGGGCTTCGGACCCGAGCTCAAGGCTTTCGTCGTGCACCTGGACTCCACCGTCGGGGCCGCCTTCGCCGTCGGGCTGGGGGTCCTCGCCATCCTCTTGATCCTTCCCCGCTTCACCAAGATGCTGCCCGCCGTCCTGGTTGCGATCGTGGCCGCCACCGTCGTCTCGGCTGCCTTCGACCTGCACGCCCATGGCGTCCCCACGGTCGGGACCCTCCCCCGAGGGATCCCAAGGCCGTCGCTGCCTTGGACCAAGTTCGCCGACATCGGGCCGCTGATGATCGCTGCGGTCGGCATCACATTGGTGTCGCTGGCCGACACTATCGCCACCTCGTCGAGCTTTAGTGCACGACGGGGCGAAGAAGTAGACCCGAATCAGGAGATGATCGGTATCGGCGCCGCCAACTTGGCGGCTGGCTGCCTCCAGGGCTTCGCGGTCTCGACCAGTGGGTCCCGCACGGCGGTCGTCGAGCAGGCTGGCGCCAAGACGCAGCTGGCCTCGGTGGTCGGGGCCGGGATCGTGGCCGTGCTGCTCTTGTTCTTCAACTCCCTGCTGGCTGACCTACCGCAATCCGCCCTGGCCGCTGTGCTCATCGGGGCGGCCCTCTCGCTGCTCGATCTGCCCGTGCTCGCCCGCTACTGGCGGGTCCGCAAGAGCGCGTTGATCCTCTCGGTCATCGCCAGCCTGGGTGTCATTGTCCTCGGTGTCCTCCAGGGCATCGTCATCGCGGTCGCCCTGGCCGTGGCGCTCTACTTCCGACGTGGGTGGCAGCCGCACGGAGCTGTTCTGGGTGAAGTCGACGCCATCGGGGGATGGCACAACGTGAAGCGCTACCCCGGAGCCCGCCAGCTGCCGGGGATCGCGGTCTACCGATGGGAAGCGCCGCTCTTCTTCGCCAATTGCTCCTCATTCCGCTCCCAGATCCGGGATGTCGTGAAAGCGCGAAAGGTGACGTGGGTGGTGATCCAGTGCGAGGCCATCACCGACATCGACGTCTCCGCCGCGCAGATGCTGGAACAACTCGATAAGGAGCTCAACGCGAACGGCGTCCACATGGCATTCGTCGAGATGCGCACACGGCTCCAAAATCTCGTGCAGCGATACGGGCTCTTCGAGACGCTCGACCGTGATCGGTTCTATCCGACGTTCGAGTCCGGGCTGGCCGCGATCCAAGGAGAGGACGAGGGGCTTGGCGAAGCGCCGACGTGAGCCCTCCATCACCCAGCGAACGAGAGGTGTCTCGCCTCGTGACAGAGCGCTGTCACGAGTAGGCACACCGGATTCCGCTCCAACGCATCCTCCTCTCTGTCAGTGGAGGGTGCGCCATCGATCTTTTCGCTCCAGGGAACGGCCTCCCGCTCGTGACGACGCGTGCCAACTGACTTACAGAGCCTGTGCGGGGCCGTGCCATCGTCACCGTGAAGCCGATTGGCGGTTCAGAGGAACAACAGTCGTCCTGAGCGACCGAACTGGCCAGTATGGGGCCATGGAGACAAGTCGAAGCGGTAAGAAAATGCTGTCGAGGCTTGCCGTGGTTGCACTCGTCCTCTTCGGCCTCCTCCTGGGTCACCAGGTTAGGCGGCGTCGGATTTCTGGTCACGGCGCCGGGTCGACTCAATGACGCCCATGCGGTCAGCATGCCGTGCTTCTGTGGTCGGCCAGCTTGTGGCGCGCAAGCCCGAGGAGGAGTACGTTCCGCGTTGGTGGGGGTGAGGCTACAAGCGTTCAAGGTACGAGCCGTAATAGAACGGGAGGGAAAGCGATGCATGAACGGGGCCACGGTTGGATTGTCTTCGCCGCCATCGTCCTGGCGGTCGCCGGCGTCATGCGCGTCTTCGACGCGATCTGGGCCTTCCGATACCACGGCGTGCTGCCCCAGCACCTCGAGGACGCCATCTTCGGCACCGGCCTGAAGACCTACGGCTGGGTCTACCTGGGCGTTCTCCTGATCCTCAGTGCGTTCGCCGTGATGAGCCGGTCACAGATCGGAATTTGGGCCGGCGTCGTCTTTGCGGCCCCCGCTTCCATCAGCGCGATCTGGTGGATGCCCTACTACCCGATCTGGTCGCTGACCTATGTGGGTCTGGGCGTCCTGGTCATCTATGCGCTTATCGCCCATGGGTATGACTCGGAGAAGATGGCAGCGCTGTGAGGTGATTCGGGCCCTTATCTCGGTTACGCCACCGAAGTGCAGCCGTACGATGGCACTCCGTACCGGTGGACTGGCGCTGGCCTCGAGAGGGCCATTATCGGGCTCTCTGTGAGCGAAGGTCACGCTATGTCGCTGGAAGGAACCATCGTCTCTAACCGGCGGGCTCTCGGCCAATCAGAGTCGAAGCCCTGGGCTCCTCGCCGGTTTGTCCTACACGGGGCGGCAGTCCGCAAGTGATGCCGCCGTCATGAGTTCCGTACCTGATGATTTGGTGCCGGAGGAGAACAGCGCCAGCCCGCGCCTAGCCCTCTTGCTGGCTGCGGCCATGTTCGTCCTGGTGGTGGACACCTCGTTGATGAACGTGTCGATCTCGGCGGTCATCAAGGATCTGCACACCACGGCGAGTGGTGTCCAGTCGGCCATCGCACTCGAGGCGCTCGTCTCGGCGGCCTTCATCCTGATCAACTCGAAGATGGGCGACCTAATGGGGCGCAGACGTGCCTACGTGCTCGGCCTACTCGCCTATGCCGTCGGTGCTCTGGCCATGATCCTGGCCCAGAGCCTGACCGCCATCATCATCTTCTGGGCCATCATCGGCGGCCTTGGCGCGTCCCTGCTTCTTCCTGCCATGCAGTCGCTCATCCACGGCAACTTCACGGGCGACGCCCAGAAGCGTGCCTACGCGCTCGTGGGGGCATCG
The DNA here is from genome assembly GCA_963728845.1 of uncultured Acidimicrobiaceae bacterium. Taxonomy (GTDB): domain Bacteria; phylum Actinomycetota; class Acidimicrobiia; order Acidimicrobiales; family RAAP-2; genus Bog-473. The sequence goes on from CAVSLS010000022.1 coordinate 34,394, forward strand.
GCGGCGATCGCCGCCGCCGTCGGACCACTGCTCGGCGGGTTCCTCACCACCTACCTGTCGTGGCGTGTCGGCTTCGGTCTCGAGGTGGTGATCATTCTCGTCGTGCTGTCGCAGATCCGCCTCGTCAAGGACGTCCGGTACACGGGATCCCGTAAGGTCGACTTCGTCGGCGCCGTGCTCTCGATCTTGGGAATGGGCGGCATCGTCCTCGGGATCCTCGTCTGGCAGGAAGGCGGTGAGTACGTCGGCCTGCTCATGGGCATTGGCGCAGTCGCCTTGGCTGCCTTCGCCTACTGGCTGGTACGTCGCAAGCGGCGCGGCAAGCCGACGTTGCTCGATCCCGACCTCTTCACGCACTTGAACTTCCGGATCGGCGTCTCCCAGCAGATGCTCCAGCAGATCACGCTCGGCGGAGCCATGATCGCCCTACCGCTCTTCTTGCAGATGACGCTCGAGTACAACGCCATGAAGACCGGCCTCACCCTGGCGCCGCTGTCCCTCTCCATGTTCGCCATGGCCATCCTCGCTGGACGCAAGGCGGGCAAGCGACGCCCGGCCAACATCGTGCTGGCTGGCTTCGCCCTGAGCACTCTCGGGATGGCAGCCATCATCCCCCTCGTGCCGAGAGTGGACTCGGGGTGGTATCTGGTCATCCCCCTGGTGATCACTGGGGCGGGCCTCGGCCTGCTCGTCTCCCAGCTCAACAATTTCACTCTGGCCCCCATAAGTGAGGAGCGCGTCAGCGAGGCGGCGGGTGTCAACTCCGCTGGTGGCTCCTTCGGGCTGTCGTTCGGGCTGGCCATGGCCGGCGGTCTCATGCTGTGGGCCCTGGCGCTGAGCTTCACCCATTTGACGAACACGAGCACCGTGATCCCCCCGGCCCAGCAACAGCAGATCTCGACGTATCTTGAGCACGATGCCGAGGTCATGAGCAATACGCAGCTTCAGAAGCAGATCGCCGACGAGCCGCAGGACGTCCAGAACGCGGTTCTTGCCATCAACACCAAGGCTCGCAACCGCTCCCTCCAGGTGGCACTCCTCGTTCCCGCCATCGCTTCCCTCCTCGGTCTGGGCAACGCATTCCGGATGCGGCGCCTTCCGGACATCACTCCGAAGGCTGATATTGAGGGCGTGGATTTCGGTTGAGCCTCTGTCCCCGAAGTGCCGGCAGGGTGGCACCTAGTGCGTCAGCGAACGCGGAACCCCGAATCCGCTACTTCGTCTCTGCCCGGAAAGACCACCTTCCCTTCTTCTGCTCTGTACTGCCCGCAAACACTGGGGGCATGATGGGGACGGGCGGCATCGATGCTCGAAACCAGGATCGGGGGAACGATGACGGATCTGACGCAACAACCCGGCCCGACGACTCACGCCGTTCCGCACCTCACCGTCGAGGAGCGCGTGAAGCTCGGCAAGAATGCCCGCACTCGCGCTCCCCGATCATCCCAGGCGGAGTTCAGCCCTGCGACCAACCGTCCGGACCCAGTCAGCCTTCTCGAACGACAAGCCACCACCCGGGTGCCCGAGCTGGTTCCGATCCGCTATGGGCGGATGCTCGTCTCGCCGTTCACCTTCTTCCGTGGTGCCGCGCTGATCATGGCCTCCGACCTGGCGACCACTCCCCGGTCGGGCCTCAATGCCCAGATCTGCGGCGATGCCCACCTGTCCAACTTCGGATTGTTCGCCTCGCCAGAGCGGAAACTGATGTTCGACGTCAACGACTTCGACGAGACCCTGCCGGGGCCATGGGAGTGGGATCTCAAGCGGCTCGCCGCCAGCGTGGTGATCGCCGCACGGGACCGCGAGTTCACCGTCAAGGAGGCTCGGACCGCCGCCCTCGAAGTGGGAGCGAGCTACCGACGAGAAATGGCTCGATTGGCGGGGCTGTCCACGCTGGACGTCTGGTACTCGCACATTGACGTCGCTGGCCTGCTCGCCGAGCTCGAGGCGACAGCCGGCAAGACGGGGGCATCCAGGGCCGACAAGCGCATGGCGGCTCGCACCGCCCAAGTCGTCACCAAAGCGCGCACCCGAGACAGTCTCCACGCCCTGAGCAAGCTCGCTACCGTTATCGACGGCAAGCTCCGCATCGTGAGTGATCCGCCACTCGTCGTGTCCACAGAGGAACTTTTCCCCCAGGAAGTGAGTGACGAGATACACGAGTCGTTCCACAAGCTTGTCCGCGGTTACCGCCACAGCCTCCAGTCCGACCGGCGCCACCTCCTCGAAGAGTTCCAGTTCGTCCAGATCGCCCGCAAGGTGGTGGGTGTGGGGAGCGTGGGCACCCGGGCCTGGATCCTGCTCATGGTCGGACTGGGGAACGATGACCCGCTCTTCCTCCAAGCCAAAGAGGCGGAGGCATCCGTCCTCGAGGAGTTCGTTGGCAAGAGTGGCTACGCCAACCATGGGGCGCGGGTTGTGGCCGGCCAGCACCTGATGCAGGCGGCCAGCGACATCTTCCTCGGCTACCAACCCGTTGAAGGTCCCGACGGTATGACCCGGGACTTCTACATCCGCCAGCTCAGAGACTGGAAGGGGAGCTTCGAGATCGAAGGAGCGATCCCTCCGGGCCTCAACAAGTACGTGGGGCTGTGCGCCCAGGCGCTCGCCCGTGCCCATGCCCGCTCGGGCGACCGCGTCGCCATCGCCAGCTATCTCGGGAACGGGTCGACGTTCGACCGGGCCCTTGCGGAGTTCGCCGAGACCTACGCCGACCAGAACGAACGTGACTACGAGGCCCTCCGACAGGCAGAGGCAACGCGGCGGATCACGGCTGAGTCGGGTCTGTAGGTCGTCATCGAAACCACCTCGCAAGAAGACGACCGCCGTTGCCAGTCTGCAGCTGCGAACAAGCTGCAGCCGGCCTTCGGCCAACGAGAGCTCGCCAAGATCACTCCTGTGTCCGCGTGCGGTCGTGGTACGCCGACCTCGCCACAATGACGCCAGGAGCGGCCCGCTCCGCCTACCGACTCCTCAAGGCCATCTTCAATACGGCCATCCTCGACGACCTCATCGTCAAGAAACCCTGCCGTGTGAAGGGTGGTGGCACCGATAGGGTGCGTGACCGCCGCATACCCAACATCGACCAGGTGGCCGCGCTCACACAGTCCATGCCCGAGCAGTACCGGGCCGCCGTGACGCTGGCGGCCTGGGGCACGCTCCGCCGGGGCGAGGTGCTCGGGCTCAACCGTGACGATCTCGACGTCCGGTCCGGCACCGTCCGGGTCGAGCGCTCGCTCCACGAGTTCCGCGACGGCTCCCTCGAGCTCGGCCCAACCACGAACGGCGACCCACGCAAGGTGTACCTCTCGAGCTCACTGCTACCTCTGCTCGATGACCACCTGCGTCGCTTCGTGGGTCCGAGAGCAACGCTCCCCTCTTCGTCGGTGCGACGGGCGAGCGGCTCCGGCCGAGCAACTTGTGGGTCATCTGGGAGGCCGCACGCCGCCGGGCCGGTCTCGGGTAGGTGCGCTTCCACGACCTGCGTCACTTCGCCGCCACTATGTTCGCCACGACCGGTGCGAGCACCAAAGAGATCATGAGCCGCGGCGGGTGGAAGTTTGTCGCCATGGTGGTGCGCTACGAGCACGCCTCCCAAGAGCGTGACGCGCTCCTCGCCCAGGCGCTCAACCCTTACACGGAGGGTTCGAACATCGTCCCGAGTGCGACATCGGCACCAGGTGATCGCGCACGTAGCGCGCACGACCACCCCGAGGGAGAAGGTGACCTCCTGGACCTCCCCACCTGACCAGGCAGAACGAAGAGGAAAGCTCCGGGGGAGAGACTCGAACTCTCAACCTAGCGGTTAACAGCCGCTTGCTCTGCCATTGAGCTACCCCGGAAAGGTTTGAGAAAACAACCCCCGAACGATACCAGCGGCCCGTGAGGCCGCTGGTGACGGGGATCCAATGTTTTCGGTGCGATCAGGACTCTTCGAGATAGTCCCTCAGAAGGTGGGCCGCATCGGGCCGGCGCAGCTTCGCCAATGTCTTCGACTCAATCTGGCGGACGCGCTCACGGGTGACACCGAACTCCTTGCCCACCTCTTCGAGCGTGCGGATCTTGCCGTCGTCCAGACCGAACCGCAGTCGCACCACGTCCTGTTCGCGCTCGGACAGGTGTCCGAGCGCCTCGCGCACCGCCGCGTCCAAGAGGGACCGCGTCGCTGCGTCGTCGGGGACCACCGCTCCCCTGTCCTCAATCAGGTCCGAGAGGTTGAAGTCGTCCTCGTCGCCCACCGGCTGCTCGAGTGACACCGTGTCCTGGTTGATGCGCAAGATCTCGCGCACCCGCTCCATCGGGAGCTCGACGCGGAGTGCCACCTCTTCGATCGTCGGCTCGCGACCCAACTCCTGGAGCAGTTGGCGCTGTGCCCACACGACCTTGTTGATGGTCTCGACCATGTGGACCGGAATCCGGATGGTACGCGCCTGGTCGGCGATCGCGCGGGTGATCGCCTGGCGGATCCACCACGTCGCATAGGTCGAGAACTTGAAGCCCTTCGTGTGGTCGAACTTGTCGACCGCCCGCATCAGACCGAGGTTGCCCTCCTGGATCAGGTCGAGGAAGGCCAGCCCCCGGTTGCGGTAGCGCTTGGCAATGGAGACCACCAACCGCAGGTTCGCCTCGATGAGCTCGTCCTTCGCCTTGAGCCCGTTCCGGACCAGGCGACGGTTCCGTGAGAGGGCACCCGGGTCGAGCAGGTCGTCCGATGGCCCCTCACCGGCCTGGGCCCGTTCGTGGGCGGCCAATTTGGCCGCGGCAGCATTCCCTTCCTCAATGGTCTGGGCGATCTCGACTTCGAGCTCGGCATTGAGCAGCGGGACTCGGCCGATTTCCTTCAGATATGTGTGGACGGGGTCCTCCGCGCTGCCCCCGGACTCGCCGCCCGAGCTCGGCCGCTTCCCATTCGTGTCGCGGCGCATCTCGGTCTTGGAGGTTCCGTTGGCCCGTTGCGGGGACCGGTTCCCTTTGCGCGGCGCAATCTCGACAAGCAGATCCTCTTCCTCGTCCTCGACCAGCGCGACGCCCTCGGTGGTGACGCGGTCTATCAGGATCGTCAACACCTCGGGCGTCAGCTCAACGGCGTGCAACGCTTCGATCAACTCAGCCTGGGTGAGTTGTCCCTTGTCGCGCCCTATCGCCAGCACCGCGTCGAAATCGATCTGCGACACCCCGGGTGGGAGCGCGACGTGAGCAATCGACGCGAGCGGCTCGGACGACGAAGGCGAAGACGGCGCGTCCATGCCCTCGTCCTCGATCGCGATCGCCGAATCCTCGTTCACCCTCGTCCTGCCATCGTCACTCTCTGTCTCTCCCGACCAACCACGCTACCAACCGTTCGGCGGCGTCGCGCCCGGCCGTGGGATCTCCGAGTTGGTCCAGCCAGAGGCGCACTTGCGCCGTCTCCGCGGCTCGCAACTGCCACGAGTCGTCCACCGCGCGCGATTGCATCTCCACCTCGGCCAGATCGCGCCGCACCGCACCGCGCAGGAGCACGGTGACCACGGAGTCGACGGGATCACCCAATTCCGGGTCGCCCGCCATGGGCTCTTCAACGATGACGCGTCGCAACAAGCTCGCCACCTCCGGTGAGGCGGACTCAACAGCCTCGTGTACGCTGTCGCACTCCAAAAGCGCGACAAACGCCTGGCGCTGCAAGGGGTCGCTGAAGAGCGCCGCGTGTACACGATCAGCTATGTCTTCGGGTCGATGGACCGCCAACTTGAGCGCCTCGAGCCCCGGCCCTGGTCGTAGAGCCGCTGCCAGGGCCGCTGCGTTGCCGTCGTCCAGGACGTACCCGTCCCCGTCGTCCGCCGGGTACTCCATGGGCGGAGGCTCGTCGTGGCGAGACCCTCGCCGGCCCGGGCCGCTCGCGACCGGAGGGTGCGCCCGCAGGTGGTCCAGGCGCTCCCGCAGCCGGGTCGCATCGACCCGACAACGGTCGGCCAACTGCATGACGTACTGGTCCCGCACTAGGTCGTCCGGGTGCTCGGCAACCGCCGTCAGCGCCGCCTCCGCCGCCCGAGCCCTCCCTTCCGCCGTCGTGAGGTCGCCCCCGCCCAGCATGCGGTCGACACGGAACTGCAGGAAGGGCCGGGCCTCCTTGATGGCGCGGGCCAGCGCATCGGGATCCGTGCGGGCCAGGTCGCCGGGGTCGCTGCCGCGGGGGAGGTCAGCCACCACCACATCGACCTCGTGCTTGCGCTCCCACTCGTAGACGCGCGACGTCGCGCTCTGCCCCGCCGCATCGGCGTCATAGGCGAGCACGATCCTCTTGGCGAAGTTGCGCAGCAACGTGAAGTGCTCCTCCGCCAGCGCCGTGCCACACGTCGCGACGGCCCATGGCGCGCCGGCCTGGAAGCACCCGATGACGTCGGTGTAGCCCTCGCAGACGACGACCTCTCCCTGGGCGACGATCCCCTTCTTCGCCCAATTCAACGCGTACAGGGTCCGGCGCTTGGAGTAGATCGGTGACTCCTGGGAGTTCTTGTACTTGGGCTCGGGCCGATCCGGTGGTGCCTGCCCGGCGCGCGGTGGCAGGATCCTCCCGCCGAGCGCGACCGGGCGACCGGTCGGATCGCAGATCGGAAACAAGATCCGGCCCCGGAAGAAATCCTGGACCCGGCTACGCCGATTGACGAAACCGAGGCCAGAGTCGGACATGACCTTGTCGGGTAGTTTGAGCGCCTGGGCCAACGCGTCCCAGTCGTCGGGCGCCCAGCCGAGGCGGAACTGGCGCACGACGTCGCCGTCGTAGCCGCGCGAGCGCAGGTAGTCGCGCGCCGGTCCGGCGTCGGGCGAGCGCAGCAGGCGCTCGTGGTACCACTCCACCGCCCGCTCCATCGCCTGGAGCAACTCGGACCGGCGCTTGTGATCGCGCCCCGCCTCCTGGTCCTCGTGCAGCGTGATCCCGGCCCTGTCGGCCAGGAAGCGCACCGCCTCGACGAAGTCGAGCCCGTCCATGGCGCGCACGAACGTGATGGCGTCGCCCGACTGCTGGCAGCCGAAGCAGTAGTAGAAGCCCTCCTCGGCGTTGACGCTGAAGGACGGCGTCTTCTCGGTGTGAAAGGGGCACAGCCCGCTCCAGCGCCGGCCGACCTTCTTCAACAGGGAGTGCTCGCTGATCAGGGCGACGATGTCGGTGGCCGCCCGGACCTGGGCCACTTCCTCGTCCGGAATCCCCACACCCCGACGGTACCGCGGGGCTGTCGTGCTCCGTTCCGGCCTAACGTCGCGCGATGGCGGTCACCGTCTACGGCGTCTGCGCCCTGACCTTCATGATGGGCATGTACGCCCTGGAGGCCCGGGGCCGGATGTTCGTCCTGGCCTTTGCCTTGGGGTGCGCTCTGTCGAGCTCGTACGGCTTCCTCTCGGGCGCGTGGCCCTTCGGCGTCGTCGAGGCCGTCTGGACGGTCATCGCCCTCCGGCGCTACCTCCTCGCCGGCCGGAGCCCGGTCGGCTGACGGGGGGCGCAGCTCACAGGCCTTGCCCGTGGGCGCCTACGTGCTCTCGACCGTGTCCCGGGCCAACACGGCCTGCGCGGCGGACAAGCGAGCCACCGGGACCCGGAACGGCGAGCAGCTCACGTAGTCGAGCCCCGCCTCGTAGAACAGGCCGATGGAGGCCGGGTCCCCGCCGTGCTCACCGCAGACTCCCACCTTGAGACTCGGCCTCGTGGACCGCCCGCGTTCGGTGCCCAGCCGCACGAGCTCGCCCACGCCGTCGAAGTCGACCACCTCGAAGGGGTTGCGCGGCAGCAGGCCGAGCTCGAGGTAGGCGTCCATCATCCTGCCCTCGACGTCGTCGCGGGAGAAGCCGAAGGTCATCTGGGTCAGGTCGTTCGTCCCGAAGGAGAAGAAGTCGGCCACCTCGGCGATCTCGCCTGCCCGCAGGGCCGCCCGGGGCGTCTCGATCATGGTCCCGATGGTCACCTCGAGCTTGCCGGCCTTGACCGCACTCGCCTTGGATCCCTTGGAGGGCCGGGGCGCCCGCTCCTTGTTGGCCGCCTCGACGGCGTCCTCCACCCAGCCCCGTGCCAGAGCCAACTCGGCCCGGGTCACGGTGAGCGGGATCATGATCTCGACGATCGGGTGCCCGCCGTCGGCCACCCGCTGCCGGGCCGCCTCCATGAGCGCACGCACCTGCATGGCGTAGAGGCCGGGCTTGATCACCCCGAGGCGGACGCCCCGGGTGCCCAGCATCGGGTTGGTCTCCTTCCACGAGAGCGCGGCCTCGTAGAGGCGGCGCTCCTCGGGGTTCAGGCCGACCGTGGCGTCCTTGTGCGCGAGCTCCTCGGTGGCGGGCAAGAACTCGTGCAGCGGCGGGTCGAGCAGTCGCACCGTCACCGGCAGCCCGTCCATCGCGGCGAGGATGCCGATGAAGTCTTCGCGCTGCACCAGGCGGAGCTCCTCCAGCGCCTCGGCCTCCTCGGACGGCGAGTGCGCGAGGATCATGCGGCGCACGACGGGCAACCGGTCCTCGCCGAGGAACATGTGCTCGGTGCGGCACAGGCCGATGCCCTCGGCCCCGAGGTCGCGCGCGTTGGCCGCGTCCTCACCGGTGTCGGCGTTGGCCCGCACGGCCAGATGGCCCTTGCGGATCTCGTCGGCCCACGAGAGGACGGTGGCGAACGCGGCCGGCGGCGACGCGGCCGTGAGCGGGACCTGTCCCGCCACGACGATGCCCGCGCCGCCGTCGAGGGAGATCCAGTCGCCCTCGTAGAGCGTCACGTCGCCCACCGTGACCTGGTGGTCACCCAGGCGCAGAACCTCGGCACCGACGACGGCCGGCTTGCCCCAGCCGCGCGCCACCACGGCGGCGTGGCTGACCAGGCCGCCGCGGGCGGTGAGGATCCCCTCCGCGGCCAGCATGCCGTGGACGTCCTCGGGCGACGTCTCGTTGCGGACCAGGATCACCGGCTCGCCCCGCTCGGCCGCCTCGGCTGCGTCGTCGGCCGTGAAGTAGATGCGACCCACTGCCGCGCCCGGGCTCGCGCCCAGGCCCTTGGCCCACACGTCGTAGCCCGAGCTGGCGAACTGGGGATGGAGGACGGAGTCGAGGTGGTCCTCGGTGATGCGCGAGACCGCCTCGGCCTTGGAGATCCCGAGGTCGCTCGGTCGCACCATGTCGACCGCCATCCGCAGTGCCGCCGCCCCCGTGCGCTTGCCCACCCGGGTCTGGAGCATCCAGAGCTTGCCCTGTTCGATCGTGAACTCCGTGTCGCACATGTCGCGGTAGTGGGTCTCGAGGCGGGAGAAGATCTTGAGGAGCTCGGCGTGGACCTTGGGGAACTGCTTCTTCAGCTCCGAGATGGGCTCGGTGTTGCGGATCCCGGCCACGACGTCCTCGCCCTGGGCGTTGACGAGGAAGTCCCCGTAGGCGCCCTTGGACCCGGTCGCCGGGTCGCGGGTGAACCCGACGCCGGTGCCCGAGTTGTCGTCGCGGTTGCCGAAGACCATCGCCTGCACGTTCACCGCCGTGCCGAGGTCGTGCGCGATGTGCTCGCGCTCGCGGTACGCGATGGCGCGGGGCCCGTTCCAGCTGCGGAACACGGCCTCGATGGCGCCGCGCAACTGCTCTGCCGGCTTCTGGGGGAACGGCTTGCCGGTGTGGCGCTCGACGATCTGTTGGTAGGAGTCGACCAGATAGCGCAGAAGCTCGACGGGCACCTGGGCGTCGGAGGTCGTCCCCGCCAGTTCCTTGGCCGCCTCGAACAGCGAGTCGAACTCCTCGCCAGGCAGCTCCAGGACGATGCGGGCGTACATTGCGATGAAGCGCCGGTACGAGTCGAAGGCGAAGCGATCGTCACCGGTCTGCTTGGCCAGCCCCTCGACGGAGTCGTCGTTGAGGCCGAGGTTGAGGACGGTGTCCATCATGCCGGGCATGGAGAACTTCGCGCCCGAGCGCACCGACACGAGCAGCGGGTCGGCGGCGTCGCCGATGCTCTTGCCCATCGCGGTCTCGAGCCGGGATCGGGCCGCTGCCGCCTCGGCGTCGAGGCCCTTGGGCCAGCCGCCCGCCATGTAGGCGCGGCAGGCGTCGGTCGAGATGGTGAACCCCGGCGGCACCGGCAGTTCGAGTACCGACGTCATCTCGGCCAGGTTGGCGCCCTTGCCGCCGAGGAGGTCCTTGAGCTCCATCGGGGGACGGGCGTGCGTGTGGTCGAAATCGAAGACGTACGGCATCGGGCCTCCTTGCCCTGAACGGGCGAACCGCGTCGGGGGCGCGGTCACGTGGTGGTCACTCCCCTCCCGATCTGGGACGGGTCAAGCCAGCCTACTTTCCTCGGGCGATCGCTCCCGAGCGCTCCATGGGTGAACGGCGTCAGTGATCGGCGTCGGGGTCGGTGCCCGGTGGCTCCGTGCGCGCGGCGCCGAAGATCTGGCGCTGGAAGACCTCCTTGGCCTGGCGCATGAAGTCGCGCACGATCTCCAGCTCGTCCGCCTTGAAGCGCTGGGCCACCTGGCGCATCTCCTCGGCGACCGGCTGCTGCAGGTCCTCGAGGCGATCGCGGGCGTCGGGGACGATCTCGACCCAGACCCGGCGCCGGTCCTCGGTGTCCCGTCGGCGGGTCACCATGCCCGCCTGCTCGAGCCGGTCGAGGATGAAGGTGACCGCCCCGGTCGTGAGCCCGCTCTCTTCGGCGAGCCGACCCGCGGTCATCGGGCCCAGACGGCCAATAAGGTCCAGACAGCGCATGTCGGTCCTGCTCAGCTTCAGCCTCTTGGCCAGCCCCTCTTGAAACTCGCTCGCCGCGCCGAGGTAGCCGAGGATCTCGCTGCGCAGCTGCTGGGCCAGCTCATTGCGTGACCATTGCCTTGACATATAAGTAACTTTATCACTAAGTTTCTTTCCTGATGGCTCTTTCTCCGAATGCTCCGCTGGCCGTCGAGGCCCACGACCTCGTCAAGGTCTTCGCCAACGGCCAGGTGCGCGCCCTCGACGGCGTCTCCCTCGAGGTCGAGGCGGGCACCGTGCTGGGCCTGCTCGGTCCGAACGGTGCCGGCAAGACCACGGTGGTGCGCATCCTCTCCACCATCCTCGAACCGGACGCCGGCACCGCCACGGTCCTCGGTCACGACGTGGTCAAGGAGGCGGACGCGGTCCGCCGCGTCATCGGGCTCGCCGGCCAGTACGCCGCCGTCGACGAGAACCTCACCGGTCGGGAGAACATCCACATGGTGGGCCGCCTCTCGCACCTGAGCCGGAGGGTGGCGGCCCGGCGGGCCGACGAGCTCCTCGAGGCCTTCGGGCTGTCCGGTGCCGGCGACCGCGTCCTCAAGACGTACTCGGGCGGCATGCGCCGCCGGCTGGACCTGGCCGCGGCCCTGGTGGCGGGTCCCCCCATCCTCTTCCTCGACGAGCCCACCACCGGCCTCGACCCCCAGAGCCGCCAGGGGCTGTGGGTGGCGATCGAGGACCTGGTGCGGGACGGCACGACGGTGCTGCTCACCACGCAGTACCTCGAGGAGGCCGATCGCCTGGCCCGCGACATCGTGGTGATCGACCACGGACGGGTCATCGCCGAGGGCACACCGGCTCAGCTCAAGGCCGACCTGGGCACCTCGGTCGTCTCGGTGACCCTGGGCAGCCGGGAGACGCTGGAGCGCTCGGTCGTGCTGCTCGCCCCGTTCTCGGACAAGGCGCCGGTCGTCGAGGACCTCGTGATCGAGCTCACCGTCACGAACGGGCCCAGGGCCGGTGCCGACGTCCTGCGCTCGCTCGACGCAGCACACATCCCCATCGGCGGGCTCGCCCTCAGGGAGCCCAGCCTCGACGACGTGTTCTTGAGCCTGACCGGGCACAAGACCATCATCGACGAGGACGGCGCGGACACGGCCAAGCCGAAGCGGGGCCTGGGCCGGGGGCGAGGGCGCCGGGCCGAGGTGGGGACCGACGGGAAGGATGCCGCATGACGACGACGACCATCTCCGCACCCGTCGCGATCCGCCAGTCGAGCGACGGCGGCGGCAGTCGCCTGTCGTGGGCCGTGGCCGACATCGTGACCATGACGTGGCGCAACTTGCTCGCGCTGACCCGCACGCCCGAGGCTGTCTTCTTCACCACATTGCAGCCGATCATGTTCGTGCTGCTCTTCACCTACGTGTTCGGCGGCGCCATCCAGGTGCCCGGTGGGCACTACATCCAATTCCTGATGCCCGGCATTTTCGTGCAGACGGTCGTCTTCGGGGCCATGAGCACGGCGATCGGGCTCTCCGAGGACCTGCACAAGGGGCTGATCGAGCGATTCCGCGCCCTTCCCATGAGCCGCTCGGCCGTGTTGGCCGGACGCACCACGGCCGACATGATCCGCAATGTCTTCGTGGTGGTGCTGATCACGGGCGTGGGCTACGCCGTGGGATTCCGCATCGGGACCAACTTTGCGCTGTACCTGTGCGGGGTGCTGCTGATCCTGCTGTTCGCCTACACGTTGAGCTGGGGGTTCGCCACCATCGGCCTCACCGCCCCGAACGCGGAGACGGCCCAGGTCATGGTCTTCCCCCTGATCTTCCCGCTCCTCTTCGCTTCGTCGGCCTTCGTCCCCGTGGCCCGTATGCCCGGGTGGCTGCAGGCCTTCGCCAAGCACCAGCCGGTGACCCAGGTGGTCGACGCCACCCGCTCGCTCATGGTGGGCGGAGTGCTGCACAACTCGGGCGCCGTGGTGCGCGCGCTCCTGTGGTGCTTCGGCCTGCTGGTCATCCTCGTGCCCGTCGCGGTGCGCAAGTACCGCAAGGTTGCCTGAGCGCCAAGTTGCCTGGGCGACGGTGCGCTACTCCTGGCCCGTGCGCCGGCGCAGCTCGGCCAGCAGGCCGGCGATGGGCACTCGCACCTGTGCGGTGGTGTCGCGGTCACGCACGGTCACCGCGTCGTCCTCGAGCGAGTCGAAGTCGACCGTCACGCACCACGGCGTCCCGATCTCGTCCTGGCGCCGGTAGCGGCGACCGATGCTCTGGGTGACGTCGTAGTCGACCATGAAGTGCGGCTGCAGCATGGCGAGCACCTTGCGGGCCAACGGTTCGAGGGTGTCCTTCTTCGACAGCGGGAGCACGGCCACCTGGTAGGGGGCCAGGCGCCAGTGCAGCCGCAGCACGGTGCGCGCCTCTCCCCCGACCTCGTCCTCGGCGTAGGCGGCCAGGAGGAAGGCCATCATGGTGCGGGTGGCGCCGGCGGCCGGCTCAATCACGTGGGGCGTGTAGCGCTCGCTGGTCTGCGGGTCGAAGTAGTCCAAGGAGACGCCCGACCTGGCGGCGTGCGCGGTGAGGTCGTAGTCGCCCCGGTTGGCGATGCCCTCGAGCTCGTCCCAGTCCCAGGGGAAGAGGAACTCGACGTCCGCCGTGCCACGCGAGTAATGCGACAGCTCACTCGGGTCGTGGTGGCGCAGGCGCAGCTTGTCGGCCGGGATGCCGAGGCGCAGGTACCAGTCCATTCGCTCGGACAGCCAATAGTCGAACCAGTGCTGGCTCTGCTCCGGTGGCACGAAGAACTCCAGCTCCATCTGCTCGAACTCGCGGGTGCGGAAGACGAAGTTCTGGGGCGTGATCTCGTTGCGGAACGACTTGCCGACCTGTGCGATGCCGAAGGGCGGCTTCTTGCGGGTGGTGCCGAGCACGTTGGCGAAGTTGGTGAACATGCCCTGGGCCGTCTCGGGCCGCAGGTAGGCGACGTGGCCCTCGTCGGCCACCGGGCCGGCGTGCGTCTTGAACATCAGGTTGAAGGCGCGGGCCTCGGTGAGGTCGTGCGAGCCACAGTTGGGGCAGACGCCGTCGATCTTGTCGGCCCGCCAGCGCTCGTGGCAGTTTCTGCAGTCGACCAGGGGGTCGGTGAAGGTGGTCAGGTGCCCCGAGGCCTCCCACACCGCCGGGGGGCCGAGGATGGCGGCGTCGAGCCCGACGACGTCGTCGCGCTCTTGGACCATGGCCCGCCACCAAGCGTCCTTGACGTTGCGCAGCATGTTGACCCCGAGCGGGCCGTAGTCGTAGGTGGAGCGGAAGCCGCCGTAGATCTCCGCGGACGGGAAGATGAAGCCGCGGACAGCGGCACAGGCGGACCACCTTCTCCATCAGGTCGTCGGTGGCGTCCTCGGGAGCCTCGGCGGTCTCGGTCATCGGTGCAGGATACCGGAGCGGATTCTGGCGCTGACCTCGTTGGCGAGCAGACGGCCCCGGACGGTGAGCACGGCCCGGTCTCCCGCGCACACGACGAGGCCCTCCAGCTCGTCGGGACGCTCGAGGGCCTCCCACGGCACGCCGCGCGGCGTGCGCAGCGAGAGTGAGAGCGCCTCGAACTCGCGTTGGGCCCAGGTGAGCACCTCGCGTCCCGCCTCGGGTGAGCGTCGGGCCTCCACGGCGTCGATGTAGCGGTCGGGCGTGCGAACGTTCCACCACCGCGAGCCGCCACGGTGCGAGTGCGCCGCCGATCCGATGCCCACGTAGTCCCCCTGCTCCCAGTACAGATGGTTGTGGCGGCACTCGTGGCCCGGCCGGGCCCAGTTCGAGATCTCCTCCCAGACGTACCCCGCTGCGCTCAGGACCGCGTCGGCGTGCTCATAGCGCCGGGCCTGCGCGTCATCGTCGGGATGGCGCGCCCGGTCCGTGGCCAGCGGCGTGCCGGGTTCGACGGTGAGCCCGTAGGCGCTGAGGTGCGGCGGCGGGTGCGCGAGCGCGAGCACCTCTTCGAGCGTGGCGGCCCAGTCGGCGTCGCTCTCCGTCGACCGCGCCCAACATGAGGTCGAGGTTCCAGGTGCCGAACCCGGCCGCGCTCACGGCGGCGGCGACCGTCTCGGCGGCGTCCGGCACATTGCGGCGGCCGAGGCCGGCCAGCACGTGCGCCTTCGTCGATTGCAGGCCGAAGGAGACCCGGGTCACCCCGGCCCGGCGGTAGGCACCGAGGTGGGCGTCGTCGGTGTCCTCGGGATTGCACTCGACGGTCACCTCCGCACCCGGGCGCGCGGGATGGCGTCGAGGATGCGACACAGCGTCTCGGGGCGCAGGCGGGACGGGGTGCCCCCTCCGAAGAAGACCGAGGTGGCCGGAGGGAGGTCGGCCGCCCCGAAGACGCGGTGGAGGTCGCGGACACAGGCGTCGGCGTAGCGCTCCATGAGATGGTCGCGGTCGGTGTAGGTGGCGAAGGCGCAGTAGTCGCAGCGCTCCCGGCAGAACGGGACGTGGACGTAGACGCCGAAGGCGCTCAAAGGCTGGCGGTGGAGCGCACCGAACGGATGCGCCGGTCGAGGTGGGCCTCCATGGCCTCGGTTGCCAGCTCCGCCACCTCGTCCGCGCCCGCCGGCGGGAGCCCCGAAAGCACCGACGCCAGGCCGCCACCGAGGATGCGGCGCAGCAGGGCGAGCGCGGCGGGGCTCATGGGGCGGCCGCTGCGATGGGCTCGGCACAGCGTGCCCCCGGCGACGAGATCGAAGGCCACCAGCTCCACGGCGCCGTCGGGCTCGCGACAGACGGCGCACTCGTCGAGCACGGGCCCTGCACCC
Organism: uncultured Acidimicrobiaceae bacterium; assembly: GCA_963728845.1. Taxonomy (GTDB): domain Bacteria; phylum Actinomycetota; class Acidimicrobiia; order Acidimicrobiales; family RAAP-2; genus Bog-473. Next base: position 49,881 of record CAVSLS010000022.1, read on the forward strand.
TCGAGGACGAGCGCCTTGAGGAAGAAGGCGGGCGCCAGCAGCGTCGGATCGGCCCGCTCGTCGGCCAGTGCACCGAGAGCGCCGACGAGCATCGAGTAGAGCGCGGGGTCGGGATGGCGCTCCTGGGCCATCTGGTCGGTCACCTCGAGCAGGGCCATACCGCGCGACAGGCGGCCGAGGTCCTCGCGCACGACCCGGTACGACGACACCACCTCGACCTGGTTCACGATGTCGAGGTCACTCCTCCCCTGCCACAGCAAAAGGTCCACGTGGGTCAGGGGCTCCAGGCGGGCGCCGAACTTCGAAGTGGTCTTGCGCACGCCCTTGGCAACGGCGCGCACCTTGCCGTGGTGCTCGGTCAGGAAGACGACGATGCGGTCCGCTTCGCCCAGGCGGTAGCTGCGCAGGACGACGCCGCGGTCGCGGGTGAGGCTCACCTCTCGGCGCGTGGCCGCTTGGGGGCCGGATCGAGGGGGCAGTAGCGCTCGCCCCGGCGAGTGGCCTCGGCCACGGCGCGGCGGGCCTCGGCGGCCCGGTCGGCGGCACGGTCGTGGGCCTGCTGGGCCGGCCGGACCCGGGCCTGGGCGGCGGCGCCGTGCGAGTGCCGGCCATAGAGCAAATTGCCGGCGCCGACCAGCATGGCCACGGCCGCCAGGGCCACCACGACGAGACCGGCGTGCACGGCGAAGGCCGTGATCAGGGCGAAGAGGGCGAGGAACACGATCCCCGCGATCAGGGCGATCCGGGTGGCCGTCATGGTTCCCTCATTCTCGCAGCTGGGCGGACCGGAGCGGGTCGCTGCCGACCCTGGAGGAACGCTCGGGTCCGGTCGGCCCGATGGACCCGTCGGCCCACGGCAGGGTCGGGGTCAGGGGTTGACGGCGCCGAAGCGGCGCACCCGCTGCTGGAACTCCATCACCGCCTCATAGAGGTGGCGGCGGCGCATGTCGGGCCACAGGATCTCGGGGAAGACCAACTCGCTGTAGGCGATCTCCCACAGGAGGAAGTTCGAGATCGCGCGTCTCGCCCGATGTGCGGATGACGAGGTCCGGGTCGGGCATGTCGGGGAAGTAGAGATGACGCCGGATGGCTTTCTCGTCGATCTTGTTGGCCGACGTTCCCTCCGCCACCAGGGCACGGACGGCGTCGACGATCTCGGCGCGGCCCCCATAGTTGAAGGCCATCGTCATGACCATGCGCGAGTTGTGCTTCGTCAGCGCAATCGACTCGTCCATCCGCCTGAGCACCCGGCACGGCACGCGCCAGTCGCGCCGCCCGGCGAAGCGGATCTGCACGCCCTTCTCGTTGAGCTCGTCGCGCCGCCGCATGAGGAGCGACTGGTTGAAATTCATGAGGTATCGCACCTCGTCGGGCGGCCGGCGCCAGTTCTCGGTGGAGAACGCGTAGAGCGTGATCCACTTGATGCCGATCTCGAGGGCCCCGTTGACCACATCGAGCAGCGCGGTCTCCCCGGCGGCGTGCCCCTCCGTCCGGGGCAGCCCGCGGGCGCTGGCCCAGCGACCATTGCCGTCCATCACGCAGGCGACGTGCACGGGGACGCGGGAGTGATCGAGTCCCGGAGGGACCGGGTCGGGTGCCTCGCTGCCGGTTCCCCCGCCCTGGTCCGGGCGGCCGTCTCGCGCCTGGGCGCCCCCCGGGTCGCGGACGGTGGAGTTCACCCGACGAACCTATCGCGGTGCGCCCGAGGCGATCGGCGCACCCGAGGCGATCGGCCAGACAGAGGAGGCGATTTCGTGGTGAAGTATGTCGTCCCCTCCTAGGCGGTCTGGGTGGAGGATCAGAGAAGGAGGACTTCGAATGTCAGCACAGGCAGACGCACCCCGTCCCGACGTCACCGACATGTACGCCGTGCACGGCGTGTTCCGTGACACCCTGGGCTCGGCACCCCAACTCGTCGGTGACGTCACGCCCGGCGACGTCGAGCGGGTGGCACTCATCGTCAACTACTACGAGAACATCCTCTCCTTCCTTGAGGCACACCACGACGCCGAGGAGAAGCTCGTCTTCCCGTTGCTTCGCGAACGCTGCCCGGGGAGGGTGCGCTCATCGACCGGATGGCCGAGCAGCACCACGAGGCCGTGCGACTGCTCGAAGAGGCACAGCGCCTGCTTCAGGCATGGCCGGCGGGCGACGCCGCGGCACAGAAGGCGGCCCAGGACGGGCTCGATGCGCTGCACGCGCAACTCGTCGACCATCTCGACCAGGAGGAGTCGAAGGTGCTGCCCCTGGCCGCCGAGAACCTCTCGGCGGAGGAGTGGGGTGCCCTCCCGGGGCACGGCATGGCCAACTTCCACGGGGACAAGATCTGGCTGATCCTCGGCCTCATCCGGGAGCGGATGACCGACGCCCAGCGCGCGGCGATGCTCGAGCACATGCCGCCGCCCGCCCTCGACATGTGGACCGGCTTCGGCGAGCAGGCGTTCAAGGACTACTCCCCCCTCGTCGCGGTCCCGGTCGTCGCTCGCTGAGAGCCGAACGCCGACCGGAACTCCCGGCCGTCACCTGGGGGGCGGCCACGGCGCAGCTCGACGGCTGACCGGCACAGCCGGCGGTAGGGTCAACCGATGAACGAGTGGGACGGTGAGTACGCCCGAGAGGCCGTCACCGAGCCCGCCGACATCGAGGACTCGGCACCTGGGGCGCCGCCGAAGGATTCGCAGCGGACGCCCGACAGGCCGGCGACGACGCCGTCGACGGGCTGGACAAGATCACGGCCCAGATGACAGGTGGCGAGCACCGCCCCGAGCAACAGGAGATGTGCCGGGCCGTGGCCGAGGCGATGGTCACCCGCACCCACCTGGTGGTTCAGGCCGGTCACGGGAGACGGGCAAATCGCTGGCCTATCTCGTCCCCGTCGCCTCCTAGCGTGCAAAAAGCCGTCGTGGCCACGGCGACCAAGAGGCGCCACTCCACTCAAACTCTGCGGCTGACGGAGTGACGCGCCAAGGTGTCGGCGGCGCCGGTGAGGATCAGATCAGGCGAGGCCCCGGGATTCTTCGACCCGGTGCTTCCAGACGATGGCCAAACCGAGCACCGCGACGTAGCCCGCCAGGACCAGCCAATGACTGAGCACCATCGTCTGGCCGTCGAGGGCGGCCAGCGCCAGCGCCTCCTGGTGATAGCTCGGCGTGAGGTGGGCGACGACCTGGAGCCAGCCTGGCATTTGGCCGACCGGCTTGAACAGACCGCCGAAGTAGCCGAGCACGAACATGAGCCCGGTGACGACGGGGAACGCAGCCTCGGTCGAGACGAGGAATCCGATGAAGACGCCCAAGACGGCAAACGGAAGGGACGTGACCCAGAGGAGAGCGGTCAGCCCGACCCAGGTCGTGGCCGCCAACCGGACGCCGCCGAAACCGGCTCCGACGATCTCGACCAGGATGATCACCGGGAGCACCACGAGCATGCTGGCGACGATCTTGGTGCCGACGTACGACCAGGCCGGGATGGGGGTGATCCGGAGCTGGCGAGCCCATCCGGAGGCTCGTTCCATCGAGAGCCGGGTGCCGCCCGCGTTGAGCGCGGCGACCAGTGCCCCGAACGAGCACATCGAAACCATGAGGTAGTCCCGCCAGGGCACCGTGCCGTCCACCACCTTGCCGGCCGACTGGTCGCCGAGGAAGAGGAGATAGAAGACGACCGGGAACCCGACGGTGATGGCGAGGAACTTCCAGCTCCTGAGCAGGCGTCCCACCTCGAAGCGACCGTAGGCAACGAGCGCCGCCAGGCGGTTGCGCCGGTCGTCATCCCGCGGTGCTTGAGGGGCGGGGAACGGATCGCCGGACACGCCCGGTGCGACGAGCGAGAGGTCGGTCACCGGTCATCCCGCATGATGGCGTCCGCGTCAATGGCCCCGGTAGGCCTGGTCGGAGCGATGTCGGCTTCCGCGGCACCGCAGCCGGTCAGTGCCACGAAGGCCTGCTCCAGCCCCGCCCCCGTGATCTCCAGGTCACGGAACGGGACGCCGCGGCCGACCAGGTCGCGGATGGTGGCGTCGGCGTCCAGCGAATCGATCGAGACGCGGGTGGCGCAGACGTCGACCTCGGTGACGCCATCGAGCTCGGAGAGCGACGCGAGGTCCGGCCGATCGGAGACGAAGCACAGTCGCCGGGAGGCCACGGCCGCCTTGAGGGTGGCGCCGGGGCCATCAGCCACCACCTTGCCGTGGTTGAGCACGAGCACGCGGTCGGCGATCTCGTCCGCCTCGGCCAGATGGTGGGTGGCGAACAGCACGGTGCGGCCCTCGTTCCCGAAGTCCCGCATCATCCGCCAGAAGCCTTGGCGCGCCTCCACGTCCATGGCCGAGGTGGGCTCGTCGAGGAATACGACCTCGGGGTCGCCGGCGATGGCGATGGCGAAGCGGACCCGCTGGGCCTGTCCGCCCGAGAGTCGGTCGGTCCGCCGGCGCAGGAGCGCCCCAATGTCGGCGCGCTCGACAATCCGGTCGAGCGGTGCCGGACGCGGATAGAGGCGCCGCACCAGACGGAGGGCCTGGTCGACGCGGACGCCGGGGGGGAGGCCGACGCCCGAGCCGGACTGGAGCATGGCGCCGACCCGGCCGTCGGCAACCGCCCGGCGAGGCTCGGAGCCAAGCACCTCGACGTGTCCTTCTTGTGGTCGGATGAGGCCGAGCAGCACCGAGATCGTGGTCGACTTGCCGGCGCCGTTCGGACCGAGGAGTGCAAGCACCTCGCCCTGGTACACCTCGAGGTCCAACCGCTCGAGGGCAGTGCGGGAACCGTAGCGGTGGGTGACACCCCGGAAAGACAGGGCGACCGGTCGTGGGTCCGCAGGTGCAGGTGCCTGGGACGATGCGGTTGCGAGGATCGACAACGACGGACTCGGCGACTCAGATTTCGGTCGCCAACATCACCACCGGAGTGTACCGCCGGCGATCCCGCAAAAGGTCTCGGCCCCCGGGGATCGCTGGGCCGTCACCTTCGTCTCCGAGCTCAGTGCGCATGTCCTGCTCCTTCCTCCGGGGTGGCGACCGGCAGGGTGGCCCCCAGATTCCACTCAAGCGGGACGAACGGCACGGCGGAAGGGCCGTTAGTCCCAGCGATTTCGTCGTTCCTCGGGTATCCGGGTCGGCTCCACCCGAGATGGACCCGGTGAGGCTCACCGAAACGCTCCGCCGGCTCCCAAGGGGCGGGCATCATGGACGCATGCCTGAGAGCTGGGAAGGCGTCGACTTCGACGAGGTCGACGTCCTGGACTCCGAGGGCATGCCGCGTGTGGATGCGCGCCTGGCCGGCGACGAGGCTGTCGACGGCCTGGACAAGATCACCGCTCAGATGGCCGGGGGCGAGCACCGCTCCGAACAGCAGGAGATGTGCCGCGCGGTGGCCGAGGCGCTGGCCACTCGGACCACCTGGTCGTGCAGGCGGGCACCGGGACGGCAAGTCCTGGCCTACCTGGTCAGTAGGCGGTTGTACGAGGGGGGACAGTGAGATCGTGGTGCTTATAAAGGGCATTCGCTCACCGAGTCCGCGGGCTGCTGATGTGCTACGGACCGAGCAGGTCGCGAGAAGCACCGGCATGATCAGCGCTGCGGACTGGCGTGATGATAGGGGGCGCCATGCCTGAAACCCGGTGCCACTGGCTCGAACGGAGCGAGAGAGGTGACGTGTGGGGGGCGCCGGCGGCAGCAGACGGGTGCAGGCGGGTGCTACAGCGGGACGTGTAGACGCGCGGCGAGGGTGGCGGGAGCGCAGCTGCGCCGCAGTGCGACGCGCGTAGTGAACACGCGGCGGCGAGTCGGACATGTCCGTGCAGACAGGGCCACGCCGCATGCGCATAGGTGAGCGGATACAGGGGCGTTGATGGCGTCGACAACGGCAGACTCGCGCCGGTGAACATGGCTGGGGAGATCGGCCGTGTGGATCGAGGATGCTGCGCGGTGCCGGGGTACGCGGGGGCACCGATACAGGACTGCGAGTGAGTACGGTGGGCGATCGGGGGCGCCAGCGGGAGAGGAGGGTGGAGCAGCGTACCAGCGCGTGAACGCGGCGCGAGAGCTCGGGGGTACCTGTGCGAAGAGGGCGTGACGTCGCGCGCCGCAGGAAGAACCTGATGTCGCGTGAGAGCGAGCAGCTCGCGCTCGGCGCGTGGCATGGCAGCTCGAGCTGCCGGACTCGTAGTCGAATAAAGGCGGCATGGCGTCCCCGCCGGCAGAGATTGCCGGTCGGTGGGAAAGTCTTCTCTACACGGGGGTTGAAGTCCACTGCCTTGTGGCTGTGGGTTCCAGAGCGAGCGACTGAATCTGGCCCGATCTGCTTTGTGGTGGCGGCGGCTGATGGTGCCCCCTACCGCCGTCAGGACGGGGACGCGCTCTCGATCTGTCGTTAGATCGGCCGCCCCGACGCCATCCAAGCGGCGGAAATCGCTCCTACGACAGGTGTCGCCGCTGGCGGGCATGATCGGGTGGATGGAGGAGAGCTGGGTGGCGATCCCAGGACTTCGAAGAGCTCGACGTCCTGCGACTGTCCTCGGGGTTCGTCGGCGGACGCCCGCCAGGCGGGCGACGACGCTGTCGACGGGCTGGACAAGATCACGGCCCAGATGGCCGGGGGCGAGCACCGCTCCGAACAGCAGGAGATGTGCCGAGCGGTGGCCGAGGCGCTGGTCACCCGCACCCACCTTGTCGTCCAGGCCGGCACCGGGACGGGCAAGTCGCTGGCCTATCTCGTCCCCGCCGCGCTCAGTGGCAAGAAGGTCGTCGTGGCCACCGCGACCAAGGCGCTGCAGGACCAGCTGGCCGAGAAGGACCTCCCACTGGTCGAGGCGGGACTGGGCCTGCCCGTCCCGCTGGACTTCGCCGTCCTCAAAGGGCGGAGCAACTACCTCTGCCGCCAACGGGTGGCCGAGGTGGGATCGGGTGGGATCCAGCCCGAGCTGGGCGACCCCGAGGCCGAGCCCGCAGACCGGGAGTCCGAGGCGGGCGAGGCGAGGCGAGGTGAAGGAGCGTGACGGCGCGCCGCCCGAGGGCATCGTCGAGGAGGTTCGCACCCTGGTGGCCTGGTCGCACACCTCCACCACCGGCGACCGCGCCGACCTGAGCTTCGAACCGTCGGACCGGGCCTGGAACATGGTCAGCGTCGGCCCGCGAGAGTGCCCGGGCGCATTCAACTGTCCCTCGGGCGGACGCTGCTTTGCCGAGGCCGCCCGAGACCGGGCCGCCGCCGCCGACATCGTGGTCGTGAACACCCATCTCTACGGTGCCCACCTGGCCAGCGGCGGGGTGGTGCTGCCCGAGCACGACGTCGTCGTGTTCGACGAGGCGCACGAGCTCGAGGAGGTTATGACGTCGAGCCTCGGGGTCGAGGTCACCCCCGGCCGCTTCCGCGCCATCGTGACGGCGGCCCGGCCGCTGGTCGACGAACGCGACCGGGAACTGCCCGATTCCCTCGCCTCAGTGGGCGAGCGGCTCGGAGCCCTCCTAGGTGACCGGGTCGGGACGCGGGTCCTGCACGAGGACGCACGGCGTCCGGACACCGGGCCGCCAAAGACCGGGCGGCCAGCCGACGACCGCGAGCTGGCCGAGCTGCTCGACCGCGCTGCCGAGCTCACCCGGCGCGTCATCGGACGCGCTGCGGCGCACCGGGGGGCAACGCAGCTTCCTCGCCGACGACGGCGACGCGTCCGACCCCGACCGATCGAGCCGCAAGACCCGTACCCTGCAGGCCGCCGCGCACCTGGCGGAGGACCTGCACCGGCTGGTGTCGCGCACCGACGGCGAGGTGGCTTGGGTCGACGGCACCCGGCGCAACGTCCGCCTGCGCCTCTCCCCCATCGACGTCGGCCCGGCCCTGGCGGGGATGCTCTGGGGCGAGGTGACGTCGGTCCTGACGAGCGCCACCATCCCGCCCCGGATCGTGGACCGCGTCGGCCTCGATCCGTACCCGAGCGAGGAGCTCAACGTCGGCAGCCCCTTCGACTATCGCTCGCACGCGCTGCTCTATGTCGCCCGCCACCTGCCCGATCGCCGGGCACCGGGGGCAGAGGAGGCGTTGCACGAGGAGCTGGCCCGGCTGCTCGAGGCGGCCGGCGGGCGCACGCTGGCCCTGTTCACCAGCCGGCGGGCCACCCAGGCCGCGGCGGAAGCGCTGGCACCCGAGCTGCCCTATGCGCTTCTCCTGCAGGGCGACCTCCCCAAGGGCAGGCTCCTCGAGGAGTTCGCCCGGGACGAGACCTCTTGCCTCTTCGCCACCCTCGGCTTCTGGCAGGGGGTCGACATCCCGGGCCGCGCGCTGTCGCTGGTGACGATCGACCGCCTCCCCTTCCCGCGGCCCGACGACCCCCTGCTCCAGGCGCGGCGCGACCGGGCGGGAGGGCGCGCCTTCTCCCTCGTCGACCTCCCCCGGGCCGCCACGCTCCTGGCGCAGGGGTCGGGGCGCCTGATCCGCACGGCGGAGGACCGCGGCGTCGTCGCCGTGCTCGACCCACGTCTTGCCACCGCGTCGTACCGTGGCGTCCTCCTCGCCACGTTGCCGGCCATGCGGCGAACCGTGGACATGTCCGAAGTCGAGGCGTTCCTGCGGCAGGCGCTCGACGGCGCCTGAGCAGCGGCTCCAGCGGCTCGAGCTGCTATTCGGCCAACCCGGTGAAGTCAAAGGAGAGCTTGCCTTCCGCGGTGCGCGTGCCCGAGGTGGCGACGCGGGCGATCCAGCGGCCCGGCACCCGGCGCAGCTGGTCACGGTTGAGGGCGTACGCCCTCTCGTTGGGGCGAACGTCGCAGACCACGAGATCGGCCTCGGTCAGCACTCGGAGGTGGCGCGAGATGCCCTGCCAGGTGACGTCGAAATGCCGGGCGATGTCGTGTGAGCTCAGGTACCCGCCCCAGTCGTGCAGCACGGCGAGGATGCCGCGGCGGGTCTCGTTGGCCAGGGCCTTGAAGGCGAGGTCGAGCGTGGTCGGGTCGGCCACGGCCTTGAGCTGTGGCGGGTCGGGTCGGGGCCCGGGGGCCTCCGTCCGGCGGGTGCGCGGGGTGGTCATTCCCAGAACTCTAAGCACATACGTTTACAGTCTGCGAAAACATGGCGGATCGGCCCGGGTCGTGCGGGTCGGGCGGGCGGGTGGGCCACGGGGCGCCCGTCCGGCGGGTGCGCGTGGTGGGTCCTTCCCAGAACTCTAAGCACATACGTTTACAGTTTGCGACGAGACGGGCGCCTGCCCGGTCTGTGGCCTGTCCTGGCCCAGCCCAGCCCAGCCCGAAGGACGCTCGGTCGCTCAGTAGCCGAGCCGGTCGAGCATCTCGGCGCGGTTCTGCCAGCGCCGCTCCACGGTCACGTGCAGATCGAGGTATGTGCCCTCGGGGAGCGACTCGCGCACCGTCGTCCCGACCGCCTTGAGGACCTCGCCGCCCTTGCCGATGACGATGGCCTTCTGGGAGTCGCGCTCGACGATGATCTGGACCCGGATGAACGGACCCTCCCACTCGGTGACCCTGCACGTGATGGCGTGGGGCAGCTCGTCACGGGTCTTGGCCAACAGTTGCTCGCGGACGAGCTCGGCCACCCAGAGCGCCTCGGGTGTGTCGGTGACGACGTCGGTCGGGAAGAAAGGCGGGCCCTCCGGCAGCCGCGCCATCAGGTGCGCGAGGAGCTCGCCGACGCCCCGGCCGGTGCGGGCCGACACCGGGAAGTACTCGGCCGTCTCCAGGTTGGCCAGCGCATCGACCGCCTCCTTGGCGCCGGCCAGGCGTTCGAGCACCTGAGCATTGGACGCCCGGTCGACCTTGTTCACGACGACGACCAGGCCCGGGCCGGGGTCCTCGTCCTCGGCGACGGCGGTGCCGGTGCCGGTGCCGGCAGCCGCAGTGGCGCGCGACGGCGGCCGCATGCTGGACCTGGCGGATGGCACGCTCGAGCACCGTCCGGTCCCCCGGGCCGATGGCCGCCGTGGCGTCGACGACCGCCATGATGACGTCGACGTCGTGCAGCGCGTCCGTCGCCGTCTCGTTCAGCCGTGTCCCGAGCGTGCTGCGGGGACGGTGGATGCCCGGCGTGTCGACGAAGACGATTTGCGCGTCGGCATCCTCGTCGTGGAGCACGCCCAGGATGCGATGCCGCGTCGTGTTGGGGCGCGACGACGTGATGGCCACCTTCGTCCCGACCATCTGGTTCACCAAGGTGGACTTGCCGACGTTGGGGCGCCCGACCACGGCCACGAAGCCCGAGCGCACCGGGCATCAGCTCCCGTTGTGCGAAATGCCGTCCACCCGGTGGCCCTCCGCATCGCCGTCGGCGGCGGGTGCGCCGGTCGGCTCAATCCGGACCCGCCCGATGCGACGCCCGCGCACGTCGACCGCGGTCAACCGGAAGCCGTCGACCTCGACCGAGTCACCGGGGTCGGGCACCCGCCCCGCCAGATCGAGCATGAGGCCGCCGACCGTGTCCCACGGGCCGCGCGGGAGCTCGGCGCCGAGCAGCTCGTCGGCGTCGTCTACCGAGTAGAGCGCGCTCACGAGCACCGACCCGTCGTCGGAGCGCTCGACGGTCGGTTGCTCCACGTCGAACTCGTCGACGATGTCACCCACCAGCTCCTCGAGCAGGTCCTCGAGCGTGATCAGCCCCGCGGTCCCGCCGTACTCGTCGACGACGATCGCCATGTGGAACTTCTCCTCCTGCATCTCGCGCAGGAGGTCGGACACCTCCTTGGACTCCGGGATGAACTTGGGAGGCCGCATGCTGTCGCGCACCACCTGGCCCGCCTTGCCCTGTCGTTCCGCGCGCACGAGATCCTTGGCGTAGGCGATCCCGATGATGTCGTCGATACCGTCCTCCTCGACGGGTATCCGGCTGTACCCGGCACCGAGCGCCGCCTCCAGCGCATCGCGCACGGTGGCATCGGCCTCGACGGTCACCATATCGGGGCGTGGCGTCATGACCTCGCGGGCGACGGTGTCGCCGAAGTCGATGATGGAGTGGATGAACGTGCGCTCGACCTGCTCAATCACCTTCTCCTCGTGCGCCACATCGGCCATGGCTTTGAGCTCGGAGTCGGTGATGTAGGAGTGCCGCATGCCCCCCTCGCCGTCGTCGGCGGCACCGATGATCCGGTTGGCAAGCCCGATCAGGAGGGACGAGAACCAGCGGATGGGCGGGAACCGGATGAGCGTGCTGACGAGCGGCGCGCTGAGCAGCGCCGCCCGGTCGGCATGTTGCACCGCCCAGTTCTTGGGCACCGCCTCGAAGAACACGAAGATCACCACGACTTCGAACACGATGCCGAGGAGCACGCCCAGGCCGCCGAAGAGATGCTCGGCGACGATGCCCACCAGGGTGGCCGAGACCAGTTGACAGATCAGCACGAGCAGCAGGATCGGGTTGAGGAAGTTGGCGGGATTCTCGACCAGGCGGGCGAGCTGTCGTGCCCCGCGCTTCTTCTCGTCCACCAGCGACTTGGCCTTGATCCGGTTCATCCGCACGAGGCTGGTCTCGGCCATCGCCAACACGCCCGATGCGGCCAGCAACACGGCGATCACCACGATGAGGACCGCGTCCTCGGCGTGGAAACCCGAAGCCGCGAGCAGGGTCACCACGCTCACGCCTGTGGGCTCACCCGGTGGAACCGCTTCAACAGCTGCTGCTCGAGCGCCTCCATCCGCTCGGCCTCGGCGTCGTCCTCGTGGTCCAGGCCCAGCAGGTGCAAGAGACCATGGACCACGAGCAGCGCCACCTCGTCGTCGAAGGACACCTCGTGCTCGGCGGCGTTGCGAGACGCCACCTCGGGGCAGATCACCACGTCGCCGAGCAGCGTGAGCGCACCCTGCTCGGCCGAGGTCCCCGGTCCGCTGCCCCCCAGGTCCGGAGAGCGGCCCGTGGGCCCGGGTTCGTCCTCGATGGGAAAGGAGAGCACGTCGGTGGGCCCGCTCTTGCCGAGGAACTGCTCGTTGAGCGCGGCCATGGCGTCCTCGTCGACGAAGAGCAGCGAGACCTCGGTCTCGCCCTTCACCCCTCGCGCCGCCAGGACCTGGCGCGCCAGCCCGGCCCAGCGAGCCACGTCCATCGGATGGGCCTGTTGCTCATCGGCGGCGAAGACGTCGATGGTCACTGCGTGGAACCCGCCCGCCCTTCTGCCACTTCGTAGGCGTCGACGATGTCCGCCACGATCTTGTGGCGGACCACGTCCCGGCGGCTCAGGTGGACGAACGCGATGTCGTCGATGCCGCCGAGCACGGGTTCGAGCCCGACCAGACCGGAGCGGCCCCCTGGCACGTCGATCTGGGTCACGTCGCCGGTCACCACGCACTTCGAGCCGAACCCGATGCGGGTCAGGAACATCTTCATCTGCTCCGGTGTGGTGTTCTGGGCTTCGTCGAGAATGATGAACGAGCTGTTGAGGGTCCGGCCCCGCATGAAGGCGAGCGGCGCGACCTCAATGGTCCCACGATCGAGCAGGCGCTGTGCGCCCTCGGGTTCGAGCAGGTCGTAGAGGGCGTCGTAGAGCGGGCGGAGATAGGGATCGACCTTGGCCATGAGGTCCCCGGGCAGGAAGCCCAGCCGCTCGCCCGCTTCCACGGCGGGGCGGGTGAGGATGATGCGCGTGACCTGGCGGGACTGCAGGGCGTGCACGGCCTGGGCCACGGCGAGGTACGACTTGCCGGTACCGGCCGGTCCGATACCGAACGTGATGATGTTCTGCGAAATGGCGTCGACGTAGCGCTTCTGCCCGGCCGTGTTGGGACGGACCGTCTTACCGCCCGCGGCGCGGACGACCTCGGAGCGCAGCACATCGCTCGGGCGGATGTCGTCGCGCACCATGTCGATCATGCGCGCCAAGGTGGACGAGTCGAGGTTGCGGCCCGACTGCAGCATGACGATGAGCTCGTCGAAGAGGCGCACCACGACCTCGGCATCGGGACCCTCGACCGAGATGCGGTTGCCCTGGACCACGATGTGCTCGCCCGGGAAGGCCTGCTCGATCTGGCGCAGATGTTCGTCCCGGGTCCCGAGCAGCGTGACCATGAGATGGTTCCCGGGGACGAAGACCTCGGCGCGGAGTGTCGTGGTCATGAAGCGGTCATGTGACGGCGAAGTGTCCCTTCAGCGGTTGCCCCCCGAGCACGTGGAGGTGCAGGTGCGGGATGGAGTTCATGGCGTCGGGCCCGACGTTGAAGATCAACCGGTAGCCCCGCTCGGGCACGACCAGCCCTGCGGCGTCGGCCACGGCCCGGGCGGCGAGGAGCATGTCGGCCACGACTGGTCCGTCGTCGGCGGTCACCTTCGATGCGTCCTCGATGTGACGGCGCGGCACCACCAGCACGTGGAGCGGCGCCGCTGGGTGGATGTCCTTGAAGGCGACGGTCGTCGGCGTCTCGTGCACCATCTCGGAGGGCACCTCACCGGCCACGATCTTGCAGAAGAGGCAGTCGGTCATGCCCCGGGGTCGCCGCCGTCCTTCTGCTCGGGCCCGATCACTGGTCCGAACTTACCGGCCCCCGGGCCGTGCCCGTGACGATGGACCCCCTCACGCCTGGCCTCGCGACCCGTCCACCGCAGCCACGGTCCCCGTCCGCAGGGAGGCCAACAGGGCGGCAGCGGTGACCGCGGCGGTCTCGGCCCGCAACACGCTCAGACCGAACCCCACCGTGGGCAGCCCCGACGCGAGCTCGTCCGTGCTCCACCCGCCCTCGGGTCCCACCGCCACCACGCGCTGGGACACCGTAGGCCGGTCCCCGCTCAGCTGGGCCAGCACCACCTCGCCGGGGTCGCCCAGGGTGACAAGGTCGGCGAAGCGCATCGTGTCGCACACCTCGGGCAACCAGACGCGGCGGCACTGCGCGGCCGCCTCGCGCGCCACCCGGCGCAGCCGCTCGACCGTCGCCTTCCCGCGCTCCCCCGTCCACCGGACCACGCCGCGCTCGCTGAGCAGCGGGACGATGCGATCGATGCCCAGCTCGGTCAGCTTCTGGACGACCCATTCGGGGCGCTCGCCCTTGACCGGCGCGAACGCCACCGTGAGCGCGGGCTCGGCGCGGGCCTCGAACCGGAGATCGGCGCCGGCGCCGTCGAGCGGCTCGAACGTGCCCCCTTCCCGCCACGTGGCGCGCGCCCAGCGGCCGCGTCCGTCCGCAGCGATGACCTCCTCGCCGGCTCGCAACCGCAGCACCCGCGTCAAGTGGTGGGCGTCGGTGTTGGAAAGGACGGGGTGCCCGGGATCGTCGACGAACACCTGGGCAGCCGCGGCGGCTCGGACCGCGATGCCGGCGTAGCCCGGTGCGGGGCTAGCCAAAGGCGGAGCGCAGGCGGGAGAACATGCCCTCGCCGCCCCCGGCACCCGGGGGCGAGACCTCCTCGCCGCGGGAGGCGGCGAACTGCCGCAGGAGCTGGTCCTGCTCGGGGGTCAGGCCGGTCGGCGTCGCCACGAACACGTGCACGAAAAGGTCGCCGCGGCCTCGGCCGCGTAGGTGGGGAACGCCGAGTCCCTTGATGCGCTCGACGTGGCCGTGCTGGGTGCCCGGCCCGATCGTCAGGTGCTGGGGCCCGTCCAGCGTCTCGACGTCCGCCTCGGTGCCGAGCGCGGCCTGGGCGACGCTGATGGTGAAGGTGGTGTTGAGATGGTCGCCCTGACGCTCGAAGCGGGGGTCGCGCGCGACCGAGAGGTGGACGAAGAGCGAGCCGCTCGGGCCACCGCGCTGGCCCGCCGCGCCGCGGTCGGCGAGCCGCAGCGTCGACCCGTCCTCGACACCCGCCGGCACCTCGACCGTGAAGGTGCTCTCCTCCATGCGCCGCCCCTCGCCGCGGCAGTCTGCGCAGGGGCTGGGGATCATCTCGCCGGTGCCGTTGCAGCGCGAGCAGGCGACGCTCGTGACCACCTGCCCCAGCAGCGACTGGCGCACTCGGCGCAGCTCGCCCGTGCCCTGGCAGTCGATGCAGGTGACCGGCTCGGTGCCCGGTGCCGTACCCCGGCCCGCGCACGTGGCGCAGGTGGCGGGCAAGCGGATGGTGATCTCCTTGCGGCTGCCGAACACTGCCTCCGCGAACCCCAGGGTCAGCTGCACCTCGGCGTCCGCCCCGGCCTGGGGACCGCGGCGGCGGGCGCCGGCACCGCCCATCTGCCCGAAGAACGCTTCGAAGATGTCCCCCAGGCCCCCTTCGAACCCGAAGCCACCCGCGCCGCCGGCCTGGGAGCCGAACACGCCCTCGGGACCGAAGCGGTCGTAGCGGGCCCGCCGCTCGGGATCGCGCAGGACCTCGTAGGCGACGGTCACCTCCTTGAAGCGCGCCTCGGCCGTGGGGTCGCCCTGGTTGGTGTCGGGATGCAGCTCGCGGGCACGCGCCCGGTAGGCGCGCTTGATCTCCTCGTCGCTGGCGTCGGGACGGACCCCGAGCAGCGCGTAGAGGTCGCCCAGCCCGTCAGTGATGGCCATCGTGTCCTCCGCCGATGCGCTCCCCGAGTCGCTCGCCCACCACGTGGGCCGCCGCCATGGCGCGCGGGTAGTCCATCCGCGTCGGACCGAGCAGGCCCACCGCACCCAGGTCCTGGCCGTCCACGGTCACGGGTGCCACGACGACCGCGCACGACGACAACGCCTCGAAGCCGTGCTCGGTGCCGATGGCCACCGAGAGCCCCCGGTCGAGGACGTCGCGCAGGAGTGTCACGACGACCAGCTGCTGCTCCAGAATGGCGAGGACCGAGCGCACGGTCTCGACGGCGTCGAACGACTCCGCCAGGCGCGCCGGGCCGCCCACGAACACCTGGTCCGCGTCGATCGCTCCCTCCATGGCGTCCAAGGCGGCGTGCGCGGCGGCGACCAGCCGGTCGAGGGGCTTGGACCCGGTCGCTGGCACGGTCCACGGCGCCGACAGCGTCTGCCCGACCACGTGGGAGGCGAGCACGGTCCCGGCCCGGGCCAGCAGCTCCTCGGGGACCTCGGCGTCGAGGTCGATGGTCCGCTTCTCGACCGCCCCGTCGGAGAGCACCACCAGGAGCAGCGCGTGCAGCGGCGAGAGGCCCACGAGCTGGACGGAGCGGATGGTGGCCGCCTCGTGCGAGGGGCCGACGACGACCGCGGCGTACGACGTCAACTCGGAGAGCAGACCCGAGGCGCGCTCGAGCACCGTCTCCATCTCGCCGTGCACCTGCTCGAAGAACTTGGTCACCTGACGACGCTGGACGGGACCGAGGACGCCGGGCGCCGTGAGATGGTCGACGAAGAAGCGGTAGCCCTTGTCGGTCGGGATGCGGCCGGCGCTCGTGTGGGGCTGGGCGAGATAGCCCTCTCGCTCGAGCGCCACCATCTCCGAGCGCACGGTCGCCGAGGACACCTGCACCCCCGGTGCGTTGGCCACGTGGGCAGAACCGACGGGTTCGGCGCTCCCGATGTACTCGGCCACGACCGCCTCGAGGATGGCGGCGCGCCGGTCGTTGAGGGCGCGGCCGCTCGGCGGAGTCGTCGGCGGGTGTGGAGGGAGGGTCAGCGTGGGTCGTCATGATGCGCACCTGGCACTCAAGTCTACCGAGTGCCAGGGGTCTCGCCGAGGTCGGTGCCGGGAGCTCCGGGACACCGGATCCGGGACCGGGCGGGAGTCAGTCGTCACCCAGGCGCAACGCCGAGATGAAGGCCTCCTGGGGCACGTCGACCCTGCCGATGGTCTTCATGCGCTTCTTGCCCTCCTTCTGCCGCTCGAGCAGCTTGCGCTTGCGGGTGATGTCACCGCCGTAACACTTGGCGAGGACGTCCTTGCGCTTGGCCTTCACGGTCTCCCGGGCCACGATCCGCCCGCCGATGGCGGCCTGGATGGGAACGTCGAAGAGCTGGCGCGGGATGAGCTCGCGCAGCTTCTCGGCCATCTTGCGGCCGTAACTGTCGGCCGCGCCCCGGTGCACGATGGTCGAGAAGGCGTCGCACGGCGTGTGGTTGATCAGGATGTCGACCCGCACGAGGTTGGCCGTGTCGTAGCCCTCCGGCTCGTAGTCCAAGCTGGCGTAACCCTTCGTCCGGCTCTTCAGTTGGTCGAAGAAGTCGATGACCACCTCGGCCAGGGGCACCGAGTAGACGAGCTCGACCCGCTCAGGCGAGAGGTACTCCATGCGGGTCATCTCGGCGCGCCGGCTCTGGCACAGCTCCATCACGGTGCCCGTGTACTCGCTCGGCGTGATGATGGTGGCCGAGAGCATCGGCTCGTCGATGTGGTCGATGCGGCTGGCGTCGGGCAGCTCGGTCGGGTTGTCGACGTCGAGCTCGGTACCGTCGGTGAGAAAGGCGCGGTAGGCCACACTGGGCGCGGTGGCGATCAGGGACAGGTCGAACTCGCGCTCCAGGCGTTCGCGCACGATCTCCATGTGCAGCAGACCGAGGAAGCCGCAGCGGAAGCCGATGCCCAGTGCGTGCGAGGACTCGGGCTCGAACGTGAAGCTGGCGTCGTTGAGCTTGAGCTTCTCCAGCGCGTCACGCAGGTCGGGCAGCTCGTCCCCGTCGACCGGGTAGAGGCCGCAGAAGACCATGGGCTTCGGGTCGCGGTAGCCCGCCAGCGCTTCGGTCGCGCCGTGCTGCGCGGTGGTGACGGTCTCACCCGAGCGCGCCTCGCCGACGTCCTTGATCCCCGCGATGAGGTAGCCCACTTCGCCGGGGCCGAGCCCCTCGACCGGGAGCGCCTCGGGCGTGCGGACGCCGACCTCTTCGATGTCGTGCACCGCGTTCGCCTGCAGGAAGCGCAGGCGGGCGCCTGTGTGCAGCGTACCGTCCACGATCCGGATGGAGCTCACCACGCCGCGGTACTGGTCGTAGGAGGAGTCGAAGATCAGCGCCCGCAGGGGTGCGTCGGCGTCGCCCCGTGGCGGCGGGACGCGGGCGATCACGGCGTCGAGCAGCTCGCGCACCCCCTGCCCCGTCTTGGCGCTGATGTGCAGGATGTCCTCGGCGGGCAGCCCGAGCACGTGCTCGATCTCGAGTGCGCAGCGCACCGGGTCGGCCGCCGGGAGGTCGATCTTGTTGAGGACGGGCACGATCTCGAGGTCGTGCTCGATGGCCTGGTAGCAGTTGGCCAGCGTCTGCGCCTGGATCCCCTGGGATGCGTCCACCAGGAGCACCGCACCTTCACAGGCCGCGAGCGAACGGGACACCTCGTAGCCGAAGTCGACGTGGCCGGGGGTGTCGATCAGGTGGAGGACGTGGCCCGCGTGCTCGACACGGACGTTCTGGGCCTTGATGGTGATCCCCCGCTCCCGCTCGATGTCCATGGAGTCGAGGTACTGCTCGCGCATGAGCCGGGGATCGACCGCGCCGGTGATCTCGAGGATGCGGTCCGACAGGGTCGACTTGCCGTGGTCGACGTGGCTGATGATGGAGAAGTTGCGAATCCGCTCGACCGCAACGGGTCCACGGTCGGTTGCGGGGGGCGGCACGGTCCGTCGATCGTACCGGCCCCGCCACGCACCCCGGTCGCCTGGCCAGGGAGCTTGGCCGGGACGCCGGCGGATTGGCGCCGGCCGAAATGGGCCCGCCACCTGCTACAGTTGACCTCCGCACCGGTGGGCTCGCGTCCCGCCGCCGCCCCTTTCGAGAGCACTGAGGATCGTCACGTGGCCAACATCAAGAGCCAGATCAAGCGGAACCGCCAGAACGAGAAGCGCCGGCTGCGCAACAAGTCCGTACGGGCCGAGATGCGCACGCGCGCCAAGAACGCCGTCGTGGCCGCGGAGAACGGCGACGAAGACGGTGCGGAGTTCCTGCGCCTGGCGGTCAAGCGGATCGACAAGGCCGCCGCCCAGGGCGTGATCCACAAGAACACGGCGGCCAACCACAAGTCGCGGCTGGTGCGGCGGATCGCGACCATCGAGGCGGCCGCGGAGTAACCGGCTTTCCCGACCCGACACCCACGTCGGGTGTCGGGACGGCGAGGCAAGACGTCACTCGACCCCGTGGGCGTCATCCCCCAAGGTGGAAGGTGAACATCTTCTCGGGCACGATGCGCGCCCCCAGGGCGTCCGCACGGTCGAGCCACTCCTCGAAGGAGGGCCCCTGCTTGGGCAGGTACTCGTCGAGCATGGCCCGACGCAGGTCGGCCAGCTCGGGGTCGTCGAGGGCGAAGCGCTCTGCCTTTCCGTGCACGGTGACCGCCAGCTCCTCGCCGGGCAGATGCGTCGCGCTGACGCCCGGCCGGGCCGCGAGGTGCCGCATCCGCACCGACTCGCGGCCGGAGCTGAACCAGAAGGTGCCATGGAGGAAGTAGCCGTCGACCGGGCCGGCCAACGGCCGACCGTCCGCGGTCACGGTGACCACCACGAGGAGGCGCATCCCCTGCAGCCGCTCGGCCAGGTCGTGCGCACCGAGCCGCCGCGCGTCGCTGATGATGCCACGCAGGTGGGGCCCCGCGGACGCCATGGAGGCGTCGAGGAGGTCCTGGAGCCGCCGGAGTTCTTCGGGTGTCTCGAGCATGGGACCAGTTCAGCACCGGGGTGCTCGGGCCGCCCCGCCCCGCGCGATGCTGGATGCGATGGCGGACGGAGTCGTCCTCACCCGCCGGGTGTCCGAGCGGGGGGTGCACGAAACGGCGCAACGCGCCACGAGCACACCGGATGCGGTGGTGCGCCACATCGTGGGCTACGAGGAATGGCCGGAATCCGGCTTCCTCCGCCGTGAGATGGCCCGTCACGGGGTCGCCCTGATCCTGGGCTTCGGCGACTCCATGGAGGTGTTCGAGGGCGAGGTCGAGGGTCCCGTGCGCACCCTGGGCGCCTTCGTGGTCGGCAACCAGTCGCACTCGAGCCTGACCGGGATCGCAGGCCACCAACTCGGCGTGCAGGTGGACCTGACCGCCGTCGGTGCGCGGGCGCTGTTCGGCGAAGTCGGGGAGCTGAACGACGCGGTCGTGCCCCTCGACGAGGCCCTGGGTGCCCGCGGAGCGCGCCTGGTGGAGCGGTTGGCCGAGACGCCGACGTGGGAGGCCCGGCTGGGGCTGCTCGACGAGGAGCTGGGCGGTTGCGTGTCCGTCCCAGCGCTCTCGCCCGAGGTGGCATGGCTGCGCCGGCGACTGGTTGCCTCGGACGGGCAGGCCCGGGTGGAGCCCCTGATGGACGAGACGGGGTGGAGCCGGCGTCACGTGACCGAGCGCTTCCGGCACCAGCTCGGCCTCGCGCCCAAGGCCTACGCCCGGCTGCTCCGCTTCGAGCACGCCAGGTCGCTGCTCGGCTGCCCGCAGCCGAACCGCACCCTGGCCGACGTCGCGACGGAGACGGGCTACTACGACCAGTCCCACCTGACGCGCGACTTCGTCGCGTTCGCCGGCATGACCCCGGGCGCCTATGCCGCTCAGGCCGGCCTCGTGCCCGAGGTCAGGTTTGTCCAAGACACGAAGCCGCCGCGGCCCGCACAATGACCACATGACCACAACCCACGACAACACCACCGCCGTGCGCACCGCTGTCGTCCCCGTGCTCGTCTACGAGGACATCGAGGCGGCGCACGACTTCCTCGTCGGCACGTTCGGTCTTGCCTCGGGAGGCCTCCACCGTCTCGACGACGGCACCGTCGTCCACGCCGAGGTGCGCAACGGCGACGCCGCCATCTGGCTGCATGCGGTGACGGCCGAGCACGACCTGGCCTCGCCCCGCGGGGCGGCGGCGTCGCACGGGGGCCTCTCGGTCATCGTCCCCGACGTCGACGCGCACTACGCCCGTGCCAAGGCAGCCGGCGCGCGGATCGACAGCGAACCGACCGACCAGGACTACGGCCTGCGCGAGTACGGCGCCCGGGACCTCGAGAACCACCGCTGGTGGTTCTCGCCGCTGCCCTGACGCTGCCGGCGGGCCTGAGCCCTGCCGGCGGCGCCCGTCCGGCTGGCCGGCCTCGAGTACACCTAGCGACGGACGCCGGCCCGATGGCGCGCCGGGCGTGCCGGGCGCGTCTGGCGAGCCAGCCGGGCCACCAGGATCTCGACGACCACCTCAGGGTTGAGGCCGCTCGCCCCGCGCACGTCGAGGTCGGCCGCGGCGATGAGCTTGATGGCTTCCGCGATCCTCGTGCTCCCGAGCCGCCGGGACTGCTCGAGGGCCTTCTTGGCCACGAACGGCGCGGTGCCGAGGACGGCGGCCGCGTCGCGCTCGCTGACGACGTCGTCGCCGTCGAGTGCCAGCATGTTGGCGAAGTGGCCGTGCAGCGTGGCCAGCACCTGGACCGGCACGAGGCCGCCGGCGTCGAGCATCCGGTGCAGCACGGGCAACGCCCGCCCGGGCTCACCCTTGTCGATGGCGTCGGTGAGCTCGTAGCGGGGGACGTTGCCCGCCTCGCCGAGATAGGGCGCCAGGTCCTCGGCCGAGATGCGGGCCCCCTCGCCGTAGGCGGCGCTCAACGCGCCGAGCAGACCCTCGACCCGACCGAGGTCCTCGCCGACGTGGGCGGCCAGCAGATCGGCCGCTCTCGGCTCGAGCCTCACCGGCGCGCCCCGGAGGTGGTCGTGCAGCCACGCCTTCCGCTCCCCCGCCTTGGTCGTCGTGACGTCGACGATCTCTCCGACCGCACCGACCGCCTTGACGAGCGGCGCGGGCACCGTCCCGCCCCCACCGACCAGCACCAGCACCGTCGTGGGGAGCGGATCCCGGATCACCTCGACCAGCCGGGGAACGTCGGCGGTGAGCAGCCTGCCGGCCTCACGCACCACGACGACGCGCCGGTCCACCAGGAAGGGCGGCGTGGTGCAGGCGTCGACGATCGCCCCGACGCTGAGGTCCTCACCCAGTCCCCGGCCGATCTCCTCGACGACCAAGTGCATGGTCCTGGTCGCCCACTACGTCGTTCAGCAAGGCGCGCACCTCCTGGGCCACCAACGAGGCATCGTCACCCTTGACGAGATAGGCCGACGCCGCCTTGCGCGAGCTCACTCGGCCTCACTGACCGCGGCGAGCGCGTCGCGCACGCGGCAGGTGCCCTTGACGTCGTGCACGCGCACGAGGCGGCAGCCCCAGGCGATGCCGAGTGCCGCCGCGCCGATGGAAGCCTCGCGACGCTCGGTCAGCTCCAAATCGAGAACCTTGCCGAGGAACGTCTTGTTGGACGCGGAGAGCAGGAGCGGGTAGCCGAGCGCGGCCAGGGTCGGCGACGCCCGCAACAGGGTCAGCGACTGCCCCGCCGTCTTGCCGAGGTCGAGGCCGGCGTCGAGCACGATGCGCTCGGCGGGGACGCCCGCCGCCCGGGCACCGGCGGCACGGTCGGAGAGGAAGCGGGCCACGTCCTGCACGACGTCGTCGTAGTGCGGATCGGGATCGGCCACGCGCGGGGCGAGGCGGATGTGGGTGACGACGACGGCGGCACCGTGCGCCGCGGCCGCCGTCGCGTAGTCCGGGTCGGCCAGACCGCTGATGTCGTTGCCCATCACGGCGCCCTCGGTGTAGGAGGCGCGGGCGACCGAGGCGCGCCAGGTGTCGACCGAGACGGGCGTCTCGAAGCGCGCCACCAGGCCGGCGACGACGGGCACAACGCGTTCGAGCTCCTCGGCCTCGGTGACCTCCGGTCCCGGCCCCGCCTTCACCCCACCGACGTCGAGGATGTCCGCCCCGTCGGCCACGAGCTGCTCGGCCCGCGCGTACAGCTTGTCGAGGTCGAACGTGGCGCCCCTGTCGTAGAAGGAGTCCGGGGTGCGGTTGAGGATCCCCATGACGAGCGCGCGATGGGTGAGGTCGTAGCGGCGGCGGCCGAGGTCGAGCGTGGTGGCGAGCGGGGCGCTCGTCTCGGCGTCGGCGCCCGGCGTTCGGGTGGCCGGCGCAGCCATCAGAACAGTCGCGCTGCCAGCGCCCGCCGGTACTCGTTGGTGCGCGGGTCGTCGGCGCCCATCGCCTCGAGGAGGTCGACGAACTCCTGGCGGGCGGCGTCGTCGTCGCGAACCCGGTCGAGCAGCTCGTCGAGCTTGGCCTCCATGTCCACGCGGTCCGTACCCGAGACGTCGACCCCCGCTTCGAGGAGGCGGGCCTCGGCGCCCAGGGCCCGGCTGGTCTCGGTCTCAGGGAGGCGCTGCAAGAGGGCCAACGCCTCGGCGGCGTCACCCCGGTCGATGAGGATGCGGGCCAGCGCCTCGATGGCGCCGGCGTGGTCCGGCTCGAGCTCGAGCGCGCGGCGCAACGAGGCCTCGTCCCCGGCCGCGGCGAGCGTGTCGGCCTCGCTCGGGACGGGTGCCAGCCGTTGGACGAACGCGGTGACCTGGGCCTCGGGCAGCGCTCCGATGAACTGGTCCACCACCTGCCCGTTGGCGATGGCGAAGACCGCCGGGATGGACTGGACGGCGAAGGTCTGGGCGATGCGCGGGTTCTCGTCGACGTTGACCTTCGCCAACTCGACGGCACCCCCGGTGTCCGCAACGGCCTTCTCGAGCATCGGGCCCAGGGTCGTGCAGGGCCCGCACCACGGGGCCCACAGGTCGACGATCACGGGCACCGACGCGCTGCGGGCCAGCACGTCGGCCTGAAAGGTCTGGTCGGTGACGTCCATCGGCACCGACGCTAATGGCTGTTCCCGGACGTTGTTCCCCGTGGCCGATCCTGATCGGCGTTCCCCCGACGGGCAACAGGGCGGATCCGGCCCGCGACGAGGCACTCCCGCGGGCCGTCACGGCCGACGGCCGTCTGAACCGGCCACGCGTCACCGATTAGCGTCGGTTTCCGTGTCGCTGGCACCCGAGGGCATTCATGAGGCGAACGTCACGGCGTGGATGGTCGACCACGTGCCCGGGGTCAACACGCCGCTGACCTTCACCTTGATCGCCGGCGGCCGCTCCAACCTCACCTTCCGGGTCGAGGACGCCCTGGGTCGGGCTTGGGCCCTGCGCCGGCCACCTCTGCACCACGTCCTGCCGACGGCGCACGACATGTCCCGCGAGTACCGCCTCATGCACGCCCTCGGTCCGGCGGGGATCCCCGTCCCCATCACCGTCGGCCTGTGCAGCGACGAAGCGGTCAACGAGCGCCCCTTCTACGTGATGGAGTTCGTCGAGGGCCACATCCTGCGCAGCGCAACCGAGGCGGAGGCCGCGTTCGACCAGGCGACCCGGCGCGCCGTCGGGGACCACATGGCCGACACCCTCGCCTCGCTGCACGACGTCGATCCCGACGCTGTCGGTCTGGGTGACCTCGGCCGTCACGAGGGCTACATCGAGCGGCAGCTCAAGCGTTGGCGCGGGCAGTACGAGCAGATGCAGGTCGAAGGCGTCGATCACGGCGGCCTGGTCGAGCGCGTGAGCGACGAGCTGGCCCGGCGCATCCCCAAGCAGCAGCGGACCTCGGTGGTGCACGGGGACTACCGCATGGACAACGTCGTGCTGGCCGACGACGGGTCGGTGCGTGCCATTCTCGACTGGGAGATCTGCACCCTCGGCGATCCTCTCGCCGACGTGGGGCTCCTGATGGTCTACTGGGCCGATCCGACCGACTCCATGGCCGTGCTCGGGCTCTCCCCCACGACGGCGCCGGGGTTCTCGACGAGGGCCGAGGTCATGGATCGCTACGCCTCGGTCTCGGATCTCGACCTCTCCGAGGTCGGCTACTACGCCGCCTTCGGCTACTGGAAGCTGGGCTGCATCCTCCAGGGTGTCTACGCCCGCTACGTGGCCGGCGCGGGGGCGGGCGACCAAGGCAGCGTCGAGAGCTTCCCGGCCCAGATCGGGCGGCTCTTCGAGATGGCCGCGGAGTCGCTGGAGTCGGTGCGATGAGCCCCGATGGGCTGACCGAGATCTTCGAGGTCCACCACGAGCCCGTCCTCAACGAGCCCGTGCTGGTGATTTCGCTCGAGGGCTGGGTCGACGCCGGCCTGGGCGCCACCACCGCCATCGCCGCGCTGCTCGGCCAGAGCCACACCGAGCCCCTCGTCACGTTCAACGGCGAGCACTTCCTCGACCAGCGGGCCCGGCGACCGGTGGCCCGCATCGTCAACGGCGTGACCACCGAGCTCACCTGGCCGCGCTGCGTCGTGCGCCAAGGTACCGACGAGTCGGGACGGGACATGCTCTTCTTGGTCGGGCCCGAGCCCGACTTCCACTGGCGTGCCTTCACCGACGCCGTCGTCGGCCTGGCCCGCTCCTGGCGGGTGCGCCTGGTGGTCGGATTGGGCGCGTTCCCGGCGCCGGCGCCGCACACGCGCCCGGTGAAGCTCGCCGCCACCGCGCCGGCCGGGTCGTCCCACCTGATTGAGCAGGTGGGGATCGTCCAAGGTGAGCTCGAAGTGCCGGCGGGCGTCCTGGCCGCGCTCGAGATGGCCTTCGGCGCCAACGGGACCCCAGCCGTCAGCCTGTGGGCCCGGGTGCCCCACTACGTGGCGGGCATGCCGTTCCCCGAGGCCAGCGCGGCGTTGATCGAGGGCTTGGCCGCCGTAGCCGGGCTTTCCTTGGACTCGTCCGCGCTGCGCCGCGCCGGGGACAGCTCCCGGCGACAGGTGGACCAGCTCATCGCCGACAATGCCGAGCACCAAGCCATGGTGCGCAAGCTCGAGGAGAGCATCGACGCATCGGAGGGGAACGCGATGGGGGTCGATGCCGTGCCCTCGGGCGACGAGATCGCCGCCGAGCTGGAGCGCTTCTTGCGGGGTGAGGAGCAGTAGGTGACGCCGCGAGCGGTATGCGCGGTCGCGGACGGATCGACGGCAGAGAAGGGAACTTCGCACATGAAGATCGACGGTGGCATCGGCTTCGACCCGAAGGGCGTCGCCGAGCAGGCCGCCAGGGCGGAAGCGAGCGGGTACGACGGGGTGTGGTCGGCCGAGACCAGTCACGACCCGTTCCTCCCCATCGCCATCGGCGCAGCGGCCACCGAGAAGCTCGAGTTCGGCACCGGGATCACCGTTGCCTTCGCCCGCAACCCGATGACGCTGGCCGTCGTCGCCAACGATCTCCAACTGTTGACCGAGGGGCGGTTCATGCTGGGGATGGGCAGCCAGATCAAGCCGCACATCACGAAGCGCTTCTCCATGCCGTGGTCGCACCCGGCACCGCGCATGCGCGAGATGATCCAGGCCATCCGAGCCATCTGGAAGTCGTGGGAGAACGGCGAAAAGCTCGACTTCCGGGGCGACTTCTACACGCACACTCTCATGACGCCGTTCTTCAATCCGGGCCCCAACCCCCACGGCAACCCGAAGATCCTGCTCGCCGGCGTCGGCGAGCACATGACGGAGGTGGCGGGCGAGGTCGGCGACGGCTTCTTGGTGCACGGCTTCACCACGGAGCGCTACCTGCGCGAGGTGAGCCTGCCGGCACTCGAACGAGGGGCCGCCAAGGCCGGCAAGACACGCGACGACCTGACGGTGTCGTACCCGGGCTTCGTGGTCACCGGCAGCGACGACCAGAGCACCGAGGCGGCCGCCGTTGCGGTGCGCGAACAGATCGCCTTCTACGGATCGACCCCGGCCTATCGCCCCGTCCTCGAGCTGCACGGGTGGGGCGACCTCCAGTTCGAGCTCAACACCCTCTCGAAGCGGGGCGAGTGGGTGAAGATGGGCGAGCTGATCGACGACGACGTGCTCAACGCGTTCGCCATCGTGTGCCCCCTCGACGAGGTGGCCACCGAGGTGCGCAACCGCTTCGAGGGCATGGTCGACCGCTTCAGCTTCTACGCGCCCTACAAGGTGGCTCCCGAGGTGTGGAAGGACGTGCTTGCCGGCTTCCACGGCTGACCCCTTGGACGCGGCCGGCTCCCGGGGCGGTCGTGCCGGTCGTGCCGGCCGTGCGGTTCAGACGACGACGTTGACCACCCGGGGCGGCCGGGACACGACCCGCTTCGGCGTTGCACCCTGCAGCGCGGCGGTCACCTTGGCCGAGTCCAGCGCGACCGCTGCCGCGTCAGCCTCCGAGATGCCGGCGTCGACGTCGATGCGATCACGCACCTTGCCGTTCACCTGCACCACCATCGTGACCGTCTCCTGCCGGACCAGATCGGCGTCGGGCACCGGCCAGCGCTGGAGGTGGACCGAGGGGTCCCCGGGATGGCGACGCTCCCACAGTTCGGCCGTCACGTGCGGCGCCAGCGGGGCGAGCATGCAGAGCAGGGCGTCCAGCGCCTCGCTCCAGACCTCGCCGTGCGGTCCGGCGCCACCGGTGCCGGCGGCGGCATCGCCCCTGTCGCCGTTGCCCTTGCCGTCGACGGCGCGCACTCCGCCCCGTCCGTAGCGCTGGAGCAGGTTGAGCAGCTCCATGCAATGCGCCACCGCGGTGTTGTAGGACCAGCGTTCCAGGTCCCGGGTGACGTCCGCGATGGTGCGATGCACGGCCTGGCGGACCGAGCGGTCCACTTCGCTGGGCGCGCCGGTGCGGAGGTGCGGCTCGGACAGGCACATCCGCCAGAGGCGGTCGAGGAACCGCCCGCAACCGTCGATCACCTCGTCGGTCTGATCGGACCAGTCCATGTCGTCGAAGGGTGGCCCGGCGAAGAGGTGGAAGAGGCGGAGCCCGTCCGCCCCGACGGTCTCGTAATAGTGCTCGGGCGA
This sequence comes from uncultured Acidimicrobiaceae bacterium, assembly GCA_963728845.1. Classification (GTDB taxonomy): domain Bacteria; phylum Actinomycetota; class Acidimicrobiia; order Acidimicrobiales; family RAAP-2; genus Bog-473. The sequence goes on from CAVSLS010000022.1 coordinate 77,308, forward strand.
GATGAGGTTGCCCTTGGACTTGGACATCTTCGAGCCGTCCATGCGGATCATGCCCTGCGCGAGGTAGTGCTTGAAGGGCTCGCGGTCGATCCCGGGCGCGAGGCCCGTGTCGATGAGGGCGCGGACGAAGAAACGCGCGTAGAGGAGGTGGAGGATGGCGTGCTCAATGCCTCCGATGTACTGGTCGACGGGCATGAAGTGGCGGGCGGCCGCCGGGTCGAAGGGCCGGTCGGTACTCCAGGGGTCACAGAAGCGGAGGAAGTACCACGACGAGTCGACGAAGGTGTCCATCGTGTCGGTCTCACGCCGGGCCGGTCCACCGCAGATCGGGCAGCTGGTGTGCAGGAATCCCTCGTGGAAGGCGAGAGGCGACTGACCCGTCGGGAGGAACTCCACATCGTCGGGCGCCAAGACGGGAAGTTGCTCCTCGGGCACGGGGACGACGCCATGGACGTCGCAATAGACGGCCGGGATGGGGCAGCCCCAGAAGCGCTGCCGCGAGACGAGCCAGTCCCGGATGCGGTAGTTGACCTTGTGCTCGCCGATGCCCTGCTCTTCGAGCCAGGCGATGGCGCGGGCCTTCGCCGTGGCGATGTCGAGGCCATTGAGGAAGTCACTGTTGATCTTGACGCCGTCACCCGTATAGGCACCGCCGCCGGACGCCTCCCAGTCGTCGGGCGGCTGGACGGTGCGGACGATGGGTAGCCCGTGCAGGGTGGCGAACGCCCAGTCGCGCTCGTCCTCGGCTGGGACCGCCATGATCGCTCCGGTCCCGTAGCCCATAAGGACATAGTCCGCCACGTAGACGGGGACGGGACCACCGGTGAAGGGGTTGATCACGTTGCTGCCGGTGAAGGCACCGCGCTTGTCGAGGGCCGAGGCGTCCCCCTCGGCCATCCGCTCGATCTCGCTCTCCTCCGCCGCCCGGCGCCGGAGCTCCTCGACCGCGTCACGTTGGTCGTCGGTGGTGAGCGCGTCGACGAGGGGGTGCTCGGGGGCAATGACGGCGTAGGTCATGCCGAAGCTGGTGTCGGGCCGCGTCGTGAAGACGCGCACCCGCAGGTCGGGTCGGCCCTCGACGGCGAGGTCGAATTCGGCCCCGTCGGAGCGCCCGATCCAATTGCGTTGCATGATCCTTGGCCCGCTCAGGCCACTCAAGGTCGTCGATGGCGTAGAGCAGCTCGTCGGCGTACTGCGTGATCCGGAAGAACCACTGCTCGAGGTCCCGCTTGACCACGAGATCGCCGGAACGCTCACACGTGCCATCGGGGAGGACCTGCTCGTTGGCCAGGACCGTCTGGCAGCCGGGGCACCAGTTCACGGGCGCCGCGGCACGGTACGCCAGTCCGGCGTCCCAGAGCCGGAGGAAGATCGTCTGGGTCCACGTGATGTAGTCGGGATCGTGGCTGTGCACCTCCCGGCGCCAGTCGTAGACGGCCCCCAGCCGGATCAGGGAGGACTTGAGCTCTGCGATCCGCTCCTCGGTGAAGATCCGGGGATGTGTACCGGTCTTGATGGCGGCGTTCTCCGCCGGCAGGCCGAAGGAGTCGAACCCGATCGGGGACAGGACGCCCTTACCCTGCATGGTCTGGTAGCGAACGGCCAGGTCGCCGAAGGTGTAGTTCCGTACGTGGCCCTGGTGAGCGGGACCCGAGGGATAGGGGTACATACACAGCGCGTAGAACTTCTCACGGGGATCGTCGTTCTCAATCTCGTAGGTGCCCTCGTCGGCCCAGTGGCGCTGCCACTTGCGCTCCACCTCGCCCACGTCATACGCGCCTGCCATGCCACCAGGGTAGGCGACGACCTCGGCGCTCCTCGGCAGCGCCGCCGAGCAGCGAGCTGCGCTTCGGGCCGCGCACGACGCCGCCGGCGACCCCTGTCGGCGGCCCTGAGCCCGTGCCTCCGACTGCTAGCGTGGGCCTCCGCCACTGGGGGCGTAGCTCAGCTGGTAGAGCGCTTGACTGGCAGTCAAGAGGTTCGTGGGTTCAAGTCCCATCGCCTCCACCAATTGACGCAGCTAGGCGTGCCATTGACGCTCTATGCGGAACGTGAGCGGGGATGGTTTGTCACGCAGATGTCACGACCCGGCGTATTTTCGAACTGAAGAGGGTTGAGTTCGACCAGACGCTCTAGGCAGTCGGGACAACTCGCTAGGTTGCGCGTGACTCAGACTGAAGCATGGGCGCCGATCGATGGACAACCCTGAACGTCGCCAGAATCACATCCGGGGGCGAGTCTCCTGATCCTTGCCTTAACGATTTGCTCCCCGGTTCTGGCTCTCACCGGCTCCAGCTCTAGATGCCGTTTCGCGTCGTTCGGTTCGCGGTGTTCATGCTGCACCGGATTTGCCGGTCGCATCTCGAAATGTGGCATTGAGACCCTTAAAGGCAGTTTGGATCCCGAGCCCGGCACCAAATGCGGCAGCAACCGTGCTGGGATGCACAACAAAGATGCTGAAGATACCTGCAATCACAGTCAGTGAGACAACCACAGGCGTCTTGCGCCGGACTAGACGATCCCAGCTGATAGTGAAACTGTCGTCATCTGCTAGCCGCGCGAGGTCCGGAAAGACATAGCAAACGAATCCGGCGATAAACCCTCCTGCGCAAGCGACTCCGAAGCCCTCCCATCCGGACACTGCGTCAAGTGCTAGCGCTGGTCTGGGTCTGGGTCCGATTCTTTTCGGACAAGGATGGAACCGCCTCCCGACGCTAGAAAATCAAAGACGTGATGCACTCGATTCACCCACCCGGGGGGCTTGCGTAAATGGGTTAGCTCGGAATGATCGGCAACCTCCACAGCTTGATCTGGGCGATCGTTGCTTCGATTGGCTGGGACCGCCAAGATGTCGTCGAGCCGCGCTTTCGTTGCCGGTGGCTGAACCGTGTACACCAGCGACTCGACTGGGTAGTGGTAATACCAAGTGTTATCGAAGGAATGCTTGTCGAGAGTATGCATCAGTCCGTACCAACCGACCCATGGCCTTCTCCATTCGGCGCTGGAGTTCCGCGCTTCTGTCTGCCATACGGTTATGGGTGAATAGCCGCCCCATAAGAGCATTTCGGTGTCGGCGGTGTGATGTGGTACTGCTACGAACGTGGGTTCTGCTTGAGCTGATCCGGCGCCGACAACCTCCGCTTGGAGAAACTCATTGAGCACTTGAAAGACTCCGAGGGAGTTACTCAGGATCTGATCCATATGTGCAACCACCGGAGGATGGGTCGGACGCCCCGTTGTGATCGCATTTGATTTCGCCGGCATCAGATCCTTCTCCAAGCGATTTGGGCCTCTTCAGTGGTCAAGGCGGCGAACGCACGCACAATATGGACCCGCGCCACGTTGACAAGGTTCATGAGGTGGTCATCGACTATCTGGCCGGGTGGCGCGGGCGCACGGACGGTCAGACCGAACTGCGTTCCGCGTCCTTCTTTAGGTGGCTGTGCTCTGAGGGCCGGCTGGCATTGGCATTGAAGTCGGGCGATCGGGACACCATCTTCTCGAATCAAATATCGGGCAGCCCACCCCTGGTCTTCCGGAGCACCCAACCCAGCCTCGAGTAACACCGAAGTACGAGCAAAGCACATAAAGTCTTCAACTGGGCGATCGGTGATCCAGTTGATGTAGGCAACCTCAATTTGGCGGATCTCGGGTGCGCCAAGTCCAGCGTCCGCTAGCGACTGTCGGAAGCGACCGAAGTAGTCCCAGAAACGCTCCCTCAGAGCTTCAAAACGCGGGTACTCCTCGCCACGATATCTCCAATTGAAAATAAACAAGTTGTCTTGCAGTTGCAGAATGTAAGAATCATCCGCGCTCACAAGCCAAAACCTCTCCCGGCTAGGCATAAGTACCATCGGAGGTTCCGCTGCAATCCCTGGCATCGTCAAGGATTCGATCTGCGGTTGAAATTCTTGGCTGCGTATCAAATGTCGGATAGTCCGGTTGAACCAATTGCCGAAAGGCTCCAACAAGCGCCGTCGAGAAACCGGGAATCGGTTGAAAATGAAGCCCGATTGCGACTTCATCGATTGGGGGGCGTTCGTACTGGGGTAGGTCGGCAGGCCGCTCAAGATTCGTCACCTCAGCTCCACCCAGTTCATCCTCCTGAGATCAAGATCGTGGCCGCGGTCGAAGGTTATAGGGTGCAGAGGCTTCCAGTAGTGACGGAGCCCCCATTGGAACGAGCGATTTAGCGTGACCGTCAAGCCAGCACCATTGCGCTGAGCCTCTCCCCCGCCTCCTCCGCCATACCGGGCAAGACGTGCGCATAGATCGACAGCGTGATCGTCGGGCTGCTGTGGCCCAGCAGGTCCGTCACGACCTTTACCGGCGTCCCGGACGCCAGCATGAGCGATGCGGCGGTGTGGCGGGTGTCGTGGAGCCGTATACGGGGCAATCCGAGCTGCTGACGGCGCTGGTCGAACCATTCCGACACCGTGTCCGGGTGATAGGGACGACCCAGCTCGTCAGCGAGGACATAACCCACCATCCTCGTATGCGGGCCTTGCGGCCCACTTCTCTTGAGCCTGGCGTGCTCGATGCGCCCGCAGCAGGCCCATCAGCTGAGCGTCCAGCGGAATGGAGCGAACGCCGGCCTTGGTCTTGGGTACCGAATCGGTCGGTCACGCCGTCGACCACGACACGGGTGGCAACAACGCGGAGAGCGTTCCGCTCGAAGTCCACGGCCGTCCACCGGAGCCCGCACAGCTCCCCACGGCGCAGCCCGCGGGTGAGCAGGAGGGCCCAGCCCACGCCGAGCCGATCATTTCGGGTCTCAGCTAGGAACGTCCGGGCCTCATCGGCGGTCCACGCCCGCATCGCTGGAGAGGTGGACCGCGGGCGCCGGTATCCCACCAGCGGATCGCGGCCTATGAGCCCAGCCGTCACCGCCCAACGCGTCGCAGACTTGAGCACCTGAGCCGCCAACTGCACAGAGCGATTGGAGAGTCCACGCCGCTCCGTTTCGCCCTTCGCTGGCTTCTTGCCTTCGGCCCGCAGTGAGTCGACCATCCCTTGAGCGACGGCCGGCGTGAGCTTCCTGACGTCGACACCGCCAACCTCGGGAACGATCCACTGGTCGATCACATCGCGATACTGAGCAAGCAGTCGTCGGCCGTAGTCCTTCCGACGTACGAGCGGGCAGCCAATGATCCTTCAGTAGCTCCCGCACTGTCAGCTTGTGTTCGGGTGACCACTCCCCGGCCTGTACCTTCGCCAGAGTTGCGGTCAGGTGTTTCTGCGCTGCCGTCTTGGTCTCGAATCCACCTTTGCTGTGCTGTGTCCAGTCCCCAGTGACGGGGCGGGAGTCCACCAGTAGCAAGTCCACGTACTCCCACGCTGTCTCAGTCCACCCTTCATTTCTTTCGCTCCTTGGCTACTTGGTCCGAGTAGGGGTTCAAGAAGCCGTGCTGTCGAGCCAAGCCCACCCACCTGGCTGCGCTCGAATGCGACATGTTCAACGCTTCCGCCACCGCTATCGTTGGACGCCCGCTGTTGTCGCGGCTGGTAGATGACGGCGACCTCCTCGAGTCGCTCCGGGGTGACAGAACGCCGGCGCGGCGTCCGCTCTGATCCCGTGGTGTTGAACCGATTCCCCCAGGCGCCATGCGCTGCAAGCACTCCGGGCCCAAGGCCCGACAGCGATGGAGGTGGAGTGAAACGCTCGAAGATTTGCTGCTTCTCAAATCGGATTACTTCGTCCACCATCCGAGTGAGTGGGATCCTGAGGTCCTCGGACAGCAACTCAGCCCATTCCTCTCGGACGATCGCGACATAGACCGGAACCGGCCGACCACCCTTAACCGCAAGACGCAACGCCACGATCGGCGGGGCGGTGTCGGGCTGCATTGTGATTGGAGTCGGTTCGAGCGACGTCAAGCGTTCGGGGAAACAGGTCTCTGTCGCCCAGCTCAACGAGTTCCGTCGCGTCGTCGACGATCACTCTCCAAACGGGTTTCACAGTCCGATAGTTTGCCATATCTGCAACAGAATGGCAAGGCTTATGACTAGTCAGATTGTGAGTCGTTATGGCAATCTGTAGAAATGGATCAAGCTCCGGACCAACAAGCCGTGCGAGTTGCCTCACTTCGCCGGGATCTTCGTCAGGAAAAGCGAGAGATATCCGTGAGCGTGCCGGCGTCAGTCAATCAGAGGTGGCCCGATCGCTCGGAGTGCATGAAGTGACGGTCAACGTGGCTGGAATGCGGCCGGAAAGCTCCACGATTCGATGCTGCCCTGGCCTACGCAGAGCTGCTTGAAAGCCTCCGGAGAGTTGCCCAGTGACGACGGTAGCGACGAGCGGACAGGCCCGTATCCTCGCCAAACCGACAGTAACCGTGGAGGAGACGGCAGCCCTTCTCGGTGTGTCTCCATGGGCTCTCTATAAGTCGATACGTGCCAATGAGTCACCGGTTCCCGTAATCCACGTCGGTCGCCGGATCGTCGTTCCTACAGCACATCTCCGGACTCTCCTTGGCCTCGCCGAGCAACGGCAGGGATGACATGGCTTGGGCCAAGGTGGATGATGGTTTCCCGACGCACCCGAAGCTGATCGATGCTGGTGCCGAGGGCTTGGCGTCAGCAGTCGCGGGCATGTGCTATTCGGGAAGGCACCTCACGGACGGTTTCATCTCTGACAACGTCCTGTCGGGCCTCTACCCGCCCCTAAAGCAGCCGAAGAGGGTGGCAAAGATCCTCGTAAAGGTCCGGCTATGGAGCGCGATGACGAGAAAGGAGGGTACTGGGTTCACGACTACCTGGACTACAACTTCTCGGCGGAAGAAACGGCAAAAAAACGGGCCGCAGATCGTGAACGTGCCACCCGAGGAGCTGCCGCACGCTGGGGAAAGGTGCCGTCGGCGGACTCAGCGGTCAATGCTCCAAAGGATGCATCCGAGCATGCCGGCAAGCAGGTGAAACCGAATGCCTCGTCCCGTCCCGTCCCGTCCCGTGTAAATCTCCCCCTAACCCCCACGCCCGACGGCGCAGGGGAACCGAAGCGGATCCCCCGAAACTCAAGAGCGCATGGAACCTCTCCTCGTCAGTTGGCAGCTCAGGACGAAATCCAACACCGCGAGCGGAACCGGGTAGGTGAATTCGAACGGCTAGGTCGGAAGATAGGGAATGCCGGCAAATCGCGGGATGTGCTCATAGACCTGCTGCAAGACAAGAAGCCCAAACCTGAGGAGTTTGACGCGGCCTTAGCGGGCTTCAACGACGCCACGGCCAGCAGCCCCGACAGGACAGACAACTGAAGGTCCCCGGAGCATTGGGGCACCCTCTAAGCCAGTTCTCGAGTCAGTTGAGGGATGCGTGCGAGGCCCACAGAACCAGCGCTCGGCGGCTTCGATCTTCAGCGGCCAGCTTTTCCCAGTCCGAATGAGACCTATCGCACCACCGCTCCTTGGTGAAGTTCACAGCGATTCGATGATTGGTCCGATGATGTTGACAAAATCCCGGCAGCTAAGTAGCCGAGGGGCTTCCGCGTCCTTGACCGATCCAGCGGACTTGAAGCAAGTTCGGAACTGATACCTGTCTCCGTCTTCCGTTGTGAACAGGGCCTTATCCGCTCCGTAGAAGCGGGCACCTTCGAAAATTGACCCTCCGGATCTCGGTGAACGGCAGAAGGGTATTTTCTCGCTCAAATTCCCGGTGGATGCCTTCTTCTAGGATCCGGAGCTTGCAACGCCGGAATGCTCCGAACTGCTCCCCGTCCTTTGCGAAGGTAACGTCGAAATAGCTGAATGGCCGATACTCCTGTCCAATGTGTTGTGGGGTTGGTAGGCGCTTGAGGCGGGTAATCCACTTCTGATTCTGAGCAATCGCGTACGGAGCAAATAGGTTGATGGTTGCCACTCCGATGCCGGCCCTCTTCTGGGCGCTGCCCAGCGCGGCTAGTCCACAATCCCGACACAGTGTGATCGGTCGCGTTGTCCTCATCGTCCGATAGATGATGTACCCGCCAGTTGATCGAATGTCGATCGTGATTGCGGGAGCACGACTGCATACCTCGCAGACTCCGTAGATCTCGTCACCTGAGCTCGCCTCCACCGCGCCCACAATCTCGGCGCTCATGGTCGCAGATTGGTTGTCCGCAGCGTCGCCCGAACATTTGGCGCACGCGTGCGAACCTTCAGACGCCTTATGAAGGCTGAGCTCGTGGCCGCAATCCGCACAGAAGGTGGCGCCGGCCGAAATTGCCATAGCTACTTTTCGGCAATTGCCGGCCAAACACTTAGCGTCCGGGATGCTCGCAGAGTGGCCGCACCGGAATCTGAACTGACGGGTGGGACGAGACCCTAAGAGCACCCGGCCAAGAACCGAGCCGGGCTAGTGCGGCCCCGACAGCGAGCTAAGCCTTAAAGGTCACGACCCGATGTGCCGATGTGTCGGCGAGCAGAGGCGCATGTTCGCTCGAGACAGGGGCATCGACGTGGCCGTAGATAGTCACCCTGACCAAGCACGAAACAATGGCATTTGCCCGAGCTGTGGTTGGCAGGCGCAGGCACATCGGTTCTGTCAGTCGGGTCCTCCAGGCAACACTGGTGCTACCGGAGCAACCGGTGCCACGGGCAACACAGGGGCCGTGGGCGACACAGGCGGGGGCGCGGCCGTCGGCAATAGCTGAATCGCCCGCCTAGCACGAACCCCCGTAGCCCTCAGCCCGCCCAGATGGTCCGTGGCGGTGCCCCTGGCCGGCGAACTGGCGCAATGCCCTGCCTGTATCCAGGAAGTCTGTTGCTGCGACGAGAACCGACAACCCGCCCTTAGTTATTGACCGTGATGCTCACATGGGAGCTGTATGCGCTCCCACCCGGACCGAAGGCTTCCGACAACAGCGCGTAGGAGCCGTTGGGAACCGTCGTGGTGTTCCAGCTGTAGACCCATCCGTAGTAGGTGAGAGTGGCCGTGCCGACCAGGTGACCGGACAAACCATAGGTGCCGCCGAAGAGCCAGAACTGGACGCTGGTGGCATTCGAGGCGGAAGCATCCAAGGTGGCGGCGGTTCCGGACAGCGTTGCACCGTTGCTGGGAATGATCACGCTGGTCGGCCGGAGCGCGTTATTGACAGTGATGCTCACATGGGAGCTGTATGCGCTCCCACCCGGACCGAAGGCTTCCGACAACAGCGCGTAGGAGCCGTTGGGAACCGTCGTGGTGTTCCAGCTGTAGACCCATCCGTAGTAGGTGAGAGTGGCCGTGCCGACCAGGTGACCGGACAAACCATAGGTGCCGCCGAAGAGCCAGAACTGGACGCTGGTGGCATTCGAGGCAGAAGCATCCAAGGTGGCGGCGGTTCCGGACAGCGTTGTCCCGTTGGAAGGAATGATGATGGTTGGACTCTGCTGGGGCACCAGTGTGAATGTCTGGGAAGCCACCGCTGACGGTCCGCCGTTCCTGCTCATGGTCTTTCCGGTGAACACCTGAGTCGTAGAGGTTCCCGCCGCGTCAGTCTCGGTGACAGTGCCTGTGTAGGTTCCGGGAGCCGTGTAGGTATGGGTGATCGTGGGCGAAGAGCCGCTGGTTGTTTGTCCATCCCCAAAGTTCCATGCATAAGACGTAATGGGGCTACTGGGCGCAACGGAGGCTGAGGCATCTAGCGTCACCGGTTCACCAACCACCGGACTACTGGGCGCAACGGATGCTGATGCATCTAGCCTCGCAAGTTCATTCGCAAGCGGACTACTAGGCGCAACTGATGCTGATGCATCTCGCGTCGAAGATTCATCCGCCGTGCCCGGCTCAATTGAAATGTCGGCTTGTGGAGCTTGGTCAGGCGTAACAACGATGTCGTCGGCATTTCTTCCCACGGGTGTCGGACCCCCCACCACCGTGTTCGTGGCGGTGTCTATGGAGTACACAAATGAATCCGCGGTCCCATCGTTCAAGACGCTGGTGACGAGAACGGTGCCCCCGTCGGGCGTCACCGCGATGCCCGCCGAGTCTCGCCTGTAGGTTCGCCGACGGGGATCGACGCGACGTTCGTATTGGTGGTCGTGTCGATGACGCTCACAAAGCCACTTCCAGAGTTGCTCACATAGGCGGTTCTTCCGTCAGGAGTGATAGCAATGCGGTAGGCGCTCACCCCTACACCTATCGTGGCGATGACCTGATTCTGTGGCGGTGTCGATTGCGCTGACGGTGCTGTCATCGGCGACGTTACGATTCGTCACATAGAGCGTATTCCCGTCGGGAGTAATCGCGATGCTATAAGGCTCGTTGCCAACCGTGATCTGTCCAACGAGGGAATCTGTGGTCGCATCGATGACACTGACGGTGTCAGATTCCTGGTCCGTGACGTAGACGGTGTTGCCATCAGGCGAGACAGCAATGTCCGTTGGGCCTGGACCAGCTGGGATCGGGATTGCCGACGACTGTATTGGTGGCCGTATCGATCATGCTCACGGTGTTGTCCCCGAAATTGGTGACATAAGCGATCGACCCGTCGGGGCTGATGGCGACGCCATGGGCACCATTGCCAACCGTGATCGGGCTTCCAACCACCGCGTTCGTCGCCGTGTCGAAGACAGTCACCGTGTTGGTCTGGTTGTCGGTAAAGTATCCGTACATCCCATCGGGAGTGAGGGCAATATCTGTAGCCGTCAGGCCCTCCCACGCGATGGGGCTACCTTCCGTCGTGTCAGTCGCAGTATCGACAAGGCTCAACGTCCCATCATTCGTATTTAAGACGTACGCCATAGGAGGCGTGCCCGAAGCGGCAGCTGCGGTGTTGGCCGTTGCCATTGCAGGACCGAACAAGAACGCCAACACCCCGAGACACACGAGCGATCGCGTTGTCATCCTGTACCTATGCCGGGCGTTAAATCGCATTCGGAAGTCCTAGCCGCCGCTGTCGGCTCGGTCAACACTGGGGGTGGAGGCTATTCGGGAAGGGGTCGCAGGCCCAGAAGGCTTATCGCTCTCTCGACGGTCTCGCTCAGCGTCCGGCCGCGATTCAACCCCACAAGAAGCAGGTTTGGAAAGCCAGCTGGGACCGTCTTGAAGAATTTATCTCGGGCGGAAATCTCCTGCTCGCTGGAGCAGGCTGTGTGTGGATTCCTCCTCTCACTATCGCCGGCACCTGGGCCAAACCGGAGCGGATCTGCCGAGAGTCGACACGGGCCGGGGCTCCGTCACATCGCTAGCTTCACGACCACCCCGCCCAAGCGCAACGCACTTCGGAGGGGGAGGGAGGCTCCGTTAGCTCCCTGCCTAGCTGCTTACTGGCGCGAATAGAGGGCGGTCGATCGGGGAGTTTCCTTTCGTGCAGGCGGCCGCGCGTCCAAGAGATACTCACCAAATCGGCTTTTCGGCCCGGGGGTTACATTCGCTCAGCCTGAGCTGTATAGGACCAGGTGGGCAAGCATTGTGGGCGAGACAGTTGACCCGGCAAAGTGGGGGCACACACATCCACCAAATCCCCACAACATCCCACATAGCTCCATGCAGGTATCCCTGCCTCGTCGCGGCTCAGCTCAGTCCGTATCCGCGCCAATTCGGGGATTTGTCACGGTGCTTGTCACGGCAGCAGACACCCGGCGAGCTCTCTGGCCACTCTGGACCCGCAGTTGGCCGACGTGAGCTGTCACCCGACCTGCTCAAACACTCCTGCCATATCTGGACCACATGACCGGGAACCGACTGGCAGTCAAGAGGTTCGTGGGTTCAAGTCCCATCGCCTCCACCAAACCCCGCATGTGAAGGCAGTGTCGTTGACTTACTTCTAACAAGCGACCACTGGAGACCACATCGAACTCACTCCTCCGCGAACATGTTGTCGTAGTGAAGACCGCCAGGCATGAGGTAATCCTGCCGTAGGAAGCACACGATGTCCCGAATAGCGGTGACGTAGCCCTTGCCGAAGTCACTCTCGGCCCAATCGGGGACGATGGCCGACTTCGGACTGTCCTCCGACTCGAGACAGTCCGCCCACCCGGCGAACCACGTCGCAGCCTCGAGCTGGGCACGGAACGGTTCGGGGTACTCGGTAAGGAGCCTTTCGGATTCATCCGGCCGGTCATCGGCGCACTCTGCCGGGTCGTAGTCCAGTAGGACAAGGTCCGAGGGAGGGAAAGGTGCGGGCCCAGGCGCCATCTAATGAGCTCCTCTCGATGTTGATGGGGCGAAAGACTACCGAAGCGCGGCTCACGCCTCCGCCTCCTACGCCACCCCACGCCGCAGCCCCCGGCGCTCGAACCCGGTCGTACCGTCCCACACACCCGTCGTCGCCGCCAGCTCGAGCTCTACCGCGAGACACTCCGACCGCACGGTGCAGTCCTCGCAGTAGGCCAGAGCCGCATCGGGCCGGCGTGTGCCACGCTCGGGGAAGAACTGGGCCGGCCCCGCCCCCCGACACGCCGCCTCGAAGTGCCACGCCGGCCGGTTGATGAGCTGAGCCAGGATGGCGGCTACGTCGGGCACGTCCCCGGGCATCGTCATCAGCCAAGCGAGAAAGGCCTCTTTCGTAGGCGCCCTACGGTACGACGGGCGCGCTCAGCGCGGGTGGACCTTAAGCCGGGTTCTTGTCCGAGCATTGTCTATCAGGAGTCATCGGCCCTCGCTCAATATCAAGGCCACGGTGACCGCTTTGCCAATCGGGGTTGGTGGTGGGACGTGGCCGGTTCGACCCCGTGCGCACTTCCGCTTCCGCCGGGGTTGAACCGCGCCCCGGTCGCTGGGCAAACTCCAGCGGTCTACCGTCGTGCCCTGAGCCCCATGCCTGAGCCTGGCGACCTCATCGAGGCGTTCAGCCCGCCGCTGTGTCGGTGCTTTCGCATGGTGCAGTCGAGGCAGCTCCAGTCTGACCACTGTCGCGGAGAGCCGGCATGGAAGGGCATCTGGACCGATCGAAAGGGCGCTGGGTGGTACGTCGAGGCGTGTCGCCAGCACGCGCCGAAGATCACTAGCAGCGCGTCAGAGGGCTTCTGAGGCGCCCCGACTACTGAGAACCCTGCCCCTATCGAGGCACCATGGGGGCAGCCGATCTCGATCCTCTGGATGCGCCGCCACATGCCGTTGGCATCTGGCATTGCACTCGATTGGCTCGCTGAGGGTGACTGCTGACATGGATGAATGCAGCGTGGATCTCCGCCAATCCGGCTCCGAGAAGCTGTACCGACTTCCTCGGTTGCGCTGCAAGCTCCACGGGGGTTGACCTCAGATGGTCGATCATGCATGGTCGGACTAACTGATACGCAACCTTCCATCCCCAGATAGGAGGGCAATATGAGTGATGTCGATCGCAGCCGTTTGCCGATCCGGCGGCCGGCCTTCTCAGGAACTGTCCACAAGACATTGGACGGGTCGCAACCCGACTGGAACCTGATCGGCCACCCCACCCCACCTGAAGGCGCGCCCAACGTGCTGCTCGTCCTGATCGACGATGCCGGGTTCGGGAATCCAAGCACTTTCGGCGGACCGATCCAGACACCCAACTTCACCCACATGGCGAATGGGGGGCTCCGCTACAACAGGTTCCACGTCACCGCGCTTTGCTCCCCAACCCGTGCTTCGCTTCTGACGGGTCGAAACAACCACGCAGTGGGTTTCGGCTCCATCGGCGAGTTCGCAGGTGGCTTCCCGGGGTACTCGGCAATCTTGCCGCGCGACTGCGCGCCGCTCCCTCGGATTCTCAGGGACAACGGCTACAGCACGGCCATCTTTGGGAAATGGCACCTCACACCGGATGGCCAACAGGGCCCCGCAGGCCCATTCGACCGATGGCCGAACGGCTGGGGGTTTGATTACTTCTACGGAATCCTGGGGGGAGGGTCCAGCCAGTGGGACCCCTGCCTGGCCGAAAACCAGAAGATCATCGGCACAGATGACAGCTTCTACAACAAGGACGACCCCTTTTACTTTCCCGATGCAATGGCGGATCGGACTATCGAGTGGCTGCACGCCATCCGTGCCCAGGACGCTCAGAAGCCGTTCTTCGTCTACTTCTCGACGGGCTGCAGCCACGCCCCCCACCACGTCACCAAAGCGTGGGCCGACAAGTACAAAGGAAAGTTCGACCAGGGGTGGGACAAGCTGCGCGAGGAGACGTTCGCTCGCCAGAAGGAGCTCGGAGTGATCCCTCCTGAAGCCCTGCTCACCCCCCGCGACAAAGCCTTTCCTGCTTGGGATGATGTGCCCAAGAACTTGAAGGCGTTCTATGTGCGCCAGATGGAGGTCTATGCCGGGTACTCAGAGAACGCCGACTACAACGTCGGGCGAGTGATCGACGCCGTTGAGGAGCTCGGCGAGCTCGGCAATACGCTCATCGTGTGGATCTGGGGTGACAACGGCGCCAGCATGGAGGGGACTATCACCGGCTCGTTCAACGAGCTCACGATGCAAAATGGCATCCCGCTGACCGACGAGATGCAGCTGCAACTTGCCGAGAAGTATGGCGGGCTCGATCAGTGGGGCGCCGCCATCATGGACCCCCACTACTCGGCAGGGTGGGCCTGGGCCGGGGCCACGCCATTCCAGTGGGGCAAGCAGGTCGGCTCGCACCTCGGGGGGACTCGCAATCCGATGGTCGTTCACTGGCCCCAGCACGTCAACGATGCCGGCGGGCTGCGTTCGCAGTTCACGCATGTCATCGACGTCGCTCCCACGATTCTTGACATCGCTCGGATCCCCGAACCCGACACAGTCGATGGAATCGAGCAGGAGCCGATGCACGGCACCTCGTTCGCTGCGTCGCTCACTAACGGAGCCGCACCCGAACACCGCACCCAGCAGTACTTCGAGACGGTGGGTAACCGCGGGATGTACAAAGACGGCTGGTGGCTCGCAATGAAGACGGAGCGCATCCCGTGGGAGCTCACCCCCGAAGCTCTCAGCCCGTACGCACCGGGGGTCTGGGATCCGGATGCTGGACCGGTGGAGCTCTACTACCTGCCCGACGACTTCTCCCAGGCGAAGGACCTTGCCGGCGACCATCCTGAGAAGGTGCAGGAGCTCAAGGACATCTTCTGGGAGGAGGCCGAGCGATACAAGGTGTTGCCGCTCCTCGGATCGCTCTCGGCCTTCTTCGGCCTGGTGCCTCCCATCCCCCAGCAGACGACCTTCGAGTTCCGCGGCGACGTCCAGAACGTGATGCCCGGCATGATCCCCAGGATCTACAACCGTTCGTACACGATCAGCGCGGACCTGGTAGTGCCTGAGGAGGGTGCCGAAGGCGTGATCGTCGCCGAAGCTGACCACCTCGGCGGTTTCACCTTCTACGTCCAAGACGGCAAGCTCACCCACACCTACTCGATGATGGGCGTATTCGTCTACACACAAGTCGCCGAAGAGGATCTACCCCCCGGCGAAGTCAACGTGAGGATGGAGTTCGCAGCCGACGGGGCCAAACCCGCAACCGGTGGAGACGTGACCCTAATCGTCAACGACCTACAAGTCGGGAAGGGGCGTATGGACTACAGCGTCCCGATTCGCTTCTCAGGGTACGCGGGCATGGACATTGGGCGCGACAACGGTGGAGTTGTGGACCGCGTCTACGAGGACAAAAAGCCCTTCGCCTTTACTGGCACTGTCAAGAAAGTGGTATTCGACATCACGCCGCACCTCGCTGACGAGGACGAACTCGAGGTGCACACCGCCGAGCAGCACGGTCGGGCAGCCCATGCGTTGTCGGAGTGAATTAGCAACGAGCGCCTGAAGATCGAGAGGACATCCCAAATCGGAGGGTGCCCCAGTACATTGCCGGTTCGAGGCGCAGCGGGCCCTTTGCCCTACCTACGCCCGCCGACCCAAAAAGTAAAGGAACTCGGTCTGCAGGTCCGCACCCACGGGTGGTTCCAACTTGGGCCCAAAGACGTTGGGCAGGCGGATCATGGAGTCCATCGGCTTGAGAGCCTCATAGGCCCGGCGGACGGAGTCCTTGTCGAGGCGCTCGTCCGCACCGATCGTTCGTGCCAGGTCCCAGGTGTGGACCAACACGTCCATGGTCACGAATTGGCCGATGATCTGACCCGCAGGCATCTTGCCCGTCGGCCCGTCCATCTCCTTGGCCGCCTCCTCCGGATCTCCGGTGATCTCGTCGATCGCACGAGCGGCGTTCTCCCAGGCCTGCTTCGGATCCTCGTCAGCCCCCAGGGGTTCCGACTCCCCACCCCTGACACTGGCGATCACGCCCCGGTGATTCTCGACCACGTGCGCCAGCAGATCACGTGCTGTCCACTGCTCGCAGGGAGATTGAGCACCCCACTGGTCAGGGGCCACCGCCCTCACCGCGGCGCCGAAGCCGCTCGACACCACCCGGTAACTATCTTGGACGTCGGTCATGCCACGAGCGTATGTCGCCTCTTGACCGCGCTGAAAGTGCCGAGTCCGAGCGGGGTGGAGGGTAGCCCCGAACGCCGGGACAGGGTGCCACCTTGCGGCATCACTTCGAGGATGTACCGCCTGGCGACCTAACCTGAGGAAGCAGTCACCAAGGCCAGTCGTCTACATACCCATTCCGCTTCAACCAGTGCCTGGGATCGGGCAAGAAGGGGATGACGAAATGCAGCCTTCTCCAAGCTCGCACCCACGGCGGAGCTTCTCGATAGCGAACTCGCCGTACGTGCACTTGGTCGCTCACTAGGTCCCATTGTTGCACCGTTGCCGACCGGCTCTCTCGTCGAGTGTGGTCCCCCTGCCCCAGATCCCGGCAGCTCGCTGCCGGGAAGGGGTGCCACCCTGCGGCTGCACGATTGGGGCACCTTCGCTCGAAGTCGTGAATGTCGCTCGGGACTCAGCTGTCGGGCGTGACCGCATCCAATCGGCGCCGAACCTCTGACGTGTTCACGCCGAGAGCGCCCAGCAGCACCGCCGCAGGATCTGGTGGTTGGAGAGCGAGGATCTGGGCCAGTACCTGCTGGGCCGTGACATAGAGTTTCCGACGGTTGGGCTTAGACGCTTCCTGAAGCACTTTGCGTGCCGCGGGCGTCATGCGGAGGCGATCTTTTTCCGCGACGTCTCTGAGCCTCGGCTTCTTCGGCACGGCGCGCATCGGCAGTTCGGGAGCGTCGGTGCCTGACCTCAGGCCCAGGGCGCCCAGGGCTTCGTGATCGAGCGACTCAAGGGCCTGGCGAGCTTGTTGCAGGCTCACGCCCAACACGACTTCGATCCAGGGATCCTCAAACAAGGCGAGCAAGAGGTGATCGGTGCCAGTTCGGCGATCACCTCGGCGACGAGCCTCCTCACTGGCCCGCAAATAGATGGCCCAGCCGTGAAGCGTCCCTGGCGCAACGGATTCGGTGGTCATGATCACTCCTTGTTGTATTTGGTGTGTACGGATTGGCGGGTGACGCCCAAAGCGTCTCCGATCTGCTGCCACGACCAGCCCTTTTCCCGAGCCGACGCGACCTGGTTCGCTTCGACCCTCTCAGCCAGGCGATGGAGCGCCAACGAGGCGCGCAGCCCAATTGCCGGGTCATCCGACGAGAGACTCACGTTGAGGTCTTCGAGGTCCATGCTTGTCAGTATCGACTGACACTCCCGATTTGTCAACCTAAACTGACACCGCAGATCGCCAAAATAGAGTGCCCCAGATCGCCGGATCAAGGCGTATCTGTGCCCTCGGCTTATGCCGTCGTTGGATTACATGGTTAGAGGAAGTTGGGCATCCCGATGTTCTGGTCGAAACCGGAAGGTCTGCCCCGTCGGCGCGACCACGGACGCCAGAACCAGAGGACCGCGCCCAGCCCGGCGAGCCCGACGAGCAGGAGGACCAAACCCGCCGCCACGAGGCTCGGCGGCGACACCGGCCCCAAGACGGCAGGGTGTCCACCCGATGGGGTGACGAAAATGGACGGGAGCGGCGGACGGTGGAGGTGCGCGAAGGGAGCAGCGGCGCTGGCGCTCACAACACCTCGGTTGACCACAGGAGTTCCGAACAATAAGGCCAGTCCCAACACGACGAACGCGGCGGCGACCACCGTAGCCAGCGCGAGGGCGAGGGTTCGCACTTGGATGGTGCCTCGCGCCGGCCGGGTCCGGCGGACGAAACCACGGGATGCCGCCCAGGAGGCGGCGAAGGACCTGGGGTCGAAGTAGCCGTTGCCCAACACCTCTTCGGGTGAGACGCCCTCAGCCTTCGCCTCTGCGAGATCCGCTTCCAGGTCAGCGGCCATCTCGTTGGCCTCGACTTCAGGCACTCCGAGGCGGCTCCACTCCTTCCGGCACTCATCGACGAAACTGCTCATGCGTGCACCTCCGCTGCTGCGAGGCCGAGAACGGCATCGACCGCGTCGCGTGTCGCCTGCCATTCTCTTGTGCCCGTCTCGAGAGCGTGCCGGCCCTGGCGGGACAGCCGATAGTACTTTCGGGGAGGTCCGCCGTTACTCGCGGCCCGATGGGTGTCTACGAGTCCGTCGCGCTCAAGGCGGCCGAGCAGGGGATAGATGGATCCCTCACCGACGATCGAAAGGCCGCGCTCGCCGAGACGCTTGGTCATCTCGTAGCCATAGGCGGGATCGTCGCCCATGACGGCCAGGAGACACAGGTCGAGGACCCCCCGCAGTAGCTGCGTACGCCGGCCACTGGTCACTCCCATGCCTCGCATGATAGTGGGCGCTGCCTTGCGGTGCAAGGCAGCGCAGGCGTCGGCGTCCCAGAAAGCCGGGTCAGGGCACAATGCCAGACCGACCAGGGTGCGAGTAGATGAGCTTGGCGGTGATCAGCACCACGATGGCGAGGGCCAGCTGAGCGAGTAGATGGGCGACCGTTCGGTCGGTGTTTCGGCGCAGCTGGCCGAAGTTCGCCAGCGAGGCATTGGTCCGCTCCACCGGACAGCGCATGCCGAGGGGAACGATCTTTTTGCGCGGAGCGGCACCACGCTGTTCTCGCTCGGCGTTGACGGTAGGAGACGATGTCGTCGAACCCGTGAACTGCGCACAGGCGTCGCTCGCCGGCGCTGACATAGCCGAGCTCGAGGAGCGGGCTATCGATGTCGGACACCACGCCACGGCGCTCGCCGGACTCGAGAGTGGAGCCGAAGAGAGCGACGTCGTGGCGCTGGGCGCCGTCGGTTGTCCAGCCGAAGGGAATGCCTGCCCGGTCGGTGAGCAGCGACCACTTCCAGCCTCGCTTTCCCCGGTCAACAGGGTTGGGCCCGGTGCCCTCGCCGCCTCGGGGCGCCTTGTGTTGGGAGCCGTCGACGGCCGCCTCTGAGAGGTCGAGGCCGATGATCTTGTCGTAGGCGATCAGCGTCTGTTCGACCAGCACGTCGAAGACACCGGCCCGCTCCACTCGTCTCGGCGGGTCCGCAGGTGGTGTCAGAGACCGCCCGGCCGACCAGGGCTTCGACGTCGACCCACGAGCAGCCGGTGACCAGGCGAATCAGCATGGCCTGGAACAGACGCGGTCCGGTGCCCGGCGTCGGTGACAACCCAGAGGGTGGGTCATCGGAGGAGGAGGGAGCAGCGTTCGACCGCCGCCCAGACAGCATCGAACACCTCGGGTTGCAGTGTGCGACGATGTGAGGCACCTCCACTGAGTTGTCGAGTTTAGAACGCACCCGACATCCCAGTTGAGCCATCACGGAGAGATGAATGTAAAGTAATAGTCCGCTGTCAGATTAGACAGGGAAGGCTTTTGTTTCTCCGTACCAGGAGATGGGGTCACGCTTGACCGCCTCCCACCGTCGCTTTCCGGATGCGGTCAACAGCGCCTGCAGTGACGCGTCTCTACTCGCACGCTGCCACAGTGCCTGGCGGCTCTGGCCGAGGGACTCGGCGATCTGCTCCCACGACGACCCAGCCAAGCGCGCAAACGAGATGGCTTCCTTCTGGGTTGCGTCGAAGTAGCGGCTAAATGCGGCCGCTACTCGAAGGACTTCCAGCGGGTCAGGGTCTGCACTTGTCCTAATCAGCTCCCATGCTTCCCACAACGACTCCGAGGGTTTCATCGTCAAGACACTGAACGAATCGCACGCGTTTGTCAACATTCGTTTACAATCATGAGACGCTCACTGGGCCAACCTTTCCCGTTCGCACACACCTGCCCCAGTTCGATGCTCCTATGGGCTGTCAAGCCCCAGTTTCGCGTGAGGTAGAAGGCTGTATACCTCGCGGGCGACGTAGCGCTTGAGGCATCGCACCGCCTCCTTCTTGGTCAGTCCCTCCTTCTTGCGTCGATCGATGTACTCGGTGGTTCGAGGGTCATAGACGATGCGGGTGAGCACGATGTGCCAGAGGGCGGAATTGGCCTGGCGATCACCACTGCGGTTCAGGCGGTGCCGTTCGTTCTTACCGCTGCTGGCATCGAGGGGCGATACGCCGCAAAGGTGGGCGAAGGCTGCCTCGTTGCGCAGTCGTCCGGGATTGTCGCCGGCTGTGACGAGGAGGGCGGACGCGGCGTCGGTCCCGATGCCGAGAGTGGCGACAAGTTCGGGCGACGTCTCTTTGACCAAGGGTTTGAGGATGGCGTCGATCTCGGTGATCTCCTCTTCGAGGGTGAGGGCCCGTCGGGCCAGCATCCGCAGGCTGAACTTGGTCAGCGAGACGATGTCGCGTTTGGCCCCGGGCCGACAGAGCGATGCTCGCTCGAGGAGGTGGAAGACGCTGAGGCCCCGGAGCTCGGCCCTGATGGGCTCGGGGGCGGTCGAGACCAGGTTGCGCATCTGGTTGAGCGCCTGGGTCCGTCCCTTGCGCGCCGAGGATCGAGCGACCCGCAAAACCCGCATGGATTCGACGTTTCCGTCCCTCGTCTTGGCCTCGCCACAGGCGTCGCCCGAGAGTGCGGCACGGGCGGCCGAGATGGCGTCTTGGGGGTCGGACTTGCCCTTGCGCCGGCGACGCTGGCGGTTGGGGCGGTCCACTTCGACGACACGAACTCGTTCGGCCTGGAGATGGCGGGTGAGCCCGGCTCCATAGGAACCCGTCCCTTCGACACCGACCAGCTCGACGGGGCCGAAGTCGGCGAGCGACCCCAGCAACTTCTTGTAGCCGCTCTCGGTCGTGGCGAAGCTCTCGACGCCAAGGAGAGCTCCTCGATCATCTAAAGCGGCAGCTACATGGACGTCGAGGTGCGTATCGACGCCGCCGGTGATGCTCCGTGCCAGAGTGGTCACTGTCATCCCTTCGTTGGTTGGTTGGTTTGGGGTGACACCGCACCAGCGGGACGACGGACAGGACAGCGACGGGCCTGTGTAGGCAGGCTCCTATGAGGTCACTCCGTCCGACCGGCAGGTGTCGAGTGGGTGACCGGGCCAGGCCGACGGATCGAACTAAAGACAGTCCCAAAGGACGTCAGCCGGTTTGCTGGAGTCAGACCTGGCCTGGGCACCCACCCACACGCTGACCAACCCATTCACCCAAGTGGTGGATCACTCAGCGGCCACCTCAATCCTCGCTGCCGGGAGGGTGGGCAGTCTGGCGCTTTGGACCCTGCGCCCTCAGGAGTCCTGGCCACCAACAGACCTCAGATCATTAGCGAAGATCTGATCAGCGTTCGTTTCGATGTGCCGAATGTCGTCATCGCTCAATATGCCCTTCTCTTTGAGAGTCACGATTAGCGCCCCGACCAGAGCTACTGCGCTCATGCCCTCGGCGATCTCGATCACCCATTTCTCTCGTTGCGCATCTTCCGTTCCGGTGTCATCGACCACGCGATCAGCCTATGCCCTCACGCTCTAAGCCCTGAGGGAGGCGGTCAGAATGCGCGCAAGTTGCAAATCCACTGGGCTGCCCGAATGGCCGGGAAGATTTCTCGATGGGTGTCCCCGATCGCCGGGACCTTGGGATGCCTGAATTCACCTAGTCAGGCTTTACTTGGCCCTGTAGTTCCTCCAAGCTCTCAATAAGTTGATCCACCAGCTCCAGAGATGTCTCGAAGTCAAAGCCACGTTCTTCGTCAGTGTCCAGCAGTTGATTGCGAAGTTCAATCGCACGTTGATGGGTTATAGCCACGCTGCAATCCTAGGTTCCCACCCGCTAAATGCCCCAGTTCAGCGTCGCCGGGGTGGTGATACCCCGACCGGTTCATCATTGGGGCTGAGCCCTGACTCGCGTCAGGAGGGCGTTAGATACTGTGACTCGTAGGCGGAGGCCAGGTTGTAGAGGGCCTCTCGGCCCTCACCACTGAACGAAGAGCCATGCATCAAGGCCAGCGTGCTCGGCGCGAGATCGCCGAGCTTCCGCATGACGGTTGCGGTGTCTGGAGCGAGCGACGAGGCGCGGAACATCGCTTCGGCATCCATGGCCCGTTGGACGATGTCGTCAGTGGTGATGACGGGGCCGTCGCCCAAGTGAGTGAAGAGATCTCCGCACAGCAGCGTGTTCGTCGTCTCTTCGTACAGGACTCGGGCCTCCCAGGCATGGGGAACATGAGGTGTGTCTAGATGACGCACCCGCTTCGTTCCCAACTCGATGGTCTCGCCGTCGGTGAGAGGGCGGGGAGCTCGATCGGCCATCTCGTTTACCGAGACCAGGCAGCCGAGCGCTCCATGTGCGACCTGAGCGTGTGGCGCCGCAGCCAAGAGATCATTCATAGCACCACATTCGTCGGATTCGATATGCCCGAAAGCAATCCATCGGAGGCGATCCATTGGTAGAACACGCTCGATTGCCTCGGAGATCGAGGGGAACATCGAGCGGTGGCCTGTATGGAACAAGAGTGGCTCCTCATCGTCCAGCAGGAATTGATTGAACGTTAATCCAGTAGGTCCAATGTCTGACACGAAGGTAGATAGCCGATAGATGTTCGGTGCGATTTCGTTGAGATTCGTGGTCATATGCGGTCTTCTCCTCTTGGTGAGGACAATGTTGCAGCGTCCTTAGACGGTAACATCCGAGGGCGCCTTGCCGCCGAGTCACATGCCCTTATATCTGGGATCTCCGTGGAGACAAGGGCGTGAGATCAATGCAGGGATTCCGAGGTGACCCAGTACGCCATCGGGTCGGTGTCACCTCGGCAGTTCGGAGTCCGTACGGCGGCTTCCTTCCGTCAAGGGGCATGATTTGAGAGTGACCGAGGATGCCTGGGCGCCACATGCTGATCGGTTCGTCGACGGTCACTACGGCTCGCTCCGTGGCCGGGTCCGTACTCACGTAATCGACTGCCATCTCCGCGACCACCTGCCTCCTCCACCAGCGAAGTTGATCGATGTCGGAGGCGGTGCCGGTCATCAGTCGTTGCCCCTCGCCCGCACCGGCTACGAGGTCACGATTGTCGATCCGTCGGAGGCCATGCTGAAGCGAGCCGACGCGTTCATTGCCCAAGAATCGCCCGAGGTAAGGAGACGGATCCGACTCGTCCAGGCGACTGCGGAGGAAGCGCCGAACCGCCTCGGCCGAGCCTGTTTTGCTGGGGTCCTCTGCCACGGAGTGATCATGTACGTGGACGAGCCGCGACCCTTCGTGGCGGCTCTGGCCGACCTCGCCCAACCCGGAGGGGTCGTCTCTGTTGTGGCCAAGAATGCCGACAACCTCGCCGTCAGGCCAGCGCTCGAAGGGGACTGGGCGACAGCCCTCAGATCGTTTGACGCTGACCGTCAGGTAAACGGGCTTAGCATCGACACCCGAGCCGACTCGTTGGGGCAACTCACCCAGGTGTTCGCCGACCTTGGCATCGAACGGGTCGCCTGGTATGGCGTCCGGCTGTTCACTGACGGATGGACTCCAGAACGCCCAGATACCGGCTCTGAATCCGCTGTTCTTGCCGTAGAGCTGGAGGCGAGCCGCCGAGATCCATATCGCCAGATGAGTCGACTCTTCCACGTCGTCGGTGTGCGTCGTTGAGGTCATTAACCCGGTTACCCGCATGTGTGGTGCCCGCGGCACCTTTCGGCACGGCACCAAGGTGCCCCACTTCATTGCCGGTCCGGGGAGCCGTCCGAGCACGGAACCTCAGTCGGTTCGTCTTTGCATCCGGGAAGCTGGGTAGCCCTCCGTCTCGACGATATGGCTGCCTTCAAATCCCATGTGCCTGTAGAAGGCCATCGCATGAGGGTTGGCCGTCACTTCCAGCGTCTCAAGACCGAGGTGACGAACCCGCATTGAGATGTCCAGCACCAGGGCCTCTCCGATTCGCCGGCGCATCTGTCGAGGGTCGACGAAGAGATCCTCAAGCTCAGCGACCCCGTCAACGATCAAATAGGTCGCGAAGCCGACAACGGCGTTGTGTTCATCAACGGCGACCGGCATTCGACCCTCTCGGATTCCACGATCCGAAAGGGTGAGCCATTCCGGATGGCATAACAGCAGGACCCGATCGTTTTCATTTGATAGAGACGCTCTGCGAAAGACCCCTTCGATCTCGGGCGCTCTTCCAACACAGCATCACGAATGGTGATCGACATGACTCAAGACTGCTCCGGTGATCTGGGGCTATGGCAGCCTCGACCCCATGCTGTCACCATGCGCCACTGCCTCCGTACATTGATACTTCTCTAAGGGCCCACCGCTTGACTGCTGGTCCCAAATAGCTTCGGGAGTGCTGGCAGGTTCGGCCTGACTTGGAGTCCCGTGACACCCGTGGGTGTCGTCGGCCGAGACCTTCCAGCCGCACATTGAAAGCGGCACGTCCCGTCTCCGAGTTGGGGTGATTGGCCCGGCTTGCAGCAACAAGCCTGGACCCCCTTCGCTCCGATCCGGAACGGCCGTGCCATCCCTAACTCAGTTAACAGAAGGGATGACCATGACCATCGTAGGAGCTGCGCGTGGGGTGACTGGTGGTGTTGACACGCACCTCGACGTCCATGTGGCTGCCGCCCTCGACCCCCTCGGCGGGCTGCTCGGCACGGAGCGCTTTGAGACCAACGCCGCCGGCTACAAGGAATTGCTCGCTTGGCTCGAGACCTTCGGGGACGTCACCAAGAGAGGGAGGTTGGTGGTGGGGTGGTGTGAGGTATGAAGTGATGAGAACGAGAGGAGCGGGGCAGCGGAAGTGATTGATGGTGAAGGGGAGGGGGGGGGGGAGTCGAGGGACGGTGCCGTCGAGGCCATCCGGGTCCTCGTCGTCGCCAAGCGCTCGGCCCGCCAGGCCCGGGTCAAGGCACTCATCCAGATGCACCACCTCGGCTACAGCGCACCTGAGCAGCTTCGTTGCCGACTGAAGGGTCTTTCGGTGCCGGCGCTGGTCGCCGAAGGAGCGAGGCTCCGACCGACCCGTTCCCCCGATCCGGTGACCGCGGCTACCAAGGCCTCCCTCTCCTCGCTCGCGCATCGCATCGAGGCCCTCGATCGCGAACTCGCCGAGCTCGACGAACGGATCGAAGCCCTCCTCATTGCCACCGTGCCCGATCTGCTCGGCCTCTTCGGCGTCGGACCCGACACCGCATCCGCACTGGTGATGGCAGCCGGCGACAACGCTGAACGGTTGCATTCGGAGGGCGCATGGGCCCACCTGTGTGGCGTCGCACCCGTCCCGGCCGGGCCGGGCAAGACCAACGGCAAGGTCAAGGCCCACGACGGTGGCGATCGCCAGGCCAATAGCGCGCTCTGGCACATCGTCATGGTCCGCATCGCGCACGACCCCGAGACCCAGCTCTACTTCGAGCGCCGGGTCAAAGCGGGGATGACCAAGAATGAGGTCATCCGCATCTTGAAGCGCTACGTCGCCCGCGAGGTCTATCGCTGCCTGCCCCGCGGCGAAGTCCTCGGGCTGTGGGTCTGGCTTTCCCCCGTACTGTCGCTCTTCGGAGCTGACTCTCCAGCGATACGCCGACCCTCAGCTCGGGCCCCGATCTCGAAAACGCGTGACCCAATACGAGCTTGTCCTCACATCGAGTGACTGATCAATGTTCTGTCCGCTGTTTTCACTCCCGAACCCCGAAGGAGGGGTTGACAAGTGATAGGAGCTCGCCGGGATTGTGCGACGCAACGAACCCTTAGCCGCGTCCGCCAGCCGGTTTGTACTCGTAGATCATCGTGGTGAGAATACAAGCGCCCGGCTGGATGATCTCCACCCGCAGGATGCCGGTGGATGGGTCAAAGTCCACCCCCTCTGCTTCGAAGGTGCCCGAACAGGTGCTCTCTTGCGGGATCGATCCCAGATCCACCACATGCCCTGTCACGCTAATGCCGTGAAGCGAGCTTGGCAGGTCTATCTCAAGCAGCGGCTTCTCGTTAGAAAAGAGGGTTCGTGAGTCGTCGTCAGAGGCGCAGATCAGTCTGACCGGAGTCACGAAGTCACAACCCTGGATGTCGTTCACATGGTGATCGAGTCCGATGTACCCGGCCAACTGGAGCGAACCGCCGTCAGGGGAGGTCTGGTGGTTCAAGACAGGAGTGGGGTAGATCTGCAAATGGCTCATCGTCCCCCACTCACCGCCGATCATCCATTGGGTGTCTGGCGAGATGGCGACGAAGGAGTTGTTGTACAGCTCACCCCGAACGAGTGTGTGGATGTACTCGAAGCTGTCGCCAGAAGGGGTCGTGACGAGAAACATCTTCGAGCTTCCGGAGCTAGGACCTTGGTAGGCGTCGAAAATGTAACCGCGGAGTGAGTCAGGGTCCCCGATGTGGCTCCAGCCCTGAGCCGCCAGGTTGCTCGGGACCGACAAGATACCGCGATACAGCTCGTAGGTGCTTCGACGAGGTTCGAAGACCGTCGCCACACCTTCGCCCGCGAAAAGAGTGCTCTCGTCGTAGCTCCCCACCTCAGTCCAGCTGGCGATGCCGCCCTGAGAACCCAGCACGCCAGGACGGTCGGTTCCGGCGGCAGCCGGCGCCGGAGCTCCAAAGCCTGTGCCCAACAAGGCAGCACAGGCAATCAAGATGACGAGCCAGCCGATCGTCGAGGCCCCCAACTTGTGTCGCATTGTGGCTTCGAACACTGGTCCTCAGCGTAGCTAAGTGAGGTGAGCCCCTGAACGCCGGGAAGGGGTGCCACCGTGCGGCACGAGTGGGATACCCCCATTGTCCCGAATAATGAACTCGTACACGATCTGGCGTGATCTTGAGGCGTCGTGGGTATTGACATCTTCTTGTGCCCATCGGCTATCTCATAAGCGTCTTGGTCGCGGCGGCGGCAACGGCCCTTTCCCTATGGCCGCGACCCACTCGAGGGCCTCGGGCCAGCGCTTCGTTCATTTTCGAGAGTGTCGTCAACGAGCTGCCTTTCTTGGTCGTGTACTGGTTGGTGGCCAACACAGCGGTGGCCGCCACCCAAGGCGACATCGGTTCACCGCTGGGGTGGGTGGCATTAGCAGTCGCGATGTGCACCCTGGCCGGCTCCGCTTTGGTGATCGGCCGAGCCGCACAGGCACGCGCTGTCCTCGACCATGCACTTACGAAATATGTCGGCGACATCCGGCGAGTTGCCGCCGAAGCCCCGGGGAGGCCCAGGCGTACCACGCTCCAGGTCCTGCTACGCGCACTAATTTCACCCGTGCGCATCTCGGCCAGGAGCGTGCGGCGCGACCGCGACATCGCGTATGGCCCCGCGGGCTCTGCCAACCGCCTGGACATCTATCGCCACCGGTCAAGGGCTTCCGGGTCCCCAGTACTCATCTACTTCCATCCCGGCGGGTTCGTGATCGGCAAGAAGAGTAGAGAGGCACGGGTACTCTTCGACAGGCTGGCTAGCAGGGGCTGGCTGTGCATCAGCGCCAACTATCGATTGCGCCAGGCGGGAGCGTTCCCCAACAATGTGATCGACGCGAAACGCGTCATCGCATGGCTGCGCTCACATGCCGCAGACTACGGTGCCGATCCCACCACAATCGTGATGTGCGGTGGCTCCGCAGGCGCATACCTCGCCGCTATGTGCGCCCTGACCGCTAATGATTCGACGTTCCAACCTGGCTTCGAACAGGCGGACACGTCGGTGAGCGCAGCCGTTGGCTTCTACGGCTTCTACGGTTCCGCTGACTCGTCTGAGCTTGGTCCCTCCGATCCCGCCAGCTACGCCCGCGCCGACGCGCCGCCATTCTTCGTCATTCCGGGGGCACGTGACCCCATGATTGCTGCGGCCCACGCCGAAGAGTTTGCCGAGCAGTTGCGTTCTACCTCCACCAGCCCGGTGCTATACGCAGAGCTGCCGGGCGGACAGCACAATTTCGACCGCTTCCCATCCATCAGGTTCTTCGCCGTGGTCGACGCCGTCGAAGCGTTCGCCAACTGGGTGCGCTCCAGGTCTACGTCCGAGCACCCGACGACGACTGGACCGGAGGCGCGGCCCGATCATTCCGCTGGGCCTGAGCACGTTTGACTTTCCGCCCTCCCGTCCTGATGCCGGACCGACCAGAAAGGACCACAGCAGTGAAGCACAAGGAAACCTCGTCCCGAACCCACGACTACGAGACTGATTGTCTCAGCGGACGGAACGAAGATCGAGGTGCGAACAGTCGGCAACGGCCCGGCCTTGATCTTGATACCAGGAGTGCTGTCGACGGCCGACGACTACGTCGACCTCGCCAATGCCCTGGCTGATCGCTTCACGGTGCACACCATCCAACGGCGCGGTCGAGGGATGAGCGGAGCGCAAAGCGACCACTACGGCATGGATAGAGAACGAGAAGATGTCGAAGCGCTTCAAGCCGAGACTGGTGCACGATTCCTTGTAGGCCACAGCTACGGCGGGCTCATAACGCTCCAGGCAGCCCGCAACAACTCCACGTTCGATCGGATCGCCGTTTACGAGCCAGGGGTGTCTGTGCGCGGCCTGATACCCATGACCTAGGTTCCCCGATATCGGACCAGTCTGGCCGAACATCACCACCTTGACGCGCTCGCCGTCTTCTCAGCGGCGACCGGTCCCGCGCCCGCTCGCCGGATGCCGGTCTGGATGATGAAGCCGATGCTGCTGCTCGCGCTGCCGCCCAAGCGCAGGCATACGATGTACGAACTGTTGGAAACCAACCTGCGGGAACATCAAGAAGTAGCGCGCTTCAACGACATGATCAGCGACTACGGACAGATCAACGCTCCCGTCCTGTTGATGTCTGGAGGTCGCAGCCGACTCGACTATGTGCCGCCTGCATTGGACGCATTGAGGGCGGTCCTTCCCGTCTCGACCAGCTATGTCTTCCCCAAACTCGACCACTTCGGACCAGACCGCAGCGGACCAAATGAGGTGGCGCGGATCGTCACTGACTTCTTGAGCGAGTCTGCGTGATTTGACCAACGGCAACCGAGCGGGCGATCGTCTGCTTGAGCGTGCAGAAATGTGGGCGATCCACGGGTTTATCCCGGTCGACGGTGAAGTGATTTTGGCCGAGTTCGACCACCGCGAGACGGCAACGGCTGTTCTCGCCCAGCTGGCGGCAGCGCAGGAACATTCACGAATTAGCTATTAGGGATCTGTCTGACCTCCATGATCTTGGAGTGCTAACGCGTGAGCTGACAGATCCCGACTACAACTCCCCGCTCATCGAGCGCTCTCGGTAGGACTGCCCCATATCAGTCGCCGGGCCGGGGTGCGACCCTGCGGCGCCTATGGGGTCCAGGCGATCCCGTGGCACCGTGGAATATCGGCTGTAGCGCTAATTTCCCGAGGTGATCCAGGACTAGAGCAGCTATGGGCCGATCAAACGGCGGTCACCGTTGCACGTCCATGAGAAATTCTCTTACGGCGGTGTTAGCGTCGTACGCGCGGCTGCCGGTTTGGTCAGTACGGCCGATCGGAGTCGCCAGAAGGACAAACGAAAACGGGCGAACGGGTCGAAGCGGGATCTACTTGTTTGGGCCTTCGCCAGAAAGTGCGTCGCCGTGAGAAGAGCCTGCATCCTTACCCTCGCAGCCGTCTTTGGCCTCACCTTCTTCGAAGGCACCGCGTCAGCGACTCCTATTG
The DNA here is from genome assembly GCA_963728845.1 of uncultured Acidimicrobiaceae bacterium. Taxonomy (GTDB): domain Bacteria; phylum Actinomycetota; class Acidimicrobiia; order Acidimicrobiales; family RAAP-2; genus Bog-473. The sequence continues at coordinate 107,020 of CAVSLS010000022.1, forward strand.
CAGGGAAAGTAACCTACGTCGAGATAGGTAGCGGTACGATCACCTCAACCACGAATGACGTGACCACTTCCATTGGCACGGTGTTTGGCACGCCGGTCTTTCGAGGTACCACGAGTGGCTCCCAGATGGCGGCCAGTCCTCCGCCACCATGCGGCTCAGGCAGCAGTTCAGTAACGGGCTCGGTCACCACGACAGGTTCAAACGGTAGCCAGTTGACCACCTCCTTGAACGGAACCGTGTGCGTACTGGCCACAACGTCTTCGTACACCCGGTATCTGGTGATGAACACGGTCACGGTCACGGGCGGTACTGGAGAGTTCGCCAACGCCAGCGGAAGTGCCAAGCAAGTTGTGGTTGTCACTCTCTCTCCAACCACCTTCGGTTCACAGGGGCCGTTTACATCATTTACATACGGCAGCATTCAACTAGCTGGTTGACCACACCATCGTCCGCCGCCAGTCTGAACGGCCGTAGCGGCTGGAAGTCGATGTCACAAGGAGGTCAAGCCTGGGAGTGCCGCCCAGATTTTTGAGGAACTCAGAGCGACAACCCCGAGCTGCATAGCATCTAGAGCTCAAACTGCGCGCCCTCGGCGAGCGCTTCTCGCGCCTCGGCGACGAGCGCGCGGACGATGGCGCCTGCAGGTTCGACGTGTCGGATGAGGCCTGCGCTCTGACCGCCGACAACGAGAAGTGCTTCTTTGTCGCCGGCCGCGACCGCCTCGTTGAGCTCGGCGAGCACTGGTGCCGGGTCGATCTCGACCTCGTTTGCTCGCGCCTCCCAGCGCTCGACGAACTCGGTGCGCAAGAGTCGCAAGCGTGTTCGGTATCCGATTGTCCCGGGGTTGGGGTTCATCGCGTTGATGAACCCAGCTTGGATCCAGTCTTCGGACGGGTAGGTGACCAAGGCCTTCTTCCACCGTTCTCCGACCGGTGACTCGGCTGAGGCGAGAAAACGACTGCCGAGGTTGACCCCGGCTGCACCGAGGATCACGGCGGCGGCGATGCCTCTCCCGTCGGCGATGCCACCCGCAGCGACGACCGGGACCGGACTTACCGCGTCGACGACCTGAGGAACCAGGCTCAGGGTGCTCACGGTGCCGCCGTACCCGCCGGCTTCACCCCCTTGGGCGACGATGATGTCGACACCGTGTTCGACGGCGAGCTGCGCCTGGCGAACGGTTGTGATCTGTTGCATGACGAGGCCGCCAGCATCGTGGACACGGCCGACGAGTTCGACGCCCGCGTCATCGAGCGCGAACGAGACGACCGCAGGAGCACGCTCAAGCGTCGCCGCGAATGCATCTGCGTTGAGATCCGGTACGACGTGATTCACCGCGAAGGGACGTTCCGTCAAGTCACGGAGCTCATCGAGCTCGCGCTGGAGCTGGTCGGTTGGACGGTTCCACGCACCGAGACTGCCGAGCGCGCCTGCGTCGGACACCGCTGCCGCCAGCACGGGCGATGTGAAGATACTCATCCCCGCCTGGATGATCGGAACTTCAATTTCGACCAGGTCACACAATGGCGAACGCACCGACCACCTTCCAGTCGCGACGGTCGTTGCCGCCGATCTCCGAGCTCACCGCGGCCGGCCCGCGATGCGTCAGCAGCATCCCACTATCCGCGCCCAGAATCCCGCTCACCGGGTAGCCCAGTTCGCCGGGACTGAGTGCCACCTGCGGTACATCGGGGGCAGTCATCATGAAACCATCAAGCTTCCCCCTCATTAACCTTAGCGGGAACGTTCTAGTCACCCATACCACCGGAGTTGCCATGAGCGAGGTAGTCGTCGTCATCGGTGCGGGGTCGATAGGTCAAGCAATCGCACGGCGCGTGAGCGCAGGGAAACACGTCGTGTTGGCCGACCTGCACGACAAAAACTCCGATGCCGCGGCGGAGGTGATGCTCGACGCCGGGTTCGATGCGACCACCACAACCGTCGATGTGTCGTTACGCGATTCTGTTCACGCGTTGGTCGAGACAGCCACTGGGTTCGGCGACGTCACTGGCCTCATCCACGCCGCGGGCGTCTCACCCAGCCAGGCCACCCCGGCGACCATCCTCGCTGTCGACCTGTACGGCACTGCAGTCGTGCTCGAAGAGGTCGGGAACGTCATCGCACGCGGCGGGGCCGGCGTGGTCATCGCCTCGCAGTCCGGACACCGTCTCGGGGCTCTCACCGAGGAGCAGAACGCCGCACTGGCGACGACCCCAGCGGATGAGTTGCTGAAGCTCCCCTTCCTCCAGCCCGAGAAGGTGACCGATCCACTCAACGCCTACCAACTTGCCAAGCGGGGGAACTCGCTGCGGCTAATGGCCGAAGCTGTCCGCTGGGGCAAGCGCGGCGCCAGGATCAACACCATCAGCCCAGGCATCATCTTCACTCCGCTGGCCAGGGACGAGCTGACCGGCCCTCGCGGTGAGGGATACCGCCGCATGATCGAACTCTGCCCCGCTGGGCGCGGCGGCACCCCGGACGAAGTCGGTACGGTCGGTGCGCTTCTCATGGGACCCGAGGGTGCCTTCATTACCGGCAGCGACTTCCTGATGGATGGCGGAGTCACGGCGTCCTACCTCTACGGCGAACTCGCCCCCAGCGACTGATCGTCGAATCAACATGTACGGCGGTGAGGGCGTCCCCGTTCGCCATCGGGTCGGGGGGTGCCACCCTGCGGCACTATGGGCTACTAGCTGGAACGATGACAAATGGGGGCGTGGCAAACCTCAAAGTCCCGACTAAGGCGGAGTACGTCGAGTTCTGGGCGCCTCGGATCAGTCCTCGTGCCGCCGTCCTCATGTGGTGGTCGAAAATAGTGGTTCTGCGCTCGCCCTTGGTTGCTGGTGTCGTGGTCGCGATCATCTTCGTGGCAGTCCGACTCAACCTTGGCATCGCACTTGGGCTGGCCTGGGTGCTCGGAGTTGCTGGGGTGCTATTTGGGTGTTCCGGCGTGGTGACTGACCCTTCTTGCTTCTCGTAGGGCGGCTCACAAAACGCACGGCATCCGCATCAAACGCAATATGGCCCCGATGAACCGAGAGGACTACATCGCCTTGTGTCGGCGAAACAACCTGGTTCCGTTCGCCGCATCGGCACAGCCCGAAACTCCCTAGCCCCGTACGCCATCGGCATGAGAGGTAGTCCGATACCTACGGAACACCCGACTCTCCGAGGACGGGCCTCAAGGCAACACGGGCGGTATAAGACCCCCCATTCAAGCGTAACGATAACGGGGCCAACACGTCGGAGAGCCGAAAGCACAAAGCCGTCCTCTCCGAGAACGTCGGCGACGATCTCATCGATTCCTCTCGCTCGTGCAGACGCGACCAGACGGATGAGTAGCTCGGTTCCGATGCCTCGTCGTTGCCAGCCGTCCTCCACCAGGACGCCTAGTTCGTGGTCACAGCCTGATCTGGCCAAAGTGGCCACCCCCACGCATCGGGCATCTGACCATGCGGTGAGGGTTTCATGACCCGGGGTGGCGACGAGATGCCGGACGTACGCCGTCCCGTCAGTGATTCCGTGAAACCGGTGAAACAGCGATGAAGGCGAGCATCGCCCCACCATTTCGAGAAGATCACGCAGCTGATCGGGCGAGAGAGCACGAATGTGCAGTTGACAGCTTGGACTCTGTGCGGCCATCGATAACCTGATCGATCTTGTAGCCATGAAGATCACCTCGGGTATTTGGTACGGATGCAACGGCCTCCAGGATTGCGCGAGCCCATTTGGTTCGGTCCTCAAGGTGCGGCGGAGCACCACTCGACCTCAACGCAGTCAGATCGAGCAATCAGGCTCTACGCGTTGGAGTGGGGAGAACCGGATTCTGACCTCGGCGGTACTTAGGAAATAGCGGGATGCGCCGCTTGCGAAAGCAAGCACCTGACGCATTGCCTGCCGGAATGTGCCTCACTGAACCGGCAGCGAGGATCGGGGGCATCCCGACGAAAGCTTCGTGGGCTGAGGCACACTGGGCACATGACTCCAATGATTCGGGTTGCTGAAAGTCGTTAATCAGACCCCAAGAGGTGAATGTGGTCAACGGACGGGTCCTGTTGTCTCGGGTACCTGGCACGGGCAACGTCACAAGCTCCCGGGATTTCAAGCGCCCGCATGTCAGGGCTAGAAGGTGTCCTCCCCGTACAATCAGTGGGACAAGCGACAGGAGGTGAGCAGTGATCGAAGCTGGTAGCGACGACCTTGCCGATTCACCACCCGCGACAGACATTCACCTAACAGTAGAGACACAGCCTGAACGGCATGACCTGGCATGCATTGATTTAGGCAACATGCATGGCCTGGAGATCGGTCCGCTTGCCAATCCGATAGTCCGGAAGGAGCAAGGAAATGTCTTGTACGTGGATCACGCTACTGCAGAGGAATTGCGGCACAAGTATTCATTTGATCCAGGAATGAAAGACCGCCTGGACGAAATCGTGGACGTTGACTACGTGGTAGGTCAGAGTCAGGGTATATACGACGCAGTCATGCACGATGCACCATTCGATTATGTCATGGCCTCGCACCTCATCGAGCACATACCCGATCCAGTCGGTTGGCTTATGGATGTAGCGAGGGTCCTCCGCATTGGAGGGATTCTGTCGCTAGTTATTCCCGACAAGCGCTACTGCTTTGATATCAAACGCAGAACGACAGACATTAGTGAAGTTATTGACGCATACCTCCGTCGGCTGAAGCAGCCGAGCTTCAAGCAGGTGTACGACTTCGTTTCTAAGGCGATGGTCGGCCGGGTCGATACGGCATCGGTCTGGGCCGGAACCGAAGACTACGTAAACAACGTTGTTCGGTCAGATGGTGAGGATGATCCCGATGTGGCGGCATTGAATATGTGCAGGGTCATGGAACAGTCCGACAGCTACGTTGATGTGCATTGCAGTGTGTTCACGCCCGATTCGTTTCTTGAGATATACGAGAAGCTTGCGCGACTCGGACTTATGGATTTTGAGATTGCGTATTTTGCCACTACGGAACGAAATGACTTGCAGTTTTTTGTCAGTCTCCGTCGGATGGATCCCGCATTAGAACGAGACTCGATGAAACACATTCAGTTGGAGTCGCTGTTGAACATCGAATCACACACCGCCGCTGATGCCACTAATTCCGATAGCCCAGATGCAGCGGCCATCACACTGGAGGTCAGCGAAATCGAGCATCGGTTGATCGCCACAAAGCGTCGGATTATTGAACGAATGCGTGCTTCGTTCCACCGTTCTAATTAGCTAGGCGATAGGTTCTCCGATCCGATTCTGCGTTTGGTGTCGTGGTCTTGTAGTTGCCATGGGATCGCTTTGAGGCATTAGGGGAATCCGCCACCGCGCCGAGGAGTGCCCCCAAAGGTGCTGTTGCCGCAGGGTGGCACCGCAGCTCGGCGCCATTGTTAGGGGACATCCGACTCTCATAGGTCCGAGCACGGGACCGTCGCGTACCAACCCGGGGGACTGGTGCTGAGATGCTGCGGGCTCGCCCCATGGTGGCGGCATGTGATGCGTGCCTGGGCAACCTCGGTGCTCCACAATGCCCCACCGGAACGGTCGTTGGTCGTCCGGAAGTCGATCACCCAGAACGGGAGCAACAATGCGCAGCACAGCGCAACACCGAGGTACCGCCCTGCGGGCCGGCTGGTGACAGGGACAGACGTCGCCTCGGCGATGACGGCACCCCAAATGAGCAAAATCGGCGTCGCCAAATAGCGGCTTCCGAAGAGCAGCACCGGGCTGGTTGCCATTATCGGCCCCGCACCTCGCACCCACACCGGTACAGCCAGGACCAGCACGGCGAATGCCAACGACGTGGCCACGAAGACCAGGAGGCGGCGCTGCCGGAGCGCAATGGCGAAGACGACGATGGCGAGCAGCAAGAGCAGGCCCAGCGCCGACCAGACCCGGCTCGCCGACCCCGCGAAATCGTTCGTGACGCGGTCCCCGGTGATCCATCCGAGCCCGAGCTTCGTCCCCACGACCCGGAAGATCCCGTGCGTCGTCGCCACGGAGAACGCGCTCTGGTGCCCGGGACGAAAGATGCCGACGACCTGGTAGGCCAAGCCCAGCACGAATCCGAGCGGCGCGGCGCATTCCCTCCAGCCCACGACGTAGAGGCGGGCCAGGGCAAGAGGCAGGAACAACACGACCAACGGGTCTGACCCGACCGACAGGAGGCAGATGACCCCGGCGACGACCATGCCGCCGGGCGTCCGAGGCCGCCACACCAAGGCCCAGAAGGTGGCGAAGAACAGCCACCAAGGAACATTGACCACGTTGTTGAGGAGCTCGCCGGTCGCCAGGGGCAACATGACCATCGCCCCCACGAGCAAGCTCCGCCCGATTACTGATGGAATGAGGCCTCGGGAGGCGTGAAACACGAAGAGCGAGAGGGCAGCCAGGCTTGTCGCACCGACCAGGGCTGCGGCAGGCGCGATATCGGCCACTGGGAGGAAGTGCACCAGCGCGAAGGTCAGCCCGCGGAAAGAGCTGGAGGTAACCCGCATAATTCGTGAACAGGGCACCGACAATCGAATGCGACAGGGCCTGGCTGTAGAAGATTTCCCCGTCCTCAGCCCAGAGCGTGCTGGTGGCTCGCGGACCGGTTTGTCGAAGGAGCGATAACCCAGTGATCACGACGAACGCCGCCGCGTAGGCGAGCACGAGGAACCGGCGCGATCGATCCGAACGCTCCGCTCGCTCGAACAGCAGGCCGAGATTCGCAGCGCGGTGACGCGACACCAATGACCCGACCACTGTGGACCACCGTACCGCCTCCGGTTCCACACCGACTATCTGATCTCGAGCCATCGGTCAGTGCGTCATGCTTGGACGTGGGTGCCAGGCCCTCGAAAAGGAGGGTATCGCATAGGAACGATCCTTGCTATGGGGCGTGTGAGTGGATCGTTGGCCACGATTCAGGTCGTCGTGCCCAACCCGGAATGATCCATTATTCCGCGTTGGAGCGACTGTCCTCAGGGTGCCGTTTTGAGCGAAGCAACTATCGCGAGCACATGAGAGGGCAGACCACCCAGAGGTCCGAGGAGCCGACTACCTCCCCACGTCAAGCGCTCCCCAGTTGAACGCGAAGAGCCAGCAATCAGGAGCGAAGGATTGCTTGTTCGTCGAGCGAGTATGAGACAACTGCCCGACCACGTCTGGCGAAAAGGTCAAGTCCCAACGAATGGTGTACGAGGCCGTGAGATGCAAACGTCCCTCGCGTCAACCTTTTCTCTGATCGCTGATCCTAGGTGTCGCTGCGCGTGGTGACCTCCTCTCGGGTGTCCTCGATGGCCGGCCTCGGGTCTTCGGGGGACGCGACGAGGGTGCGCGGCCACTTGAGGGACTCGGCGCTCATGTAGCGACGCGTGATGGCCCACTCGTCGGTCTGCTCGGCGAGCAGCGCGCCGACGAGGCGGATGACGGCCCCGCGGTTGGGGAAGATCCCGACCACGTCGGTGCGCCGTCGGATCTCCTTGTTGAGCCGCTCCTGGGGGTTGTTGGAGCGGATCTGTCGCCAGTGCTCGGTGGGGAAGGCGCTGAAGGCCAAGATGTCGTCGGCCGCGTCGAGCAGGTAGGTGACGACGTCACAGAAGCCCGCCTGGGTCAGCTTGTCGGTGACGTCGGCCAACTGGCTCCAGGTGGTGTCGCGGTCGGGCTGCTCGAAGATCGAGCGCACCAGGGTGGCGATCATGGGCCAGTTGCCCTTGGCGCACCGTGAGGCCAGGTTGGCCATGAAGTGGGTGCGGCACCGCTGCCAGGAGGCCTCGGAGAAGACCTGGGCGATGGCGGCCTTGATGCCGCCGTGGGCGTCGGAGATGACGAGCTCGACGCCGCTGAGCCCCCGGGCCACCAGGGCGCGCAGGAACGCCGTCCACGCCGCGGTGTCCTCGGTCGTGGCGATGTCGAGGCCGACGATCTCGCGCCGGCCCTCGGCGTCGACGGCGGTGGCGATGACGGCCGAGACGTTGACCACCCGGCCCCCTTCGCGGACCCGCTGGGTGAGGGCGTCGATCCACAAGTAGCGATAGGGGCCCTGGTCGAGGGGGCGCTCCTTGAACTCGGTCACCACCTTGTCGAGCTCCTTGGCCAGGCGGGAGACCTCGGACTTGGAGATCCCGTCGATGCCCATGGCCTTGACCAGGTCGTCGACCCGGCGCGTCGAGACCCCCTCCACGTAGGCCGCGCAGACCACCGCCACGAGGGCCTGTTCGGCCCGCCGTCTCGGCTGGAGCAAGAACTCGGGGCAGTAGACGCCCCGGCGGAGCTTGGGCACCGCCAGCTCGATCGTGCCGACCCTCGTGTCCCAGGGCCGCAGGCGATAGCCGTTGCGCGAGTTCTCCCGCTCGTCGGTGCGTTCGCCGTAGCCGGCGTTGCACTGCATCGAGGCCTGGGCCCTCATCAGGGCCTCGGCGAAGGCCCCGAGCATCGCCCGGGCCAGGTCCGTGTCGCCGTCGGCGCCCTCGAGGTACTTGCTAAGCCATGCGGCCGCGTCGATAGTGGTGGGGACGTTCACCGTGATCCTCCTCAAGTTGTTGTGTGGAAACTGCTTCTTGAGGTTGACGCGGTGACCGTCGCGTCTGGGGGATGGTGGCTCAGTGAACCGCCCTGGGTTTGATGGAGGCTCGGTGGTTAGGTTTTACGCAGCCGAGCTGGCCTCGCCCAAGCGACGGTAGTAGCTCTCCTCGAACTCCGCCGGCGGCACGTAGCCACAGGCCTCGTGGAGCCGCCGTTCGTTCCACCAGCTGACCCAGGCCGCCGTGGCGAGCTCAAGTTGCTCGAACGTCTTCCAGGGCCCCTGGCGATGGATCAGCTCGGTCTTGTACAGCCCGTTGACGGTCTCGGCGAGGGCATTGTCATAGCTGTCGCCCTTGGAGCCGACCGAAGTCACGGCATGTTCGTCGTCGAGACGCTCGGTGTAGCGGATGTCGAGATACTGCACGCCGCGGTCGGAATGATGGACGAGGTGGGACAGGTCGTCGTCACGCCGAGAGAAGATGGCCATCTCGAGCGCGTCGAGGGCCAGATCGGTGCGGAGCGACTTGGAGACCCGCCAGCCGACGATGCGCCGGGCGAAGGCGTCGGTGATGAAGCTGGTGTAGCAAAAGCCTGACCAGGTCCATACATAGGTGATGTCGGCGAGCCACAAGCGGTTGGGAGCGGCGGCGAAGAAGTGGCGGTCGACCAGGTCACCTGGGCGCGACGAGAGGTCGCCGGGGACGGTGGTGCGCTTGGCCTTGCCCCGACGGACGCCCTGGAGACCGAGGTCGTTCATGACGCGCCCCACCTGGTCCCGCCCCGCCGTCTCTCCTTCTCGGCGCAGCTGGCGCCAGACCTTGCGCACCCCATAGACCGAGTAGTTGTCCTCGTGGATCCGGCTGATGTGTTCGCCCCAGGAGGCCGTCGGAGACGGCCCGTGGACTCAGGGGCCGGGATTTTGCGGCGTAATAGGTGGAGGGGGCGAACTGCAGGACCCTGCAGATCGGCTCGACCCCGAACTCCTCACGATGCGCGTCGATGTAGCCCACTACGGCTTGGGGCGGTCGAGCTCCGCCGCGAAAAAAGCTGAGGCTGACTTCAGGATCGCATTGGCCCGACGCAGCTCGCGGACCTCCTTCTCCAGCTCAGCGATCCTGGTCTTGTCCTCAGTGCTCGCCCCGGGACGCTTTCCGGTGTCGATCTCGGCCCGCTCTACCCAGTTGCGCAGCGTCTGCTCGCCGATGCCCAGCTGACGGGCTATCCGTGACACCACGCCCCAGCGCTCTCCGGACTCGGCGATGGTCTGTTCGACCATTCGCACTGCCCGCTCCTTCATTTCAGGCGGGTACCGCCTCGAGGACGGGATGCTTCTTGGCTTCCATGACTCCAACTTTCCCAAGGTTTGGAGCCTCCAGGAAACCCAGGGCGGTTCACTGTCCAGCGAGGACCGTCTGGAACCGAGAGGAAGGGCATGGGCGCCACCAGCGATTGCCGCCCACCACCTGGGACGACGACGGTGCGAACTCCGATGACTGGGTCGACGGAAGGCCGGATATATGTCAGTTATCCCTAAAGGAGGAGTGAGATGCCGTCTGCTCTCTTTCGGTACATGGTTAATGATGTAGACGCCGCAGTCAGCTTCTACACAGATCTTCTCGGCTTTGACGTCGAAATGCACCCGGCTCCGGGATTTGCCATTGTCTCGTGTGAGGGCCTTCGGCTGGCCTTCAACGCAGTCGGTGGATCCGGGGGAGCCAGTCAGCCCATGCCCGATGGTCGAATACCCGAACCGGGTGGCTGGAATCGTGCGCAGCTCCAGGTTTCCGACTTAGGCGAAACGGTGGAGCGGCTGCGATCCCGTGGCGCTCTCCCCATAGAGGATGCGCCCATAATGTCCGACGAGAACGGCCCGAATGAATCGGGGACTAGCGGGAGTGGCACGGACTACTACTACAACGCTGGTTCCTTCCACATAACTGTCCAAACCCTTTGCAATTGGAGCATCACGGTCGCTCCGTCGGGACTTGGGCCGAACTCAACGCCAGTCACCTACACCAGCACCCAGACAGGTGCGAACGGAGATACGCAGCAGTTCTCGGTCGCATCAGCCTGGACCATGTCGTGGTCCTTTAGTTGCCCCAACGGTACCTTTGACTCCTTCAATGTGGGCATCAAACAGCCCGCTGGCGACCTCACTTCTGACACCGGTCCCAATGTCTTCGGGCAGAGTCAGAGCGGTGCCGATACCTACACGGACACCGGTGCGTTCAGTTTGGACATCCAAAACGCACCGTACTGCTCTTGGTCCATCACCATTACCTTGTCGGGGGCTCCTGCGCTCACCCCAGCCCCTGTGACCCCGGCACCCACCGCCGTGGGGATCGCATCGACTGTCGACGGCGGCGGCTATTGGATCGCCAGCTCTAATGGCGCAGTGTCGCCCCATGGCGACGCTGGCAACTATGGCGGCGTAAGCAACCTCGCCCTCAATGCGCCCATCAACCACATCGTCTCAACGCCAGATGGTCGCGGCTACTGGCTGGTCGCCGCCGACGGTGGGACCTTCTCCGAAGGCGACGCCCAGTTCTACGGATCGACCGGTGGCATGCATCTCAACGCACCGGTCGTTGACATGGCACCTACCCCAGATGGAGGCGGCTATTGGCTCGTTGGGGCCGACGGCGGAATCTTTTCTTACGGCGACGCCGTCTTTCACGGCTCGACTGGCAGCCTGCATCTGAACCAGCCAGTGGTGGGAATGGCAGCTGACGACTCCACCGGTGGGTACTGGCTGGTGGCTCGCGATGGCGGGATATTTGCCTTCGACGCGCCCTTTTACGGCTCGACAGGCAGCATCCACCTCAACAAGCCAGTCAACGGGATGGCCGCTACTCAGGATGGCTTGGGGTACTGGTTTGTCGCCTCGGACGGTGGAATCTTTGACTACGGCGATGCGCGTTTCTATGGCAGCACGGGCTCGCTGGTCCTCAACGCTCCGGTAGTGGGCATGGCGCCTGACAATGCTTCGGGCGGCTACTGGTTGCTCGGGGCGGACGGAGGAGTGTTCTCATTCGACGCACCGTTTTTGGGGTCGGGATAGACCGTCCCGACATGGGTCATCGACAGACTGGACACCGACGTCCAGGACGTGACTCAGCACGGGCCCTTTGGGGCGGCCGAGAGCATCGTTCATCAACTCCATGACGGGGCCACTGTCGCCTACTGATCGGTCAACGATGACAGCGCCAACGTGATACCTGGCCAAGATGACCCTGGTTGGTGCGACGAGCTGGCCCTTGAGCCGTGAGCCCGATGCCCAGCCCCGGCTTCATTGCAGAGGAGGGTCGGTGCTGGCAAAACGCGTATGGCAACCATGTCCAGATGTTTTGAAAAGTGATCCGTGGGCAAGGTGAATCGCGTGCTCGCCGAAACGGAGCAGTTGCTTCTCTTCCACGAGTTCTGCGACTACGAACCCCTCCCGCCAAGCGCGACAGATGCTTTGGGCTTGGTGCTGGGGCTTGCTCTGATTGTCGTTGCCTGGTTGCCGATCGTTTGGTTGATCTGGACTCTGACCTAAAAGCGGATCGCATGAAAGGTGTGACGCCGCCAACGGCCAGATTCAACCCCACCACCGTTTCCTGGGGGTTGGTTGCCGGACTACGCCGCCAGCGCACGTCGAATGGAACGACGGCGAGCCCCTTCGCCGGCGCAGTCCTCGAAGATACCATCGCCGTGCACGCCCCGTCTTCGTGGATCGGACAGTCTGAGTCGCCGAACCCCCTATCCCTACAGCCACTTCGGGGCGAGCCCAGCGGGCCCAATGAAGAGGATCGTCTGCGCGATGCCCGCCTAAACGAAGGTAGCGCTTGCCAACACTTTCCGGCAGGCTGTTTGGCCCTGTGGGTGTTTGCCCCTCTACCCAGAAGGGTATCTCTCCGCATAGATATTGGCAGGTGGTCGCAGATACGTAGATCGCGACGACCAAACTAAGGGGGATTCGCGTTGGTGCTCGCCCGTCTCGTCAGAGCCTGCCTCGTCGCGTCCGTGATCATGTTGTCATGTGGCGCAGCCGTCCTCGTGAATACTGGTGCTTCGGGTGGCGCTACGGCGCTCGCGTCTGAGGCTGCGAGTTCTGGTCCCCAATGCACCTTCAACGGAAGTTCTCTCCCATTAGTGACGGGAGTGTCAGCGGGCAGCAAGATCGCCATCAGCTGCACCGGCTTGCCCGCACTGCACCCCTATCTGTTTGTGGGGACGAGCCTGCTTCTCGGGATCGACCCGGCGGCGAAGCCGCTGTTGTCCGGTCAGGTTGTTTCAGTGCCCGGCCTGCTGGCCCTGCTGTCGGCGCTGCCGGAGATTGATCTTGCGTCTGAGGCCTTCCCGATCTCCGACCTTTCCGGAAACCTGAATCTCACCTGGACGGTACCCACGTTCCAGCCCCTCGACCCAAATGCCAGCTGTCCCCCAACTCAACAAGAGGTCAACTCGGGACTGATCGGCTGCGCCGTGGCGATGATCGACCTTACAAGCTTCAAGCCCGTGGCCGCCGGGAGTGGAGTATTCGAATATTCGGGATTCCCCTTCCTTCCTCCGAATCCAACGCTGGCCCTGTCGGCCTCGACGGCGGTTCCGAATCAGACAGTGTCGGTCAGTGACGCCCCCGGGGCGACCACCTATTGGTGGTTGTCCACGTTGGCAGCACTTGAGGCGGCGCTCGGAGGTGGTGCGAGTTCGCCGCCGACGGTGACCGTGACTCTCGTGGACCCACATGGCAACGTGGCTCCGGTGCAATCGAATATCCGTGTTGCGCCGGCAACCTACAACGGAAGTACTTTCTCACCGCCGAAAATTTCAGGGAGTTTTTCGATCCCAGCCAACGTGGCTGGTCCGGAGACCCTGAATGTTCAGGTGGGCGGCACGCTCGACGGTATACCGCTGAGTAACAGTGCTTCGGCTCCCCTCTTCGTCAACACGCCGCCCACGACGAATGTGCTCATCCCGTCTAACGGGGCGACGCTGTCGGGATCGACTTTGCTTGACGCCTCCGCATCGAACGCCACAAGCGTCGAGTTCCGGCTGTTCGGCGGCTCCTACGGCTATGCCGCCCCGGTGCTCTGCACGGCCACACCGACACTTTACGGATGGTTGTGTGGTTGGAACACCGCGAAGGTACCAGACGGCTCTTACGTGCTGGTGTCGGAAGCCTCCGGTTCGGGTGGTACCACATTCAGTTCGGGCGTCAGTATCACCGTGAAGAACTGACCTGCCCCCGTACGTTTCCGGGTCGGTGGGACAATTCGGCATTTCTGCAGACGGCGTTTATCCGTGATTTGAACAGAGATTGGTGGTTTCTCAAGCTGGGATCGATCGCGTGATCGATGCATGCAATCGTTGGATTAGGAAGGTGGGTCGATGCGAGCATTCTTGATACGGGTCGGGCAGGTGGCCGGTGTAATCAGCCTTTCGATCGCGGGCGCGGCTATGGCCTTCAATACGGGAGAAGCACAGGCTTCCGTTCCGAGCTCGAACTCGGTCTATGCCTCCGCCCCCTACCCGGTTCTCTTCAGCGCGGCGTCAGTGGGCCGCAACCCAATCGTCGATCCGACCGCTTCTCCAGCTGGTGCCAACAACTGGTCGTGCAAGCCCTCCGCTCAGCACCCTGATCCGGTGGTGCTCGTCCATGGCTTGGGCGCCACCATGGCCGACAACTGGTCCACCATGGCACCCCTGCTGGCTGACAACGGTTACTGCGTGTTCGCTCTGACCTACGGGCTCGACCCCGGTGAGAACTACGTGGGTGGCGTAGAGCCCATGGAGGTGAGCAGTCAGCAGCTGGCCAACTTTGTCGACGAGGTGTTGGCCATCACGGGCGCGTCCAAGGTCGATCTGGTGGGTCACTCCGAGGGGACTGTGATGCCGCAGTACTACCTCAAGAGGCTCGGTGGCGCATCAAGGGTCAACCGTTACGTGGCTGTCGCTCCCCTCTACCAGGGCACCACCTTGTATGGCCTCTCGGCCGGGATCAATGCGCTCGAGACCTACCTCCCGAGCGTGGCGGGCCCGATCGAGTCCGTCGTTGCCGGTGAGTGCGGCTCGTGCCAAGAGTTCCTCAATGGGTCACCATTTTTGACCAAGCTCTACAGCGACGGCGTGTACGCCGTGCCGGGGGTGACCTACACCACGATCATGACACGGTACGACGAGTTGGTCATTCCCTACACGTCGGGTGAGCTCCATGCGCTCAATGCCACCAACATCGTGGTACAGGATCAGTGCCCGCTCGACTTCTCTGAGCACGCCACGTTGGCGTGGGATCCGGTTGTAGGCCAGGACATCTTGAACGCCCTCGATCCTGGCGATGCCCAGCCGATTCCCTGCACCCTCGTCCTTCCAGGAGTTGGAGCACCCACCTTTCCCTAAAGAACTGATCCGCATCGACCCTCCAAGGGAACGCAAGGGATTATGCCTGCCCCCGTCGCCAATGATGTTGTAGAGCTTCCGTGAGGGTCCACCGCTGCAAGGTTGGCCGTCAGTAGTTTCAGGAGCACCGGGAGCCGCCGGTCTGACTTGAGATCACGACGGACGCCTGTGGTGTTCGCACACCGTCGACCGGAGCTCCGGGCAACTCAGACGAGGCGCGGCGTGCCCCGTTCCAGAGGGGTGATGGGCCGGTCTGTTGGACCAGATCGACCCGCACCGTCACTCCTTCTCGGGACGGCCGCGCCACCCCTCAACCGACTTAAGGAAAGGAAGGGATGGCATGACCATCGTAGAAGTCGCGCGCGCCGTCACCGGTGGCATCGACACCCACGGGGAGGTTCACGTGGCCGCTGTCTTGGACGAGGTCGGAGGCCTGCTCGGCAGCGAGTCGTTCCAGGCCGACCCCGAGGGTTACTCCGAGCTTCTGGCCTGGCTGGAAACCTTCGGAGAGGTCAGCAAGGTCGGGGTGGAAGGGACGGGGTCCTATGGAGCCGGCATCGCCCGTCACCTGGCCCGGGCCGGGGTCCACGTCGTCGAGGTGGACCGCCAGAACCGCCAGGCCCGCCGACAGAGTGGCAAGTCCGATCCCCTCGATGCCATCGAAGCCGCTCGGGCCGCTCTCTCGGGCCGGGCCCATGGCACGCCAAGAGCCGAGACGGCTCGGTCGAGGCCATCCGCGTCCTCGTCGTGGCCAAGCGCTCGGCCGGCGGAGCCCGGATCAAGGCGCTGACCCAGATGCGCCAGCTCACCTTCAGTGCCCCTGACCAGCTCCAGAGCCGCCTCAAGGGCCTCCCCATCGCCGCCTTCGTCGCCGCCGCCCAGGGGCTGCGCCCCACGCGCTCGCCCGATGCGGTCACCGCGGCAACCAAGGCGTCGCTGTCCTCGCTGGCGCATCGCGTCGCCGACCTCGAAGCTGAGATCGCAGACCTTGACGCCATGATCACCCCATTGCTCCAAGAGGCCGCTCCCGAGCTGCTCGGTGTCTATGGCGTGGGCATCGACACCGCAGCCGCATTATTGGTCGCCGCCGGCGACAACCCCGAGCGTCTGCACTCTGAGGCAGCGTGGGCCCATCTGTGCGGGGTCTCGCCGCTCGAGGCCTCCTCGGGCAAGGTGACGCGCCACCGCTCAACCGCGGTGGGGACCGCCAGGCCAACCGGGCGCTGTGGCACATCGTGATCACCCGGCTGGCCTCGGATCCGAGGACCCAGGCCTACATGGAGCGACGGGTCAAAGACGGCCGCTCCAAGCGCGAAGCCATCCGCATGCTCAAGCGCTACGTCGCACGCGAGGTCTACCGCTTCTTGCCTCGCGCCTAGATCCCCAGACCGAGGACCTGGCTCACCGTTCGCCTGTCGTCGATGAGACTGACTTCGTCCCGATATGCCGGTCCACGGCCCGGGTTACCCACACTCTCGAAGACGCGTGACCTGATAAGAGCTTGTCCTCAAAAACGAGTGGCCCATCATTGGTCTGTCCGTTGTCCTCATTCCCGAATTTCCATTGAAAGGGGTTGACAACGTCCATAGGAGCATCGCGACGGTGGGACAGTTCGGCACACTCGTTCTCGAGGCCGAGCACGTCTCAATACCGCGCCACCATCAGTGGCCAGCCTCGGACCTGCACGGTCGCGAAGTCGAGCGGCCCCATGGGTCATCACACAAAGCATGGCCGTTCCAGCTCGCGACCACCCCGATGCTCCTATGGCGTATGGGGTACGACTCCGATCAGGTGGTGAGTTCGAGCCATGTTGGGTTTTGCTCGACGCGCAGGGAAGCGTGATCACCGGGGAGCTCGCGCTCAACCACGGACCGGTAGTAGGTCCGGCCCTCGGGATCGTCCGTCAGAACCACGACGCCGTCGCCGGTCGACGGGCGGCCGATGACGAAGTTACTCGCATCATCGTTCAGCCCCCATTGCCACCCGTGAATAGGTGGACCGAGTTCGATGCCCCAACCTGCGCCCCAGGCGAGCTCGTCATCAATGCGCCAGAGCGGCTGCCAGCGCGCATCGTCGAGCTGGAGAACGTGGGCTAAGAAGCGCCCGTAATCGGTAGCGGTGGTCAAAAGCGGTCGGTAGCCGTGAAAGCCGGGTTCCGGATCGGCGAAACAGCTTTGACCCATGCGGAGGGGTCCGAAGACCTGGTCTCTGGCAAGCGTGGCGATCGGCACACCGGTGCGCCGCTCGAGGTGCTGTTGGAGCAGGACGAAGCCTTCGCCCGAGTAGCCCCAGCGCTGGCCAGCTGGGCGTAGTGGCTCAAGAGGCTGTCCATCTGGACGCCAGTTCGGAAGCCCAGTGGTGTGCGTGAGCACGTGGCGTACCGTGATGTCGCCCAGGACGGGTTCATCGAGGTCCTTGTTCAACTCCAGCGCCAGATGCGCGATGACCTGCTTCACGAGCGAAGCCGCCTTCATCACTGCCAGATCGCCATCGACCCCCACGAGCTGCCAGTTGCGGACAACGCCGACGGACCTGCGCATGCCAGTTCACGCTACGCCCATGACCGACCGCCGGCCGGCGACGCTGTTTGGGGGCACCTTGACTCGGCATCACCGTTCGCCCTGCCCGTAAGGCAGCCTGAGCCAGTGCTCAAGTTCAGGTCCAAATATGTCGATCCCGTGAGCCCGAGATGGACCACATGACGAGCACGCCACGGTCACAACGCGACCTTCACGTAGGTGAGGTCGGCCATTCCGATGCACAGCTACCAGTCGGAATATCGGCCTGTGTCTGGAATCACTATCTTCGCCGCTGGACAGGTGGCTTTGCCGTCGCTGAGGTACTTGCAGACGGGTACCGCTTGCGTCGCCTATCTGACGACTACGTCTTTAGTCATGTTTTCAGCACCGACGAGGTGATGGAGGAGCGACGCCAGATCCAGGAGTTTGGTGTCCATCGGATCCACCCCGACCGTCGTATGGCCGATCCTGGGGAGTGATGCAAGTTCGGCTAGGGAGTTCGGACATCACCCGGCGACGGTGTCCTCCTAGTATTCGCGGCTATCGAGTCAACCCAAAGTACCGGTCCAATCCTCTCGTGGTATCCGGACCCGAGGGATCAACCCCGACGGTGTCATGGATCTCTTTCGACGGGGACACTTATTGGGTCCGGCTCTCTGCTGCCCAGGGCTGGCCGCGTTCGATTCGGGTGACTCAAGGCGATGTGGATGGATCGAGGGGTTAGAAGCTCGTCGGGCCGACGACGTTTGCGTGGGACCAGAACAGCGGTGTCACCGACCTGTCTCACTGCCGGCGTACTGAACTCACCCTCGGACCCGATCTGAATCGGCATATCGCGCAGTTGTTCACTCCTGAACAGCGAACAGCTTCCACGAGCCGGGTACGCCGTTGAGTTCGTGCTCACCTCGGTCCTCGAACTCGATACCTGACCCCGCCGCCAGATCCCTAACCATCCCGGAGACCAGGATTTCTCCGGCAACCGCCACCGCACGAACGCGAGCGGCGATGTGGACGGCCAGTCCACCAAGGTCATTGCCACGGACTTCACACTCCCCGGTGTGCATTCCAAGACGCAGCTGAACGCCCAGCTTCTCGGTGGCTTCTGCAATGGCCTTGGCACAGCGAATGGCCCTTGCCGGACCGTCAAACGACGCGATGAAGCCGTCCCCAGTAGTGTTGATCTCTGTCCCGCGAAACCGCCGGAACTGCTCTCGCACGGCTTCATCATGAGCGTCGAGGAGCGAGCGCCACCTCTGATCGCCCAGCGATGCAGCAAGCCCGGTGGAGCCGACGATGTCAGTAAAGAGCACGGTGGTGAGGATGCGATCTGTCTCGACCACATGCCGCTTCCCAATCAGGGACTCGGCAACCTCGTCCGCCAACGCCAACACGTAGCAGATGGTGCGACGGATAGTGGACAAAAGCTCAACCTCCTCATCTCGCTCCAGTGTCCTACGTACACTTGAGACAGTTGGATTGTCGGGTCGAATCCGAACTGTCGACGTTCTGGTGAACTGGGGCTCGACGCTCAGGTTCCGCTAAGGATCACAGATCGTGAGATGTCGAAGCTTGGAATGGTCTGAAATCGGACTGAGTTTTTCGTTACAACCGAATGCCAATGCTGACACTCCGACCCAAGGTCTCTGTGGAGCCTCATGATCAATACGCAGACTGCTCGTAGCGGTAAGAATCCGGAAAGGAACCTCAGCATGCCGAAGGTGTCGAAGGTAGTGCTTCAAGGTCAGGGACTTCGGCATGGCCGAGGATCGGACCGAGGTGTTCGATGGCTACACCTTCAATTTCGTGACCATTCGTCAAGACTCTGACCTGGCACCGATGCTCAAAGGCCTGCTGCCCGGCGACCGGTGCCAGTGCCCACACTGGGGATATGTGTTCAAGGGAAGGATGACAGTTAGCTACGCCGACCATGAGGAGG
The DNA here is from genome assembly GCA_963728845.1 of uncultured Acidimicrobiaceae bacterium. GTDB lineage: Bacteria > Actinomycetota > Acidimicrobiia > Acidimicrobiales > RAAP-2 > Bog-473. Next base: position 126,372 of record CAVSLS010000022.1, read on the forward strand.
CGATCGAACCCGGCGAGGCCTTCTACATGCCACTCGGACGTACTCCGGCGGTGGTCGCAGGTACCGAGTTCCTCCAAATCAGTCCGACCGACGGGTTGGCTGTCTCCGAAACCGTGATTGAGAAGAACATGCAGGAGATGCAACGCGGGGTGTGACTAATAATCGCTTTGAGGAGGCCGAAGATGCAGGAGATACATGGCACCGCGGTAGGCAGCGTCAGCGCCGCTCCCGACGCCACACTTCGCTTGATCACCGACATAGACCGATTGCCTGAGTGGAACCGCGCCATTGCACGTGTCGTCGAGCCGGCTCCCGATTTTGACCCAGGAACCGAATGGGTGGTGAAGATGCACCCGAGCCGCGGAATGACCTGGCAGAGCCGCTCGCGCGTTGAGGAGATCGACAATGTGCGCCGCTTCAGATATCGGACTTGGAACGCGGACGGTAACCCATCGTGTGCAGAGTGGAAATGGGAAGTCATGCCGGTCGACTCCATGGCGCAGGTCAGCGTCAGCTGGGACGTGTATCTCAAGACACTGGATCGCTCGTTGCTGGCCGGCCCGAGTATGTCGGCATCGACCTGCACCGGAGGCGTTCGGTCATCTGCCGGATGGACGAACAAGACGACAAGATCGACAGCGTCCGGGTGAAAAAGCGAGCCCATGCGCTTTGCCGACCGAGGGCATGAACCTGTGCGTGAAGAAGATCAAGCGCGCCGGGCGGGGCTTCACCAGCTTCACGCACTACACTCCGCGTCCTCCTCCACGCTGGCGGTGTCACCTGGCCCAGCCGCCAACTCACCGCCGAGGATGAGAACCCGCTCTCCCCAGTTCAACGCGTAGAGCCCGAAAAGGTGTTCGGCGGGCGTCCCAGAATCCCTTCATCGCATGAGGATTGCGGCGTCGCCTCTGGCAAGGGCTGTGTAAGAATGCGTCGCCACGGTATTCGGCCTTCGGGTTAGATCCGAGGCTCGCCGCCGAACAGCTGGGGGTAAGCCAAGAATGGGCGGTGTCATGGCACGCACGGAGCTCGCCGACGGACCTCGGCATCCCTGGCTCGCTCCCACTGTGCTTGTGTTCTTTGCCTTCGCTTTCCACATCGTCCTCGGTCGGGTGTTCACGTACTATGGTGGCGACGCTCCCGAATACACGGGAATCGCCAAGAACCTTGCCGTAGGTCACGGCTATTCGACCGCGGCCCACGCGCCCTTTGTAGCAACCGACATCCGATTGCCTGGCTATCCCGCCGTGCTGGCCTTGGCATTCCTGATAAACGGATCGCACTGGTCTGTAATATTGCTTAATGCCCTGCTGGGCGCGGTTAGCACACTTTTCGTCTGGCTGATCTCGCGAAGGCTGCGGCTCTCACGCCGTCGCGCGTTATGGGCGACGGGTATTTCCGCCTTTGTCATCTCCACGGCGTCGTTTGCGGGTGCCGCCCTAAGCGAGAACCTCTCGATGCCTGCAGTCTTGGCTTTCGTGTACTTCGTGTTGCTCAAGCCGCCGGAGTCCCGACTTTGGTTGTTCGTAGGCGGAAGCTTGCTAGCTTGGTTGGTTGCCCTCACCCGGGACGAACTCTTTATCTTCGTCGTCCTGGTCGCCGTGATTGCGGCCCGCCGTGCCCACCTACGGTCATTGGCCTCCGTGGCGCTCGTGCTCTGCTTCCTCCTCGGTACGGGAGCCTGGCTCGCCCGTAACGAGGTGCAGCTCCATCGTACTGAATACGTGGATTCGGTGTTGACCGACCAGACAATCGCAGCGACCATCAACGGCAATCAGAGCGCTCCCGTTTATTCGAAGGCTGACGGCCTCACCATGCAGCCATCCATCACTCCCGCCGAACGGTCGGGTTATCAGCGTCTTGTCTTCAACTACGCCAAGGACACCCTTCACCATCACCTGACGACGTTCATCGGGGACAAGGTCAAGTACTACACCGAATCATTGTTCCCAGTACCGATTTTTGGACTGACCTATGTGGCGACGACGAACGTGCTCGGATGGGCTACTTGGTCAATGGTGCTCCTGCTGATGTATGTCCTGGTAGCGCTTACCGCAATGCGGTGGTGGAAGACAGGTCGCCGGATGGACGTGGTATCGCTCATGCTGTACCCCGCGTTCATCCTCTGCTTTGAGGTCATCGTCGAACCGCAATCTCGGTTCTTGCTTCCAGGGATCCTCCTGACGTTGCCGATGGCGGTGGAAGCTGTCCCGCGCACTAGTTATAGCTGGCTCACAAGAACCAGGACTGCGGAGCCCAGGTCGGTAGAGCCCGAATCCGACAAAGCAGCCGCCAAATAGTCTCTGCCAACTGTTGGTGATCACACGTAGTCCCTAGGCAGAACGGCGAGTGCGGCCCAACGGAGATGTCCCCCTACCGATCGCTGCCGGTTCGGGGACGCTGACTTTCTGGAATCACGCTGGATGGCCGAAACGGCCGGGACGTCGTCGTGCACCGGGCGCAGGTGGTAGTGGATCGTGCGCGCCCCGGCGTCGAGGCCCGCGTCATCGAGGTAATTGTGCCACCAGGCGATCTCGTCTTCGACCTCGGGCGACGTGAGCGCCGGAGCGCGCTTCGGCCCCCGGCGCAAGGGCTCGAGAGCCGCCTCACCTCCTGAGCGAAAGAACTGGACATGGCGATGGACCCACGACTTGGAGGTCCCCGTCGCCTGGGCCACCGCCAGCACCGAACGGCCCTCGACCAGCACGGCGTTGACGCAGATTTGGTCAGATCCACGGCGGACACTCCTTGTTTCGGTGTCCCAGGATCCTGAAAGATGCCGTCTCATCAATTTGGGACCACTACACCATCGTTTCCACTCAGACAATCGCCTCCACTCGGGACCGCTGCAGAAGCCGTTCGTTCCCGTGGGCCGGATAACCTGGTTGCGAACCTTGGCATCCCCTCGATTTCGTCAGGTCGGAACGGTGATAAATCTCAGCCGAGAACTCAAGAGCTTCTCCAGCAATCCGACCGAATGGGCGATCTCCATTCGTGAGCGCTGGGCGGAACGGAGCGAACACCGGTCAAAAGGCTCACACGGCCCTGACTTCATGCCGTGGCCTCCGTGTCCGTATGCAATCGACGACGAATGGGAGGCGAAAATGCACGAGGCTATCGGCGCACCTTGGCCTTGCCCCACCCACGATCGGTTCAAAGTGATGTGGACGGACCTCATCACCTCCGTGCAGGCACGGGTGAGTGACGTCGGACGCGGCGCCTTCGGCAAAGAGGGTTGGGCGGATGGCGACACGGCTCTGGCACGGATTGTCTACTGCATGACGTTGCACTTGCAGCCTGAGCACCTGCTCGAGACCGGAGTTGCGCGCGGCATCACCACCCGCTTCGTCCTCGAAGCCATCGCCGAGAACGGGCATGGCCATCTCTGGAGCATCGATCTCCCACCGCCCGGGGAGCCCGAAATCCACGATCAGATCGGTATGGCGGTTCCTGACCGGCTTCGCCCCTCATGGACGTACGTCTCCGGCTCGAGTCGACGAAGGCTCCGCCCACTCCTGTCCGAAATCCGAACGATCGACCTGTTCGTACACGACAGCAGGCACACTCAGCGCAACCTGATGTTCGAGCTGGAACACGTTTGGGCCGCCCTCACGCCTCGAGGCGCGGTCATCGTGGACGACGTCGATCTCAACTGCGGCTTTCACGCGTTTCGCCGCACCTATCCCGAAGCACTCGCGTTCGTAGGGCGCGCTGAGCCTTTGAAGCCAGACCTCGGTCGACAAGAAGACACGGGCGTGGTGGCCATCGCACTGAAGCCGCGTGGACCATGCCAACGGGGCTAACCTCACGAGTTTCGGTGCCACCCCGCCCTCAAATCGCCGGCTCGACCTCCAAGGTGGCTTGGTGGCCAATCAGTAGGGTGCGCGCCGGATGATGAGCCGGCATCCCTGTAGGCGCACTCGGCCACCTTGGCCTCGCCATCGGAGCTTTAGCTGATCGGAGTCCATCGGTCGCGCGGATTCATGGAACGGTACCTTCCAGTCTTGATGAGATCGGACCGGGATGGTCGGCGCCGAGGGGGCCGGAGATTGGGTCTAGTCGCGGCCGCGGCGGCGCTCGCCAGCTCGTGTTCAACCAGTCCGACCGCCAATCGTGGCGCCACAGCCCCAAGGACATCGCCTGTGACCTCGGCTCGATCGGGTCCCGAAGGGAGCCGGGCGAGTACGCCCACGTCTCCACGGAGACCAACCACGACGAGTCCGCCCACGACGACCACGACGAGTCCGCCCACGACGACCTCGACGAGTCCGCCCACGACGACCACGACATCCGCTCCTGAAGAACCGGGCTGGAGCACCCTCAGCACCGGACCGCGGGGAATCGCGATCGACGACCGGGCGTACCCCCAGCCCGATGGAACACAAGTCACGGTCGTGCGCTTTCTGCACAATCACGTGGACTACATCCTGCACGTGGGGAGTCAGGACCCGCCGACGGGTCAGTCGGTTATCGGGCCAGACTCCGGTCCGGCTATCGGAGCGTCAGAGCAGCCCCTCCTCCTTGCGTGCTTCAACGGAGGCTTCAAGGCGAGCGCCGGGGCGGGAGGATTCGAGGTCGACGGCCAAGTCTTGACGCCTCTGACGAACGGCCTGGCAAGCCTGGTCATCGACACCGCTGGGGTGGGCTACGTAGGTGTCTGGGGCCAGGACGTGCCACCAGCCGGCGCGAGCATTGCCAGTGTCCGCCAGAACTTGCCTCCCCTCATCGACGGCGGTCAGCCAAGCTCACAGATCAATGCGATCTCGGCGTGGGGTGCCACACTCGGCGGTGGATCGTTCGTGGCTCGGAGCGCACTGGGAGAGGACCCCTCTGGCGATCTCCTCTACGCGGCGAGCATGTCGACCGTTCCGGTTGACTTGGCCACCGCGTTGATCAATGCCGGAGCCGTGAGAGCGATGGAGATGGACATCAACCCGGAATGGGTGCAAATGGACACCGCAGCGACTCCCGGGGCTCCGCTGGTGGCCCAGATCCCCGGACAGAACCGTCCTGCCGACCAGTGCCAGATCGGCTGGACCCGTGACTTCGTCGCGGTGTTGTCCATCGGCTGAGTGCGGGCCGCTCGCCTCGTTCCATCTGTCGGACCCAGCGCCGCATGTCGCACGCGTCCAAGGTGATGGCGATTGGGGCTGGGCAATCTCGGCATCGTGCGAAGAATTCGTGCTGCTCCCCAGCGCGCTCCGGGTCTACGTCGGGTCCTGGCGCTGCGCTCCAGGGGAAGCGATCACGGCCGAGCGGGGGATTGCGTCAGGCGGGAAGCGGTCGCCCCGCGACCAGGGCGGTGTAGAGCTCCTCGATCTTCCTCACCACCGCGGACGCAGTGAACGAGCGCGCACGAGTGCTCGCGGCCTGGCCCATAGCCGAGGCTCGTTGGGGGTCGTCCAGGACCGCCGACAGCGCCGTGGAGAGCGCGACGGGGTCCCCGGGGGGGACGAGGAGTCCTGTGACACCATCGTCCACGAGGTCGATTATCCCCCCACTGGCAGCCGCCACGACGGGCCGGCCGACGGCCATTGCCTCGAGCACCACGGTCGGGCAGCAGTCCTGCACAATCGAAGGAACAACCACGACACAGGCCGTCCGCATGAGGTCGATGACCGACGGATGATCGAGCAATCCGCGCAGCTCTACTTCGCCCGAGAGATCGAGCGGCGTGTCGTCGAGTACCCGTCCGGCCAGCACGAGGCGGGAACGGCCGTCGAGTCGTCGGTGTGCCTCGAGCAGCACGTCTATTCCCTTGTCCCGACTCAGTACTCCGGCGAAGACGATCGGCCCGTCAGGATTCGGGACGGGCTCGTTCACCAGAAGGTCGTCGGGAACAAAATTTGGGATGACCACATAGGGACTCCGTCCAGGTAGCCCGGTATTGATCGCTACGACCGAACTGACCGGGATGAAGGCGTCGACATGTCTGGTGCGGGTGCGTCGGGCGAGAGCGTTCGTCAGTACAACGCCCGGGCCGACCACTGGTCCGTACCATGATGACGCACAGCGGACGCAGGCAATCGGTGTCGGGCCTGGACAGACTTGATCACCGCCGCGCATAAGTCGCTTGGTGGCGCAGACATGGCTGTACTCGTGCTGGGTCAGCACCACGGGCACCCCAGCGTCCGCGGCCGGGCCGATAGCCGAGCCGACGCTCCAGTCGTGAGCATGCACAATTTCAAACTTGCCGCCATCCAGCAGTCGCGCGATCGCACTCCGAAACCCAGGGTCCATGATCGGCATCGCATGCGGCCGCACCGGGTCGTCGTAGAGGCGGGGCAAACGTTGGGCAGTCGTCCGGATGTGGTGCAGGGGCACAGCCCCGTCGAGAGTCGTTCCAGCAGGACCATCCGTGGCGACGGTGACGACCTCGACGCGATGGCCACGGTCCACCAGGGCGTGCGCCAAGTTTCGAACATGGTGCTCTTGCCCACCCGCGATTGGAGGATAGAACTGCGACACCATTAGTACTCGCACGATGGGAGGTACCCTATGCCGCTCCTAATCACAGCCACAAACCTTTGCCATCATTACTCTGAATGTCTTGTGCGGGCGCGGAACAACGAAACATCAACAGAAATCATCTCCGAACGGAATTCGGCGGGCTCATCACGGTAGAATACTCGTGCCAGTAGCAGTAGGACCTTCAGCCGAGAGTAACCGAGCCGTGGAAGTTATGGACTTTGCCGGACCGGCGAAAGCGACGCTTCGTATACTTAGAATCGGCTGGACTGGCAGTATCGAGGTGCTGCCACCGAGCCCGTGAGACCGTAAACAGTCCGAGGTGCGAGAGACTGTCTCCCATCGACGCGCCTGCGCTGTTTTGGTGGACTAGGAATCAGCTTGACTTCCAACAGCACCTCTAGTGTGATGAACGTATCCGGATAATCCCGCTACGACCAAGCTTGAAATTCTCCAAGAATATTTCGGAGGCAATCTCTGCCTTCGTCGGAATCGCGCCGCCCGCACACTCACTCGCTTCCAGAGTGCGTCCACAGCCCGAAGTCTTTAGGAAGACCGATCTGCACCCGGACCCGGTGAAGCTCTGCCACAAGACGTTGCACTCCTTCGCCGGATGTCCGGAGCTCACGGGGAGATCGGCATGAAGTCCGCTAATTCGCGCATTCTCTTCTATCACCGGATTGCCGAAGGTGTCGACGATCCCTTCACTCTCTGCGTGACCCCAGCCAGATTTGCTGCGCATCTCGACGAGATCGGTCGGTATGGTGAGCCTTCGACGCTCGCCGAACTGTCTCTTCCGTCGGTCCGGCCCCGGATTGTCGTGACCTTCGACGATGGGTATGCGGACAATCTGATCAACGCAGTGCCGATCGCGGAGGCAAAGGGGATTCCAATTACCATTTTCGTGACCAGCGGTGTGCTTGGCAGCCAGAGCGGGTTCTGGTGGGACCGCCTGGGAACGCTCCTACGTTCGCGTCCATCTGCAATCACTGAGATCGCTCTGCCGGCAGGTGAAGGAACCGTCCGCATCGGGCTCGGTGCGTCTTGGAAAAGGAAGGACCTTCAGTCGGTGCGTCGGCACCTACTACCGCTTCCGGTGACGGAGATCCATCGTGTCCTCGATGCCGTCTCGGAGCAGTGGGGAATTGCTGCTCCGCCGCCCCCTGATGCTCGACCGCTGACGATTTCCGAGTTCGTCCAGTTGGCAGCCTCCAACGTGGTGACGATCGGAGGCCACACTGTCGACCACGTGCGGCTTCGGGGCCTTGAAGCAGCGGATCAGCAGCAGACGATCACTTCATCAAAGGAGCAGTTGGAGCGGTTGAGCGGTCAGGCCGTCTTACATTTCGCCTACCCCTTCGGGGGCAAGGATGCCTTCGACGACCACTCGGTCGACGCGGTGCGCTCGGCGGGCTTCCAAACGGCATGCACCACCATCCCGGGCAACGCCAGCTCCACGTCAGACCCGTTCCGCCTCCCGCGCCGAGTGGTGAAGAACTGGAGTCGACTTCGTTTCAGGATGGCCCTGGAGCGCTGGAGACTGGTCCCCAGTCACTGATCAGAGCCTCTCTCAAGGAACAATGAGCCCGGTTCGCGTCGCCATGGTGAGTTCCCGGTACTCGCCCTACGTGGGTGGAGTCGAGAGTCACGTGCACGAGGTCGCGCCAAGGATTGCCGCAAAAGGACTCCACCTCACTGTGCTCACCACCGACCTCACGGGCGAGCTACCACCGCTGGAACACGAGGGACTACTAACCGTGCGACGGTATCCTGCATGGCCCCGGAGATCTGATCTCTACGTCTCGCCCGCGCTGGTCCGGCAGATAAGAGAGGGAAGCTACGACCTCGTCCATGTGCAAGGTGTGAACAACTTCCTGCCCCCCATGGCACTCAGGGCGGCCCAACGGTTGGGGGTTCCCACGGTGGCTACGTTCCACGGCGGTGGCCACTCCAGTCGTGTGAGAAAGATGATCAGGCCGATGCAGTGGCTGGCAGTGCGACCTCTGCTGCGCCGGACGAAGGGGTTGGTCGCGGTGTCTCACTTCGAGCTGGAGACATGGGCACGACGACTCGGGCTCGAACAGGAAAGAATCCGGCTTATCCGCAACGGAGCAGAGCCCCTCCCGGTGGGCGCATCGCCACCCGAGGTCACGGGCTCGCCCCTCGTCTGCAGTGTCGGTCGGCTCGATCGGTTGAAGGGACATCATCGCTTGATCCAGGCGATGCCGGCCCTCCTCGATCTGGCGCCCGACGCCCATCTCGCCGTGATAGGTCGGGGCCCTTTCGAGCACGAACTTCGTCGCCTGGCGGCACGGCTGCACGTCGAACATGCCGTGACCTTCACCTCGTTCGACGCCACGCAGCGAGAGGCGCTCGGGGCGCTCGTACGATCCAGCGACGTCGTTGCCCTTATGAGCGACTACGAGGCGCATCCGGTCGCTGTTATGGAGGCCGTCGCCCTCGAGCGGAAGGTGGTCGTGGCCGACACCTCCGGGCTGTCGGAGCTGGCGGCCCAGGGTCTCGCCGTCGCCGTGCCGGTGGACGCTCCACCGCACGTCCTGGCCGAGGTGTTGGCCGACGTGGCGCGCCGTCCTGATCCCGTCGCCCCGAATCTGCCGACATGGGACGACTGTGTCGACAAGCTCCTCGGCCTGTACGGGGAGATCCTTGGCGTGAGTCCGGAGAGCGGCACACGCTGAGCCGATTCACAACTTTCGATCAACAAAGTGGAGCATTCCCGGTCGGCCGGCACCGCGCACCACGCGCCGCCGGCAGGGACACAAAGTTGACGATGAGCCGGCCTGTAGGCGGGATCCACAGGGCCACACACCCGTGAACGGGACGACCGCAGAGGCGTACCCTTCAAGAGGACCACGGTGACACTCGGCCGAGGTTCGAAGGCATCTCGAAAGAGCACGGCGAAACCGGCGGCGAGCAGAGTCCGATACTCAAATTCAGCGGCTCGGCGTTCTTCACGCTGAGCTTCACTGAGTTGGACGGCGCCTCTCACCCGAGGCGTCTACTTGTTGAGGACGAGTGTGTTGTGAAAGGAAGACCTCACCGGCTGCCGGTAACATTTGTTCGTGAGGTGTGGCGGTCACAGGCGTGGTTTCGATGGTTCGGGCTTGTGAACGGCCGCGCCCCGGCTTCGCAGGATGGCCGTCGCAGCCCAAAGCGCGGAACCTCGATGCTGAACTGGTATGGCGGCGGAGAGCCCCATCACATGGCGGAGTTGCGACGCCTTTTCACCACGTTCGGGTATCTCGTCGCCAACCAGGGCGCAGTTGCGTTGATGGGCCTGGCCTATTGGGCGGCCGCGACGCATCTCTTTGGTCCTACGGAGGTCGGTATCTCCGCCGCGGCTGCTTCGACGGCGTTACTCTTGGCGGCCGTCGGCGCACTCGGGATCCCACTGCTCCTCCTGGCGGAAATTGAATCGGTCGACGCCACCGAGCGGCGCGTTCTCTTCACGACTGGAAACGCGATCGCTGCGTTCGTGGTCCTGATCTTGGCCATTGGCACCATCGCGCTGTCCCCCTGGCTCGGGCAGAGCCTGCGAATAATCGGCGCAGATCCCGCTATGGCGGCCCTGTTCGTCGTGGGGTCGGTGGCAACCATGGCGGGGCTCACTCTCGACGGTGCGGCGGTCGGACTGCACCGCGGCGCGGCGCAGCTCTGGCGAGGCAGCCTGAGCTCCATCTTGAAGCTCGCATGTGTCGGCGTCCTTGTCCTTGCTTCCACACGCACCAGCACCGGTCTGATCTTTGCCTGGGCGATGTCCTTCGTGGTCGCCTTCTTCGTCTGTATTCCCATGCTCGGGCTGGAACACAGCCGTGCCGGAGACGGAACGCTGGCTCACCGTGAAGCGCTCGTACGGCGGTTTGGCACGCTCTCGCTCCAGCACCACGTGCTCAATCTCTCCATAAGTTCGGTCTATTACATCGTCCCACTGACGGCAACGCTCCTCATCTCACCGTCGGACGTCGCCTACTTCTCCGCTGCGTTTCTGCTTGGCTCATCTCTGATGGTCATCCCGTACCTGCTCGCTCTCTCTCTGTTCGCTGAGCGCTCGGGTGATCCCGGCCTCCTCCACCGCTACGTACGACGGACCTTTCCCCTTGGCCTCGCGCTGATCGGGGGGATGATCTTGGTCGTGGAGATTGCTGCGCCGTACGCCCTTCGTCTCTTCGGTCCTGCCTATGCTGAAAACGGAACCACGGCGCTCCGCCTCTTGATCCTGGTGGGACCTGCCTACGTCATCAAGGACCACTATGTGTCGATCCGCCGAGCCCAGCACCGCATGACCCACGCCTCGAGCATCATGGCGATCGGGACTGCTGTCGAAGTCGCGGGATCGGCCGCCGGTGGTGCGATGTGGGGTCTGAATGGTATCTGTCTCGGTTGGGTGGTCTCTGCATCCTGCGAGGCGATGTTCCTCCTCGCACCGGTCCTGCATGTCTTCCGTCATGCCCCCCTCGTCGATTCCGAGGCAGGCAATGAATCCCACTGAGCCGGACAAAACGGCCATGGCGTCGCGGGATCGGAAAGGTCGCACCATCGACGCCTTGCTCGGTCATCTGCCGAGGGGCGATCGCCGTCCGACCACGCCCCCAGCCATGGACAGTGGTCTGCCGGTCCTCCTCGTCCGGGTCGGCCATTACCCGATCCATCACGGCACGGTCGGAGTGATCCGCACACTGGGTCGTGCCGGTGTGCCGGTCTACGCCGTGACAGAGGAGGGCGTCACTCCAGCGTCGACCAGTCGGTACCTCACTGGACAGGCGAAGCTCTCGTCCGGCGGGGAAACGGACCAGTCGGCACTGCTCGATCGACTCGTCGAGGTGATCGACCGCCTGCCCGCCAGACCGATGCTCGTCTGCACGGACGACCAGGCGGCTGTGCTCGTGGCCGAAGGTGCCGGTGCGCTGGCAGGCCGAGCGATCTGCCCCACCGTCGCTCCAGACCTGCCGCGCCAGCTTGCCAGCAAGCTCGGGCTCTATGAGATCTGCCGGCGTTTCGGCGTGCCGACGCCTGACACGTCGTGCGTGAAGACGGGCGATTTAGAGGCAACCCTGGTGGACCTGGAGCTCCCGGTCGTGGTGAAACAGAACGATCCGTGGAGCCGACTGACCCGCCCGGTCGTGACGGGCAGCGCCGTAGTGCGCACTGCCGAGGACGTGAGACGATTGCGGGCGGCGTTCGACCGTTGGCCAGAGGGCTCCGAAGTCGTCGTGCAGGAGTACCTGCCCGACGACGACGCGGAGGACTGGTTCGCGCACGGCTATTGTTCGGCCTCGTCGGACGTCGCCCGGATCTTCACCGGCCGCAAGCTCTGGTCGTGGCCGGCACGCGCCGGTGCCACCGCCTACGCCCGCACGGAGAGGAACGAGGAGATCGAGCGCTCCGTCCGCGAGCTGTGCCGGCTCATCGGCTACTGCGGCATCTTCGACACGGACTGGCGATACGACCGAAGAACGGGCACCTATCTCCTGCTCGACTTCAACCCTCGCGTCGGGGCCCAATTCCGCATGTTCGAGGACGATGGCGGCGTCGACGTCGTGAGGGCGATGCACCTCGACCTCTCCGGGCGCCCGTTGAGTCCCGGGCGCCAAGTCGACGGAGAGCGATTCCTCGTAGAGAACTTCGGTCTGGCGGCCAGCGTGTCCTACCGGGGAGAGCCGCAACCTCCCGAGATCCCGGGCGCGCCCACCCGTCTCAGGCTCGCCTGGTTCAGCCTCGATGACCTGCGGCCCTTCATGACCATGATTGTGCAGCAAGTGCCGGCCTCGGTCCGCCTCCGGCGAAGGGCGGTGGGGTCCAGCTCCTGAACCTCAGCCCCCACGTAGACGGGCGGTCACGCCTTCGGCCACTCGTGGGCCGGCGAAGGCGGAGCCGCAGACGAAACGCATCATCGGGCCGAAGGTGGCTGCCGCAGCCAGTCCGCTGAAGAAGAGGCCCGGCACGGAGGACTCGAAATCCCGCGTCAGCCGTGGCGATCCTTCCAAGGTGGTGATCGAGCCCGCCAGCTCACCCGGGAGGAACCCGAGGGAGTGCAGGTCGACTCGGTAACCCGTGGCGGCAATCACGTGATCCACGTCGAGCTGAGAGGTCGTGCCGCCCTGGTCGACGAGGTTCAGCCGGACGCCGTCAGCGTGCGGGCCGGCGCCGGTCACCCTGGTCTCCAGGCGGACTTCGATCCCCTCGAACCGGAGCTTCAGCCACCACGCGCCGAATGGACCGAGGATCTTCTGTACGCCGGCGATTCGGACCCGATCGGGCAGGTGCCGGTAGGCCCCCGGGTAGCGCGTGATGAGCAGATGCGTCCAGCCGCCGCCGAGCTGCGACGGGGGCGTCCGCAGCTTGTGGAGGAGGCTCGGGTCGCCGGGGGGCGGAGGTCCACCCCAGAGCAGATCGGGTGATCGGACAAGGAGGTGCACCGCCGCGTCGGCCTCGTGGAGCAGCACCGCGGTCTCGAGAGCCGATTGGCCCCGTCCGATCACCGCGACGGTCTTGCCACTGAATTCGGACAGATCGCGGTGATCGCTCGAATGGCTGATGCGCCCGCACGCCCACTCCGCCTCGCTTCCCGCGGCCCGGAGCTCGGGTGGCACGTAGGCGAACGGCGCCGTGCCGACGGCGACGACCACCGTTGCCGACCAGAACCGTTCGCCGGATGTGAGCTCGACCTCGAATCCGGACGCGACGCGAGTGATGCCGGCGACCTGCTCCTGCTCGAGCTCGGGCACCTCCCGCTCTTGAAACCACCTGCCGTACTCGATGAATTCGGCGATCGGGATCGGGATCTCGGCGCCGTCCTTGTCGTAGGGCTCGACTCCGGCCGCCACGCACCAGTCGCCGATCCCCATCTTCTGATGCGGCGAGCCGATGCTCGAGTCAAGAGCTGTCGACTTGAGGAACATCCCGATGGGCATGTGCTCGAGCCACCCGCCCATCGGGGTGCCGAAAGCGCGGTGCTCGACGCCGTGTTCTGTCAGGTGCGTGGCGGCAGCGAGGCCGTATGGGCCGGCGCCGATCACCACCGACCCCACCTTTTGGCTCGCTGGCATAGGGCGTGCATATTAGGCGATCGGACCAGCCCGGTGAGAAATCGGCTCCTCGGCGGCCTCCTCCGCGCCCATCGACCCAGCGGACTCGGCGCTCTGGGGACTCTTGTACGACGTCAGCGTCGAAGATGAACCGTGGCAGCGGGCTTGCGCAAGTGTCGAAAGGAACTCGTTCAGCGCTGAATTGTGGTCCTGCGAGGCGCTGACCCAAACCCGCGCTTGCTCTCTGGGACCTCGATGGCCCTCTCGCGCCGGCGCCAATCCATCGCCGCACACAGCAGATCCACCCGACGCCGCGCCCCCGCCAGCTGAGGTCGTAGCCTCGGGCCGTGCCCACGGTTCTCCCCGAGCTCGACGTCGAAAAGGTCAGGCGCTTCTGCCGAGAGAGGGTGCCCGACACCTTGGCAGGCAGCGCAGCCGCCGATACGGCACAGATCGTCTGCCAGAAAGGGCGGACACCCGCTCTCGGGTGATGGCGGGCGAGGTCAGACCTCGGAATGCCGCTCGATGTGCTGCAGCTCGATCCACAGCGGGATCAGGTACCAGAGGTAGACGTTGGTGAGCGTGTACGCGGCGTCGTTGTGGTGGGTCACCATCGTGCCAACGTCGGTGATGCGCACGCGGTCGTCCTTGCGCTGGTACAGCCTGACCCGTTCCAGCAGGTCCAGCAACTCGTCTTTGGATGACACCTCGATCCCGAAGTGGTCCATGTCGGGCGTGACCATGAATTTGGTCCTTTGCCGGCAGAAGGTAGAGGAACTGGCGCCATTCTCCGGTGTAGAGGATCAGGGGGTTGCCCTTTTCCGTGCTGTTGTCTCCTTCGGTCCATCCGAAGACCTCGGAGTAGAAGTCGAGCAGGGCGGCCCGGCCCTCCTCATTGAGGACGTCCGCATCCACACTGATCGCCACGTGATTGATCCGCGGCGCAAATGAAGTCGGGCTCATGACGGCATCGTTGGTCGGACCATCACCTTGCTGGGAATCTCGCCACGGGAGAGACGCTCCATCGAGTCCATCACCTCATTGAGCGGAATGTCGTCGGGTTGGATCAATGAATCGAGCGGCAGTGTCCCGCCATTGAGAAGGTCCACCGCTGGCTGGAAGCCGTCTTCGTTGTAGTTGTAGGCCCCGACGATCTCGAGCTCGAAGATGATGAGGCGGTTCTGGTTGAACCGAGGCGGTTCGAACCCGGTGCCGACCACCACCAGAGTGCCGGCATAGTCGAGCTGGCCGAGGGCTGCCTCGAGGGCGCTGGCGTGTCCGGAGCACTCGAAGACAACGGCATAGGGCTCCGGCACCGGTGCGCCCATGGGTGGCTCGACCAGTTGGCCGGGTGTGGTCACCCGGCTGGCCCCGACGGCCTGTGCCTGCTGGCGCCGGACCGGTGAAGGCTCACTCACGGTGATGTCGGAGATGCCCTGCGCGCGCAACACGGCGATGATGAGCAGCCCGACCGGACCGGCCCCGGTGACGAGCACCCGATCATCGGGGGCGACTCCCCCAACCCGTACTGCGTGCAGGGCAATTGCCGTGGGCTCGGCCAGAGCGGCCACTCTGGTCGGGAGAGAATCGGGTATCCGGATCAGGCCATCGGCGGCGACTGTCATGTAGCGGCAGAACGCGCCTCGGTACCCGAGGTGGTTCGCCGGGGCGCGCTTGAGACATACCGAAGGGCGTCCCCGTCGGCAGGGCCGGCACTCGCCGCACCCCGGGGTCGGATTCCCCACCACGCGATCGCCCGGAGTCCAGCCGGAGCCGCTCGGCGCGGAGGCCACGATGCCCGACCACTCGTGGCCGAGAATGGCGCCCGGTTTGGCGTACCGCTCCAGGACCATGTGCAGATCGGATCCACATATGCCGCACTCGGCAATTTCGACGAGTACCTCTCCAGATCCCGGCTCCGGACACGGGACTTTCTCGACTGCGATCCTGCCGTCGCCCACGTAGACGGCTGCCGGCATCAATTTGGGCACCACGGGGCCAATGGTAAATGACTGTCCGGGTCGAATGCGGTGTGGCGAGCATGAGGTTGGTTCTTCGACACTGAGCGTCTGGTCCTTGCCTGCGAAGGGGGCTGCGGAGCAACGAGTTGCCAGTCCGTTGGGCAAGACCATGACGTCCAGGTCGAACCGGTCCGGGAACAGGTCAACTCCACAGCTCACCGCGCCGAAGAGGAAGAGGTGGTCGTCCAATTCGACTCGTGCGCGACTCAGTACGAGGAGACTGTTGATCGATCGGTGTCATTCACGGGTCGGGACTCCGTGTTCTTTGCGAAGCGCAAGGTGGAGGTCCTCGAGGAGATCCTGAGCCCTGAGCTCGGCCCCCTGCGAAGCCTTTCCGTACTCGATGTTGGCTGTGGGACGGGGACGACGGACCGGCTCTTCCGGCCTCGAGTTGGGAGCCTGCACGGCGTCGACATCTCCGAGGAGATGCTCGCCAAGGCGAGGCACCACGTTCCCGATACGGAGTACCGCTGGTACGACGGAGAGAAGCTCCCGTTTCCCGACGAGAGCTTCGACGTGGTCGTGACAATCTGCGTGCTCCATCATGTGCCGATTTCGAGGCGGTTCAAGTTCGTGAGTGAAATGGTCCGCGTCACCCGGGCCCGGGGTGTAGTCGCCGTCTTCGAGCACAATCCGATGAACCCTCTGACCCGACGCGCTGTGAACTCTTGCGAGTTCGACAACGACGCGGTCCTTTTGACATGTGATGAGTCGCTCGCAATGTTGAGGGATGCAGCCGAGACCCCGCCGCGTGTTCGCCACTATCTCTTCACTCCCTTCGGTGGTCCCTTCGGTCGTGTGCTCGATCGGCGCCTCAACCGCCTGCCGTTCGGAGGGCAATACGTTGCATGGGTGCGGAGACGCGCCCCTCAAAGGGCCGGCGGCGAAAACGCTCTCCTCGCTGGAGGCGAGTCAGCCGTCCGTAGAGAACCGTGTCGACGTGGTGACGCCGGCGAGGATCTCGGCGAGCAGCGCCGGCACTCCGGACCGTTCACCCACGGGCCGCGACCGCGCCGTGTGCGAAGCCGCGTGCAGGGGTACGAGCGCGGCGGCTGAGAGGACGATCTCCTCCAGGTATCTACCCACGTCAACGCTTGACCTCGCCCGGATGGAGATCAGGCAAGCGCTCGTGCGAGCCGGTCGCCTCAATCCGGGAAACAGACTCTGAAGCGGGACACTCGGTCGGGCCGAGCTCACCCGGATAACCTCCGGGCGATGTCCCCAGACGACCTTGCCGCCGAACTGCTCACGGCGGTCTTCGATGCCGATCCGCTGGCCGCATCGCTGTACGGGTTTCCCGGCCGCGACGATCTCCTGCCCGACTTCAGCGTGGCGGCACAGACGGAACAGTCCCGTGCACTGGCCTCCATCGCGGCACGGGCCGAGCAGATGCCCGAGCACGGACTGGAAGAGACCGAGCTCCAGACCCTCGACTTCGTCCGCGATCTGGCGAGGGGTATGGCCGACGCCGCCGTGGTACCCATGATCGAGTTCACGATCTCGGACACCTTCGTCGCTCCGGTGAGCAGCGTGCTCACCATGCTCCCGAAGCTCCAACTCGACACGACCGAGCGACGTGACGGCTATCTGGCCCGCCTGCGAGGCATTCCGGGTATGGTCGCCACGGCCGCGCAGAGGCATATGGAAGGCGCCGCAGCGGGTAGGACGGCGGTTGCTCGCCTGGTCGAAGCGGCCATCGCCCAACTCGACCTGTTGGTCGAGGATCCCACCGTGGGTGCCATCGTGCGCCCTGACTTGGACGATGAGGCCTTCGCCCGGCAGGTCTCGGCAGCGAGCGAGGAATGCGTCCGCCCGGCGCTGGCGAGCTACCGCGACGCGCTGCGTTCCGATGTGCTCCCCTCGGCCCGGGACGATGCTCATCCGGGCCTCTGCTTCCTGCCGGGCGGCGACGCGATGTACGGAGCCATGGCCCGGCTCCACACCTCCATGAGAAGATCCCCCGACGAGCTGCACGCCATGGGCCGGGAGATCGTCGGTCAGGTGCGCCAAGAGCTCACCGAGACCGGAGCCCGGCTGTTCGACACCACCGACATGGCCCGGATCTTCGACCGACTGTCCAACGACCCCGCCCTGCGGTACCGAGACCGCGAGGAGATGCTCGAACACGCGCGGCGCGCCGTCGCCGCGGCCGAGGCCGCCGCGCCGCAGTGGTTCGCGGCCGTGCCCGACGAGCCGTGTGCGGTTCAACCGGTGCCCGAGGCGGAGGAGGCCGGCATGGCGGCCGCCTACTACCTGCCGGGCGCGATCGACGGGTCGCGGGCGGGGACGTACTTCTTGAACACGTCAAAGCCCGAGGAGCGTCACCGCTACGTGGCGGAAGACATCGCCTTCCACGAGGCCGTGCCCGGACATCACTTCCAGCTGACCATCGCGATGGAGTCCAAGAACCTCCCGCCGGCCCGTCGGGTGCTGTACGACACGGCATGCGCCGAAGGCTGGGGCCTCTACAGCGAGCGCCTCGCGGACGAGATGGGGCTCTACAGCGACGACCTCGCCCGGATGGGGCTCTTCTCCGCCGACTCGTGGCGTGCCAGCCGGCTCGTCGTCGACACGGGGCTGCACGCGATGGGCTGGACGCGCCGGCAGGCAGTCGACTGGATGGTCGAGCACACCCCGCTGCCCCGCATGGAGATCGCCTCGGAGGTCGACCGCTACATCTCGTACCCGGGTCAGGCCCTCGCCTACATGGTCGGCCGACGGGAGCTGGTCCGGTTGCGCACCATGGCCGCGGCTGCCCTCGGTGCGAAATTCGACCTCAGAGAGTTCCACGACCTGGTCCTGCGGACGGGGATCCTCCCCCTCCCCGCGCTGGCGAGGACCGTCGAGCGTTGGGTGGAGCGCATCGCGACGTAGCCGGAACCACCCGCCGGGAGCTCACGCTCCGGACGGGACAGTTCCTCGGGTCGTCGCCCCGGCCACCAGGACGACGGCGAAGAGGCAGACGGCGGTGACGTGCATCGCGGTGCACCACAGACAGATCGCCCCGAT
This sequence comes from uncultured Acidimicrobiaceae bacterium, assembly GCA_963728845.1. Lineage (GTDB taxonomy): Bacteria > Actinomycetota > Acidimicrobiia > Acidimicrobiales > RAAP-2 > Bog-473. The sequence goes on from CAVSLS010000022.1 coordinate 144,916, forward strand.
CCGGAAGAGCTCGACGTAAATCAGGTACAGCACCATCGCCGCACCCGCCCCCGACACGGCCAGGCGCACCCGGTCGCCCCATGGGGCGTATGACCAGGCCCAAGGGATGGTCAGCGCCGTCATCACGATCGCCCAGACCAGCCCGAGGACAGCCACAGGAACCCCCAACAGCACCGACCAGGAACTGGTGGTCACCAGCGCACAGTTGACGATCCCGGTATCGGGGCAGGCGAGCGCGGCCGGATCGGTGTAGTGCGCCACGGTGAGGTACGACGCAATGGCCACGGCCGTCAGGGAGAGGCCGAGCGAGGCAACCTTCGCCCAGCCGGCTACCCGTGGTGGTGTGATCGTTGTCGCCACGGTCACCCCGCCAGGTTCTTGGCGATCGCCGAGATGGTCGGTGAACTGCACACGTTGCTGGGCTGGTTCCCGGTGAGGGTGCAGATCGCAGCCGTGATGTCGTTGGCCGCCCCGTCGATCGCCTGCCCCACCGCGCTCTTCGGGTCGTTCAACTGCGCCGCGATCTGGGCCCGCGACAAACCCTGGAGCACCTGGGGCGAGTAGCTGGCGCCGGTGATCACGAATTTGTTCCCCATGTCGAGGAAGGGGATGCTCCCTGCGGAGTCGTAGGTCGACATGAGCGAGCTCTGGGCCGCCGTCGGCGTCTGCAGGGTCTGGTAACCGTTGCCGGCCCGCTGGTTCGTGGCCTCCTCGACCGGCTGAAAGTCGACGTACGGGCTCGAGTAGCTCGAGCCGTAGAACGAGAGCGTCTGCGTATCGGGGTAGACGTCATCACTCGCCGAGTGGGTGCCCGACAGGTGGGAAAACGTCCCGAACCGCGACAGCGCCACCGCCAGGGACCAGCGCTCCGCGGCGCAGTACGGGCAGAACTCGGCGCCGACGTAGGTGATCAGAGGCTTCCCGTCGGCACCCCGCAGGACCGTGCCGCCGCCCGCCCGGCTGGGCGGGGCGACTGACCCCGGGCTGCCGACCGCGTCGAGCGTTGTCGGCGCCACCGTGAGCGCGGCAAGCACGCTCGGGGACACCGCCGGCGTGCTGGGGTCTGCGCTCGACGCCGACCCGCCCCCCGTGAGGTGTGACGAAGACGCCGGTGGGCTGGAGCTCCCCGTGGCCTTGAGCACGACCATCGTGGCGATTGCGGCCACGACCAACCCCACCGGCACCAGGGCCGCCATCAGGGGGTGGCGCGAGCGGAAGCTCCCGGCCTTTGACCCTGAAGAGGGAGTAGAGCGGGAGGTCCCGCCCTTGGCGGAGCGGTTGCTGCCAGTGGGGCGCACGCCTGCCCTGGATGTGCCCGAAGGGCGGCCACCCTGTGCTCGAGTGGTCGTTGCGCGCTTGGTGGGCTGGATCTTGGTGGGCTGGATCTTGGTGGGCTGGATCTTGGAGGGCTGGGGCGATCGCGCCGGCCCGGTGGTGGACTTCGACATGTGGGTTCTCCTGGTTTGACCGAGGCGGCGGAGTGCGCCGCGTTCGGAGGCTCGATCCGGGAGGCCGTCAGAGGGCCTCCTGGCTGTTGACGACGGCGCGGCCTGACCCGTTGGTCGGGACGGCTGCGCCGTGCGCAGTGTCGAGTTAGGAGAACTGAGGCGGGTGGAACAGCGGGTCGCGTGTTCCCGCAGGCAAGGAGGCTGATTGCGTCCGGTGGCGCCGGATGGTCGCCCCCAGGGCCGCCACGGCGGCGAGCGCGGACAGCACGGCGGCCAAGGCGACGGTCGGCGTCGGGGCCGCCGGGGCCGGGCTCCCTTTGCCGCAGGTGGCATCCAGGCAGTGCAGCGGCACCGCAACCGGGGCTTCGGCGATCTGCACCATTTCGGTGGCGCCGGCGCCGGCGCCCGCCAGGACGCCATGGGGCATGAAGCCACCGACGACTGCGGCGGCGATGATCGCCAGGAGGCCGAAGCGCCACTTCACGCGCATGGCATGCAGGCTAAGGGTCTCGGATAAGCCAGGCATAAGAACTTGGTGTCAGGCTCGGTGCCGGCACAGGCTGGACCCATGGCGGAGTCCTCCGGCGCAGCCACGAGGACCTATGCGTCGTCGCCATCCAGATCGGCGCCTCGGCGCTGCACACGGGCGGCACGGCCCGTCGTGACCGGAACCTTCTCGAAGCACGACACGACCCGGCGGTGCCAGATCGTGTACCACGCCACGAAGGCGGTGACGAACAGCACGGCCGACCCGGCAATCAACATGATTTCCGCCATCCGACCTCTCCCCCTGTCTGATCCCGCCCGTCTCCGATGACCGGCGTCCGCCTCGTGGCGACAAATCTCCTGGCCCCACTCTGAGGCATCGCGGGCGGCACAAATAGGGACGAAGGTCCCATAGCGACAGAAAAGGCCTGCGCCCGAGGCTGCCGGCTGTTGGCGCTCGGCTCGGGGGTTCGGGCGATCGGTGCCTGGCCCCGCCGGGCGGCAGGGGCGCCAGGTTCGGCGCCTATGCCGCTCCCGAGCCGGCGGGGGCAGCGCGACCCTGCGGGCCCAAGCCGCGACCAGTTGCAGCAGGCCCAGGTACGCCGCCAGCACGATGACGATGATCAGGAGACTCCACCCGGTCAGGTTCCCGCCAAAGACGAGGAAGAGCGCCGCCACGGCCACGCCGAGAATGCGCAGACCTTTCAGGTGCTCGAGGATCCAGCCTCCGGAGCGCCGTGCCCGGTCGGAGCCCGCGACGGCGCGGCCGGCGCCCGCCGTCACCTCGTGGGCCTGGTTCGCCACCCAACGGGCGCCCTTGGCGCAGGTCGAGCGGATCCAGACGGCGTAGCGGGCCGGGCCGGCCAGCCAGGCACCGAGGGCGAACAGGATCGACACGAGCAGCATCCAGCGCAGGTCGGTCTTGAGGAACCGGAGCATGGTGTCCCAGACGGACGCCGCGACGTCCCGGTTGAAGGTGTGCCCGGCCTGGTTGATGAAGGTGATCCGGCCCAGGGAGAGGCCGGCCAGCAACAACAAGGTGACCAGTGCCACCCCGACGGCCAGCCGCAGCAGGGTCTTGCGGTGGTCCAGCGCAACAAGGATGCCGAGAATCCCGAGGACCAAGGCGACCACCGGGATGACCCACTTCAGCTTGATGATGAGGTTGAACATCCCGCTGAATTTGGAGACCTGCGACTTGGACACGACGGTGACACCCAGGCTGTCGCCCTTGCTGAGGATCGCCTTGAGCGGGTTGAACAAGGTGACGCCGCGCGCGTTGGCCTTGTCGATCAGGTTGTTGATGGCAGGCGTGGCATTGACGACGATCCCGCCACCCTTCTCGACCTTCTTCGTGAGCGGCGATTGCTTGCCGGTCAGGATGTCCACCACGGCATCGTGGGTATGCCGGTTCAACGTGTCCCACAAGTGCCCGAACTTGGGGCTCTGGAACACTTGGAGCGCAAGGCCGTACACGTAGTTGTGCACCTGGTTCACGATGGGCGTCACAATCGGCTTGGCCTTCTCCGGCAGCGCAGCCGTCACCTTGTTCTGGACGATGTGGGTCGAGAAGAGCTCGTCGGTCGCCCTGGACGCGAGATGATCCACGATGACCTGGTTCCTTGCCAGCGGAGCCATTGTGGCGACGTACTGGTCGGTGTTGGTGACGGTGCGTATCGCCCACACAGAGATCACCGACACCGGAATCAGCAATGATGCGAGGACGACCAGCACCCAGGCCGAAATCCGCCGGGTCCGGGGCGCACGGTGCGTCTTCTTCTCACGAGTCTCCGGACGGCCCGGTTCGGGCGCGGCGGTGCTGTCTGGCTGCTCGGACTCCATATCGCTCATTTGGCCCTCCTCATCCCCCAATGCCTAGTGCCAAAGGGCCCTAGTCCGCACGCATCACGACGGTGTAGGACTAGGGGCCATGGAACAGCCGGGGAGGAGACGGGGCGGACTGCGCATCATGGCCCTGAGCGCCCTCTCTGCGTTGATCGCACCCCTGGTCTTCGTCGGCATCATCGTGCTCCGCAAGATCGATCGCCGCGCGAGCATCCACCTACGCCAGTGGAACAAGCGCCTGCAGCACGAAATCGCCCGCTGGAGCTGACCACCCCGCTGGACAACTCTGGGTCCGGCACCCGGGCGCTCGAGCGGCGGGGCCTGATGGGGTCGCTGACGACCCGGCCTACGCTGATTTCGTGTTGACCGGGCTGGCACACAGCGCCATCTGCGTCCCCGACGTGCAGGCCGCTGCACGCTGGTACTCCGACGTTCTCGGTCTACGTGTGCTCTCCCCGCCCTACCGCATGGACGGTGCCCAGATGGAGCGTGACATGGGCGAGCTCGTTCCTTCTCCCGTGGTCGTCATGGCCGCCATCATGGGCTTCGGGAAGGACGACCGCGTCATCGAGCTCATCGAGTACCCGGCGGCCGGCGTCGGTCCACCGGAACCGGGTCGGCCCACCGTGACGAAGGTGGGGATCACGCACGTGGGGATCGTCTGTGATGACATCGTGGCGACCAGGGCAGACCTCGAGAGGCGCGGTGTCGAGTTCCTGACCACCGGGGTCGCCGACGTGGCGGGACTGAAGACCACCTGGTGCCGCGACCCTTGGGGGACGGTGATCATCCTCCTCGAGAAGAGCGAGGAGGAACGGCCCTACTGGGCCCAGTTGATGCCCTAGGGAGCGTGGAGCGGACGGCCGGCAGCACGCCAACGGTGGCCGACCGGCCGAACATGACCCCCGCCATTGAGGTGCCACCGACCACGAAAACGCGTATTTGGGCGCTCTCACGAGGATTTGGGCCCTCAAGGATGTGCATGACGGGGGGCGCATCGGCAACAATGGGCCAATGAACAAGCGAGAACTAGCCAAAGCTGTCGCAGTCCAAGCCGATGTCGAGTTGAAGACCGTCATCGGCGTCATCGATGGGTTCACCGACGTCGTGACCGCTGTCGTCGCAAAGGGGGTGCCGATCTCCATTCCCGGCTTCGCCAAGTTCGTCAAGGTCGATCGTCCCGCCCGCATGGGCCGCAATCCGGCCACGGGCGAGGCCATCCGCATCAAGGCGTCGAAGAAGGCCCGCATCACACCCGTGAAGGCCTTCAAGGACGCCGTCCTCGCCCCGGCGAAGGCACCCAAGTTGGTCAAGGGCGTCTACCCGACGGACGACTCGGCCGTCGCCGCCGCCGGCAAGTCCGCCGCAGTGGTCGCCGCCAAGGCGCCGGCTCGCACCGCGACAAAGAAAGCGCCCGCCAAGCGGGCAGCGGCCCGCAAGGCACCGGCCAAGAAGACCACCGCGCGCAAGGCACCGGCCAAGAAGACCGCGGCCCGCAAGGCAACGGCCAAGAGGGTCGCGAAGCGATAGCGGGCACGCCCGGAGCCGAACCGCTGGCGGATCGGTCGCTCTCGCAGCCACATCACGATCGACTGTCGGCGAGCGACCCCGCGTATTCCGAGATCATCCGGGCGCATGATGAGGCTCTGCGCGTCGGAGCCGACACGTATATCGATCCTTCCTCGGGATTGGTGGTGCTGACGGCCGACACGCTCGCTCGTCGCGGCTCGTGCTGCGCGTGCGGTTGTCGGCACTGCCCCTACGTGTCGTGAGTCCAGACGGGCAACGGCCCTGCTCAGGCGGGCAACGGCCTGCTCCCGTAAGCTCCAGGCTGCGCGGCGCAGACGGAACGGCACGGTATGAGCACGGCATGAGCGACACCGCACAGGGTCCCGGATGGTGGTTCGCATCGGACGGCAAGTGGTATCCGCCCGAGTCGTGGACCGCTCGGGCCGATGCGGGCCCGGCGGGTCCGGGGCCGGCACGAACCCCGACGCCCACTTTCCCGGGACGCGCGCCCGGGTACGGCTCCGGATCGGCAGCGCCGTCCTACGGCGCCAGCCCCTACGGCGCCAGCCCCTACGGCGCCGGTCGTCCCTATCCGCAGTACGGATACGGGCACGTACCCCGCGCACGGCGCGGCGATCGCTGCGAAGACGAACGGACTGGCTCCCGGGGACGGAGGTTGCGTCTCTCAAGCCCGACGAAATCTGCATACGTGATTTGGACCGTTTCAAGCGGCTGCTCGACAGACCCTCGAGAGAGGAGGCCGCGCGCTTGGCGAATGACATGGGGTGCGAGGACTTGCGACCGGAATTGCTGAGTTTGATGGAAAGCTTGGGCTATGCGGCTCCCGCGCCGGTCGCTGCGGACGTCTCGAACGGCGCGTCCCCTGACGCGAAAGCCGCGAGTGAGGTCGTGCATCCGGCCCCATCCTCCCTGGGGACGGAGGTTGCGTCTCTCAATCCCGACGAAATCTGCATACGTGATTTGGACCGTTTCAAGCGGCTGCTCGACAGCCCCTCGAGAGAGGAGGCCGCGCGCTTGGCGAATGACATGGGGTGCGAGGACTTGCGACCGGAATTGCTGAGTTTGATGGAAAGCTTGGGCTATGCGGCTCCCGCGCCGGTCGCTGCGGACGTCTCGAACGGCGCGTCCCCTGACGCAAAAGCCGCGAGTGAGGTCGTGCATCCGGCCCCGCCTTCCAAAGGGACAGAAGTTGCTCCACTCACGGCTTCCGCGCCGGCCGTTGCCTCCCCGGACGCCAAGGCTGCGAGCAAAACCGTGCGTCCGGCGGCGCCTTCCCCGGCGACTGAAGCCACGGCTCCCGCGCCGACGGCGGAAGCCAAGGACGGCTTGCCCGCGGAGGCGAACCCTGCCAGCAAGTCTCCCGGCACAGTCTTTGCGGGACGGTATGAGGACGGGGCAGCGGCCTACAATCGTGGAGAGTTCGCCAAGGCTAAGCGAGTATGGCTACCGTTGGCAGAGCAAGGCGACGCCAGGGCGCAGACCGGTCTATGTATTCTGTATTTCCTTGGGCAAGGGACCCAAAGGAACATTGCGGCAGCCCTTGACTGGTGCGGCAGGGGCGCGGATCAGGGCTTGGCCGCCGCTCAATATGAACTGGGCCAAATCTACGAACACCCCTGGCGTCCCGAACTTCAGGACTTCGCTGAGGCAGCGAAATGGTACGAAAAGGCGGCGGATCAGGGTTATGCCGACGCCCAGGACGAACTCGGAGGGATGTATGAGTTTGGCTTAGGGGTGCCTAGGGACTACTCCGAGGCGGAGAAGTGGTTTGTCAAGGCGGGCGATTTGGTTAGTATTGCAAATATGTATGCTTCCGTCGGCGATAACCATCGCATGGCGGCAAAGTGGTATAGGAAGCTGGCCGATCAGGGCAATAAGGACGCCGAGTTTCGCCTGGGCGAAATGTATCGGAACGGCACAGGCGTCCCGCTAGATTATGTTTCGGCGCATATGTGGTTCAACTTAGCAGCAGGGTCCGGACACCTTCGCGCCTCGATGGCTCGCGACGAGTTAGCTCTAAAGATGACCCCCGGCCAGATTACTAAGGCGCAGCGATTGGCGCGCGAATGGAAGCCGACGAAATAGCTGTTCTGCGCCAGCATGAATGACCTGCGATCCGCATCGGCATCACCGCCGAAGCCACCGATCGTCGCCTAGCGAGCGCCCGTCGAGCGCCAGGCATCCGCAGGATCCCGCCGATGGCGCGTTGTTTTCGGCGGCGGCCTGCCGAAGCCTGAACAGGCGCGGCTGCGCGCGGCGCTCCGCCATCGCGGCGCGCGCCTTCCCGCGCTTCAATCCGCCCTTGCGACCACGCGCGACAGCCGCCATGTCTTTTCCCTGTTCCTCTGGCGTCGGCTCGCGGTCGCTTGCCTCGCCCGTAGCGATACTACGGGACCGGCGCTTGGCCCATTGGTTCAGATCGCGTGGGCGCTTCGGAGCCTTAGTCATTCCCTATTCCGCCAATGGTCCTCAAACCGCGTAGATATAGCTGCGGAAGCGGGCTCAGCGATCGCCCGGTCCGCCTTCGCGGTTTCCTGCGCAGCCCGCGCCTTGGCGGCGTGAAGCTGCGCATCACGCTGCGTCATAGCTGCGCCTTCAGGGTTTCGACATGGCCCTTCGGACTAGCGCGGGCCGCGAACAACCCTGCCCGACATGCCATCCATCGCGGTGCTGCCTTTCCAGAATATGAAGCGGCGACGCCCTACAGGACTATTTCTGCGATGGTTTGGTCGAGGACCTCATCACCG
>CAVSLS010000023.1:0-44974 GCA_963728845.1 uncultured Acidimicrobiaceae bacterium
TGCGTCGGCGCCGGACGGGGGCTTGGCCGCGTTGGCCTGCTCCTCCGTCTCGAAGACGACGACGGAGGTGCCCCGGTTGTCGCCGACGCGTACCGTAGCCCGCCACGAGGCCGGGGGCCTGCTTCGTCATCGCCACCACGTCCACGAGCCCCTGCCGGGCGGCGTCTGCATCGAGGATCTCCACTTCGACGACGACTGCATGCATGCGTTCCTCCTCTATGCCGTGCTCCGTGCGGCCACCACCGCCGGGCGCCGCCCAGTCTGCCAGCGTCGTTCACCGGCGGCCGGGTCGTGCGCCACAGCGCCTTCCGGCCCGGAGCTCTAGATGCGGTTCAGCAGCTCGCTCTTCTTCGCGGCGAACTCCTCCTCGGAGAGGATGCCGCGCCGGCGCAGGTCGTCGAGCTCGATCAGCCGGTCGCGGATCTCGAAGGGGAGCGCGCCCTGCGCGGGGCCGCCGCCGGTTGAACGGCGGCCTGGCCTTGCGTCGTGCCCGGCGTGCTCACGCCGAAGGGGGGCGTGTCGTGCTCCGTGCCGCGGTCCGCGTCGACGTCGTAGTCGTCCTCCCGCGCCGCGGCGCGGCGCGCCTCGGCGGGCAGCATGTCGTGCGGGATGGCCTCGCGGCGGCCGCCCCCGACGATCTCGTTGATCTGCGAGTTGATGACGCGCTGGACGATCGCGGGCTTGCGCATGTACTCGAGCGTCAGCGAGTCGTCCTCGCCCTGCACGTCGATCACGAGGCTCCCGGTGCCGAGGAGCCGCTCGATCAGCTCCTGGCGGATGTTGACCTCGGTGATGCGTTGGAGGCGCAGCTGGACCGTGTCGCGCCCGAGGATGCCCTGGCGCACCAGGATCCGGGTCGACGTCAGCGCCACGGTGTAGGACTTCCAGCGGACGAACCGGCCGAGCAGCCAGAGGCCGGGGATGAGGGCGATGACGATGATCGGGTAGTTGGTCCAGCCGGGCGGGTTCGTCCACAGGACGACCAGCACGATGATCGCCGCCCAGACCCCGATGGAGGTGAAGAGGGGGCCGAAGAGGAAGATCCAGTGCGGGCGCAGCTCGGCCAGGAGCTCCTCGTCCTCGTTGAGGAATTTCCGAGGAAGGGCCATCACGCAACAGTACCGGCGGCGCCCGGCCGCCAGGGCACGGTCTGCCGCCCGCCCTAGGGTTGGGCCATGCCCTACGCCGAAGTGGAGCCCGACGAGGTCAAGGCGCGTATCGCCCGCGGCGAGGACGTGTTCCTCCTCGACGTGCGCGAGCCCGACGAGGTCGCGGCGTGGGCCTACCCCGTCGGCGTGAACATCCCGCTCGGGCAGCTGGGCGATCGCCTCGACGAGCTGCCGAGGGACGTCACCATCGTGGTGGCCTGCCACGTCGGGGGCCGGTCGGCCGCGGCGGCCAAGGCACTCAGCGACGCTGGGTGGAGGGCCGAGAACCTCACCGGCGGCGCGGTCGCCTGGGCGGCGGGCGAGACGGACGGATAGGGAGGCTCCGGATCAGCGGGCTCGGTGGGGCTGGTGGGGATCGAACCTACGACCGTATGTTCAATTTGTGTTCGGTCTCCTCCCCGAACAGGGCCCGCAATCGGGAATTCCGCACCCGGACGGCGCCCGGATGCCGGAACCCACGGTTCGATCTCCCGCCCGAAGAAGGGGGAAACGGCGTGAGATGTGGGGAATGCGGCGAGCAATCGTATACGGGATACAGCGACTCCGATTGGCGTATCAGCGCACGAGTTTCAACCGGGCCTCGAAAGCGGTGGCGATCAGCGTGTGCCCGGTGTCGTTGGTGTGGACCGTCGGGTTCGTCGGATCGCACATGTGCGTCCAATTGCAGATGTTCGCCACGTCCTGCGGCAGCGTCTGGCCGTTGAAGGAGCCTGTGAGAGCCATGTCCCAAGAATCGAACGCCTTTTGTACGGCGGCGACCCGGGCCTGGTACTGCTTGAAGGCACTGCGAAGTTCGGAGTTGAGCTGGTGCAGCAACCCCAGAGATGCCGTGGCTGCCTGCTGCCCACTTGGACCGCTGAGGTAGAAGGCCAACCACGGGTCGTAATACGTCATACCGACGATGGGCACGTCACCGCCGGCGGCACGCAGCCCGCCCAGAATGGTCGGCATGTTCGTTGCAAGGGTTTGCAGACCTTTCTGCAGGCACGTCTCGTTGATGGTCCCGTTCGGAGCGCATCCGTCGACGTCATCTCCGCCGATATCGATCGTGACGAACTTCACTTCGCCCATGTGGGAGGCCAGAAACGCCTCGGCATCCCCCAGTTGGTTCCCTGTCGTGTAGTTGTGACAGAGGCCACCGTGGATCATTCTGGTCGTCGAGTCTCCTGCGCAGCCCAGGTTCTCGAGTTGGAGACCCGGAATGATCGACTTCTCAGCGGCATAGACGTCGTCGACGTATGAGTGACCGGAAGTTGCTCCGCCACCAGTCGAGAGTGAATCGCCGAGGGCCAAGTAATACGTCGTCGGGGGCTGGGCCGTGGTCGTGCCCGCTGCAGCTTCCGTTGGTCCGACCATCAGCCAGAGCCAGGACGATGAAGGCACGAACCAATCAAGGAGCGCTTGGCTCGCAACATTCCTCCTCGTCTTCAGCTGTGCGGACGAATGGTACACGGTCGACACCCTTTGGAACAGACGGCGTTCGCCAGGTTCGTCAGTGCCGACCACCGACAAAATGGGGACCGACAAAATGGGGATTTGGGGGCTCTTCGGAATCTGGCGGGGAGCTGACGCTCATCGGACGACGATCGAGCCCAGCACACGCCAGTTCGGGCGGCCGGCGTAGAGCAAGGCCCTGATCCGGTAGTTCTCGAAGTTGCGGAACCCGAAGCCGATGCGCTTGATCCGCTTGATCAGGTTGTTGAGCGCCTCGGTGGGGCCGTTGGAGACCCGGGCCAGGTGGTAGTTGGCAGATCTTGTCGAACCAGTTTTTGATCGTGCGCCCGAGCTTTTGGACTTCAGGGGGCATGGCCTTGCTTCACGCAGTGGCGCTGGAGCTCTTCGAGCATGGCCAAGGCCTCGTCGAGGTCGATGGTGCGATAGAAGTCGCGCACACGCTCCTTGATGCGGTGTGCGATGGCCACCTCGCCGCCCGGGTCGCCGAGCGCGAGCAGTGACCACAGGCGCTCGGTCGCTTTGTCGTCGAGCTTTTCTTCGCCCAAGAGCAGGATGCGCCGGGCCCGATAGAGCGGATCGTCTCGGCGGCCCCGATGTCCGGTCTGTTCGCTCTGCACTCTCCTTCGCACGGCGTCGAGGCAACGATTCGCCAGTGAGATGACATGGAAGGGGTCGATGACCTGGGTCGCCTTGGGAAGCACGACCGAATAGACCGCGGCATAGGCGCTCGACATGTCCAAGGCGCCATAACGGATGCGCTCCTTCCAGCCCTGGGGCTGTTTGTCCAGCCAGGCGGCCACGTCGGTGAAGGTGCGAGACGGCAAAATGTCGATGATCTGGTGGTGCTCGACGTCGGCCACGGTCGTCGCATAGGCGGTGTGCGCCTTGGTCGCCGAGGCGCACGAAGGAGGTCTCGTCGAGTCCGATGGCCGAGGTCTTGTTCATCCGTTTGCGATCCGCCTCTAAGAGCGCCTCGCCATAGGTGCACACGGCGTCGTTGACCGTGTGCCAGTCACAGGCCAGCTCGTCAGCGACTTCGGAAACGGTGCGACCACCTCCGACCTGGCGCGTCGCCCACTTGGCCGCCCTGGTGGTCAGCAGGCACTGCTTGGCCGCGATCCGGTGCTCCTCGAGCACCCAGGACCTCTTCGCACAGTCCGGGTTCGGACATCGCATCCGGTGCTTCTTCCACGCCAGCGACATCGGGGTGCCATAGACGGGCAGGTCGACGTAGTGGACGACCGGACGTTCTTTGACCTGGGCGACCTGCGAACAGGCCGGACATCGAACTTGACCGACGACCTGCTCGATCACGAGCTCCACGTCGGGGCCATTTCGTGTGTACGCGAGAACCCGGACGTCTTTGAGGCCCACCAGGGCGCGGACGATCTCGCTAGGGTCGGTGACGACGAAGGTGCTTCTGGGACGTTGGCTCACACCACAACCCTGGAGCACCATCGTCAATTTCTGGGGGACCTACGTCAGGGCGCGACCCCGCTCAGATCCGAAGAGCCGATTTCGGTGGGGCTGGTGGGGATCGAACCCACGACCGAAGGATTATGAGTCCTCTGCTCTGACCACTGAGCTACAGCCCCAGGGATGCGGGGCGATGTTACCGACGGTACGTCGCGACGACGGTGACCGCGAAACGCCCAGCCTCACGATCCGGGCCGGAGCGCGATCTGCGGGCGCATCCGGTTTGGCAACATACTCGGGTGGCAGCGCCAGGACGAAGGCCGACGCGCCCTGGACGCCGTCACAGGCTGGCAGTCTTCGCCGTCGCCCTGGGCATCGGGGCCGGAGGCGCGTTGGCGTTGACGCTGCTCGGCGGGACGCGTGCCGCGGCGCCGCGGCACCAACCTGCATCGCGGAGCTCCCACCGTTCGACCACGACGGCCGCGTCGACGGTTGCCACGCAACCGCTCGCCGGCAAGGTCGTCGGCATCGACCCCGGGCACAACGGCGACAACTACACGGCGCCCGCCGTCATTGACGCCCCGGTCTTCAACGGCCGCACGACCGAGGCGTGCGACACCACCGGCACCGAGACCGACGGCGGCTACACGGAGGCCTCCTTCAACTTCAACGTCGCGCTGTATCTCGCTGCGGACCTGCGCGCCGAGGGAGCGCGCGTCGTGCTCACGCGCAGCTCGAACAGCGGCGTCGGCCCGTGCGTCACGCAGCGCGCCGCCATCATCAACGACGCGCACGCCGACGTCGCCGTCGACATCCACGCCGACGGCGGGCCACCGACGGGCCGCGGCTTCACGGTGCTCGAGCCCGTGGCGGTCGGCCCGAACGACGCCATCGTCGCCCCCTCGGCGATCCTCGCCGCCGACGTGCGCAGCGCGTACGCGGCGGCCACCGGCATGCCGGTCAGCACCTACGACGGCACGAACGGCCTGCAGCCCCGCGACGACCTGGCCGGGCTGAACCTGGCCACCGAGCCCAAGGTGCTCATCGAGTGCGGGAACATGCGCAACGTCACCGACGCCGCCCTGTTGGTCACGCCGACGTTCCAGCAGGCGGCCGCGCACGCCCTGGCCCAGGCGCTCACGACGTACCTGGTCGGGTCGTGACGTCCACCACGACGGCTCCGCCCCTCCCCGAATGGGCGGAGCCGCCCGGCCCCGAGACCGCGACGGCCTGGTCCTGGTTCGGGCCCTGGGTCGTGGTCACCCTCGCCGTCGTCTGGGGGCTGTGGGAGCTCCGGCCCGAGCTGCGGGCCGTGCCCTACCTCGACGACAGCTCCCTGCACGAGCAGATGGTGCGGTTCGCGGCGACCCGCATCGGGCAGGGCCACCTGCCGCTCACGAGCTGGTTCCCGACGCTCGGGCTCGGCTCGCCCCAGTTCCTGCACTACCAGAGCCTGCCCTCCATGATCACGGGATCGATCGGCACGGTCTTCGACCCCGACACGGTGTTCCGGTGGTCCTTGTACCTGCTGCTCGCGCTGTGGCCGCTCTCCGTGTACGCCAGCGCCCGGCTGTTCGGCCTGAGCCGCTGGACCGCCGCCGCGGCCGCCGCGGTGGCGCCCTTCCTCGCCTCGGCGGCCGGCATCGGCTACGAGACCAAGGCCTACGTCTGGGTGGGCTACGGCGTGTGGACCCAGCTCTGGGCCTCGTGGACGCTGCCGCTGGCCTGGGGCTTCACCTACCGCGCCCTGTCGTCGCTCCGCGCCGCGCTGCCCGCCGTCCTCCTCATCATGCTGACCGTCGCGCTGCACTACGAGACCGGGTACCTGGCCTTCGTGCCGCTCGTCGTGTGGCCGTTCATGGTGCCCGCGGACCTGGGGCGGCGGCTGGGCCGCGCCGCCATCCTGGGCGCGGCCGCGCTGGCGGCGTCGGCCTGGGTCATCGTGCCGCTGCTGGACCAGTCCCACTGGGCGGCGCGCAACCAGGTGCTCGAGAGCACGGGCCTCGAGAACGGCTACGGCGCCCGCCAGGTGCTGTCGTGGTTGTTCTCGGGCCAGCTCTACGACGCGGGGCGCTGGCCCGTCGTGACGATCCTCGTCGGCGTCGGGCTCGCGGTCTGCCTCGTGCGCTGGCGCACCAATCTGGCGGGCCGCGCCCTGGTGAGCATCTGGGTGGTGACCCTGCTGATGACGTTCGGGCGGACCACGTTCGGATCGCTCTACGACATCGTGCCGGGCAGCAGCGACATCTTCATCCGTCGCTTCCAGATGGGCGTGCAACTCTCGGGCATCCTGCTGGCCGGCATCGGCATCGTGACCGTGGGGCGACTGGTCCTCGACGCCGCACTGGGCCTCTTGCCCGAGGAGCGACGGCGCTGGGCCTCCGGACCGGCCGGCCGGGGCGTCGTCGCCGGGTTGTGCCTCGTGGCGCTGATCGTCGTGCTGGCGCCGGCCTGGACCTCCCTGGACACCTACGACGCGCACAACGCGACGAACATCGCGCTGCAGGCCGACGCCGACGCGCGCCAGGACCCCCAGATCGACCAGCTGCTCGCCGTTGTCCGCGCCCACCCGCGCGGACGCGTCTACGCCGGCCAGCCGACGAACTGGGGGGCGAACTTCCTCGTGGGTGCGGTGCCCGTGTTCAAGTACCTCGAGGCGAAGGACGTCGACGAGGTCGGGTACACGCTGCGGACGGCCTCGCTGATGACCGATCCGGAGTACTACTTCGACGACACCAACCCGGGCGACTATCCCCTCTTCGGCATCGGCTACATCCTCACCCCCGCCTCCATGACGCCGCCGGTGCCCGCGGACAAGGTTCGCTGCACCGACAGCGCGTGCCTGTGGGCCCTCCCCGACTCCGGTTACATCCACGTGTACGACACGACCGGCGTCCTGACCGCGACTCGCGCCGACGTGGGCTCGCAGAGCGTCACCTTGCTGGACTCACCCTTGCTCAGTCGACAGCGCGACCTCACGGTGGCCTTCAACGGGCAGGCGGGGTCCGACCCCCACGGCCGCGGGCGCGACCGCGCTGCGCGGGCCGCCGGGCCGGGTGGTCGCCGAGCACGCCGACCTGGCCGACGGCCACGCCGGCGCCGTGGTGCGCACGAGCCGCCGCGCCACGGTCGTCCTCGAGCGCGTCCTTCGACCCCGGCTGGCGCGCCACGGTCGACGGCCGGCCGAGGCCGACGGTCATGGTGGCGCCGGCGCTCGTGGGTGTCGTGGTGGGCCCGGGCGTGCACACGGTCGCCTTCAGCTACGCCGGCTACGGCTCCTACGACCTGCTCTTCGTCCTGGCGCTGGCCGTCCTCGCCGCTCTGGCCGTCCTGGCCGTGGCGCCGGTGGTGCGGCGCCGCGTGCGGCCGTCGACGGGCCCGGGCCGGTCGACGAGAATGGCGGGCGATGCCGACAAAGTCCAGCCCTGAACCCGTCCCGGCCTCCGCGACCGCCCCGGGCGCCGTGGTCGTCGCCTTCCTCCACGCCCTCGCCGCGTCAGACGTCGACACCGCGGCCGCGCTGGTGACCGACGACCTCGTCTACATGAACGTGTCGCTGCCGACGATTCACGGGCGGGACCGCTTCGAGCGGCTCGCCCGCCCGGTGCTGCGGCCGGGCCGGATGGGCTTCAGGGTCCACCTCAACCACGTGGCCACCGAGGGCGACGTGGTGCTCACCGACAGGATCGACGAGCTCAGCTTCCGGCGCTTCGCCACGCGGTTCTGGGTCTACGGGCGCTTCGTCGTGCGCGACGGCCGCATCGCGGTCTGGCGCGACTCCTTCGACTGGCTGGACGTCACGATGGGCAACCTGCGGGGTGTGGCCGGGTTGGTCGCGCCCTCGCTCAACCGGCGCATGCCGACCGGCTGACCGACGGCACCGCCCGCCGCCGGTCGAACGCCCTACTGGAGGTAGCGCTCGACGGTGTCGGCCGAGCGCGGCTGGGCCGTCTCGGGATCCTGACCCGCGTGGCGCTTGGCGCGGCGCTGGCGCAGCGTGTCCCAGAGCTGGTCCAAGGTGACCTCGAGGTCGCGCTTGCGCGCCAGCTCGGCGTCGCTCAGCCCCTCGCCGACGTGCGCCTCTTCCAGGCGCTGCTCCTCGGCGGCGAGCTCGCTGATCCGCTCCACGATCTGCTTGTCGTCCATGTCCGCTCCGATCGACGTCCCTGCCCCGGTGACCGGGCCAGTCTGCCCGGCCTCAGGCCGCCGCGCCCAACTCGCCCGGGTCGCCGGCCGCCGGGTCGGCGGTGCCCGCCCCGGACAGAGCCGGTGCGAGCACGTCGTCGACCGTGGCGGCGAGGTGGAACGTCATGACGTCACGCACCTCCTCGGGGACGTCCTCGAGGTCGGGACCGTTGCGCTCGGGCAGGACCACCTCGGTGAGCCCGGCCCGGTGCGCCGCCAGCACCTTCTGCTTGACCCCGCCGATCGGCAGCACCCGGCCCTGCAGGGTGACCTCGCCGGTCATCCCGACGACCGAACGGACCGGCACGTCGCGCAGCAGGCTCACCAGCGCGGTCGTCATCGTGACGCCGGCCGACGGGCCGTCCTTGGGGACGGCGCCGGCGGGGACGTGCACGTGGAACCGCTTGCCCGCGAAGGCGGACGGGTCGATGCCGAGCTCCTCGGCGTGCGAGCGCACGTAGGACAGCGCGATCTCGGCCGACTCCTTCATGACGTCGCCCAGCTGGCCGGTGAGGGTGAGGCCCTCGGGCCCGTCGGACACGCTCGCCTCGACGTAGAGGACGTCGCCCCCGGCGCCGGTCACGGCGAGACCCGTGACCACGCCCGGCACGCTCGTGCGGTCGGCCGCCTCGAAGAAGAAGTGCGGCCGGCCGAGCCAGCCACGCACGTCGTCGGCGTCGACCACGACCGGTGCCTCCCGCTCGCCGGAGGCGAGCTTGGTGGCCACCTTGCGCAGCAGCTTGCCGAGCTCGCGCTCCAGGTTGCGCACGCCGGCCTCCCGTGTGTAGTCGGCCACGACGGCGCGCAGCGCCTCGTCGGTGATCTGCACCTCGTCCTCGCGCAGCGCCGCCCGGGTGAGCTGGCGGCCCACCAGGTGGTGCTTGGCGATCGAGACCTTCTCCGACTCGGTGTACCCGTCAATCCGGATGACCTCCATCCGGTCGAGCAGCGGCCCGGGGATGGTCTCGCTCACGTTGGCCGTCGCGATGAACAGCACCCGCGACAGGTCGAGGTCGACCTCGAGGTAGTGGTCACGGAACGTGTGGTTCTGCGCCGGGTCGAGCACCTCGAGCAGCGCCGAGGACGGGTCGCCCCGATAGTCGGAGCCGATCTTGTCGACCTCGTCGAGCACGATGACCGGGTTCATGGTCCCGGCCTCGCGCAGGGCGCGCACCAGCCGGCCCGGCTGGGCCCCGACGTAGGTGCGGCGGTGGCCGCGGATCTCCGCCTCGTCGCGCACGCCGCCCAGTGAGACACGGACGAACTTGCGCCCGAGCGCGTTGGCGACGGACTCGCCGAGCGACGTCTTGCCGACACCGGGCGGACCGACGAGGGCCAGGATGGCTCCCGAACCGCGCCCGTCCACCGGCGTCAGGCCGCGCTCGGCCTGCAACTTGCGCACGGCCAGGTGCTCGAGGATGCGCTCCTTCACGTCCTCCAGGCCGTCGTGGTCCGCCTCCAAGATCCGCGACGCCTCGGCGATGTCGAGACGGTCCTCGGACTCGACGCCCCACGGGAGCTCGAGCACGGTGTCGAGCCAGGTGCGGATCCAACCCGTCTCGGGGCTCTGGTCACTGGTGCGCTCGAGCTTGTCGACCTCGCGCTCGACCGCCTTGCGCACGTGCTCGGGCAGGTCGCGCGCCTCGAGCTTGGCCCGGTAGTCGTCGGGGTCGGCCTCGTCGTCGCCGCTGATCTGGCCGAGCTCCTTGCGGATCGCATCGAGCTGGCGGCGCAGCAGGAACTCGCGCTGCGTCTTCTCCATCCCCTCCTCGACGTCGGTCTTGATCTTCTCCCGCAACGCCAGGTCGGCCAGCGTGTCACGGGCCCAGCCCAGGACGAGGCGCAGCCGCGCCTCGACGTCGAGCGTCTCGAGGACCTCGACCTTCTGCGTCAGCGAGAGGTCGGGCGAGTAGCCCGAGACGTCGGCCAGGCGGCTGGGCTCGGTGATCTCGCGCAGCTGGGCCGCGATGCGGCCGGCGCCGCGGCTGTGCAGGATGTTCTCGAGGACGGCGCGGTACTCGCGGGCGAGCTCGTTGACGGCGGGGGTGGGCTCGGGCTCGGCCAGCGGCTCGGCCTCCACCCAGAGCGCGTCGCCCGTGCCGGGAACGGCCGTGCCGATGACGGCGCGGCCGTCACCGCGGATGGCCACGGCGGGCAGGCCGCCGGGCAGGTCGCCCTCCTCCATCACCTCGGCCACGACGCCGACAGCGGCGAAGCGACCCTCGATGTGGGGCACGAGCAGCAGGCGGCCACCCGCCGAGCGGGCGGAGTCGACGGCGGCGCGGGCCTCGGCGGACTCGAGCGCCATGGTGAACACCATCCCGGGCAGCACCACGCCTGAGGTGAGGGGGAGCAATGGGAGTGTCAGATTCTCGTTGGTCATCGGGCTTCCTTCTCGTTCCTGAAAGATCCTCTGACTGGTCAACAATATGGGCGCCGGGGTGATTCCCGAGCGGGCGACCCCCCGTCGGGTGGCCGCCACACGGCAGGCCCGAGGGCCGGCGCGAGAGGCCTACGCTGGGCTTCGTGGACGAAGAGGTCGGACGGCCCGCCCCTGCCCCGGGCCCACCGGGGGGACGACGCTGGCGCCGGCGCGGCCGGCGCCCGACCTCGACGACGGGGACCACGACCGGATGGCCCACATCGTGCTCGAGGGCTACACCCCCAAGGACGGCGAATTCGTCTCCACGGGCTCGAGCGTCGTCGAGGGCATCGTGAACCGGACGCCCGTGCGGGCCCTGTGCGGCAAGGAGTGGGTGCCCGGCCGCGACCCCGGCCGCTATGGCCTGTGCCCCACCTGCAAGGAGATTGCCGAGTCCATGGGGTGGAAGATCCCGGCCGGCTGACGACCGGCCGAGCCCCGTCGCGGGTGCGGCCGAGGCCTGGGCCGACGGGCCCGCGCCCAGCTACCGTGCGGCCAACCGAACGCCGTGGACGGGCCACGGCCGCCCGGAGGGAGCACGTTGGCACAGGTCAGCTTCGAGGGCGTCACCAAGCGCTTCGGCGACACCACGGCCGTCGACGACCTGACCCTGTCGGTCACCGACGGCGAGCTCCTGGTCCTGCTCGGCTCCTCGGGGTGCGGCAAGACAACGGCGCTGCGCCTGGTGGCGGGGCTGGAGGAGGTCAGCGACGGCGCGGTCTCCATCGGCGAGCGGGTCGTGAACGACGTCGACCCCAAGGACCGCGACGTGGCCATGGTCTTCCAGAGCTACGCGCTCTACCCGCACCTGACGGTGGAACGGAACATCGAGTTCCCGCTGCGCCAGCGCGGCGTGGACAAGGAGGAGCGCGCCGCCAAGGTGAAGCGCGCCGCGGAGACCCTCGGGCTGGGTGAGCTGCTCGGTCGCAAGCCGGCGCAGCTCTCGGGCGGCCAGCGCCAGCGGGTCGCCCTCGCCCGGGCCATCGTGCGCGAGCCGCTGGTGTTCCTCATGGACGAGCCGCTCTCGAACCTCGACGCCGCGCTGCGGGTCCAGACCCGGGCCGACATCGTCGAGCTGCAGAGCCGGCTGCGGACCACCACGCTCTACGTCACCCACGACCAGGTCGAGGCGATGACGATGGGCCACCGCATCGCGGTCATGAGCGACGGCAGGCTGCAGCAGATCGCCACGCCGGAGGACCTCTACGCGCGCCCGGCCAACGCCTTCGTGGCCCACTTCCTCGGCAGCCCGGGCATGAACCTCATTGAGGGGATGCTGGTCGAGAGCGGGTCGGTCGGCGGCGAGCGCGGCACGCTGAGCGTCGCCTTCCCGGGGGCCTCGGTGCCGCTGCCGGAGGCGACGGCGGACCTCGTCCGGGGCAGCGGGCCCGACGTGGTGCTCGGCCTGCGCCCGGAGTCGCTGCGCCTGAGCCCCGAGGGCGCCATCGCCGCCACCGTCCTCATCGTCGAGCTGCTCGGCGCGGAGACACACGTGATCTGCCACACCGAGACCGGTGCGCGCGTCATCGTGCGACAGAGCCCGGCGGCGGCCAAGCCGGCGCTCGGCGAGGCGGTGCGCATCGCCGTCGACGCCGACCCACGCGCCTACCACCTCTTCGACTCGTCCACCGGCGATCGGCTGGGGGGATCGTGACGCTGCCGGCTCTCGGCAAGGCGGCGCCGGCGGGGAGGACGCGCTACCTGCGGGCCCGCCTGCGCAAGGAGGCCGGGCTGGCCTACCTGCTGCTCCTCCCGGCGCTGGTGCTCTTCGGGGTCTTCTCCTTCTATCCCTTCCTCCGCAACTTCAAGCTGATGCTCTACCAGACGCCGCCGGTGCCCGGCCTCCCGGCGCGCTACGTGGGGCTGCACCAGATCATCCCGACCATCACCTCGACCCAGTTCACCCAGAGCCTGGTCACCACGATCATCTTCGTGGTCCTGGTGGTGCCGATCAGCCTGATCCTCGGGCTGGTCCTGGCGGTGGCGGCGCACCGCAAGCTCAAGGGCATGGCGGTCTACCGGATGATCTTCTCCTCCACGGTGGTCAGCTCGGTGGCCGTCGCCTCGGTCGTCTTCGGGACCCTGCTGAACCCGGTGGTCGGGCTCCTGCCCTGGCTCGGCATCAACCCGACCCCGCCGGCGCTCGAGAGCACGACCTGGGCCCTGCCCTCGGTGGCGCTCATCACCATCTGGCAGTTCCTCGGGCTGTCGTTCATCATCATGTCGGCCGGGCTCCAGTCGGTGCCCGACGAGCTGCTCGAAGCGGCGCGCATCGACGGTGCGGGCGCCTGGACGAGGTTCTGGCGCATGACCGTGCCGCTCCTCTCCCCCACCATCTTCTTCGCCGTGGTCGTGAGCACGATCTACTCCTTCCAGGCCTTCGGCGCCGTCGACATCCTCATCGGGCCCCAGAACACCGTCCGACTGCACACCAACGTGCTCATCTACAACATCGTCAACACGCTGCAGATCGAGAACAACCCGGGGGCGGCCGCCATCTTGGCGACCGTGCTCTTCCTGATCATGCTGGGCCTGACCATCCTGCAGATGCGCTGCTGGAGCGAAGGGTGAGCTATGCCCGCTGACCACCGCCGCGCCCACGCCGGTCCCGAAGAAGCCGCGGCGGCGGTTGCGGACCGTCGGCGGCTACACGGCGCTGACGGCCGCCGCCATCGTGGTGCTGTTCCCGATCTACGTCACGATCGTGAACTCGCTGCTGGGACCCGACCAGCTGGTGCAGCAGCCGCCGCCGCTCGTCCCGACCGACCCGCAGTGGCACAACTACACGGCCGCATGGACCAGCGGGCAGATGTCGAAGTACATGGCGACGTCGGCCATCATGACCGCGATCATCGTGGTCGGCCAGCTCGTCACGTCCATCTTCGCCGCCTACGCCTTCGCGTTCCTGCGCTTCCCCTTCAAGCGGACGCTCTTCGTCGTCTGCCTGGCCACGCTCATGATCCCCCTCGAGGTCACGTTCATCACGAACCTCGACACGATCAGTTCGCTGCACTGGTTCAACTCCTACGAGGGGCTGGCGATCCCGTTCCTGGCCACCGGGTTCGGCATCTTCCTGCTGCGCCAGGCCTTCCTGCAGATCCCACGCGACCTCCAGGAGGCGGCCCAGCTCGACGGGTACGGGCACCTGCGCTTCATGACCCGGGTGGCCGTGCCGCTCGCCCGCCCCTCGCTGGCCGCACTCGCGGTGTTCTCCTTCCTCGGGGCCTGGAACCAGTACCTGTGGCCACTCGTGTCGACGGGCGGCACGACGCCGCTCTACACGGTGCAGATCGGCCTGAAGCAGCTCCTCGGGACCCAGGTCTCCCAGATCCCCGTGTCGCTGGCCGGCGCGGTCATCGCGTTCGTGCCGCTGGTGATCCTGCTCCTGATCTTCCAGAAGCAGCTGGTCCGGAGCCTCACCGCGGGCGCCGTGAAGTAGGAGGGCGGCCGCCGCCCCCCGGGCTGCGGGTGCTAGGCAATTCGCATGCGGACCTCCCACCTCCTCCGGCTCGCCGCCGCGGCCCTGTTCGTGACGTCGGCCGCGTCGGCCTGCCGGCGCGGCGGCCGTCGCCGGCGCTCCCGCGGCGGGGGCGGCCGCAAGCCTCCCGGCTGCAACCTCAAGGCGCTCGCCAACCACAAGGGCGCCGTCAACATCACCTTCTGGGAATCCGCCTCCGAGGCCAACCTGACGACGCTCCAGGCGATCACCAACGCGTTCAACTCGTCGCAGTCCAAGGTCCACGTCACCCTCGTCACCCAGGCGGGGTACGACGACACCTGGCAGAAGTACCTGGCGGGCCTCACCAACGGCCAGCTGCCCGACGCCGTGCAGCTGGAGGACCAGCGCACGCAGGCCGCGATCGACACCCAGTCGTTCCTCCCCGTGCAGTCGTGCATGAACGCCGCCAAGTACTCGACGAGCGACTACCTGCCCCGCCCACTCGCCTACTGGAAGGTGAACGGGGTGCAGTGGGCGCTGCCCTTCGCCGTCTCGGCGCCGATCCTCTACTACAACCAGAACGCCTTCACGAAAGCCGGACTGAACCCGGCCGACCCCCCGACGACGCTCCCGCAGATGGTGACCGACGCCAAGGCGCTCAAGGCCTCGGGTAGCGGAATGGGCCTGGTGCTCGACCCGTGGCACCTCGAGACATGGCTGGCGTCGGCCAACCAGCTCTTCGTGAACAACAAGAACGGGCGCAGCGCGCGGGCCACGGCGGGCGTGTTCGACAACAAGACCGCCGTCTCGATCTTCAGCCAGCTCAACAGCTGGTGAAGTCGGGTGACGCCACCACCAACCCGTCGACCGGGCCCGACCAGTACGACAACCTGCTCGGTATCGGCAGCGGGAAGTACGGCATGACGATCGAGACGTCGGCCGCCCTCGGCACGGTCACCTAGCTCCTGGCCGGCGGCCAGTACGCCAACGTCAAGCTCGGCATCGGGCCCTTCCCCGTCTACAGCTCCTCGGTGCAGGGCGGGATCGAGCCCGGCGGCTCGGGCGTGTACATCTCGAACAAGGTTCCCGCCCTCGACCAGGCGGCCGCGTGGGAGTACATCTCCTACCTGTGCAACACGCAGAGCCAGGCCACGTGGGCCGCCGGCACCGGCTACATCCCGGTGCGCAAGTCGTCGTCCCAGACCGCCACCGTCCAGCACCTGTGGGCGACCGACCCGGGCTACAAGGTGGCCTACAACGAGATCAACAACGGGGTGAACTCGCCGGCGACTCGGGCTCGGTCATCGGGCCGTACGCGGACGTGCGCACCGACGTCCTCAACGCCGAGATCTCCATGTACACCGGGGGCGTCTCGCCCTCCAACGCGGTCAAGACCGCGCAGTCAAACGTGACACCACCATCTCGAGCTACAACAGCCGGCTCGGCGCGTCGTAGGGGGGCCATCCGGGCTGTGGTCCATGGCCGTTCGCGCCCGGGTCGGCACCGGTGACGTTTTCTGAAACTCTGCACAAGACCGTTGATAGTTCTGAAGAGTCCCTACCCGCGGAGGATCTTATCGGCGGGGCGGCCGGTGCGCTCGAGCTTCACCCCAGGATGGCCTTCCGGAGCGAGCGCCCCGACCAGGCCTGATACCCCGAGATCGACACCCGTGACATCGGAAATTGGGGATCCTCTTGATCGTATTCTCGACTAACCCGCTTGGTTTTAGCGTTCGAAGTGGATTAGAGTGATTCGATGTACACTCACACCAAGTCCGTCGACGCCCGCCGGCCAGCCCCGACGGCCGCGCCGTTCCGCCGCGGCGTGGCGCAGTCGGCGCTCCTCGCCCTGTCGCGCCTCGCGTTCTCCGCACTCCCCGCCGGCGCCCAGTCCGGCGGCACCGTGAACCTGGTGGCCTACTCGACCCCCAAGCCCGCCTACACCGTGCTCGCGCCGACTTCGCCAAGACCAAGGCGGGGCCGGCGTCACCGTCTCGCCCTCCTTCGGGCCCTCGGGCACCCAGGCCACCTCCGTGGTCAACGGTCTGCCGGCCGACCTCGTGAACTTCTCGCTCGAGCCCGACATGGCCAAGCTGGTCAAGGCCGGCCTCGTGTCCAGCTCGTGGGACAAGGGACCGACGAAGGGAATGGTCACCGACTCCATCGTCTCGTTCGTCGTGCGTCCGGGGAACCCCAAGCACATCACGACCTGGGCCGACCTCGTGAAGCCGGGGGTCGGCGTCATCACCCCGAACGTGTTCAGCTCCGGCAGCGCCAAGTGGAACATCATGGCGGCCTACGGCGCCGAGATCGCCCAGGGCAAGACGCCGGCGCAGGCGCAGGCCTACGTCGCCGAGCTGCTGCACAACGCGGTGGCGCAGCCCTCCAGTGCGAGCGCGGCGTTGCAGACCTTCCTCTCGGGGCAGGGCGACGTGCTCCTCGACTACGAGGACGACGCCCTCTACGCCAAGACGAAGGGCGAGCCGGTCGACGTCATCACGCCGCCGCAGACGATCCTGATTCAGAACCCGATCGCGGTGACCAAGACGGCCAGCCCCGCGGCCAAGGCGTTCGTGGCCTACCTGCTCTCCCCCGCCGGCCAGACCGTCTGGGGCCAGCAGGGCTACCGCCCGGTGCTGCCCTCGGTGGCGGCCAAGTTCAAGTTCCCGAAGCCCAAGACGCTCTTCACCATCGACCACCTCGGCGGCTGGACCTCGGTCAACACGAAGTTCTTCGACCCCCAGACCGGCATCGTGGCCAAGGACGAGCAGTCGCTCGGCGTCTCCACCGCGAGCGGGTAGCGAACGCGTGACCGGCATGGACGCCGCCGTCGCCGACCTGGGGCGCCCGGGCGGGGAACAGGCGTCCCCGGCCGGCGCCCGGGGCGGGGGCGAGGGCACCGTCACCCCCCCACGGCGGTCTCCCCCGTCCTGGACGCGGCGGGGCGGGTGGCCTGGCGCGCCGGCGGCCCCGCGCTCGCCGTCACCTACCTGTCGCTCCTCGTCCTGCTGCCGCTGGCCGCGCTGTTCACCAACGCGTTCAGCAACGGGTGGGGCTCGTTCTGGGTCGCCGTCACCCAGCCCGAGGCCGTCGCCGCGCTGGAGCTGACCCTCTGGATCTCGCTCGCCGTGGCCGTGGTCAACTCCGTGGCCGGCCTCGCCATCGCCTGGGTGCTGGTCCGCGACGACTTCCGGGGCAAGGCCCTCGTGGGCGCGGTCATCGACCTCCCCTTCGCGCTGCCGACGATCGTGGCCGGCCTCACCCTGCTCGCCCTCTACGGACCGAACAGCCCGTTCCACGTCAACCTGGCCGGCACCCGCCTCGGCATCGCGTTCGCGCTGGCCTTCGTGACGCTGCCCTTCTGCGTCCGCAGCGTCCAACCGGTGCTGGCCGAGCTCGATGCGGAGACCGAGGAGGCGGCCTCCTCCCTCGGCGCCAGCCGGCGCCAGGTGCTCCGCCGCGTGATCCTGCCGAGCATCCTGCCCTCGGTGCTGGCCGGCGCGGGCCTCGCCTTCGCCCGGGCCGTCGGCGAGTTCGGCTCGGTCGTGCTGATCTCGGGCAACCTCCCGTTCAAGACCGAGGTCGCCTCCTCGTGGATCTACAGCCTGACCCAGAGCGACGCCCCCGATGCCATCCCGGCGGCCAGCGCGGTCTCGGTCGTGCTCATCGCCATCTCGCTGTTCGTGCTCATCGCCATCGGTTGGGTCCGCCGCCGCTTCGAAGTCCCCGAGACGATATGAAGCGGACACCCTGGCGCCTGCCGCTGCGCTTCGCCGTCCTGGGCTACCTGGCCCTCCTGGTCGTCCTGCCCGTGTCCACGGTGTTCTACCGCGCCTTTCAGCACGGGCTCGGCACGGCGTGGGATGCCATCACCGCGCCGGACGCACTGCACGCCCTCGTGCTCACGCTGCTCGTGGCCGCCATCGCCGTGCCGCTCAACACGGTCTTCGGCGTGGGCGTCTCGCTCATCCTGGCCCGCCACCGCTTCCCGGGCGCCTGGCTGCTCGATGCGCTGGTCGACATCCCGCTCGCCATCTCCCCCGTCGTCATCGGGCTGTCGCTGATCCTCGTCTACGGCCGCACCGGATGGTTCGGCACTTGGCTCGGCGCCCACCACGTCACGGTCATCTACGCGGTGCCCGGCATCGTCCTGGCCTCCGCCGCGGTGTCGCTGCCCTACGTCGTCCGTGAAGTCCTGCCCGTCCTGCAGGAGATCGGGACGGAGCAGGAGCAGGCGGCCCGCACCCTCGGTGCCGGACCGCTCACGGTGTTCCGCCGGATCACCCTGCCCAACATCCGCCGCGGCCTGGCCTACGGCGTGACGCTCACCACCGCCCGCGTGCTCGGGGAGTTCGGTGCCGTCGCTATCGTCTCGGGTGCCATCGCCGGGAAGACGCAGACCTTGACCCTGTTCATCTCCACCAGCATCGAAAACCTCGACACCACGAGCGCCTACGTCGGCGCGGTGGCGCTGTGCCTCTCCGCGCTGATCATCCTGATCGTCCTCACGGTCACCGACCGCAACCGTGAGGCCTGGCACGGGCGGCCGGCGACATGAGCATCCGGGTGGAGTCGATCTCCAAGCGCTTCGGCGACGCCGTCGCGCTCGACGACGTGAGCCTCGAGGTCCCGAGCGGATCGCTCACCGCGCTGCTCGGGCCGAGTGGCGGCGGCAAGTCGACCCTGCTGCGCATCATCGCCGGCCTGGACACACCGGACAGCGGCACCGTGCGGATCGAGGGCGAGGACCTGACCGACGCCCCGGCGCGCCACCGCGGTGTCGGGTTCTGCTTCCAGCACTACGCGCCGTTCCGCCACCTGACGGTGCGGCGCAACGTCGCCTTCGGGCTCGAGATCCGGCGCCGCCCCAAGCCCGAGATCAAGGCCAGGGTCGACGAGCTGCTCGAGCTGGTCGGTCTGGCCCACTTGGCCGAGCGCTACCCCTCGCAGCTCTCGGGCGGCCAGCGCCAGCGCATGGCACTGGCCCGTGCGCTCGCCATCGAGCCCAAGGTCCTGCTGCTCGACGAGCCCTTCGGCGCGCTCGACGCGCAGGTGCGCACGCAGCTGCGCCGCTGGCTGCGCGACCTGCACGACACGCTGCACGTGACCACGGTGCTGGTGACGCACGACCAGGAGGAGGCGATGGAGGTGGCGGACCGCCTGGCCATCGTCAACCACGGGCGACTGGAGCAGGTGGGCACACCCACCGACATGTACGACCATCCCGCCAACGAGTTCGTCCTCACCTTTCTCGGGCCGGCGACCCGGCTGCACGGCGGGTGGGTCAGGCCGCACGACCTCGTGGTGCACCGCGCCGAGGACGGGAAGCCGGCCCCGAGCGCGGTCGAGGGAACGGTGACACGGATCACCCACCTCGGGTTCGAGGTCAAGGTCGACGTCCACCTCGCACCGGGCGGCGACTGCTGGGTCCAGTTGAGCCGCGGGACGGCGGCCGAGCTCGGGCTCGAGACCGGGGATCGGGTCTGGGTGGCCCGGGCCACCGCCGTGCCCGCCCGGTCCCCGATTCTCAGCGCGTGAACTGACACCTCCCGCCGGCGCGTACACTCTCTTCGTCCATTCAGACGAGCCGAGGCACCTGGGCCCACGACGCTCACCAACCGACCTGCGGGCACGGTGGTAAGGCCAGGCAATGGAGGCACCATGGCAGATCCCTACGAGGGCGTGTGCGAGCCCGCGCCCGAACTGGCCGGGTTCACCTACAGCATCTTCGAGCCCTCGCCCATCGTGGTGGTGGCCGACGCCATCTTCGTGGCCAGCGAGCACGCATCGGAGGTCTACGTCGAGCGCCTCGACGACCGCTACCGCTGGTCGCTCGTGCACAAGGGGGGCGCCTACCCGCTGTTGCGCGTGACCGCCCGTTTCCTGCAGATGGACTACCACGCGTTGGCCATCGGCTTCCGCACGGTGGTCGACGGCTATACGGCGCTCGCGGAGTACCCCGAGGACGAGCCGGCTCCCGACGCGGCGGCGGTCATCGCGCTGCAGTGCCCGACGCTCCCACCCGACGCCGTCGATCTCGTCGTGAACGCAGTCGGCTGATGCACCCCGGGGCGTTCATCCGGTCTGGGGATGCAAGGGGGCCGATCCATCGGGGTTCAAGATGTCGAAGCCGTCGGGGATGCTGAGAGACCCCGCGGCCGTGCCCGGTACGTCGGGCACGCCGTAGTTCCACACGAGGGCCTGGGTCGTCGGATCGATGGCCGCCATGCGGTCCCGGAAGTCGTCGTTCGTCATGAAGACGCCGCTCGGCAGCAGCTCGACGAGCGAGGGCTGGTTGAGCTCGCCGATGCCCGACGTGGCCCGGTACTGATAGAGGACCTGGCCCGCCCGGTTGAACTCGATGATCCCACCGGGGTGCTCGTAGTCGGCGCACAGATAGAGGTCGGGGCCGATCTGCTGCGGATCGGACGGGTACCCGATGGGAAGGTGCGTCGTCCAGACCAGCGACCCGGTCTGGGTGTACTCGCTGATGAACGAGCCGTGGGTCTCGGAGATGAGGACGTCGCCGTTCGCGAGCGGGGTGTCGCCGTTCGGGCCACCGAGCGCCTTGGGTGGGTCGTGCACGCACGACCCCGTCGTCCCGACCTGGCTCAGGACCGATCCGCTCGGACTGATGGCGATGATGCGGCAGTTGTCCGAGTCCGCCACCGTCACGTTCCCGTTCTTCAAGAGGTAGGCGTCGTCGGGTTCGTGGAGATAGCCCGGCGACGAACCGGGTACCGACGGGTGGCCGTAGCTCCAGAGGAGCTTCCCGCTGGGGTACCCGATCTGGACGATCGTCTCGTTCTGCTCCTGGTTGGCGATGATGGCCGTGCCGTGACGGATGAAGAAGGCGTCGTCGGGGAAGTAGAAACCGCCCGGACCCGGTGGTGGCGGCATGGACGGCGGGTTGGGGTAGGTCCAGGTGACGGCTCCGGTGTCGTCGAGGACCAGCAAGCGGTTGTTGCCCCTGTCCGCGATCAGCAGCTTCTGCCCGTAGTACGGGGACCCCGCACCGGGGAACCCCGCGACGCCGAACTTCGGGTTGGGCTTGAGCATCTGCACGACCGTGGTCGGCGTCGTCCCGCTCTCCCCTCCAATCAGCCACGCCGTGTCGCCGACGGCGGCGATGGCGGCGTTGGCGACCGGTGCGATGAGCCGGCCGGCGACCAGGGCCTTGGCCCGCCGGGCGTCGTAGGCGTAGACGGTGGACGCGTCCGCCGTGCCGTCGAGCCCGCCCGCCACGTACACGACACCTCCCAACGTGACCGCGGCGGCTCCCGACAGAGGCTGCGGGAGATGGCCGACGACGGTGATCGCCCCCGATCGCGTGTCGATGCGCTGGATCGCATCGACGGCAGTGCCGCCGACCTGCTCGCCGCCGAACACGTAGATCGCCGCCCCGACTGCGGCGACGGCGGGGTAGCGCACCGGCACCGGCAGTGAGCCGACGACGTGGAAGGTGCTGCCGTTGGTCGTCGCCAACACCTGGGCGTCGGCACGGGAGCCGTCGTACCCGCCGATCACGTACGCGGTCCGGCCGACGGTGACCGCGGCATCGTCGGACCTGGGCTGAGGGAGCTGCCCGGTGACGCTGGCCGTCGTGGCGCCCCCCGTGGCCGCCAACGGGATCGCCTCGACGGTCGAGAAGGACGAGCCGGCACCACCGCCGAACACGAAGGCGCGCCGGCCCAGCACCGCTCCGGCGGCGTCGTGGGTACCGGTCGTCAACGACCCGGCAACGGCCGGGGTGCCGGCGGGCACGGCGATGGTGGCCACGGCGGCCGTGGAGGCGCTGCCGCTCGTCAAGCCCCCCAGGACGACGACACGGCCCGATCCCGATCCCGATCCCGATCCTGATCCCGCGACCACGACCTCGCGGCTGAGCGGTTGCGCCAGCGTCCACGGCAGGACCCCGGACTCGATGGCGGCGAGCCGGCTGCTGCCGGCGGCCCTCGTGCCGGTGGCCGCCGGCGGGGAGGTGACCGACGGCGGGGAGGTGACCGACGGCGAGGAGGTGACCGACGCCGGGGTCGTGCCGTGCCGCGTGGTCGTCGGTGGCGCCGTCGACGTCGTGTTCGAGGCATTCCGGCCGGGGCCGGGTGCCGAGCTCACGTTCACCACGATGAGCACGACGATCACGATGGCGACGACGCCGCCGACGACGACGGTGCGACGCCGGCGTCGGAGGGTTCGCCTCCGGCGGTCCGAGATGGGCTGGCCAGGGGGGCGGGTCGGGCTCACGGGCGCGTGTAGCTTGGCCGCTCGCACCTGAGCCGGGCAAGGACCGACCCTGCCGGGCGCCAGGGCGGGCCCGGAACGAGAAGTCTCGCCGGCCTGTCGATTTCCCGGATCTCCGATCGTCGTCTTGACGCAGGGTCCCCTCCTGCACCCGAACGAAGGAGAGCAGAGGTGCGCCGGGGCTCCGGCAAATTCGAAGAGGCCGAAGCGCCGTATGGTGGGCTCTCCGTCTCGCCAGCAGGGGACCTAGCGCCACCACCTGTGCACCGCGGCAGAAGAGTGCGTGCTGCACGCAGATGATGATTCATTTCCGAGCGAAAGGACCACGTGAGCTCCGAGGACACATGGAAGCTGATTCACTGCGAGCGGGCCGACCTGGCCGAGACCTTGACGGGTCTGACGGACGACCAGTGGGCGGCGGAATCCTGGTGTGAAGGCTGGACGGTGCACGAGACCGCAGGGCACGTCCTGGCGGCGGCCGAGCAAACCCCATTGAACTTCTACAAGGAGTTGATCGGCGCCGGCTTCAAGTTCCACGTCTTCACCGACCGGGCGGCCAGACGCCTCGGAACCCTGCCTCCGGGGGAGCTGGTACGCCGACTACGGGCCCGCACCTCGACCACAAACCATCCGCCGGCCCCGGTGCTGGCCATGCTGGGTGAGATCGTCGTCCACGGGGCGGACATACGTAGACCCTTGGGACTCGAGCACCGGTCCCCCGAGGCTGCACTCGTCGACATCGCGAACAGCTGGAAGAAGTCGAACCTGCTCATTGGCGCCAAACGGCGGATTGCCGGTTTGCGCCTTCAGGCAACCGATACCGACTGGGCTCACGGCGAGGGCCCCGAGGTCAAGGGGCCGCTGGCGTCCCTGATTCTCGCCATGACGGGACGCACGCAGGCCCATGCCGACCTGACGGGGGACGGCCTCGCCATTCTGGCGACGCGACCCTGAAGGTTCCCGGCTCGTCCCCGGGGCACCGGTTCACGCGGGCTCCGTCTCGGAGCCCGCGTGCTCTCGGTCACTAGGTGGTGCTCGCTGCCAGTTGCCTCCGCCTGCGCAGCCGTTCCATCACGATGGCCGCAAAGAGGAGAACGACCCCGATACCGGGAAGGAGGGCCGCCATCGACACCTCCGGAGTCGACGCCCCGAGCGGGATGGGCTGCCACGCGGGCTGGCTGTTGTTGGTCCTGTTCTGGGTCAGGTTCTCGAAGTGTGTCAGGGTTGCCAACGGCGTCACCCATGTCCAAGATGATGTCGCTGCCGCCACCGAGCTTGGTCCACACGTACATGTTCCCCGAAGGGTTGCAGTTCGTGGGCGAAAACACGGCCGTGTCCGTCGGGCGAAGATGGGCTCGATCTCGGTTCCCGGATCGGTTGCTCCCCAGAGCTTGCAGGCAGTGGCGGGACCGGTCGTCGGGTCGAAGACGTACACGGTGTGGGAGCGGTCGAAGATGATCCTCGTTCCTGCCGGGTTCCAGTCCGGATACTCGTCGATCTGGCCCGCGGTGATGCCCGACTCGTTCGACAGATCGCGCTCGGTGAATGCGGGAGGTGACGCCAGGCTGACCAGGTGGACATGGTTGTCCGTGCCCACGTAGAGGATCTGGCTCGGGTCGGCGGGGTTGATCTCGGGACGACTCGCCTCCCCGCTCACGGAATTCGGTTGCTGGAGGGGCACTGCTGTCGAGACGATCGTCGGTGTGCCACCGACGATCGGGTTCTGGATGTAGAGCGCACACGACGTCGTGCCCGAGTTGCAGCGGATGAACGCCAACTCGCTCCCGTCCGCGGAGACGGTGGGCACGTAGGTCATTGGGGAGAGTGGCGGTCCGATCAACGAGCGTTGCGCGGATATCCCCGGGCGTCACGAACAGTTCGTCCTCCGTTCCCACCTCGTTCGCCGTGTTCGAAATCCGGCGCCCAGACGATCGGCATCGCGAGCATTCCACGCGGACGTCGCTTAACTCTTCTCAAGCTCCGCTCCGAAAGGCGGGGGCGGTCAGGTCTTCTTGACGAGCGGGATGTCGTAGAGCGCCGCCCAGTTGGTACTGACGATCCGGGCCTTGCTCGCCTCGGCGAGTGGGAGCTTGTCGAACGTGCTCACGGCGTGCGGATACTTGGAGTCGCCGTGGGGGTAGTCGGTCGAGAAGATGAGCTGCTCGTCGCCGAAGGTGTCGACGAAGTGCGGCACCGTCGCCTCGTCGGCCTCGACCGAGATCCAGCAGTTGCGCTTGAAGTACTCCGACGGCGGCATGGTCAGTTCGGGTGCCTCGTACCAGCCCGTCCACTCCCAGTGCTCGTCGAGCCGGTAGAGGAACCACGGCGCCCACGAGCAATTGCCCTCGAGCAGGGCCACCTTCAGGTCGGGGAAGCGCTCGAGCACGCCGCCGCCACAGAGGCAGGCGGTTACGAACTGGATCCCCAGGGGCTGGCTGAAGGTGTGCCACAGCATCAGCCGGTCCAGCACCTCGAGCCCGAAGTCGGGCGTGAGGTAGGTCTGGCCGCCACCGTGGAAGGCCAGGGGGACGCCGAGCCGTTGGATCTCTGCCCACAGCGGGTCGTACGCGGGGTGGTGCCACGGTCGCCGGTTCACCGCCGCCGGCGCCAGGAAGATCGCCTTGAAGCCGAGCTCCTCTACGCACCGCCGGGCTTCCGCGACCGCGCCGGCGACGTCGTGGGGCGCCACCATCCCGGCGCCGAACATCCGGTCGGGGGCGTGATCGCAGAAGTCCTTGAGCCAGTCGTTGTAGGCGCGGGCGATGGCCGTTGCGAACTCAGGTTCCAGTCCGTCGCCGCCGATCTGCTCGGACGAATCGATGC
This sequence comes from uncultured Acidimicrobiaceae bacterium, assembly GCA_963728845.1. GTDB lineage: Bacteria > Actinomycetota > Acidimicrobiia > Acidimicrobiales > RAAP-2 > Bog-473. Next base: position 25,150 of record CAVSLS010000023.1, read on the forward strand.
CGAGGACGAACAGGCCGCGCGACGGGTAGAGCACGGCGAGGTCGAGTCCCTCGGCGTCCATGGCGTGGATCTGCGACTCAGCGTCCCAGCCCCTGGCCTCGGACATCGGCGTACACCGCGTCGTGGTCCTTCTGCCACCCGGTCTTCCGGCCTTCGACATGCATCGGGCGGGTGGCACCCAGCCGGAGCACGACGCGGTTCTTGACCCGCACCCGCATGTCACGGGGGATCTCCGAGAGGCCCCGCGGCGCGGCGTGCCTGTAGGCCGGATCGATGTAGCGCTCCCAGAGGTCGGGCGGCTCCATCACGTGGAGATCGCTGTCGCAAATGACGTGCTCGCGCAGCCCCATGATCGACCCCCCAGGTCCCCGACGCTCGAGTCGCTCCCACTATACGCTCGACCCGACGAGCGCTCGGGGGCTCGGCAGGGCGTTCGGGACACCGGGGAGGGACGATGCAGATCGGCGTGATCGGGTTGGGCAACATCGGCGGCGCGATCGCGACGAACCTGGTGGCCGACGGCCACGAGGTCACGGTGCACGATCTCGACGCGTCGCTCGCCGACGCCGTGACCGGTGCGTCGGCTGCCGGGGACGTCGGCTCGGTGGCCCGTGCCACCGACATCACCTTGCTCTCGCTGCCGACGCCCGATGTCGTTGCAGCGGTTGCCACCGGCTGGGCCGCTGCTGCCAGGCCCGGCTCGGTTCTCGTCGACTTGTCCACCAACAGTCCCACCGTCGTTCGCGAGCTCGGTGACCGCTTGGCCGGCTCAGGCCACTCTCTCGTCGAGGCGCCCCTGACGGGCGGGGCCATCGGTGCCGAGTGCCGGATGCTCGTGTTCATGATCGGCGGTGGCACCGAGCCCGTGGCTCGCGTCCGACCGGTGCTGGAACCCCTTGGGCGCGCCACGTTCCACGTCGGGGGTCTCGGCCTCGGCAACACGATGAAGCTGCTCAACAGCCTCATCGCTTTCACGACCACGTGGGTGAGCCTCGAGGGCCTGTCGATGGCCGCCAAAGCGGGGATCGAGGTCCGTGACGCCGTGGAGATCCTGCGTACGGCCGGGGCGTCGAACTTCTACCTCGACCGCCAGATCGAGACGATCGACGGGCGGGGCCGCCCCGCGCAGTTCGCCCTGGCCCTGGCCGCCAAGGACGCCGGCCTGATCGTCGAGTCGGGCGCCACCCTCGGCGTCCCCACACCGGTCGCGTCGGCCGTGCGCGACGTCCTCGCACAGGCGGTCGCCCAAGGGCTGGGTGGCGCAGACTGGAGCGAGCTCGTCGCGTTGGCCGAGCAGCAGGCCGACGTGGCGCTGCGCTGGGGTCCCGATCCCGGCGACCGCCCGTAGCCGGAGCGGCAAGACCCGGAGAACCCCTCCAATGGCGACTCGGGCCACGTGTTCCTCGGTTCAGTCGGCCAGGCGAATGCACAGTGCTGCATGATCACCCAGAGTCGCGCCCCGTCCATCCCAAGTGAGACCCCGCGTGGGATCACCGGGGCAACCCGAGCACGTGCTCGGCCACGATGGAGCGGTTGATCTCCGACGTCCCGCCGGCGATCGAGGCCTGGCGGACCGCCAGCAGATTCTCCCCCCAGTGGTCCCCGAGTGCCTCGAGGCCGATGAGGTCAACCGCCAGGTTCGCCAACTCCTGGTCGCAGTGAGCCCAGGCCAATTTGGCGAGGCTGCCGCCCGCTCCGGCGGCCGACGGGTCCGACAGTGATCGTTCGGTGAGAAAGCGCATGCACGCGATGTCGGCGTAGATGCGGGCCAGGCGCTCCCGCAGCTGGGGATCGCGCAACCCTTGGCCGGCCCTCGGATCGGCCAGGAGGTCGTCGAGCTTGTTGGTCAGGCCGAGGTGCAGTCTCGCCACGCCGGCGCGTTCGTGGCTGAGCGTCGTCATGGCCACCGTCCAGCCCTCGTGGAGTGATCCCAGCATGGCCGATCGGGGGACGCGCACGTCGGAGAAGAAGAGTTCTGCGAAGGACTGCCCACCCGTGATGGTTGTCAGCGGCCGGGCCTCGATACCCGCCGTGGTGAGGTCGACGAGGAAGCACGTGATCCCCTTGTGCTTCCTGGCCGTCGGATCCGTCCGCACGTACAGCTGGCACCAGTCGGCGAAATGGCCCATCGAGTTCCAGGTCTTCTGCCCGTTGATGACGAAGTCGTCGCCGTCCTCGACGGCCTGGGTGCGCAGCGCGGCGAGGTCCGAGCCGGCGTCGGGCTCTGACATGCCCTGCGACCAGATTTCGTCCCCGCGCAGCATCGGCGTGAGGAACCGCCCCTGCTGCTCGGCGGTGCCGAAGTGCATGATCGCCGGTGCGATGTTGGAGACGCCGATCACGTTCAGCGGGCCCGGAGCCCGCACCCGGTTCATCTCCTCCAAGTAGATGAGCTGCTCGGCGACGCCCGCACCGCGTCCGCCGTGTTCGACCGGCCATGATGGCGCCGCCCATCCACCGTCGGCCAGGATCCGGTTCCAGGAGCGCAGCGCCTCGAGGTTGGCTCCCTCGACCGAACGGCTACCGGCTCGGACTACCTCTTCGGTGAGATGATCGTCCAACCACGAACACAGCCCGTCCCGGAAGTCATCCAGACCTGTTCCCCCGCTGGCTCTCTCCATGGCGACCCCGTTTTTAGCCGGGGTCTGGCATGCGCGCCGGGCAGGACCGAGACGTCCGTCACTCACGATCCAACGGCTTCACGGAATCGCGATGACGATGAGCTTGTCGGCTCGTGGTGAGGGCCATAGCTGATGTCGTCTCCTGGTTCGGCGCACCGGACCCGTTCAACGGCGTGACCGTAGACTCCCGTCAGTGGCTGGCAAGCGAGGCGAGACCCTCCTGAACACAATGTTGTTCATCGAGATGTACACCTTGAACAGAGCCTGGAAGGACCTGCCTGACGACGAGTTCTTCTGGGAGCCGCTCCCCGGCAAGCGTCCGTCGGCGCAGCAAGTGTCTCACGCCAACTCCCTTCGGCAAGGAAGACTGGGTGGCAGACTTTGACGCCGAACTCGTCGAGCGAGCCGTTCGGGGCGAGGCCAGCGAGCCTTTGACGACGGTGGCATGGCTGATGTGGCACATCGGCTCCATGCCCGGTCGAATGGTGGAGTTGGACTTCCTGGCCGGCACGAGGTCAGCCGAGAGCGGCTGGACGTCGCCCTACATCGCGGATCATCCCGTGTTCACCTCGGCGGACGAGACAGTTCAGACCATACGGGCGGGTTTGAGAACCCTCGACCGAGAACTGCAGGTGTCGACAGACGAACAACTAGAACGACAGAGTCGCTTCTGGGGCTATCCCGGGCATCCTGGACCTCCCACGCCTGCCTCTCACGTCATCGCCTTGAAGCTCAACGAAATCAGCCACCATGGCACCCAGGTATGCATGCTCCGCGACCTCTACCGGGCACGAGACGGAGGCTCGCTCACGTGAGCGGCGAAGTCGGCGGAACCGCCGCCGATCGCCGTGGGCCGCGGGAGCTGACGATCTGGGAACCTCGCCGTCGCCCTCTCCGATGGGCGTTCTGGGACGCTTTCCACCCAGGCACGGCAGGTGGTGGTGACTTTCAAGGACGTTGTCCTGTCCCTATGGTGTCCCCGTGCCTTCCGTTCCCGCAGCTGACTTTGCCCTGTCTGAACAGAGTGGAGATTTGCCCCGTGTGGCTCTGAGCAAGCCAACGGGGGAACCGTGAACGATGTGAGGTCCAAGGCGAGCCGTCTCTGGAGGCTTCTCGCTCTATCGATTCCGCTCTGTTTATTGACGCAGTGGATGCTTTCGGGCTCCTCAGTCGCGTCACAAACCGAGACATTGCCTCCCGGCTCGCAGTACGCCTCGATCGGCAGTTCGTACGCGGCGGGATTCGGAATTCAGCCACAAGAACCTGGCGCTGGGGCTTGCGGGCGCTCGCTGCTCGACTACCCCCACCTGGTGGCAGCGAAGTTGCATCTCCAGCTCGACGACCTGAGCTGTGGGGGAGCCGTCATCGCCGACGCGCTTCGTCTGTCTCAGGGCGCAAACCCCCCACAAATCGACGACGTCACCTCCCAGACGCGCCTCGTGACGATGACCATCGGCGGCAACGACGTCGGCTACATCGCCACGGCAATCGCGTGTGGAGAGCCCCACTCAACGTGCACAGCGACGGCCAACCCGGCTCAGATCGACGCTGCCTTTCAAGCACTTCCGAACTCGCTCACCAGGTTGATTCAGGCTGTGCGGACGCAGGCCCCCGCAGCCACCATCGTGCTCGTCACCTACCCCCGGCTGGTTCCTCCCACCGCGTGTCCGGCCCTGCACTACAGCCAGGCCGCGACACGTCTCGTTAGTTCCATGGGCACCCGACTCGAACAGGTCTTCGTGAAGGTGGCCGAGACCGACCACGTTCGGCTCGCGGATCCCTACGTTCTCGGAGCGACACATGGGCCCTGTGCGACGGGCGCGAACCAATGGGTGGCCGGGTTGGTCCCATCCAATGGCTTTGAATACCACCCGACTGCAGCCGGGCACCAGGAGATGGCCCATCTGGTCGAGCAGGCACTTGGAGACTCGTGACCTCGTCAGCGCAATACAGCGGTTCCGCCCGATCGGCTTCGGTGATCGATCGCCAACCATGAGCTAGCTCCTCATGGCGCCTCAGATCTAACGGCATCTCGCTTTGTCGGTCCGATGATCGGGTCCGTCAAGCAACCATGCGCCATGCCGTCGGACATCAGACGGGGTAGAGCGAAATGGTGCCGGTCGTGTCGTTGTAAAGGACACCGAAGTCGTAGAAGGCCTGCACCCCGGTGTTCACGAACGAGCCCTTCTCCGGACCGATTCGCACCAGGTTTTGCGACTTGACCGTGCCGGTGCCGAAGGTCCAGAACGGTGACGTTGCGCCCGGTTGCGTGACGGTGACGGGGAGACCAGACGCGACCTGCAGCGAGCCTGCAACCGTCGGCGCCTGGCCCAGCACGGGACCCGTGATCTGGAAGGACGCGGTGCCCGTGTCGAAGAGACCATGCGTGCATTGCTGCGTTGTCCCAACCGCGACACACAAGGGCACTTGATTGTCCTCCCATAACGACCGACCAGCATCCACGCCGTCGGACTTCAACTGGAACGTCGTGGGGGCGGGGTGCCCGCTCAGCAAATTTGCCGCCCCGAGGACGAGCCACCCAGTCTTGCCGTCGAGCCACAGGCCCCAAGTGTCGACCAGGCTGCCAGGCATGCCGAGGAGCGGGCTGACCACACCCCCTTGGCTGCTTTGCATACCGATGCCAAGGACACCGTAGACACCTTTGGACGATTCGTACCCACTGATTCCACCTGCGGCCGGACACGAGGGTTTGGTCGCTTTGCACGACGTCTGGTTCACGAGGCCGAACGACACTGGCCCGGCCGTCGCCTGCGACCCGACCGTGACCGCTGCCGACGCGAGTACCCCGGTGAACTTGTCCCCGCCCTCATAGGTGATGTTCGATGGTCGCGAGGTGACCGTCACGCCCGACCCTGGGCCCGTGGGAACGACGTTTGCGAAAATGCGGAGTCCTGAAGAGCCGGTGTCCAAGTAGACGGGCACCGGGTTTGACCCACCGACCCGGACGCTCACGACGGGGTCGGCGCCGCTCGGCGTACCCTGGCCTCCCAGGACGTTGATTGGGACCACGACGAAGGGTGGGTCGGACGCTCCAGCCGACCCAGCGGCCACAAGTGGCGGCACACCGGCAGACAGCAAGAGGCAGAGTGCAGCCATCGGCGCCCACCTGCGGTTCCGGGCAGCATTTCTGAGCGACATGTGGACAGTGTGCCCTGCGAGTGTCAAGAAACCATGAGGGACGGGTACGCGCCTGGTACCCGACGTCGCTGCCCTGGCACCAGGGACGGCCAGGGACGCCGACGCACCCCCTACGACGAACCTGCGGGCTGTAGATGGGCGATCCTGCGCTCCATCCCCTGGTACCCATGGGCCCGGGCCAGGGCGAGGGCCGCCGAGAGGTGTTCCTCGGCCTCGCCGAGCATGTCGCCGCCAGTCTCGAGGAGACAACGGGCCCACCAGTAGTGCGTGATTGCCACGAGGAACGGTGCGCCCAGCCGTTCCGAGCCGTCGAGCCCCGCCCGGAAAGACGCCACGGCGTCAGCTGGCTGGCCGAGAACGCTCTGGAGTTGGCCCATGGCGGTGGCCACCGTGCCGGCCGTCACCACCGATGCGGCGCCGACATTGTCCCGGTGAGGGGCCAGCCGTGGCAGCAGCGCACGGGCAGCCCCCTGGTGGCGCAGGTCGGCAATGCAGTGGCACCACAGCACGATGCTGTTCAGTTGGTACGGATCGTCGTCAAGGGTGGCGAACCCACCTTCGACCTCCCGGTTGGTCACCGCTCGCGCCTCGTCGAGATTGCCGTTCTCGCAGTGCATCGTCGCGAGCCCGGCCTTGAGCCCCGGCAGCTGCACGTCGTCGGCCAGCATCTGCGTCAGCACCGGCTCGATCTCCTCCGCGCGTCCCTGGGCCCAGCGAAGGAACATGAGCAGCACGCCCGGCACGACGGTCGCATCGGGTTGCTCGGACTCGAACCCCAGCGCAAAGGCATCGTTGATCTGACTCTCGGCCGCCTCCAGCTCACCGTTGAGCCAGCTCCGGAGGACGCGGGTCCACGTTGAAATCCAGCGGAGCGTCGGTTGGCCGATCTGATCGGCCAGCGTGATGGCCGCCTCGGAGGCCCGGTCGATCTCCCGACGCTCGCCCGCGTCGAGGTTGGCGAACACCGTGAACATCGACGCGAACAGCCGGACGACCGGGTCATGAAGGTCCTCGGCAAGCACGCTGGCCTCCCTCACGGTGTTCAGCCGCTCCTGGAGCATCTCTGGACCCAGGATCGCGTTGAAGCGGAGGTTCAGGACTTCGACCAAAACCTGAGGATCGCCGAGTCCCCGTGCGATCTCGACCGCTTCCTCGCTCAGGGCCAAACGGCGTTCGAGCTCACCGGCCGGCGCCAGCTCTTGCGCGAGCAGCGCCAGAAGTCGGGCCCGGGTGGGACCACGCTCGGCGCCGAGCGCAGCGAGGGCTCGCTCGAGCTGTCCGATCCGCTCGGGATCGACACCGCCGACGGCGCTGAAGAACCCGCGGCTGTTGGCCAGCGCGGCGGCAACGACGCGATCCGTGGCTCCCAAGCGTTCTGCTTCGTTGGCCGCCTCGAGGAGCGTGGACCGGTACTCACCCGCACCGACCTGGCGCTGGGCGGTCCCCCATCCGATTCGCAGGTCAACGCCGAGGAGCGGGTCCGGTTGGGCCAACTCCGCGTGGAGCTGCAGAGCCTGACCGTAGTAGCGCAGTGCCTCGTCGGGCGCCAATGCCTCGAGGGCCGCCTGGGCGGCGCGTTGCGAGTACTCGATCGCCTTGGACACATCGACGGGCTGCGTGGCGCAGAACCAGTGGTACGCCAGGTCGCGCACGGCCGCCGCCGAAGGCACCTGCCGCAGGTCCTCAAGTGTCTCCGCGATCTCCCTGTGTACCCGGGCGCGGCGGGTCACGCCCAGCTCGTCGTAGAGGGTCCGTCGGATTAGCGCATGGGTGAAGACATAGTGGCCAGGGACGTCGCTGACCTCCCGCACCAGGGCCGTAGCATACGCGGCATCGAGAACGTCGAGCAGTTCGTCTTCGCTCCTGTTGGAGACCGCGGCCAGAACCTCCAAATCGAAGTCGCGTCCGATCACGGCGGCCAAGGCGAGCACCTGTTTGGCCGGGTCGCCTAGCCGACCCACCCGGGCACTGACGACCTCCCGCACGCTGTCGGGGAGGAGCCAGGATTCCCCCCCTGCTCGACGCTCGCTATGTCCGGCATGCCGGTTCCCAGCTGTCCGGTGTCGGCAAGATGGTGGAGGACTTCGGTGACGAAGAACGGATTGCCGTCGGTCTCTCGGTACAGGGCCCGGGCAAGGCTCAGATCTGCCTCACCGAGCTCCGCTCCAATGCTGCGCTCGAGGAACGTGACCAGGTCTGCATCGCCGAGGCCCTTCAGATCTATCCGGCTCACACCGGGCTCCCGGCGAAGCGCAGCCAGGGTCTCCACCAGAGGATCCGATTGCGCAAGATCGGTGCTTCGGTAGGTGACCACGATGAGCACGCGCAGGGGCTCGATACTGGCGACGACGTGTCGTAACAACTGCAGGCTTTGTTTATCGGCCCATTGGAGGTCGTCGAGCACGATCACGAGCGCCTGGTCCTCGGAGGCCCGCACGAGCAGGTCGACGGCGGCCGCGAAAACCAAATACCTCTCCGCTTGGGGGTCTGCGGTCGTTGAGGACGGAGTGAAGCCCAGCCGAGAGCCCAGCGCTCGGATCATCAGCCCCAGGTGTAGGCCAGAAAACTCAACGTGACTCGTCAATACCGCGTCTGGGGCATGGGTCACGTAGTGCCCGATGGCCTCACGGAACGGCTGGTACGGGGCGCCCGTCTCCTCCTGACAGTGTCCGAAGAGGACACTCGCACCCTGCCCGTGGGCGCCGCGTGCGAATTCTGAGGCAATCGTCGTCTTGCCCATCCCGGCTTCGCCGGCGATCAGGACCACCTCACGGCCGTCTCCGGTGGACACCCGCTTGAACGCGGCGTCGAGGATTTCCAGCTCCTCGCTCCGTCCGATCACGCCAACCTCGGGCTTCAACGCCAACCGAGCAGGAAGTCGAGCACTCTCAGGGTCGCTTTCGCCCGGCGCGAGCGGCTCCCAGCCGACCTCGATGGTGGCGAGTGGTTCCGGGAGACCCTTCAGCTCCAAATTCGCCCACTGACCGGAAGGTGTAGGAGGCCCGTCTGCCGGCCGTGTGTCTGGTCAGCTCCGCCGCCAGAATCTGGCCGCCTTCGGCCCGAGCGCAAAGGCGCGCCGCCTCGACGACCGAGTCGCCGAAGTAGTCGCCATCGTCGGGCGTAACCTCACCGCTGCTCATCCCGATGCGCACGCCGAGTGCCCGGCCCGACGTCTGGTTGTGGCGATCCACGGCCTGCTGCATGGCGACGGCACACGCCAGTGCGGCCGATGCCGTGGAGAAGACGACCATGAGCCCGTCCCCGGTGTTCTTGACCTCGCTCCCCCGGGTTTCCGTTATCGCGCGCCTTAGGGTCGAAAAATGCTCACGACGGACCGTGTCGGCGGCGTCGGGTGTCAGCGAGGTAGCGAGCTGTGTCGACCCAACAAGGTCGGTGAAAAGCACCGTGACGTTCTCGGTGGCCGACACCATGCCGCCTCACTTCTCACGATTCCGGCCACGGCGACCAGCCTGGGCCGGATGCAAATTGGGTCAATAGCCGGACCTCCACGAATCGCGCGGAGGATGGACCACCGGAGTCTCGCGCCAACCCCAGTTGCGCGCAAGCAGAACAAGAGGGCTCCGTGAGTCCGGCGGTGGACCGACGAGGCGGTTTGCGGTAGACAAGCGGTTGCATCGGGGGTTGATTGTCCGGGGTCGTCGACCCGAACCCTTGAGGCGGTCCTCCGAGGTGCCATGTTCCGAATTGCGTTGCGCGACCTGCAGTGGCGGCGAAGGCGCTTCGCCTCCGCGACGCTCGGCGTCGCCGTGGTCTTCGGCCTTACGCTGGTCATCACCGGCGTGAGCTCGGGTTTCCTCTCCGAGAGCGAGAACACGGTGCAGGAGATGGGGGCGAGTGTGTGGGTGGTCCGTAGCGGGGCGGACGGTCCGTTCCTGGGATCATCGCCTTTTTCCGGTCGCGCCGTCCGGGACGTGTCGAACCTGCCCGGGGTGATCAATGCCGTCCCGACGGTGTACACCCACCGAGACGTTGTCAAGGGCAACGGCGTCTCGGATGTGAACGTCTTCGGTGCTCCGACGGGGAACCTTGGGATGCCCCCTCCCTCGCAGGGACGACAACCAGCCGCCTCGGATCAGATCATGATCAGCACGGCGCTCAAGGGGTACCCAATCGGCTCGCACCTGCTGCTGGCGGGGCACCGCTTCACCGTCGTCGGCCTGGTCGAGAATTCGACCGCGTTGGCGGGAACTCCGAACGTCTTCCTGACGCTGCCGGCAGCCCAACGCGTGGCGTTCGCCGGATTGGACGTTGCCTCGGCAATCGCCGTTCGGGGGACCGTGGGCACCGGTCTCCCGACTGGGCTCGCGACGGTTACCAATGCCGACGCGTGCGCCGACCTGCTGCGCGCCTTGGGCTCGGCACGCTCCTCGATCGCATTGATGTCCGTCCTCTTGTGGTTGGTGGCGGCCATGATCGTCGGATCCATCGTCTATGTCTCAGTTTTGGAACGACAGCGTGACTTCGCGGTCTTCAAGGCAACGGGAACGTCGACGTCGTACATCCTCTGGAGCCTCGGCTTCCAGGCCGTCGCGCTGTCGCTCGTGGCGGCCGCCGTGGGTGTCGTCGTCGCATTCTTCATAAAGCCGCTCTTCCCGCTGCCCGTGACCCTCACGCTGCGTGCGTTTCTTCTCCTGCCCGCGATCGCAGTGCTGATCGGTCTGGTGGCAAGCTTCTTCGGACTGCGGAAGGCCGTCTCCGTCGAGCCCGCCCTTGCCTTCGGTGGGCCTTGATGCCGGATCTCGTCATACACGACTTGACGATCGAGTATTCCAGCGGCGGCTACGCCGCGCGCCCCATCGATGGTCTCGATCTCGAGGCACCGAGTGGGAACCTCACGCTCCTGTTGGGGCCGAGCGGTTGCGGGAAGACGTCCTTGCTCTCGTGCCTCGGTGGGATCCTAAAACCCAATTCGGGTTCCATACGCTTCGGTGACGTCGACGTCCACACCCTCAACGGCAGGGAGTTGACCGATTATCGCCGTCGTGTCGTGGGCATCGTATTCCAGAGCTTCAACCTCATTCCCAGCCTCAGTGCAATAGAGAACGTGATGGTCCCGATGACGGCGACGGGAATTAGATGGTCGGCCGCACGGCCGAGGGCTGAGGCGCTCCTCGAGACCGTCGGACTGACCGACCGCGCCCATCATCGCCCGGGGGACCTGTCCGGCGGGCAGCAGCAGCGCGTCGCCATCGCTCGAGCATTGGCGCTGTCCCCCTCCATGATCTTGGCTGATGAGCCCACGGCGCATCTGGACTACCTGCAAGTAGAAGAGGTGCTCCGGGTCCTCCGCTCCCTGGCGAGTGGCGAAAGGGTGGTCGTGGTGGCGACCCACGATCAACGGCTGCTTTCACTGGCTGATCAGGTCGTCGAACTCGTTCCGCACGTCGGTCGCTCGTCTGCCCCGCCGCAACGGTTTGAGTTGTCGGCGGGCCAAACCCTCTTCGAACAGGGCTCATGGGGGGAACTCATTTACGCGGTGGAACTGGGCGAGGTCGAGATCGTCGCCCTGCTGGCAGACGGATCCGAGGACGTGGTCAGCGTAGTGGGACCAGGCGGGTACTTCGGTGAGATGGGACCTCTGTTCGGCATCCCCCGATCCGCCAGTGCTCGGGCCCGCACGGACACGACCGTTGTCGGCTACACGAACAGGGATTTTCGCCAGCTGACCAGCTCCGGCGGTCTCACCAATCTTGCATCAGCCGATCACGTGTCCCACTCCATCCCATGAGGTCGGCGGCCATCGCACTCAGAGCACTCGAGGAGCGGCCACAACCCCGTGACTCTGCTCCCCGGCAACGCAGATCGGGGCGACAGGACTCAGCAACCGGTCAGGTACAAGAAGCCGTATCCTTCGTCGCGCACTGCCACCTTCGCCTCTGCGAGTGCGACGTCCCAGTCCCCACGGACGGCGGGGTCGGACTCCTCCATTCCATGGTCGGCGACGAGGAAGAAGGCACAGTCGTCCCACAGTCCGGACTGCTCGACCACCTCGAAGATCCGACCCAGCCGGGCGTCGCTGTCGTGGACGGCGCTCGCCGCCATCTCCGAGTAGGGGCCACCCTCGTGGAACGCCGAGTCGGTCAGCGTGAAGTTGACCCAGGTGAAGACGGGAGGGTCGCTGTCGGCCTCGGCCCAGACGCGGCCGAACTGTTCGACAGCGGTGTGGTCCGCTGCGCGACGCCCAACGGTAGTCCTTGCTCGGCCTGACAAACCGCGACGGTCGCGTCGGGTAGGTCGTCGGATCCGGGGAGCGGGCGACGGTCGCTCGCCGTTGCGCACGAGGTTGAACGTCGAGTAGTCGGCCCCGGCGTCGCAGGGCTCGTTGATTGAGGCGGTGCTCCCGGGACGCAAGCGCTTGACGGCGTGGTGCATGGTCTGCACACCAGGGTTGAGCCACTGCATGCAGGTCGCCCACGTCGCAGGCGAATTGGTGATCACCTGCGCACCGGTACGCCGGTCGACCCAGGCGTTGTGAAGGATCCCGTGGTGGCCTGGGTGGCTGCCGGTCAGGATCGCGGTGTGGTTGGCCAGGGTCACGGTCGGGAGCGACGCCAGCGCCCCGTACCGGCAGGCCGTCCCCTCGCTGATCAACGCGCCACGTTCGGGGCTTCGCCCCGACCGACAAGGTCGTAGAGCACGTTGGGGTTGGTGCCGTCCCAGAGGAACCCGATCAGATGCCGGGCCCTGCCCGGGCCGTCGACCAGGGCGTCGATCACGGACCCATCCTGGTGTGAGAGCAGCGGGCCGCCTGGTCATGATCGGCCCCGAGTAACCGCAGCATCGTCGGCGCCACGTCGATCAGTCGGCAGCCGATGTCAGCCATCCCGAGCCTCGGCACCCCGGCGCCGGCGACGATGAAGGGTGCCCTCGCCTGCACGACGCCCAGCGATCCATGCTCCCCGAGGTGCCCGCCCTGGTCGGCCCAGTTGTGCGACGCGCTGTGGATCACGCAGAGGTCGGGCGCTGACGGATGGTCGAAGAGCTGGGCGAACTGCTCGAACACGTTGGGGTAACTGTTCTGGTTGCGACGGGGATGCGGCATGGCCCGCTCGGCCTCAATTCCGACGAAGCGCGTCTGGTCCTGCATGGCGAGCGGGTTCTGACCCGTAACCGACTCGATCCGGTAGCCGCCATCCATGCCAGCGTCGCGGCGGAATTGCACAGTTCCGTCCGCCGACGCGACTTCGTAGGTTCCGTCGGTCCTCGACCAGCCGACCATGTCCACGATCGGATCGAGGCCGCGACTCAAGAGCACCCCGAGGGCCCGGTCACGTTGGTGGGCGGTCGCCGGGAGGAGCGCGCTCACATCTTGAGCGTAGACCCGACGCGCGCTGGGACTCGATTCGAGCGCTTTGATGCCGAGGAGTACACGACCTGCCGCCGCTGCTTGGGGCCAAGCCAATGACGTCGACACCTTCTACGGGGACGGCTACACGGAGAGGTCCACGATCGTCTCGAATAGTCCCAGCGGTGCGCCGTCTCAGGGGTTGTGGGAAGCCCCGATGAGCCACTCGTCGCACAGTCTCGGACCGCCCTGCCGAGATCGCGGGAGATCTCGCGAGTCGACCCCGATGACATGGCCGCCCGGCACGGTTAGGGTGAACGCTGGACGAATCGACGGTCGGTGCGGCAAGCGAGGCTGACCTATTGCGGGGACGAAGCACACGACGGCTAGCAGGTGCGTCGGGGAGCGTGTTGGCGCCCGCGCCGGCGCTGTTGCAGATCGCGGCGCTCATAGGGGGCCTGCTCACCCCTCGCGGCGTTGGCGAGCCCTGGTGCAGCGGTTTCCGTCACACCCCTACCCCCAGCACCGGATTGGGTGTCGTCTTCGCCGTGGACGCCCCACCGCCCGGCCTCGTGCCCGGCGACCCCGACCGACCCCGACACGCCCACCGCCGGGGAGCCCTCCACCCGGAACGGAACGTTCCCGTGGCCGCCCAAGCCCTCCGGCGTTTCGAACCCCGAGAACTTCGCCGCGTACGACCACACGCCGGCCGCGACGCCCCCGGTGCGCCCCTCCAACTGGGAGAACGGCGGAGGGAATTGGAAGCTCACGTCGGCGCGCACCGGCAACAGCACGCTTGACGACAACCCCCAGGAGCTCTGCGGCGTCCAAGGCGGCTCGGTCGACCAGGCGTGGCCGGTGAGCACCGGGCTCCCGTCCACGGTGATAGCGGTCACCGACTCGGGGATCGAGTGGTGCGACCCGGGCCTGATCGACAAGATCGCCCTCAACCGCGGCTCGTTGCCTGAGCCCGAGAACGCACAAGGGCTCACCAAGGACCGGCTCGAGCGGTCGGGTACGACCTTCGCCGACAGAGATCCCTACGACCTCGACGACTCGGGGGTGCTGAACGCCGCGCAGTACGCGAACGACCCCCGGGTCATGGCGGTCGCCCAGGCGTACGGCGGGCTCTTCTGCGCCACGGCCAACGGCTCGTACCCGGCACAGCCGGGCACAGTCACCGCGATGGACCTCATCCGCACGTTCGGCACGCCGACGATGCCGGCTGCGGGCGGCAGCAGCGTCCCAAACCCTTACTACTACGGCCGGCAATCCCCCTCCGGGTTCACCGAGGCCATCGCCGGCTGGAACTTCGTGGACGGGAACAACAACCCCTACGACTCGGTGCATTACGACCACGGTACGGGTGAGGCCCAGGACTCGACCGGGGCGGCCAACACCATCTCGGACGAGGTCGGTGCGTGTCCCAACTGCATGATCCTTCCCATCAGGGTCGGGGACTCGTTCGTCACGTCGGCGAACCAGTTCGCACAGGGCGTGCTATTCGCCACCGACTCGGGTGCAAGCGTGATCCAGGAGGCGCTCGGCACCTACGACGAGACGGCGACCGCCCAGGAGGCCATCGACTACGCGAACGCGCACGGGGTCCCCGTGATCGCGAGCGCCGCCGACGAGGAGGCCGAGCACCACAACCTCCCGTCGGCGCTCTCGAACACCATCGTCGTCAACTCCGTGACGCGGGACACCTCGTACAACCCGCCGAGCAACCTGTACCTGAACGGCTGCACCAACTACGGGGCGAACATCTCGGTGTCGGTGGAGAGCTCCTCGTGCTCCTCGGAAGCGACGGGCAAGGCCTCGGGGATCGTCGGCCTGCTCGAGTCCGCGGCGACCGACGCGATGCACGACGGCAGCCTCGCCCCCTACCCGGGCCTGCAGAGCACCGACGGACGTCCCGTCCCGCTCTCGGCCAACGAGGTCAGCCAGCTGGTGACGATGGCCGCCTCGTCGGTCGACTTCGGTACGCCCGCACCCCCCAACGGGCCCGCCGACAACTACACGGTCTCCGCGCCGGGTGTCCCGCTGGCTACCACGACCCGGTACCCGAGCCACGCCGGCTTCAACCAATACTTCGGGTACGGCCGGATCGACGCGGCCCGCATCCTGCAGTGGGTGAGCCAGGGGGACATACCCCCGCAAGCCGAGATCGACTCGCCGTCGTGGTTCGGCGTCGACAACCCCGACCAGACGCTGAACGTCACCGGGACGATCGGCACCACCCGGGCGCCTACCTGGCGCTACCAGGTGGACGTCGGGGTCGGCCCTGACCCCGATCCGGGGAGCTGGCACGTGGTCGATCAAGGCACCGGCCAAGGCGTGCGCAGCGGCTTGCTCGCCGAGGTCCCGCTTGCTTCGGTGGCGTCGCTCTTCCCCGCGGGGACCGACTTCGGGAGCGGGCCCGTATCAGGCAACGGCCAGCCGGATCCCGACAAGTTCACGTTCTCAGTTCGAGTCGTGGTCCAGGACACGCGGGGCGGACGTCGGGCATGGTGGGCATCGGGCGGCGCGCGCTCTACCTCGACTCGGACCCGAGCCTGCTTCCGGGATACCCGAGGCAGTTCCCGAGCTCGATCGACGCCCCGCCGACTCTGGCGCCCATCGGCCCCGGGGGCACCAACGTGATGATCGTGGCCACCGCGGACGGGACGATTCATGCCTACTTGCCCGACGGCTCGGAGCTCCCGGGCTGGCCGGTGCACACCGACTCCCTCGCTTACCACGCCGGTGAAGACGCATTCACATCGGGAAACGTGCGTGACCCCCCGCGGGGTGAGCTCGTCGGGGGCGTCGTTGTCGGTGACCTACCCGACGCCAAAGGGAACGACCTTGACGTCGTCGCCTGTGACCTCACCGGTCGCTGCTACGCGTGGAGCTCGTCGGGGCAGCTGCTGCGGGGCTTCCCCGTCAGCACCAACGCCTCGTTCTCCGGCCCCCCGGTCGAGAACATGGACAACCGCGTCTTGCCTGGGGTCTTCGGCGCGCCACGCTGGCCGACCTGGAGGGCAACGGTCAGCTCGACATCGTGGCCTCGGCCATGGACCGGCACGTCTACGCCTGGACGCCAGAGGGCTCTGCCGTCCCGGGTTGGCCGGTTCTGGTGGTGAACCCGTCCAAGGTCGCATCGATCAACCCGGTCACCGACCAGGTCACCTTCACGGCGACGAGCGGGGTCCTTCAAGGAACGAAGCTCATGGACACCCCCGCCATCGGCAACCTCTCCGGTGGGAGTGGTCCACCCGACGTCGTCGTCGGCTCCAACGAGGAGTACGCCGGACCGATCAATGCGGACCTCGGCGGTGGGTTCCTCCAGACGTTCCTCGAGCTTACGGGGCAGCTGTCGAAGTCCTCGAACGGGCAGCTGTACGCGATCTCGCCCCAGGGGACCTTGCAAGGCGCCGGAGGTAGCGCCGCAGCCGCGGGCAACCCCGGCGCCAGCGCCAGCGACTTCAACCCGGCGGCCTTCCTCCCCGGCTGGCCGGTCGGACTGGCTGACTTCGAGCCCGCACTCCTGCCCGACGTCGGCGACGGGATCGTCGGCAGCCCCGCACTTGCCGACGTCACGGGCAACGGGCAGCTGGACGTGGCGGCCGCCAGCGTGGCCGGACCCGGCTACGTGCTCACTCCGACCGGCAACTCCCAGCTCGGAACCGATTCGTCGGGGCTGCCGAACGTCCTGGCGTCTGGGAACCCAGGGCCTGATTCGAATTCGACGGGTCTCCTTGGCACGAGCATCCTGGCCCTGTCCGGCCCGGTGCTCTCTCCGCTGGGTCCCTCAGCGCCGGGGGTAAACGTCGTCGCCCCCACAGCAAGCCTCGGCGAGCTGCTCGACGAGGCCGAGCCCGCAGACCAGACGCCGCACGACGCGCAAATGAGCGCATGGAGCGCCTCGTCCGGGACGTTCGACACCGGCTATCCCCAGCTGATGAACGACCTCATGTTCCTGTCCCAGCCGATCGTCGCTAACGTGGCCGGTCCGAGCACCGGCCCGTACGTTGTCAGCGCAAGCGCCACCTACGACGTACACGCACTTGATGCGAACGGCCAGGAGGCCCCGGGTTTCCCGAAGTTCACCGGAGGCTGGGTCGTGAACAGCCCGTCCTACGGTCCCTTCGGCGGACTCGGCACGCAAGTGCTGGCGGCCGGAACACGTGAGGGCGAGTTGTTCGTGTGGAACACTTCGACGCCGGCATGTGCCTCGAGCGGACCCTCGGCCACTGGCCAGCACCACGACCTATGGAACACGGGCAACCTCGACTCGACCGGCGCCCCGGCATCAGAGCTGCCGGCACCGGGACACGGTGCCGGCACCGCCTCCGCGGGCTCAGCGCCAGGGGGAGGGGGTCAAGATCTCCCTGACGTGGGTCGCACCGTTGAGCGACGGCGGGTCGCCGGTCACCTCTTACGAGTTGTTCCGGGGAAGTCAGCCCGGGGGCGAGGGTCCGACGCCCATCGGCCACCGTGACGGGGACCACCTTCACCGATAGCACCGCGGTGGCGGTGATACCTATTATTACGAGGTCGTCGCCGCGAACGCCGCGGGACCATCCGGGCCGTCCGACGAGGCGTCCGCCATCCGCCAGACGGTGCCCTCGCCGCCCACCGGCGTGAGCGGCAACGGGGGCGAACGCCTCCGCAACCGTGACCTGGTCGGCTCCGGACGATGACAAGAGGGGGACCCGATCGTCTCCTACGCCGTGTCCACCTCGGGCGGCGGCGCTTCGCCGGTGACGGTCGCGGCGAACGCCTGCAGAGGGACGCCGCCCACCTGCGGGGCGACGTCGGCCGCGCTCACCAACGGTACCGCGTACACGTTCAGCGTCGTGGCTACCAACGGGCTTGGCGGCTCGACGACGGCCACCTCCAACGCCGTGACCCCGAGCCCGTCG
This sequence comes from uncultured Acidimicrobiaceae bacterium, assembly GCA_963728845.1. GTDB lineage: Bacteria > Actinomycetota > Acidimicrobiia > Acidimicrobiales > RAAP-2 > Bog-473. The sequence goes on from CAVSLS010000023.1 coordinate 43,143, forward strand.
GCGAGGGCCCCAGCACCGGGCGGCGGGATGCCCCCGAACCAGTCGTCAAGCGATACGCCGGCTAGTGGTCTTCCGTGAGATTTGCAAAGGTCAACGTGCCTGTCCCCTTCTGGACAGAGCCCAACGACTCTCTATTTTCTTGTCTCAATCGCAGAGTGAAGTGGGCGTTCGGGTCGGCCGGATCCCAACACGTCGGGGATTGACGCCAGGGCGAATGGAAGTCGGTGGCCATGGTGGTGCGCTACGAGCACGCCTCCGAGGAGCGCGACGCGCTACTTGCGCATGCGCTCAATCGCTACGCCGGGGCGCGAACGGGTGTCGATCGACGAAAGTCTCGAACACAATAGCGCACGTGGACCCTCGGGGGAAAGTGGCTCTTCGGATTCTGGCGGGGTGAGGCAGGTCATCGGACGACGATTGAGCCCAGCACTCGCCAGTTCGGCTTGCCTGCGTAGAGAGAGCGCCCGGATCCGGTAGTTCTCGAAGTTTCTGAACCCCGAATCCGATTCGCTTGATCCGTTTCACGAGGTTGTTGAGTGCCTCAGTGGGACCGTTGGAGACCCGGGCCAGGTGGTAGTTGCAGAGCCTGTCGAACCACTTGCGGATCGTTCGTCCGAGCTTTTGGACCTCCGGCGGCATGGCCTTTTTGAGGCAGTGTTCTTGGAGTTCTTCGAGCAACTGACGGGCTTGGTCGGGGGATCGGTGGTCTGGTAGAAGTCGCGCAGGCGTTCTTTGATCCGGTAGGCAATCGCCACCTCCGCTGCGGGGGTCCCCCAGCTCGAGGAGCGACCACAGACGCTCCCGGGCACCATCGGCGAGGTGCTCCTCTCCTCGGAGCAGCACGCGGCGCACCCGGTAGAGCGGGTCGTCGCGCGGGTCCCGGTGCCCGGTTTGCTCGGTCTGACCGCGCTGCTGCGCCACACATCGGACAACGGACGATACCCACGACCTGCTCGATCATGAGCTCGACGTCGGAGCCGCTGCGTTTGTCATTGCAGCCACCGGTTTTTCCTTGAGGGCAGCTAGGGCCTGGAGGATCTCACTAGGGTGACGAAGGACAAAGGTGCTTCCGGTTTGCTGAGTCACATCTCAAGCTTGGAGCACCTTTGTTCAATTCTTGGGGGACCCTCGGACACACGTCACCCCGCCAGAATCCGAAGAGCCGGGAAGTGAGGTGATCGACCTATCCCCGCTGAACAGCGGGAACGACAACGAAAGCTCCGGGGGAGAGACTCGAACTCTCAACCTAGCGGTTAACAGCCGCTTGCTCTGCCATTGAGCTACCCCGGAAAGGGTCAGAAAACAGCCCCCGAAAGTTGCCAGCGGGCCGCAAGGCCGCAGATGCCGGGGGCCCCACGAGCGGTGTGGATCAGGACTCTTCGAGGTAGTCCCTCAGGAGGTGGGCCGCGTCGGGCCGGCGCAGTTTGGCCAGGGTCTTCGACTCAATCTGGCGACCCGCTCCCGGGTCACACCGAACTCGCTGGCCCACCTCCTCGAGCGTGCGGATCTTGCCGTCGTCCAGCCCGAAGCGGAGTCGTACGACGTCCTGCTCGCGCTCGGAGAGGTGGCCAAGCGCCTCGCGTACCGCCGCATCCAGGAGCGACCGGTCGCAGCGTCGTCGGGGACCACCGCTCCCCTGTCCTCAATCAGGTCGGAGAGGTTGAAGTCGTCCTCGTCGCCTACCGGCTGCTCCAGTGACACCGTGTCCTGGTTGATGCGCAAGATCTCGCGCACCCGCTCCATCGGGAGCTCGACACGGAGCGCCACCTCTTCGATCGTCGGCTCGCGGCCCAACTCCTGGAGCAGTTGGCGCTGCGCCCACACGACCTTGT
>CAVSLS010000024.1:0-32271 GCA_963728845.1 uncultured Acidimicrobiaceae bacterium
GTAGAGGGTGAGGTTCTCCGGGTACAGCCACAGCGTCTCTTGGAGCCCGGGAACCGGGGTCGGCGGCATTTGCGCCCCGACCTGGAAACAGCCGTACTGCTGGCTGAAGCGCTGATAGGAGGCGATCATCCCGGCCTCATAGGACGTGACGTAGCCGAGCCCGCTGGGCTGGTTGCACGTCACCGGCGGCGAGACGGCCACCACGGAGAGGCTCAGGTAACCCCCGACCCACGCTCTCGTGGGCCGCTCGACTCCCGGTTCCGCCATGCGTCTCCCTCCCGCACCGTGGGCCACAGGTTGGGCTACGAGTACGCCCTGTCTCCCTTGGAAACCCGGGCCGCCGCCGAAACTTGCCCGGAAATCGATATCGCCGGCCCTCAGGCCACGACACCCTCCACCGCCAAATCCAGGATGGCATCGGTGTCGTAGCCCAGCGCGGCCAGCACCTCGTCGCGATGCTCGTTGAACTCGGGTGCCCGTCTGGGGGTCGCGGCGGCGCCACTGAACTGGACCGGCGCAGTCACGAGGCGGAACGGGACGCCGGCGGCGTTGACCGTTTCGAGCACGTAACCGTTGGCTTCGACCTGGGGGTCCGTCACGGCCTCGAGAGTGTCCTGGGCCACCGACCACTGGCCGTCGAAACCGGCCAGGCGGCTGCGCCATTCGGCCAGCGGGGCCGACGCAAAGACGGTGGCGAGAATGGCGCGGGCGGCCTCGCGTTCGTTGCCAGCAGCTCGTTGGATGCGAACCGGTCGTCGGCGATGAGGTCCTCGCGTCCGATCGCCCGACAAGCGCCCGGCCAGTAGTGAAACCCCTGAAGGCACGAGAGGGCGATGAAGCCCCCGTCCTGGGTCCGATATGTGCCGACGAGCGGGTTCGACGGACCCCCGGCTCCCGAACCCGTGGGAGGTGGGCGCCACGGCATTCCAAGCTGGAGCGAGAGCGCCACCGTGGGCCCCATGGCCCAGAGGCCGACACCGAGGAGCGAGACGTCGACCGTGAGTGCTTCCCCCGTCCGCTCACGATGGAAGAGTGCGCCCATGATCCCGCCCGCGATCGTCATCCCACCGATCGAGTCGCCGTATCCGGGACCGGGTTGCACCGTCAAGCTCTCTGCGTCGGGTGGTGTGCAGCCCATGGCGCTTCCGGCCCGGCACCAATAGCTGAGAAAGTCGTAGCCACCACGATCCGCATCGGGACCGCGCTCGCCGCCTCCGGTTCCGGCGACATAGATGATGTTCGGGTTGTGGGAACGAATGTCATCCACCTCGACCCGCAGCTTCTTTCGGACTGCCGGGAGTTTGTTGGTCAGGAACACGTCGCATGTGGCGGCGAGCTTGTAGACGACCTCGACCCCCTGAGGCTTTGTGAGATCGAGCCCGATGCTCTTCTTGCCGCGGTTGGAATGCTCGAGGAGGACGTGGACGTCACCCCCCATCTTCATCACGCCGCTCGAGGCCAGACCTCGCATGGCATCACCTCGCTCGACGTGCTCGATCTTGATCACCTCAGCGCCCCAGTCGGCCAGGATGGCCGAGGCGGACGGAACGAACGCGTGCTCAGCCACCTCGAGGATGCGCACACCATTCATGATGTCGGTCATGGGCGTCTTCCTTTCGTGCGGTCAGCCCCGGGTCGACGGCACCCGACTGGACCTCTTGGACCGGGAACGTTACCCACCCGGCCGCGGCGCAGCGCCGAACGGTAATTCCGGTCACCTCGGACTGGCGCCCCTTTCGTGCCGAAGACGACCGCTATCGTCTCGGCAGCGACCACGGATCCGGCGAACAGTGGCGGAAGCGAGCCGTGATCCAGACCACGCGGTTCGAAGAGGAGGCAATCGAACGATGGCGGTGACCGCCTCGGTAGACCGAGACTCGCTGCCGCGGACAGCGGCGACGCCGGCTCACCCTGTTCGAACGGTATAGCCTCTTGGTCGTGGTCCTCGCATGCATTACCGTCGCGCTCTGCCTCCGTGTGTGGCTGCTCGGCCACGCGGGCCTCAATTCGGACGAAGCTGTGGTCGGACTGAATGCCCTCCAGATTCGTCACGGCCACTTCTCGGCGTTCGTGTGGAGTCAGACGTACGGCGGCGTGGAGCCCTACGTCGTTGCGCTGATGTTTGCAGTCTTCGGTTCGTCGCCCTTCGTCCTGAATGCCACGCCGGTGCTCCTGGCTGTGGTGGCCGCCGCCGTGGTCTGGCGCATCGGCCTCCGACTCTTTCCTCCGGTCGCCGCGATCACTGCGGCCACGCTGACCTTCGTTTGGCCAGAATCAAGCCTCTGGAACTCCACGAAGGAGTACGGCTACCACGAGATCGGCTTGGTCATGGGGCTCCTCGTGCTCTGGGAAGCGGTCCGCATCGTCCAAACGGCAAAGAACGATGGCAAGGACGTCGTTCGGGATTGGGTGTTGCTGGGCCTCGCGATGGGAATCGGCTGGTGGGCGACTCCGGAAACGTTGTATTTCACCCTGCCCGCCGCGGTCGTCGTCGCGCTCAGCCTTCGGGCGCACCGCGGCGTCGGGATTGGGACACGGGTCGTTGCCGTGGCGTCGGCGTCGTGGTTGGTGCGCTCCCTTGGATCGTGGCCAGCCTGCGGGTGGGAGTGGCCGCCTTCGGAACGAAGACTCCGAGTCCGGTCTCCTACTCCGGCCGATTGTCGACCTTCTTCACGCATGTGCTGCCCATGCTCCTGGGTTTGCGCATTGAAGGTGCGGGTCAATGGGAGGTGTCTCCGATGCTGGGAGGACTTCTCGTCGTGCTGCTCTTGGCGGGTCTCGTTGCGGCGATGATCACGGTTGCCGTCCGTGTTCCCGACGCGCGGGTTCTCGTCGCCAGCTTGGTCATCTTCCCCTTCCTGTACGCAGCGTTTCCGACATCATGGTTCTGGAACGACGGGCGGTACGGCATCGCCCTCGCCCCGATCGTGTCGTTGGTCGGGATCGGCGCGATCTGGCAACTGCCCCGTGAGCGAGCCGCCCGTTGGATCGGTGTGGCAATCCTCGCCGCTGCCGTCGTCAGCACGGTCGTCGCCATCGACGCGGGCTACGGGGGCGTCTCCCAGGTGGCCAGCCTTTCGGGTTGGCGTGCCAACCCGAATTCGGCCGTCACCACCCTGAGCGCCAAGCTGCAGGCACTCGGAGTTCGACACGTCTATGCGGGCTATTGGGTCGCCTACGATCTGGCCTTCGTCTCCGCAGGGCACATACAGGTTGCGCCGATCGTCAACGATCGAGATCCCAGTGAATCAGAGGCGGTTGCCAGAGCGGCTCAAGCTGGTTGGGTGTTCGTGCCCCCGGCGAAGGTCGGCGAGATCGCAGGGCAAGTCGGTTCGACCACTGGCCTCGACCCGGGTGTCGTCGACGAGTCGGGCCTCGAGGCATGGCTGACGGCCAACGACATCCGGTTCCGTACTGTCACGGCCGGGCCCTTCCTTCTCGTGCTGCCTGATCACAACACCTGGCCAACGGCGTTGCTCGGTCCCGAATCTTCCGCTGAACAGACGTGTCCCGGTCCGCCGGCGGTCGGCGTGTTGGACGAGGTGGGATGATCTGACCATGGGGAGCCTGGAAGGCAGAGTGGCCATCGTGACGGGCGGAGCAGGGGGGATCGGTGCAGCGACGGCGCGGCGATCGCACGGGAGGGCGGATCCGTGGCCGTCGTCGACATCGACGGTGCACGGGCGGAGGAGGTTGCGCGGGCCATTCGGGCGTCCGGGGGAGTCGCATTCAGCGTCGGCGCCGATCTTTCGGACGAGGCGGCGGTGAGGGCGACGATTCAGGCAACCGTCGATCGCTTCGGGCGTCTCGATGTGCTCCACAACAACGCAGCGCTGACGGAGTCCGAATTCCTGTCCCGCGACACCCAAGTGACCGAGCTCTCGCTCGATGTCTGGGAGAGGGCAATGGCGGTCAACCTGCGCAGCCAGATGTTGATGTGCAAGCACGTCATCCCCGAGATGGTCAGGCATGGTGGTGGCTCCATCATCAACATGTCGTCCGGAGCGTCACTCAAGGGCGACCGGACCCGCACTGCCTACGGCGTCTCCAAGGCGGGAGTCAACACGCTGACGATGTATGTGGCGACCTCACACGGCAAACAGGGAGTGCGTGTCAACACCATCGTTCCCGGACTCATCATCACCGACGCCGTTCGCGCCCACCTGACCGAGCGGATGCTGGCCGGGCTTGGGCGGGCGACGCTCACGCCCTACGTTGGCGAGCCCGACGACGTCGCCAACCTCGTCGTCTTTCTCGCCTCGGACCGATCTCGCTACATCACCGGGCAGATGATCGCCATCGACGGCGGGATGTCGGCCCATGTCGGTTCCGCCGGGCGGGACGAGGAGTAAGAGCGGGGTCAGGATGGTCCGAGGACGTAGGAACCGTTCTCGGGATGGTGGTACCAGCCACTCGAAGCCTGGGTGCCCCCGTCGACATGGATGGTCTGGCCCGTCACGTAGCTGGACATCGAGCCGGCCAGGAACACCGCAGCCCCCGCCATCTCGTCGACGTGGCCGGGGCGGCCCATGGGGACGGTCAGGCCGAAGCGTTCCTCGGATCCAGGAGGCGCCACGGCCGCGATGCCCTCGGTGAGGGTGATGTCGGGCGCCAACGCGTTCACCCGGATGCCGTACGGGGCGAGCTCCAGTGCTGCGGTCTTCGTGAAGTTGATGACCCCTGCCTTGGCGGCCGCGTAGGCCGCGTAGCCCGGTGCCGCCCGGACGCCTTCGATGGAGGTCACGCTGATGATGCTGCCGCCGCTCCCGGCCTCGACCATGGTTCGTGCCACCCGCTGGGTACACAGGATGACGTGCTTGAGGTTGGCCCGGTAGAGCGCGTCCCAGCCGTTCTCGGAAGTCTCCAGGATGGGCGAGAAGAAGACGCCGCCCGCATTGTTCACCAGTATTCGCACGGTCCCGAGCTCGCCGTCGTGCGGGCGAGAGCGGTATCGACTTCGTCCGCATTGCGGACGTCGGTGACGAGGCCGAGCCCCCCGACTTCGAGCGCTGCCGACTCCGCCGTTTCTGCGTCGCGTTCCCAGATCGCCACCCGGGCGCCGAAGGCCGCGAGCCCACGGGCGATGCCTCGTCCGATCCCGGCGCCGCCCCCGGTCACCACGGCCACCTGGTCGTTGAGCAGCACTGATGCCGGAATCATGGACACAACATCACCTGCCCTTGTTATCGTCGTGACTTCTCGAAGCGACGAACGCCGTCGCACCTCATGGAGGATAGGTCGCCATGCCCAGGATAGAACCGATCCCACTGGACGAGCTCGGCGACGAGCCCCGACGGATCATCGAAGAGGGGGTGGCGGACGGCACGTACGCCACCCCGATCCCGCTGCAGATCTTCGCCTACAGGACGATGCAGCTGCAGATGACCAACGCAGCGCGCGGGGTCATGGGCAAGCACAGTCTGCTCGGGGCAAGGATCGTCGAGTTGATCCGTATTCGCAGCGCCCAGCTGGGTGAGTGCCAACCCTGCATGCAGTCCCGGAAACACGACTCCATCACGGACGAGGACGTCGCCTGCCTTCTTTCACCCGGAGGTTCACAGCTGACCGAGCAGGAGAGGTTGGCCGTGAAGTTCCTCGACCTGCTCTCCGCCGACCATCACGCCATCGATGACGAGGTGTATCGGGAACTGGGCACCGTGTTCACCGCGGCCCAAATCGTCGAGCTCGGGTTCACGTGTGCGAACACAATGGGTGTGCACCGGTTCATCCACACCCTCGACGTCTTCGGCACCAGCCCTCCGGTGATCGCCTACAGCCAGGACCAGGTCGACTCCGCCTACGCCGAGGCTCCACAGCTCTCCACGTGAGCGAGACCGTCCTCGTCACCGGCGCGACCGGCCTGGCCGGTGCCAACATCTGCAAGCTCCTGGTGGAGCGGGGCGACAGGGTGCGCGCCCTCGCCCGCCCGACGGCTGACACGGAGCCCCTCGTCGCCCTGGGTGCCGAGATCGTGCCCGGCGACATCACCGCCGCCGACGACGTCCGGCGGGCTGCAACGGGGGCAGACTCCGCCATCCACTGTGCCGCCCTCCTCGGTGGCGCCAGCCAGAACCTCCCCGACTTCGAAGCTGTGAACGTCGAGGGTACCAAGCACGTCCTCGATGCGGCCGAGTCCCTCGGCATGCGCCGGGTCGTCGCCGTCAGCACGGGCACGTTCTTCGACACGACCGGCGGTCTCGAACGCGAGGATGCCCCGGTCATGCAAGGAGCCGAGCTCGGATCCCTACACCATCACGAAGATGGCGGCGTTCCAAGACGCCATGGCGCGGGCAGCCGCCGGGCTGGACGTCGTGACCACGCACCCGGGCGCCATCTTCGGCCCGTCGCCGGTGGCGAGCAATGCGCTCGGCCGGACCAGCTTCAACCGGGTACTGCTGTCCGCGCTCCGGGGGCGGGTCACCCGGTACTTGACCTTCCCGGTCAGCTGGGTGTTCGCCGAGGACATCGCGCGGGGATGCATCCTCGCCCTCGACCGGGGCGTGCCCGGCGAGCGCTACATGCTCGACGGCCAGCCCGAGGACGTGGTGAGCACGGCTGCAGCGTGCAACCGGATCTGCGCCCTGGCCAAGGTGGACCACCAGGTCGAGGACGTCGCGCCCTCGAACGATCCGGAGCTGCTCGAGGTCTTCGGCCCGACCTTGATGGCGATCGCCTTCAAGGCGGCGTCGACGGAGACACGCCGTGGCGACCTGAAGGCGTCGAAGACGTACAAGAGGCTCGGATACGACCCCATCAGTCTCGACGAAGGGCTGCTGCACACCGCGAACTGGCTGCGCGAGATCGGCCGCGTCGGCTGACCAGGTCCGGACCAGGCCATCGTCGATACGATGGCTGGCAGTCACCGTCTGGAGTGGACATGCCCAAAGCGAAGTTCGTCGTGTACACACGCCCGAAGAGCCCGGACCGTGAAGACGAGTACAACGAGTGGTACAACGAGACGCATCTTCCCGAGCTCCGCACGCTGCCGGGCTTCACCGGTGCACGCCGGTACAAGGTCAGCCGCGGCACCAAGGGCCCCGAAGGAGTGGATTCCAGCCTCCCCGAGTACATGGCCATCTACGACATCGAGGCCGATGACCTCCAGGCAGTCTTCGATGGGCTGTCCAGAGCCGCGGCCGCCGGGACCATTCACGTGGCTGACGTCATCCAGACCGATCCATTGCCGAAGGCCGGTGTCTATGAGGAGCTCGAAGCGTGAGACGGGCAGCATCGTCGGGTCGCCGGGCCGGGCCGTGGACCCGGCACTCTCGGATGCGCTAATCCCCATTTCGTCGCTGAACGGCGCGCCGACGGAGGCAGGAGCATGAGCGATCAGGCCGAGATCACCGCGCTCGTCCATGCGTACGCGCGGCGGCTCGACGCCGGCGATCTCGAGGGTGTGGCCGCCCTCTTCGAGCAGGCCACTTGGCGCTCCGAATCGACTGGAGAGGTGCGTCGAGGGAGGGAGGAGGTCCGCGCAGTCTACGAACGCGTGTGCCTCTACGACGGGAGTCCGCGCACCAAGCATCTCATCACCAACCTCACCATCGACGTGGAGCCCGACGTGGATCGTGCAGCTGCCGAGTGTTGCTTCACGGTGCTCCAAGGCATCGAGGCGGGCGAGCCGATACAGATCATTCTCTCCGGACGATACGTCGACCGGTTCGAGAGGTCCGCCGGGGTGTGGCGCTTCTCGGACCGCTTGTTCATCGTCGACCTCACCGGGGATCTGGGGAGGCATTTCGGGTGAGGTTCGGCTTCGCCGTGCCCACGTATGGACCGAACGCCCAGGGGCAGGCGATCCGGGATCTGCTGGTGGCCGGAGACGAGCTCGGGTTCGACTCCGCCTGGTTTCCCGACCACATCGCCGTTCCCGACTACGCGACCCGTAATGTCTCCCCTCCCTTCCTCGAGCCACTGGCGGCATGCGCATGGGGCCTCGGCTTGACGAGCCACCTCCGCATGGGCACGGACGTGCTCGTGGCGCCGTATCGTCATCCACTCCTGGTCGCCGCGACCATGGGGACACTCGGGCGGTTGGCCGGGGACCGCCTGATACTCGGGGTGGGTGTTGGCTACCTGAAAGGCGAGTTCGAGGTACTCGCAGCTCCCTATGAGCGACGGGGTGAGGTCACCGAGGAGATCCTCCGCACCCTGCGCTCCCCGCCCGAAGGGTACGCAGTGGTGTCGTCTCCCTCGCCGGTGCCGATCTGGGTTGGCGGCAATGCCGCACGTGCCCAGCGCCGCGCTGCCCTTCTCGGTGACGGATGGCATCCGCTCTGGATGCCGGACCAGTTGTATGCCGAGGCCCGCCGGAACATCTTGGAGGAGCGGGCACGTGCGAAGCTGGGCGGGCCCTTCACCTTCTCGTACAGCTGTCCTGCCACTCGGCTCCTCGCGAGACCCGCCGCTTCGTGGGCCACGCCACCGGCTCGGGCACCGCGCGGCTCGGAGTTCCGCTACTCGCCCGCAGCATGGGTTGATGAAGAGAACCGACCTCGATTCATGGGCACGGCCGACCAGTTGATCGCTGATTTCCGCCTTCTGGAGGCGGCTGGCGTGGACAGCGTGACGCTCCGATTCGGTACCAACGACGTCGGAGAACTCGAAAGCTTTGCCAGAGAGGTACGTCCGGCATTCGATTCCTGAGTCAGCGCAACGGTCAACGGCGACTCTGCCCGGAGCCGGCCAGTTCGTCACCGGAGAGTCACACATGTTCGACCGAACGTGTTCGCTGGCGCCCGCTGCGGCAGGCGTCTGCAACCCCTCCACCTTCCCCTACCTGCTCACTCCGATCACGGGATGGTCCTCGGCCAAGGGGCAGACCTTGAGCGCCTACGTCAACTACGCCCTGACACTGGGCCAACAGATCGCGCCCGAGATTGGCTACGCGAGTTTGGGTCAGCCCCTAGAACAGTTCGGCATCAACGAGGCCGCCTCCGATGTACCGGGCGCGGTGCCCATGACGGCGGCGGAGCAGGCGTACTACACCTGCGGGGACCTGACCCCGGCTGATGTGGCTGCCGGGAACACAACTCCGTCTTGCTCATCTCCCGGGAATGGCCTACCCGAAGCGCCCTACGCCGTCGCCTTTCGCTTGGTGGCTCTGGCAGGCTTCGGCGCGGTCTTATGGCTCGCCGACGCCGGGTGGCCTTGACAGGACCGACCCCCCGGACGCGACGACAAACCGGAAGCCCGCCGGGAGGGCCTACGACCCATGTCGGCGGTTGGCACCATCCGGGGTGACGACTCCGTGCCTCTCCACGGATCGGTGTGAGCTCCTGTCGGGGGACCCCTGCGGTCGTTCTCGAGGCACTATAGGATCACCCCGCCCTGCGGTGGAGGCTGAGGTCGTGGTCGCCAAGTCGCGGTTCGCGGCGGTGAGGTTCGTCCCGATTCCTTCGATCCGGCACCGGGACGGGCACGGGGAGGCGCCGTGGCAGTGACGGGAACGATCACGGGTCCATCGACACGCCGGCTCGCCCGAAGCTCACCTTGGCGCTCGGCTGCGGAGATCGTGGCCGCCCTCACCCTCGGTGTCGGCCTCCTCGTTGCAGGCGGCACTGCCGGTATTTCGCCGGTTGCCCCGACCCATTTGCTGGCCGGGACGGCGGCTGCGGCAGCGGCGGGCTGCCAACCTCCGAGCCGCTGGCAGTCCACCAAGGCGATGGCGGTGCCTGGCGTCGCGTCCGACTTCGACCTCACGTCGTTCGACGGCACGAACATCCGGATCCACTGGTTCCCCGACCCGTCGTCGGACGGCCGGGCCCGTCCGACCGTGCTCATGGGCCCAGGTTGGGGTCAGTCCGGCGATACCGACACGTCGCAGGCGGGGATCCAAGGCGCCCTGAGCATCGCCCAGCTCTGGCAAGGGCGGATTCAACGTGCTGACGTGGGACCCCCGGGGATTCGGTAACTCCACCGGTGCGGCCGAGGTCGACAGCCCGAATGACGAGGGTCGGGACGTGTCGGCCATCATCAACTGGGTGGCGCAGCAGCCTGGCGTCGAGCTCGACCGTCCCGGCGTGCCCCGGGTGGGCATGGTTGGTGAGTCCTACGGCGGTGGCATCCAGTTCGCGGCGGCCTAGCGGGATTGCCGGATCGATGCCATCGCCCCCACCATCGCCTGGCATTCGCTCGGGACCAGTCTGGACAAGAACCAGACCCCGAAGGCGGGCTGGGGCAACATCCTCGAATCGCGTGGCATCGACAGCCAAGCTCGATCCGGAGATCGCTCGCGGCCGACCGTGAGATGAACTACGACCGGTGTGATCGATGCCGAGGCCGCTTCATTCTTCGTGAGCCGAGGACCGGCCCAATTCCTGTCCAAAGTGAAGGTCCCGACCTTGATCTTCCAGGGCACGGTCGACGACCTGTTCACGCTCGACGAGGGGATCGCAAACTACGAGACGCTCCGCAGCCAGGGACGACGGTCTCGATGGCCTGGTTCTGCGGCGGGCATGGGGCCTGTCTGACCAACCCGGGCACCGCCATCGAGGTGGGTCCCCTCTCGCTGGCTTGGATGCAGCGGTATGTGGCCAGAGACACCTCGGTGCAACGTCCTCAAGGGATTTGCATTCGTCGATCAGAACGGCACTTCTACACGGCGCTCCGACTATCCGCTTCCCACGGGTGCTCCGGTCGTGGCCACTGGTTCTGGAACGTTGGCGCTCAAGGCCGGCGGGGGGTCCGGTCCGCCCACGGTCGCCGTCAATTCCCAGACTGCCAACGTCGTCGACGCCGTGGCGTACGCGGTCACTCCCGGCTCCGGCGGCCAAAGCGGTGAACGTCGCCGTGCCCATCGCCCGGCGACTGCCGTCGTCGGCGCACCGAAGCTGTCGATGACCTACTCGGGTACGCGGTGCCCGGGCACACGGCCGACCCGGGTGTTCGCCCAGCTGGTCGATCCGGCCACCGGGATCGTCGTCAACAACCAGATCACGCCGATTCCGGTCACGCTGGACGGCAGATCTCACACCGTCAGGGTCCCACTCGAGACCGTCGGTTACACGGCCAAAGCGGGTACTTCGCTCGAGCTCCAGTTGGTGGCCACGACGGTCGCCTACATCACGCCGCGCCTCGGTGGGACGGTTGACTTCTCGCGGGTCATGGTGGTCCTGCCGACCGTCAAGGGCCTCAGCGTCCTCCAGCGGGGCTGAATCTGGGTCGTCGAACTTTGGTCAGGGTCGCTTATGTCTCGCGACATCACAATGGTGGGGCTAGCTGGAATCGAACCAGCGACCTCAGCATTATCAGTGAGTTCCGGCGAATCTGAAGGTGTCCCCGATGGGTGCCGACCTGTCCCACTCAGTCCTGGTCGAGAAGGTTGCCGAGCGATCAGCCTGAGAACCATCGGGACCCGTGGGACTGACTGGAGAGCCGATGCCGGGGACAAAGTTGGGACACATAGCCGGACCGTTCATTTGTTCTCGCCAGAGAGCTACCTGCCGGCCTTTCGAATCGCTTTCAAGACGTCCGCCATCGCCCTTTCGAGCTGCTTGGCAGGGATCAGCAGAAGGGCGCCCGGCACTTCTGTGCTCAAGGCCCAGTGCACTCGGTCGCCAGGGGCCAGGCCGACCGCTCGTTGAAGGTCATGAGGCACAGTCACCGTGCCGATTCTCTGGATCTTGTGAGGTCCGTACAGAACATCGACGTCTGGATCCACCAGATCACGGTAGCGGATCGTTGAAATTAATACTGATTTGAGGTGAGGAGAAACCAAGTGGTCAAGAGGCTTTTCCGCCGGTACGCTGGCCTTATGAGTGTTGGGCGACGTCCTCAGCGTGAGGTCCGGCCTGTGGCGCACCTCACGGAACTGGATCGCTATGAAGGCCGATGGGTAGCAGTCAGGGATGGCCACGTATTCGGCGGGAATATGCGGATAGCTCGGCATCAGCTAGCGCAGACCCTTCGCGAGACGGGTGAACTTCGAGGCGCCGTTATGCAGTTCGTACAACCCGAAGCTCAAGCTTTCATCGTGGGAGTCGGTTAGTCACTCCAGGAGGCGACGGTGCCTTCGTCTGAAATTTTCCCTCTTCCCCTGGAGGGAGGAGGAATTCGTCCAAGGAAGAAGTCATCGACTGCACCGCCCAACCCTGGACGTCGCCTGAGCCTGGGTGATGACGAAGTATCCCAGCGAGCACTGATCGATTCAGGATCGCCCCGGACAGTCTTCCCAATAGGTGCGGCGATTGCATTGGGAATCGGGCTACCGGAAGAGCCGTATTCGGAGCCGGACTGCAAGGAACTTCACTTCCTGGGCCATTCGTGGATGGCGTTTCGCGGTACACGGTGACGCTGAAGCTCTCTCCCTATGAAGAACTGACTTGGGAAGCCGAAGTCGACTTCGTTCTCTCAGAGGGTCTGAACTTCGGCCTTCTTCGGTCGAGGGATTCATGGATCGTTGGGCCGTCAGTCTCAGCGGGTATCACACGTACACGGTCATCGAACCGATCGAGCGGCTCCATGACAGGCTGCCAATCGATACCTTTGAAATCTGGCAGCGAGAGTTCCCTCACTACAACTGAAGTGTCCGGGACGTCGGACACCTCTGCAATATGTCGCCCAATACTGATTGGCGATGACGGCGTGTGGTGTTTAGGGACGGGCATACGATGACCCATATTTGAACACATCGAGATCGGAGTGGACGTGGCCCCACCTGCCAAGCTGGCCATCAGTGGGCAATCGGCAAACCAGCCTGGGCAGGGTGCCCGATCGTGAGCACTGCCCAAGGCCCAGAGGGCCACCCAAAGAAGCCAATGCCATGGGCTCGACGAATAGACGTTGTGCGTTCGAGATCAGTCCGATTCACGTCCCTGGGTCACGAATAGGCGCACATGGGCGAAGACGACGGCTCAGCTGAGGACAACGTCCCCCAAGCAGAGGTGTTGCGTCTGGAAATCGCCGAGCTGCGTGCCGAGAATGATCGGCTCCGCGGTCTCCTTGGATTGGGAACCCGAGACGAAGCGGTGTCACCGTGGGAGCCCACCCTGTTCGTGGAGCCTGAGGGTGATGATTCGGCTATTGCCGCAGTCGACGGTAATCGCCACGCGAATCCAAGGTCGCTCTCTATCCGGTCGTTGTTCGTCGGGCGCGATGACAGTCCACGCCCTGCGGTGGGAGAACACTCGAACCGGCAAGGCCGGATGGAGCCCGGCCGTGCAGGGCGGATGGGCGAATACCCGGAGGCCTGACCGGGAGTACCTGCCCTTGACTGAGGAGGTCGTTGGCCTCGCATCTCGCCGGAGCGATCCATCTCGGGCTGTATCCGCTGCTCAAGGGCGACACTGCCGGCTACTGGCGTGCGATTTCGACGGTGCCGGATGGGCGCTGGACGCGCTGGCCTATCTCGACGCGGCCGGGGCGCGGGTATACCCGTCGCCCTCGAGCGATCGAGATCCGGAGACGGGGCCCATGTGTGGATGTTCTTCGGCGACCGGTCCCGGCCTCACCGCTCGGCGAGTCGGCGCTCACCTCCTGCGAGAGGCGATGACCACTCGAGCCGAGCTCGATCTCGCGAGTTACGACCGGCTGTTCCCGTCCCAGGACTTCATGCCCAAAGGCTCTTCGGCAACCTGATCGCGCTTCCCTTCAGGGCGAGTGCCGAAGGCGGCGGACGACGGTGTTCCTCGATCCTGTCGAGCCTCGAGCCGTTCGAGGACCAGTGGGCCTTCCTGTCGAGCCTCGGACGGCTCTCGCCCAAGGCGATAGCGGACATAGCCGCCGGCATTCCGCCGATCGGGGCGGGCCCCGAAGAGGCTCGTATCGGAGACCCTCGCCTCACGGACTCGCCCAAAGCCGCCGGAGAAGATCAGAGCCAACTCGGGAGCCATGATCGGCGTTGAGCGAATTGGGCTTCCCACCAGCTCTGTTAGCATCGATCAAGCACGCGGCTTCGCTCCACAACCCGGAGTACTACGAGAAGGAGCGGCTGCGCTTCTCGACCTGGAACACGCCCAGGTTCATCCGTTGCTACGGAGAGACGATCGATCAGCTGCTCGTTCCCCGCGGGGCTGCAGGACGCAGCTTGAGCGATCGTCGCCGACGCCGGCAGCCATCTCGACGTGTCAGACTCGTGCGCCGGACCCGGATCTCGTGGACTTCGGGCTGAGCGCCGAACTGACGGCCGACCAACGGTCAGCGTTCGACGAATCTCGCTCCGCACGACCTCGGCGTTCTTGTCGCACCGCCGGGCTCCGGGAAGACCGTCGTCGCCTGTGCGGTCATCGCCCAGCAGGACGTGCCTACCCTCGTGATCGTGGATCGCAGCCGCTCGTCGAGCAGTGGCGAGAGCGCCTGCTGAAGCATCTCGGCCTCGATCGCCAAGCAGATCGGACAGCTCGGGGCGGGCCGGCCGTAAGGCGAAGGGAGTCGTCGACATCGCGATGGCGCAGTCCCTGGCCCGCCGTGAGGACCTATCCGAGGCTGGGCGCTCGGTACGGTCTGGTGGTCGTCGACGAGTGCCACCATGTTCCGGCCGTAACCTTCGAGCGCTGTGTCCGCCAGCTGCCCGTGCGGAGGTGGCTCGGACTCACAGCCACGCCGTACCGGCGGGACGGGCTGCAGGCGTCTGATCACCATGTACTGCGGTCCGATACGCCACGGATATCGGGACCGGGGATCAAAACGACATCGACTGCACGACTGGAGCTGGTCGTCCATGGCACCGGCCACGCTGATGCCCGAAAGCCGATGGCGTCCCGCCATCCAGAAGATCTTCCGAGGCCTGGTCGAGGATGACGAACGGACGCGGCAGATCTGTGCCGAATCGCTCGGGCGATGGATGAGGGGAGAAACTGTCTGGTCCTCACCCAGTGGACCGAGCACGTCGAGAAATCGCCGATGGTTTGCGGGAGCTCGGATCTCGAGCCACTGGTCCTGTACGGGGGATGCCCAAGAAACAGCGAACTGCGGTCGTCGAGCAACTCAACTCGGGATCGCCAGGCCGTGGCTTACTCCTCGTCGCAACCGGCAGCCTGCTCGGGGAGGGATTCGATTGTCCGCCGCTAGACACTTTGTTCTTGGCATTTCCATTGGCCTTCAAGGGCCGACTTGTCCAGTACGTCGGCCGCGTGCTGCGGCCGTTGGAGGAAAAGACCAGCATCGAGGTGCATGACTACGTCGACTTCGACGTCGCCGTCCTGGCTCGCATGCATGGAAAGCGCCTCGCCGCATACGCCAGCCTTGGTTTCGATACGAAGAGACAGCGGACCTCGCATTGAGGACTCCCCAGCTGTGCGGGCCGGCTGACTCGGCGCATTGAGCGGTCGTCGGTCGATATGGCGTGGAGGCGCCATCAAACCAAAATGTTCGGGACAGAACGACTACCTTGACAACGGTGCGCTCAACCGCTGCGACCCTCTAACCTGGATTTATCGGTGGGGCTAGCTGGAATCGAACCAGCGACCTCAGCATTATCAGTGCTGCGCTCTAACCGACTGAGCTATAGCCCCCGTTGACCGCGTCCTTTGGAGGAACGTCGAGGTTACACGACGGTCCCCCGGCCGTTCACCCGCCATCGTGACTGGT
Organism: uncultured Acidimicrobiaceae bacterium; assembly: GCA_963728845.1. Lineage (GTDB taxonomy): Bacteria > Actinomycetota > Acidimicrobiia > Acidimicrobiales > RAAP-2 > Bog-473. Next base: position 15,532 of record CAVSLS010000024.1, read on the forward strand.
CAGCCGTTCGCGAGGGTCGATGCGACGAGGGCCGCCAGGTCGTCGGCGCCGGGCCCGTCGATGGCCAGATGCGTGCCATCCCCGCCGAACCACTGCGGGTTCTGCGCGGCCATGGTGGCCCAGTCGGCAACGACGACATTGTGGTACCGGGCAGCGCCGTTGGCGAGCACGGCGTTGTTGGGGTCCTGCCAGGGGCGGTCGACATGGACGTTCACGAACACCACTCTCGACGCTCCGCCGAGGATCGCCATCATGTTGTTGAAATCGGCGTCGGTGATCGGGCCGTTCGTGCCCAGGCCGACGATGACGTCCCCGCCGAGCTGACCGTTCGCCTTCAGAGTCTGGAGGATCGCCTCCCCGTCGGACCACTGCCGGCTCACCGCCGCGTCCACGACGGCACCCGGGATGGCCGCCTTGAGCGGGTCCTGGTAGTCGAGCATCACGGAGTCGCCCACCGCCGTGACCTGACCCGCCACGAACCCCGGCCCCGCCGGCCCGGGTATCGGTGCCGTCGTCGTCGTGGTCGTTGACGTCGGGTCGGCCGCCGGTGGAGTCGTGGTTGACTTCGGCGTCGTCGCCGAAAGAGAGGTGGCAGAGGTCCCGTTGCCGCGTGGGTGGGACGGTGGGGAAGTGGCGGAGCCCCTCCATACGACGAACGCCGTGAGGGCGGAGATGGCAGCGATGGTTACGGCCCCGACGGCGAACATCGTGCGCGATGGTCGCCTCCGTCTCCTGGGCGCGCATGCCTGGCCATTGGCAACAGTTTCGCGGCTTTTGTCGGGAAGCGGTTATCGCGCCTGCTTATTGCGGTATTGCACGATCCTCCGGCCACAGCCGAACGGAGGTCGACTGGCTCGCAGTGGCCAGGAGATGTCCATCCTCGGACCACAAGTACGCGATGCCCTGGGCGTACCCGTCGACAAGGGCGTGGATCCGGATGTCGCAGAGCACCCATTCGGTCGGCTTCAATCGGACCACACGCAGCGTGTTGTCGAGGCTCCGGCCCATCGCGCGACGTCCAAGGGGCTGCGAGACGGCCCCCGAGAGGTAATCCCCGACGATGGCCAGGGTGGCCGCGGAAGGCGCCAGATGGCCGGGCACCCGCGCCCAGAGGGCCGAGTCCGGGCTGCCGGGGGTCCCGTCCATCTCTTCGAAGGTCAGCCCGCTGGCGTTGCGCACCTCGATGCTGTCCATGATGGTGTTGCGGAACAGGTCGGGGAGGAACCGCGGCCGGCACTGGTCGGGCGGAGGAACGTCTGGGGGCGTCACCCACACGCCACCGAGCGAGAGATCACCCGTCTCGCCGAGGGCAGCATTGACCGTGAGGATCTCGCGGCCATCGACTCTGCCGACGGCACGACCCTGCGTCACGTGCCCGCCGACTGCCGCGAGTGTGACCTGCCATTGCAACTCCGTGTCGACCAGCGCGTAGGACAGGTACTGGCCCGTCGCCCAGACCGTCTGGCGCCCCGAAGCCGCCTCGAGTGCGACGAGCGCCGCCCCGAGCCCGCATCCTCCGAAGAGGAAGTTTCCCGGTGTGGTCAACTGTCGCGTGACCGGCATGCGCCAGTGCAGATCATCGCCATCGGGCTGCATGCCCAGGAAGGTCCGTGCGTCCACGGAGGCGCACCCTACTGCGACGGCCTACGTCCACCAGGAACGTGCCCGGTCCTTCAGATGAGAACGAGCTCCAGCGGTCTCTTCGAGCTACGGTCCCCGGCGTCACGGGTCAATGCCCCACGGCGCAGTCTGCCTAGAATTGCCAGTCCCATAGCCCAAACGTCGAGCGTCGCGTGCCAGGCCCGTCGTTTTCTCTTGGGGGTGTAGCTCAGCTGGAAGAGCGGCGGCTTTGCAAGCCGTAGGTCGAGGGTTCGAGTCCCTTCACCTCCACAGATTCCTCACAGAACACAGTGTGAACACCACACAGTGTGAACTCACCAGAGTGAAGCCTTGCTCAGCAATGCTCACCCGGCGCAGGCGAGAGCGCTCCACTCCGGAGCTAGATGGCACCCTCCCCAGCGAGGGCCGCGATCTCGTCCCAGGAGTATCCGGCTTCGAGCAGCACCTCCTCGGTGTGCTGTCCCAATTCGGGGACGTGCGCCCGGGCCGTCGGGGCGGGGTCCGAGAAACGCACGGGCGACCTGACGATGCGCACCTCGGCGCCGCCGGCCCCGGAGTCCTTGGCAGCTTCGATGTAGCCGTTGGCCTGCACACCAGGATCGTCGACCACTTCCGCATGGGTCCGCACCGGGGCAAAGCGCAGGCCAGCCGCCCCGAGCAGTTGGCACCATTCGGCGGTGGACTTGGTCGCGAAGACCCCGTCGAGGATCGGCCACAGCTCCGCCTTGTCGTCTTCGAAGTACAGGAGATGGGTGAAGCGATCGATCAGGTCGGGTCTTCCGATCGTCCGATAGAAGAGGTCACGAGCGGCACCTGCGACACCGACGATTGCGATCCACCCGTCGGTGGTGGGGAAGACGCCGTAGATGCCCGGGATCATGGGATGACTACGGCGACTCGGACCCGACACGTTCCCCGACATCAGGTAACGGGTGTATTCGCCGGCCTGAGCCCACACCTGACCCCCGAGGAGCGAGGTCTCAACCAGCTGTCCCCGTCCGGTGCGCTCCCCGCGTAGAGCGCGGCGAGAAGGCCGGCGAGGAGGTTCTGACCGGCGATGTGGTCGGCCACGGTCGCCCCGATGGGGCTGGGGTCGCTGCCGTTCCCACCCGTGGTGCTGATGAGGCCACCCGCCGCCTGTGCGCTCAGGTCTGCACCTTCACGCGCCGCGTCGGGGCCTTCTGCTCCGAACGAGGATCCCATGGCGTAGATGATCCGCGGGTTGCGCGTCGCCGCGTCCGCGTACCCGAGGCCCCAGTCGTCCATCGTGCCGGGCTTGAAATTGGTGATGACGACATCGGCCTGCTCGACGAGTCGGAGGAACACCTCGCGGCCCCGTGGTACCCGCAGGTCTACGGTGGCGCTTCGTTTGCCCCGGTTGTAGGCGGCGAAGAAGGCCGACCGCCTGTCCTCCCGGCTGATCGGGAGCCACCGGCTCTGGTCGCCGAACCCCGGCAGCTCCACCTTGATCACGTCGGCACCCCATTCGAGCATGGTGAGAGACGCCTGAGGTCCTTGGACGAGCAACCCCGCCTCCAGCACCCGGACGCCGTCGAGCAGGCCCACCCGACGTCAGCCTCGCGGGGACCCGACGCGGAAGTTCACGCCCCCACCTTGGTGACTTCTGGGGCCAAGGTCAAACGCCCGCTCCGAGGGTCCGCGCGGCGCGCTGGCGTGAGAGCCGTACAACGCTGCGGCTGGACCGTCCTAGCATCCGCGCGTGCTTGCACTGTTGCTGGTCGCGCTCTCGGTGGGGCTGGACAACTTCGGAGCGGCAGGCGCACTGGGCATCTCGGGCACGGGCTCCCACGACCGCTTGAAGGTCGCGGTCGTGTTCGGCTTCTTCGAAGCGGGCATGCCGCTGCTGGGCCTGGTTCTCGGCGATTCCGTCGCCCGGGGATTGGGTGGTCACGCCAAACTGGTGGCCGGTCTCGTGCTGTGCCTCGCCGGGGTGTTCACCCTGGTGCAAGCACATGGCCCCGTGACCCCGCGCCAACCGCCGAGGCCGCCGGCACAAAGCCCGGGCTCACGCGCCTGATCGTCATCGCCGCAGCCCTGAGCATCGACAACCTCGCCATCGGCTTCGCCCTCGGCACGTCACACGTCAATGTGGTCGTTGCCGCGCTTGTCATCGGGGTTGTCAGCGTGGGGTTGACCCTGGCCGGCCTGGAGCTCGGCAAGCGGCTGGGGTCGCGTCTCGGCCGTTGGGGTGAGCGCGCCGGCGGACTCCTCTTGATCGCGGTCGGTGTCTCCATCGCGACGGGTGTCCTGTGAGCGCGGCAGTGGTGTCCTGGGAAATCGGCGTCGAGATCGACGAGGGGCGGCGGACGCCGCCCCGCCGGCCCGATCCCGTGCAAGAGTCCGGGGATGCAGGCGGTTCCGCGAGACAGCGTCCTCCGCCTCTATGACGAAGGGGTCGACGCCTTCGCCGGGTGGACCCAAGGGCTGGGCCCTGACGGCTGGGCCCGCGGCGCCTGTGGGGAGTGGACGGCGGCGGACGTGGCCCGCCACGTGCTCGCCGTAGCGGGCTGGTACCACGCCTGGCTGGACCGGGCCGAGCGGGGGGACGGCCCATCGGCCCTTCGGCGTGGCGGAGCTGGCGCCCAGGAACGCCGAGGCCCTCGAGTCCATGGCCGGCCTGGAGGTTTCGATCGCGGTCGCGCAGTTCGTCGAGAGCGCCCGCGCCTACCGCGACCGCCTGACCCCGGTGTGGGATCTCCCCTTCGGGTACCCGCGCGGCACGGTCACCGCCGGCCTGCACGCGGGGGTGGCGGCCTGCGAGTGGCATCTGCACGCATGGGACCTGGCGCGGTCCCGCGACCCGGGGCACCGACCCTCCGATCCCGCGGCGCTGTACGGAGCCACAGGGGCATGTCTGGCCGCAGCCGAAGGCGGAGCCCGAGGGTGGGTGGCTGCCCGGCTGGTCCCCCTCGGGGCTCGCCTTCGCCCGTGGGAGGCGATGCTCAGGCGCTCAGGACGAGCGCCGGGGCCGGACGACTGACGTCAGCGCCAGCCGACGCGTCGCAGGACGTGCGAGCGGCATCGCACGGCCCGCGGGTGTCGAACGTGCACTCCGTCTCACACCCGAGCTCGGGCACACACCCGCACCCGATCGCCTGGCCGTGACAGGCCGGGCACCGCTCCATGGCGCAACCGGGATGGTGTACCCCGCCGATCGGCGTCCCGCAGTCACGGCATTCCTCGGGTTCGTAGCGGTGCCTCGGCCGGGGCTCCTGACCCCACCGGATGGGGGAATAGGCCTTGCCACCGATCATCACGGGGTCGGTCAGGCAGCTGATCCCCTCGGTCATCTCGCCACCGCAGTGCGCACAAATGGCCATGACCCTCCTTTGATCTACCCGTGATCCGATCATCCCAGGCGCGGCCCGCACCGGCGCGGATGGCCCCGACTCCGCAGCCGGCCGGGTGCCCTACGCTTCGCCCATGACGACTGCTGAGAGCGGTATGGAGCGCACGATGGCCGGTCCCGGGCTGCTGTCGGGCAAGGTGTGCGTGGTGTCGGGCGTCGGTCCGGGCCTGGGCCGGCAGGCGGCGCGGGCGCTCGCCGCCCACGGCGCCGATCTCGTGCTGGCCGCCCGCCGCCAGTCGACTCTCGACGACGTGCTCGCCGAGATCGGTGACAGGGGCGGCCGGGCCATCGCCGTACCGACCAACATCACCGACCCCGAGGCGTGCGCCCGCCTGATGGAGGCCGCGAACGAGGAGTTCGGCGGCGTCGACGTGCTGGTGAACAATGCGTTCCGGGCCGACGTCTTCCAGAGCTTCGAGGACGTCGATCTCGGCCTCTGGCGCAAGATCATGGACGTGAACCTCTTCGGCTCGCTGCAGATGACCCGGGCCGCCCTGCCCTTCCTGCGCGCCCGCGGCGGCGGCTCGGTGGTGATGGTGGCGTCCATGGTGACCCGTCAGCCCCAGCCGGCTCAGGGTGGGTACGCCATTTCGAAAGGTGCGTTGCTCACCGCCACCCGGGTGCTGGCCTACGAGCTGGGCCCGTCCAAGGTGCGGGTGAACGCCGTCGTCCCGGGCTGGATGGCCGGGCCCTCGGTCGACCTCTACATCGAGATGACTTCGAGCGGGCGGGGCGTGCCGGCACAGGTCGTGGTCGACGAGCTCAACGCGCGGGTCCCCCTGGGCCGGATCCCGAGCGACGAGGACGTGGCCGGCTCCATCGTGTACCTGGCCTCGGACCTGTCCCGCGCCATGACCGGGCAGGCGCTCGACACCAACGGCGGCGAGATCTTCGCCTGACGCCGCGTTCGCTCAGGCGCCCTCCCCCCGCTCGGGGTGCACGAGCGGGGGTCCCAGGGCTGCAGCGGCTCCACCGTTCGCCGTCGGGGGTGCGAAGGCGCTGCTTGACGACGAGGGCGCGGTGGTCGTCGTCGTGCTCGGTGCGGCCGGGCCGGTGGCCGGTCCACCCACCGACGTCGGGGTGGTCGTGGTGGGAGGCGGGTCCACGCTGAAGTCGGTGCCCGTCACGACGGTGACCTGCGAGCCCGGCTTCACCTGGGTCGGGTCTTCCGCCATGATCACTCGCTCCCGAGATGGCGTTGGCCACGGTCTGGGCCGCGGCCAGCTCGGCCGGGGTCTTCGACGAGTAGTAGACGACGGTCTCGGCCTCCTGGCCGACCGGCGTGCTGTCGCCGATCGTCCCGATGTGGAACCCGAGCGCCTGCAGGCTGGTCGCCGTGTTGGTCGCCTGGTTGTAGGCGCCCGACCCGTTCATGACCGAGACCGTGACCGTCGAGGGGGATGGGAGCGCACCGCCGGCGTAGGTGTCGTCGCCGCTCGACGTCAGCCCGAGGAATTGGTCGACGGCGTTGTGGTCCTGAGGCTGGACCGGGAACTCGATGTCCCCGTAGTTGCCCCCTTCGTAGTCGTAGCTTCCGAATTGGTCCACGGCGACAGGCACGGTCAGCTGCGGCGCCGAGTTCACGTTGACGTTGTGGTACCCGAGCACCAGGCTGATCATGTCGGTGGCCGAGAGGCCCGAGTCGACGGTGAGCTGCCCGACGACACCGGCGACGAGTTGCTGATCGGTGATCGGGTTGCTGAGGCCCTTGGCCTTCACGGCGGCGGCGAGCACGCGGCAGGAACTCGTGGTCCCGCCGGATCCGCGCCAGGTCGCTCTGGTTCTCCTGGGGCCAGTAGTTCGGGTCGGTCGTGGTGACGCCCGGACCCTTGTACTGGAGGTGACGGGCCCGCACGACTTGGAGGGCCTGGGTCCCGTTGAGCGCGATGCAGCCGGTGGTCTGGATGTTGAGCCCCGAGTAGGCGTCGAAGACCGGCTCGGGGAAGTACATCTTGATGCCGCCGAGCGCGTTGACGACGTTGATGAAGCTGTCGAAGTTCAGTTCGACGAAGTGCTGGATCGGGATCCCGAAGTCCTCCTCGATTGCATTGATGAGCTGGTCGGGACCCTGGAAGAGCGCGGCGTCGATCTTGTTGGCCCCGTCGGAGCGGGCGTTGGGCACGAAGAGGTCACGCGGGATGGACAGGATCGAAAGCGTGCCGTTCGCCGGGTTGAGGTGCAGGATCATCACCACGTCGCTGTTCACTCCGTTGACGCCCTGGGAGCACAGGCCGTAGGCGGGGTTCTGCACCTTGAGCGCGCAACGGTCCGTCGAGCCGATCATGAGGATGTTCTCCGTACCGGCGTCCGCGCCCTTCACCGGGGCCGAAGTCAGGTTCTTCAGGTCGATGCGGTGGATCTCGTGATTGAGGTACCAGCCGTAGCCGGCTGCCGCGCCGGCGATCAGCACGATCACGAGCAGCAGGGTGCCGCCCACCCAGGCCGCGGTGCGCTTGCCTGAGCGCTTCTTCTTGGGGGCGGCGTGCGCCGGTCCCCGGCGGGCCGCGTCCCCCTCATTCTCCTCTTGGCGCCTGCGGCCGGGCTTGTCCCGGTCGGCGCGCCCGGCCTCCTCGATCTGGCGCCCCAGCTCGTGCAGGCCTTTCTCGACGGGGTTGTCGGCGACGTCGTCGGGAGAGGCCGAGGGAGCCGAATTGATCGGGCTCGCCTCCTCGATCTGCTGTCCGAGCTGATGCAGGCCCTTGTGGACTGGGTCGTTCTCGGGGTTGGGAGGGCTCATGGTGGCGCAGTGTTCTGGTTGACGTGTGAACCCTTGTTCTGGTCGACGCCCGTGCCCCGCGACGGCTCCGGATTGGGCGGCCGGAACGACGACAAAGCCTAGCCAGCACCATCGGCGAATGGCATTCAGAAGAGCCGGGAGTCGGTCGCGACCGTCACGGTGGGGCGGGCTCCACGGCCGTCCCACGGCAATGTATCATTACCTTCGCATGCACGTAGATAGGCGGGACCTCGAGATGCCCGCGGAGGAGCGGGTCTCCGCGGCCAGCGACGCCTTCCGTCTGCTCTCGGACCCCACCCGCATCAAGCTCCTGTGGGCCTTGCTGCAAGGGGAGTCCTCGGTCTCGTGTCTGGCCGACCTGGTCGGTGCCTCGCCCACGGCGGTCTCCCAGCACCTCTCGAAGCTGCGCTGGGCCAGACTGGTGAGCGTGCGGCGAGAGGGCACATTCGCCTACTACTCGGCGGCCGACGCCCACGTCGCGCGGCTGCTCGCCGAGGCCCTCTACCACGCCGACCACCAGATGGTGGGCTTGCCCGACCACCCTGCCCGGCTCCGCCCGCTGCACGAGGCGTCGCCGAAGACCGCCCGCCATGGCCACTGAGCTGATCCACCTCTCGGGCATCATCAAACGCCCGCTCGTCGACGCCAAGACGCGCGACAAGCTCGGGCGTGTGCAGGACCTCGTCGCCCGCATGGACGGCAGCCCGCACCCGCCGATCGTGGGTCTGGTCGTGAAGATCGGCGGACGTGAGCTGTTCGTGCCCGCCCGCAAGATCTCCGCCATCGAGCCGGGACGCGTCACCTTCGACGGTTCCAAGGTCGACCTGCGCCGCTTCGAGCGGCGCCCCGGCGAACTCCTGTTGGCCAAGGACCTCATGGCGCGGCACCTGATCAACGTCATGGGCGGCCGGCTCATCCGGGCCAACGAGATAGAGCTGACCCGCACCGAGAACGGATGGGAGGTCGTCGGCGTCGATCCCACGGCCCGCGGGACGCTGCGCCGGCTCCTGCCCGGCCGCCTCGGCCAGCACTCGGGGGCCGGTGCCATCATCGACTGGGGGAGCATCGAGCCCTTCGTGTCCCACGTGCCGAGCGCTCGGCTGCGTATCCCGTACCGCAAGCTGGCGCGGCTGCACCCGGCCCGCATCGCGGATCTCGTGGAGGCGGCCTCACACGAGGAGGGTGAGGAGATCATCGAGGCGGTGGGTCAGGACCCGGCGCTCGAGGCGGACGTCTTCGAGGAGCTCGACCCCGAGCACCAAGTGGAGTTCGTGCAGGACCGCTCCGACGAGGAGGCCGCCCAGCTCCTCGGGTCCATGGCGCCCGACGACGCCGCCGACATGATCTCCGAGATCGACCAGGAGCGGCGGGCCCCGATCCTCGAACTGCTCCCCGAGCCTCAGCGCCGTAAGGTGCGCTCGCTCCTCCACTACCACCCCGAGACGGCGGGCGGCCTCATGAGCCCGGACTTTTTGGAGTTGCCGGGCAACACCACCGTGGAGGAGGCGCTGGAAGCGATCCGGGTCAGCACGGTGCCCCGCGAGGCGCTGTCGTTCGTGTTCGTGTCGGACCTCGACGACGGGCACGTCATCGGGTCGGTCTCGGCCGTGCAACTGATTCAGAGCCCGCGGCACAAGACGCTGTACGAGGTCGCCACGTCGGAACTCGGGCACGTCCACCCCGATTGGGACCTCGGCGCGACGGTGCGGAAGATGTCCGACTTCAACCTGACCGTGGCCCCGGTGCTCGATCCCGAGCACCAGAGCATCCTCGGTGTCATCACCGTGGACGACGTGCTCGAGTTGCTGCTGCCCTCGGGATGGCGGCGTGACTTCGGCATGACGGCGGCCGAAGAATGACGGTCTTCGGCCGACGAAGACCCGGGTTCGGGGCGCATCGGTAGGTCTTGCACCGACCAGCGCTGCTCCGGCGTAGCGTCCACGATCGGGTCCCGCCGCGGGCCCTCCTGATCACGGCATTTTGCCCCTCTCGGCACGACGCGTGCGGCTGCGGTAAGCGCTTGCGGCAGCGAGACATCGGGCAGAGCAGAGACGTCCACGAGAGCCATCAGGGCACGAGGGAGGTGACGCATGCCCGAACCCGAGGAGACCGAGGGCGCCACCGCCGTCCTCGACGAGGCACACGTCGGCGATATCCAGGGCGCGTTCGGCACCATTCGCCAGCACGACACCGGTGCACGCCGCTCGTGGGCGGCGCGCCTCTTGACCCTGCTCGCCATCATGGGACCGGGGCTTATCGTCATGGTCGGCGACAACGACGCCGGTGGCGTCTCCACCTACGCGCAGGCGGGTCAGAACTACGGCCTCACCCTCCTGTGGACCCTTCCGCTGCTCATCCCGGTGCTCATCGTGAACCAGGAGATGGTGGTGCGCCTCGGTGCCGTCACCGGTGTCGGCCACGCCCGCCTGATCAACGAGCGGTTCGGCAAGTTCTGGGGAATGTTCTCCGTCGGCGACCTCTTCATCCTCAACTTCCTCACCATCGCCACCGAGTTCATCGGGGTCAGCCTCGCCCTCGGCTACTTCGGGATCAGCGAGTACTACTCGGTGCCCATCGCCGCCGTCACCCTCATCGCCATGACGGCGACGGGGAGCTTCCGGCGCTGGGAGCGCTTCATGTTCGTGTTCATCGTCGCCAACTTCCTCGTCATCCCTCTGGCGTTCATGAGCCACCCGACGGCCGGGCCCTTCTTCAAGGGCCTCGTGACCCCGGGCGTGCAGGGAGGCTTCAACTCCACCTCAGTGCTCCTGATCATCGCCATCGTGGGCACGACCGTCGCCCCGTGGCAGCTCTTCTTCCAGCAATCGAACATCGTGGACAAGCGGATCACGCCACGTTGGATCAACTACGAGCGCGCCGACACCGCCGTCGGCTCGCTGGTGGTCGTGTTCGCCGCCGCCCTGCTCATGGCGGTGCCCGCCGCCGCCTTCGCGCACACGCCGTTGTTCGGCCAGTTCACCAACGCCGGCGGCGTGGCCCAGGGCCTGAAGCACTATGTCAGCAACGCGGCCGGCACCATCTTCGCCATCGTGTTGCTGAACGCCTCCATCATCGGCGCCGCCGCGGTCACCCTCTCCACCTCGTATGCCTTCGGGGATGTCTTCGGCGCTCACCACTCCTTGCACCGGAGTTTCCGCGACGCCAAATTCTTCTACGGAGTGTTCAGCGCCATGGTGGTCCTCGCCGCCGGCATCGTCGTCATCCCTGGCGCGCCACTCGGGGTCATCACGACTGGGGTCCAGGCTCTGGCCGGCGTGTTGCTCCCCAGCGCCACCGTCTTCCTCCTGCTGCTCTGCAACGACAGGGACGTACTGGGCCCGTGGGTGAACCGTCCCTGGCTGAACGTGGTGGCCAGCGTCATCATCTCCGTGCTGTTGATGATGTCCTTCGTGCTCATGATCACGACGCTCTTCTCGTCCATCAACGTCAACGACCTGGCCCTGGTGCTGGGTGGGATCCTTCTCGTCGTCTACGTGATCGGTGGCATGGTGCTGCTGCGCAACCGGTCGTCGCACCCACCCGTTGCCGTGGTCTCGGCCGAGCAGCGGGCCAACTGGCGCATGCCGCCGCTCAACCTGCTCAGCCGCCCCAAGTGGTCCCGCGGCCGGCTCTTCGGTATGTGGGCGCTGCGCTCGTACCTGATCGTCGCTGTCGTCCTCTTGCTGGTGAAGGCGATCGAACTCGGCCTCCACGGCAAGGGCTGAAGTCACCGCCCGACGCGACGTACTGTGCCGGCGTCGCGAAGGCGCCGGTGGGATGATTGGCCCTCACATGGTTGCGCGAAGTGCAGGGCTGCTGCTGTTCCGGCTCACCGACGACGGAGTCGCCGAGGTCCTGATCGCGCACCCCGGCGGGCCGTTCTGGGCGAGGAAGGGCGACGGCTCATGGTCCATCCCAAAGGGGGAGTACGACGAGAACGAGGACCCGCTCGCCGCGGCCTTCCGGGAATTCGAGGAGGAGACCGGTCTCGAGGTGCCGCACCACGACGCCGTGTCCCTCGGAGAGTTGCGCCAGCCCAATGGGAAGCGCGTCACGGTGTGGGCACTGGAGGCCGACCTCGATACCTCCAACGCCCGGAGCAACACGTTCGAGCTCGAATGGCCGCGTGGTTCCGGGAAGGTGCGCGAGTACCCCGAAGTGGATCGCATCGAGTGGGTCCAGGTCGCCCTCGCCGGATCAGGCTCTTGAAGGGCCAGGCCCCGTTCCTGGACCGCCTGCTCGAGGCCATCGGTGCCGGGGGCGGTTTCCGGCCTGAGGGGGCGGCCCCGCCTCCGGCGGACTGACGCTCGGCACGATCGAACGTTCTCGCAGGTTGAGCGGCCATTTGCTCGACTCGGGGGTGCCTCTGCAGCGGCCGAGTGCGCATTACCGTCTCGAATTAGTACTTTCGGCTCTATAAGGGGGAGGCGGGTGGCGGACCGAAGAAAAGAAGCAGGGTACTGGGATCAACCGCCTTCGGGGGACGCAATGGAAGAGCACGACGATCAGGCGCGGGCCGAGCGGCACCGGCGTCGGTTCTTCGTGCGGGCGTTCATCTTCCTCACCCTCGCCGCTGTCGCCCAAGCCAGCGTGGCCCTGCCGCCTGGGCCCAGCAAGCCGGCGTTCTACTGGGCGAGCCTGGCCGTGCTCGTAGCGTGCGCCCTCTCGTTGCTCCTCCCGTGGGAGCGCTTTCCCCGCTGGGCCATCCTCATTCCCACTCTGGCCTATCTCGTGTCGGTCACGCTCTTGCTGATCTCGGGCGGTACCAATCCGAGCGTGCAGAGCACGGCGGGGGGTCTTTCCGCGCTGGTCCTGTTGCCCGTCCTCGGCATGGCCCTCTACTACCCGCGTTCGTACGCGCTGATCGTCATCGTGGCCGCCATGGTCGGCCTGACGGTTGCCGGCGTGGCCGTGCAGAGCAGCGGCGCGACCGACCTCCGTCGCCTCTTCCTGTGGACTGCCGTCTCCGCGGTGGTGGCGGTCACCATCCACCACCTTCGCGTCAGCCTCGAGAGCAAGGTGCGGGACTCGACGGACCTCGCGCGCCTGGGTCGTCTGATGAACGGCGCAACCCAGTCCCTGACGTCTCTACGCGATCCGAAGGAGGTGATCACGGAGGGCACGAGGGTGATGGCCGATGTGGTCGGCACCGCAGTGAGCACCGCCTGGTATGTGCGGGTGAACGACGGCGTCGTCATACAGGAGGTGGTGTTCGACGATCACGGATCGCTCCCGACCAGCTACCTGCTGAGAGACGACCGGTATGTGGGCGAGGTCTGGGAGACAGACACGCCGCGAGTGGTCGAGCTGCACCGTACGACGATGGGACCGACGCTACGCGCCATCACGGACGAGGTCGCCGTCACGTACGTCGCCTTCATCCCGATCATGGTGAACGGACAGCTGCATGGAATCATCAGGATCGAGAACCGTGACACGCCGTTCGTCGAGGAGGTCGTCTCGCGGTGCCGCGCCCTGGGCAACGTCATCGAGCTCGCGCTCGGTAACGCGATCGCCCACCAGGATCTCGAGATGCAGGCCAACACCGATCCCCTCACGGGGTTGTCCAATCGCCGGGGCCTCGCGCTCTACCTCGAGGGTGACCGGCGCCACAGCGCCATGAGCGTTCTCGTCCTGGACATCGACGGGCTCAAGGGCATCAACGACGAGCACGGGCATGAAGTCGGCGACAGGATCCTCGTCTCCGTGGCGCGGACCGCGTCCAGCGTTCTGCGCGGGGGCGACCTGCTGGCGCGGACGGGTGGTGACGAGTTCGTCGCTGTCGTGATGGGCGCCGACGAGTCGGACGCGCGCCGGGTGGCGCACCGGATCCACGACGCCGTGTCCCGCGTCAAGGTGCAAGGAGTGCGTGCCACCGTCAGCATCGGATACGCATGCTGTGGAAAAAACGGCGACGTCGACCGGGTGAGGCAGCTGGCGGACGAGGCGATGTACGAGACGAAGCGCGTGGCGCGTCGCCAGCACGCCCGGCATCCCCGGCGGCAGGGAGACCACGACTTGGTCACGCGGGACGGCTGAGCCCCCGCCGCACGGTGCGGCAGGCCATATCGAGCATCGACGGGCCTCCTCCCACCTTCAAGCTGGTGTCCTCGGCCAGGACGATGCCGTTCAGGTCCAGGACATGACATGGTGAGTCGGCGCCCGCCGCCGGGTGGTGGCAGAGTGACGAACAACTGAGACCAGGAGGAGATGCCGATGAGCTCGCCGGGATTCATTCAGATCATGGAGTTCACCACGTCCGACATTGAAGCGGTCCTTGCCGTGACCGAGGAGTGGAAGAAGGCGACCGAGGGGCGACGCACGGCGCGTCACGAAATCGTGACCCGCGACCGCAACAACCCGGACCGCTACAGGATCATCGTCTACTTCGACTCCTACGAGTCGGCCATGGAGAACTCGGAGCTCCCCGAGACGCAAGTATTCGCGGAGCGGCAGGCCACCGTGCTCGAGGACATGTCGTTCACCGACCTCGAGGTCATGGCTGACTCTGATCTTTGACCCGGGAGTTCGCCCGTCAGAACGAGCTGGTGCAGCCACGCACTCACTCCTCCAGCTGAAGCGCACGGAGCTCGTCAGCGAGCCGCTGGCGGTTCTCCCGCGTCACCGACGCGACCCGTGAGGTCGAGAACGTGGGAGGCCTGGATCTCGGTCAAGCCGAACGGCGCCGCCCTCAGGACCCGGAGTGTGCTCGAACGATCGGGGCAGTCCTGCACGACGGCGATGACGTCTGCGAAGTTGTCCATACCGAGCAGAATTCCCTCGAGGACATGGATCCGTGCTTGCCGCCGCTCTGCGGCGGCGGCGGGGTCATCGGGTGCGTGGCCCGCCATCAGGTTCTCGACCCGCACGCGGAGGTCGTCTCGGTCGGAGCCCAGTGACTCGAGCACCGAGATGGCAACGCCGTCCTCCCGGTCGAGCAAAGCCAGGAGGAGATGTTCGGTCCCGATGAAGCTGTGGCCCTTCGTCAGGGCTGCCCGGAGCGAACCCTCGAGCACCTTCTTCGCGCTCGGGGTGAAGGGCGGAGAGCCCCCCGGAGTCGTCGAGGTGGGTCCCTCGAGCTCACCGACCCTGTCACGTGCGAGTTGCAGATCTATGCCGGCCGACGCCAGGGCCTGCGCCGCCACGCCCTCGTTCTCGGCGAGCAGTCCGAGAAGTATGTGCTCCGCCCCAATGAATGGGTGAGCCAGGAGACGCGCCTGTTCCTGGGCGAGCACCAGCACCCGGCGGGCTCGGTCGGTGAAGCGCTCGAACACGGTCTCAGCCTGCCATGCCGACAGCCGCTCCTGCGCTCTCAGAGTCGGGCTGCCCGAGCTGCGAGGATTTGAACCGGGAGCGGCGCTGGCGCGCGTTCGCTTGGGCTACAAGCGGATTAGCTCTCGGCTGTGGACTCGTTCAGGGTCACGGCGGCGCGAACGAGAGCCGTCAACGCCTTCTCGTCGATGCTCTCGCCCTCGTAGAAGTCGATGGCACGCCTGGTGTTCCCGACAAGACAGGAGTGAAGAGGCCCGAAGGATCCTTGAGAGCCGCCGCTTTGGCGAAGGTCATCTTCACGACGTTCTTGTAGGTCTCGCCTGTGCAGGTCAGCGAAGAAGAGGCCATCCGTAGTGCTCGTAAACGGTGGAGGGTCGAGCAAGAAAGCGGTCAACCCCGCGGGAAGACGTCCGAGGCCCTTGAGGTGAAGCAAGGTCGCCCTGAACGCCGGGGGCGGGCCAGATGTCCCAGTACCCTTTGGTTGTGAGGCGGGTGGCTCTGATTCACGGTGGCCTGTATGACGGCATGACGTCGGACCGGTTCTGGCGGGACCCCGGTATCTCTGGAGGTCTCGAGGCTGCGGGGTTCGAAGTCCACACTCCTGCACGTACGCCAAGGCCAGCGAGCTGGGAGGACGAGGTCGACCACCTGGCCGGTCAAGTCCCAGCTGACGCCCTGATCGTCGCCGGATCGAACGGCTGCTCGGCGGCCGTTCTGTTGGTACTTCGTCGTCGGATCGGGACTGGGCTTGTCCTGTGCTGGCCCGCAACATCCGGCGATCGTGAGGCCGACATGGCGGCCCGGAGGTTGTTTCAAATGGTCGGGGTCACAGATGACATCCAGGACCGACTGCTTGCCGGCGATACCTTGCGCGGCATAAGTGACTCGGAACTGGAGGCACTCGCGATCCCGACCTGCATAGTCCCATCGGAGCCAGAGAATCCCACGCACCGGTCCGTTACGGCGGAGCGCCTAGGCAGGCTCATCTCGGGTGCCGTCGTAACACGAGGCTCTCCCGAGTCACCCGCTCCGTCGTTTTCCCTCCACCGAGATGCCTTTCTGGCTCAGCTGATCGGGATCTTGACAGCGGAAGTCCACCGGGAGCGGGATCATTGATGTGTCCCGCTTCGCCGGGACCGGGACGCAGCATGGCCGACGAGAGGGCTCCGGGGTGAGTTCCCAGTTCGCCGGGGAGAAGGGCAGGGATATCATCACTAAACGTGTCGATCGAGACTCTCCAAGACCTTCTCGACGCTTCGATGGCAGCGGCCTCTTCGTTCACTCGATCGCTGGAGGGCGAAGATCGGACTGCTCGCCAAGTCGAAGAATTCATCAACGCCACGCGAAACGTCACGGTGGCCGTTGTCAGAAGCAACGGCCAGCCGCACGCTGTTCCTGTTATCGGGGGCTGCATTGATGGTGAGATCTATATGACCGTCTCTCCTGGATCAGTATTAGCCAAGTGCCTAGAGCGGAGTCCAGAGATCGCCTTCACCGTTGCGGATCTCGTCCATAGCCTCATTGGTTCGGGTGCGGCCGAGAAGGTGGGTCGGCCATCTGAGACCGCTGAACTGTGTGACCGCCTTGATCGTGCCTCACCATTTGGCAAGTTTGCCCCCGACGGTTGGAACGGCTTCTTATACACTTTGCGTCCCCGTCGCCTATTCGCCTGGTAGTTCGGGGGCTGCCATCGCCCCATGCCGCCGGGAGGGTGGGACCGTCCAGCACCATGGGGATATTC
>CAVSLS010000025.1:0-17247 GCA_963728845.1 uncultured Acidimicrobiaceae bacterium
GACGATCATTCTGGCCGCATCTCGGCGATCAGTCAAGCAGCTTTAGCAGATACTTTCCATCTGTTATACTGATGGGTAACGGTAACTGCGGCAAGCACCTTCTCGCAGGGAGGCGGCGGCGATGGAGCTCCAACACCTGCAAGCCTTCCTGGGTATCGCCGACACCGGGAGCTTCTCAGCCGCCGCCGCCGCCATCGGCACGGTGCAGTCCAACGTCTCGGCCCACGTGGCCCGACTGGAGCGGAGCTCGACGTCCAGCTGGTCGACCGGGCTTCGGGCCGCCTGACCGAGGAGGGCGAGGTCGTGGTCGAGCGGGCGCGCCGGGTGATCGACGAGCTCGAGGCCATGGTGGCCGACGTACCGCCATGCGCAAGGAGGTGGTCGGGACCGTCCGGCTCGGCATGATCGGCACGACCGGCCGCTGGCTGGTCCCCCAGCTCTTCGACCTGCTCCGCGTGCGGCACCCCCACGTCCACCTGAACGTGGCCGAGGGACCAGCGGCCACCTCGAGCAGCAGCGGGCCTGGGCAGCTCGACCTGGCAGTGGTCACATTGCCGCTGGGCGGCGACGAGATCGTGGCCACCCCCCTCTTCGACGAGGACCTGATGCTCGTGCTCCCCGCGGCCACCCGTTCGCCACCGAGACGCTCGCTCCCGCTCGAGGGCGTCTCACGGAGCTGGAGCTCCTGCTGCCGGCGCCCGGCACCACGCTGCGGGCCGAGATCGACGGCGCCGTGTCCGGCCCACGTCGCGCTGCGGCCGGCCATGGAGCTCGACGGCATCCGGATGATCGCGTCGCTGACCTTCGACGGCTACGGCCCGGCCATCCTGCCGGCGACCGCCGTGCCGGGCCACCTGCGCGGCCGGTTCGGTGCTGCCCGTCGGCCTCCCCCGCCGCCGAGTGGGCGTGGCGCAGCGCCGGCGGGGACTCCCGTCCGCACCGGTCCGGGCCGTGATCGACACGCTGGGGCTCGTCGTCAACGACGCCCTGTCCATGCCCGAGGGCATCCATCCACCTGAGCCGGGCCCGCCTCGCTCAGGTGTTCGGCTGCGGCCCGCGCCACGTCGCCGAGGTGCGGAAGCCCCGCCCCTCGCAAGCGCAGGTACCCGTTACCCATGGGCACGCCGCGGGCGTCTCGTGACCCAGGCTGACCACAGAGTGAGCAGAAGGGGGCCGTTCCACGATGTCAGAGCGTCAGGGACGCCGAATCGTCGCGCTGTGCCCACGCACAATGCCCACCGGTTCTCGCGACACTGCTCCCGAGATCTGGTCGGCCGTACGCGTCATCCGGTCCGAGGTGAACGGGGGCCGGCTGGCGGATGGGCGATCGCAGTGCGCCACTTCCTGGCCAACGACTTCACCCCAGCCTGGGTGATGGACGACGATATGGTCCCAGAGCCGAAATGTCTCGCCGAACTGTGGGATGCAACGGCGACCCCACATCGGCCTTTGTGCTTCCGATCTCAATTCAGCCCGGCGGTCCGGTCGGCCGTAGGGGCTCATGGTGGGGCTTCCTCATCTCCCGGGAGATCGTGGAGACGGTGGGGTTACCTATGGAGGCGCTGTTCTGGTGGGCAGAGGACACCGAATACTGCGAATGGCGGATCCCTCGGCAGGCTTTCCACGAGCGTCATCGATGAGGCCGTCGTACATCACGATGCCATCCGCCAAGGAGGGGACATCCCGCCGTGGAAGTACTACTACAGTCGCGCGACATGATGTACTACACCCTTCACATAGGCGCAGGGTGGAGCGCTATCCGAAGAAGATCACCTGGTCCTGAGGGACTGTGCGGCAGAAGAGCGGACCGGATCGGATGCGTCAGAGCGATTGTGCGAGGCATCTACGACGGGGCGGGTCGCCTGGGGCATTCCTATCAGGTGAGCTCCTTGCACGAGCGAGATCTCTCGCCGTCCGCGGCCCCCAGCGAGGTCCCCTGAGAGATCTCGTGCACTCGGTTCTCCAGGCGCCGGCCGGCCGAGTGTCGTCGTCCAGCAGGCTGGCGGCGGCCACCTCGGCCACCTCGGCGCTGATGACATCCGGATTCGACGGCGCTGCTGAGGACTGCGTCCACGGAATCGGTGGTCACTTCGATCGACATATGCTCGGTCACCCACCTTCGTGATCTCGCCCCCAACTCAGGGTCGTGGTGTCGCCAGTGCACGAAGCGCTCGACGACTCCCGAGACCGCGACGGCGTCGCCCGGCTTGACCAGCTGGTCGGGGAACCCCGCCATGGACGCCCGGAGGCCACCGAC
The DNA here is from genome assembly GCA_963728845.1 of uncultured Acidimicrobiaceae bacterium. Taxonomy (GTDB): domain Bacteria; phylum Actinomycetota; class Acidimicrobiia; order Acidimicrobiales; family RAAP-2; genus Bog-473. The sequence goes on from CAVSLS010000025.1 coordinate 2,258, forward strand.
GTCGGAAGCCACCACGGGAGTCCCGCAGGCCATGGACTCGTGAACTACCAGGCCCTGGGTTTCCATGCAGTCACTCGGCACAACCAGGAGATCGGCGGCCGCCATGAGCTCGGGGACGTCACTGCGTCGGCCGAGGAAGACGGCGTTCCCTCCCGCGTGCACCAATTCGTCCCGGTAGCCCGGGTCGGTTGCGTCACCGCACACGACGACCTTCGCGGCGGTTGGCAAACGCCGCGCCGACTCCAAGAGGACGTGCACTCCTTTGATCCGCTGCAATCGACCGACATAGAGGATCATGTCATCGGCGGGACCGACGCCTATGGCGTCCCTGATCGACACACGCTCGGAATCGAGCAGTGGTGAAACCGCCCGACGTCGACGCCGGTCGGAATCGTCCAAACGTGGTCCGCGTGGAGGCCGGCCCGCTGCGACCACCGAACGGAGGTGTCGTCGGAAGGCACGATCACCTCCTGGGCCCGCCGGAGGAAGCCATTGAGCCATGCAGGTTGATTGATGGGGGGTGGCAGGTGGAGATGGGCCACGACCGGTGCGCCGACCACCCGACCGATCGCCGAGCGCGACGGGTACGTCTCCGGCGTTGTGCACGTAGAGGACCGACGGGCGGCGCCGGACACCGACACCGATGGATCGGATGACCCCGAGGGTCGACGACACCGGTGCACCCCGCCGCGGGAAGCGAACCCGTGACCTCGGTTGACATGCTGACGAACGCCTGCCAGCTCGGCCAGTAGTCGCCGATGCTCTGGTAGAAGAGGTCGACGTCCCAGCCACGGTCGGCCAGAACCCGCAAGATGGCAAGCTGCGCCGCCTCAGTGCCTCCCACGGATCCGAGATGATCGGCGAACGTGAGCACACGTCGATCCGTCATGGCGTCACGTTGTGATCCCCACGGTTCCAGACTATGCCGACCGGCGCATTCAGCGGCGGTCGCAACCGCAGAGCCCATCGGCGGTTCTCGGGGACTCCGCGGTGTCGTTGTCGTGGGCCTGAGGCTCCAAGGCACGTCGATCCCTTCGCCGTACGAAGACCCGATGAACAGATCGGCTGTCGATCATTCGCCCACGGGGTCAGCCGTGAGCGGACTCGGGCAGGCCCACCCGGCCCGAGCGCCGGGCTCAGGGCGCCGGTTGTGGCTCCCGCCACATGGTCCAGATGAGCGGACCGTCGCCGGGGAGCGGCACCTCCTTCACGATCTCGAACCCGTGCCGGCGGTAGAAGGGGACGTTGCGCTCCTTGGACGACTCGAGATAGCACGGGATGCCCTCGGTGTCGCAGTGCTCGAGCACCGGGCGCATCGACGCGCTGCCCACGCCCTTGCCCTGCTGGGCCAACGGCGGTACCCAGGGTGGCCAGGTACCAGTGCGGCTCGTGCGGATGCATCGACTCGACGAGGTTCAAGAGGCGCAGCGTGGTGACGAGGTTGCCGCCACGTAGGGCAGCACGGGCAGCATGGTGACGATCCCGGCAACCCCGTGAGGAGCGGCTTGCCCGCCGGAGCCCAGATGGCCGAGCCGGCATAGCCGTCGGTCGTGTAGCAGCCACCGAAGGGGAGGTAGTCGGCCCGCATCTGGGTGCGGAAGTAGGCGCGCAGGCCCGCGTCCGGCGCGGCGGGTTGCGAAAGATGTGCCCGATGACGGGATCGTCGAAGAAGGTCTCGGCCAGCTGCGCCGCCATGGCATCGACATCGTCGCTGGTGGCACGGCGGACTACTGGCAGGGCAGGTTCGGGAACCATGTCGGGGTCGATGGTGGCAGAGTGCCCGGCCAGGCGCCACCCGGCGACGGCCGCGGCGTGGGACTGGCCCAGCGCCACGAGCTCGGGGGCCAGCTTCAACCCGACGAAGATCCCGCCCGAGCGGGTGAAGTGCACTCCGTCCGTGCAGCGCACGTTGACCTGACCGACCGACGCCGTGTACCTCTCGTCGGGCGAGACCACTGCGTTCAGATCGAACACGTAGACCTTGCCCCCGCTGCTCCCTCCGGGCGCGGCATTGGCCGCCTGCCGCATGGTCGCGTTGTCGGTCGACACCCGCGCCGGATCGTCCTCGGGCCAGGGGCCGCCGGCCGGTGCGAGGCACCGCTGTCGTAGTAAGGGGTCGTCAGTGAGCACGACGCTGGCTCCCTTGGAACCGAGAACGGCGACCGCCTGGCTGTACCGGTTCTCCACGTAGCGGTCGAAGGCGGGCTGCCCGAGGTTCTGCCACTGCCCTCCACCTCTGGTCGAACGTCTCGCCACGCGCGACGTAGACGACGACGTCGGGGTTGTAGGCGTCCACCCAGCTGCGCCAGGTGTCGAGCAACGAGTCGGGGTTCTTGTCGACGTCACAGGGTGCGTCGGGCGACACGGTATAGAAGAGGACCTGGATCTGGGTCTGCATCGACAGCGAGCAACCGGGCGTCCCCTCGTTCGCGATCTGCACGCCGTACTGCCTGCGCCTGTGCCGCCAGGCCGACTCCGAGCGTGCCGGCAACGGAGTCACCGACGAGCAACACCTTCACCGGCCTCGCTGTGGTCGACCACGGGCAGCGCCGGCGACAGAAGGGGGCGCGGATCGAGGACGTACGACGGTCGTCGTGCGTCGTGGTCGGTCAGCGTCGGCCGCGGGGTCGGGGACCACCGCGTGGCCGGGCTGGCCGCGGCCGCCGTCGACGTGGTCGACGGCGCGGCGGTCACCCCGAGCTGCGAGCCCTGGAGCTCGGTCGCGCCCACCGGGACCAGCGTGCTGACGAACACCGCGCCGATGGCCGCCGCGGCGCCGACGGGTGCCGCGATCCAGGACCGCCAGTGCTTGAGCGCGCCGCGGCGGATCGGCATCTCGACGAGGTCGTAGCTGATCGCGGCGATGGCGACCGTGATGCCCACCCGGGCCAGGAAGAGCGGGTAGACGCCCCAGTGCAGCCGTTGCCCCGTCATCACGAGGAGCACGGGCCAGTACCAGAGGTAGACGCCGTAGGAGATGCGGCCCCATTGCGGCAGGGGCGGAAGCTCCAAGAAGCGGACGGCCAGCGAGCGCGGCGCCACCGCGCAGCCGAGGACGACGGCGCCCGCCGCCAGGCTGGCCACCAGGAACCCGCCGCTGAAGGCGAAGGTCGACGTCTCCGACGTCGTGGCCCACAGCGGCGGCCGTGCCGAGGATGCCCGCCACGGCGAGCACCGACGCCGAGCGCGTGAACCAGCGGGCGCCGGCTCCCCTCCCGCCACAGCGTCAACCCGATGGCGATGGCCGCGCCGACCAACAAGGCCTGGGCGCGGCAGTCGGTGCCGTAGTAGGCGCGCGTCGTGTACCCGTCCGGGGCCAGGAGGACCATGAGGAGGGCGGAGGCCAGCGAGCCCAGGCAGGCCACCGCGAAGAGGACGTGCAGCCGCCGGCGTCGCGTCCATTCGGGGTCGTCCCGGTCCGGCGGCGGCCCGACGAGCGAGAGCCGGCCGCCGCCCGAGCACGGCGACGGCGCGCCGCCCGGCGCGCCGCGACCTGCCCGACGTGCCGACTTTGAGCACGCCCAGGACGACGAGGGGCCACACCAGGTAGAACTGCTCCTCGATCGCGAGCGACCAGGTGTGCAGCAAGCGGCGACGGCTGGCTGGACAGCGAGAAGTAGGTCACGCCGCCGTGGATGGAGTACCAGTTCGAGACGTAGAACACGGTCGAGAGGGCGTCGCCGAGGATGTGGGGGGTCGCCAGGACCGTCGGGCAGGACCGCCATGCACGATGCCGATGACGGCGACGAGCAGGAAGAGGGCGGGCAGGAGCCGTCGGGCGCGGCCGGCCCAGAACCGGCGCAGCCGGATCGTCCCGCTGCCACCCCACTCCTTGACCAGCAGGGAGGTGATCAGGAACCCGGAGAGCACGAAGAAGGAGTCGACGCCGTAGAAGCCGCCGGGCACCGAGTTCAGACCGGTGTGGAAGGCGATGATGGCGAGCACCGACACGGCGCGGATGCCGTCGAGCCCGCGGATGTGGCCCAGCGTCGGGCGGGCCCCCGGTGCGTTAGCGTCCGTGCTCATGCTGCGTCCGGCCCCGCCGCCCCCGGCGGCGTCCCCTCCGTCCCATACTGGGGAAACGTCCACGGGGGCCGCGCCTCACTGCCCCAGGCCGGCCGGCTCCCGGATGACCCCGCATGCTGAGGATCGGGGTCCTGGGGGCGGCCCGCATCGCCCCGATCGCCCTGGTCAAGCCGGCACGCCGGACGGGCCGGGGCCCTGGTGACCGCCGTGGCGGCCCGGGACCGGGACCGCGCCACCGAATTCGCCCGCAAGCAGGGAATTCCCCGCGTGCTCGACACCTACGCCGAGCTGGTCAACGACCCCGACATCGATGCCGTCTACAACCCGCTGCCCAACGGGCTGCACGGGTACTGGACCATCGCGGCCCTGAAGGCGGGCAAGCACGTCCTGTGCGAGAAGCCCTTCACCGCCAACGCCGACGAGGCCAGGGCCGTGGCGGAGGTGGACAACTGCGAACCCCGGCGTGGTCGTGCATGGAGGCGTTCCACTACCAGTACCACCCCCTGGCCAAGCGCCTGGTGGAGATCGTCCGCTCGGGCGAGCTGGGCACCATCCGCAACGTCGACGTGTCGTTCTCGGCGCCGCTGTGGAAGAAGGGTGACATCCGCTACCAGCTGGCGCTGGCCGGCGGCGCCACCATGGACATGGGCTGCTACCCGATCAGCCTCCTGCGTCTCCTGGCCCCCGGCCCCCGGGTGATCAGTGCCGAGGCGAAGCTGTCCTCCCCGGGCGTCGACCGGGCCATGGACGCGCACTTCTCCCTCCCCGACGGCGGGAGCGCCCACATCGGTTGCTCCATGTTCTCCTCCTCCGTGCTGCGCCTGCGGGCGGAGGTCACCGGTGACAACGGCAAGATCTCCGTCTTCAACCCCTTCAGCCCCCAGTACTTCCACCGGATGAAGGTCACGACCTCGCTCGGCACCCGCAAGGAGCGTTTCAGCCGCAAGCCGACCTACGACTACCAGCTCGAGGCGTTCGCCGCCGCGGTCGAGGACGGCGCGTCCTTCCCGACCACGGCCGCCGACGCCATCCGTACCATGGAGCTCATCGACGCCATCTACACCGCCGCCGGGCTCTCGTTGCGCCAACCCACGCCAGTCGACTGATGCCGCTGCCCGCGGACGAGCTCTCCGCGCTGGCCGACGCCGCCCTGAGCGCGGCGGCAGGCTGCCAGGCGGCGGAGCTCCGGGTCGAGCGCATCCGCAGCCAGATGGTCCGCCTCCATGACGCCTCCTCCGAGACGACGGCGGACGACACGGACTTCGGCATCGGCGTGCGCGTCGTGGTCGACGGCGCGGTCGGGTTCGCCGCCACCGTCGACGTGGGCCCGGAAGAGGCGGCCAACCTGGTCCACCGGGCCACGGAGATGGCCAGGGTCACGCACAGGGCCGGTGGTGGGCGGGTCGAGCTGGCGCCCGAGCCCCCGCACGGCGAGGTCACGTGGTCGAGCGCCTTCGAGGTCGACCCGACGACGGTGCCGATGGCCGACAAGATCGCCTTGCTGGCCGAGTGGAGCGCGCGGCTGGGGGACCACGCCGCGGTGTCGCACACCACCGCCGCGCTCCTGGCCGTGTCCGAGCAGACCTACCTGGCCGACCTCAACGGGACGCGGGCCACCCAGCACCGGGTGCGGCTGCAGACCCAGCTCGAGGCGCTGGCGCTCTCGGACACGGGGTTCGAGACCATGCGCACGTTGGCGCCGCCGGTCGGGCGGGGGTGGGAGTTCCTCACGGGCCCGCCGTCGGCCGGGAATTGGGACTGGGACGCCGAGCTGGCCCGCCTGCCCGAGCTGCTGGCCGAGAAGCTGCAGGCGCCTTCGGTGCGGGCGGGGACCTACGACCTCGTCATCGACCCGTCGAACCTCTGGCTCACCATCCACGAGTCCATCGGGCACGCCACCGAGCTCGACCGCGCCGTCGGCTACGAGGCGGCCTACGCCGGGACCTCCTTCGCCACCTTCGACAAGCTGGGCACGCTCGCCTACGGGTCCCCCGTCATGCACGTGACCGGCGATCGCACCGCAGAGCACGGCCTGGCCACGGTGCGCATCGACAGCGAGGGCGTCGCGGCGCAGTCGTTCGATCTCGTGCGGGACGGGATCCTCGTCGGCTATCAGCTCGACCGGACCATCGCCGGCCGCCATGGGCTTCGAGCGCTCCAACGGGTGCGCGTTCGCCGACTCGCCGATGCACGTGCCCATGCAGCGCATGGCCAACGTGTCGCTCGCCCACGCGGGGGTGGACGGTCCCCGCACCGAGGAGCTCATCGCGGGCGTGGACCGGGGCATCTACGTCATGGGCGACAAGAGCTGGTCGATCGACATGCAGCGTTACAACTTCCAGTTCACCGGGCAGCGCTTCTACGCGATTGAGGGCGGGAAGCTGGCGGGGCAGGTCAAGGACGTGGCGTACCAGGCGACCACGACCGACTTCTGGGGCTCCATGGAGGCGGTCGGCGGCGCGTCCACCTGGGTGCTGGGGGGCGCGTTCAACTGCGGCAAGGGCCAGCCGGGACAGGTGGCGCCGGTCTCGCACGGCTGCCCGTCGGTGCTCGTCCGCGGCGTGCGGGTGCTGAACGCGCGCGAGGAATCGGGGCGCTGAGCGTGCGCCGGGGGCACGGGTGATCCCCGCCCAGGAGCTCGTCGAACACGGGGTCGCCGCGGCCGGCGCCGCGGGGGCCGACGGCTGCATCGTGCTGGTGGAGGAGACCAGCCATGCCGACGTCCGCTTCGCCCTCAACACGACCACGACCAACGGGGTGCACCGGGCCCGCTCGGTGACCGTGATCGCGGTCGCCGGTCGGTCGGTCGGGACGGCGCGCCAGACGGGGGTGGTCGGGCTCGACGGCGTGGCCGAGATGGTGTCGGCGGCGCTGGCCGACGCCCGTGCGGCGCCACCGGCCGAGGACGCCGGCGCCCTCGTCGAGCCGTCGGAGACCGTCCCGGCGCGTGACTTCTCGCTCGGGCCGGAGGAGACGGACGCGTCCGCACTCGAGCCGGTGCTCTCGTCCCTCTCGGGTGCCTTCGGTCGGGCCCGGGCCCGCGACGCCGTGCTGGCGGGCTTCGCCGAGATCGACGCGGCGACGCTCTACCTCGGGAGCGCACCGGGGTCCGCCTGTCGCACGCGCAGCCGACGGCGGCCGTGAACCTGGTGGGGCGCACCGCCGACGGGACGGGCTCGGCCTGGGTCGGCGTGCCCGCCATCGACCCGTCGTTCGAGGAGATGGAGCGTGAGATCTGGCGCCGGCTGGACTGGGGGAAGCGGCAGATCGCGCTCGATGCCGGCCGGTACGAGGTCATCCTGCCGCCCTCGGGCGTGGTCGACATGATGGCCGAGCTGGCGTTCGGCGGCCTCGGGGGCCAGGACGCCGAGGACGGCCGCACCGTCTTCTCCAAGGAGGGCGATGGCACGCGCGTGGGCGAGACGATCACGACCCTGCCCTTCACGCTCTCCAGCGATCCTTTCGAGCCCACGGTGGAGTGCACGCCCTTCGTGGCGACCGCGGCGAGCAGCTCCGACGTCTCGGTCTTCGACAACGGGCTGCCGCTCGGGCACATCGACTGGCTGCGTGACGGCGTCCTGGCGCACTTGCGCTACCACCGTGCCGGTGCCGCGAAGTCGGGGGTGGCGGTGGCGCCCTACGTCGACAACCTCGCGTTGCGCTGTCGTGCGGCGCGGCCGGCGGCGGCTCGGTCGACGACATGGTGGCCCGCACCGAACGGGGGCTCCTGCTCACCTGCCTGTGGTACATCCGGGAGGTCGACCCGGCGACCCTGCTCACGACCGGGCTCACACGCGACGGCGTCTACGTGATTGAGGACGGCGCCGTGGTCGGTGCAGCGAACAACTTCCGCTTCAACGAGAGCCCCGTCGACCTGCTGGCCCGGGCCACCGAGGTCGGGACGCCGGTGCGCTCGCTCGGGCGCGAGTTCGGGGAGTACCTCAATCGGACGGTCATGCCGCCGTTGCGCATCCCCGACTACAACATGAGCTCGGTGAGCCCGGCGAGTTGAGCCCGGGCCGGCGCGGCCGCGCCCGCCGCACGCCGCCGCACGCCCGCGCCCCCTGGTCGTTCACGGCCTCGTGCGGACCACGATCGTTCCCGCCGCCTTGTCCTGCAGCGTCTGGACGAACGGGTTGTGCAGGGGCCAGAGCGCCGTCACGAGGAGCCCCAGCCCTCCGACGAGGCGCAGCAGCGTGTCGGCCACCGGCGTCGGCCCGACCACGTGGTTCAACCCGATGACGGTGCCGATCTGCACCCACAGGGTGACGAGGAAGAAGTAGGCGAGCACGCGCCGCCAGGCCTGCGGCGACGTCAGCGGTGCACCCGACACACGGTCGACGGCGCGGACACTCGCCGCCATCATCCCGACCGTCTGGCCGCGTAGCCGCAGGAGGACCAGCGGATACCCCAACCCGATCAGGAGCGTCGAGGCCACCACGGCCGCCTGCGCGCCCGGCGTCATCGGGTAGACACCGGGGGCCAGCGGCCCCCGCAGGGCGACGTCGGCATTCCGGATGAGACGGGTGACGGCGTAGGTGGCGGCGTCGATCATGACCACATCGAGCACGTAGCCACCGAAACGCCGCCACCAACCGGAGAGCTCGACCGGGCCGCCGGTCGTCATGAGGCGCCGCGGGGGGCCGGGTTCCGGCGACGGCGGCTGGCCGGTGTGGACCGTCCACGTCGACCCGTCCCACCACGGGTGCGTGGACTGCCCCGACGGGTCGGGGTACCAACCCGGGGGCGGCAGCGACGAGGGCGGTGGGGGCGGCGGCTGCGGCCACGACATGACCCGAACCATACGTTGAGCCGCGCCGGCGCCGGTGGGACCCGCACGGTCGGGCAGGGGTGAGCTGTCTCCGTCGCGGTCAACCGGGCGGCGCGCTTCGACGAGGAGTCGTTGGGCGGTGGACACGAACACGCCCTCGCGCGTGATCAGCTCGTGCATGCGGCGGAGCTGGTCGCCGTAGTCGTCGGCGGTGAAGCCCGGCACCGTCCAGGGCACCTTGCGCAGGAAGTGCACCACGGCGGCCACGTCGAAGAACTCGACACGGAGCGCGCAGGCCTCCAGCCGGACGACCTCGAGCCCGGCCGCCGCTGCCGCCACCCGGGCCCGCTCCGGGCTGCGGTTCTGGTTCACGCGCTGTGGACCCATGATGAAATCGGTCAGCTCACGGTTGGAGCCCGCGCCGATCTGTTGGGACAGGTACGTCGCGCCCGGCCGCAGGACCCGGGCGATCTCCTCCCACAGCACCACGACGGGGTGGCGGCTCGTCACGAGGTCGAACGAGGCGTCGGCAAAGGGCAGCGCCGGCACGTCGGCCACCGCGACCAGGTGGGCACCCAGCGCGCGCAGGCGGGCGCGGGCCAGCGCGACGTTGGGCGGCCACGACTCGGTGGCCACCAGCAGCGCCGGCGGTCGCGCCACGGTGGCCAGGACCTCCCCGCCCCCGGTCTGCACGTCCAGGGCGGATGCGGCACCGGCCATCCGCTCCCCCATCAGGTGGGCGTAGCCCCAGGGCGGGCGCTCCTCGGTGGCCCGGCCGTCGAACCAGGAGAAGTCCCAGCCCTCGACCGGGACCGCGCTGCCCTCGGCGACGAGCTCTTCGAACGTCACCGCGTCACGGCCCCGGCGCACCGTCCTCTCGGTCAGGGACCACCGTGCAGCCGGTCGGTCTGGTTCACGAGAACGCTGGCGTCGGAGCCGAGGATCGGGGACAGGCCGTCGCGGTGGACCGCGTCGTACTGCACCACGCCGGAGGTGTGGTTCCGATTCCCGTTGAGCGCACCCTGGGCGATGCTCTGCCCCACGAACACGACCGATCCCCAGACGATGGCGAAGATCATCCAGCTCCGCGCCGCACCCTCCAGGACGAGCGTGCCCCACGGCGGCAGCTCCCCACCGGGTGGCGGTGGCACCGCGGTCCGCTCCCACGGCGACGGTGGCGGCATGCCCCCGACGCCCGCCGGCCGTGGCGCGGGCATGGGCGGAGGCCAGACGGGCGCCGGGACGGGGGCGCCGGCGGCGGCGGGCTCCTCGGGCGACGGCGCCTGGTCCGGCGTGGGCTCCGACGCCGGCGGGTACGAGAACGGCTGTGCCGGCGTCGGAGGAGTCGGAGGGGTCGGGGGCGGCGGAGTCGGGGCCTGGTACCGCGGTGCGCCGCTCGGCGCGGGAGCGGGACCGGCTGGGACGACCGGCGGCGGGGGGCCCGAGGGGAGTGAACCTGCCGGGACCCGGTCGCCCAGCATGCCCCAGGGGTACTCCGACGTCAGCATGCCGAACCAGGAGTGGAACCGAGCCTGGTAGCGCAGCAGCGCCGCGTAGGCGAGGTAGAGCACCGGGGGCATGCTGCCCGTGATGAGCACCACGAACCACATCACGAGGAGCAGCGGGGCGGTCAGCCCGTACTCGACTATCTGCATGAACACGGCCGTAGGGACGGCGAGCACGAGGCGGAACAGCACGGCCCAGCGGTTCAGCCGGCCCCCCGGGTCGGGCAGGATCGGACGAGCCGGGTAGTCCTCGTCGTCGAGCGAGAACGGCGGATAGCGGTCCGTCAGCAGGAAGAGGTAGGCGCCGACGCGGGTGGACCAGCGCACCACGCCACTGATGAAGCTGTGCGCCCATTCGGGCAGGCGGCCCGTGAACAGCGCGGCGAACCAACCGATCACCACGACGAAGAAGACCGCGATGAACAGGAAGTACAACACGATGACCTGCGGGATGGCCAAGATGATGCGGAAGCCCACCGAGAGCCGTCCCTGGGGTGCGGTCCCCGCGTACCACAGGTCGACTCGCCTGGTGGGCATCGCCATCGCCGCGTCCGTCATGGGAACCCCCTAGGTCTGCCGCCCGCCGGGCGTGGTCTCTGTACCGAACGTTAGGGCATCGGGTTCCGTCGGGCGCGGTCCCCTGTTCTCGGTCGAGCCCGGCCGTGGGATGCGTCGGACGTACGGCCGTTCCCGGCGTTACAGGGCGTCGTACAGCGCGTCGATGAGGGAGCGGTTGCGCGTGCTCTGCCAGCGGGGGATGACGTCGTTCATGACGTATCCGAAGGCAACGCCCACGTCGGGATCGGCGAACCCGACCGCGCCGCCCGTCCCGAAGTGGCCGAAGCTGCGGGGATTCGGCCCGAAGGGACGCCGCGGCACCGTCGGCTTGAACCCGAGCCCGAAGGTCACGTCCTCGTGCAGGATCGGGCAGTAGCCCTGCGACTGCGGGGACGCCGCCTCGGCGAGGAGGTCGGTGGAGAGCAGCCGGTTCGGCTCGAGCAGCGCGCCGTACAGGCGCGCCACGCCCGCGGCGGACCCGTGGCCGTTGGTCGACGGGACCTCGGCGGCGCGCCACTCCGCCGTGTTGACGACGCCCATGGACGAGTAGCCCGGCGGATTGAAGTAGCTCAACATCTCCATGCGCGCGTCCCCGGTGAGCGTGTCGTCCAGCGGGTGGTCGGGAACCGGCGCACGAAAGAGCACGTCGGCACAGCGCCGGCGCTCCGCGACGGGCACGCCGAAGAAGACGTCGGCGTCGATCGGGCCCGCCACGCCGGCCAACCGCCGGCCGCACGGCTCACCGCTCACCCGGCGCACGACCTCGCCGACCAGGTGCCCGTAGGTGTTGGTGTGGTAGGCGTGGCGTGTCCCCGGCTCCCACCACGGCTCGGTGGCGGCCAGCGCGCCCGTCATGCGCTCCCACCGCCACAGGTCCTCATTGGTCAACGGGGCGCGGAAGGCCGGCACGCCGGCGCGGTGGCACAGCGCGTGCCGCAGCGTCGTTGCCTCCTTGCCCGCCGCCGCGAACTCGGGCCACACCGCCGCGATGGGGTCGTCGAGCGCGATCGACCCGGCGTCCACCAGCTGCAGCGCGAGGAGCGCCACGAACGCCTTTCCCACCGAGTAGAAGTTCACGAGCGTGTCGCCGCGCCAGGGCGTGCGTGCCGTCTCGTCGGTCCAGCCGCCGGCCAGGTCGACCACGGTCCTGCCGTCGATCAGGATGCAGAGGGCCGCGCCGATCTCGCCGCGCTCGGCGAAGTTGCGTCCGAACTGCTCCCGGACCGCGCCGAAGCGGGCGTCACAGCGGCCGGAGACGGGGGCGTCCACCGGCCCGACTCTGTCGTGGCACCACCGGGCCGTGCAAGCGGCGCGACGGCGACGGGCTCACGGTGCGCCGGGCCGGCGACCGGGCCGCAGCGTCAACCCCCACCGGCACCGGCCTGGTCGGACAGGTCGCGCAGCAGCGCTGCCCACCGGGCCAGTCCGGGCACCTCGAGACCCTCGACCTTCGCGCTGTCGTCGGCCCGGCGTAGGGCCAGCGCGTCGGCCGCCCACGGCCGGGCCGAGAAGGCCACGGCCTCGCCCCCGGTCATGGCGCCGCCCTGGCGGACCAGGGACACCATGCTGTCGTCCGCGAGGACATCCCCGTACCCGCCGTCGGTCGCCACGAGATACCGCTTGGCCTCCACGTGCAGGGCGACCAATCCCGCCACCCGCTCCCCGAGCGCGTCGCGGACCGCCCGCGCCCCGGTCTCGGCGTGGTCCTCGTCCGTGCCGCCCGGCAACAGATGGCCGATGTCGTGCACCAGGCCCGCCACTGCCAGCTCGGCGTCAGCGGGGCGGAGGCGGGTCAGGAGCGTCGCCGTCTGCCGCGCGTGGTCGAGCTGCGAGACCCGGGCGCCGTCGGCCAGGGGGCGGTCGGCGCCCGTCACGAGCACGTCGAGGATCTCGTCGGCGCTCAGGCCGGGCGCGGCATCGCTCACCCACCCATTCTCCCCCGTCCCGTCTCCCCGTCCCGTCTCCCCCGTCCCGGTGTTGCTCCGCCCGTTGCGGGTACGGTGACGCCCCGTGCCCTGGACCCCGCCGCCGCGCAGCGCGTGGACCGAGAAGATGGTCTCACTCGGGCACGGCCTCGGCGACGACGGGCGCTCCATGGTCTCGCTCGAGCCCGAGACCCTGCGGGAGGCCGCCGTCGCCACCACCGGGCTCGACGACTTCGGCGACACCTGGTGGGAGGATCCCTTCCGGCGCCTCTGCCGCTCCCTCGACGGCGAGGCGCGTCTCCATCTGCCCGGCCGCATCCGCACCCACGGCGAGATCCAGCTGATCCTGCAGAACCGGTTGCGCATGGTCGCCCTCTGGAAGCGGGAGCCGGCCGCTCTCCGCGAGCCCGTGCACACGCCCATCGTGGTGACCGGCCTGGGCCGCTCGGGGACCACCTTGTTGCACGAGCTGCTGGCCTGCGACCCCGACAACCGCCCGCCGCTGCTGTGGGAGCTGCTGCACACCGTCCCCTACGAGGACGCCTCGGGAGACCTGTGCGACGACGAGATCACGCTCATGGACGAGATGGTGCCCGCCTTCACCGCCATGCACGAGAACGGCGGCCGGCTCCCGACCGAGTGCATCTTCGCCTTTGCCCACCAGTTCTCGAGCGACATGTACACCGGCCTCTACAACGTGGCCGGGTACACGCTGTGGCGCAGCGACCAGGACCAGACCCCGATTTACGATTGGCACAAGCGCCATCTGCAGACGCTGCAGTGGGTGGCCGAGCGGCCGACGCCGCGCTGGGTCGTCAAGGCGCCCTCCCACCTTTCCGCCCTGCCTCTCCTCTTCACCACCTACACCGACGCACGCGTCGTGATCACCCACCGCGACCCGCTGCGGGTCATCGGGTCGCTGGCGGACCTCATGGCGACGCTGCACTACATGCACTCGGACCACGTCGACCACGCGGTCCTGGTCGAGTTCATGGCGATGGGGCTCGAGATGCAGATGGACCACGTCGCCGCCGAGCGCGACGCCGGGGCCGTCCCCGTGGACCAGATCGCCGACGTGGTGTACAAGGATCTGGTGGCAGGCCCCGTCGACGTGATCGAACGCCTCTACGCCGGGTGGGATCTCCCGCTCACCCCCGGGTTCCGCACCGCGCTCGAGGCCTACCTGGCCGCTCGTCACCGCGGGCGGGCCGGCGGCCACGACTACTCCTTCGCTGACACGGGCCTCGACCTTGCCACCCCCCGCGCTCGTGGCGCCGTACCAGGAGCGCTTCGGGGTGCCCTCGGAGGTCTAGACCGTCCGTGGACTGGAAGCTCGAGGTTCACGGCCTCCCGTTCACCGCTCCCGATCGGGGCATCCAGGCCTGGCGCCCGGCCAACTCCGCTGTTGGAGAGTCGGGTGGTCGGAGACTACGTCGTCACTTCACGCCCGCCATAGGCGGACAGTCCGTAGATAACGAGGACGCCGACGAAGATGTACGTAAGCGACCAAACGGGGTAGAAGGGCATCCACCAGATCGCACTGATCGCCATGACCGCGCCGGCGAAAATCCCGATCCATCGGCTGAACTGTGACCGTGCCATGACCCCGAATGCGCAGAGGATGAGCACGATGGCCACGATGAGGTACACCCAGCCGTAGGTCTTGAGACTGTGGCCGAAAATGGCGTCTTCGAAGTTCTGGGGGAGCACCCCGTGATAGCGGAACGCCCAGATGGCGTCGAAGACTCGCATGATCCCCGCGACTCCGAGCACTACGGCTGCGAAGATAAGCCAGCCTTCACCTTTTTCATCCATTGTTTCACCCTCCCCCCGATTGCTCGGGTGTTCGATCGCATCCCATGTGCGACCTAGGTCTACGCATACAACGCTAAGGCCACAACCACCTCGCTGCGTGGGTGGTGCCTCTGAATTTGAGCTGGATGCGACGTGCTCGTCGGAAGCAGCACTCTGTGAGCAGTCAGAATTTGAGGCTGTCCCACTTCACCGGGAGGTGGCGCTCGGCTGCCGGATCCGAGTCCTTTCTAGGGACACTCGTTCACCCTGGGAGTCGTGGTCGTCCCGTTGTCGGACGTCGACCGGGCGAAGGCCTTCTACACCGACACGGTCGGTTTCCATCTCGACGTCGACCACCGGGCGGGCGATGACTTCCGTGTGGTCCAGGCGACCCCGCCGGGGTCGGCCTGC
>CAVSLS010000026.1:0-272110 GCA_963728845.1 uncultured Acidimicrobiaceae bacterium
CATGTCCACGGTGGCGACGGCCGGCGTGGCCGCCTGGGTGGTGCCCGAGATCTTCACGGCGAAGCCCGCCGCCGGCGCCACCCTTTCGGGGGGACCGGCGACCGGCCCGGGCTCGCCCGTGCCCGGCGGCACGACCGGGGGCGGAGTGACCACGGCGGCCCCCACCCAGCCGCCGGGTCCCACGAGCGGGGTGCCCACGGCGGCCCCCACCCAACCGCCGGGTCCCACGAGCGGGGCGACCACGGCGACCCCTACCCAACCGTCGGGTCCCACGAGCGGGGCGACCACGGCGGCCCCCACCAAACCGTCGGGTCCCACGAGCGGGGTGACCACGGCGGCCGCCACCCAACCGTCGGGTCCACTGGCCTACAGCGGACTCAACATTCAGCGCGACGCCGAGATCGGCGCCGCGCTGATCGCCGGGGGATGGGCGATGCACCACTGGGCCAGCCGCACGCAGGAGGAACGGCCGGGGGCGTGACAGAGCGAACAAGGCAGGGGGCGTCGTTGCCAATCCACCAGTATCGACCGTCATGAGCCATCCCGATTGACCACCGCCGTCGCCGCGGTGTAACGGTGGGGAAGTTCGGGAGTCCCGCCCTATTCGACCGATGACAGGGTCGCGCCGGCCAGGGCACCGTTCGCCCGCGTCGCCGACACCAGGCCCGCGGCGGCGGCGATGGCCGCCAGCACGTACGTGGTCGCGCTGAAGGCATGGCCGGCACCGGCGGCCCCGCCCGTGTCGCCACCGGCGAGCACGAAGACGGTCCCCGTCAGGGCGAGTCCGAGGGCCGTCCCCATGCCCCGGGTCATGTTCAACACCCCGGAGGCCATCCCCGCGTGCTGGCCGGGCGCGGCGCCCATGATCGAGGCGTTGTTGGGCGAGGTGAACAGTCCCATCCCGACCCCGACCAAGGCCAAGAGCAGCAAGAACACCACCGTCGGAGGTCGCAGCGCGCCCATGACGGCGAGCCCGACGGCGACGAGGGCCATCCCGCCCACGGTGAGGGGCCGGGCTCCGACGCGGTCGGCCAGCCGCCCCGCCAGCGGCGCCACGATACCGAAGGCCAGCGGCATCGCCATGAGCTCCAGCCCCGAGCGGGCCGTCCCGAGGCCCAGCCCCCGCTCCAGGTAGAAGGGCACCAACAGCAGCACGCCGAACATGACGAGGTAGGAGCCGAAGCCGCTCATGATCCCCGTCGAGAACTGTGCGCTGCGGAAGAGCCCCAGGTCGAGCATGGGGTCGCGGTCCCGGCGCTCGTGCCAGAGGAACAGCGTGCCCAGGACGGCCGCCAGCACGAACAGGCCCACGATCAGCGCCGAGCCCCAGCCGGTCTCCGCCCCGAACGTGATCGCGCACAAGAGCGCCGCCACCGCCGGGAAGAAGATCCCGAGCCCGGTCCAGTCGAAGCGCACGCGTGCCAACAGGTTCCGGCTCCGCGGCACCAGGGCGACCGCGGTGAGGGCGCCGACCAGGCCGACGGGGACATTCACGAAGAAGATGAGGCGCCATCCGCCGGCGGCCAGGAGCAGGCCGCCGATCGAAGGGCCCAGGGCGAGCCCGAGCGCCTGGGCCGTCCCCTGGAGCCCGATGGCCTTTCCGAGCGATCGGCCCGGCACCACGAGCACGATGATGGCCAGGCTGTTCGCCTGCAGCATCGCCGCCCCGACGGCCTGCAGGGCGCGGAAGCCGCACAGCGCGGCCAGGTCGGGTGCCAGGCCGCACAGCGCCGAGGCGCCGGCGAAGACCAAGAAGCCGTAGACGTAGAGGAGCTTGCGCCCCCACATGTCGGCGAAGCGCCCGACGGCGGTGACGGTCGCCACCAGCACCAGGAGGTACGACAGGCCGACCCAGGTGACGGCCCCCACCGAGGCGTCGAAGGTGCGCTGCAGCGTCGGCAGGGCCACCGTGACGATCGACGCGTCGAGCTGGCCCATGAAGGCGCCGATGCACACCGCCGCCACGGCGAACCACGGGGCGTGGGGCTGATCCCGGATGACCTGGGGCCGCCGCGGCTCGACGATCAGGCGGTCCCAGGTCCATGTCCACGGTCGCGACGTACCAGACTCGCTGGCCGCCACCTCAGGCCGCCGAGTCGTCGCCCCGGGTGACGACCGCGCTGGCCCGGATGTGGCGCGACGAGGAACCGACCAGCACCTCGTACGACCCCGCATCCGAGCGCCATCCGTGCGTGTCCGAGTCCCAATATCGGTAGGCCGCAGCGGTCAGCTCCACCTCGACCCATTCCTGCTGGCCGGCCTCCACCGCGACCTTCACGAAGCCCACCAGCTCGCGGTCGGGGCGCGCCACGCGGGCGTCGAGCGCACGCACGTACACCTGCACCACTTCGGTGCCCCGCCGTACACCCTCGTTGGCCAGCCGGACCGTGACCCGCTCGGACGTGATGTCCACCTGGTCGTAGACGATGTCCCCATAGGAGAGGCCGTGACCGAAGGCGAAGAGCGGGGTGGCCCCCGCCGTCTCGTAGTGCCGGTAGCCCACGAACACGCCCTCGTCGTAATGGACCTTGCCGCCGGTCCCGGGGTAGCGACGCTCGGACCCACCGGTCGGTCCGTCCTCGACCCGCACGGGGAACGTGACGGGCAGGCGCCCGGTCGGTTCCGACGCCCCGACCACGATGTCCGCCAGCGCGTCGGCGCCCTCTTCGCCCGGGTACCAGGTCACGAGCACCGCGCCGGCACGTTCGGCCCAGGGCATCTCCACGGGCGCCCCGGCGTTGACGACGACCACCGTGCGGCGGTTGGCGGCCAGCACCGCCTCGATCAGCTCGAGCTGGCGTCCCGGCAACGACAGGTCGGGCCGGTCGTGCCCCTCGGTCTCCCACTGCCCGTTCGATCCCACCACGACCACCGCCACGTCGGCCGCGGCGGCCGCGGCAACGGCCCGCTCGAACTCGTCGCCCGTGTCCGGCCGCGCCGCGCCGATCCGTGCCCCCAGGATGGGGGAGGAGGCCGAGCGCGGCCACACGTCCACCGCGAGCTCGTAGGAGCGACCGGCCTCGAGCTGGTACTCGGCGTCGACGGGCTGGCTCCCCGCCCCGTAGAAGCCGGCGCCTCGCTCGGGCTCAGAGTTGTCGACGACGAGGACACCGTCCATGCGGAGCACGGAGCAGCCGGCGCTCTCGAGCCCCAGCCGCCACCGCCCCGACACGTCGGGCGTGAGGATCCCACGGATCCGCACGGCGCACCGGCCCGCCTCGAGACCGGGCTGCGGCGGCCCGATCCACAGGATGCGGGCCGTGTGGGCGACCTCGGCGGCGACCGCCGCCCGGCCGCTCTGCTCCGGCGGGCCGGCGCGGTCGAAGTACTCGACGAGGAACTGCTCTGCATTGAGCAGCCGGAGGTCGACCGCGGGGAGCCCGCGATCGATGCGGCACCCGACCTCGGTGCGGATCGTCACGCCCGGGAGGCGTTCGGCCAGCGCGTCGGCCACACTGCGGCGCCGGTGCGGCGTCACCTCCGAGCTGCCGCCACCCATCGCGAGCTGGCCGGCGTTCGGGCCGACCACGGCCATGCTCGAGACTCCGGCCGGGCTCAGTGGGAGCAGCCCGTCGTTGACCAGCAGGACCGTTCCCTCGGCCGCCACCTCCCGGGCCACGGCGCGCCGCCCCGGGTCGTCCTCCTCCCGCTCCTCGCTTCGAGCCAGCGTCCCGTCGAGCAGGCCGCCCACCCGGCCCATCAGACGCAGCACGTGCCGGACCTGGCCGTCGACCACGGACTCGTCGACGAGCCCGTCGCGCACGGCAGCGGCCAGGGTCGGGCCGAACCAGGCCGAGGGGCCCGGCATCTCGAGGTCGAGGCCGGCGAATGCGGCCGGAGCCGTCGAGTGGGTCCCGAACCAGTCCGACATGACCAGCCCGTCGAAGCCCCACTCGTCGCGCAGCACCCCGTTGACGAGGTCGGGCTGCTCGCCGCAGTAGGTCCCGTTGACCTTGTTGTAGGCGGTCATCACCGACCAGACGCCGGCCTCTCGCACGGCGGCCTCGAAGGCGACGAGGTGGATCTCGCGGAGCGCGCGCTCGGAGACTTCGGCGCTGATGGTCATCCGCTCGTGCTCCTGGTCGTTGCAGGCGTAATGCTTGATGCAGCACCCGACCCCAGCGCCCTGCACCCCGCGCACGTAGGCGACGGCCAGGCGGGCCGTGAGCAACGGGTCCTCGGAGAAGGACTCGAAGGTGCGTCCGGCGAGCGGGGTCCGGGGGATGCAGACGGTCGGCCCGAGCAGGACGTGGACGCCCTTGGACCGCGCCTCGGCGGCCAGCACCGCGCCGAGGCGTTGCACCAACGCCGGGTTCCAGGTCGAGCCGACGGCCGTGCCGCAGGGCAGCGACAGGGAACGCCGCCCGATGAGGCTGTCGCCCCGGACGCCCGACGGGCCGTCGGACACCTTGAGGGCCCCAATGCCGAGACGCTCGACCGTCGGGAGGTACCACAGGTTGGCGCCGGCGGTGAGGGAGCACTTCTCATCGAGGGACATGGCCTCCATGAGGCGCTCGACGTCCGTCACCACGTGTCCACGAACGGCCGCCGCTGCTGGTGGCCCGGTGACGTCCACTCGGCCCGATGGCCCGCCGCGTCGAGCGCGTGCACGAAGCGCGCACGGGTCGCCGCCGGGTCGATCACGTCGTCGATCTCGAAGTGCTCCGCCACGTGCAACGCCTTTCCGTGTTCATAGGCACGGGACACCATGGCCGAGAACGCCGCCTCCCGCTCCCCGGGGTCCTCGATGAGGTCGAGCTCGCGGCGGAAGCCGAGGCGCACGGCGCCCTCGAGCCCCATCCCGCCCAGCTCCCCGGTGGGCCAGGCCACGGTGAACAGCGGCCGGCGGAACGACCCCCCCGCCATGGCCTGCGCCCCGAGCCCGTACCCCTTGCGGAGCACGACGCAGGCGAATGGGACCGTCAGGGACGACCCCACGACGAACATCCGGCTCACGTGGCGCACCAGGGCGGCTCTGCTCCGCCTCGGGTCCCACCATGAAGCCGGGCGTGTCGCACAACGACAGCAGCGGCAGGGCGAACGCCTCGCACAGCTGCATGAAGCGGGCGGCCTTGTCCGCGCCTGCGGCGTCGATCGCCCCCGCACCGTGCATCGGGTTGTTGGCGATGACACCCGTCGCCCGGCCCTCCACCCGAGCCAGCGCCGTCACCATCCCCGGTGAGAATGACGGCCGCAGCTCGAGCACCGACCCCTCGTCGGCCAGCACCTCGAGCGCCCGGCGCACGTCGTAGACGCGGCGCCGATCCGGCGGCACGACGTCCCGGAGCAACTCCTGATCGGGAGCCGTCCAGTCGGCCGTGTCCCCCTGGAAGTACGCCAGGTAGCGGCGGGCCACCTCGACGGCTTCCTTCTCGTCGGCGCACAGGACTTCGACCACCCCGTTGGGCACCTGCACCGACACCGGCCCCACCTCTTCGGGGGTGAACACGCCGAGCCCGCCACCCTCGATCATGGCCGGCCCCCCCATCCCGATGTTGGCGTCGGGCGTGGCGATGATGACGTGGCAGCATCCGAGCAGCGCGGCGTTGCCGGCGAAACAGCGTCCCGACACCACGCCGACGAGGGGCACGAGCCCACTCAGCGCGCCGAACCGGGCGAAGGCCTCGGTATCGAGTCCGGTGACGGTGGCCATGTCGGTGTCACCGGGCCGTCCACCGCCGCCCTCGGCGAAGAGAACGACCGGCAGCCGCAAGCGTTCCACGAGCTCGAAGAGGCGGTCCTTCTTCTTATGGTTCATCTGGCCCTGGGTGCCAGCGAGGACCGTGTAGTCGTACGACAACACCGCGCAGCGCGACCGTTCCCGGTCGAAGAGTTCCCCGTTGACGCGGCCGATGCCGGCGATCAGGCCGTCGGCGGGCGTGTTGGCGACGAGGTCCGCGGTGGTGCGGCGCGCCCGTTGGGCGGCGATGACGAGCCCGCCGTACTCCTCGAAGCTGCCGGGGTCGCACAGGTCCTCGATGTTCTCGCGCGCCGTGCGCCGTCCGCCGGCGTGCCGGCGCTCGGTCGCCTCGGGCCGTCCGGCGTCGCGGGTCGCCTCGACGCGGGCGCGCAGCTCGGCGAGCTCGGGGCGTATCCCACCTCTCTCCGGCACCGGGCCGGCGTCGCCGTCCCGCTCGGCGACGGACGGCCCGTCGGACTCCATCAGCGAGAGGAGCACGTCCCCGATCTGCACGGCATCGCCGGGCGCCACGACAACCGAGTCGATGCGGCCGGGCGTGGCGGCCTCGACCACGTGCTCCATCTTCATGGACTCGAGCACGACGAGCTCGGCCCCGGCAGGCACCTGGTCTCCGGGCGCCACGGCGATCCGGAGCACGGTGCCGGCGAACGGCACCCGCAGCCGGGTCAGCCCTGCCACAGGGGTTGGGGTACCTCGAAGCCGACGGGGGAGCCCCAGGCGTTGCGGTACGAGACGTGGTGCACCGGGACCCGGCCGCCGACGCCCCAGGTGCCGGTGGGGTAGCCGAAGCTGACGGTGCCCGAGAGGATCCAGCCCTCGTCGGTCGGCACCTCGAGGATCTCGAAGGTCTCGGCCGGGTGGAAGAACTGCAGCAGCGCGGTGAGGCAGCTGCCGACGCCCTCGGCCCGGGCGGCCAGCATGGCGCTCCACACGGCGGGGTAGATCGAGCCACCGGTCGGGTCGTGCTGGCTGAAGGGGAACAGGAAGAGGGGGACGTCTTCGAAGTGGTCGGCGAGCCACTGGGCCGAGCGCTGGACCTTGAGGACCTGGATGGACTCGGGTGCGTCGGGGTTGGCGTGCGCCGCATCGAGTTGGGGCTTGTAGACCGACTTCCACAACTCGCCCATGGCGTGCTGGTAGAGGGGAGCGAGCGCGGCCTTCTTGGCCGGGTCGTCGAGGAGGAGGAAGCGCCAGTTCTGCTGGTTGCCACCCGAGGGGGCGTGGATGGCCGCATCGAGGATGCGGGCTTGGACGTCGTGGGGGATCGGGTCCTTCTTTACCCTGCGCATGGCGCGCGTCGTGTACAGCGCCTCGTGGAGTTCCATATGCACGAGCACCTTAGGCCGCCGGTTGCCGGGACGACGTGCCGCAACGGGCAATCAATCCGACGAATCGCAGTGGTTTGGTTCGGATGTCCCTACCCGATGGCGGCCAGGCAGACGCCGGGGTTGGCATCGAAGTCCTGGCCCCGGTTGTACGCGTCGTACCCTCCCGGCGGCGCGACCCACACGTGACCCGACGAGTCGTACTCGACGACGTCCTTCGTGGAGCTTGGCAGGGCTTGCAGGTAGGGACCGCCGCCGGCGCCGGACGTCAGCGGGGCGTAGTTGCTGATGTAGGTGGCGGCGCTCCAGGGCGCGGGCGGCGAGGGGTAGGCGCCCTTCTGCGCCTGGAAGGCGGCCAGCGCGATCTCGACGTTCTTGGCGTCCGACTCGCAGGCGGCGACCGCCGCTTGCGAGGCCTGCTGGATGGAGACCGACGTGGGCGTCGACGTGGGCGCCGGCTTCGACGTCGTCACGGTGGTGGCGGACGTCGACTTCGGGGCTGGGGCGGAGTTGACGCCGCTCACCACGGCGAAGATGACGGCGCCCAGCCCCGCGAGGGCGACCACGAGCAGGACCACGTTCGTGGTGCTCCACCGGTGTCCCTGCGTGCTCGGGGTCGGCTGGACCCGACCGGGGCTCTCGCCGGCGCTGGCTTCCATCGGCACGTCGAGCCAGGCGGAGTGGACCCAGCGACGACGCGCTGTCCAGCGCCGCCCGTCCCAATGCACCTGCTCGTTGGGCGTGGCCCCCGCCGGATACCACCCCGGCGACCGGCTCTGATCTCCCTCATCAGGCACTGACGCGACCTCCAGGTGGGCTGGCACGAATCTTGCCACTCCCGTGTCCCCTGGCCGCGCATCGTCAGGCCGTGGCGCCCTCGTTGACCTGCTGCAGCTTCTCCACCGCGTCGACGTACTCCTCGACCATGCCGAGCACGACGTCCTTGGTCCGGCGCACGGAGGTGGCCCGGCCGATGATCTGCCCGGCCGGGTTGAAGTTCACGTCCCGGGCCTCTTCGGGGTAGGCGTGGCCCCGGGACACACAGTCGATGGCCACCATCATCTGCAGCGGCATGCCGAGCGGCTTGGGGTTGCCCGGGGCCTCCCAGGCCTCGGTCCAGTCGTTCTTGAGCAGGCGGCACGGCTTGCCGGTGAAGGAGCGCGACCGCACGGTGTCCCGAGAGGTCGCCTTCAGGTACGACTCCATCTGCTTGGGGGGCACGTCGGCCTCCTCCACGGTCAGCCACAACGAACCCGTCCACACGCCGGCGGCGCCCATCACCATGGCGGCCGCCATCTGGCGGCCCGACCCCACGCCGCCGGCGGCGAGCACCGGCAGCGGAGCCACCGCGTCGATGACCTCGGGCCACAGCACGATGGAGCCGACGTCGCCGGTATGACCGCCGCCCTCGGAACCCTGGCAGACCACGATGTCGACGCCGGCGGCCTTGTGGTTCAGCGCGTGCTTCACGGACCCCGCCAGCGCGGCGATCAGCATCCCGTGGTCGTGGACCTGCGCGATGACGTCGTCGGGCGGCGTCCCGAGCGCGTTGGCCACCAGCTTGACCTTGTCGTGGCGCAGGATGACCTCGACCAGCGGCGCCGCCGTGGCCGCCGTCCAGCCCAGCAGCTCGCGGCGGGGGCCGCCCTCGAGCTCGGGCACGCCGTGGTCGGCCAGGATCTTCTTGGCGAAGGTGCGATGCTCGTCGGGGATCATCGCCCGCAGCTCCTCCTCGAGCTTGACCGGGTCGAGCTCGCCCATGCCCTCGTACTTGCCGGGGATGACGATGTCGACCCCGTAGGGGCGGTCGCCGACGTGCTCGTCCAGCCACGACAGCTCGACCTCGAGCTCGTCGGCGCTGAAGCCCACCGCGCCCAGCACGCCCATTCCGCCGGCGTTGGAGACCGCCGCCGCCACGTCGCGGCAGTGGGTGAAGGCGAAGATGGGGAACTCGATCCCGAGGCGTTCGCAGAGCTCATTGTGCACGGGGAGGACCTCCTCTTGGGTACTCGTCGATTGTGGCCCGTCCGACGACCGGTTGTCCGGGGACTCCCCGGCGACTAGAACAGATTCTAGTTTGTAGCGGCTCTCCTGCCGAACGCGCGAGGAGCCGGCCGGCGGCGACAGGGAGGGACATGCCGATCCGCACCGAGCCCGTGCTGCCCGAGGACGACTGGCAGCTCCGCCTCGAACCCCCGACCGACGGCAACGGCATCGGCACCCTGACCCTCGACTACCCCGAGAAGCTGAACATGTGGTCCTGGGAGGCCACGCGGCAGCTGGGCGTCCTGGCCGACCGCGCCCGCTTCGATGACACCATCCGCGTCCTCGTGGTCAAGGCCGAGGGCCGGGCCTTCTGCGCCGGCATCGACCTCGGCATGCCCGAGGACCGGGTGACCGGGCGCTCGCCGGCGGAGAAGGTGCGCAACTACTACGAGGGACTGCGCTGGGTGCACGAGCGCTTCCGGGTCTTCCACGAACTGCCCCAGCCGATCGTCTGCGCGGTCCACGGCTACTGCCTGGGCTTCGGCTTCGAACTCGCCCTCATGTGCGACATCCGGGTGGCCGCCGACGACGCCGTCTTCGCCCTGCCCGAGGCCCAGGTGGGCGTCTCCATCGATGCGGGCGGCGACCTTCGCCTGGCCAACGAGATCGGCGCCGGCCACGCCAAGCTGCTCGCCCTGACCGGTCGCCGCTTCGACGCCGCCACCGCGGCGCGCCTCGGCATCGTGCAGGAGGTCACCACCCGGAACGAGTTGCTCCCCACCGCCATGGCGATCGCCACTGACATCGCGTCCAACGCCCCGCTGGCCGTGCAGTCGATCAAGCGCACCATCGACGCCTTCGCCTACCGTGGCCTGCCCGAGGCGCTCAAGTTCGAGGCCCTGAGTGCCTCGGTCGAGTTCATCAGCGACGACATGCCGGCCGGCTACGCCGCGAAGGCCAACAAGCAGCAGGCCGAATTCGAGGGCAAGTAGGGCCGAAAAAAAGAGCCGACCGACCGGGTCGTCACAACATCCGAACAACACCGGGACAACCTGGGTGGAGTAGGGCCTGAAAACGAGTGGGGCCGACCGGATAACCTCATCGAACTGCGGACAGAGTGTCGGGAGAGGTGATGAGGCTCGCCAGGGCGAGAGTTCAGAACTACCGGAGCATCAAGGATACCGGCTGGTTTGAGATCGAAGCGGGCAAGACAATTCTGGTCGGCGCCAACGAAGCGGGCAAGACGGCGGTCATGAGGGTATTGGAGCACCTCCGACCCGGTCCCCTCGTCAAGCCCCTGGTTCCTTTGCGTGATTTTCCGCGGTCCGAGCTCCAGCATATTCAACGGGGCACCGTGGACCCCAAGGACATTGTCGTGGTGGAGGCCGAGTACGAACTCGATGACGCAGATCGGGCAGCCATTCGCGACATTTCCCCGCACTTCGCGGATTGTCGGTTTTGGGCTTCGAAGACTCTCGATAACCGGTCTCATCACGACCTGCGTAACGAGCCGGAACGCCCGACGGTCGGACAGTACAAGGATGAATTTCGGCGTCTGGCCGCCCATGCGGACGCGCGGGTAGCAGCACCACCCAAGGGAGCGGCTCCTCCAAAACCAAGCGAAACCCTGAACTCCATTCTCAGCGGTGTTTCCGACCGCTCGCGCTCTTTCTGTCGCACAGGCAACGGCTCTCGAGGAATGGCTGGATGCGACCTCTGCTCACGTCGACGGTACAGATGAGCGTGAGACGCAGCGATTGGCCGGGCTGCGCGATGTCGTTGCCTTGGTGCTCGCCCGCGACGAGATTCTGGAGCTGCTCCACGATCGGCAACCGACGATGGTGTACTACTCCACGTACACCCGGGTCCAACCGTCCATACACCTGAGGCACTTTGCGGACACGTTGGATGCCGCTGATATCGAGCCGGCGGACGCGTACAACTTCGGCAATACGTGCCTGCTACAGCTGCTGGGGTTTTCGGCCCGTGAGTTGTCCGATCTGGGGACCGTGCCCGAGCCAGATGTCGATGACGCGGAGGGGATGCAGCGGCTCATGGACCAGCTCGACGACCGCTCATATCGCTTGAACGCGGCGTCGATCGAGTTGACCGACAGGATCAGGGAAGTCTGGCAAACCTCAGGCGTCGAGGCGGCAAGTAGCACAGCGTCTGGTTCTGACTACACGGTCCGCATCGTGGCGGATCAGCAATACCTCAAGGTGGTCGTGGAAGATTCTGTCGGCGTGAACGTGGAGCTCGACCAAAGATCTGAGGGGTTCCAGTGGCTCGTGTCATTTTTCGTGGTGTTCTTTGGCCAAGCGGCGGGTACCGAGGTGAACGCGATTCTGTTGCTGGACGAGCCCGGGCTCAGCCTTCATGGTCTGAAGCAGCGTGAGTTCCGCCGGACTCTCTCGAAGCTTGCTGAAGGCAATCAACTCCTGTTCACGACGCACTCGCCATTCCTCGTGGGACCGGATGAACTTGACATCGTTCGGGTGGTCGAGATGGCCGACAGAACCGTCGGGACGATTGTGCACTCCGATGTCATGGCGGATGATCCTGCGTCGCTGCTGCCGCTGCAGGAGGCATTCGGATACGACCTCGCCCAGAGCCTCTTTGCCCAGGAACGGAGTCTGGTCCTGGAGGGCCTGACCGACTTCTGGTACGTGGAGGCGGTATCGGAGCTGTTCCGCGATGCTGGATTGAATGAACTGAACCACGAGATCGCACTGTTGCCGGCGAGCAGTGCCGGCAAGGTGGTCTACTTCGCCACAATCCTCCATGCTCAGCACCTCAAGGTCGCCGCCCTTCTCGACTCGGACGCTGCAGGCGAGAATGCGGCCAACCAGGAGTTCCTCGTACGGAAGCTGGGCCAGAAGGCGATTCTCCGGACGAAAGATTCATACGCCGGCCCTGTGGCCGAGCCGGAGATCGAGGACCTTCTCAGGGAAACGCTGATTGAGGTCGGGAAGTCCGAATGTGGCTGGGACGTGTCAGAGGCGGCCTCGAACCAACCGAGGCGAAACATCGTGGACATCTTCGCTGCAGAGGTCGGACGTGATTTCTCGAAGTACCGGCTTGCGAAGGGTTTCCTTCGTTGGAGCCGGATCCACTCCGCTCCCGACCTGACTGACTACGAGCGATTGCAATGGGCCACCCTGATACAAGCGATCAATCAGGCGCTCGCATGACGGAGGGAGTTGTCTTGTGCGCCGCTGCGAGGATCTCGGGGTCACTTCAGGCTCCTGCCGGCTCTTCTTCCTGGTCGGCGAACTGGGTGCGGTAGAGCTCGGCGTACAGGCCGTTCTCGGCCAGCAGGCTGGCGTGCGTGCCCCGCTCGACGATGCGGCCGCCGTCGATGACGAGGAGCTCGTCGGCCTCGCGCACCGTGGAGAGCCGGTGGGCGATGACGAGGGACGTCCGCCCGGCCAGCGTCTCGCGCAGCGCGCGCTGCACCGCGGCCTCGGACTCCGAGTCGAGGTGCGCCGTGGCCTCGTCGAGGACGACGATGTCGGGCGCCTTGAGCAACAGGCGGGCGAGCGCCACCCGCTGTTTCTCGCCACCCGAGAGCCGGTAACCCCGTTCGCCGATCACGGTGTCGAGGCCATCGGGGAGGTCGCCGATCAGGTGGCGGATCTGGGCCTGCTCCAGGGCCTCGAGGACCTCCGCCTCCGTCGCCTCGGGACGGGCGTAGAGCAGATTGGCCCGCAGCGTGTCGTGGAAGAGGTGCGGGTCCTGGGTCACCACGCCCACGACGTCGCGCACCGAGGCCATGGTGGCGTGCCGGACGTCGATGCCGCTCAGGGCCACCGAGCCCGAGGTCACGTCGTAGAGGCGCGGGACCAAGTTCGAGATCGTCGTCTTGCCGGCGCCCGAGGGCCCCACGAGGGCGACCATCTGCCCTGGTTCGACCGTGAAGGACACGTCGTGGAGGACCTCGCTGCGCAGGCCGGTCTCGAGGACGGCCACGGACTCGAGCGAGGCGAGCGAGACGTCCTTGGCGCTCGGGTAGGTGAAGCTGACGTGGTCGAACTCGATGGAGGCCTGGCCCCGCGGGATGTCCACCGCGTCGGGGTCCTCTTGGATCATGGGGACGATGTCGAGCACCTCGAAGAGCCGTTCGAAGGAGACGAGGGCCGTCATGACGTCGAGGTTCAGGTTCGAGAGCTGGGTGAGCGGCTGGTAGAGGCGGGTGAGGTAGCTCGTCAGGGCGACGACGGTTCCCACCTGGAGGGCGCCGTCCACCGCGGCCACGCCGCCCACCCCGTAGACGATCGCCGTGGCCAGGGCGGCGGTCAGGGTGAGCGCGACGAAGAAGACGCGGGCGTAGGTGGCCTGGGCGATGCCGATGTCGCGGACCCGGGCCGCCTTGGCCTCGAACGTGGCCGCCTCGGCGTCGGGGCGACCGTTCAGCTTGACCAGCATGGCGCCGCCGACCTGGAAGCGCTCCTGCATGACCATGTTCATCTCGCTGTTGAGGTCGTAGCCTTCCTTGGTGAGCGAGCCGATGCGCTGGCCGACGAAGCGTGACGGTACGAGGAAGAGGGGGACGAGGAGCAGGGCCGCCAGGGTGATCTGCCAGCTGAGGAAGAACATGGCGATGACGACGATGACGACGGTGACCAGGTTCCCGATCACGTTGGACAGGAGGTCGGTGAAGGCCTGCTGGGCCCCGATCACGTCGTTGTTGAGCCGGCTGACGAGGGCGCCGGTCTGGGTGCGGGTGAAGAAAGCCAGCGGCATGCGCTGGATGTGGCGGAATACCTTGGAGCGCATGTCGTAGATGAGGCTTTCGCCGATGTAGGCCGAGATGCGCCGCTCGGTGAGGGCGAGGGCGCCGTCGGCGAGAGCCAGGACGGCCACCAGGACGGCGAGGGCGATGACCAGGTCCTTGTCCTTCTTGAGGATGCCGTTGTCGATGAGGGCCCGCAGGATCAGGGGGTTCACGGCAGCGATGATGGCGTCGAGGATCACGACGGGGATGAAGATGGCCAGGATCTTGCGGTAGGGGACGGCAAAGGTGAGCATGCGCCTTGCCGTGCCCTTCTTGACCCGGTGCTGGAGGACGGAGCGGTCCTGGCGCATGGAGCGCATGCCGGACCAGGCGCCGCCGCGCCCTCCGCCCATGCCGTGTCCCCGCATACTCATGCCTGCAACCTACTGTCGGAGGTCCCCAGACCTGGTCAGGGACTCGCGAGTCGGCTCAGTAGGCGCCGGTACCTCGGACCATCGTCATCGGGGTGTCGAAAATGATCTTCAGGTCCCACCACGGCGACCATGACGCCACGTAGAGGTAGTCGAGCTGTTCGAGGTCCTTGCGGGTGAGGTCGTTGCGACCCGAGACCTGCCAGAGGCCCGTGATGCCCGGTCGCACGTCGAAGCGGCGTGTCGCCCAACCCTCGACGTTTGACTCGTCGGGGACCAACGGGCGAGGACCCACGATGGACATGTCGCCCTTGAAGACGTTGACGAATTGGGGGATCTCGTCGATACCGCTCCGGCGTAGGAACGCCCCGAAACGGGTGACCCGGCCCGTCTCGTCCATCTTCTTGTGCAGCTCGTGCAGTGGCAGGTCGGGATCGTCCGTCTGGGGTGCCGCCTCTCCAACCGGAGCGGATTCGGCATCCATGGTCATAGAACGGAACTTCGTGACCGAGAACGGCTCGGCGGAGCGGCCGAGGCGGACCTGGCGGAAGAACACGGGTCCAGGCGAACTGAGCTTGACACCGACGGCCACGACAAGGAACAGCGGCGACATCACGAGGAGTACCACAGAGCTCATGCACAGGTCGAATGCCCGCTTCACGAACTTGTCCCACGCGCTCAGGTGGGGCTGGGCGATCTCGAGGAAGGGCGTGCCGGAGAGGTCCGTCAGGCGCGACCGCCAGCTGATCAACGCGTGGTAGCGCGGCACTATCGCGATGTGCACGGAGTCTTGCAGCCGGCGGTAGATGTCGAGCGACTCGGCCGAGAATTGCTCGCCGGCCGCCACCAGGAGTCGATCCACCCCGAGCTGTCGGCAGAGCTCCGGGAGGTCCGTCACCCTCCCGATCGCACCGGCGTCCACGGTGTCACCGTCGACGGCCCGTCCGACCAGGGTCATGGCGGGCTCCTGCCGGACGCTGAGCATGACGCGATCGGCCGTCGTGCCCGAACCGACGACGAGCACGCGGGTCGTGGTCAGCTTACGCAGGAAGAAGCGCAGGACGACGCGTCCCGCGGTGATGACGCCGATGGTGACGATGACCGCCATGACGAGCTGGGTCGCGTTGGGCTCGTCCGTCCCGAAGGCGCCATGCAGGAACTCGCCGATGGCCAGGGCGAGGACGCAACCGCAGCCGACGCCGAAGGAGAGCTCGCGCAACTCGAGGAACGCGCTGGGCTGCAGGCGACGGTGCGCGACGCGGTAGGTGCCGCCCAGGGCAAGGGCGAGGACGACCGCGACCGGAAACAGCGAGTCGAGCTTCATGTTCGCCAGCAACTGTGTCGACGCGTTCACGCTTGCCGAGGAGAGTCTCGAGAGAAGGAGCAGAGAGAATGGGAGTGCGATGCAGGCGCAGACAAAGTCGCAGGAGATCTGCATGAGCGTGAGATCCCTGTCACTGATGGTGTGCTGGGGGTAGGCAGCGTGGGTGCCGCCGCTGTCGTCTGGCACCGAGAGCGGGGGTGGAGTCGCGAGGTTCGGCGCGTCCGCGACGGGTTTGACTGTCGCCCGATCGACCGTCCGGCTACCCGTCTCAACCCTGGGATCCGAGATGCTCATCGCCTGCCGCCTCGCCAACGCAACCTGTGGGTGCAGGAGCCTACTCATTGGACAACATCCGTGCAATGGGAACTGCACAGATCAGACGGCCGGAGGAGGTAGAGGAGTTCCCTCCGGAGGGGTGCTGTTCGTCGTGAATGAGTGGGTGGGCCGCACTCAATTCCCGTGAGGTTAACTTGGCGTGAACTGCGCCCTCACGCGGAGCCGCCGACGGCGTGCACCCCGCCGTCGACGTGGACGATCTCCCCGGTCGTCATGGGGAAGAGATCGCTGAAGAGCGCCACGCACGCCTTGGCGACGGCGGTCGAGTCGTGCACGTCCCAGCCGAGCGGGGCGCGGTCGGCCCAGGTGTCCTCGAAGGCGCTGAAACCGGGGATCGACTTGGCCGCCATGGTCCGGACCGGTCCCGCCGCCACGAGATTGACCCGGATGCCACGCGGGCCGAGCTCCTTGGCCAGGTAGCGCGAGAGGGATTCGAGCGCTGCCTTCGCCACGCCCATCCAGTCGTAGACCGGCCAGGCCACCGTCGCGTCGAAGTCGAGGCCGACGACCGAGGCGCCGCCGCCCCGTCCTGCCGCGGACAGCATGGGCAGGAACGCGTCGACCAGTGCCTTGAGGGAGTAGGCGGAGATGTTGAGGGCCACCGAGACGTCGTCCCAGCCCGCGGCGAACATGCCGCTGCCCAGGCAGTCGGGGGCGCGAAGCCAATGGCGTGCAGGAGCCCGTCGAGGCGGTCCCAGCGGGCGGCCAGCGTCTCGCCGGCGGCAGCAAGCTGCTCCGGTGAGGTCACGTCGATCGCGAGGACGTCGGGTTCGCGTGGCAGTTTGCGGGCGGTCCGCTCGGTGAGGGAGAGGGCACGCCCTGCACCGGAGAGGACGATCTCTGCCCCCTCCTCCTGGGCGAGCCGGGCCACCGCGAAGGCCAGCGACGCGTCCGTGAGCACGCCCGTGATGAGGAGCCGCTTTCCGTCGAGGAGTCCCACTGCGCCAGCGAGGTTATGCGAAGGTAGGAGCGTGGATGTGGGAATTCTCGGAGGAACCGGTCCGGCCGGTCGCGGGGTCGCGGTCCGGTTGGCCGAGGCGGGCGTCCGGGTGACCATCGGCTCGCGCGACGCGGAGCGGGCCGTGCGTGTGGCCGGCGACGTCGCACAGCGTTGGCCCGGGCTGACCCTGCCGCTCGAGGGGGCGGACAATGCCGGCGCTGCGGCCGCCGAGCTCGTCGTCCTGGCCACACCGTGGGACAGCGCCATTGTGACCGTCCGGGCGCTGCGGGAGCCGCTCGCCGGGAAGGTGGTGGTCTGCATGGCCAACGCGCTGGTCAAGGAGGGCCGCGAGATGCTGGCGCTGATGCCCCCTCGCGGCTCGGTGGCGGCCGCCGTCCAGGCCGCCCTCCCGGAGTCTCTCGTGGCCGCCGCCTTCCACCACCTCCCGGCGGCGGAAATGGAAGACCTCGAATCGGGGTTGGAAGCTGACGTGCTGGTGTGCTCGGACCACGGGGACGCGACGGCCGCCACCGTCGGGCTGGTCGAGCGCATGCGGGGGTTGCGGCCGCTCGACGCGGGCAGTCTGAGCCAGGCGGCCGCCATCGAGGCCTTCACCGCAGTCTGTATCACCTTGAACATCCGGCACAAGGCGCACTCGACGCTGCGGTTGGCGGGCATTTAGCCGTGCGGCTGTACGACACGGCTCGGCGGGAGGTGGTGGCGTTCGAGCCCGGACCGCTGGTGACCATGTACTCGTGCGGCATCACCCCGTACGACTCGGCGCACCTCGGCCACGCCGCCGTGTACCTGTACTTCGACATGCTCCAGCGGCGTCTGCGGGACGCCGGCCACGAGACGAAGCTGGTGCGCAACGTCACCGACGTCGACGACGACATCCTGCGCAAGGCGCGCGAGCTCGGCGTGCACTACCTGGACCTGGCAGCCGAGGAGATGGCTCGTTTCGACGCCGAGATGAGCCTGCTGAACCTGCTGCCCGTCTACTCCGAGCCGCGGGCCACCTCTGCCATCCCAGAGATCCTCTCGCTGATCGGCGCCGCCCTCGAGGGCGGCCACGCCTACGAGTCCGGCGGCTCGGTGTATTTCAGCGTGGCGACCTTTCCCGAGTTCGGGCGCATCAGCGGGTACGACCGGGCTCAGATGCTCGAGCTGGCCGCCGAGCAGGGGGGCGGCCGGACGACCCCAACAAGCGCGACCCGCTCGACTTCGTGTTGTGGCAGCCGTCGCTGCCCGACGAGCCGGCCTGGGAGTCGCGTTGGGGGCCCGGCCGGCCGGGGTGGCACATCGAGTGCTCGGCCCTGGTGCTGCGCGACCTCGGCGTGACGATCGACATCCACGGGGGAGGGCGCGACCTTGTGTTCCCGCACCACGAGTGCGAGACGGCCCAGTCCGAGTCGGTGACCCACAAGCGCTTCGTGCGGCTGTGGTTCCACGTAGGCCTCGGTAGGTTTCGAGGGTACGAAGATGTCGAAGTCGCTGGGCAACCTCGTCTTCGTTGGGGACCTGTGCAAGGAATGGGACCCGGCCGCGGTCCGGTTGGCCCTGCTGGCCCACCACTACCGCGGGGACTGGGAGTGGCGCACCGGCGAGGACATGCCAGCCGCCGCGGTGCGGCGGGCGCTGTGGTCCAGTGCGCCCGCCGGGGACGGCTCGGCGGGGCTCGCGGCGGTGCGCGCCGCGCTCGACGAAGACCTTGACACGCCCGGCGCGTTGCGGGCCCTCGACGAAGAGGCGTCGGCCGGCCGGCCGGTGGCCGACGGTGCGCGGTTGCTGGGCATCGACCTGTAGCAGGGCGACGCTCGTGGCTCGTCGACTCGGCGTGCTGACCACCCACGTAAGGGGTTGACCACCCACGTAAGGGGTTGAACGGTCCGCTACTCGCTGGGAGCGGCTCCGGTCTGTGGAGGGGAGGGAGTCGGAGCATCCGACAACGGCGGCGGTTCGACCTTGGCGTGCCGCCCCATGGCCGGCCGGTCGACGTTTTCATCCTCTCTGGCGGGAGGGTTGTTCACGAACTCCACATGCACATCGAGTGGGCCGGGGCTCAGGTCATGGGCAACCTTGCCATTGCCATTGCCGTTTGTCCGGGCCGGGACACCTCGTTTCATGCCGTCCTTCGGCTTGCCCTTGTACGAGGACTGCTCTTCGTACCGATAGTGGTAGTACGCCGATGAATCAGCTTCTGGGGCGCGGTTCAGCACGATGCCCGCAATCGGGGCGTTGATCTGATTGAGCATCTCAACTGACCGGACCGCGTCACGGCACTTGTCCATCCCAACGGACACCACGAGCAAGATCGCGTCGGCGTGCGTCGACAGGACGGCGGCATCGGTCACGGGCAGAACCGGTGCGCTGTCCACGATGACCATGTCTGCGTAGGCGCCGAGCCTCTCGAAGACCTGCTGTGTCCTCGCGCTCGAGAGGAGCTCTGACGGATTTGGAGGGACTGGTCCCGTCGGGAGCATCAGAAGGCCAGGCTGAGTGGGGACCGAAAGGAGAGCGTCGTCCAGCTCCGCTTCTTCCAGCAGGACCGAGGTAAACCCGACGTCGTTCGGTAGTCCGAAGAACTCATGGATTCGAGGTTGACGCAGGTCGCAGCCGATCAACACGACCCGCTGGCCTGCGTCGGCCATGATCCAGGCCAGATTGGCCGACGTGGTGGTCTTGCCGTCTCCCGCAGAGGGGCTGGTGATCTGGAGGACTTTGGTGGGGGTCTCCAACGCCATGAACTGGACGGACGTTCGGAGTCCCCGGTAGGCCTCCGAGGGCGGAGACCTCGGCTGTGACTGGGCAACGAGGTATGGCCTCTTGCGGTCGCGCCACTTGTCAATCACGGGAATCAGACCGAGCACCGGGATTCCGGGCATGAGCTGCTCGAGCTGGTCCTTGCCTCGCACCCGGTCGTCTAGGTTTTCTCGGAGGAGGGCCAAGCCGATGCCGAGGAGCAGGCCGACGCCTATCGCAATCACAGCGTCCTGGGATCGTTTCGGGGAGACCGGAACCGGATCGGGGACCGCCGGGACGACGAGTTGCCCGGCGCTCGCACCCTGTGCGGTAGCGGTTTGCAGCTGGCTCAGCTGCTGTTCGAAGGAAAGTTGCGCGGTTTCGAGACCAGTGAGTTGCTCTTGAAGCGTGGGCGAAGTCGCGCTCACTGGGTTCTGCTGGATGGTTTGAATGCGAGTTTGTAAGGCGAGCATCTGCGTCTGGATCTGCTGCTCTGCGGCGAGCTGTGAATTGACGTAGGCCTGGGTTGCGATCTGGATGTAGGCGTGGGCGTACGCGTTTGCCGCCGCTGAGGCGAAGTCTGGGCTCGTCGACCGCACGGCGATCTGGGCG
Source organism: uncultured Acidimicrobiaceae bacterium (assembly GCA_963728845.1). Lineage (GTDB taxonomy): Bacteria > Actinomycetota > Acidimicrobiia > Acidimicrobiales > RAAP-2 > Bog-473. The sequence continues at coordinate 20,112 of CAVSLS010000026.1, forward strand.
ACATTGGTGGTACCGACCTCGGTTGCCGTGACCGGCGGTGCGGTCGTGTGGAGCATCTTGGCGACTGCCGCCTGCACCGGGGCGCTCCCGATGAGCTCGATGTCTGTGGCGACGTCCGCTGCTGAGAGGTTGGACGTCGAGGAGGGACCCGAGGCGCCCTGGACGGTGAAGAGGATCTCGGCGGTCCCCTGGTAGGTACGGGTCCGAAAATGGTCGAGACCCACCGCGGCCCCAGTGGTGACGATTACCGTCAGAGCGATCAAGAGTTTGTGTCGCCAGAGGATGCGCAGGTAGTCGAGCAGGCCGCGCTCGGCCGAATCCTGGCTACTAGTGGTACGCTCGCCGTCCGCCATCGCCGCCTACACTACTCGAACCCCCAGGAGCCCGACCCCCGGGGCGATGCGGACCGGACGTTCCGCCACGGTCTGCTCGTGTCCGCGCGCTCCGAAGTCCTGCCATTTGATTGGAGCTCAATGGACAGGTAATTTGTACTGGTGGCGAGGTCCCTGGCAGTGCTCGGCGAGGGGGCTCTACGCCTACGTTCGTTGTCGCCCCGAGCACTCCGCCGGATGGCGCCCGCCGAGACGATCGTCCTGTTCGGACTGCTCGTTGCAGCACTATTCGGCGTATTGCTCGCTGCCTCGGTCTCACTTCACGTCCTCCTCGCGCTCGCCGTGTGTCCGCTCGTGGTCGCGGTGGTCTGGACGTCACCACGCTCGACGATCCTCGGGCTTGCCTTCTGGCTGATCGCCCTCGGAATGGTCCGGCGGCTGGTCGGCTCAGGCAGCAGCGGTGGGCTCGGCGACCCGCTCCTGCTCGTCGGCCCAGCTGTGCTCTTGCTCCTCTTCCTCGTGGCGAGCGGCCGGGGAGCACTGCGCCAGCGCTCTCGCCTCGCCAATGTCATCGGCCTGCTCTCGCTGCTGGTGCTCGTCGAGGCGCTGAACCCTTTCCAAGGCGGACTTCTCGTCGGGCTGGCCGGGCTGCTCTTCATGCTCGTGCCAATGCTCGCCTTCTGGGTGGGACGATCGCTCCTCGACGATGTGACACTGCGGCGCCTGTTTCAACTCGTCGCCGTGCTGTCGGTGGTGTCGGCTATCTACGGGCTCATCCAGCAGTTTGCCGGCTTCCCTTCCTGGGACGAGCGTTGGATCACCTCGAGCGGCTATGTCGCGCTCAACGTCGGTAACGGCGTCACCCGGGCCTTCGGCAATTTCTCCTCCGCCCAGGAATACGCTGCCTTTCTCAGCGTTGGCCTGGTGATCCTGGTGTCGAGCCTTCAGAGAGTTCGTCGCGTGCTCTTACCGCTAGCGCTCGGGGCCATCGGCCTCGTCGGATTCGCGCTTGTCCTCTCGAGTGTGCGGACATCCCTTGTTCTCACGGCTGCCGCCCTCGGATCAATGGCTGCGGCACGGGTGAGACTACGACCTGGTATCGCGTTGGTCGCGGGGGCTCTGGCCATCGTGGCGCTCGGGGTGGGATTGAGTTTTGTTTCCGTCTCGGCGCAAACCGCCACGTCGGCGTCGGCAAACCCGGCGGGGACGCTGTTGCAGCACGACATCTCCGGAATCACCAATCCGACCGGCAGCGGTTCCTCGCTCCCAGGCCACCTGCTCCGAGACCTTCGACGGTGTCAAGTCAGCCTTCTCGCAGCCGATCGGGTACGGTACCGGCTCGGTCACACCGGCGTCCGGGCGTCTGGGTGGATCGACGAATGTCGGTACTGAGAGTGATCTCGGCAACGCGGGTACCGGCCTCGGACTCCTCGGGCTCATTCTCTGTGCTGTCGTCGTCGTTCTGGGATTGCGGTGCACGTACCGGCTTGCCGCCCGTCGTCGCGACGCGCTGGCTTTTGCGGCGCTCGGACTTCTCGTCGTCATGCTGGGCCAGTGGCTGAATGGCGACCTCTACTCGGTGGCGTGGCTCGTCTGGCTCAGCCTGGGCTGGGTGGATCGGAACGCTCACTTGCGTCTCTCCGAGAGTGTTCCTTCGCTGATTCGACAGGAAAAGCAAGACACGCGCACTATCGCATGAACGAAATGATCCAGTCGGGCACGGAGCCACCGGACGATCGACCGAAGATCGCGGTGGTGGCCCTGGTCGGGGGCCTTCATCATCCATGGAGCTGACCACCCTCGGTCGGGGCCGCTATGCGCAGCGCGTACGGGACGAGTGGATTCGCCTTCTGCGATTCCCTGGATCCCGTCCTCCGCGTTGGCCGACGCGCTGGGTGCCGTTGCTCGAGCTGATCGTTCTTCGGCGACGACGCCCCAGTGGCAACGAAGCAGAATCGCAAAACGAACGTGGTCGTACGAGAAGCCGAGCGGATCACGTCGCTCAAATCATGGTTGCCGCGTGGATGGGGCTCTTTTCGTGGCGGAGACTGTGGAGCGATGAAAGGTTGATCCTTCGCTATCCATTGGAGGGGACCGGAGAGCAGGGATCGGTGGGGAGCGGTAGCCGGTCGGGAGCCAGTCGATCCGAGTTGCCTATGTCGGGCCCACTCCTCGAAAGGGCACCGGAGGCCCGCAGGGCGCCGCATGGCTTGTTCTTGAAGAGCTCGCTCGGTCCGGAGTTCGGCTGGATCTCTATCTCACCGTCACGGAAGATCGAACGGAGATCGCTGCTCTCGGGTCGTTGCCAGGAGTGAAGGTGATCCTGGTTTCCAGCGTGTGGCGATGGAACCGCTGGTACAGCAGGAACAATATTGTCGCCATGGTGACGGGAATGGGTGCGACCTCGCTCGGTCGCCGACGGCTGGTGAACCTGCTCGTGGAGCAGCACAAACTTGTTCCATACGACGTGATGTACCAATTCTCAACGATCGAAGTGTTCGGTCGACGGCGGGACCGGCAGAAGCTTCCCACGATGGTGCTCCATCCGAGCGTCCATGCGGCGGGAGAGCTGCAATGGATGTGGAACGAGCGCGAACTGTCACGGCGTTGTGAAGGGTGGCTGAGGCCCCGGATCGTGATGGGCTGGTTTCTGTTCCGGAGTCGTCGCCAGCGGAGGGACATCGGTCGGGCTGCTCTCGTGCTCGCGCTAAGCGACGCGTTTGGCCGCCACCTCGTCGAGGACTATGGCATCGACCCCACTCGAATTCGGATCGCCCCGAACCCGATCGACCTCGAAAGCTTCCGTCCGCTGCTACAAGTCCTTCCAACGGAGGGACCGTTGAGGATTGCGGTGATCGGCCGGATTTCGGTTCGCAAAGGGTTTGAATTGGTCGTCGAACTTTCGCACAGAATGCGCGATCTCGCCGGTCTAGTTCGATTCGAGATCGTGGGCTTTCCGTCGCTCTGGTCCGACTACAGCCGGCTCGTCGATGATCTAGATCCGACGATGGCGATCATCCACGGAGGTCTTACGCACGACGAGCTAACGGAGTGGCTCCCGACATGCGACCTATTGCTCCAGCCGGCCAAGTATGAGCCGTTCGGCCTGACCGTGGGCGAGGCCGTTGCATGTGGGGTTCCTGTTGTCGTGACGAGCGAAGTCGGTGCAGGTGAACAGCTGTCAGAAGCGTGCTCAATGCGGATACCTCCGTGTGACGTCGATGCTCTTGAGGAAGCCGTCCGCGAGATGGTCGCTCGCGTCACCTCGCCTGCCAGAGGAGCGATGCGAGCCGTAGCGCGGTCCGAAGCAGAGCGTCTTTGGTCGGCAACATCGACAACGCTCCCGGTCATCGAGGCGCTGCTCCGTGTAGCGGCTCTTCGCACAGATGTCCCTGCTGGTCCGCCGTCGAATGAACCGCTCATGCCAGAAGAAGGATCAACAAACAGCCGAGCCTGATGGTCCCAGAAGACTCATCTGTTGGCCGCCTTGGAGCGCAACTCGAGCGAGGAGCAAGTCATTGGCTTCCACGAATCGCACCGCATGGGAAGTCACCGTCGTCGTACCAACTTATCGTCGACCTGATCAACTAGTGAAATGCCTTGCCGGACTACAGTCTCAAACCTATAAATCATCGACAGTCATCGTGGTGAAAAGAAATGGCGACGAACTCACCGAGAGCTGTTTAGCCGGCTCCCTACCGCTTGATCCACAGGTGGTGTCAGTCGAACAAGGCGGCCAGATGGCGGCGATGGCCGCTGGGCTCGCAGCCAGTCGGACTCCGCTGGTTGCGTTCACAGACGACGACGCTATACCGAGAACCGACTGGCTCGAGCGCCTGATCAAGCCATTCTCGAACTCCGAGATTGGCGCTGTTGGCGGACGAGATGTTGTTGTGGCCGGCGACCTCGATAGCACGAAAGGCCTAAAGGAGCTTGTAGGGATCGTAACACCTTGGGGGCGTCTAATTGGCAACCACCACGTCGGAGTTGGTCCGGCTCGGTACGTGGATGTCCTAAAGGGGGTCAACTGCATGTACCGACGCACCGCCATTGCTATACCAAGCAACCTGCGCGGCTCCGGCGCCCAAGTGCATAACGAAGTTGCCATCGGTTTAAGAGCCAAATCCAACGGGTGGAAATTGCTCTATGACCCCCAGATCATCGTTGACCATTATCCTGGAGAGAGATTTGACGTCGACGCCCGGTCAGGACCCGCGAAGGTTGCAACTTTCGATGTCGCCTATAACTTGACGTTGTCCATCGGATCTCAGGGGTTCGGGCCGGCGGTACGAAGAGTGATTTATGGTGTTCTCATCGGAGACCGCTCTGTGCCGGGGCTTGGAAGAACAATAATTGCACTCCTTACCGGCAGCGAGAAACGCTATTTCATCGAACACCTTGGGCCCGCATTGCGGGGCAATTCTCTTGCGGGCTTAGAGCTGGCGCGGGGCCGAGGTGTCACTTTCTACTAAGGAGTGCTGCCTGTGACAATCCTCACACGAGAGAGCAGCTTGCGATCCATGTAGGGCCACGATTTCGCGACGGTGGCCAGGGACTGACGTGAGTACTGCAAGTACATTTTGTGAGGAGTGTCGTGAGTGGCATGTGAGGCTCGGAGCTGTGGGTGGAGCGGCTGGCGATCAACCAATTCCAGCTTGACCTGGCGAAGCGATTCAACCCTCGACCGTCGGGTCATGGGCCACAGATTCATCTTCCATGCCCGGACCGTGTAATGCGACATGAGCCGCTCGTTCAGCTCGCCCGTCTTCGCCATGAAGTGAAGGTCCGGTCGGCGTCGCCCCCGATGCTGAGTTCGGCGCCGCGTCCAAGTTGCACGTGCCCGCGGACGGCCCGTGACGATTCTCGGCGAGGCCGGTGGGGCTTCCGCTCAGCGATGTCCGCATAATCAGCGACGCGGTGTCCTTTAACGCTGGCTTGAATCCAAGACCCAAAAAACGTTTCGGGAGATAGGAGCCCACCCACGCCGCGGATGCGACAGCCCCGACCCGCTTGGTCCAGCGCTCAGCCTCGTGAATCGCAACCCGAGACTGATGGCGACGTGCGATTACTTCCCACGCGTGCGCAGCATCACGGCAACCGAGGTCTCGCCACCATTCGGCGTAGCTCTCGGCTAGCGCGGCCCTCTCTGCGTAGACGCCATTTGAGGTGTGCAAAGACCGCCTTATATTATATTGCATATAGTGTCCTTGCTCTTCGCGAGTGACGCTGGCGTCGTGGAGCCGATGCCAAGCCAGGACCTCGGGCAACTCGATCATCTGGCCGAGGCCGAGAGCGACGAACTGGATCCATTCGTCTTGAAGCATTGGTCCGGTGGCGAACTGTGATTGAGGGCGGGGCTTTTGCGCGATCGATAGCAGCGAAGCGTCGAACACCATTGCGAAGCCTTGTCTCATCGGTAGACCAAACCCGCGGTAACGGTGGGTCCGCGTGGTGTACGTGCGGGGGTAACGGGTGATCTGTGAAGGCCGTAGGCGCCGACGCAGTCGCTCATCGACACGGTGAGTGGAATGCGTAACCAGGGTCGGTGTGCTCTGGGCTTCAAGAACCTCAAGACAGCGGCGCAGCTTGGCCGGGAACCACACATCGTCCTGGTCGGCGAAGGCGAGGTAGGTTGTGGTTGCCCTTGCGGCGGTCTGAAGAAAGTTCTCACCCACTCCGAGCCGTTGGGCGTTGCGCTCAATGGACACCGGGAAGGGGGCCGTTGTGCGGAACTCCTGAAGGATTTCAATGGTTGCATCGGTCGATCCGTCATCCCCAACGAGAAGCTCGGCCGGGAGAAGATCCTGCTCTCGGATACTGGCGAGCTGGTCTCGAAGGTATCGATCCCCGTTGTAGGTCGCCATCACGACCGAGACGTTTCCGCGCATTCCCACGGGACGATCATACGAGGAGATGGCGTGGACCTGGCCGCAAACATATGAACTGCATTCTTCAACGCACTACATAACGGCTGGGCCGATCATTGGTGTCCGGTCAAGAACACGATGAGGGATGGACGAAACTCCATCAACCCTGGCTAGCAATCGGATTCTCGGATCCTCCAGAATCGTCCTACCCAAGATCGGGGTGTGCTTACCCCACCTCTCAGCCCTTGACTGCTATGAGACGTGCTCGGTAGACGCGGCCAGCGATCCGCTGACGAGTGGGTGTCGGACTTCGATAGGTGATTCTCCATCCGGCTGCAGCGAGAAGCCGGGGCAGATGGTCCTCTCGGAACGACTGCGGGTGGAGGGTGACATTGAAATCATGTGGGTGTAGCCGACGAGTGACCTGACGCCACTTGACTAATCCAAAGTAGAATAGACGTTCACCCCGAATAACAAGGTGCCACCCGGCTTGGCCAAGCGAGCAGCTTCTACGAGGATTCCTTCGGGGTCCTGGGTGTGGTCGATGACGTTGTCGCAAACGACGAGGTCGAAGACCCCGGAATCAAGAGGGATTGGCTTGGTGGCATCGGCCTGGAGATAATCGGTGCGTTCCTGGAGACTCCGGGCGAAGTCGTCTACTACTCGATCGCCAGTCGAAACGATGAGACGTGGAAGTGGATCAACTCCGACCGCCCTATCGGCGTCGACCATGGCGCTCCAGCCGATCCCTAAAGGACCAACTCCAAGTTCGACCACTGCACCTACAGTCCCAATGGAGCCGAAGGTGGTTCCAAACTCCACCAGGCGTGTCACCTCTTCAATCTCCGACAGGACACCGGCGACACTCGTGACCGTGCCTTTCCAGTAGCTAAGTTCTTCTCTCTGGGCGCTTTCCCAATCGACTGGCATGTGCCTGAGGATACCGCCACAAAATCAAGTGACGCGTTCTCGCTCGTCTTGCTCCGTGACAAATGGTGACTCCGTCCGAGTTAAGATCGGCGATCGCATCATCGAAAGTCCTTTTCAGGGGCAGATCGGGCCGCCGCCCAACGATGAGTGGCGGGTCTCCGATGTGCCCACTTCGCTTGATGAGGTCGCCGTCGAAGGTGTCCATGCGCCGAATGCGCTCGATGATGGCCCTCGCAACGATCGGTGCGCGAGGCGAAGACGGCGATCATCGGCGACCTCGGCACCCTGGTCGCACCTCAGTTCTGAGAATCGTCGATGTGTTCACGCGCTATCACGTCCAAAAGGAAGCGGCTAACCATGATCCCATCTGCCCGCTGATGTGGGTCGGGCGGTTGGTCGATCATCGCTCGTCTTTTTTGGTCAATCTCTTCGCTGGTCACTCCCTCAATCATCGTCACGAGGCTATTTAGATAGGTTGGATCCCAGGGCGCGTCCCCAGGTATGCGCCAGATCCAACCGGTGTCAAGGTCGTAGGACGCCGCAATCTGACCAGTGACGACTGGAAGTCCTGCAGCCACGTACTCCGCTAACTTCGTCGCATATCGAAAGCCACCCACCTGATCGACGCTCTGCGGTAGGGAACCCATGTCCATGGCCGCCAAATAGGCGGGGACTTCTTCGCGAGGAACTGGGCCGATCAGACGGACCCGTTCACCCAGTTCCGGTCCGGCTTCGTTCTCCAAGGCCTGGCGCCCACTCCCGGCGCCTATGACCAACGCCATGACATCCCGCCGGGCGGAACGACGAACGGCATGAACGATCTCAAGGCCATAGCAGTATGAATACCGCTTGTTCCACACGAGAGTGCCTACGATGCCGATCACAAGCGTTTCAGCCGGGATGTTCAGTTGGGCGCGAACTCGTTCGCGATCTTGTTGGCGCTCCTCAAGTGGCCGCTGAGGAATCCACCCAGGAGCCGTCATTGCACGAGGCGCTCCCAAGGATATAGCTCGTCCTGTCAGGTAGGGCGTCCAACCAATCACTCCGGCGGCAAGACGACATAGAACGCGCTCGTAGATTGAGCCCGGGAGACCAAGAGCTCTCCATCTGCTGGCAAGATATGGACCGATCGCATCGCCGGTGCTGAACACATACGGAATGCCGAAGAGCAACCGCATGACAATCAGAGGCATGCCACCGCCGATACCCGTTCCCTCCATCAACACCAGGTCCGGCAAAACTCGGCGAACCTCACGGATCACGCTCCACGGCGTCAGCAGCAATCGCTGACCGAATGAGCCTCTGGTTACATCGACGAAGACGACGTCCAAGTCGCCGACCAAAGCTCTGAGCCTGGAGCCGTCTCCGCTCGAAAGTCCTTGGGTTGCCAACGCGCATATTTTCGGTGAACTCTGCCTGGCCGTCATGGAAACACGATTCAGAAAGGACGACTCGCTGAGGCAAGTTCCTCGAGCTGCTGGCCGAGGCGGTCGGCAACCTGGTCCCACCCCCCAAGGCTTCGCACTCTTTTGCGTCCTTCGGCACCAAGGGAGCGGCGAAGGTCTGCGCTCACGGCGAGGGCCGCCAGGGCGCGAGCTAGGTCGCCCGGATCGCGTTCGATTATCATTCCGGCCTGGCTATCTCCCAGCAGTTCAACGACGCCATTCACCGCCGTGGCGACCACGGGAAGAGAACATGCTGCCGCCTCTAACGCCACCAACGGGTAAGCCTCGTACCGGCTCGGCAAGACGAATATGTCGGAGGCCTTGTAGAAGCTAGATGGGTCCGCTTGCCACCCAAAGAACCTTACACGTGTCGGAATCCCGGCAATGGCTGCTCGATCGGTAAACCTGGACTGGTCTCCCGAACCGACCACCCAGAGCTCAAGAGAGTCACACTCATTTGAGGCGAGGGCGACGCCATCTATCGCGATATCAAGGCCTTTGTGGTCCCAGTCGGCACCAACGAACAATGCAACAACGGTCTCATCTGGTATGCCCAGTTCGCTGCGAATTCGCGCCCGGACAATGCTGTCTGGCTGATATCGATCCGTGTCTACCGCATTTGGGATCACCGTTATTGGTATACCTGGATAATGCCTCCTCAGTTCGTCTGCGACGCCGTTGGACACCGCGTGAAACTTTCGCAGCCGTGTGGGGCGGTAGCACCACCGCTCAGCAGCCAAGGCGAGGAGACGGTTCGCTGTGGTGTTCAAGCGGCGAGGCAGCGGTGCGCTAGCCGGGGCCAGTCTGCCCATCGCCTCGACCAAGCCAGCGTGGCACAGATGTACGGAGGAAATGTCGGCGCGATTAGGGACAACCGCTCCAGCGACGTGGACTGGTCCTCGTAAAGATCTCAGTCGCCACCCGCCCAAGACCGATCTCAGTCGCCACCCACCCAAGACAAAGAAGCAAGTGTACCTGAGCGGTGCTGGACGCCGAGGCAGCGGTATCCGATGCCATTCCACGAGCTCGCGGAGCTCGGGAGGCAGCGTCGCTGATACCACTGTGATGTGCCATTTGTGGCTGAGGCTCTTGATCACCTCTGCGTGGACTCGATCCATCCCTCCACGGCCGTCGAGATCCTGGGCTACAAAGACGAGTCGGCGCGTCGGTGGTTCGATCATATGAGCACCCCCCGCTGGGACGGGTTGATTCTATGCCGATCTGTCAGGCAGAGTGCTCTCCGGGCACGCCCTTTCCACGACAATGCCTCGCTCGCGCGAACCTCGCTGTCGAACTCAAGATCTTTGGGACTCGACGAGCGGAAGGCACGATGTTCTATGTGGACGAATCCGACGTCCTCCAACAGCCGTGCCAACGTCTCGTAGTCGTAGGAGAAGCCGTGCTGGCCTCCTTGTCCAAAGTGAGCAATGACGACTTCCATTTTGTTCCGTAACGAAGAGCTCGCGGCCTCATAGGCACAGAGGAGCGGACTGAAGCTCATTGCTCCCAGCCATCGGAACAACCGGGCCTTCAGATACTTCTCACCGTCGAAAAACGATGACACGGATGGCGCCGTCAGGACACAGGACGCGCAGGCACTCCGAGAAGGATTGCGGGACCTCGTCGCAATAGTCGTGATGTTCGACGAACGCTCGGTAAAGTTCCCACGTCTGGACGACTGCAACACTTGTCGGCCCCACTCATCACTTGGGTACTCGGCCCCGGTCAGTAGTGCCCCAACAGCGGCGGCTGGTTCCGCCGGCGGCTGGCGAGCACCTGGCTCAGGCCTGCGGGCTGGCACACGCCTGGGCGATCAGCTCCTCGAGCGCCTGCAGCTGGTCTGCCGCCATGTCGGTCTTGGCGGCCTCGACCGTCGAGCGGAGATGGCCGGCGTCGTTGGTCCGGAAGAGCACGACGCCACCGCGGTTGCGGGCCATGGCACGGCGCAGGAGCAGCGCGGCGAGCACGCTCGCGTCGGTCACCTCTCCATCGAGCCGGCCCGACCACTCCCGCAGCGCCGCTTCGCTCGCTCCGGCAAGGTGAGCCCGCAACACCCTCAGGTTCCGGTCGAGGACCCCGTGGGTGATCGTGCTCGTTCCACGGCGTCGAGCGAGCCCGATCACCTCTGCGCCGAACATGCTCGCCGTCGTCGTGGAACTGCACGAGGGGGACGGCAATGGACTCGTGACCGAGGATCTCCAGGGTGCCGGCGGCGCTTGTCGCCGGGCCGGCGCACCCGATGGCTCCGGAGCCGACGAGGTCCGACAGGACCTCTTGGACCGACCCGGAGGCCCACTCTTCTGGGGTGCACTCGTGGAGGAGGAACGCCTCGAGGCGATCGCGCCGCAGGGCACGAAGGCTCGTCTCTAGGCTCCGCCGTATCTGTTCGGGTCCGAACTGCCCCCCCTGCACACTGGCAGTCGCCCGCGACCGCAGGGCCCTGTAGGGGCCCGGGACCTTGCGCAGCGCCGCGCGGGCGAGCGCCTTCGTGCGCCGGCCCGACAGGCCGTAGGTGGCGGCAGGAGCGATCCCGCACTTCGAAATGACCGTGCAGGGCTCGTTTGTCGTGGTGAGGAAGTCGCCAAGGATCGCCTCCGCGTCGCCGGACCCGTACGAGCGCGCGACGTCGAAGTGCCGGATCCCGAGTTCGACTGCCGCCGAGAGCAGCCCCATGGACTCGCTCCTCGTGTTCGATCCGACGATTCCGCTGCAGCCGAAGCCGAGAGCGGTGGTCGTGGTGCCGGGTCTCCCGAGTCCGGCAGAGGGGATCGTCACCCCGGTGCCGAAAGCGCGAGCGCCAGATGGTCGGCGAGGCGGACCGACAGCGCCAGCATCGTGAAGGTTGGGTTGGAGACGCCGCTCGTGGGGAACACCGAGCAGCTCGCGACATGGAGGTTCTGGACCCCGTGCACCGTGCAGTTGGCGTCCACGACGCCGCGGGCCGGGTCGGTGGCCATGCGAGTGGTCCCCATGTGGTGGCCGATGTCGACGACGACGCCGCTCAGCTCGTCCGGGTCATCGGACAGCGAGAACGCGCCGACGTCCACGCTCGCGAGCCCGAGCCGCTCCATCTCGCCGACCACCATTTCGACGAACTGCCTCGCTCTCAATCTCGGCCTCGCCCAAGCGCCAGTCGAGACGGGCGACGCGCTGGCCGAGGGCGTCGACGCGCTCGCCGAGCGTGACGCGGCTGTCGGGGTTCGGCGCCTGCTCGAGCCCGATCGCGAGCGACATCGGCCCTGAGGTGTCCTGGCTAGGTACCCCGCGCAGGTAGTACCGGTTCGCCGCCGTCGCGAGTTGGAGGGGGTGGCGGGCGATCTCGCGGAGCTCCTCGAGCCGCCCGCGCCCGAAGCGCCGCTCCCTCAGCGCCGTGACGAGGGATTTGCCCGCCTCCACGCCCGGCAGCCGGGCGCCCTCGAAGACGACCGACGCCCCGCAATTCAGGCTCTCGGTCTTGGCCTGCCACTGTTCGGCGGCGCGGATCAGTGGCAGGTACTTGATACCGCCCTCCTTGCGCGGCCGGAAGTGCTCGCGAGCTGCCTCGCCGGTGATCTCGCCCACGGAAAATCCGGGGTGGTCCTGGAAGTACCTCCCGACCAGGTCGTGGCCGTTGCCGATGCCGCCCTCGGAGCGGCTGGTGGACGACAACAGCAGCCGAGCCGTCTCGATGCCGCCACAGCACACGACGAAGTGCTCGGCGCCGACGGTGAGCTCGTGACCGTCGATGTCCCTCGCCGTGACGCAGTCGATGGCGTCGCCCTGCGGGCCGGCGACGATCTCGGTAACGTTGGCGTGGAGCACGACATGGATCTTGCTCAGGGTCTCGAGCGTGTCGTCGCGCAGACCTCGGCGAAGTTCGGGCTCGGGCTGAACTGCGAGTACACCGTGAAGAGGAGCCGCTCGTCGAAGGCCGGGCCGGCGGGGAGGACGCTCGGCCACCGGGGCTCTCCCGGGTCGCCGAACGTCTCGATCGCCAGGATGGCCTCGGCCCGCTTCAGGTACGGCTGCAGCTCGGCGGGTGTGAGCGGCCAGCCGCTCTCGGGCACCCACGACCTGGCGGTGAAGTCGATGTCCTGGAGGGGCAGCGCCTGTCCCGCCCAGCGGGTCGTGGCGCCTCCGAGGGTCCGGAACCGGAGGGTGTGGATCCCGGTGTGGGCGAGGCCGACCACCTCTGAGCGGAACAGCTCCTGCGAGCGTTCCTCGAATCGCCGCCCGCCCCCTTCGAGGACGATGACAGAGACGCCATTGCGGGCGAGCTCGGTCGCCACGGTGATCCCCGCAGCCCCCCCTCCGACGACGCAGACCTGTGCCCGCAGCTCACGGGGATCGGCAGCGGCGATGTCAGTCAGCACGTTGGGCGTTCCTCAGGGTCGCATGCCGTCGTGGTGGCAGCCTTGATCTGGCACGACAATACTCCAGCGAGGGTCGCGCGCTAGCGGCTCGACTTGGGCACGATGCACCTGAGAGAGCGCCGCCTCGGCATTGTCGCAGACGTGGCCTCACAAGCCCGATCCCGGCGGCTCGGTGCGCCTGTACCTCTTTGCCGGTGTGGACGAGCTCGGCCACGTGCCCCATCGGTGAGCAGCGCAGGCAGGTGGGCCAGGATGCCGACGTCGGCGACGGAACTGATTGCCGGCTGGAGCCGCACCAGGTCGAGGATGAAACTCGATGAGCCATTGCTAGTTGTAGGCGCGCCGGACCGGGTGGAGAACACGATGGCGGCGGTGTCCAGCTGTGGGACGTACCAGATGGCCCGGGCCATGAACAGACGCAAATGCCGTTCCGAGAATCATCGGACACGATGACTATCGGGAATTCTCCGACTGTATGACTGTTGCTTCAGCAACGTGTCGAAATGCAGCTCTGCCCGTCACCTCATCGCGTGGCCCAAAATCCGCTAGGCGCCCACCATTCGAGCACGAGCAGAAGATCGCAGTCCTCTACTGTCGCCAGCCGATGGGAGATCACGATAACTGTCACATGATCACGTAACTCCGATAATGTGCGCCGCACCAAGCTCTCTGATCGCCCATCGAGTGCGCTCGTGGGCTCATCCAAGACAAGTACCCGAGGCGACCCAACAAGCGCCCGAGCAATGGCCAATCGTTGTCGTTGTCCTCCCGAAAGTGAGCCACCGCCTTCCCCCACTGGCGTCTCATACGATCGTGGCATCCCTACAACGTCCTCATGAAGATGGGCGGCACGCGATGCAATCTCAATCTGCTCTTGGGAAACATTCCGGAAAAATGAAATGTTCGATGCGATCGAACCTTGCAACAAGATCGATTCCTGGGCTACCAGCGCAATCGGGCTTGTCCCGTTTCCCTTCCTGATAGATGAGGCTGGTACATCTCCCACGAACGCATGTCCATGTGAGGGCATTCGCATTCCTAGGACCAATTGACTCAATGTCGATTTTCCGCTTCCAGACCTTCCCACAACTCCAAGAATCTTACCGCTAGGAATGTAGAATGACACGTTCTTTAAGAGCCTCAGGTCCCGAATCATATGCAAACGAAACCCCATCGAACTTAATATCAAAATCTTCAGGAACTCGATTTCCATTTAATTCCGGTGAACTTGCCTGATAGTGCCTGAACTTCTGTTTGGACTTCATCCAAAAATGGTTCATACGACCGAATCTGTTGACTACTAGATTGGATCGCGGAGCCATATACCAGTGATCGCAAGGTGAGCACCAGAATGGCCCCGGTTGCGCCTAGATTTTTTCCCGAGTGAGCTCAGCAGTAGTGCGAGACCAACAATGATGAACCCCAGCGCGAGTGTTTGGTAGACTACGGAATTAGATTGCCCCAAGAGGCGGCTTTTCGCATAGCTTATGGCAGCCTCGTGATTTCGTTGGTGCAGACGATCTGTCGCCTCTTGTTCCACGCCGAACAAACGAAACTCACGAGCTAGGCGCGTATATTCAGTAGCTAGGGTCGCAATCCTTTGGCTGTCATTTGAAAGCCGAACGGAGGCCTTTCGGGTCAATCTGAGGATGGGGCGCATGACCGTTGATAACACGACACCGGCTACAATTACCACGCTCGCTGTAATAGGATTTACTATAAAGGCGGCCAACAGAAGCGCCAACGCTCCAAAAAAGCCTTGCAGCATCAGTGGAGATAGATTGTGTTAACATGGCCTATATAGTCGCAGTTGACCGTTAGGAGCTGTTGGACGTGACCAAGCCGTTCGGCCGATTGAATGTCCCAACTGGCCTTGAAATACGAATCCATGACCTTGTCTCGACCTGCCTCCACCGCCGAGCTTGACATTGAGCTAGTGACGAAAGCCGAAGTGATGCTAAAAATAAAGAAGAGGATTAGGAGTCCGATACAAACCAATATTGAATCGTGTAATGATATCGATAATCCATGAAGCTTTAGATTGTCATTGCCTTCTGCGTGGCTTGCCGCCAGTTCAGTGATTATGACCAGGAGTGCTGCCTGTGACAATCCTCCCACAAGAGAGCAGCTTGCAATCCATATAAGGTTACGATTTAGCGACCTGAGGCCCAGGGATCTCAACGAGGTGAGTATTGCAAGTACACTTCTCTGCTTTGTGGTTTTCTTTACTTTCGGTCTGTGTTTCACCGGCCAGCTACTCGCAGGTGTGACATTCTTGAGGAAACCTCTTCAGTCGAGCGATCGATATCTTGCGTCTCATGCAAAGGGCTTGTGCAGACTTCAGCACAGCATCGAGTAACTGGTAGGACAAGTCTGTGAAGCGGGAGTTTAGTGGCGCTTCAGATTTCAGCGGGATGTGATGGTCTCGAATAGGTTCACCGTGGGCTTGCCGGCGTAGAGCAGCGCGTGTTCGCGGGAATTATCCACGCAGAGAGGTGGCCACCACCTGGCATGCCAAAGAGGCCATCCGGAGCTCTACGCACACGGCGACGAGGCCACCACACGCGAGTGGATCGAGCGCCTCGTCACCGAGATGGGCGATCGTGACCTCGAACGGACCCACCGAGGGCGCCGACGATCTGATCAAGCGCGTCAAGCGTGCCGCCTTCAGAATTTCCGGCTCGCAGGCCCAGGAACCTCGCGCCGGAGTCTTTGACGCCGCGTTCGTCGGCCATCGTGAGCAGGCGCCGGATCCGCTAGAGCTCGGATCTCCCTAGCGGCTGCGGAGTCCGAGGGTCTCGTTTCTGGACGTGCCGGCGGCACTCGTCTAGCTTGGCGTTGGCGTGGCGGACGACATGGAACGGATCGGCCACCTGGGTGATCCCGGGCACCATGGCGCCGAAGACGGCTCGGTAGGGGCCCGACAGGTCCGTGGTCGCCCAGTCGATCCGAGCACAGAAGTCCAGACCCTGGTCATTGAGCCACGGCACCTGGCCTCTGGCACTTCGACCAGCGACGACGTCGAAGAGTTGGCCCGCTTCGACGTTCGCGATCGAGCTTGCGAACTCGCCCCAGTGATTGGCGCCTCGGCGCACGAAGACAACTCGTCGAGTCCGAGTGCATACACGTTCTCGAAGTGTCCGGTCACGTCGACGAGCGCCTCGCTGTAACGGAGGACCGTGTCGTTGACCGTGTGCCAGTCACGGCGGAGCTCAGCGACGACCTGCCGATGCGCCGCTCAGATCCGGAGAGCCCGTTTCGTGAGTGCCATGCGAGTGGCATTCGGCACGACGGCCGATCCGATCCGTCCATCCATCTTGGTGTCGTCCGCAGAATCGTCCGAGACCGTCGCCTTTTCGTGGGGGCGGGCAGATTTGTTCGTTCGATGGGAAAGCGATGTGTATTCGCCTAGTAGCGCGAATTCACAATGTTTCCAACAGCTGAGTCGGTGGAAGGAAGGCCCATGCAGAAGACCTGCTGTCCCAATGCTGAAGGGGCTCTCTGACCGTCGAGAAGGGGACAGTGTTCCGAAGTTAGCGTGGCCCGAGTTCGACTCCTTTGCTCCTGTCGAGGATGCAGGCTGTCTGAAGAACTGGTGGGGCAACCTCTCGTCCGACAAACGCACAGCATTTGCCGACGAGGGGGATGAGGCCGGTCGGGCTAGGAGGCAGTCTTGAGGGCATCGGCTATGACCTGTTATCCGGCACACGATCGGAATGGCGTTCCGTGAGTAGTCACGACTTCGCTCCCTTACGAATCCTCTTGACCATCCACCACGATCTCGACCTCAACACCGGAGCGCCGGGATCGACTCTCCAGTTGGGGAATGCTCTTCGCAGACAAGGCCACCAAGTATCCGTGGTCGGCTTCGACAATCTCCCCATCGATCTGGGACCGCGTCTAAACCAACTCACCTTTCCCGTGTATGCCGCTGCTCACGTCAGACGCTTGCTGAGCCGAGGTCTGGTGGATGTTGTCGATGCCTCGACTGGTGACCTTTCGCTGCTGCCCCGGGCCGCGATCACAAAGGCACGGGCAATCGTAGTAACTCGGAGCCATGGGCTCGATCACCTCGCCCACCTGGAGCTGATGAGCGCCGCCAAGCGCGGTGAAGTGACCTTGCGCCGTCGGTACTTCATCTACCACGGCGGTATTCAACTGTCCCAGGTGGCACGGTCGCTGCGGATCGCTGACTTCTCCGTATTCAACAACTCACCTGAACGGCAATGGGCCATTGACAACCTTCGTGTGCGGCCTGATCGTTCAGCGGTCGCACCGAATGGCGTGGCTCCCGAGCTTGTTGGTCTTCCCCTTGGCGACGCGGACGCCGTTCCTCGAATAGCGATCCTCGGGGGGTTTGCATGGCGAAAGGGAGCTGAGACCGCTGCCACGGTTCTGTCCGAGGTGTTGAAGCGGATGCCCCGCGCTGAGGCGAGTTGGCTGGGAGCCGACCCGAAGGAGGTTGCCCGCGCTCTGGATCCCGCTGTCCGCGATCGAGTCAGGGTTCTCCCCCGATATGAGCTCGTCGAGCTGCCTTCCCTGCTTCACAAGCACGAAATTCTCCTCTTCCTTTCCCGCATGGAAGGATTTGGAATCGTTGTAATCGAGGGCATGGCATGCGGGTTGATCCCCGTCGCAAGCGACATCCCCGGACCGAGGGACATCCTCAATGGCAAGGCCGCGGGCATCCTGGTTCCTGTCGGCGATGTCGGAGCCGCAGTCGATGCCGTTACCTATCTCTTAGAGCATCGGGAAGAGCGCCAGCAGATGCGCAGGCGTGCCCACACGTTGGCGCAGGGTTATTCTTATGACGCGATCGCAGACGGGCGTGTCGCGTTGTATCGCAGCCTCCTCGCTGATAAGCAGGCCCAGAAGCCGAGGCAGTGACCTGACCGAGATTCTCCGAATAGAAGTTTCTGGCCTACTTCGCCCGTTGTGCCCGTTGTCAGCGACGACGGCCAGCAGCTGGGCGCGACACTGAGGCGCGGCGACTCAAGATCGCACGTTTCTCGACCAACCGGATCTCGATTCTTGTGCCAGCGGACCGATCTTGGGGGATCAGGCCACTATGTCTCGCAAAGTCGTTCGTAGAATTTGTAAGCATGCGCGGCGACTTCGCTCCAGGTAAAGCGCCGATCCGCCTCGTTACGTGCTGCTTCTCCCATCGTGCGAACGAGGTCATCGTCACAAGCCAGTTCACCTAGTACCTTGCGAAGCGATTCAATATTTCCGGGCTCTACCACGAATCCCGTCCTGCCATCATCTACGACCTCGGGAACCCCTCCGACGTTGGAGACCACTACGGGCGCTCCGCAATACATCGCTTCGAGAACGACTAAACCCAGAAGTTCCGGAGCATGATGCTGTCGTCCCCGCCAATCGAGTTCGACGCTGGGCAGGATCAGAGCTCGTGCGCTTCCGTAGAGGCCGCAGAGCTCATCGTCGTTGAGATTGACTTGAAATTCAACATCTTTACCGACAGCCAAAGCACACAGATGTTCGAAATAGTCCTTCTCGTGTATTGGGCCGACCACTGACAGACCCGCACCGGGTGGCAAGGCTCGAATTAGGACGTCAACGCCTTTATGAGGTGTCAGCCGGCCCACGAAAAGAAACCGGCCCCTATGATCGCTAGTTCCTTCCCGGTGATTAGGACACAACGCATCAGCTCCTCCGTAAATGATGTCCGAAGGTAGCCTCGCGAGTTCTGATTCACACATCCGACCAAATTGGGAAACGAAGAGGGAGCCATCGAACAGTTTCCACAGTCCACGTCTGATACCGGCTCGCGCCCCACCACCATGCGGTGTTAGAACAACTTTTGTTCGGTGTACAGAAGCTCCCAACGCCAGCAATACGGCCGCTTTGTTGATTATGTGTGCATGAATGACGTCGTATCGGGACGCCAATCGGAGGAGCACTGGGTTTACGGGATCGTATAGGTCGCCCCGCCATGACCACGGTCGGATAACGCGAATTCCGAGGCCAGAATGATGGCGGAGTTCCATACGTTCCCGTCCAAACGTCACCAGATCAACGTTTCGTCCCGATTTCGCCAATGCGACTGCGAGCGCACTCGGATAGCGTTCACCACCGCCACGGACCTCAGTCAGGCCGGGTATTCCGAGGTCGGTTACTGCTGGCGCCACAATCGCGATTCGCATCTCTGTGTAACCTCAGATCATCCCAAAGGTTTTCCAGATTACATGACTGGTACCTGCTCTGCGGGCTCTGATACGTCGTAACGCCATATCTCGCAACGCTATTGGGCGGTTCGGATGAATTACTAACAAGAACATTTGCTCTCGATCGTTTCATACGGGACGGAGCGAGGGAGAACGTGCGAGTTAGCTCTTTTCATCGCACGAGCTCTATCGAGCGCGGTGAGGTTCGGTGCGCAGTAGTGGCCCGACAACGGTGTCCCTGGCGATGGGGCGGCCAACCAAATCCTGACAACATCGCTGCCCGGAACCTCTGCCCCCGATGATGATCGAGCCGGGCCATTCGGCGGCGGATCGACCGGTACTGGCAACTCTGGCCGATCGATGGGCTGCGCATGTTCCAGTTGTGGTGGGGTGTGGAATCGTCGACCACCTCCGGAGGTGCCGAGAGGCGGCGGGGACTCAGGCCGGTGGCATGGTCGTTGGAGCGACGGGAGGCTGGGCCTATCGCGGCGGGGACGCCGGGATCCGCGGAGGCGACTGGCACTGGAGCTGGGGGCGGCGACGGTGGGGATACTGCGGGGGGAAGCCGGCGTGGTGACCGTTGAGAATCGGTTAGCACCGAGGATTGACTCTTAGACGACTCGCTCGTCTCCCTTTGGACTACATGGAGAACCGCGTCCTGCGCCAGTTGGCATTCGATAGCCGAGCGAGCTGTGCAGCCGACGGGTGTTGTACCAGCCCTCGATGTAGTCGAAGACGGCGGCACGCAGTCCCGCTCGCGTTGGCCAGGCCCGGGTGTCGATCAGCTCGCGCTTGATGGTGGCGAAGAAGGACTCGGCTACCGCGTTGTCCCAGCAATCGCCTGTTCGTCCGACCGAGAGGACGACGCCGTTGGCCCGGGCCAACGCGGCGTAGTCCCCGCTCGTGTATTCAGCCCCTGTCGGAATGAAAGATGAGCCCACTCGTTGGGCGGCGGGTGGCGAAGGCGCGGTCGAGCGCCTCTTCGACCAGCTCGGTGCGCATGTGGTCCTGGAGCGACCAGCCCACGATGCGGCGCGATGCCAGGTCGATGACAGTGGCCAGATAGGCCCAGCCCTCCCACGTGGCGATGAAGGTGATGTCGCCCACATAGCGGCGATCGAGTTCCTCACAGGGCCCGAAGTGCCGCTGGATGAGATCCTTGGCGATCTCGGCGGCGGGGTCGGGGAGCGTCGTCTTGCGCCAGCGCTTCTTGCAGCGCCCCTCGAGGCCGGCCCGGCGCATCAGCCGGCGCACACGTCGCCTCCCACAGGCGGTGCCGCGGTTGACCAGCTCGTGGTGCACCCGGGGCGAGCCATCGGTGCCGCCCGACTCCTTGTGGATGGCGGTGATCTTCGCCGTCAGCTCGACGTCGCTGATCTCGCGGGCAGAGGGGACGGCCTTCTGGCGCTCGTAGTAGGCGGCACGGGAGACCTCGAACAGCTCACAGCAGCGATTGACGCTGTGAGCTGCAGCTTCCTCCGCCTCGATGAAGGGGTCCATCTTCACCGGGTCTCCTTCGCGAAGAAAGCCGTCGCCCGCTTCAAGATGCCGACGTCCTCGCGCAGCTGGCGGTTCTCCCGGCGCAGCTGGGCGAGCTCGGCCCGCTCGTCACTCGTCAGCCCGGGCCGCTCACCGGCGTCGATCTCGGCCTGAACCACCCACCGACGCACCGCCGACACCGTCAGGTCGAAGTCCTTGGCCACCTCGGCAATGGAGCGGTCGCCGACACGGCAGCGCTCCACGATCTCGGCCTTGAACTCGGGACTGAACGACCGGCGGTCGCGGCGCTTGTTCCGCTCCATGGTTCCATGATGGGCATCCTCTCCGGCGCTGCGCGGCCTTTGGTGGAAGTCCGTCAAACCGGAGCAGCCCCACTGCCGTTGACGCTGAGCACCCGTTCGATCGTTGCGCACAGCTTGCGAAGAAGGCCCTTGGCTCGGCGCCAAACGCCAGGTTGGTGACCGACTGCTCATCGGAGTGAACCTCGGAGTAGGCGAGCCGGCTGTGGGCGTCGATTGCCGAGTGGATGTAGGCATAGCCCACGCCGCCGCTCCCGTTCTTTGCCTGGGCGTGCCGTTAACGCGTCCTCGCATCTTGTGGCCACCTCCAGGGCGAGGATGTCCCGACTCGTGTGGGATTTCGGTGACGATCCCACAGCTGTTCAGGCGGCAGCCTGATCGTACTTGGCTGGTGTGACAACGCCTCCTTTCTCTTCGGCGAGACGCCGTGCGACTTCGCGTCGGACCGCGTCGACTAGTGGCTTCATGTCGCGACACCCCTTGATGCGGCGAAAGGATCGCTGTGCTTCGATCATCCCGGTGCCCACCCAGCGCCGCACCATGGCCGGGTCGCGCCAGCGCTTGACGC
The DNA here is from genome assembly GCA_963728845.1 of uncultured Acidimicrobiaceae bacterium. Lineage (GTDB taxonomy): Bacteria > Actinomycetota > Acidimicrobiia > Acidimicrobiales > RAAP-2 > Bog-473. The sequence continues at coordinate 41,590 of CAVSLS010000026.1, forward strand.
CCGAGCTCACGAGACGGACGGTCGAGATCATCGACTCGACGGCGTTGGTGCACGAGAGCGAGCGCGCCAAGCGGTCCGATGCCCCGAGCCGGCGGACACTGAACATGTCGTCGAGGCCTTCGCGGAGCGACGCCGCGGCACTCGGATGCTCGCGCTCGAGCTGGGCCGCGAGGCCCTTGGCGACCTTCAGCCCGCGGGCAGCATCGGTGTCGTTGAAGGCCGCCTTGAGCTGGCGGTCGATGCGCCGGGCCAGCTCGGGGGCGAGGTAGTCACCAACATCGCGACGTTTGTGCAAGGTGCAACGTTGCACGACGGCATGCTTGCCGAAGACGCGCTTGATGCCCGCGGCCAGCGCCTTGCCCCCGTCGATGACGAGCAGGAGACCCGCCTCATAGTGCAGTCCCCTCTCGACCAGGTCGGCCAGCAGGTGCTTGACCACCGTGGTGTTCTCGGTGTCGCCCTCCCACACCCCGACGGGGATCTTGGTCCCATCTGCGGTGATGAGCAGGGCGACCACGCAGCAGCACTCGTGGAACATGATGCCGTCGATCATGAGGACCGCCGCGTCGTGGACCGAGAGGTCGCTCGCCAGTAGCTCAGCCAGCTTCTCGGTGGTCGCGGCGACGAAGCGCCACGAAATGGCCGAGCGGGAGCCGCCTCGAGCCGCCTCTTCGAGCTCTTCTCCGATGGGCTCGGCCACCAGGGCGTGGCGCCGCGTCGCCACGCCGGCCAGCATGCGCTCGACGGCGACCTGGCTGAGCAGGTCCCGATCGTTGAAGGCGGTGTAGGAGTCGAGGTGCACCTCGCCCCCCTCCGTCTTCGTCGCCCGGGGACGAGAGACGGGCACGGTGCGCCCGCCGAGCACGACCGAGCCCGGTGCCGAGCCGTTCCTCGTGGCCGTGCGCTCGGGATCGTGGCGTCCCTTGGGCCCGGCCTTCTCGGTCATCTCGGCGGCCATGATCTCGCTGACCACGGCCAGACCGGCCGAGCAGCAGAAGGCCATGAGGCCGTCCTTGATGGCGCCGGCCAGGTCTTGGAGGGCGACGGTCGCCTCGGCGGGCAGCTCAGCGAGGCGTGCCGCCTCGTCCCGCTCCGCGATGCTCACAACAGGTAGCTTCTTCTTCATTGGTGGTGGTCCCCTTCTTGTGGTGGTGGTTTGGTTTCGACGCCTGAACACCTACCAGCCGGAAGGCATCGGGCGGGGGACCGCCACCTCATTTCCCACAAGCTCCGGGACAACCTCTCCAGGGCGGAATCCGGCCCATTGTCTTGACATCGACGTGCACGATCGGACTGCAACTCGGTCGCCACGAAGGTTCAGCGGGTCGCCGAACGGGATCGTGGCGAGGATTTCCGGGACCGCGAGAAGGTGCGAATCAACCATGGGAGCCCTTTCGAGAAGGATCCACTTCATGCTCTGACCCTGGTCAGAGACGAAAGACTCAAATTTCCGCCCTACGAGACCGATGCTTCTCGTGGCGCCACGACGGCTTCGACCCAGTCAGTGGAACGGACCCTGCGCAACTCAGAAGGGGTCCGCCGGCGATTGAGGAGATCACCATGTCAAGCCCTCTGCGGCGACTGCGACACATCCCCGTAGTCCTGGCAGCAATATGCCTTGTCGCGCTCCTCCTCGTGCTCAGCGCGAAGAGTGCTCCGCCGACGTTGCCTGCGGAGGGAGTAGTTGCTCCTCACAGCACCACTCCTCACAGCACCACTCAGGCGACCGGTTATGACCTTGTGGGCTCCGATGGGGGCGTCTTCGTCTTTCACGGTGGCTTCTATGGCTCGTTGCCGGGTCTCGGCATCCATGTCGACAACATCGTGGGGATTGCACCGGCCGCCAACTACGGCGGGTATTACCTGGTCGGCTCCGATGGTGGTGTCTTCTCCTTCGGAGACACCGCGTACGAAGGTTCGTTGCCGGGGCTCGGTATCCACGTGAACGATGTCGTGGGAATCGTGCCGTCCTCCGATGACAAAGGGTATTTCCTCGTCGGTGGTGACGGCGGCGTCTTTTCCTTTGGAGACACGGCGTACGAGGGCTCGCTACCCGGCCTCGGGGTCAACGTCGATGACGTGGCAGGGATAGCCGCCACCCCAAGCAACACTGGCTACTGGGTTCTCCAAGCCAATGGTCAGGTGACCGGGTTTGGTGACGCCCCGAACCTGCCACCGCTTCCAGCGGCCAGTGGAGTGACCCGTTATGTGTCCATCGCCTCGACATCGGATGGACAGGGTTATTGGGCCATGAACAACTTCGGTCAAGTGTACGCGCTCGGCGACGCCCACTGGTTCGGCAACTCGCCGTTCAACCCGACCAGCCTGGTGTCGATCGTGCCGACCGGGGACAATGCTAGCTACTGGATCGTCGGATCCAACGGCGCAATCTTCGGCCTGGGCGGCGCTGCTTCTTACGGCTCTTTGCCTGCCCTCGGCATTGTGCCCAACCTTCCGATCGTCGGTGCGGCGCCAACTGTTGCTTCTCCAACACCCGCGCCACCACCACCGACAAACCCTGTCACGCCGACCGAAACCCCGACTCCGGCTACACCGACGACGGGGCCATCGCCAGCCATTACCACCGTGGGCAACACCTGTGGCGCCGTCGGCTCATGTTCCGCCGAACGCCAACCCAGTAGCCAACGAGTTTGGAGGTGTGCCAGAGACCGTGGCGGAGCTGGCCGTATCCTCCGACGGCGTCGCCCTATCTTCCGCGGCCTGGGAAGAGAACTCCCACGCCATCAACACCTATGCCCCAGGGACCGGGTACCCAGAGGGTGAGGCGACGGGAAACAATGGGCCTCCGAGTGCGAATGGCAACGGTGTGTACGGCTTGGCGATGGACTCCTCGTACATCTACGCGGCATCCGGCGATGGTGACATGACCCGCCTTAGTCGCGCGAACTGGCTCGATCCAGGCAATGAGGGCTCCCCTGATTATGGGAGTAACACTGGAGTTGGTCCGCTTGTTGTGGATGCCGGCGGGCAATCCGCTGCTGGGCGAAACGTTCTGCGACGGCAACCTGTTCGTCACTGACTCCAACGGGGCATTGGCTGGTGTCGGCTTGTCTCCATCCACGACCGAAATCAAAGAGGTCCCTACGTCGCTCTCAGGCGTCACAGAGACCTGGAGCGCCCCAGGGGCCAGCGTGCTCACTTGTGATCGGGAGGGCGACATCTGGGCCCTTGTGGAGAACCCCGCGGGCAGCGCGGACGGACTGGAGCGCTTCACGGACACGGGCAGCCTGGTGACCTCCTTGACCCTTCCGGCCTCCGTTATTGCCCAAGGCGTTGCCGCGAGCCCGTCCAGTGACGAACTGCTCGTGCCCGACAACGGAGTGGACCAGGACTACAAGTGGTTCAACTACTCCGGAATCCAAACTGGTCAGGTTGGCGTCACAGGTGGTTACCTCCAGGGTTCTGACCCTGGCCTCATCGGTCCCGACCGCTTCGTGGGGCCTCGCTCGGCTGCGATTGATGGTTCGGGGAACATCTACACGGCTGAGAACTGTTTCCCTGGCGTTGCGCAGTCCGTGACCGGGATCACCAGTGGACCATGCGCCATCATCACCGAGTACCGGTCGAGCGGCACGACGGTCGTCTGGCGTGACGTGAACGCGAACACTTTTGGGGGCAACGGTGAGCCCAGCAATGACGGCTCTAGGTTCTATGACCGAGACTTCGAGTTCCTACGTGATTCGTCGGGCAACTACCGGCCTAACGATTTTACTGTCGACCCGTGGGCCAACCCATCGGATCCGCGTGTCTCAAACACACCCCAAATCGGAGGTGGGAGCACCTTGCCCCAATATGGTGCTGCCACGTACGAGTGGGAGGCAGATGGGCACGTTTACGAGGCGACCATTTCCTTGACCACGCTCGTTGTCTACGAGCAAGAGCCGAATTCCGAAATCATGGCTCCCGTTTACACCTTGCCCAACCCAGACGGCTACACGGGCCTTTTCGTGGATGTCGGAACCGGGAATATTTGGGGCGTCACAAAGGGCCCTCAGGGTGGCGACAACGTCGTTGAATATCCGCTCACGCGCTACGCCTCGAATGGCGCACCGGAGTACGGCAGCGGCGTCAACCACGGCCTACCACCTGGTCTCGTAGACGTGCGCAGGGTCGACGTCGAGGGCAATTCCATCTACGTCTCGGGCTTCTCTGCGAGCGACACAGACAGCAGCTCGGTATGGGGCAACTGGGAATCCATCGGCATGACCCTCATCAAGTTCAACTCCCTGCCCACCACTTCCGCATGGCCTGCCGCTGCGTGGACGACGGATCCGATCTATACGCTTCCGAGCGACGACACGAACGAGTTTTCCGAGCCTTTCTCGTTCGCCGTGAACACCTGGGCTGGTGTGGTCGGGGTAGCAATGCTGTATGGCCCGGAAACCATGCCAGGAGTTCTATACCCTTCAGGAGAGGTTCGAGAGTACAGCACATCGAGCGGAGCACTCGTCAAGACGCTCAACCCGCCACTTCCGGGTGCCTACGTAGTTGAGGGCGACCTGGACGGTCAGAACGACATTGTGGCCAAGGGTGGCCGCTTCTGGATTGAGGACGACTGGTACACGCGCATCATCGGCATCGGTCCCTAGCCGCGGTCAGACACCTAGGGTCGTAACAGTTTCGGACCTCGCCCGGCCATGTCAACTCGCTCGGCCATCTGTCAACACCCCGTGCCCGTGAGACAGCCCCCATGTCCGCCCGAGGTGCGTGATCGAGCGATCGACTCTTCGGGTCCCGGGCTGACGACCGACGAGCGGCCCGGCGAAAGGAGCTCGAGAAGGAGCACAAAGAGCTCGGGCGGGTGAACGAGATCCTCAAGGACGCTCGTTGAGCTTGCGGACGATCTGCTCGGGCGTGTGCCTGCGTCTGACCATCGTGAACATCATCCTTCGCCCAGCAATCTGGGCAACGGCTCCGTTCACGGGTGGACCGATCTCAGAGGGGTCAGGCCACGGGGTCGGGCACATGACCCGTGTCGCCATGGCAATGCGGTGCCGCAACCGGGTTTGGCTAGCGTGGGCACGATCATGCGAGGGGACGCAGCCAAGACGAGGTCCGAGGTCGTTCCTTCTGAACGTCCCACCGTCCTCATGGTCGGTGAAGCGCTCGCTCATGAGAATCCAGGAGGCTTGAACAGGTACCTGGAGGACTTGGCCTCGGCCTTGGAGGTCCAAGGCACGCCTGTCTTCACAATCCGGATGGGCATGGGCTCCACCAGATCTCCGGGCCACGTTCTGGCGGGCAAGACGTCTTGGCCAGTGCCCTTGCGGATTCTGTCGTACTGGAGGGCAGCCGCACGACTGGCTGACCGTATCGATGTAGTCGACTCTCACTTCGCGCTCTACGGACTGCTTCCTGTCCTCGCGACGCGCCTCCGTTCGAAACCCTTGGTCGTCCACTTCCATGGGCCGTGGGCCGAGGAGTCTCGGGTCGCGGGCCAGCGGAGCGCCGTGATTCTGTGGGTCAAACGCTTGATAGAAGCCGCTCTGTACAGACGCGCTACCAGACTCGTCACCCTCTCCGAGGCTTTCAAGGCAATCTTGATAGAGCGTTACCGCGTGGATCCGTCTCGCGTGGAAGTGATCCCCCCGGGTGTCGACCTGGAACGCTTCCGCCCAGGGGACAGATTACGAACCCGACGGCACCTGGGACTCTCAGACGACGGCTTCGTCGCCGTGGTGGCACGCCGTCTTGATCGGGACGCTCGGCGAATGGGGCTCGACACCCTGCTCGGAGCGTGGCGGCAGGTAGTCGAGGCAGTTCCGGGCGCCACGCTGCTTGTCATCGGTGACGGTTCGGCTCGGGGTGACCTCCAGGACCTAGCTCTCGAAATGAACATCTCCGGCTCGGTGTGGTTTCAGGGCAGGGTGGACGACGTTGACCTTGTCAGTGCTTATCAGGCGGCAGACGTGAGCGTCGTCCCGAGCATCGCGCTCGAGGGATTCGGCCTGGTGGCCCTCGAGTCCCTGGCCTGTGGGACACCAGTCGTGGTGACCGACTGCGGGGGGCTGCCCGAAGCGGTGGCCGGTCTGGACGCTTCGTTGATTGTGCAATCGAGGAACGCGGGAGCGTTGGCCGACCGCCTGACGACGGCGGCCAGAGGCGCTTTGCCCGACCGCCACGCCTGCAGGTCCTACGCCGAGGGGTTCAGCTGGTCAGCCTGCGCTCGGGCCAACCAAGCGGTCTACGACCGGGCTCTGGACCCGCGCCCACGGGTCGTGTTCCTCGATCATGTGGGCCGCCTCTCGGGCGGTGAGCTGGCCTTGGCCCGGCTCGTGGAAAACCTGGACGTCGACGCCCACGTGATCCTGGGGGAGGATGGCCCACTCGCGGAACGGCTTCAGAGGGCTGGAGCAGAGGTGGAGGTGCTTCCCCTTCCACCGATCGCCCGTGATCTCCGACGGGACCAGGTGGGCGCACGACCCGAAGCGGCTCTGGCCTCGGCACGCTATGTGGCCACCCTGACCCGAAGGTTGAGGCAGCTGCGGCCCGATCTTGTCCACGCCAACTCGCTCAAGTCTTCCCTGTACGGGGGGCTGGCCGCTAAGGCCGCCGGCGTCCCACTCGTGGTACATCTCCGTGACCGCCTGGCCTCCGACTACCTCCCGCCGGCTGCCCTTCGGGTGGCCAGGGGGACCATCCGTTACTTTGCCTCCGGGCTGATCACCAACTCCACCTCGACCCTGGAGACCGTTTCGCGTAGGCCAACGCACGTCGCCGTCGTTCCCTCGGGGATCCCCGCTTCCTGGTGCACTCGCCCGACTCCGGACCGGTTGGCCCGTTGTGGACCTCTTCGTGTCGGCATGGTCGGGCGGATCGCCCCCTGGAAGGGCCAGCATGTCTTCCTCACAGCCTTCGCCGAGGCCTTCCCAGACGGTGGAGTGGAGGCGGTCATCGTCGGGTCGGCGCTCTTCGGGGAGGAGTCATATGAGAAGGAGCTCGGCCAGCTCGTAGAGGATCTCGGAATTGTCAGCGGAGTTCGGTTTTCCGGTTTCAGCGACGATGTCTGGGAGGAGCTCACGAAGTTGGACGTCCTGGTACACGCCTCGACCGTTCCGGAGCCCTTTGGCCAGGTCGTGCTGGAGGGAATGGCCGCCGGCTTGCCGGTGGTTGCAGCCCGAGCGGGAGGACCCGCCGAGCTCATAACCGATGGGATGGATGGCCTGCTCTTTACTCCGGGGCAATCCGACGAGCTGGCGACAACGCTGCGGCTGTTGGCCGAGGACCCGCTCCGCCGCCAGGAGTTGGGCCAGAATGCGCGGCAACGAGCGTCCTCCATGACACTCGAAGCTTCGGCTGCGGCGGTCCTCGAACTCTACGGGCGTGTCCTCGGCCGGGAGCTGTCTTAGATGTGTGGCGTATGTGGCATGGCGGGCGGCTCGGAAGGGGAACGCATCTCATTCGTCACCGCCGGCACCGCCACCCTTTCCCACCGCGGTCCGGACGCCGAGGGGATAGAGGTTCTCGACGGAGCTGTGCTCGGCCACACGAGGCTTCGAATCCTTGATCTTTCGGAAGCCGGGGACCAGCCGATGTCATGCCGGAACGGAACCCTCTGGTGTTCTTACAACGGAGAGGTCTACAACTTCCATGATCTACGCTGCGAGCTCTCAGCCGCCGGACACTGTTTCGAGACCTCCTCCGACACGGAGGTCGTCCTGAAGGGCTTCGACGAGTGGGGCACGCGAGTCTTTTCTCGCCTCCGGGGGATGTTCGCGGTCGCTGTTTGGGACAACCGCACTCGAACCCTTGTGTTGGCCCGCGACGGCTTGGGGATCAAGCCGATGTACTACCGACCGCTCGCCGACGCGGTCGCCTTCGCCTCGGAAGTGCGGAGCCTACGTCGATCCGGCGACCGTCTTGATTCCCTCTCGCTGTCCCGGTACCTGCGCCTGGGTTGGGTCCCTGGGCCCCGGACCATCGTGGAGGGGATTCTCGAACTGTTGCCCGGGAGCCTCCTTCGTTGGCAGGCCGGGCGAACAACGGTGGAATCCTGGACCGGGCTTGAACCAAGCTCGTCCCGCGGAACCGGCGCGCCCGAAGTGGCTGAGGTTATGGCAGAAGCGGTGGCGATGCATCTTGTGTCGGACGTGCCCGTAGGCGTGTTTCTGTCAGCCGGCGTCGATTCCGCCCTGGTCGCCACGCTGGCCGCTCGAGCCGGCGGCCGTCTGAGGAGCTTCACCGTCGGGTTCCCCGGTCCCAAGGACGAGACCCCCGCCGCCGCAGCCCTGGCTCGTCGCCTTGGTCTTCCGCACGACACCGTGGCAGTGTCCGGGTCCGAAGTGACGGGATCAATCGATCGGATCGTCGGCGACCTCGATCAGCCCTCGGTAGACGGGGTCAATTCCTGGATCATCTCCAAAGCCGTCCGCGAGGCGGGCATCACCGTGGCGCTCTCGGGGCTCGGAGGCGACGAGATCTTTGGCTCATACTCCACCTTTTGGCACGTACCTCGCCTGGCCCGGTTGGGCGCCGCGGCTCGTCACGCTCCCCCGAAGCTACGCAAAGGGCTGCCTGTTCTCGCCGCAGCACTCCCTGGCTCTGCCCATTCCCGCCAAAGGAGGGCGCTCGAGGCAGTGGCAAAAGGGGGCTCTGGCACGGCTTACGCCGCGGTCCGCGGCCCGCTCGGGGAAGGAGAGCTCGCGTGGCTCCGTGGGGGTCCAACGGAGCAGGTGGATCTCGGTATCGTCGAATCCGACGACGTGGGAGAACTCGAAGCGTCGAACTACCTCCCCTTTCAGCTCCTGCGCGACACCGACGCCATGTCCATGGCTCATTCCCTCGAGGTACGGGTGCCATTGCTGGACTCGACCGTCGTGTCATTCGGGAGCGCACTCCGCCGTTCGCACCCTGCTGCGCCTGGTGGGGTGAAGCCACTGGTGGCCGAAGCCGTGGACCCGCAACTCAAAGAGGTCGCACTGCGCCCCAAGTCGACCTTTACCCTTCCCTTCGACAGGTGGCTCCGCGAGGAGTTGACCGACTGGTCCGCCGAGGCCCTCACGGCCGTCTCATATCAGGGGCTGGGCCTGAGAACCGACCGCCTCGAAACCTTCCGGCGGCGCTTCGCGGCCGGTCATGTCAATTGGCGTGCCGTCTGGGCTCTCGCCGTCCTCGGATGCTGGATCAACAAGGCGGGACTCGGGTGAGCGCCCGTCCGGCGCAACGGAGTATGAGACGGCGCCGGAGGGCTAACGGGGACAGCCGACAACCCCACGCGGCTGACGCCTGACGGGCCAGATCTTGCGATAGCTCTGCACTGAGAAGTCAGGGTCGACGATGCACCAGGGCAGACATGCGGGCGCCAGCACGGCGCAGCAAGAAACGCGACTGCGATGCCGCCGAGGACCAAGCCGAAACGAGCGGTGATCGACCGCAGCGTCGAAACGCCATTCAGGCCAGAGCTACCGCCCAATCGCCGCGACGCTGGACGCCGATGAACTGAGTCCCCGACGCGCCTGTCACTGTGGCTATGGCAGAGCGGATCGTCGCATTGCGCGACCGTACGCTAGACGGGTGTGAAAAGGGCGTGGTATCGCGATGTCGCCAGCTGGTCAACGTCCCCTGGCACCGATTGCCGCACCGAGTAACCGTGACCGACCAAGGTCTCGTACGCCGCCCTACCGCCTTCGCCATGAAGCTCAATCAGCCAGATCGGTCGAACTTCGTCGAGAAGCCTCGTCGCTGCTGCAATGACGATGCCCTCGGCACCTTCGATGTCCATCATCACCAATTGCGGTGGCGCATGCTCATTGAGGAGTCCATCGAGCGGCACCGCCGACACTATCCGATCGCCGCTCTCGCTGATTCGACCGAGCGCGCTGTTCGAGTCAAATCGTACACGGTGCGCTCGATCGGAGACAGCCGTCTCTATCACCTCAACGGTCAGGCCGTTGAGCGCGAGATTGTGGCGCAGGCGTTCCACGTTGGTTGGATCTGGCTCGACCGCGAGATGATGCCCAGTCGGGGACAGCGCGCATGCGGTGATGACGTAATAACCGATGTGGGCGCCGACATCCCACATCGACATTCCGTCGTGAAGGATTTGGGGAAGCAGACTGTGAATCCATGGCTCATAAGTGCCGGCGATCAACCGTCGCTCGTCGCTCGCCATGTCGACTTGGATCGATCGTCCGCGGGCCGGTCCTCGGCCGATCTTTCCCTCAGCCAGCCCCGCTCCCGGCGCTTCGGTGAGAGCATCGCGCAAGAGATTGCGAATGTGCGGGTAACGGTTGGCGATGAGAAGGGCACGCTCAGGCACAAACGGCATTGCTGTCTTCAGGACTCGGCGAACCACGCCCCAATCGTAGCTCTTGATCAATCGCCGAATCGTTTCGCCGCCCGCATTCTCACGACGATGGCTCCAGCAACTGACAGATCCCCATCTGCCTTGACCAACCGAGGACCAGACTGGGAGGCGATCCTCGGTGACCGTCACGGTTGAGGCCGAGGCCGCCGGTCATTGCGGGCGAAACCTTCAGCGCACTCCATCGAACTGTATGGCAGCCGTACGGTCGTCCGAGTGAGGGGCCGGAAGTTGGTTGGAATTGTCGAACGAGAGCGATACCCATTTCCGAAGGAGCCCAACGGCCTCAAAGAGCGGCGAAGCGGCCTGAGCCGGCCGAGGGAGGCGCTGCTTCGTGCCAGTCCCAATTCGTTACGTTCATTCGTCGGTCAGGCTCCAGGTGTACTCGGTGGTCTTCGCGAGGTCCGGGCTGACGGTCGGCGCCTCGGTGACGTGCCAGCCCGGTGCTGAGAGGTCGAGGCGAAAGCCCATGGGATTGAACCGGGGCTGTGGGACGAATCTGAGCATGAAATGGCCGTTCACGACCGCATGGCGGATGATCGTGGCAAACGACACGGTTTGAGACTGTTGCGGCAAGACGTTGGTCTGGGTCTGGTTCAACCTCAGACCGGATTCCGGAGTGCTCTGGGGAGTGATCGATCCCCGCGGAGCCCACAGCACGACCCGCCCCACGTACTGGCCGGGAAAGACGGAGTTGATCCCGTCCGGGCCGGTCTGAAAGGTCGGACCCAGTCCCGACGGCGTGGTGTTGTCCACCGTCACCGTCGTGTTGACGAGGGCGTCGCCATGCCTCGTCACCTCGACCCGGACGTTCACGCTGGGCTGGACGTAGTAGTCCAGCTCGGTGGCCGTCGAGTTCTCGACCGCCAGGTGGAAGGTACGGGTGGGTGTGGTGGAGTCGACGGACCCCGATGCCCCAATCGCCGTGAGGTTGGACTCGTTGCGGGGAACCGCGTCCCAGACCATGAGATGTCTGCCCTCCACGTCGTTCGCCAAGGCATTTCCGAGGGCAGCCAGATCGATGTGCTCGAACTGCATGCGCGCGACGGTGACGGCGGCCACCGAGCGCGATGTCGTCCTGCCTTTGCGCCCGCGCCGATCCCGGCGGGTAGCCCAAGTACTGATCGTGCAAGATGACTGTGGCGACGTTCTGAGCCGATACGGGACCAGCGATAGCTGGCACTGAGACGGGACCCGTCAGGGTGAGCAAGCTCGCGAGCGCCTGGACGTCGAGCGCAATGACGCCGTCGACGTGCACCCCTTCGACCTGAGCGAACATCGCCTGCATGATCGCCCCGCTCAACGGAAAATCCGCAGTGGCGTTGACCGACTGCCAGAGCGAAGTGGGCTGGTATCCACCGAAGACCGCTTCGGTGCCCGTCCCCATCGGGACGTTTACCGCCCGTGAAGGCTCGATGTCGTCCACCGATCCCGCGGGGTCCAGACTGAACGTCCCCTCCTGCATATGCATGAGAGCGAGGGACACGACGCCGCCCTGATCACGCATCTGCGCGTTGTTCTCACCGGCGATCAGGTAGGTGCGAGCTCCGTCGGCCCCCAAGAAGGGGAGTGCGTAGGAGAGCGTCCGATCTCCCCGGCTCAGGTCGTTCGTTATCTTCTCTATCTGCTGGTCGAAGTCCCGCCGAGCCGTGCCGATGGGACCGATGAGACCGCCGGCGGAGCGATTGAGCGAGGACATGGTCGTCGTCGCAACGGCGACCGAAATTTGCAGCGACTGCAGTGCGCTGAGTGACACTGTGGTGCCAGTGCTCTGGGCGACCAATGTGTCGACGCGTTGGAGCAGGGTGGCACCGGTGACGGCCGTCGTACGCACGTCGTCAACCAGGCTCACGATGCCATTTGGTTGATCATTGAGATAGGGGACGTGCCGGAACAGCCTCATTCCGAAGGATCCCTGGAGGACGCCGACGCATTGTCGGCATCCGCTTCCACCGTTTTGATGTCGGAAGCCAACTTGGCGCGTCCCGCCGAGGACAGGAACGCCTGTCTGTTCGACAGATCGTTGGAGATGACCGTCCGCGCCGCCTCCAGAGATGTCTTGGCGCGCAACGCCGAATGGTAGGCCGACAATCCCAGGAGCCCGACGACCACAACGAAGACGACGAGACCACAGGCCAGGAGAAGCCAATTCCTTCGCCGTGTGGCAACCGCCGCCCTCGATCGATGAGGGTGCTTCTCCCGTAGCAGTGGTGCCGGTAGAAGTGCCGCGGCCCAAAGCGCACCGTGTGGAACCGGTGCTGCCGTCGATGTCTGTAAGCGGGCACAGCCTAGCTATGTGCTCTTTTCTCAGCCGGCTCGCCCGACGACATGCCGCGACCCCAGGCGTCAACGCAGAGCAGGCTCGGGGGCATGGCTCGAAGAGTGTACGGGAATACGCCAAAGAGCCTTCGTCGCCGAGAACGGCCCGTTTGTGCCCGGCCGTCGGGGCGGGCCTCCCCTTTGAGGTGATCGGCCAACGGAGATGCACCGGGGGCAGGCCGCACCCTGGGGAGGCGTCCACCAGGAGATTTGGCGTCCTCCCCATCCGCTCGTTGGTGAGTCCGCCGGCCGCCTGTCCCGGGGCCTTCACGAGAAAATCATTTGCTTGACTCGATTTTTCGCTCCAAGCTAAGGGCGTCCAAACCGCGCCCACCACGCGCCGGCACGTTTACCCCGAAGAGGCTTGGCACAATGAAGCTGCTGGACCAGTGACACAGGATGTCGTGGCGGCCGAGGTCGGCAACTGTGCGGTCGATCAACCGGGCGCAGTCGCCATCGTTCACGACTACCTGACCCAGCGAGGCGGAGCGGAGAGGGTGGTGCTGGCGATGCACCGCGCGTTCCCGACTGCGCCGATCTACACGTCCTTGTACGAGCCCGATCTCACGTTTCCCGAATTTCGGGACATTGACGTACGGCCGAGCTATTTGAATCGCTCACATCTCTTGAGACGGAAGCATCGGCTCGCGCTGCCTTTCCTGCCCCATGCCTTCTCCAAGATCGAGATCGAAGAGAAGATCGTGCTCTGCAGCTCGAGTGGCTGGGCTCACGGGGTCCACACCACAGGGACAAAGCTCGTCTACTGCCACTGCCCGGCCCGCTGGCTCTACAAGAGCGACGATTACTTTCGCAAGAGCCAGGACGCTCGGAACGGCAGGGGGCACGCTGCATCACCACTGGACGGGATCCACCCCTCGTTCGTCTTCGGAAAGTCTTTTCGTGCCGTGGCGCCGATTCTTCGGCGATGGGATCGCAGGGCGGCGGCCAGCGCGAGCGCGTACTACACGAACTCCTCAGCGGTCTCGGACGAGATCTCGTCGGCGTACGGGATACGACCGCTCATCATCCCTCCGCCCCCCCGGTGCGCGATCGATGGCCCGTCGGAGAAGCCCCACACCGTGGCAAGGGACGGGTTCTTCCTGGTGGTCTCACGCCTCCTCCCGTACAAGAACCTCGATCGACTTTTCAGTGTGTTCGCCCAACGCCCTGATCTCGAACTGGTCGTCGTCGGGACCGGGCCTCTCAAGAAGACCTTGCAGCAGATGGCCACACCCAACATCGAGCTCCTGGGCAACGTCAATGATCGCGAGCTTTGCTGGCTCTACAGGACCTCTCGTGCGTTGATCGCCCCCGCCTACGAGGATTACGGGCTCACCCCGCTCGAGGCCGCAAGCTTCGGAAAACCGACTCTCGCGCTGAAGAAAGGGGGATACTTGGAGACCGTCTCGGAGGGCACGTCCGGTTACTTCTTCGAGGACCTCGATGTCCGGTCCATTTCGGCTGCGATCGACAAGTTGAGCGAGCATCCGTTGGACAGTGACGAGATCCGAGAACATGCGTCCCGGTTCTCCGAAGAGCGATTCGCCAGCACGCTGAGACAGCAGGTCTCGCTGCATGTGGCCTGAGGTCGTCCAAGGTCAGGCCAGGGACGCGACCTTCCCTTCCTCAGCCTGATCTTCTCCCGGCGGCGTGAAGGCCGTTGCGGCGCAGCCGTCTGTTCGGGTTCGCGGCTCGGTACCCGGCGCCGGGCGGCCTCGCGTTGGGCCAAGCCAGGTCGCGCAGGGTCTGGGTGAGCGCCGACACTTCCGTGAGCATCCGGCGGTAGTCTTCCCGGCTCCCACCCAACGGATCCATGACGTCGTCGTCCGGCGACGCACCCACGAGGTCGGCACGGAGCCTCCCGTCATGGAGCCGGGCGAGCCAGGCCCCGAGATCCTCTGCAGCGCCACGCGGCCCCGTGTGGAGTCCCCGACGGACGATCTCCCGTAGGGTGAAGGTCCTCGGGAACGAGGGCGGGACATCGAGCACCGCCTGGCGCACATGCTCGCGGGTGAGGCCCACCACGAGATCCGCCGTCTGAATCATGTCGGAGTCGACTTTGCGAGGCACGTGGGCGCCCAGATCGATGCCGAAGGCGCGGCCTTCCTGCACCAGGGGACGAGGAGGGCCGACATCTGCGCCCACCGTGCCCGCCGAGTGCACCGTGACGTCGTCCCTGCCCGCCTCACCCAGCTGCTTGCGTAACAGCAATGCGGCCGAGGGCGACCGGCAACGGTTGCCCGTACAGATGAACAGCACCTCGGCCATGCCCCAACTTTCCCACATGGTCCGGGTCGGCGTCATCGGGTAACCCTCCGGCGGCGCACATACGTGACGATCAGGAAGACGATGGCGCAGGCCGCCATGACCGCGACCACCAGCGCGATGATGTCCGAAGCGGCGGTCCGCAAGCCGTCGCCACGGGGCGAGAAGCCGTGCCTCGCGTGGGTATGCGTCAGGAGGCCCGCGGCACGGGTGGCTGCACCCGCCACCGTCGCCCCGGCCGCGGCGAACCATCCGGCCGCACCGGCGACGCCCAGGGTGAACGCCACAGCCGACATTGCGGCGAATCCCCACCTCGTGTTGCGCGAACTCGCGACACCATGCCACGCCGCTTTCCAAACCGTCCGTTGCGCCGCTGCGAGCCACGAGAGGGCACGGGATGCGCCCAGAGTCATGCTTGGTAGAGGCGGTCCGGTACCCTGGTGATTCATTGTCCGGACCAGGAGCGATCCGCAGGCTGAGCAGGAAAGGGTGCACGATGCCAGGCGTCATCTCGGTTGGTCTTCCCGACGGCTCGACACGGGAGCTGGCTGAGGGCACGACGGCCGACGAGCTCGCCCGCTTCATCGGGAGCCGCCTGGCCAAGGCCGCGGTCGTCGCCAACGTCGACGGACGGGAGGTCGACCTGGCATCACCGCTGCCCGACGGGGCGCAGGTCTCCATCGTGACCGCGGACACCGAAGCCGGCCGCGAGGTGCTCAGGCACTCGACGGCCCACGTCATGGCCCAGGCCGTCCGCCGACTGTGGCCGGGGTCGAAGTACGCCATCGGACCGGTGATCGAGAACGGCTTCTACTACGACTTCGAGCTGCCCGGCGGGGCTCACTTCAGCGACGACGACCTGGAGCGGATCGACGCCGAGATGCGGGCGATCATCAAGGAGGACCAGCCCTTCGTCCGCCACGAGCACAGCCTCGAAGAAGGTCTGGAGATCTTCGCGGACCAGCCCTTCAAGCAGGAGATCATCGAAGCCGTCGAGACCGGTGCCGACGAGGTCGACGCCGCCGGCTCGGTGGTGAGCACCTACCGGAACTCCGACGCCTTCATCGACCTGTGCCGGGGCCCCCATGTGCCCTCGACGGGCCGGCTCGGCCACTTCAAGCTGATGCGGGTGGCGGGCGCCTACTGGCGCGGCGACGAGAAGCGCGAGCAGTTGCAGCGGATCTACGGGACGGCCTGGGAGTCCGAGAAGGCCCTCGCCGACCACTTGCACCAGCTCGAGGAGGCGGAACGGCGGGACCATCGCAAACTCGGGGCCGAGCTCGACCTCTACAGCTTCCCCGAGGAGATCGGTTCGGGCCTCGCCGTGTTCCACCCCAAGGGGGGCACCATCAGGCGCCTGATGGAGGACTACTCGCGGCAACGCCATGTCGAGTCGGGCTACGACTTCGTCAACTCGCCCCACATCACCAAGAGCGCGCTGTTCGAGGAATCGGGCCACCTGGACTGGTTCGCGGACGGGATGTTCCCGCCCATGGAGCTCGACGGGGGCACCCAGTACTACCTCAAGCCGATGAACTGCCCGTTCCACATCCTCGTGTACCGGAGCCACCAGCGTTCCTACCGCGAGCTGCCGATGCGGCTCTTCGAGTTCGGCTCGGTGTACCGCTACGAGAAGTCGGGTGTGCTGCAGGGCCTGACCCGGGTCCGGGGCATGACCCAGGACGACGCGCACATCTTCTGCACGCCTGAGCAGATGGACGGCGAGCTCGTGCGCACGCTGCACTTCGTCCTCGACCTCCTGCGCGACTTCGGGCTCAACGAGTTCTACCTGGAGCTGTCGACCAAGCCCCCGGGCAAGGGTGTCGGGTCCGACGAGGACTGGGAGGTGGCCACCGAGGCGCTCCGCCGGACGGCGCTCGAGATGGGCCTCGATCTCGTCATGGACGAGGGAGGCGGCGCCTTCTACGGGCCCAAGATCTCCGTGCAGGCGCGCGACGCCATCGGCCGGACCTGGCAGATGTCGACGGTGCAGCTCGACTTCCAGCTGCCGCAGCGTTTCGGGCTCGAGTACGTCGGGGCGGACAACGCGCGTCACCGGCCGATCATGATCCACCGTGCGCTGTTCGGCTCGGTGGAGCGCTTCATGGCCGTGCTCATCGAGCACTACGCCGGCGCCCTGCCGACCTGGTTGTGCCCCGAGCAGGTGCGGGTCATCCCGGTGACCGACGCGCACGTCGCCGCGGCACGGTCCGTCGTGGACGCCTGCGAGCAGGCCGGACTGCGGGCGACCGTCGACGCCAGCGGCGAGAAGATGGGCGCGCTGATCCGGCGGGCCAGGCTGGCCAAGGTCCCCTACGTCCTCGTCGTGGGCGACGAGGACGTCGCCGCGGGGACGGTGGGCGTGAACCGTCGCGGCTGGGAGACCAAGCCCGAGAAGGGCGTGCCCGTCGCCGACCTGGTGACCGAGATCACCGCCGAGGTCGAGCGCAAGGGGCTTCCCGAGGACCGGGCGCCCGCATGACGGCACCGTGAGCCTGGAGCACCTGTGGGCCGGGTGGCGCCGTGAGTACATCGTGGCGGCGACGGAGCGCGAACGGGCGGGCGTGCGGGCCGACGACCCCGCCGGCTGCGTGTTCTGCCGTCTGGCCGCGAGCGGCGAGCCCTCCGAGGACAACCTGGTCGTCTGGCGCGGCGAGCAGGTCTTCGTCGTGATGAACGCCTACCCCTACGCCAGCGGGCACGTCCTGGTGATGCCCCTGCGCCACGTCGGCTCGCTGGCCGCGCTCTCCGAGGGTGAGTCCGCCGAGCTGTGGGCGGCAACGCAACAGGCGGTGGCCACGATCGAGGCGGCCTACGATCCCGACGGCCTGAACGTGGGCGGCAACCTCGGCCGGGCCGCCGGCGCCGGGTTGCCCGGACACGTCCACCTGCACGTCGTGCCGCGCTGGTCCGGTGACACCAATTTCATGACGTCCGTTGCCGAGACGCGCGTCCTGCCCGAGACGCTGGCGCTCTCCTGGAAGAAGCTCACCGACGCCTGGACCCGATAGGACGTCGCCCGATGGGCCGGGGGGTGCCGCCGGCGCCCTCGGGACGCGCCCCGGATCCGCCGCGGCGTCGGGCCCTCCGCCCCACGAGCCCGAACGCGGCGGTGGCCGGCGGAGCGTAGGCCCGGCGCTGCGGAAGGCCTGGCCGGCGATCCGGGTCATCGTGGGCTTCGGCCTCGTGGCCGTCGCCGTGTGGGTGCTCTCCGCCAAGGGCCCCGAGCTCTCGGGATTGGGCACCATCTTCAAGACGTTCGACTGGTGGTGGGTCGTGCCGGCGGTGATCGCCGAGATCGGCTCCTACGTGTGCTTCACGTTGATGCAGTACGACCTGCTCATGGCCGGGCACCTGCAGCCCCCGCTGTCGCCGCTGTTCAAGCTGTCCTTCGCATCGCAGGCGATCACGAACTCGCTCCCCATCGGCAACGCCGTCGCCTCGGTGTACGGCTTCCGTTGGTTCCGCCGTTTCGGCGCCGACAACACCCTCGCCGTCTGGGCCATGGCCGGGACGCTGGTGGCGGCCTCGGTGAGCCTGTCGCTGGTCGCCATCGTGGGCCTCGGCGTCGCAGCCGACGAGGGCGCCTCGCTCGACCTGGTGCCGGTGCTGATCGGAACCTTCGTGATCATGCTCGGCATCGGGTCCCTCTTCGTCTACGAGCGCCCGCTGCACGCGGCGGTGACGGGTGTCCTGCGTCTCTCGGTCGCGCTCGACGCACCGGCCGCGCGGCGACTCGGCGGACCAGATCGCGCGGATCATGGCCTGGATGACCGCGGTGCGGCTGAACTGGACCCAGATCGGCCGCATCGTGGCCTGGGGCACCGCGAACTGGCTGCTCGACTGCGCCTGCTTCGCCATGATGTTCCGGGCCATCGACGCGCCGATCCCCTGGAAGGGGCTGCTCCTCGCCTATGGCGCCGGCCAACTGGCCGCCACGCTGCCCATCACGCCGGGTGGCCTCGGCGTGGTCGAGGGAAGCATCACGGTCGCCCTGGTGGCCTTCGGGGGAGCGGAGACCAGCACGGCGTACGCGGTGCTGCTGTACCGCATCATCAGCTTCTGGATGATCCTCGTGATCGGCTGGCTCCTGATCGGGCAGCTCGCCCTGCAGGTGCGCCGGGGGCGCTGGTCCCGCCAGGCCATGGCGAGCGAAGTCGAGGCGGGTCCCGACGCCTACACGGCGCCGCCGGCGGTGGCGCCCGAGTGAGGCGCGGCCGAGCGCACCGGCTGGGCGCGAGCGCGACGGTCATGGTCGTGGTGGCCTCGCTCCTGAGCGCGTGCTCGGCGGCCCGCAACGGCCTCGGGACATCCGACGAGTCGTGCTACCTCGCGCTGCCCACGGCCGCCAAGTCGGTGGGCAGCCACGCACATCTGGCCGGCGTGCGGAAGTTCACCCTCGGCGGCCTCCACAGCGTTGCCCCCCGTCTCTACGGGCACCTCACCAATGACGTGCCCAGGGGCCAGAGCGTGTGCCTGGCGGCCTACACCGGCCACTTCGACGCGTCGAGCGTGTCCAAGCCGTTCGGGCGCCAGGTGGGCACGGTCGCGGTCGCCGTGGTGACGACGCCGGCCAACCACCTCCTCGGGACCTTGATCCTGACCAAGATCCCGGTGCGTTTCGAGCACATGTTCTGACGGTCTGCGGCGCGGTCAGTGCTCGAGGCGGGGAATCGACGCCATCAGGTGATCGGGGACGGCGTCGTAATGGTCGTAGCTCGCAGTGAACGATCCTCGCCCGCCGGTCAGCGCGCGCAGGTCGACCGCGTAGCGGGTCAGTTCGGCGGTGGGCGCCGTCGCCGTGACGGTCTGGTACCCCTCGTTCTCCGATGGGTCGGTCCCGATGATGCGGGCCCGGCGCGAGTGGAGGTCGCCCAGCACGTCACCCTGGCACTCGGCCGGGATGGTGACCTCCAGGCGCGAGATCGGCTCCAGCACGACCGGACCCGCCTCGGCCATGGCCGCCTTGACGGCCAGGGCGGCGGCCATCTTGAAGCTGACCTCGTTGGAGTCGACCGAGTGCGCCTTGCCGTCGTCGACGGTGACCACGATGTCGACCACCGGGTAGCCGTACGTGCCACCGCCGGCGAAGGTCTCGATCACCCCCTTCTCCACGGCGGGGATGTACTGGCGGGGGATCGCGCCTCCGACCACCTCGTCCTTGAACACGAAGCCCTCGCCCCGGGGCAGCGGCTCGAGGCGGAGATGGCACACGCCGAACTGGCCGTGGCCACCGGACTGCTTCTTGTGCTTGCCCTCGGCCTGCGCCGGCGCGGTGATCGTCTCACGGTAGGCGATGCGCAGCTCCTCGCGCTCGACGTGGACGTTGCACTTGCGTTCCAGTCGTTCGAGCGTGACCGACAGGTGCACCTCGCCGTTGACACCGAGGATGGTCTGGTGTGTCTCGTCGTCGCGAGTGACCCTCAGCGAGGGATCTTCGTCGCAGAGGCGCTGGAGCGCCGACATCAATTTGTCGTCGTCAGCCCGCGTGGCCGGCTTGACGGCCACGCGCAGCGGCGGGGGCGGGAGCGCGGGCGGCGCCACCACCACGGGCTGGCCCTTGGGGGCGAGGGTGTCCCCCGTGCGCGTCCCGTTGAGGCGGGGCACCGCCACGAAGTCGCCCGCCGCGATGCTCGTGGCCGGCGCCGTCGTATGCCCGGCGATGCTCTGGAGCGCGTGGAGGCGCTCCTCGTCTCTCGTGCGCGAGTTGACCAGGACGGCGTCGGGCTGGAGCGTGCCCGAGAGGACCTTGCACAGCGACATCTTCCCGGTGTGGCTGTCGTTGAAGGTCTTCGTCACGGTGAGCAGGGTCGGGCCGGTCGGGTCGCAGGGGATCTCCGTCGTCTCGGTCCCCGCCGTGGCCACGGTCGGCGGCCGGGAGGCGGGGGAGGGGCACAGCTCCTCGATCAGCCGGGCCAGCCGGTCCACACCGACCCCGCTGGTGGCGGAGCAGCAGAGAACGGGGAACACGTTGGCCGAGGCGACACCGCCGGCCAGGCTCTTCTCGAGCTCGGCGTAGTCGAGGGTCTCACCCTCGAGGTAGCGCTCCATGAGGTCGTCGTCGCCGACGACGATGCCCTCGACCAGCTGCTCGTGCACGGTGTGCTCCTGATCGACCAGGTCGTCGGGGATGGGCCCCTCGTGGCCCGAGGCCGGGACGGTGCCGTCGACGGCCGAGCCGCCGCCCAGGGTGTCGTAGTGGGTGGCGGTGTCGTCGAGCAGGTCGATGACGCCATGGAAGTCGGCCTCGTGCCCGATGGGCAGCTCCACCGGCGCGACGCCCGCGCCGAAGGATGCACGGATCTCGGCCAGCGCGCGGTCGAAGTCGGCCCGTTCGCGATCGAGTTTGTTGATGACCACGACCCGCGGGACCCCGAGGCGGGCGGCGGCGCGCCAGGCGTCCTCGGTCTGGGCCTGCACGCCGTCGGTGGCGCTGACGACGACGACGGCCAGGTCCACGTTGGCCAGGGCGGTGACCATCTCGCCGGCGAAGTCGGCGTACCCCGGGGTGTCGAGAAGGTTCACCTTGACCCCGTTGACCGTGAACGGGGCCAGGCTCGTCGAGATGGAGAGCTGGCGGGACACCTCCTCGGGCTCGAAGTCCATGACCGTGGTGCCCTTCTCGACCGAGCCACGACGGGCGACGGACCCGGTGGCGGCCAGCAGGGCCTCGGCCAAGGTGGTCTTGCCGGCGCCGTGGTGCCCGACGAGGGCGACATTGCGGATAGCGGTCGGGTCGTGTGGCACCTGCTCCTCCGTCCTCCGGTCCGTGCAGACCAGCTGAACCGGGTCGTCGGATCCGAGTGTACGACCGCCGCGCCGGCGTTGCTCGGGCGTGCCTGCTCAGGGGCCCCGACGAAGTCGATCGGCCTGTTCGGAGGCCGCGAGCGCCCCGTCGTAGCGGTGGCGCACGGAGAAGCGGATGTAGAGACCGAGGGTGTCGACGAGGAGGAGCCAGACGGCCTTGAGCGAGATCGTGCTCCCGAACCGCTCCTGGATGGCGACCGGGGCCTCGACGATGTGGGTGTAGCCGAGGCGGCGGGCCAGCACGAGGAGCTCCAGGTCGAGGGCGAAGCGGCTCTCGCGGAGCAGGGGGAGGACGTCGGCGATGACCCTGCGGCTCACCAGCTTGATCCCGACCTGGGTGTCCTTGACGTTCAGGCGGAACAACAGGTGGATGAGGCGTTGAAAGGTCCACGAGTACAGCCGCCGCAGCGGCGGGTAGTGCACGGAGGAGTCCGGGTGCCGCTTCGAGCCGATGATGATGTCGGGCTCCTCCGACTGCATGACGGAGACGAAGGGGGCCAGGAACTCGGGGGAGATGTCGCCGTCGGCATCGATGAAGCCGAGGTACCGGCCCCGCCCCATCCCGAGGCCCACCCGGAGCGCGTGGCCCTTGCCCACGTTGGTGTCGAACGAGATGCGCCGGACGACGCTCTCGGGGAAGCCGTCCAGCGTGAAGGGGCTGCCGTCGGTCGAGCCGTCCGACACCGTGATGATCTCGAAGGTCATGCCCGACGCATCGAGGACCTGCACCATGTGCTCGACCGTGGCGCGCAGCCGGCGGCCCGGGTTGTAGTAGGGCACGACGATCGACACGTCGAGCGTCGGGTCGGGGAGGACCGTGATGTCGGGTCGGGCTCGCCCCGCGCTCCTCGGCTCGGACACCGGCTCCATCACCTCACGTGCATGCCGGCCGGCGGAGGGATCCGCATCTCGCTGGAGGCTATCCCACACCTCCTTCGTCCCGACCCCGCCCATCTGGGCCCACCCATCCGGGGGAGTACGGGTCGGGCGCAGGATCGGATTGGGACCGCCGCCGCTCGGGGACCTGATGGTAAACTCTTGCAAACACCGCCGGCCCCTCCCCGGGCCGCGGACGACGAGGAGCTTCATGTTCGACGGTCGCTGGCGAGATGCCGTCGATCGGACCACGGGTCCGGTCGGCCAGTCACTGCACCGCCATGGCATCACCGCTGACGTGCTGACCGCCACGGGATTGGTCTCGGCGACGGCGACCGCGGTCCTGGTGGCCACCGGCCACCTCCACCTCGCCATCATCTTCTTGATCATCACGGGCATGCACGACCTGCTCGACGGCCCCGTCGCCAAGGCCGCGGGCACCGCCTCGGTCCGGGGCGCCTTCTTCGACTCGGTCACCGACCGCGTCGCGGACGCGGTCGTCATGCTCGGCTGTGCGTGGTACCTGCTCGACCAAGGGCATGGCCACCTCGCGCTTCTGCCCATGGCCATCCTGGCGGTGACCGCCCTGGTCTCCTACGAGAGGGCGAAGGCAGAGTCACTCGGTCTGTCGGCCAAGGGCGGTCTGATGGAGCGCGGTGAGCGCATGTTCCTGCTCGGTGTCGCCTTCCTCAGCAGCGTCATCTTCGTGCCCGTGCTGTGGGTCCTGTTCGCCCTCGTCAGCTTCACGGCCGTCTCCCGCTTCGTGAAGGTCTGGAACGCCGCCTCGGGTCGCGACGCCGTCATCCGGCGCCGCATCGAAGCCTGGCGCGAGGGCCGGGTTGACTCGCGCTGGAGGACCTGGCGTGAGGCCCGCGAGTCCACGGGCCGCCCGCGCCGGGACCCCACCCGCACCACGGGCGCACCGGTCGGCCGCTGGCGGGCCCGCCGCCAGGAGGCGCTGAGCAGCCGTTCGGGCCGTACGTTGCGCGGGCGCCGCGACGCGGCGCGGGGGCACGGCAACGGTCCGAGATCGGGCCGCCGCCTCCCACCGCCTGCCTCCTGATCCTGATCTCGGTTGATGGCCGCAGCGCCGACCGCGGCCTCCGCGTCCGACACCGACTGGCGCGCCACCGTCCACTACCTCACGTACCGCGGCCTGGGTGCGGCCATGGGGCACATGCCCCTGCCGCTGGCGCAGGGCGTCGCCCGCGGGGTGGCCCGCTTCATGGCGCTGCGCGGGGGGCCGGCCCTGGCCATGAACGAACGGCACATGCGGCGCATCCTCGCGAGCGAGTGCGTGGACGGCGTGGAGCCCGATCCGGCGTTGGTGCGGCGCTGGAGCCGACGCACGTTCGACTCCTATGCGCAGTACTGGGCCGACGGTGCCCGTCTGCCCTACGAGGCCGAGGCGGGCGTGCGCGCCCGGTGGCGCCTCGAGCAAGGTGAGGAGCATCTGCGCGCGGCCTTCGCGCTCGGCCGCGGCATCGTCATGGCGTTGCCGCACGTCGGGAGCTGGGAGTGGGGCGGCTGCTGGCTCGCGCTCGAAGGCATGCCGATGACCGCTGTGGTGGAGCGTCTGGAGCCCCCGCGGCTCTTCGAGTGGTTCGTGGCGCAACGCGCCGCCATGGGGCTGACCGCGGTCCCGCTGGGTGAGGGATCGAGCGGTGCCATGTTGCGGGCGTTGAAGGAGGGCGAGATCGCAGGGCTGGTCAGTGACCGGGACCTGGTCGGCAACGGCGTCGAGGTCGAGTTCTTCGGTGAGCGCACGACGCTGCCCGGCGGCGCCGCCACGCTCGCCCTGCGCACGGGGGCACCGCTGCTGCCCGTCGTCGTCTACTCGGGGCCGGGGAATTGGCACACCGGCGTCGTGCACGCGCCGGTCGACACCGCTCGCCGGGGTTCCTTGCGCGAGGACATCGCCCGCGTCACCCAGGCCCTGGCCGAGGTCTTCGAGGAGGACATCCGCCGCCGCCCCGAGCAGTGGCACCTCTATCAACCGAACTGGCCGAGCGACCCACGATGAAGGTCGCCATGCTCTCGCCCTACTCGCTCACGCGCCCGGGAGGTGTCCAGGGCCAGGCGATGGGCCTGGCGCGGTCGCTGCGGACGCTGGGCCACGAGGTCACCGTGCTGGGGCCGGCCGACGAGGGCATGCCCGTCCCCAGCTCCGCGGGCGAGCACTACGTGATCGGCCGGCCGACGGCGTTGCCGTCGAACGGTTCGGTGGCCCCGGTGGCGCTGTGGCCGACAGCGGCCGCACGTGCCGAGCGGTTCGTCCGCGCGGGCGGCTTCGACGTGTCTGCACCTGCACGAGCCGCTGGCGCCGACGGCGGCCTACGGCCTCGTGCTCACCGCACCGCTCCCGATGGTCGGCACGTACCACCGGGCCGGGGTGAGCCGGTGGGTGACGCCGCTCAAGCCTCTGGCGGAGCTGGTGGGCAGGCGGCTGCAGATCAAGGTGGCGGTCTCGGAGGCAGCCCGCGAGACAGGCGTCCGCTCCAGTGGCGGCGCGTTCGAGGTGCTGTTCAACGGCGTCGACATGCAGCGCTTCGAATCGGCCGAGCCCGTGCACGACGAGCAGGGCCGCCCCACCATCCTGTTCCTCGGGCGCCACGAACAGCGCAAGGCGCTGCACGTGCTCCTCGATGCGTTCGAGAAGGTCGAACGCGCCGCCGTCCTGTGGGTGGCGGGCGACGGGCCCGCGAGCGAGGTCCAACGGCGCCGGCACCCCGAGTCGGACCGGGTGCGGTGGCTGGGCCTGCTGCGCGACGAGGAGGTCGCTGCCTGCCTGGCGGGGGCCGACGTCCTGTGTGCCCCGTCGCTGTACGGCGAGTCCTTCGGCATGGTCCTGCTCGAGGGGATGGCGGGCGGCTGTGCCGTCGTGGCATCCGACATCGAGGGCTACCGCTCGGCGGCGGGCGGGCACGCCGTGTTTGTACCCCCCGGCGACGTCCCTGCCCTGACCCGGGCGCTCGACACCGCGCTGGCCGGCGCCGTCGAGGGGAGCGGGCAGTCGGCGCACCGAGGAGCGCAAGGCGGCGATCGAGTACGCCCGCCGCTGGTCGATGGAGGCACTCGCCGAGCGCTACGTCGACGTGTACACCCGGGCGATCGCTGCATACGGCGCTCGTGAGGCTCGGCGCCGGGGCTGAGACATCCCGCTTCGCCGCCCGTGGCCGGCCCGAGCCGCCGCGCGATCGTCCACAACGGAGGCCCGCAGCCCGTCCACGCTCACGCGGGTAGCCTGGCGCGTCAATGGCTGATCAGAGCGACACGCCCAAGGCCTCCGGCGGGCGCGGCGGCCGGGGGAGCCCCGGGCGCCGGGAGCGGCGGGGGAGGCGGCGGCTCCGGTCGGAACCGCAGTCGCAACCGCAACAGGAACCGCAACCGCAACCGCACCGGCGGGGGGAGTACGGGAGGTGGCGGCAGCGGGGCCTCGGGTGGACGCAGCGCGGCCGGGGGTGGCGGTGGCGGCGGCGGCAAAGCGAACGCCCGTGCCAACGCACGAAAGAAGGGCCAGGGCGCCGGCGGCCAGCGGTCCTCGGCTCAGGGCGGCAACCGCTCCGGGTCGCGGCCCCGCAACGGACAGGGGGAGCCCCGCACCGCGGTGGCCCTCGAGCCGCCCCCGCCACTCGAGCCGCTCCATGTCGAGCCCAGCCTCGGTGCCCCGGAGATCCTCCCCGGAGAGGTGGCCGCCAACCGCCGGCGCGCCATCGTGCTGTGCGCCTGGACGGCGGTCGTCCCGGCGCTTCTGTTCGGCGCCCTCTTCTGGGCGGCCGTCTCGCCGATCTTCGGCATCGTCGCGTTCGTCGTGGCCGGCGCCGCCGTCATGTACGGGGTGTGGCGGCTCGCGCCGTCCTTCGCGCTGCGGCGCATCGGTGCTGCGCCGATCGACGAACACGGTGACCCGCGCCTCTACAACGTCACCGAGGGCCTCTGCGCGACGTTCGGCCTCACCATGCCCTCGCTCCACGTCGTCGACGACGACGTGCCCAACGCCTGCGCCCTGGGCCGCGACGCAAGGCGTTCGGATCTGGTGGTCACGACCGGGCTCCTGCGCCGGACGGACCCCATTGAGCTCGAGGGCGTGATCGCCCACGAGCTCGCCCACGTCAAGCGGGGGGACAACGGGGTCTCGTGCATCGGGATCACCCTCGGCAGCCTGTTCGGCGGCGAGACCATGCTGCGTCGGTGCGTGGGAGGAGGATCGCGAGTATCGAGCCGACGTCGTCGGCGCGTCGGCCGTGCGCTACCCACGCGGCCTTCTCGCCGCGCTGCGGACGATGGCCGAGGCCACCGCTCCGGCCGACGGCTCCTTCTTCGCATCGCCGTCCCGTTTCGGGCCGACTCGGTGGGTCTGGATCGATCCGTCGGTGGGGCACCGCGACGACCCCCTCGTGCCCGGCGATTTGGACGCCACGTCGGTGCGGGCCGCCGCACTGAGCGAGTGGTGAGCCGGGGCGGCCCACCCTCGTAGACTGGGGACATGACAACCGGGACCTTCACCGTGAAGCGGGGGTTGGCGGACATGCTGCGGGGCGGCGTCATCATGGACGTCGTCAACGCCGAGCAGGCCAAGGTCGCCGAGGACGCCGGTGCGGTCTCGGTCATGGCGCTCGAGCGGGTCCCGGCCGACATCCGCCGGGACGGTGGTGTGGCGCGCATGAGCGACCCGGTGCTGATCGAGGGGATCATCGATGCGGTGACGATCCCCGTGATGGCCAAGGCGCGCATCGGGCACTTCGCCGAGGCGCAGGTGCTGCAGTCCCTGGGCGTGGACTTCATCGACGAGTCAGAGGTGCTGACGCCGGCCGACGAGGCCTACCACGTCGACAAGTGGGCCTTCACGGTTCCCTTCGTGTGCGGGGCGACCAACCTGGGCGAGGCGCTGCGCCGCATCTCCGAGGGCGCCGCCATGATCCGCTCCAAGGGCGAGGCCGGTACGGGGAACATCGTGGAGGCCGTGCGTCACCTGCGCTCCATCCTGGGCTCCCTCCGCGCCATCACCCAGGCCGACGACGCGGAGCTGTACGGCTGGGCCAAGGAGCTCTCCGCCCCGGTCGGCCTGGTCCAGGAGATCCACGAGACCGGGAAGTTGCCGGTGCCCCTGTTCTGCGCCGGCGGGATCGCCACGCCGGCGGATGCGGCACTCGTGATGCAGCTCGGCGCGGAGGCGGTGTTCGTCGGGTCCGGGATCTTCAAGTCGTCGGACCCGGCCCGGATGGCGTCCGCCATCGTCGAGGCGGCGGCGCACTTCACCGATGCCGAGCACGTGGCCAAGGTGTCGCGGGGCCTGGGTGAGGCGATGCGGGGCCTGGACGAGTCGCAGTACGGCGAGCATCTCGCCGACCGGGGGTGGTAGCGGGGCCTCCGGTGTCGTCGGTCCCGGGGCGCCTCCCGCCCATCGGCGTCCTCGACCTTCAAGGTGACGTCCGCGAGCACCTGGCCGCCCTCGAGGAGATCGGCTGCACGGCCCGTGCGGTGAAGGGGCCCGACGACGTGGAGGACGTGGCCGGCCTCGTGCTGCCGGGCGGGGAGTCCACGACGCTCTCGATGCTGCTGGAGTCGACCGGTCTGTTCGAGGCGCTTGCGGCCCGCCTGGCCGCGCCCGGGCGGTCGGGCCTTCCCCTGTTGGGAACCTGTGCCGGTCTCGTGCTCGTGGCACGCGAGGTGCTCGACGGGCGCCCGGACCAGCGCACCTTCGGGGTGCTCGACGCGGTGGTCCGCCGCAACGGCTACGGGCGCCAGGCCCAGTCCTTCGAGGCCGACGTCGTGCTCGGGTCGGGCGAGGGCCCGCCCCTGCCCGCCGTCTTCATCCGGGCGCCGCTGGTGGTGTCGGTGAGCGCCGAGGTCGAGGTCCTGGCGGCGCTCGGCGGCGTGCCGGTGCTGGTGCGCCAGGGTTCCGTGCTGGCGTCCTCCTTCCACCCCGAGCTCACGCCGGACCGCCGGGTGCACCGCTTGTTCGCCGAGATGTGCGTGGCGGGCGCCCCGGTCCCCCTCGCCGACGAGGTCAGCCTGCCCATCGTCTTGCGCTGAGCACGGCCGATAGAATCGTCTACCCGGCGCCACGGCTGCAGCCACAGCGCGGCAGGCGCCACACGAACCGGAACGAGGAACGCACAGCACGCATGTCGGGTCACTCGAAGTGGGCGACGACCAAATACCGCAAGGGCGCCCAGGACAAGGCCCGCGCCAAGGTCTTCGCCAAGTGCATCCGGGCCATCGAGGTCGCGGCCCGCGAGGGCGGCGGCGACCTCGACGCCAACGCCACGCTGAGAACGGCCTTCCAGAAGGCCAGGGCCGCCTCCGTCCCCCTCGACACCATCGAGAAGGCGATCAAGCGGGGGAGCGGCGACCTCGAGGGCGTCCGCTACGAGTCGATCAACTACGAGGGCTACGGCCCCGGCGGCGTGGCCATCATGGTCGAGGCGCTCACGGACAATCGCAATCGCACCGGCGCCGAGATGCGCAACCTCTTCAGCCGCAACGGCGGCAACATGGCCGAACCGGGAGCGGTCAGCTGGCAGTTCGAGCGCAAGGGCATCGTGACCGTGCCGCTCGACCAGGACGAGGACAAGGTCATGGAGATCGCCATGGAGGGCGGCGCCGAGGACATGACGAGCAACGGCTCCGCCTGGGTGGTCACCAGCGCGCCGAGCGACCTCGAGTCGGTGCGCCAGGCCCTCGACGACGCCGGCATCACCCCGGCGTCGGTCGACCTCTCGCTCGAGCCCACCACTCCCGTCCCCGTGCCCGACGAGTCCGAGGCCAAGAAGGTCCTGCGCCTCCTCGAGGCGATCGACGACCACGACGACGTCCAGGCCGTGCACTCGAACGCGGACATCGCCGACGAGGTGCTCGCCGCTTTCGAGGGCTGAGCCCGGATCCGCCCCCTGCGCAGCACCCCCGACTAACCTACGAACGCATGTTCGTATTGGGCATCGACCCCGGGCTCTCCCGGTGCGGCTACGGCCTCGTCGGCCGCCAGGAGGGGGACGGCCGGCTGCGGGCGCAGGCCGCCGGTGTGCTCGAGACCGACCCTGCCCTGCCCCTCGCCGACCGGCTGCTGGTCCTGCACGGGGAACTGCACTCGCTGCTCGAAGAGATGCGGCCCCAGGCGGTCGTCGTCGAGCGCGTCTTCTTCCAGGTCAACGCGAAGACGGCGATGTCGGTCGGCCAGGCGAGCGGCCTGGCCCTGTTGGCGGCGGCGGCGGCGGGATGCGAGGTGGCCCAGTACACGGCCAACGAGGTCAAGCAGGCCCTCGTGGGATACGGGGCGGCCACCAAGGAGCAGGTGCAGCGCATGGTGGAACAGGTCCTGTTGCTCGAGCCGATTCAGGGGCCGCCCGACGTGGCCGATGCGCTCGCGCTGGCCGTGTGCCACCTGACCACGGTGCCGTTGCGCCGGGCCGTCGGGGCGGCCCTGGCCGGAAGGGGCAAGGTGAGGAGTCAGCCATGATCGGACTGCTGCGTGGGCCGGTGTTGTTGCGCACGGGTGAGGGCGAGGTGATCATCGACGTCGCGGGCGTCGGCTACCGCGTGGCGGTCACGCCGTCGACGGCGGTCGCGTTGATGACGGCCGGGACCGGTGCCGACGCCACCCTGTTCGTGCACACGCACGTCCGGGAGGACGCCATCGTCCTCTACGGGTTCGTCCACGACGACGAGCGGCGCTGCTTCGAGGTGCTGCTCGGCTCGCACGGCGTCGGCCCGGCGCTGGCGCTGTCCATCATGGCGGTCCTGTCGCCGGCCGCCCTGTCGACCGCGGTCTTGGAGGACGACCTCGACACGCTGTGCTCGGTCCCGGGCGTCGGGCGCAAGACGGCGGCCCGCCTGCTGATCGAGCTGAAGAGCCGGCTCGACCTCCCGGACCTCTCGGTGGACCACGGTGCGGCCTCGCCGTTCGGCGGCGTCGGGCCGGCTGCACCACGGGCCGAGGCCCGGGCGGCGCTCAGCGAGCTCGGGTACGCACCCGACGAGATCCGCGGTGCGCTCGACGGGCTACGCGACGATGTCGGGGTGGAAGAGATGCTCCGCCTCGCCCTGCGCGAGCTGGCCAGCCGGTGACCCGTTGACCCCGAGGGCTCGCCGGGAGGTCCTGGCCGTTGCGGACGATGCGGACGCCGACGACTTCCGGGTCGTCGATCCGGCGGCGTCGGACGACGTCGAGGAGCTCGAGGAGGTCGGGCTCCGGCCCCGGTCCCTCGCCGAGTTCGTCGGCCAGGCCCAGCTGGTCGAGCACCTCGAGATCGTGCTGCAGGCGGCCCGCCAGCGTCGCCAGCCGGTCGACCACATCCTCTTCGCCGGTCCCCCGGGGCTGGGCAAGACGTCGCTGGCCGGGATCGTGGCCGCCGAGATGGGCGCGGGGCTCCGCATCACCGCCGGGCCGGTGCTCACCCGGGCGGGCGATCTCGCCGCGCTGCTCACCGACCTGCAGGACGGGGACGTGCTCTTCATCGACGAGATCCACCGCCTGCACCACTCCGTCGAGGAGATGCTCTACTCGGCGATGGAGGACGGCCGGCTCGACATCCTGATCGGCAAGGGACCCACGGCGCGCTCCATCCGACTCGACCTGCCGCGTTTCACCCTCGTCGGTGCGACGACCCGCACCGGACTCGTGTCGGGCCCGCTGCGGGATCGCTTCGGCTTCGTCGGCCGCCTCGACCTCTACGACCCGGCCGACCTGCGCGCCATCGTGGAGCGTTCGGCCCGCATCTTGAAGGTGCGCATCGACACCGAGGGTGCGGTCCGCATCTCGGAGCGTTCGCGCGGCACGCCGCGCGTGGCCAACCGGCTTCTGCGCCGGGTGCGGGACTTCGCGGAGGTGCGTGGTGAGGGCTTCATCGACGGCGCCACGGCCAGCGAGGGGCTCGAGCTCTTCGGCGTCGACGAGCTGGGCCTCGACAAGGTCGACCGGGCCATCCTGGCCACGCTGTGCACCCGCTTCGGGGGCCAGCCGGTGGGCCTCACCACGCTGTCGCAGTGCGTCGGTGAGGAGCCGGACACGATCGAGGACGCGTACGAGCCCTATCTGGTGCAGAGCGGGCTGATCCAGCGAACGGCCAGGGGCCGGGTCGCGACCCAGCGGGCGTGGGCGCACCTGGGTCAGCAGGGACCTCCGACCGCGCCGGGTGCAACGAACACGCCTCCGCTGTTCTGACGGGGCCGCCGACCCGCGCCGATCGCGCTCGGATCCGCTCTTTTTGCGCGCACGGACGCAACGATGCGCTACGGTTTCCGGGTCGCACCACGAGACGGAAGCGAGGTGACCTGATGGCTGGAATGACGACGCGCCGACAGGTGCCCGCGGTCCGTGGTGTCGAAGGAGGACGGTTCCGCACAGCCGGGCCCGGACTCTGCGCCAGCCGCCACTGACGCCGATCGCGTCACTCGCGGGCTGAACGCCCGGGCACTCCGGCCCTCTCCCGACCTCCCCGTGAGGCACGCGCCACCAGGTGCACCCCTTCACCGATCCGACCCACGACCCTCCCGTTTGGAGAAACCCATGGGTGAACGCACCCTCTTCCCCAATGCATCGACCAAGGCCACGCTGGCCTACTGCTGGAGCCAGATGGAGCCCGACCGCGTCGCGTTCGCCGGCAGCTGCGCCGCCATCGTGCTCGGCACGCTGGCCAACGCCGTCGCGGCACCGCTGATCTTCGCCGCCCTGTTGGGGCGCATCACGCACCTCCACGGCACCGAGGGCCTCTGGCACACCTTCGGGCCGCTGGTCGTCGCCTATGCGCTGGTCCTGGTGGCCGCGACGGCCTTCGGGCGCATCGGTGGCTGGCTCAACTGGGGCGCCACGCTGCGCTCGTTCGGACGCGCCATCACCAACGGCTACGACCACCTGATCGGGCTCAGCCACGGGTGGCACACGGACCGCCCGTCGGGCGAGGTCATCGCGACGCTGGAGACGTCCACGTGGGCGTTCGTCGAGCTGATCGACGCCATGGTCTGGGGCGTCCTGCGCATCAGCGTCACGGTGCTCGGCGCCATCGTGGTCCTCGGGATCGTCGCCTGGCCGGTCGCGCTCGTCATGGCCGCCCTGGTCGGCGTGTTCGTCCTGGTGCTGCACCGCCGCATGGGCCGGGTGGTCGCGGCGGAGAAGGACTTCTCGGACGCCCACTCGCGGGCCACGGGAGTGATCGCCGACACCATCGCCAACCTCACCACCGTGCGCTCCCAGGCGGCCGAGGACCGCGAGAAGGACCACGTCGGCGCCCTGGTCGGGGACTCCATCGGCGCCGACCTGCGGGCGCGCCGCGTCTTCACCACGACACGGCTGCAGATGGAGTCGGCCATGGCCTTCTTCAACTGGGCCGCGGTCGCGGTCGGGGTCGTGCTGGCGCTGCACCATGTCGCGGCGGCGGGCGTGGTGTACCTGATCTTGTTCTACGCCACCTTCGTCGGCACCAGCCTGGAGGAGTCGTTCGAGTTCCTCCGGTTGATGTCGCGCGCCATCGGGCGGTGCGCCAAGTTCGCGGGGATCGCCGCCACGCGGCCCGACATCGTCGACGTCCCCGGCGCGCCCGACCTGGTGGTCCCCCA
The DNA here is from genome assembly GCA_963728845.1 of uncultured Acidimicrobiaceae bacterium. Lineage (GTDB taxonomy): Bacteria > Actinomycetota > Acidimicrobiia > Acidimicrobiales > RAAP-2 > Bog-473. Next base: position 74,735 of record CAVSLS010000026.1, read on the forward strand.
CGGGCGGGTCGAGTTCAGGGGGCTGCAGTTCGCCTACCGCGACGGCGCTCCGTTGTTCGAGGACCTCAATCTGCGCATTGAGCCGGGTGAGCACGTCGGGCTCGTCGGGCCCTCGGGTTCGGGCAAGACGACCCTGACGAAGCTGCTGCTGCGCTTCGTCGATCGCGACGGCGGGCTCGTCGAGATCGACGGGCAGGACATCGCGTGCGTCACGCAGCAGTCGCTGCGCCGCCACATCGCGTACGTCCCCCAGGATCCGCAGATGCTGCACCGCACCGTCGCGGAGAACATCCTCTACGGCATGGGCCTCGACCACGGGGTCGACATGGACCTGGTGCGGGCCGTCGGCCGTGCCGCCTACGTCGACGAGTTCGTGGAACGCCTCCCCGCGGGCTACGAGACGGTCGTGGGGGAGCGCGGCATGAAGCTCTCGGGCGGCCAGCGTCAGCGGGTGGCCATCGCGCAGGCCATGGCCAAGGGCGCCAAGGTGCTCGTCCTGGACGAGGCGACGTCGGCGCTGGACTCCGAGTCCGAGTCGCTGGTGCAAGAGGCACTGTGGCACCTGATGGAGGGCACGACCGCGCTGGTCGTGGCGCACCGGCTGGCGACGATCGCCCGGCTCGACCGCATCGTGGTCCTCGACCGCGGCCGCGTCGTCGAACAGGGCACGCACGCGGAGCTGCTGTCGGCCGGACGGGCCGGTGTCTACGGCCGTCTCTGGGCCCACCAGTCCGGTGGCTTCCTGGCTGCGTGAGCGTGCGCGCGACCCGCGCTCACGTGGTCAGGCCGAGCGGATGGTTGCCATGTCCGCCGTGCGCAGGGGAAGGAACACCCTGAAGGTGGTCGACCATCCCGGCGTGTCGACGATATCGAGGAAGCCCTCGTGCGCCTCCGCCACCGACTTGGCGATGGCCAGGCCCAGACCGGTCCCGGGCACCCCCAGCTCGGTCGAGGAGGCGAGTCGGTAGAAGCGCTCGAAGAGCTGATCGCGTTCGCCGACGGGGATGCCGGGTCCCTCGTCGAGGACCTGCACCCGGGCGAGGGAGTCCACACTGTCGACGACCACGTGGACGCGCCCGCCGCGGGGCGAGAACTTGATGGCGTTGGACAGGAGGTTGCCCAGGAGCTGGTGCAGCCGGGTGGGGTCGCCGAAGATGGGGACCTCGTCGCCGGGCTCGAGGGTCAGCACGACCCCGGCGACGGTCGCCGAGGTCTGGATCGCGTGCACCGCTTCTTCGGCCAGGTGGTAGAGGTCCAGCTCGGTGAACGCCACCCGCAGCCCGCGACCGGCACCGGGGTCGGCCAGGAGGTCCTCGGCGACGCGTTGCAGCTGCTCCGCGTTGCGCTCGATCGTCTGGAGCATCCGCATCTGGCCCTCGGTGAGATCCGACGAGGCATCGAGCAGGAGCTCGATGAACCCCCGGATGGAGGTGATGGGCGTCCGGAGCTCGTGCGACACCGTCGCCACCACGTCGTCCTTCATCTGGGTCAGCTCACGCAGCCGGTTGTTCTGCTCGATCAGCGACTGCGTGACCTCCTTTTGAATGGCGAAGAGGCGCTCCCGGTCGGCGGCCAGTTCCTCGCGCTCGGTCACGTCGATGGCGACGACCACGTAGCCGCCGTTGGTCGGAGCCAGAGCGTCGCCGGCCTCGGCGTGGCCGTCGGCGGCAGCGACGTCGGTCTCCTCGGGGCTCTCAGGGGGCTCGTCGGCCGTCCGGTCGAGCGCGCCGTCGAGGCTCGGTATGGGCAGGGCCCGCACCCGCACCACGCAGCGGCGCTGTTGGCCGTCCTTGCGGGTGGCCGTCCAGGGGACCTCGGCCGCCGTCTCGGCGTCGACGGGCTCGAGGGTGTTCCGCATGGCGTCGATCGCCTGGCGCCGTTGGTCGATCTGGGCGGGGTCGATGAAGTCGGCGATGGAGCGGATCCCGACCACCTCGGCTGCCCGGAAGCCCAGCATCTGCTCGGCGCCGGCCGAGAAGAAGGTCACGGTCCCGGCGGGGTCGACCCCCATGATGGCGCTGCCGGTGGCCGCACGCAGAAGGGTCTCGAGGCGGTCGCGGGCGTAGTCGGCCTCGCGCGCGTTGCGGCGGGCGATGCGCGATTGCTGCGCCAGGTCGCTCAGGTACGCCCGGTCCCGCGAGACCATCGTGTAGACGGTCGACGCGACCAGGGTGGTGACGGTCGCCATGACCGCGACCTGGCGCCACTCGAGCGTCGGGTACTTGGGCGGTCCGACGATGAGGAGCGGCACGAGGAGCGCCAGGTCCATGCAGAACAGCCCGACCAGCAGGTGCAGGCGGCGCCCGTAGAGCGAGAGCCACACGATGGGCAGGAGGTACACCACCACCAGCCCGGCGTCGGACCCGCCCTGGGCATCGCGGATGATGGCGATGACGGCCATGTAGCCGATCGGAATCATGAGCCAGGCCCAGTCGGGGAGCTTCTCCCACGGCACCAGGAACGCCGCGGCGACGAGGGCGAAGAACAAGACGCCGGCCAGCGAGACCTCGCGGCGGGCCTCGTGCGGGAAGGGGATCACCGCGATGAGCACCGTGCCGACGGCGACCAGCGCGAAGACGGGCAACCGCACGCGCATGGAGCCGGAGAATCCGATGGGCAGGGCGTTGCCGGCCATGGTCGGCTCGCGACGCCCCGGGGGGTCGGGACGGCTCTGGAGCGTCTCGCTCACCGGCTCCGAGACCGGTACCGGTAGCCGAAGCCCCGGACCGTCTCAATGGGGGTGTCGTCGCCGTCGTCCCAGCCCAGCTTGCGCCGAAGCCGCAAGACGGCGTACTTGACCCGCGAGGGGGCCAGTCCGCTCGGATCGTCCCAGGCCAGTTCGATGAGCTGATCCGACGAGAGCACCTGTCCTTGATGCCGGGCCAGCGTGGCCAGCAGGCGGTACTCGGTCGGCGTGAGGACCACCGCGTTGCCGTCGATCGTGACTTCCTGATGGGCGAAGTCGACGTGGAGGGTGCCGTCGTCGAAGGCGGTGACCGGGTCGTTTCGCGAGACCTGGCGGCGGCTGATGGCCTGCAGCCGGGCGAGCAGCTCGACCCGGCTGAACGGCTTGGTCAGGTAGTCGTCGGCTCCGGCGTTGAGCCCCCGCACCTTGTCCCGCTCGGTTCCGAGCGCGGTCAGCATCAGGACGGGCACGTCGCTCATGTCGCGGATCCGCTCGAGCACCTGCCAGCCGTCGAGGTCGGGGAGCCCCACGTCGAGGATCACGATGTCGGGATGGCTCTGGTGGAATTGGCGCACGCCGTCTCGGCCCTCGATCGCCTCTGCGACCGCGAAGCCCTCACGTTCGAGCAGGGTCCGGAGGAGTTGGCGGATGTCCGCCTCATCCTCGATGACCAGCACGGAGATATGACCGTCTCGCATCAGGTCGCAACTGTACTGGGGAAATGCGCCCTCAGAGTGTATAAGGACACCCATCACGAAATGGAAACGTCCTGTTCAAGGCCGGAAACAAGTGCCAGGTCGACAACTGGGCGACCCCGGGTCCCGATTCGCGGCCCGGGGTCCGGTGATCGGCGCCGCACGGCAGCTGCAACCTATTTGCACCCTGAATGACGACATTTGTTGCGTGCCGAGCCGGACGGTCAGCAGTGGGAGCGGGAGCGAAAGGTGCGCCGGCTCGGGTCGTCGGTTCCCCCCGGATTGCTCCGACCCACGGCCTCAGAAGGCCGGCGCACCCCTTCGCTGCTCCTTCCCCCGCGGTGTCCCCCTCTGAGAATCCGTTCCCCTTCACCGGACTCTCACGTGGTCGCCCCCCTCCGAACGACCATCACCGTGAGGTTGCTGTACTGATGATGCGGGGTACTTTGCACAGCCTCTGTCGCAACGGCGGCCACTTCGGGTTGCAGTTCGGTTGCCCGGCGCGGCCTGCCGCCATACCGCGAGGTGCCCGTTATTCCCGCCGGGAGGCGAGCCGCGGCCCTGCCAAGGATGCGAGCCTCCGGAGTGCCCGTGTGACGTCGGGGCCCTCCCACCAGCGACGCAAGCTCCGGCTCGGGCACGGGGCCGCCGTCGGCGGGGTCGTCGCTGCCCAAGAGAGCGGGAACCCACGCACTAGGGTGGCCTTTCGCAACTCGTTCGGTCCAAGGATCCCTCATGACACCAACCCCGGCGCTGGTCGACTTCGTGCTCGCGGCCACAAAATCGACGTCCACCAGCCCTCTCCTGACTCTTCTCCCGCTCCTCGCCATCGGCGTCCTCGGGTACTTCTTCTTCATCCGCCCCCAGCAGCGAAAGGCCCAAGCCGCACGGCAGGCGCAGGGATCGGAGATCGAGGTGGGGGACGAGGTGCAGACGATCGGCGGCGTCATCGGCACCGTCCTCGAGATCCACGGTGACCGCTACACGCTCCTGACGGGAGCGCTGGGTGACGACGGCAACCTCGACGGCCCGCAGCCGACCCGGATCGTCTTCGTCCGGCAGGCCATCGCGAGGAAGATCGAGCCGATCAACGACATCGCGCGCCGACGAGTGCGCGCGACGACGTCGTCGACGTCCACGGCAGCGCAGCGACGTCGTCGACGTCCACGGCAGTGAGGACGACATCGACGACGTCGGTGGTGACGGTGCGTCGCACAAGGAGCACGGGGAGGCTGAAGAGGCGTGAGCCCCAAGTCGGGGGGCAGGGCCCAGCGACGGCAGCGACGCAACCTCCTGATCAGCGTGATCGTCGTCGTGGCGATCGCCCTCGGTTCGTTTGCGGCCGTGTTCGCCGCCAAGTGGTCCCCGCGCCTGGGTCTGGACCTCGCGGGCGGCGTTGCGGTCGTCTACACCGCCGAGGGTGCGCACGTGTCGCAAGCCGACCTGAACGAGACGGTCAACATCTTGAACCTGCGGGTCAACGGCCTCGGCGTCTCCGGCGCGCAGGTGCAGACCACCGGGAAGAACCAGATCTCGGTGTCCATTCCCGGCGTCACCAACGCCCAACAGGTGCTCCACCAGATCGGCCAGACGGCGCGCATGTACTTCCGCCCCGTGGAGTGCTTCGCCTACCCCGAGGCCGTCCCGAAGGGGCCGAAGGGCTAAACCTGCCCCGGGGCATCGAGACGATCCCGCCCTGCACGCCGTCGACGCAGCTCACGAAAGCCAACCTGAACGTCGTGCCCAACAGCAACGTGCCCCAGGGTTACACGTCGAACAACGTGCCGCCCGACTCCCAGTACGTGAGCTACCCCTCGACCAGTGTCGACAAGCCGAACTATGAGAACAGCACGGTCCTGCTGCCCGGCCTGGCCGCGAGTGGCAGCGCCAACGGGGGCGAGCGCTACGTCCTCGGCCCGAGTGAGATGACGGGCCACTCCATCGCCAGTGCGCAGGCGACGCAGAACCAGACCGGCCAGTGGGTGGTCAACTACTCACTGGCCGGCTCGGCGGGCTCGAACCTGTGGGACACCGTGGCCGCAGAGAACTTCCACCAGCTGCTCGGCATCGAGCTGGACGGCGTGGTGTACTCGGCGCCCATCATCCAGCCCACGCAGTCGCACCTTCACCTCGTTCGGGGGCCAGGGCGAGATCTCGGGCGGCAACCTCACCCAGGCCGACGCCCAGAACCTGGCTCAGGCCATGAACTTCGGTGCGCTCCCCGTGACGCTCAAGGCGGCGACGTCCGAGACGGTCTCGGCCACGCTCGGCCACTCTGCGCTCGTGGCCGGCCTGGGCGCAGGGATCGCGGGCCTCATCCTCGTGCTCCTCTACGTGCTGCTCTACTACCGGATGTTGGGGCTGGTGGTGATCTCCGGCCTGGTGCTCACCGCCATGACCCTGTGGGCGATCATCTCGGCGCTCGGCCACACGTCCGTCGCTCCCAGCTTCGACCTCGCCGGCATCACCGGCCTGATCGTCTCCATCGGGATCACCGTGGACTCCTACATCGTCTACTTCGAGCGGCTCAAGGACGAGACCAGATCGGGCCGCTCGGTCCGAACGTCGGTGGACCGCGGCTTCAAGAGCGCGTGGCGCACCGTGTGGGCCGCCGACTTCGTCTCGCTCCTGGCGGCGATCGTCCTCTACTTCGTCGCCGTCGGCAACGTGAAGGGCTTCGCCTTCTTCCTCGGGCTTTCGACGATCATGGACATGGCCTTCACCTGGTTCTACACCCGGCCGCTCGTGATCCTCCTCGGCCAGAGCGCTCGCCTCCAGGGCTCTGGTGCGTTCAGCATCGCCACCGGGCTCGGCGCCGGTCCGCAGGCGCAGGCCCAGGCGCACGGTCTGCCGGTCGGGGCCGCCGCGGGGGGTGGCTCGTGAGCCCGCGCTGGCGTCGCGGCCGCGGCCCTGACGACGACGGCGACGACGGCAGTGCGCTCGACGACGTGAGCGAGGAGGACGTCGAGCTCCTCGAGGAGGACGTCGACACCGACGACCTCGACGAGGAGGAGCTGGTCAGCCTCGACGACGCCGCCCGGGCCCTCCTGGCCCGGCCCCGGCGGGGTCACGGCCCCATCGCCCGCCTCTACCGGGGCGAGACGCGCTTCGACTTCGTCGGCCGGCGGAGGATCTGGTTCGGCATCTCGACGCTGATCATCGTGCTCGGCATCATCTCCATCGTCCTGCGGGGCGGGCTGAACCTGGGCATCGAGTTCAAGGGCGGCACGGAGTGGACCATCGCCGCGCCCGGCGTGACGCAGACCGAGGCCGTCGACGCCATGAAGGGCACCGGGCTCGATCGACCCGACGGTGCAGCTGCTCGGGACGGGGAGCAAGCAGACGCTCAACGTCCAGTCGGACATCAACAAGCTGTCCCAAGCCAACCAGGACCAGCCGTGAGCACAGAACGTCCAGAAGGCGATGCTCGAGCGCTCACGGCGGCGCACGCGCCCAGGACGCCGCCGACCACGACCACGACGGCGAAGCCCACCACGACGACCACCGCCAAGGCCGCGGCGGCGTCCACCACGACGTCCACGACGTCGCCGGCCAACGGCGTCCCCAAGACGGTGGCGGACAAGATCAGCATCACGACCGTCGGCCCGACCTGGGGGTCGTCCATCACCGACGATGCCATCAAGGCGCTGATCATCTTCTTCATCGTCGTCGCGATCTACATCAGCATCCGCTTCGAGCCGAAGATGGCCCTGGCCGCCTTCATCGCCATGATCCACGACGTCCTCGTGGCCGTCGGGATCTACTCCATCTTCAATTTCCAGGTGACGCCGGACACCGTCGTGGCCATCCTGACCATCCTGGGCTACTCGCTCTACGACACGGTCGTGGTGTTCGACCGCGTCCGGGACAACACGAGGGGCATCGGCAGCAGCGGACGCATGACCTACCCGCAGCTCATCAACCTGTCCATGAACCAGACGCTGGCCCGCTCCATCAACACGTCGATGGTCGCCATCCTCCCCGTGCTGGCGGTGCTGCTCATCGGGGCCCAAATCCTCGGCGCCACGACGCTGCAGTCGTACGGGCTCGCCCTCTTCGTGGGTCTGCTCTCGGGGGCCTACTCGTCGATCTTCATCGCCGCACCGGTGCTCTCCATGATGAAGGAGCGCGAGGAGCGCTGGGTCTCGATCGCCGACCGCCTGGCCAAGCGCGGCGAGAGCACCCAGTGGTACTCGGCCCTCGACGCGGCCACCATGAGCACACAGATCAGCGTGGCCGCCTCCGGCCAGGTGAGCCGGGGCGGGGGCGCGGGGGCTGCCGCGCCGCGCTCCGGCGGATCAAAGCGCAGCGGGCCGATCCGACCGGGCTCGGGCAGCCGACCGGGTGGAGGGACGGGGACGGCTGTCATGGACCGGCCCCCGGGCGGGTCGCAAGGGCAGCCGGCCGCCGGGACCTCGACGCCGGCGCCGACGCGAGCGCCGACGCAGGGCCAGGCGTCGCCGCGGCCCCGCAAGGGCAAGAGCAAGCGCAAGCGCCGTCGCTGAACAGCCTGCGACCGCTCGGCGCCGCTCCGCGCCGCACCCGTGGCGTTCGCACGTTTCCCCTGGCGGGTAGCCTGTATGGATGGTGGCCCTGGCCCGGGTGACTGCAGTCGAGACGAGCGCTCCGGAGCACGCGCACCAACAGGGGCCCGAGGCGGCGCAGGCCGAGGAGCAGGCGCTGCACGACCTGCTGGCCCCGCTGCTGGCCGAATTCGAGCGGCACCGCCCCGACGACGACTCCGCGGTGATCGTCGAGGCCGGCCGGACCGCGCTCGACGGCCCACGAGGGGCAGTTCCGGCGGTCGGGCGAGCCCTACATCACGCACCCGGTGGCCGTGGCGACCATCGTCGCCGAGCTGAGCCTGGACGCCCAGACCGTCGCCGCCGCCCTGCTGCACGACGCGGTCGAGGACACCGGGTTGACGCTCGAGACGATTGAGAAGACCTTCGGCGAAGGCGTGGCCCGCGTCGTCGACGGCGTCACCAAGCTCGACCGGCTGCAGTTCAACTCCAAGGAGGCCCAGCAGGCCGCGACGATCAGGAAGATGCTCGTCGCGATGGCCGACGACTGGCGGGTCCTCTTGATAAAGCTGGCCGACCGCCTGCACAACATGCGCACGCTCGCCGTCATGCCCGAGTGGAAGCAGCGCCGCACGGCGCAGGAGACCTTCGACGTGTACGCGCCCCTGGCCCACCGCCTCGGCGTCCAGCAGGTCCGCTGGCAGCTCGAGGACCTCGCCTTCGCGACGCTGCACCCGAAGCGCTACGCCGAGATCGAGCAGATGGTGGCCGCCCGGGCGCCGCAGCGGGAGGAGTATCTCGAGCGGGTCCTGGTCCACGTGCGGCAGCGGCTCGACGACATGGGCGTCGACGCCGACGTCACCGGGCGGCCCAAGCACCTGTGGTCCATCTACGAGAAGATGGTGGTCCGGGGCAAGGAGTTCGACGACATCAACGACCTGGTCGCCATCCGGGTCGTCGTCGAGTCCGAGAAGGACTGCTGGGCCGCGCTCGGCGCCATCCACGCCATCTGGGCCCCCGTCCACGGGCGGTTCAAGGACTACATCAACACGCCCAAGTTCAACATGTACCAGTCGTTGCACACGACCGTCATCGGGCTCGACGGCAAGCCGGTCGAGGTGCAGATCCGCACCTCCGAGATGCACCACCGGGCCGAGTACGGCATCGCGGCGCACTGGGGGTACAAGTCCAAGGAGGACCACTCCTCGGAGATGGCGTGGCTCCAGCGCATCGCCGACGTGGACCGCCAGACCGACGACCCGATCGAGTTCCTCGAGGCGCTCAAGCTCGACCTCGAGCAGGACGAGGTCTACGTCTTCACGCCCAAGGGCAAGGTCATCGCGCTGCCGGCCCGCTCCACGCCGGTCGACTTCGCCTATGCCATCCACACCGAGGTGGGGCACCGCTGCATCGGAGCCCGGGTCAACGGCCGGCTCGTGCCGCTCGAGACCCAGCTGAGCAGCGCCGACACCGTCGAGATCTTCACCTCGAAGTCGCCGACCGCGGGCCCGTCGCGGGACTGGCTCCAGATCGTCGCCTCGACACGGGCCCGCAACAAGATCCGGCAGTGGTTCTCCCGGGAGCGCCGGGAGGACGCGATCGAGAACGGCCGGGAGGATCTGGCCCGGGCCATGCGCAGGGACGGCCTGCCCCTGCACAAGCTGCTGGGCTCGTCCGCGCTGCAGCAGGTGGCCGACCAGATGAACCTGGCCGACCTCGATGCGCTCTACGCCTCCATCGGCGAGTCCCAGGTCTCCGCCCAGTCGATCGTCCAGCGCCTGACGAAGGTGCTGCGGGGCGGTGGGCCCGCCGACGAGCAGCTGCCGACGATCGCCATCCCGGGTCCCGGCCGGCCCCGGCAGAGCCGGCGCACGGGCACCGGCGTCTACGTCGAGGGGCTCGACGACGTCATGATCCACCTGGCCCGCTGCTGCACCCCGGTGCCGGGCGACCAGATCGTGGGCTTCGTGACCCAGGGCCGGGGCGTCTCGGTGCACCGGGCCGACTGTGCCAACGCAGCCGCGCTGGCCGACCGTTCGCAGGAGCGCCTGATCGAGGTCGAGTGGGACCGCGGCAACGACGGGGTCTTCGTGGCGACGATCGAGGTCCAGGCCTTCGATCGCGCGCGCCTGCTGGCCGACGTGTCACGGGTCGTCTCCGAGCACCACCTCAACATCGTGGCCGCCCGCACCGCCACCACGCCGGACCGGGTGAGCCGCATGGCCTTCGACGTCGAGCTGGCCGACCCGACACACCTGCATTCACTGATCAGCGCGCTGAAGCATCTCGACGGGGTCTTCGACGCGTATCGTCAGCTTCCTGGCAAGAAGATCTGACCCCGCCGTGAGGAGACTCCCGTGACCGCGGGATCGTCCGCGCCCGCGCCCGCCTCCGGGCAGGCCGCCGCCGCGCCCCGGACGCCCAAGGGCATGCACGACGTGCTGTGGCCCGAGTCCGCCCGCTGGGAGGCAACGGTCGCCCGCTTCGCCGAGCTGGTCGAGAGCGCCGGCTACGGCCTCACCGTCACGCCCGTGCTCGAGCACGCCGGCGTCTTCCTGCGCGGCATCGGCGAGGGCAGCGAGGTGGTCGGCAAGGAGATGTACGTCTTCGAGGACCGCGACGGCCAGATGATGGCCCTGCGCCCCGAGGGGACCGCCCCCATCGCCCGCGCCTTCGTCCAGCACCACCCCGTGCCGCCCTGGAAGGCGTGGTACGTGGCGCCGTCGTTCCGCCACGAGAACCCCCAGCACGGCCGCTACCGCCAGCACCACCAGCTGGGCGTCGAGGCGCTCGGACCGGCCGACCCGGACCTCGACGTCGAGGTGGTGTCCCTGGCGCACGACTTCTTCGCCGGGCTCGGGTTGCGCGACGTGACGCTGAAGCTGCACTCCATGGGCGACGGCGTCTGCAAGCCCGGGTACGTGGCGCTCCTGGGCGCGTTCCTGGCCGAGCGGGCCGACGAGCTGTGCCCGCCGCACCGGGCCCGCCACCTGGAGAACCCGCTGCGGGTGCTCGACTGCAAGACGCCCGAGTGCCGGGCCGCCACCGAGGACGCCCCCCGCTTCCTCGACCACCTGTGCGATCCCTGCGCGGCCCACTTCGCCCGGGTGCGGGCCGGTCTGGAGTCGCTCGGCGTCGACTTCACGATCGACCACCGCCTCGTCCGGGGCTTCGACTACTACACGCGCACGACCTTCGAGTTCGCCGCCGAGGCACTCGATGCGGCGCAGAACGGCATCGGGGGAGGCGGTCGCTACGACGGCCTCGTCGAGCTCCTGGGCGGCGGGCCCACCCCGGGCATCGGGTTCGGCATCGGGATCGAGCGGGTCCTGCTCGCCTGCGACGCCGAGGGTGTGTTCTCGACGGCCGACGTCGTGGCCGCCCGGCCGCTGCACGCCTACGTGATCGACACCGCGGGTGGCGAGACGGCCGTCACCCTCACCGCCGAGCTGCGCCGGGCCGGGCTGCGGGCCGAGCGGGCCTTCGGCGGACGCTCCATGAAGTCCCAGATCAAGTCGGCGGACCGCTCCGGTGCGCTGGCGGCGCTCGTGGTCGGCGACCAGGAGCTGGCCGAGGGGACGGTGGGCCTGCGCCCCCTGCGCAGCAACGAGGAACAGCGCACCGTGCCCCGGGCTGCCATTGTGGACGAGCTCAAGAGCTTCCTGGCCAACGCGGCGTTCGCCGAGGGGTCCGGGGGCGACGTCGACCGGCACCTGCACCCCCATCTGCGCCCGACCCTCCCGACCGAGGACGACACCGAGGACGACACGGACACATGACCGACGCCGACCCCGAGACCAACCGACCCACGGCCATGCGCACCCACCTCTGCGGGGTGCTGCGCAAGGCCGACGTCGGCACGACCGTGCGCCTGTGCGGCTGGGTCGCCCGGCGCCGCGAGCACGGCGAGCACCTGGCCTTCGTCGACCTGCGCGACCACACGGGCATCGTCCAGTGCGTCATCGACCACGCCACCGACGTGCGCCACGAGTGGGTGATCGCGCTGACCGGCACCGTGCGGGAGCGTCCCGAGGGGACCGTGAACCCCGGCATCGGCACGGGCGAGATCGAGATCGGCGACTGCACGGTCGAGGTCCTCAACGAGGCGGAGCCGCCCCCGTTCGCCGTCGACGACCGGGCCGAGGCCGACGAGCCCGTGCGCCTGCGCTACCGCTACGTCGACCTGCGCCGGCCGCGGCTGCAGCGCAACCTGCGGCTGCGGTCCCGGGTCAACGCCGCCATCCGGGCCGCCATGGTCCGCCAGGGCTTCGTCGAGATCGAGACGCCGCTGCTGTGGGCGCCGACCCCCGAGGGCTCCCGGGAGTTCTCCGTCCCCTCCCGCCTCCACCACGGCTCGTTCTACGCGCTCCCACAGAGCCCGCAGCTGGCCAAGCAGCTCCTCATGGTGGGCGGCTTCGACCGCTACTTCCAGATCGCCCGCTGCCTACGCGACGAGGACCTGCGCGCCGACCGCCAGTTCGAGTTCATGCAGCTCGACATGGAGTGCTCCTTCGCCTCCCAGGACGACGTGATGGGCTTCGTCTCCGAGGCCGTCCTCGACGCGGCGGAGGCCGCCACGGGGGAGCGGCCCGCCGCCGATTCAGCGCATCACGTGGGCCGACGCACGCGACCGCTATGGCACCGACAAGCCCGACCTGCGCTTCGGGATGGAGCTCGCCGACCTGACCGAGGTCTTCGAGGGCACCGAGGTGAAGGCGTTCTCATCGCCGACGACGAAGGCGATCGTGGTGCAGGACGGCGCCGCCTTCCACGCTCGCGAAGCTCGACGAGCTGACCGAACAGGCGAAGAAGGCCGGCGCGGCCGGGCTGGCCTGGTTCCGCGTCGTCGAGAGCGGTGGGGCGGGTCCGGGCCCCGGACTCGACGGGACCCTTGGCGCGCCACCTGTCGGAGGAAGAGGCGGTCCGTCTGCTGGAACGGACGAAGGCGGAACCGGGGGACCTCATCCTCGTCGTCTCGGACACGTACCCGACGGCGTGCGCGGTGCTCGGCACGCTACGCGTGGCCATCGGGGCGCCCCCCGTTGGCCAGGGCCCGCATCGATACGTCTGGGTCGTCGACTTCCCCATGTTCGAGGGCATCGGCGCCGACGGCAATCCGCAGCCGGCCCACCACCCGTTCACCATGCCCTATGCCGAGGACCTGCCGCTGCTGGCGTCGGACCCGCTGGCGGTGCGCTCACAGGCCTACGACCTCGTGCTCAACGGGTGGGAGCTCGGGTCGGGCAGTGTGCGTATCCATCGCCGGGAGACGCAGTCGCAGGTGTTCTCGGCGCTCGGGATCGGACCCGAGGAGGCCGAGGCCCGCTTCGGGTTCCTGCTGGGCGCCTTCCGCTACGGGGCGCCCCCGCACGCCGGCTTCGCGTTCGGGGTGGACCGGCTGGCCGCGATCCTGGCCGGCGAGGAGAACATCCGCGAGGTCATCGCGTACCCCAAGACCCAGTCCGGCGCCGACCTGCTCACGGGCGCCCCGACGCCGCTCCCGCCCACCCAGCTCGCCGAGCTGGGCATCCGGGTCGCCGCGCCTCCGCCCGGGCCGTCATCGAGCTAGGGGGAGCGACCACGACCACGACCACCGCCGCCGCCGCCGTGACCCTCTTCGGCGACGCGGCGGACCGCCGCCTCGAGCGCCAGGCCCCCTTGGCCACCCGACTCCGTCCCCGCACGCTCGACGAGATCGTGGGCCAGGAGCACCTGGTCGCGCTCGGCGCCCCGCTGCGGGTCCTGGCCGAGTCGGACCGCGTCGTCTCCTCCATCCTCTGGGGCCCCGCCGGCACCGGAAAGACGACCCTGGCCCGCGTCCTGGCCGACACCACCGCCAAGCACCTGACCACGCTCTCGGCCACCGCCGCCGGCGTGAAGGACGTCCGCGAGGCGATGGCGGACGCCGAGCGGCGCCTCGGCGAACAGGGCCAGGGGACGATGCTCTTCATCGACGAGGTGCACCGGTTCTCCAAGTCCCAGCAGGACGTGCTGCTCCCCGCCGTCGAGGACGGGCTGGTGGTGCTCGTCGGCGCCACCACGGAGAACCCGTTCTTCGAGGTGAATCCGCCCCTGCTGAGCCGGGCCTCCCTGTGGCGGCTCCACCCGCTCAGCCCGGACAACCTGCGCACGCTGGTCCGGCGCGGACTCGACCTCGAGGGGGCGCAGGCCGAGGAGGAGGCGATCGACGCCGTCGTGGCGGCCTGCGAGGGCGACGCGCGCGCCGCGCTGACCACGGTGGAGGTGGCCGCGGCGCTGGCCCGGGCCCGGGGCGGCACCGACGTCGTGCTCACCATGGAGGACATGTCCCGGGCGCGGGACGGCCGGCTGTTCCACCAGGGCGCCGACGAGCACTACGACCAGATCAGCGCCCTGATCAAGAGCGTGCGCGGCTCCGACCCCGACGCCGGCCTGTACTGGATGGCCCGCATGATCGAGGCGGGGGAGGACCCCCGTTTCCTGGCCCGGCGCATGGTGATCCTGGCCAGCGAGGACATCGGGCTGGCCGATCCCCGGGCGCTCCTCGTGGCCGAAGCCGCCGCCCGGGCCGTCGAGTACGTGGGGCTCCCGGAGGCTGCGCTCAACCTGGCCGAGGCGGTCATCTACCTGGCCCGGGCGCCCAAGTCCAACGCCGTGACCGTGGCCCTGGGGCGCGCCCAGGCCGACGTGCGTTCCGCCGTGAGCCAGGAGGTCCCGGCCCACCTGCGCGACGCCCACTACAGGGGTGCGTCGACGCTGGGCCACGGGGACGGTTACGTCTACCCGCACGACGACCCCTCGGGGGTCGTGGCCCAGCAGTATCGTCCTGACGCGCTCGAGGGCCGCGTGTACTACGAGCCGACACCCCACGGTGCCGAAGGCACGGGCGGGACTACCAGGGAGGCCGATTCGTGAAGCCGGGTCATCGCACAGGCGCGCTGCTCGCTGCCGTCCTCGGCGCGCTGGCGCTCGGCGCGGGGGCGCTCGCCCCGGCCGCCGCGGCCGGGGCCGCGCCGACGCCGCGGGTCGTCCTGCCGCAGGCCGCCCCGAAGGTCCCGGCCGACGTGCGCCAACTCGGACCCGTGCCGGCCGGCCAGGTGCTGCACCTCGACGTGGTCCTCGCCGGGCAGGACCCGTCCGGGCTGGCCGAGGCGGTCGCCGACGTGTCCACGCCGGGGTCGCCCGACTACCACCACCACCTGACGGCGGCCCAGTACGCCGTCGAGTTCGGCCCGGGCGAGGCAGAGGTGGCGCAGGTGTCAGCGGTGTTGCGGGGCGAGGGACTGACCGTGGGGGCACCCGCGGCCGGGAGCAGCCTGCTGCCGGTGAGCGGTCCGGCCGCCGTCGTCTCGTCGGCGTTGGGCACACCGCTCGAGGCGGTCCAGGCGCCCGACCGGGCCAATGTCGTCGTCAACACGGCGGCGCCGCAGATCCCCGCGTCGTTGAGCGGCGCGGTCATGGGCGTGGTCGGCCTCGACGGCCTGTTCGAGGAGCACGCCATGCTCGTGCACGGCAACACCGAGGGCCCGCCGGCGTCGTCGGGGAGCCGGAGCAATGTGATCGCCCACGGCACGCCGCAGCCCTGCGCCGGCGCCGCCACCACGGCGCTCTCCCATTCGGGGAGCTACACCTCGACGCAGCTGGCCTCCGTCTTCGGACAGGACCAGGTCTTCGACCAGGGCCGGACGGGCGTCGGACAGACGATCGCGGTGGTCGAGTTCGAGCAGTACCTCTCGAGCGACCTGGCCTCGTTCCAGTCCTGCTACGGGCTGTCCAACCCGGTCGCCAACGTGGCCGTCGACGGTGGGCCCGGCGGCCCGCCAACAGGTGCGGGCGAGGCTGCGCTCGACGTCGAGCTGGCCGCCTTCGGCGCGCCCTCGGCCGCCCTCGACGTCTACGAGGCGCCGAACGGCTCCGACGTCGCTGCTGCCGACCTGTTCAACCGGATCGCCAGCGACGACAGCGCCCAGGTGGTGACGACGAGCTGGGGGGACTGCGAGGCCAGCATCCAGAGCACCGACCCCGCCTTCCTCCAGATCGAGAAGGGGATCTTCGACCGCATGTCCCTGCAGGGGCAGACCATCGTCGCCGCGTCGGGCGACGCCGGCTCCGAGGACTGCTTCCCGGACCCCAACCTGGGCCACCCGTCAAACCTGGCCGTCGACGACCCCGGCTCGCAGCCCGACGTCGTGAGTGCGGGCGGCACGTCGCTGCCCAGCGCGTCGGCGTCGTCACAGGTCGTGTGGAACGACTGCCAGGGCCAGCCCATCGGCTGCGCCGACGGCGCCCTGAGCGGCGGCAGCGAGGGTGCCGGCGGCGGCGGGTACTCGACCGTGTGGCCGAGGCCCTCGTACCAGCCCATTGCCGCCAACCCGCACCGCGCGGTGCCCGACCTCGCCTATCCGGCCAACCCGTCGGCCGGCGGTGTCGTGGTGGTCTTCCAGGGCGCCTGGAACTCCTTCGGCGGTACGAGCGTCGCCGCGCCGACGACCGCCGGGCTCTTCGCCGACACCAACCAGGGCTGCTTCAACCAGCTGGGCCGGGTGGGCCCGGCGCTCTACGCCGCCGGCCTTCCGCTGGGCAACGGCAACTTCACCGACATCACGAGCGGCGACAACGACTTCACGTCCACCAACGGCGGCAACTACCCGGCCGTCGTCGGCTACGACACGGCGAGCGGCCTCGGCACGCCGATCGACCAGGACCTGTCCATCGCCCTGCAGGGCGCGGACGGGTGCCCGTCGGTGGCGTCGGTGAGCCCCGACACGGGGCCCGTCGCGGGGAGCAGCGCCATCACGATCAGCGGGGGCGGGTTCGCCAACGCGACGTCGGTCACGTTCGGGTCCGCGGGCGCCGGCCGGATCCTCGCCCAGACGGAGACCACCATCACGGTCGTCCCGCCCAACGCCTCGTACCCCCTCTGCGTCGACGTCACCGTGGCCAACTCGCAGGGCATCTCGGCGACGTCCGAGGCCGACCACTACGGCTTCGGCGGCGATCTCGACTGCGGCGACGGGCTACCGCTTCGTGGCCAGCGACGGCGGTGTGTTCGACTTCGGTGACGCCGGCTTCTGGGGCAGCACCGGCAGCATCCGTCTCAACCAGCCCGTGGTCGGCATGGCCGTGACGCCGAGCACCAAGGGGTACTGGCTGGTGGCCTCCGACGGCGGCATCTTCAGCTTCGGCGACGCCGGCTTCTTCGGCTCCATGGGCGGCCAGCACCTGAACAAGCCGATCGTCGGCATGGCGCCGACCCCGGACGGCGCCGGCTACTGGCTGGTGGCCTCCGACGGCGGCATCTTCAGCTTCGGCACCGCCCGGTTCTTCGGGTCGGCCGGCAGCATGCGACTGAACAAGCCCGTCGTCGGCATGGCGCCGACCCCCGACGGCGGCGGCTACTGGCTGGTGGCCTCGGACGGCGGCATCTTCTCCTACGGCGACGCGAGCTTCCACGGCTCGACGGGCTCGCTGGCGTTGAACTCGCCCGTGGTGGGCATGGCGTCCGCGCCGGGAGGCGGGGGCTACTGGCTGGTGGCCTCCGACGGCGGGATCTTCGACTACGGCAGTGCCGGCTTCTTCGGCTCCGCCGGGAGCCTGCGCCTGAACAAGCCGGTGGTCGGCATGGCCTCGATGCCCGACGGCGGCGGCTACTGGCTGGTCGCCGCGGACGGGGGCATCTTCAGCTACGGCGACACGCGCTTCTACGGGTCGACGGGCAGCATCGTGCTGAACCAGCCCATCGTGGGCATGTCCTCGAGCTGAGGCGAGCCCGCCCCGAACCCGTTTTTGCCCCCGGTAAGCTGGAGCGATGGACGCCAACGGCCTGAGGGCGGCCTTCACGCGCTTCTTCGCCGACCGGGGCCACGCGGTCGTCCCGTCGGCCAGCCTGATCCCGCACGACCCCTCGGTCCTCTTCACGATCGCCGGCATGGTGCCGTTCAAGCCGTACTTCTTGGGCGAGGAGCCGGCACCTGGCCCCGGGCCACCTCGATCCAGAAGTGCTTCCGCACGCCCGACATCGACATCATCGGCACCGACACCTACCACTGCACCTTCTTCGAGATGCTGGGCAACTTCAGCTTCGGGGACTACTTCAAAGAAGAGGCCATCCCGATGGCCTGGGAGCTGCTGACCGACGTCTTCGGCCTCGACGGTGACCGCCTCTGGGTCACCGTGCACGAGAGCGACGACCAGGCCGAGCAGATCTGGGTCGACAAGGTCGGCGTGCGCCCCGAGCGCATCCAGCGCATGGGCGACGAGGACAACTTCTGGGCCATGGGCGACACCGGGCCGTGCGGTCCCGACTCGGAGATCTTCTTCGACAAGGGTGAGGCCTACGGGCATGACGGCGGTCCCAAGCACGGCGGCGACGAGCGCTTCGTCGAGATCTGGAACCTCGTCTTCATGCGGTTCAACCGCGACGCCGACGGGCGTGCTCACCGAGCTGCCGCGCAAGAACATCGACACGGGCGCGGGCTTCGAGCGCATCCTGCCCATCCTCCAGGGTCACGATTCGATGTTCGACACCGACCTGTTCATGCCCATCATCGACGCCGCGGCCTCCGCCCTGGGGATCGGCTACGGGTCCGAGGATCGGACCGACGTCGCGCTGCGCGTCCTGGCGGACCACGGGCGGGCCTTCTCCATGCTCGTGGCCGATGGCGTCCTGCCGGCCAACGAGGGCCGGGGTTACGTCCTGCGCCGCGTCGTGCGGCGTGCCGTCATGGCGGCCCGGCGCCTCGGCGTCGACAAGCCCGTCACCCCGACGCTGGTGCAGGCGGCCGTCGACGTGCTGGGCGAGGCGTATCCCGCGCTGGTGGCGCAACGCGACCTCATCGTCAACGTCGTGGCGCGTGAGGAGGCCGGGTTCGACCGCACCCTGCGGGCGGGGCTGAGCCGCCTGGAGGAGGCGTTCGCCACCGGGACGAAGGTGCTCGGGGGCGACGTGGCCTTCACCCTGCACGACACCCACGGCTTCCCGGTCGAGCTGACCGAGGAGCTGGCCCGCGACGCGGGGGTGGAGGTGGACCGCGCCGGCTTCGACGCCGCCATGGCCGAGCAACGGGAGCGGGCCCGCGCCGCGGCGAAGACGACGCGCGCCGGTGACGAGGCGGCGTATCGAGCCCTGCTCGATGCCGAGGGGCCGACCACCTTCGTCGGGCGGGGCATCGAGAACTACGAGGTGCCGGCCCGGGTGGTGGCCGTGCTCGAGGCCGAGGCCGACGCCGAGGCCGAGATCGAGGCGGGCCGGGTGGTGGAGATCTTCTTGGACCGCACGCCGTTCTATGCCGAGAGCGGCGGCCAGGTCGGCGACACGGGCACGATCGTGACCGAGTCGGGCATCGCCGACGTGTACGACACCGTGTACGCCGTGCCGGGGCTGGTGGCCCACAAGGCGCGGCTGAGCGGCGAGGTGCAGGCGGGGCAGGACGCCCTGGCGACGATCGACAAGGACCGCCGGGAGGCCATCCGGCGCAATCACACGGCAACGCACCTGTTGCACGCGTCGTTGCGGTCGGTGCTGGGTGACCACGTGCGCCAGCAGGGCTCGCTGGTCGCGCCCGACTACCTGCGCTTCGACTTCTCGCACCACGGCCAGCCGACCCGCGCCGAGCTCGACGAGGTCTTCGCGCGGGCCAACGACGCGGTGCTGACCGACGTGGGGGTCGAGACCACCGAGACCTCGCGCGACGAAGCCGAGCAGATGGGCGCCATCGCGTTCTTCGGCGACAAGTACGGCGCGTCGGTGCGCGTGGTGCAGGCGGGGCCGACCTCGCTCGAGTTCTGCGGCGGGACCCACGTCGACTCGCTGGGTCAGATCGGCCTCATCACCTTGCTGTCGGAGGGCTCCATCGGTTCCAACACGCGGCGGATCTTCGCGCTGACGGGTCACGCGTCGCGGGAGCGGGCCCTGGAGCGCGAGCGCCTGGTGCAGTCGGCCGCCGAACTGCTGCGCACCGAACCCGACGAGCTGCCGGCCGCCATCGGGCGCGTGATGGAACGCCGAGCGCGAGGCCGAGCGGGAGCTCTCGAGGCTGCGCCAGCAGTCGAGCGAGGCGGAGGCACGGACGCTGGCCGAGTCGGCCGCCGCCGACGGCGGCGTCGTGGTGGCCCGCCGCGACGACGTGGAGCGCGACGCCCTGCGAGCCCTGGCCCAGGCGGTGCTGCGCCACGACGGGGTGCGCGCCGTCGTGCTCGGCGGCTCGCCCGACGGGGCCAACGTGGCGATCGCAGCGGCGACCGGCGGCTCTCCGGATGCCGCGCAACTGGTGCGCACGCTGGGCGCCATGGTGGGCGGCGGCGGCGGGGGCTCGGCCGATGTGGCGCTGGCAGGGGGGAAGGACCCCTCGCAGCTCGAGGCGGCGTTGGCCGAGGCGCGGCGACTCCTGTCCGCGTGAGCGGCGACGGGGCCGGTGGCGGCCCGGGCCGGGTGGCCGCGCTCGACCTCGGGTCCAAGCGCATCGGCGTGGCGTACAGCGACAGCGGGCGCAGGCTGGCGAGCCCGTGGGGGACGATCGAGCGCAGCGGCGACCCCGCACGCGACCGCGGCGCGGTCCTCGAGGCCGTCCGCGAGGTGGAGGCGTCGACCGTCGTCGTCGGGCTCCCGCTGAGCCTCTCGGGTGAGGCCGGCCCCGCCGCCCGGGCAGCCCTCGCCGAGGCGGAGGCGCTGCGCCGGCGTGCTCGAGCCGCTGGGAGTCTCGGTCGAGACGGCCGACGAGCGCCTCACGACCGTCGAGGCCGAGCGCTCGCTGCGGGCGGCCGGGCGCACGGGCAGGGCGGCCCGCAAGGTGGTCGACAGCGCGGCGGCCATGGTGCTCCTCCAATCGTGGCTGGACCGGGCGTGAGCGGGCCGACCGGTCCCGGCCCCGGGGACGACGGCGAGCTGCCGGCCGACGAGGCCGCGGCGGACACCCCGACGACGGACCGAACGGCGGGCGGCGCGCTGCGGCCGTGGTCCGCCGGCGCCGGCGCGTGCGTGGCGGCCGTCGCGGCGCGCGCTGCTCGTGCTCCTCCTCGCCTTCACCCTCTGGTACGAGCTCGAGTCGCACACGCTCGGCCCCGAGGGCCCGCAGGTCGTGGTCACGGTGCACGAGGGCGAGTCGACGGACTCGGTCATCTCGTCGCTGAGCCAGCAGCACGTCATCGGCAGCTCGCTGGCCTTCGGGATCTCCGACTTCTTCCACGGCACGCCGACCGTTCTCCCGGGGAGCTACGCGCTGCACCAGAACCAGACCTTCGCCGAGGTGCGGGCGATCCTCGCCGCCGGCCCGAACATCTACCCGGTGGACGTGCTCCCCGGGTTCACGCTCCACGAGGTGGCGGCGGAGGTGGACGGCCTCCCCGGTCATGCCCCGGGCGGGTTCGAGAAGGTGGCGGCCAGCGGCACGGTGACCTCGACCTTCTCCCCACCGGGATCGGACAACCTGGAGGGGATGCTCGGCACCGGGCAGTACCTGATCCTCCCCGGGGAGAGCGACACCACGATCCTCAGGGACATGGTGCAGCGCTTCGACCGCGACGCCGGTGCCGCCGGCCTGAGCACGGCCTCGGCGGCCGCGCTGGGTCTCACGCCCTACCAGGTGGTCATCGCGGCCTCGGTCGTCGAGAAGGAGGGCTACATCGCGGTCAACATGCCCGACGTGGCCCGCGTCATCTACAACCGGCTGGCCCGGGACATGCCGCTGCAGATGGACTCGACCGTCCTGTACGCCATCGGCCAGGACGGCGGGACCGTGACCGCCAAGGACCTCCAGATCCAGTCGCCCTACAACACCTACCTGACCAACGGCCTGCCCCCCACCCCCATCTGCATGCCGTCGACGACCGCGCTGGCGGCGGCGCTGCACCCCCCGCCCGGCTCGTGGCTCTACTTCGTGCTGGTCCAGAAGAACGGGGTGATGGCCTTCTCGGACACCTACGCCGGGCAACTGGCCAACGAGCAGCTGGCGAAGTCCCGTGGGCTCCCCTGAGCCGCCGGTGACGCCGCCGCACGATGGACGACGCCCGCCAGGAGTCGGGCCCCGACGTCTCGATCGTGGGCGTCATCGGAAGCCCCGTCGCCCACTCGCTCTCGCCGCTGCTGCACAACAGCGCCTTCGCCGCCCTCGGGCTGGCGCAGCGCTGGCGCTCCTTCGCCTTCGAGGTCGCGCCGGGGGGGGCGCCCGGCGCGCTGGAGGCGATGCGCCGGGCCGGCATCCGGGGGCTGTCGGTGACCATGCCGCACAAGGCCGCGGTCGCCGCGCTGGTCGACGAGTGCAGCGACACGGCGCGCCGCCTCGACGCCGTCAACTGCGTCGTCAACGAGGACGGCGCGCTCTACGGGACCAACACCGACGGGGAGGGCTTCGTGGCGTCGCTGGCCCGCGCCGCGGGGTTCGACCCGGCCGGCCGCCGCTGCCTGGTCATCGGCGCCGGCGGCGCGGCGCGGGCCGTGGTGCTGGCGCTGGCCGCACGCGGCGCCGCCGGGGTGGCGATCGTGAACCGGACGCCCGAGCGGGCGTTCCGGGCGGCCGACCTGGCCGGCCCGGTGGGCTCGGCCGTGCCCCTGACCGACGGGTCCGTCGCCGAGGCGGTCGCCGCCGCCGACCTGGTCGTCAACGCCACACCGGTCGGGATGGCCGGCGGGGCGCCGGCGGAGGAGTGGCTCGTGCCGCCCGGTCTGCTCGGCCCGGGCCAGGTGGCGGCCGACCTCGTCTACGCGCCCCGGCCCACGCGCTGGCTGGCCGAGGCGGCGGCCACGGGCGCCACCGTGCTCGACGGGCTCGGCATGCTGGTGCACCAGGCGGCGGCGCAGCTCGTCCTGTGGACCGGCGTGGAGCCTCCGGTGGAGGTCATGTGGCGCGCCGCCGAGGCGGCCGGTCGACCGGGGCCCTGATCAGGGCGCGGGGGCAGGCCGGCGGCGCGACGTCGGCCGGCCACAGCCCGGCCTTGGCCAGCGCCTCGATCGAGGCCTCACGCAGCGCCCGGGTCAACGCGTCGCGCTGGGAGGGGACCGTGTGCAGCATCACGCGCATGGTGATGGTCGACGAGTCCGCACCGAGGAGGCCGACCAGGGTCGGCGGCTCGGTGCAGTGCGCGGCGAACGCGGGGTCCGA
Organism: uncultured Acidimicrobiaceae bacterium; assembly: GCA_963728845.1. Classification (GTDB taxonomy): domain Bacteria; phylum Actinomycetota; class Acidimicrobiia; order Acidimicrobiales; family RAAP-2; genus Bog-473. The sequence goes on from CAVSLS010000026.1 coordinate 97,713, forward strand.
GGCCACGCCGGTGCGCCGCGTCGGCGATGACGCTCCGCACCCTCTCGAGGTCGGCGGCGGCGGCGCCGGGCAGCGTCAGGTCCACGACGGCGCGTGCCCAGCCGCGCGACAGGTTGCCGATCAAGCGGATGTCGCCGTTGGGGATGACGTAGGTGGTGCCGTCGACACCGCGGAACCGGGTGAGGCGCATCGTGACGTCCTCGACGACGCCGGTGACTCCGCCGACGGTCACCGAGTCGCCGACGTTGTACTGGTCCTCCATCGTCATGAGGATGCCCGAGAAGTAGTCGCGCACGATCTGTTGCGCGCCGAACCCGAGGGTGGCGCCGATGATGGTGGCGCTGGCGAGGAGCGGGGTGAGGTTGATGCCGAGCATGCCGAGCACGATGGCGCCCGCCACGACGAAGACGAAGAAGCGCCAGACGTTCGCCACGACGCCCGACATCGTGGCGACGCGGGCCGCCGCCCGCGGCGAGCCCGAGCGGGTGGCGGCCTGGTTGGCGACGCGCTCGAGGAGGCGGCGGATGACCTTGGCGCCGTAGCGAGCGGCGACGAGCGCCACGACGACGACGAAGAGGATGCTGAGCGGCCGGATCACGAGGTCGGTCACCGTCGAGGCCGTGTCCGGGCTCACCCCGAGCTTGGTGAGCAGGTGGTAGAGCCAGCCCCCGCCCTGGTCGACCTGGCCGACCGTCGTCGTCGACCCGGTCGTGCCCTGCACCAGGGCACGGGCCGCCGCCAGGGAGGGAGAGGTCACGGCCGGTATTCTGTCCCCGAATCCGCGTTATGACCACACTCGCCCGAACCCACGTTGCCGCCCGGCGCAGCGTGCCTCCGTTCGACTTCATCCTCCTCATCGCCACACTGCTGGTGTCCGCGGTCGGGGTGGTGATGGTCTACACCGCGACCCGCGGCCCGCTCCTGGCCGCGGGGGACGACCCCAAGACCTTCCTGAAGAAGCAGGGCCTCTTCGTCGTGCTGGGCTGCATCACCATGGTGGTGGTGGCCGTGCTCGACTACCGGCGGCTCGAACCGCTGGCCAACCTCTTGTACTGGCTCATCGTGCTGGCGCTCCTGGGCGTGTTCGCGGTGGGCAGCAGCGCCCAGGGCGCGGCGCGCTGGTTCAGCGTCGGCCCGCTGCAATTGCAGCCCTCCGAGTTCGCCGTGCTCGCGCTGATCCTGGCGGTGGCGTCCTATTGCGCGCGCCGCGACGAGGAGGGGTTGGCCTGGCGCGACGTCTTCCGGCTGCTGATCATGTCGGGCATCCCGATCGTCCTGGTGCTGCTGCAGCCCGACCTCGGGACCGCGATGATCATGGTGATCGTCCTGCTCGTGCTGCTGGCCGTGGCGGGGCTGCCCGATCCGCATCCTCGTCATGCTGCTCGTCGGCACGGCGCTCGTGGTGCTCGTCGCCGTGGAGAGCGGACTGCTGCACCACTACCAGATCGCCCGGCTGACGGCATTCTTGAACCCGAGCACGCACAGCAACAACCCCTACGTGCAGTCGGCCATCTACAACAAGCAGCAGGCGATGAACGCCATCGGCTCGGGCGGCCTCTTCGGCTCGGGGATCGGGCACGGGGCGCAGACGAACCTGGGCTACGTGCCCGAGCAGCAGACCGACTTCATCTTCACGGCGGTGGGCGAGCAGCTGGGCTTCGTCGGCGCCGTGGGCGTCTTGTCACTCCTCGGTGTCATCGCGTGGCGGGTGCTGCACGCCGCCGTCGTGTCGCGCGACACCTTCGGGCGGCTGATCTGCGCGGGGCTGTTCGCGTTCATCGCCTTCAGCGTGTTCCAGAACGCCGGGATGACGATGGGCATCATGCCCATCACCGGGATCCCGCTCCCGTTCGTCAGCTACGGCGGGACGGCCGTCCTCGTGTTCTTCGGCGCCGTGGGTCTGGCGCTGAGCGTGGGTGCCCGCCGGAGGCACCGGTGACCGAGGTGGCGGCGGGGGCCGACCCTGCCGGAGGGGCGGAGGTCGAGCCGGTGCCGGCGAGCGCGCCCGAGCCCGGGCGCTTCGCCGTGTTCCGGGTCATGGACGTCGAGGACGTGGTGCTCGACCTGCCCTCGCAGTACCCGGTCGTGACCCTCGTGGAGTCCGAGCCGCCGAGGCGCGTCCTCGTCTTCCCGGTCGGCTTGCCCGAGGGCACCGCCATGGCCCAGGCCCTGCGCCGGATGGAGGGCCGGCGCCCGATGACCCACGAGCTGTTCATGCAGGTCCTCCAGCGGGCGCGCATCGACGTGATCGCCGTCCGCCTCGTGGGCCGCGAGGAGGGGAACCTCCTGGCCGAGCTCGACCTCATGACGCCGGGCGGCCGCGAGGTGCTCGACTGCCGGCCGTCGGACGGCATCGTCCTCGCGCTGCGCATGCCGGTGCCGGCGCCGATCCTGGTCGACGAGCGCCTCCTCGACGAGGCCGGTGACGTCGCACCGATCGTGGACCGCGGTGGGCCGGAGGGTGCCGCCACCGATCGGATCGGGCCATGACGGTCATCAATGGTCCGGCCATGTGAGGTGTCCCCGAACGCCGCCCCGGGGTGTGGCCGAACGGGACCCGGTGGACGCGTCGGACGACGGGGAGTCAGGAACCGCCCGGATCGGAGTGCGCCAGCGTTGATCGCTCGGCCAGATCACGAAAGGTCGCTTCATCAGCCAGTGAGGTGAACGCCCGCTTCGGAATCATGAAGCATCCCGGACCATTCCCGACAACAAGCAGATAGAGATCGTTGCGCAGCTTTACGTCCGAGAACATCGGCCACCTCATGGTGGTGTCGTTGAGAGCCGTATGTCGCGAGATCCCCTCCTCTGAGATCTCCAGCGTCCTCACCTCGAACTGCTTCTTCACTCGCTTCCAGATTCGCTTCGGTGTCACCGGAACAAGTGAGAAGAAGATCAGCAGGATGACAAGGCCCAAGGTCAGTGGCACGACCCAGGCGACCTCGTTGGCGGAGTCCGGTACCAATACAGCGACACCTGCCATGACCAAGCAGATGCCCACGACTGGAAGGCACCAGTTCTGCCAACGGTGGAGGACCTGCCGGTAGAACACCGGAACGACCTCGTCCTGCGTCAGCTGGTGCTCGATCGTCTGGATATGGATCGATGGCGAGCCATCCACCGGGGGATCCGACATTGAGCGCCTCTCTGCTCAGGCATGACACTGACGCAGCGACCGTAGTCCGGGCGGCCTCGGCTCTGGGCTGATCCCCTTGCCCTCGCCGTGCCGTCGCGCACTGGCCCGATTCGCCGGACGCTGAAGCCCAACCTGCTCCCGCTACCTTGTCCTCGTGATTTCAGCTCACGTTCGCCACCTCCGCGACATGGTCGGCCACGATCTCCTCCTGCTCCCCTCGACGGCTGTGCTGCCGCGAGATGACGCCGGCCGTCTGCTCCTGGTCCGCCTCATCGACACCGGGAACTGGGCCGCCATCGGCGGCGCGGTCGAACCGGGTGAGAGTCCGCGTGATGGTGCCGTCCGAGAGGCCGAGGAGGAGGCCGGGGTCTGAGTCGAGCTGGGCGACGTCGTCGGCGTCTTCGGAGGCCCCGAGTACCGCGTGACCTATCCGAACGGCGACGAGTCGGCCTACGTCGTGACGGTCTTCGATGCCACGGTGACGGAGGGAATCCCTCGACCGGACGGGATGAGACCTCCGAGGTGGGCTGGTTCAGGCCCGAAGAGTTGCCACTCGGCCAGATGGGCGGGCTCACCAGGGCCCTCTTTCGTGACCTCGGGTTGACCGGAGATGAAGCCGCCATCGCGACTCAGCCGGTCCTCGTGCTCGTCACCGGCCTCCAGGGCACGGGCAAGTCGACGGTCGCCGGGATTGCGGCCACCTTGCTGGGTGCTCCACTCATCGCTCACGACTGGGCCATGAGTGGCCTCCGACCATTCCCAGAGGTTCAGGCGGTGCTCGACGCCATGGAGCCACCTGGTCACGGGCGGGTGGGGTGGTCTCTTCTTCGTGCTCTTGCTCAATCCCAGCTGCGGCGCGGGTCGTCTGTGGTCCTCGACGGCGTGGCTCGGGCACCACAGGTGGAGACACTGCGACTGCTCGCAGCAGAGGAGGGAGCACGGTTCTTGGTCATCTTGACCGACTGCTCAGACCTAGAGCTTCATCGGTCCCGCGTCGATGGCAGGGAACGAGGTATCCCCGGCTGGTACGAGTTCGACTGGAGCCATGTGGAGGCGTCACGCAAGAGCTGGGACCCGGACATGTCGGTGGACTTGAAGGTCGACACTGCGTCGCATCTGTCGACGATCCGGCGTGTCCTCGGCGACCATGTCGCCCCATTGCAATGACTGCCGGGTCGTGGCCCGTCATTGACCGCGCATGACCAGTACCCCTGTGGTGGGGGCATGGGCCGCAGCCGCTACGTGGAGGCGTCGCAAGCGCGCCGAAGTCGACCACTGGAGAAGCCTTTGGCTCGAGCGTCGCCGTCCGCCGCGGCTGCGTGCAATGGGCGAACAAACCGGACCGAACCGCAAATGCAACCCGAATGGTGCATTTCGAAGCGTACGATGAGCCGAATTGGCGCTGGGAGGCGCAATGGATCAGGCGATTGTTCGACAGGCTCAGACGTTCATCTCCGAAAAGACCCCTAACGCGACCTGTCCGATGTGCGGCGGCACCCGTTGGAACCCGCTACCAGACCTCGTCGGCTTCATGGCTGTCGCGACCACGATTCCCACGACGCGGCACAGGCCAAGGAGATTCTGGATGAGTTCGGCGAGGACATCTCCAATTTGGAGATGCTCCGATGTGAAGCTGTCGGGTTCCTCTGTGCGAACTGCAGGTATCTGCGGCTGCATGGGTGAACCTGTCCGGGCAGTCCAGGGTTTCGGCCCTCTCCATCTACGAGCACCTTGGTTTTTCTGAGATAGCTCGACGCACGCAGGACGGCTATCGGCGGATCTACACGGAGAAGATGCTCCCAGACTTCGGCTGAGCCAGTGGCCGGTGAGCTGTGCAGGCAAGCGCGGGGGTGGACCTGAGATGATCAGTGCGAGATCCCCGATCCCCCGGTGAGGTGCCATGACTGCTGGTGAAAGATCGACTGTGATCAAGATCAACGCCATCACCGTGCCCGAGGACGCCGGGGACGAACTGGCCCGCCGTTTCGCCGCCCGGGCCGGTGCCGTGGACGATCAGGAAGGGTTCGAGGGCTTCGAGCTGCTGCGCCCGACCGACGATCGGCGCCAGTGGCTCGTCGTCACCCGGTGGCGCGACGAAGAGTCCTTCCAGGCGTGGGTGACCTCGCCGGCCTTCGCGCACGGCCACGCCGGCGCCGACCGCCCCTCGCCGCACGGCGGCCCCGTCTCGGTGGCCTCGGAGCTGTGGTCCTACGAGGTGGCGGGAGGCTCGAAGCCCCCTCCGGCCTGAGCGACGGCGGGTCGCCGTCCTGCCCGCTCAGGCATCTGGGTGGGTCAGCCGGGACTTTCGGCCCTTGGACCGGTGCCCCGATCGGCGGGAGACTCGTCGGGACGTCCGGGCCACCCGAGCATGAGACCAGGGCTCGGAGCGGACCACCAAGGGAGGGACCCATGACACCCGACAACCCCGCCGCCCAGCCGCTGACCACCCAGGAGCTCGACCTGGCCAGGGACTCGATGCTGGGCGACCGCTTCATGATCCGCTTCTCCGAGGACACCCTCAAGCACCGGCCGCTCGGCATCCGGCTCATCATCGAGTTCATCGGGACTTTCATCCTGGTCACCGTGGCCGCCGGGTCGGGGGTGATCAACCACTACGTCGGGGGCGGCCCGATCAGCCGCACGGCGGCCGTGATCGCCCCCGGGGCCGTGGTGATGGCCATGATCTACGCCCTGGGCCCGCTCTCGGGCCTGCACATCAACCCCGCCGTCACGCTGGCCTTCACCGGGCGCCGGGTGTTCAAGGCCGCCTGGGTGCTGCCCTACCTCGTCGTGCAATTCGCCGGCGCCGTCTGCGCCGCCCTCGTCCTCCAGGCCATGTACGGCCACGTGGCGTCGGGTGGCAACTACCCAATCGCCAAGCCCGGGGGGGAATGGCGCTCGCTCGTGATGGAGATGATCCTGACCGCCATCCTGGTCACCGTGATCCTCAACACGGCGACGGGCTACCGCAGCATCGGCCACAACGCGGCACTCGCCGTCGGCTCCACCGTCGCCCTGCTCGGCCTCTTCGCCAGCCCCATCAGCGGCGCTTCCATGAACCCCGCCCGCACGCTCGGTCCCGACATCGTGTCGTGGGACTTCACCGGATGGTGGATCTACATCGTCGGGCCACTCGCCGGAGCGACGATCGCCGTCATGATGATCGGCCTGGTGCGGGGCCGGCCCGACCGGGCCGAGCGGGAGGCGGCCGAAGGGGGCGCACTGCCGTTGGAGCGTTGAGCCCCGGGGGCGGCCCGCCGCACCGGGCTCTGCCCGGGCCGACGCGGCGGCCTCGCCTCAGCGGGCCGGGACCATCGGGTGCTCGCCCGGGGCCGCGGCTGCGCCGGCCGCCAGCATGGCCATCTGTGCCTCCGCACCTTCGTCGGAGATGCGCAGCATGAGCGCGATGAGGATGTAGTTGGCCAGCAGCGACGACCCCCCGTAGGCCACGAAGGGCAGGGTCACTCCCGTGAAGGGGAGGAGGCGCACCACCCCCGCCATGATGAAGAAGGCCTGGAACCCGACGATCAGGGTGAGGCCGGTGGCCATCAGCCGCGAGAAGTCGTTGCGCGCCGTCTGGGCCACCCGGAAGCCTGCCCCGACCATGAGGATGAAGGCCATCACGACGCCGACCGCGCCCATGAGCCCGACCTCGGTGGCGATGGCGGCGAGGACCATGTCGCTGGTCAGCACGGGGATCACGTGGGCGTAGGAGTCGAAGCCGAGGCCGGTGCCGCCCACCCCGCCCGTGCCCATGGAGTACCAGGCCTGGCTGAGCTGGAAGCCGCCTGCGTTCTGGTTCGTCCACGGGTTCAACCATTCCTCCACCCGCAGGTGCACCTGGCTGAAGGAGTGGGCCGCCACGAACGCGCCGATACCGAAGAGCACCAGACCCGAGGACCAGGTAGCCGACGCGCCCGGTGGCCACCCAGAGCAGCCCGATGAAGAGGACGAAGAGCAGCGCGGCGAACCCGATGTCGTCCTCGAGCCCGATGACGGCCATGGCGGCGCCCCAGGCCACCAGGATGGGCAGGAGGGGCCGGGGGTCAAGCACGAGGCGGTTGCCGATCTGCGCGGTCGGGATGGTGAGCATCTCCTTGTTCTCCGCGAAGTACGAGGCGAAGTAGATGCACAGCAGGATCTTGGAGAACTCGATGGGCTGGAACGAGATGCCGCCCGACGTGCACCCAGAGGCGGGCCCCGTTTATCGGGGCAGAAGAACAGCGGCGCCACCAGGAGCACGCCGGCCAGGAGCAGCAGGAGGTAGCGGTAGCGCTCCAGGTCGCGGGAGTAGCGGACCACCAGGAGGGTGAGCACGTAGAGGGCCACGCCGATTGCGGTCCAGAGCGCCTGGTTCCGTGCTTCGCCTTGGTACGGGAACCAGCTGTCCCATCGGGCGATGACGACGTAGCCGATGCCGTTGAGCAGAGCGGCGAGCGGCAGGATGACGGCGTTGGCGTTCGGCGACCAGCCAACGGTTCGCCAGGTGGGCGACGAGGGCCAGGCCGAGCACCACGCCGAGGAAGGGCCCGATGTCGGCGGGCATCTTCGAATTGGCCCCCAACTCGCGCGATCACGTAGAGCGCGACGATCAGGAGCGAGCCGAACATCAAGAGCCCCAATTCGGTGCGGCGCTTGGGCTTGGGACCCCAGACATAGCGCGGCAATGGCGTGCGACGGGCTGGTGACGGCACCGGGCGAATCGTAGTTGCGAGGGGTAGGATCAAAGGGGCATCCGCCTCGGCACAACCTCCGCCCATGACCCAGACCCAGCCTCAACACCAACCCCCGGCGCAGCCCGCTCCGCCGGATGTCCAGGTAACGGGCGGAGAGGACACCGACGGCGCAGCCGCCGCCGAGCGCCCCGTCCCGCCGACGTACCAGCAGATCGAGGCCTTCGGGTACCAGCGATTCACCAACCGCGAGCAGTCGCGGCTGGACTTCGCGGCCCGCCTGCTCGACCTGGCCGAGGACGACGGGCAGCCGCTGCTCGAGCGGGTCAAGTTCGTCGCCATCTTCTCGGAGCTGCTCGACGAGTTCTACCAGATCCGGGTCGCCGCGCTGGAGGACCAGGTCGCCGCCGGGGTGCGCACGCGCAGCGTCGACGGGCTCCGTCCCGGTGAGCAGCTGACCATGATCAGGGGCCGGGTCGAGGAGCTCGTACGGCGCCAGGACCACCTCTTCCTGGACCTCATCGTGCCTGCCCTCGCCCAGGCCGGCATCCGCTTCTCGGACTGGTCCTCGCTCGATGACGACGACCGCGAGCACCTGGTGGAGGTCTTCCAGCGCGAGATCTACCCCGTGCTCACCCCGCTGGCCGTCGACCCCGGGCACCCCTTCCCTTACATCTCGAACCTGTCGCTCAACCTGGTCGTCGAGGTGCAGGACCCCTCGTCGGGCGAGGGGCGGATCGCCCGGGTCAAGGTGCCACCGACCTTGCCGCGCTTCGTGGTGATGCCCGACGGCGAGCGCTTCGTCCCGCTGGAGCAGGTCATCTCGGCCCACCTGGACTCGCTGTTCCCCGGGATGACCATCGGGCACCACCACGCCTTCCGGGTCACGCGCAACGCGGACCTCGCGCTCGAAGAGGACGAGGCGGACGACCTGCTGGTCGCGATAGAGATGGAGCTGCGCCGCCGCCGCTTCGGCAAGGCCCTCCGGCTCGAGGTCGAGGCCGACATGGGCCAGGACCTGGCCGACCTGCTGGCGACCGAGCTCGAGATCGGCCCCGACGGCGTTTTCCGGGTGGGCGCGCCGCTCGATCTGAGCGGGCTGTGGGGGCTCTACGCGCTGGACCGCCCCGACCTGCACGGCGAGACCTGGACGCCCATGACGTCGCCGCGGCTGGCGACCGCGGCCCACGACCCGGCCGAGCTCTTCGCGCTGCTGCGCGAGCGCGACGTGCTGGTGCACCACCCCTACGACTCGTTCGCCACCTCCGTCGAGGCCTTCGTGGCGCAGGCGGCCGAGGACCCGGCGGTGCTCGGGATCAAGCAGACCCTCTATCGGACCGGCGGCGACAGCCCCATCGTGGCGTCGCTCATTCAGGCCGCCGAGAACGGCAAGCAGGTGGCGGCGATCGTCGAGCTGAAGGCTCGCTTCGACGAGGAGGCCAACATCGGGTGGGCCCGGGCGCTCGAAGAGGTGGGCGTGCACGTCGTCTACGGCATCGTCGGCCTCAAGACGCACTCGAAGACCGCGCTCGTGCTCCGCAGGGAGGACGACGACGTCCGCCCCTACTGCCACGTGGGCACCGGCAACTACAACTCCAAGACGGCGCGCATCTACGAGGACATCGGGCTCCTGACCTCGAACGCCGACATCGGGGCAGACGTGGGTGAGCTGTTCAACTACCTCACCGGCTTCTCGAAACACGCCGACTACCGCCAGATCCTCGTGTCACCGGTCACCGTGCGCAAGCGGATCATGGCCATGATCGAGGAGCAGGCCGAGGCGGGACCGTCGGGTCGCATCGTCATGAAGCTGAACGGCCTCACCGACGCGTCCATGATCGACGCGCTCTACCGGGCCTCGGGCGCCGGCGTGGAGATCGACCTGGCCGTGCGGGGCCTGTGCCGCCTACGGCCCGGCATCCCCGAGCTGTCCGAGCGGATCCGGGTCCGTTCGATCGTCGGCAGCTTCCTCGAGCATTCCCGGATCTACCGCTTCGGTGGTCCACCCGCCGACCCGGCGGCCGGACCCGGCCTTCCCCTCAAGATCTACATCGGCTCGGCGGACCTGATGGGGCGCAACCTCGACCGTCGGGTCGAAGTGGTCGTCCCGGTGCACGACCCCGAGCTCCAGGCCCGCCTCTTCGAGGTGCTGGACCTGGTCTTCGCCGACGAGACCAACGCGTGGGAGCTCGGACCGGATCGTCGCTGGCGCCGCGTACCGAACCGCCACGGGGTCAGCTCGCAGGAGCGGCTCAAGGAACTGGCGCGGGAGCGGGCCCGCCGCCGCGTCGACTCGGACCTGCGCGTCGGCGAGGGTGACGAGACGAAGTCACCGACGTAGCAACGTCGCCGGCGCACAAGCGCGCCCTCGGCGCCGGCCACCGGTACGATCCAGCTCCATGGCGACGGATGCACTGGCCCTGCGCATGCGCGCCACCTCGTCGTCCCGGGGCTGGGCGTGGCCCATCCTGTCGGGAGCTACGGCGGTCATCGGAGCAACGATCCTCGCGCTCGTGCACCAGCAACTCGACTTGAGCACCTACCTGCTGGGAGGGGCGCACGCCCCGTCGAACGACCTCTTCACCGTCACCTATCCCACGGACCACCTCGGCTTCACCTACCCGCCCTTCTCGGCGCTCCTCTTCGCGCCCTTCGCGCATTTCCCGGTGCGGGCCTGCGCGGTCGTGTTCTCCTGGCTGAACCTCGGCGCACTGTGCGCGCTGATCGGCGTGAGCCTGCGTGCCGTGTGCGCGCAACTGGACCGGCGCACGGTCCTGTGGTGGGCGCTCGTCCTCTTGCTCCCGGTGGTCATGTTCGACCCGGTGCGCCAGACCCTCCTGCTCGGTCAGGTCAACATTGTTCTTGCCCTCATGGTCGTGGCCGACATGACGCTGGAGCTGCCGATTCCGCGCGGCATCCTGGTGGGTCTGGCCGCCGCCATCAAGGTGACCCCCGTCATCCTCATTCCGTACCTGCTCCTGACCCGGCAGGGCCGCGCCGGCGCCCGCGCCGTCGCCTCGTTCTGCGCTGCTGCGCTCTTCGCTACCGCGGTGAACTCATCCACGTCGTGGGCGTACTGGACGCACTACATCCACGACCCCCAGCGAGCCGGGAATCTCGCCTGGATCGGCAACCAGGGTCTGCTCGGTGCACTCGAGCGAATGTTGGGTCACACCCTCACGACGCCCACGACGTTCGTGATCGTGGTGACCGCCGGCGCACTGGGCCTGGCCGTGGGGGCGGGGGCCCACCGCCGCTCCTCGCCGGTCCTCGGGTTGCTCGTCGTCGAGGCAACGGAGTCCCTGGCCAGCCCCGTGTCCTGGTCGCACCACTTCATCTGGGTGGTCCTCCTGGTGGCCTGGCTTGCCTTGGCGGGGGACCGGCCCCGCTACGGCGAGTGGTACGCCCTGGCGGTCGCCGTCTTGTTCTGGGCCGCGCCCTACTGGTGGGCGCCCCACGGCCCGGACGTGTCGTTCGCGGGGCGGGGGTGGCTCATTCCCGTGTCGGACTGCTTCGCGCTGCTGTGCGTCGCCGTGGTGGTGGGGGCGGGGATCAGGGTCGTGCGCTCGGCGGTCGAACGCCCCGTGCGCACCGGGCGCCGGGCCATGGCGCCGTCCGGCGCCGGGACCTGACCGGCCACGGGATCACGCACGCCGCAGCGGGCCTGGCTCACACGCCAGGACCAGCACGTGCGCTCCGCGGTCGAGCCTGCTCTCGGGCGTGGGCTCGGCTTGCGTCACACGCCAGCCGGTCACGACCATCAGCTTCTCGGGGTCACCGGGACGGAACTCGTTGCGCCGGGGCTCCCCGAGCACGCGCAGGCAGAGGTCGGCCACGCCCCGGAGCGCCCGTCCGGGCCCTCCCGCCTCGGGCGCGACGCGGTAGGTGGCCACCAGCACGCTTCCGGGGGCCGCCCGGGCGCGCAGGGCGTCGCAGAGTGCCGCCGTCGCCTCGAGGGTGAGGCGGGTCACCAGGCCGTCACAGACGAAGAGCGAGGGACGGTCCTCATCGTGTCCCGCCGCCGCGAGCGCGTCGGCCGGGTCCTCGGTCGCGAGGTCCGCGCTGGCGTAGGCGATCGTTGCCGGTTCCCGACCGAGCGCAGTGAGCCGGCGCCGCTTGTCGGCCTGCCGCGCGGTCTCGTCGACTTCGAACCAGCGCACCGACCCGCCGCCGAAGCGCAAGGAGCGGCCGTCGTACCCGGCCCCGAGGAGGACGATCTGGCTGATGCCGCGACCGATGGCCAATGCCACCTGTGCGTCGATCATCCGGATCTGCGCCGCGGTGGCGGGTGAGCGGCCGATCGGCGCGGCGGCCAAGGCTCCGGCGACCTCGCGATAGAGCAAGCGCTCTCCCTCCACGTCTCCTGCGGGTGTGGACGGACGCGTGCGCTCGTGGCGAGCTCGTTGGGCCGCGAGCCAGCGCGCGGGGACCGAAGGCCGTGCCGCGCGCGTCACGTCGACCGGGTCAGGGCGTGATCGCCTTGGCCGCCGCCGTCCTGGGATGACCGAGGCGCAGTGACAGGTAGGCCGCCCCCCCGAAGGGAATGGGCAGCCAGAAGTTCACCAGGCGCCAGCTGAGGACGCCCGCCGCGGCCACCCCGCTCGGGACGCCGAAGCCCTTCAGCACCGCGATGATGGTCAGCTCGATGACCCCGAGGCCGCTCGGTGTCAACGGGATGATGGCGAGGATGTTGGCGAGCCCGTAGGCCACCAGCACGTCGATGGGCGAGATGCGGGCGCCGAACGCCAGCAGGAAGACCCACAAGGAGGCTGCGTCGAGCAGCCAGTTGGCCGCCGCCCAGGCGCCGGCCTTCGTGAGCAGCTCAGAGCTCGAGAACAGGATCTTCATGCGGTCCGCCACCTTCTGGACGAGTGAGGTGACGGTCTCGGCTCGGACGAAGGGCAGATGGTCGGCCACCCGCTTCACGAAGACGCCGGCCTGTTTCTCACCTCGGGTGAGCAGGTAGACCAACGTGGCGAACAGGGCCAGGAGGAGCACGCCGAGGATGGCGGCGAACCCGTAGAGCGGGTTGTAGCCCTGCAGCGGGATGGAGATCAGCAGCGAGAGCCAGAAGATGACGTTGAGGACGAGGGCCGAACCGATGCCCTGGGTGGCCAGACCGAAGGCGGCGGTGCTGCCCGACACACCGGACTCGGTCAGGAGCCGGTAGCTGGCCGCCGTGCCCGGCACCGTGCCGCCCGGCAGGGTGTGGCTGATGGCCAGGGCCCACATGTTGATGCGGAAGATGCGGAACCGGTCGGGTGCGCCGGGGGACAGGACCGTGTGGGTCAATTGTGCGTAGGCCGCCAGCGCGGCCACCTCGAGGAGTGCGCCGAGTATCAGCCAGAGAAAATTGAGGTGGCTCAGCTGGTGGAACTCCTTGCGGGCGCTGGCCAGCTCCGGCAAGAGGATGTACTCGCCGACGAAGAAGAGGAGCAGGATCATCAGCGTGATCTTCACGTTGCGCGGCAGGAACTGACGCCCGGCCCGCGGCGGGGCCGGAAGCGGCGCGGCCGGGGGGGACCCTCGGCGTCCCCCTGTTCCACCTCGTCCATCGCCCTCATGCTTGCACGTTGGTCGCCCGAATCGACGCTTCTCGCGCTTGCTTCCACCCTTCTTCGTCGTCCAGCTGACAAGCTGGCCCCATGCCCGAGGCGGCTCACGACACCTGGCGGTCGAAGCTCACGGGCAGCGCCGATCGCCGGGGGATCCCGCTGGCAACGATCGTCGTCACGGTCGGGACGGTCATCCTCCTCGTGGACCTCAACATCGCCATCATCCTGGGGATCTGGGTGCTGCGGACGATCGTGGTCTACGGCATCATCGCGTTCTTCATCACGCTTCTCCTGACGCCCGCCACCCGCTTCTTACGCAAGAGGGGCATGACCCACGGTGGTGCCACCCTGCTCGTCTTCCTTATCGGCGCGCTGGTGCTCATCGGACTGGTCTACCTGTTCACCGAGCCGCTCGTGACCGCGGCGATCCACTTCGGCAACCAGATCCCGACGCTGGTCAAGGAGGCCAAGAAGGGGCAGGGGCCGCTCGGCCGGCTCGTCTTCCGCCTGCACCTCCAGAAGTACCTCTCCGAAGGCTCCACGAAGGTCACGTCCCAGATCACGAAGGTGCTGAAGCCGGCCACCGCGTTCTCCGTCGGCGCCGCTGCGGTCTCGACGCTCGTCACCATCGTGACGATCGCCATCCTCACGTTCTTCACGATGCTCGAGGCCCCCCGCATGTGGTCGGGGTTCTTGCACCTCTTCCGGCCGGCGACGGCGGACCGCCTGCGCCGGGTCGTCGACGAGTCCATCCGGTCGGTGACCGGCTACATGCTGGGGAACGGTCTCACCTCGGTGATCGCCGGCATCATCTCGGGGGTCACGCTGGCCATCCTCGGCGTGCCCTTCGCGCTGCTCCTGGGCGTCTTCGTGGCCCTGGTCGACCTGCTGCCCCTCGTGGGCGGGCTGCTGGCCGGCGTCCCCGTGGTCGTCATCGCGGCCATCCACTCGGTTCCGGCGGGGATCGTCATGCTGATCGTGTTCCTCGTGTACCAGCAGGTCGAGAACCACGTGCTCAACCCGATCATCATGAGCAGGACGGTCCGGCTGAACCCCTTCTGGGTGCTCGTCGCCGTGCTCGTCGGCGCAACGCTCGGCGGTCGGGTCGCCGGCGGGCTGGGCACCTTCGTCGGCGCGCTGGTGGGCATCCCCTTCGGGGGCGCGCTGCAGGTGATCGTCCGGGAGCTGCGCAAGGGACCCGATTCGGTGGTGGATCCCTCGGAGCTGCACGGACCGCTGACCTCGGTGGACCCGACCGACATCTAGGACGGGGACCTGGACCTGCGGGTGCCCGGGAGAGGGTTCTCCCAGGTCCCGGGAACGTGAGCCGTACCGGGAGGACCAGGGGTCCAGGTGGTGGTCGGGCCGCCGGAGCGGCTCGCGCCCCGACCGCGACGGCATCCCCACCTAGAATGCCTTTTCGTGCGACCGCTGGTCATCATCCCGACATACAACGAGTCGGACAACATCGAGCGGCTGCTGCACCGGATCCACGAGTGCCTCCCCGGTACCGGCATCCTGGTGGTCGACGACGGGAGCCCCGATGGCACGGCCGGCCTGGTGAAGGCGGTCGCGGCCGAGCTGCCGGATCTGTACCTGCTGTCCCGTGCGGGCAAGTCGGGCTTGGGGAGTGCGTACCGCGCGGGGTTCACCTGGGGTCTCGAGCGCGGCTACGACGCCTTCGTCGAGATCGACGCCGACTTCTCGCACGACCCGGCCGCGCTGCCGTCGCTGTTGGCGCCGATGGACGAGGGCTTCGACCTCGCCATCGGCTCGCGCTACATCGAGGGCGGGTCGATCCCGAACTGGGCCTGGCACCGCCACCTGCTGTCGCGCGGCGGCAACATCTACGCCTCCAGGGTGCTCGGGCTCGGCGTGGCCGACGCCACGGCCGGGTACCGGGTGTACTCGGCGGCCATCCTCCGCCGTCTCGACCTCGACCGGATCCGGGCCGAGGGCTACGGCTTCCAGATCGAGATGACCTACCGGGCCAAGCAGCACGGCGCGGCCATCACCGAGGTGCCGATCAGCTTCGTCGACCGGGAGGCCGGCGAGTCAAAGATGTCGACGGTCATCGTGATCGAGGCGCTCGGACTCGTCACCTGGTGGGGCCTGGGCCGGTTGGCCCGGGGTCTGCGCCGGGCCGTGACGGGCGCGGGCCGGCGGGGGCGGGGTCCAACGGCAGGGACCGGCGCCCAGGTCGTGAGCTCGCCGAGTGGCCCCGGCGCTGCACAGACCGAGACGAACGCCGAGGACACCGTCCGGTCCGCATGAGCGCGGTGTCGTGACGTGACGGTCGAGTCCCCGTCGGCACGCATCCTCGTCGTCGACGACGAGCCGAACATCGCCGACCTGCTCTCGGCCGCACTGACCTTCGAGGGTTATCAGGTGGGCGTGGCGTCCACCGGCGCCGAGGCGATGGAACAGGTGCGCACGTTCCGCCCCAACCTCGTGATGCTCGACGTCATGCTCCCCGACTTCGACGGCACCGAGGTGTGCCGGCGCCTGCGCAACCAGGGCGAGCAGATGCCCATCGTGTTCCTCACGGCGCGCGACGCCACGCAGGAGAAGGTCGAGGGCCTCAGCATGGGTGACGACTACGTCACGAAGCCCTTCAGCATCGAGGAGCTGATGGCCCGCGTCGGTGCCATCCTCCGCCGCGCCGGCGAGATCGCCGCCGCCGACACGGCAACGATGCGATTTGCCGATCTCACCATGAACGTTGACACCCACGAGGTGTGGCGCGGCGACCAGGCCATCGACCTCACCGCGACCGAGTTCAACCTCCTGGGCTACCTGCTGGAGAACGCACGGCGCGTCATCTCGAAGTCCGAGTTGCTCGACAACGTCTGGGGTTTCGACTTCCGCGGCGACCCCAACATCGTCGAGACGTACATCAGCTACCTCCGCAAGAAGATCGACGACCGCGAGCCGTCACTCATACACACCATCCGGCGTGTCGGCTACACGCTCCGCCTACCCCGAGAAGGATGAGCCTCCAAAGACGGCTCGTCGCCGTCATGGCGCTTCTGCTGGTGGCCGGCCTGCTCGTCGCCGACGTCGTCACCTACGCCTCGGTCCGCTCCTATCTCTACGGCCAGGCCGACAACACCTTGGCCCAGAACGAGGCGCTCGGCTTCAATTACCTGCGCTTCGCCGCGGCGCGCAACCTGCCGGTCACCTCCGGGGATCTCTCGCGCCGGGTCTCGGCGGACGTGTACCTCGTCCTCCTCGACCGAGCGGGGCGGGTGATCCTGCGTCGTCCCTCGGGGTCTGCCGCCCACCCCGACCCGGCGCCCATCTTGACCAGGGACATCCCGGCCCAGGAGGTGCCCGACATCTACCGGCACGTCCGCGTCGGGCGCTACAGCGGCACCTTCCGCCCCGACCCCGATGCCGTGATCCTGCGCAGTCGGGGCGATCCCGACGGCGAGTACCGCGCCGTTGCCGTCACGGTCCACCAAGGGACCCTGGTCACCGCCCTCTCCCTCAACCCGACCAACGACACGCTCAACTCGCTCGGCAAGGTGGAGTTGCTCGCCAGCCTGGCCGTGTTGCTGTCGATGGGGGTGCTCGCCCTGGTCGTCGTGCGGCGCGGCCTGCGCCCGCTGCGCCAGATGGCGGGGACCGCCGATGCCATCGCGTCGGGGGACCTCGCCCGCCGCGTGCCCGAGGGAAGACCGGACACCGAGGTGGGCCGCCTCGGTGTGGCCCTGAACGAGATGCTGACCCAGATCGAAGTGGCGTTCTCCGAGAAGTCGGCCTCCGAGGAGCGTCTGCGCCAGTTCGTGGCGGACGCGTCGCACGAATTGCGGACGCCCCTGACCTCAATCCGCGGCTACGCCGAGTTGCTCGGGCGCGGCGGATTCTCCGACGAAGCCGGCCGGCGTAAGGCCCTCAAACGGATAGAGGAGGAGGCGACCCGCATGGGTGGCCTGGTCGACGACTTGCTCCTGCTCGCCGAGCTCGACCGCGGACGGCCGCTGCGGGCCGAACCGGTCGACCTGCACCGGATCTGCGCCGACGCCGTGGGCGACTCGAACGCGGTGGCGCACGGCCACCACCTGGACCTCGTGCCGGGCCCCCCGGTTGTGGTCATCGGCGACGGCGAGCGGCTGGCCCAGGTGGCGCACAACCTCGTCCGTAACGCTCTGGCGCACACGCCACCGGGCACCGAGGTCTCGGTCTCGACGGGGGTGGCCGGGTCCATGGGGTACATCGAGGTGTCCGACAACGGGCCGGGCATCCCTGCCGCCGAGGTCGCCCGCGTCTTCGACCGCTTCTACCAGGGCGACCCCTCCCGCTCGGCCACGGGGACGGGGTTGGGCCTCGCCATCGTGCGGGCCATCGCCGAGGCCCTGCACGGGTCGGCCGCCGTCGTCTCGACGCCGGGGACGGGGGCGACCCTGCTGGTCAAGATCCCGCTCGCCGCCACCCACGTCGCGGCGAAGGCCGGTGCGCCGCCGGTCGCCTCACCGCAGCTGCGCTGAGGCGCCGGGCACGACAGCCTCGAGGACCGTCGCCAGCTTGACGTCGGTCTCTGCCGACTCCGCGTCGGGCTCCGAACCGGCCACCACGCCCGACCCGGCACGCAACGTGACCGACCTGGCGTCGTCGTGCAGGCGGGCGCTGCGGATGCCGATCATCCACTCCCCGTCGCCGCCGGCGCCGACCCAGCCGACGGGTCCCGCCCAGTAGCCGCGGTTGTCCGCCTCGCTCCGGCGGATGAACCCGAGCGCGTCCGGGCGCGGTGTGCCCCCGACGGCCGGCGTGGGGTGCAGCTGCTCGAGGAGCTCGAGCACCCCGAGGGGCCGGGCCAGCCGGCCCTCGATCCTCGTGCCCAGATGCGCCACCGAGCGGAAGGCGACGAGCGAGGGCTCCTCGGGCACCGACAGCTCCTCGCACCAGGGCGCGAGGGTGGCGGCGATCTCATCGACCACGTAGCGGTGCTCGGCACGGTTCTTGCCCGACCGGGCCAGGTCGCGCTGGGCGTCGGCATCGGCGCGCGCCGTGTCACCCCGGGGCACGGTGCCGGCCAAGGGGTGGCACGCCACCCGGCCGCCGTGGCGGGCCACCAGCAATTCGGGGCTGGCGCCGAAGAAGGTGCCGTCGGGCACCGGCATGGAGAAGATGGTGCAGCTCGGCTCGCCGGCGCGGAGCCGGCGCAGCACGGCGGCGAGGTGGAGCGGGCCGTCGAGCCGCACGGTGACGGGCCGGGACAGGACCACCTTGCGCAGCGTGGCTCCGGGCGCTCGCATGCGTGCCACGGCATCGGCCACCATGGCTCCGTAGGCGGCCGCGCTCATGGGGGTGAAGAGGCCGGTCACGCCGGGGTCGGCGGCCACGTCGGGAGTCGTGCCGTACTGCCAGATGACGGAGTCGAAGAGCTCGTCGGTCTGCGGCAGTGCGGTGTCGGAGGGTCCGACCGCGGTGGCCCAGCGCCGGGTGACGCCGTCGGCATCGCGCGAGATCCCCATGGCGAAGCGGGGGATCACGAGGTACCCGGCCATGGCGTCGTCGAAGGGCAGCGCGCCGAGCGCGAGCGGGCCCGACCCGGGGCAACGCACGGCGTCCTCGCACGGGATGGCCGCCAGGGCTGCGGCGGCCTCTGTCGCCTCGACAAGCTGTGCCGTGCCCCAGCCGACCAGCGTCAGCCCGGGACGGTCGAAGAGCACGGTGGGACCGCCGTCGAACTGCAGGGCGTCGGGCCCGTACTCGAGCGGCACGGTGCGCGCGTGGAGGCCCGCCGTCACGGGAGGCCGGCCCGAGTGGCGACCACCAGCTGGCTGAGTCCGCCGGCCAGAGGACGGACGCCGACGCCGGAGAAGCCCGCGCCGAGCAGCATCCGGCGCAGGACGGCGGTGGGAGGCAGATAGGCCACCGAGCGCGGGAGGTAGCGGTAGGCCTCCCTGTCCGAGATGGCTCCTCCCAGGGCCGGCACCGCCTTGGTGAACCAGACGTCGTAGCCGGCGCGCCAGAGTCGCGAGGTGGGAGCATCGACCTCCAGCACGGCGAGGCGCCCCCCGGGCCGGAGCACACGTGCCGACTCGGCGAGCGTGGAGGCCAGGTCCGTGAAATTCCGCAGCGCGTAGCCGCACACGAGCCCGTCAAAAACGCCGTCCGCGAAGGGGAGACGACCGCCATCCGCCTCGACGAGAGGGGTCGCGGCGCAGTTGGCGGCCAACATCCCCGCGCTGAGGTCGGCGCCGACGACGCGGTAGCCGCGGCGCAGCGCGAGGCGCGAGAGGTCACCGGTGCCGCACGCCAAATCGAGGACGAGCGAGCCCTCCGGCAAGCCCAGCGCCACCACCGTGCCCCGGCGCCACGCCTGGTCCAGCCCCAGCGTCATCAGGCGGTTCATGAGGTCGTAGCGGGGCGCGATGGTGTCGAACATGGCGCGCACGCGCGCCGTCTTCTCTTCTCCGGAGGGCAGCGGGGACGGTGCGGCGCCATGTGCCGCGGGCCGACGTCGGGCCATGGTGTCGGGCTTGGTCAGCGGTAGTAGCGGTAGACCACTTGGGCGGCACAGGCCGGCTTCGGTGCGTCCTTGACTTCCATGACGAGGTCGTACGTCACCTGCACACCGCCGTCGACGTCCTCGACCCCGGCCACCGTCACCCCCATGCGCAGGTCCGCGCCGACCGGAACGGGTGAGGGAAAGCGGACCTTGTTGCACCCGTAGTTCACGCCGAACTTCATCTTGTCGACGCGAATGATCTTGTTCAACAGGACCGGGGCGAGCGACAGGGTGAGGTAGCCGTGTGCGATGGCCACCCCGAAGGGTCCCTCCTTGGCGCGCTCGGGGTCGACGTGGATCCACTGGTGGTCGCCGGTCGCGTCGGCAAAGAGATTCACCTGGTCCTGGGTGATCGTCTGCCACTCGGAATGGCCAAGATCCTTGCCGACCAGCTCGTGGAAGGCGTCGACGCCGTCGACGATGGTGTTCATGGTGTGCTCCTCGCTGGTCAGGGTCTGATTTCGCTGAAGGACGCTACCCGCGTGGGGCGCGTCACTACGCTGACCCCGGTGACCTACGCGCACGAGCACGACGCCATGCCGCACCACACCCATCGGGACCTGCGGGGTGGGGGCGCCCGGGCGGCCGTCTTCGGGATCAGCGACGGACTGGTCACCAACGTCTCCTTGGTGCTGGGCGTGGCCGGCGCCAGTCCCGGCGGGGCGATCGTGCGGCTGGCCGGGGTCGCCGGGCTGATCGCGGGCTCGTTCTCCATGGCGTCCGGCGAGTACATCTCCATGACCGCGCAGCGCGAATTGATGGAGCGCGAGCTCGAGGTGGAGCGCCGGTCGCTCCACCGCAGCCCCGAGGGCGAGGCGGCCGAGCTCAGGGCGATGTACGTCAATCGGGGGATCGATCCCTCCGTGGCCGCCGAGATGGCCAACGAGGTCATGCAGGACCCCGAGCTCGCCCTGGAGACCCACGCCCGCGAGGAGCTGGGAATCAGCCCCCAGAACCTCGGCTCACCCTGGCAGGCCGCGGCCGCCTCGTTCGTCACCTTCGCCATCGGTGCCTTCATCCCGTTGGCACCGTGGCTCTTCACTTCCGGGACGGCGGCGATCGTCCTCTCCGTCGTCCTGGGCGCGGTGGCCTCGCTCGCGGTGGGTGTGGTCCTCGCCCGGTTCACCGAGCGGCCGGCGGTCGTCTCGGCCCTGCGCCAGCTCGCCGTGACGGCGATCGCCGCCGCGGCGACCTTCGGGGTCGGTCGGGCGATCGGGACCGGCGCAGCCTGACGCCGGCGCGTCAGCCCGTCCGGGACGGGCCGCGCCGGTAGGACCGGTCGACGTGATCCACCGTGAAGCCGAGCGAGCGGTACAACGCCACGGCCGACTCGTTGGTGGCGTCCGTGTAGAGCATCCCCACCGTGACCCCGCGTCGGGCGAGCGACTGCAGCCCGGCCACGGTGAGGGATCTGCCCCACCCCTGCCCGTGGCGCCGGGGGTCGACGGCGATCACGTAGATCTCGCCGAGGACGGGCGTGCGATCGCGGTGGATCTTCGTCCAACACGAGCCGATGAAGCCCGCGCCGTCTGGGTCGTCGGCCACCAAGAATCCATCGAGCTCGACCCACCCCGCAGCCATGCGCGCGCGGAGCTGTTCGATGCGCCAGCCTCCCTGCTCGGGATGCCCGGCGAAGGCACGGTTGTTCGTGTGCAGCCAGGCTCGCTCGTCGCGCCCCGGCTCGAAGGGCCGCGTGACGAGCGGCCTGGTCGCCGCGACGATGTCCGCCGCCAGCGGGAGGGGGACACGCATCTGGAGCACGTCGCGTTCGGGGGCAAAACCCAGGGCTCGGGCGAGGTCGTCGTCGGCCGGCCCCGCCTGCATCGCCCACAGGTGCGTGGGCGTGCCGGGCGGCGCCTCGGTCACGGCGCGCCCCACGAGTGCGGAGGCGAGCGCGCCCCCCGCCGCCGCGGGCCGTGGGATCGATGACCAGGTGGACCGCGATCGACCCGTCATGGAGGGGTGAGAGGAAGGCGGCGCCGGCCAGACCGCCGTCGGATCGGGCCAGAACGGCGTGCTCGTCGACCCTGGCCTCGCGGGGTCCGTTCACGGCGAGCAGCTGCGGCTCGGGCAGCGGCGGGTGATCGTCGGCCGCTGCTGCGCTCGAGAGGAGTCGGGAGAGCATCACTCGGTCGGGTCCGCTCAGCTCGGCCAGGTCGACGACCGCCATGTCCACGACGTCGTCCACTCGGACCAACCTAACCCGGTACCGTGATCTGGTGGCGAAGCCCCGCACAGCGAAGGGCCGGGCGAGGCTCACCGTCGAGCGCCTGGCGGAGCGCTACCCGGGCACCGCCACGGATCTGTGCGCCCTCGATCACAAGGACCCGTTCCAGTTGTTGGCGGCCACGATCTTGTCGGCCCAGTGCACGGACGCGCGGGTCAACATGGTGACCCCGGTGCTCTTCGCTTCCTATCCCGACCCGTCGGCGTTGGCGGCCGCGAACCCCGAGGACGTCGAGGAGATGATCCGCTCCACCGGCTTCTTCCGGTCCAAGACGAAGAACCTGATCGGGATGGCCACCGCGGTGGCGGAGCGCTTCGGTGGGGAGGTCCCCACCGCGCTCGAGGATCTGGTGACCATCCCCGGGGTGGGACGGAAGACGGGCAACGTCGTGCGCAGCGTGGCGTTCGGGCTCCCCGGACTTCCCGTCGACACGCACGTGCTCCGGGTGAGCGAGCGTCTCGGCTTGACCGAGGCATTGGCGCCGCCCGAGCGGCGCGACGCCGTGAAGGTCGAGTACGAGCTGAACTCCCTGGTCCGGCCGGCCGAGCGCGGGGCCTTCAGCCTCCGCGTGATCCTGCACGGGCGCGAGACATGTCTTGCCCGAAATCCTCGCTGCGCCGCATGCCCCTTGGCCGATTTCTGCCCGTCGGTTCACGGTAATCGGCGCCGGAGAGGACTTTCGACCCCTTTTTAGGCAATTCGGGTTTGCCGTGGTGAAATCCAAATAGCGAAGGGCTACCATGGCCCCGGAACCGGTTCCCGCCACCTGGTTCCACAAAGAGTCGATGCTGGGATCCGCCTCCTGGCCGACTCGCCCAATGCCGGCCTTCGGGCCGGCATTGGTGTGTCCGTCCCTGGTCGGGGGGGTATGCGACCGTGGTAGCACTTGAGGTGTTACCCTCGGTCCATGGTGACCAAGCGCTCCGTCTCGCTCGACGACGAGGTGGCCGCGGCGGTCGAGGAGGCAGCCCGCCAGGACGGGGTCTCCTTCAGCGGCTGGCTCTCGTCCGCGGCCGAGAAGCAGCTGCGGGTGCGCCAGGGCCTGCGCGGCGTGGCCGCCTGGGAAGGCGAGACGGGGTCGCTCAGCGCCGAGGAACTCGCGGCGGGTGAGGCGCTCCTGGCCCGACTGCGTTCCGGCGTGTCCGGCGTGGCGTCACGCGTCCGGCGGCGGTGACGGCAAACCGCCGAGAGGGCCTCGTGTACGGACTCGGCGCGCTCCACGCAGCGGCTCGGGGCGATCGCATGATGTGGGCCCTGCACCGTGCCGCGCTGTCGAACGGGATCGTGCCGGTGATCCCTGCCGTGGCGGTGGCGGAGGGATACCGCAGCGAGGCGCGCAGCGACCGCATCGCCGAACTGCTGGCGGGCACCGAGGTCGAACCCTTCACCGGAGAGGCGGCACGGCGCTCGGGTGAGATCGCGGCCCGCTGCGACACATCGGATCTGAGCGTGGTCGCCGTGGTCGAGCTGGCCGAGCGTCGCAACTGCGCCGTCGTGACGCAGCGCCAGACCGTCCTGCGCACGGCTGCCTCGCTGCTCGGCCACGAGCTGGTCCTCTACGCCGTCTGAGGAGCGGAGCACGGTCGACCGACGTGGTCGATTCCCGCTCGGCGTCCGGCTGCGACCGGGGTTCAGCCGCCGTTCCCGGAGAAGCGCCGCAGCCGGCGCAGCGCCCCACCGAGCGAGCGCTCCACCGCGATGAGCTCCTGCGCCATGTCCTCGTCGCCACGGGCCAGAGCGCTCTCCGCCATGGCGGTGACCCGCTGGTGCACCTCGGTCAGGGTCGAAGAGAGGGAGGAGATCTCGGCGGTGGAGGACATCCCCCGATGATGGCCGATCGGAGGCCTCGTGGCACGGCCGTGCATGGGCGCAGCCCCGCAAGGGGTCCGTGGAGCCCCCCGGTAGCCTTGTGACCTCATGCCTCTTCGCATCCTGGACCTGCGCGGCTCGCAGCCGCCCTTCGACGCGGCCTTGCCGCGGCCGGTCCCCCCGGGCGCAGAGGTCCACGACGTGGTGGCGAGGATCCTGGGCGAGGTGCGCCGCGAGGGCGACCGCGCGGTGGTCCGCAACACCGCCGAGCTGGACGAGGTCGACGTGTCCGACGGCCTACGCGTGCCCGAGCGGGAGATAGAGGAGGCCTGCGCCGGCGTCCACCGCGACCTGTACCGTGCACTGGAGGTGGCCTTCGGCCGCATCCTGGCCTACCACGGCCACGAGGGAGTCCCGCCCGACGACCTGGTCGACGGCGGAGTCAGCGTCCGCCACCTGACCCGTGCCGTCGAGCGGGCCGGCATCTACGCGCCGGGCGGCCGGGCGCGCTATCCCTCGACCGTCCTCATGTGCGCGGCGCCGGCGCGGGTGGCGGGGGTGACGAGCATCGCGCTGTGCGTCCCGCCCGCCTCCGACGGCCGGGTCGACGCGGCCACCCTGTGCGCCGCTTCCATCGCCGGGGTGGACGAGGTGTACCGGGTCGGGGGAGCCCAGGCGATCGCCGCCATGGCCTACGGCACGCGCAGCGTGCCCGCGGTCGACGTGATCGCGGGTCCCGGGAACGCGTACGTCGCCGAGGCCAAGCGGCAGGTGGCCGGCGTCGTCGGCGTGGCCTCCGCCTTCGCCGGGCCGTCCGAGATCGTCGTCGTCGCGGGCCCGAGCGCGCCGGCACCCTTCGCCGCCGTCGACCTCGTGGTGCAGGCCGAGCACGGGCCCGACGGGCTGGCCTGGTTGGTGAGCTGGGACGCGTCCCTCGCCGAAGAGGTCTCCCGGGAGGTGGACCGCATCGTCTCGGGGTCGAGCAGGCGGGCCGACCTGGAGTCGACGCTCGCCACGTCCGGGATCGCCTGTCTCGTCGACGGCCCCGAGGAAGCACTGGCGGTGGCCAACGCGATCGCCCCCGAGCACCTCCAGCTGATGGTGCCCGACGAGGAGGGGCTGGCGCTGCTCGACCTCGTCCAGAACGCCGGCGCCGTCTTCATCGGGGACTGGTCGCCGGCCAGCATGGGGGACTACATCGCGGGGCCCAATCACGTCCTGCCGACGAACCGGACGGCGCGCTTCGCGTCGGCGCTGCGGGCCGACGACTTCCGCAAGCACGTGCATGCGGTGCGGGTGACGCCCGACGCGTTGCGCACCCTCGGCCCGCACGTCGTGACGCTCGCCGAGACCGAGGGGCTGCCCGCCCACGCCGACTCCGTACGGCTCCGTCTCGCCGCGCTCGGAGAGGGGGAGCCGCGGTGAGCGCCGTCCCGCCGGTGCGCCCCGACCTGGCGCTGGCCGAGGGGTACCACTCCCCCCAGGTCGACGCGGAAGTCCGCCTCAACACGAACGAGTCACCCTTCGCGCCGCCGGACGCCTGGCGAGAAGAGTTGCTCGCGGCGTTGGAGGAGGTGTCGTTCCACCGCTACCCGGACCGCGCCGCCACGGAGCTGCGCCGGGCCGTGGCCGACCGGCACGGGGTCTCCGCGGAGGAGGTCTTCTGCGCCAACGGCTCGAACGAGGTCCTGCAGAGCCTGCTGCTGGCCTTCGGGGGACCGGGACGCCGTGCCCTCCTCTTCGAGCCGACCTACGCCCTGCACTCGCACATCGCGCGCATCACCGGCACCGAGGTGGTCCAGGGCGCACGCGACGACGAGTTCCTGATCGATCGCCGCGACGCCGAGGCACTCGTGGCCGGCGCGGCGCCCGCACATCACCTTCCTCTGCTCGCCGAACAACCCGACCGGGCGGTCCGAGCCGCGTCGAGACCGTCGCCGCCGTGTGCGCAGCGGCGCCGGGCCTCGTCGTCGTCGACGAGGCCTATGGGCAGTTCTCCCCGTCGTCGGCGCTCGAGCTGCGAGGGCCCGGGCAGCCGGGCCTGGTCGTCACCCGCACCTTCTCCAAGACGTGGGCCATGGCGGGCGCACGTCTTGGATACCTGGTGGGGGACCCCGCCGTGGTCGCGGCGTGCGAGGCGGTGGTCCTGCCGTACCACCTCTCGGTCCAGACGCCAGCTCGCCGGCCTCCTGGCCCTGCGCCACGTGCCCGAGATGGAGGTGCGGGTGGCCCGCATCGCCGAGGAGCGGGGGCGGGTCGCCGCTGCGCTGGGCGACCTGCCCGTCGACAGCTGGCCCTCCGACGCGAACTTCATCCTCTTCCGGCCCCGCGACCGCGCCGCGGAGGAGGTGTGGCGTTCGTTGCTCGCCCACTCGGTGCTCATCCGCAACTGCGCGGACTGGGACGGCCTGCGCGGCTGCCTCCGCGTCACCATCGGGACCGCCGAGGAGAACGACCGCTTCCTGCACGCCTTGAAGGAGAGCCTGTGACCACCGCCGCCCGCCACGCCGAGAAGCAGCGCAAGACGAAGGAGACGACCATCGACGCCGCGCTGGTGGTGGACGGCTCGGGCCGTACCGAGGTCACCACCGGGTTGCCCTTCTTCGACCACATGGTCGACCAACTGGGCCGGCACGCCTCGTTCGACCTCACGGTGCACGCGCTGGGCGACCTGCACGTCGACGCCCACCACACGGTGGAGGACGTCGGCATCGTCTTGGGCGGGTGCCTGGCCGAGGCACTCGGCGACAAGGCGGGCATCCGCCGCTTCGCCTCCATGGCGCTGCCCCTCGACGAGGCGCTCGTCGAGGTGGCCCTGGACCTGTCCGGGCGGCCCTACCTGGCCTATCGACTCGAGTTCGCTCCCGACACCCCGGGCCTGGGCACCCCGCCCTTCAACCCGCAGCTGGCCGAGGAGTTCTGGCGCGCCTTTGCCACGGCGGCCGGCATCACGCTGCACGTGCGCGGGCTGGAGGGAAAGAACACGCACCACATGCTGGAGGCCAGCTTCAAGGGAGTGGCCCGGTGCCTGCGCGACGCCGTGCGCATCGAGGGGGGCGGGATTCCCTCCACCAAGGGCAGCCTGTGACCGGAGGGCCGCGCATCGCCGTCCTCGACTACGGCATCGGCAACCTCCGCTCGGCCGAGAAGGCGCTCCAGCACGTCGGCGCGGCGGCGCGGCTGGTCGACGACGCGGCCTCGGTGGAGGCCGCCGACGCCGTCGTGCTTCCCGGGGTCGGCGCGTTCGGTGCCTGCGCGCGGGCACTGCGTGAGAGCGGGCTCGAGGAGCCGGCGCGGGCGGCGCTCGCGGCCGGGGTGCCCTTCTTCGGGGTGTGCGTGGGGTTCCAGCTGCTCTACGAGGGCTCGGTGGAGAGCCCGGGTGCCCCGGGCCTGGGCGTGTTCCCCGGCACCGTGACGCGGCTGCCGCCAGGGGTGAAGCACCCGCAGATGCAGTGGAACACGCTGGAGGTGCGCGGCGGCGAAGAGCCGGCGCCGCTGCGCGGGCTGGGCCCGCGTCCGTGGGTCTACTTCGTGCACTCCTTCGCACCGCCGATCGGGGACGAGACGGTGGCGGTGTGCGACTACGGGGGGCCGGTGGCCGCGCTGGCCACCCGTGGCCCGCTCTGGGGCGCGCAATTCCACCCCGAGAAGTCGGGTGCGACGGGACTCGCCCTGCTGGCCAACTTCGTCGGCCGGGCCGCCATGGCCCCGGCGTGATGGAGCTGCTCCCCGCCATCGACCTGCGGGGCGGCACCGCCGTCCGCCTCACGCAGGGGGACTTCGACCGCGAGGTGCGCTACGGCGACCCGGTCGAGCTCGCGGCGCGCTACATCGCGGCCGGCGCGCGCTGGGTGCACGTCGTCGACCTCGACGCGGCGCGGACGGGTGTGCCCCACGAGCGGGCCGTGCTGGACGAGATCGTCCGCCTGGCCGCGGACGCCTCCGTCTGCGTCGAGGCCGGGGGCGGCGTCCGCAGCGAGGACGACGCCGCGGAGCTGCTCGAGTCCGGCGTGGCACGGGTGGTGCTGGGCACGGCGGCGCTCGAGGATCCCGCGCTGGCGAGCCGTTGTGCGCGTCGTTGGCCCGGGCGTGTCGCGGTGGGCCTGGACTACCGGGTCGGCCCGGACGGAGTGGCCGAGGCCCAGGCCCAGGGATGGCTCGCCGGCTCAGGTCGCGCCGTCACCGACCTCCTCGCGCTGTGGGAGGGCGAGCCCATCGGTGCCGTGGTGGCGACGTCGGTGGCGCGTGACGGCATGCTGTCCGGCCCCGACCTGGCCGGGCTCCGGGCGCTGCTGGCGGCGACGTCGTTGCCGGTGGTGGCGTCGGGTGGCGTGTCGGGCGTCGAGGACCTGGCTGCCCTGGCCCGGCTCGGGGCGTCGGGCCGGGCGCTGGCCGGCGCGATCGTGGGCAAGGCCATCGTCGAGGGGCGCCTGACGGTGGAGGAGGGACTCGCCGCGTGCGCAGTGTCCGCCTGATCCCCTGCCTCGACGTCACCGGGGGCCGCGTCGTCAAGGGCGTGCGCTTCGTCGACCTCACGGACGAGGGCGACCCCGTCGAGCTGGCCGCGCGCTACGACGCCGAGGGGGCCGACGAGGTCACCTTCCTCGACATCACGGCCTCCTCCGACGGGCGCGACACGATGGTCTCGGTGGTCGCCCGCACGGCCGAGCAGGTCTTCATCCCCTTGACGGTGGGCGGTGGGGTCCGGGTGGCGGACGATGCACGCCGCCTCCTCCGGGCCGGGGCGGACAAGGTCGCGGTGAACACGGCCGCAGTGGAGCGACCCGAGCTGGTGCGGGAGATCGCGGACGAGTTCGGGGGCCAGTGCGCCGTGGTGGCGATTGACGCGCGGGCCCGGGAAGGCGCTGCCGGGTGGGAGGTGTACACCCACGGCGGCCGGACGCCGGTGGGGAGGGACGCCGTGGCGTGGGCCGCCGAGTGCGCCGGCAACGGGGCGGGCGAGATCCTGCTCACGTCCATGGACCGCGACGGGACGCGGGACGGGTTCGACCTGGCGCTGACCCGGGCCGTGGTCGGCGCCGTGGACATCCCGGTGGTGGCCTCGGGCGGGGTGGGCCGGCTCCAGGACCTCGTCGACGGCGCTCTCGACGGTGGTGCCGACGCCGTGCTGGCAGCCTCCATCTTCCACCGCCGCGAGTTCACGCATCGGCGAAGCCAAGGCCTACATGGCGGCGTGCGGGGTGAACGTCCGCCCCGCCTGATCACGACGGCGCTCGTGCCCCCTGACCTGGAAGGCCGCCCTCGTGCGGTACCGTGCCATGGTGCCCACATCGACGGCGAAGAACGGGACCGAGCCAGGCGAAGGCCGGCCCGGACGGGAAGAGCGAGGACAAGCAGCCCATCTCGGTGCTCTTCGACCGGGTCATGGTGCAGATCTCGCCCACCGACGGTGAACGGCGCTCGCGGGCCGGCATCCTGATCCCGGCCACGGCCCAGATCACCCGTCGTCTGACCTGGGCCGATGTCGTCGCCGTGGGGCCCCATGTGCGCACGGTCAAGGTCGGCGACACCGTCCTCTTCAACCCCGAGGACCGCTTCGAGGTCGAGGTGCACGGCGAGGAGTACGTCATTCTGCGCGAGCGCGACATCCACGCCCTGGCGTCCGTGCGCAACGACAGCGGCACGGGGCTCTACCTTTGAGCGCGCCCGGGGCCGCGGCGGCGGCCTCCGCCGTGCCGGCCGGGGTGCCGCTGGCGGTCGACGAGGAGCTCGTCGGGGCGGTCGACTTCGCCAAGGATGCCGACGGCCTGGTGCCGGCCATCGTGCAGGACGTCACCGACGGCACCGTGCTGACGATGGCCTACATGGACGCCGAGGCGCTGCGCCGCACGCTCTCGACCGGTCGCACGTGGTTCTACAGCCGCAGTCGGCAGGAGTACTGGCAGAAGGGCGAGACGTCCGGGGACCGGCAGTACGTCCGCGAGGTCCGCCTGGACTGCGACGGCGACGCCCTCGTCGTGCTGGTCGACCAGCACGGGCGCGGTGCGTGCCACACCGGGGAGCGCACGTGCTTCCACCGGACCATCGGGACGGGCCCGGGGGTGCCCGCGCCGTGACGCCCGGAGGCGGCCCGAGCCCCCAGCCGGGCCCGGGCGCGCTCGCCTTCCGCCCCGACCCCGCCGAGTTCGCCGCACTGGCCAAGGAGCACGGCATCGTCCCCGTCTGGTGCGAGGTGGTGGCCGACACCCTGACCCCCGTGGCGTGCTTCGCCAACGTGGTGGGGGAGGAGGACGGGTTCCTCTTCGAGTCGGTCGAAGGCGGGGAGCGCTGGGGGCGCTACTCGTTCGTGGGGCGCCGTCCGCTGGCGACGCTGACGGCACGGGGGCGGGCGGTCGAGCCGACGGGGCGACTGGGTCTCGAACGCTCCGACGACGGGATCCTGGCCGCGGTCGAGGCGCTCGTGGCGCGCTACCAGTCGCCGACGCTGGCCGGGCTGCCGCCCCTGCACGGGGGGCTGGTCGGGTATCTCGGTTACGACGTCGTGCGCGAGGTCGAACGGCTCCCGCACCCGCCGGAGGACGACCTGCGCCATCCCGACGCCGCGCTGGTCGTCATCGGGCAATTCTGCGCCTTCGACCACTGGCGCCAGCGCGTCGTCCTCGTCGACAACGTGGTGGTGCCCGAGGCGCCCGACGGTGTCGTCGACAACGAGGCCGTCGGGCACGCCTACCAGGCGGCGTGCGCGCGGCTGGTCCAGCTCGCGGCGGACTGCGCCCGGCCGGCACAGGGGTCGTCGACGGGCCGGATGGTGGCGGCTCCGCCGGCCGGGCTCGAGAAGGCCGAGTCGACCCGGACGATGACGTCGGCGGAGTACCAGGCGGCCATCGGGGTGGCCAAGGAGTACATCCGGGCGGGCGACATCTTCCAGGTCGTGCTGTCGCAGCGCTACGACCTCACGCTGCAGGCAGATCCCTACGACGTCTACCGGGCCCTGCGCCTGCTGAACCCGAGCCCCTACCTCTACTTCCTGCGCTTCCCCGAGCTCACGGTCGTCGGTGCGTCTCCCGAGCCGATGGTGCGGCTGCGCGACGGCGTCGTGATCTCCCGTCCCATTGCAGGGTCGCGCCCGCGCGGGGAGAGCGAGCAGCACGACCGGCTCCTCGAGGGCGAGCTGGCCGAGGACCCCAAGGAGCTGGCCGAGCACATCATGCTGGTCGACCTGGCCCGCAACGACGTGGGGCGCGTCGTGCGCTTCGGCACCGAGAAGGTGGACGAGCTCATGAGCATCGAGCGCTACAGCCACATCATGCACATCACGTCGCAGGTGTCGGGCGAGCTGGCCGACGGCAAGGGGCCGATCGACGTGCTGCGGGCGACGCTGCCGGCCGGGACGCTCTCGGGTGCGCCCAAGGTTCGCGCGATGGAGATCATCGACGAGCTCGAGCCCACCAAGCGCGGGGTGTACGGGGGGGTGGTCGGCTACATCGACTTCTCGGGCAACGTGGACACGGCGATCGCCATCCGGACCATGGTGGTGACGCCCGACGGGCGGGCCAGCGTGCAGGCGGGCGCGGGCATCGTGGCCGACAGCGACCCCGAACGCGAGGACGAGGAGTGCGCGCACAAGGCCGGTGCGCTGCTGGTGGCCGTGACGGCGGCCCGACGCATGGGCGACAGCGCGGGTGCAGGTGCCGGGAGCGTGACACCGATCGCCCTCGACGCCGAGACCGCGGCGCTGCGCGCCGGCGCCGGCGCGTTCCGCGCTCCCCGGGACGTGGTGGCCGTGCGCGGGCCCGACGCGGAGGCATACCTGCAGGGCCAGCTGAGCCAGGACGTGGAAGCCCTCTCCGTCGGCGCGTCGGCAGACGCCCTCCTGCTCGAGCCCGATGGGAAGCTCTCGGCCCTGCTCCGGGTGACCCGCACCGACGGGCAGGGGTTCGTGCTCGACGTCGACGGCGGCTACGGCCAGGCGGTGGCGGCTCGGCTCCGCCGCTTCTTGCTGCGTTCCAAGGTCGAGATGGAACCGCTGGCCTGGCGCTGTCTGTCGTTGCGTGGGGCCGCCGTCGGGGAGGCGGCAGCGGGCCTGCTGGCGGTGCTGGCCGAGCGGGGCGTGCTGGCGCTGCCCTTCGCCTGGAACGGCTGGGCGGGGGTCGACCTGCTCGGACCCGAGGACGTGGTGCTCGGCGCGGACGCGCGGGACCTCCCCCGTGGCATCGTGGCGTGCGGTGCCGAGGCCGTGGAGGCCTGCCGCATCGCCTCGGGGATACCGGCCATGGGCACCGAGCTGACGGGCAAGACCATCGCGGCCGAGGCCGGGCTGGTGGCGCGGACGGTCAGCTTCACCAAGGGTTGCTACACGGGCCAGGAGCTGGTGGCGCGCATCGACTCCCGGGGCTCCAACGTGGCTCGTCGCCTGGTCGGGGTGGTGGCGCCGGCGGGGCCGCCCGAGGACGAGCCGCTCGCGCCGGGCATGACGCTGCACGCGGGGGCCGCGCCCGGCGGCGACGGCGCGGCCGACGACAAGGTCGCCGGGACAATCACCTCGGCGGCCTGGAGCGTGGAGCTGGGGGCCTGGGTCGCGCTCGGGTACCTGCACCGCAACGCCGAGGCGCCGGGCCCGGTCCGGGTCCGCAGTGGCGACGGCATCGGTGGCTCGCGCCCGGCCCGGGCAGAGCTGCTCCCGCTCGTCGGCACGGCCGACCCCGAGCCGGGCTGACGGGTTCGCCGCCCGGTGCCCGCTGCGGAGCAGGGAGGCGGCCGGCGCACGGTCGTGCTGCTGGCCGCCGGGGTCGCCTACGCGCTGGCGGCGGCAACGACGACGCCCTTCACGGACCCGGCCGACATCGTGACGGCGCTCCCGATCGTCGGACTGGCGGTGCTCGCCGTCGCCCGCTGGCCCTGGCATCCCCGGCCGCTCGAGGCCGCACCGCCGGCCCGGGGCCCGCATCCCTACCGGGCCTGGGTCGCCGTGCTCGCCGCCATCGTCGTGTGGGAGCTGGCCCAGTACGTCGCCCGTGGCAGCCGGGGCGCCCACCCGACCCTGAGCTCCATGGCCGACGCGCTCGACCGCCACTACCTCCTGAAGGCGGTCGTCTTCTTCGGGTGGCTCTGCCTGGGCGCGTTCGATCGTCCGCAAGGGCACGCAGACCCCCGCTGCGCGGAGCCGCGCACCCGAGGTGACGTGAGCGCCGCCGTCTCGTACGCCGTGTGGGGGCTGCTCGGGGCGGCGCTGCTCGGCCTGTGGGCCCGTTCCCGTTCGGCGGGGTCGACCGTCGCCCGTCCCGCGGTCGTCGTGGAGCGGCTGGCGAGTGGTCCGCTCCTCCGGCTGGCCCTCGTGGGATGGTGGATGTTCACGGGCTGGCACTTCTTCGCACGCTGACACGCGGACTGGAGGCACCCGGCGCGAAAGCGGCGCTGACCAGGGACGGCGTACGACCGGCTTTCCTGCGGGCGCAAGCACCGCGACTGCAACCGGACATCACCGAAGCTGAGACGACGGCGGCGCAATCTACCCACATGACGCGCACAACGGAGACGGAGGAGCAGGCCGCAGCGCCCGCATCGCTGCCCGAGTACAGGCCCTGGCGCGAGGTCGGTTGGATCTTCCGCGAGGACGGGTGCGTCGCCATCGCGCGGCAGGGTACGGAGATCCACGTGCAGGTACCGGTCGACTGATGGTCAAGGTCATCCATCTGGCGGACGACGGCACCGAAATGGCGACCATCGAGGTCGACGACTTCACGATCGAGGTCATCTATGCGGGCATCGCCGAGATGCTGCGCGAGGCGGCGTCGAACGAGCGCGGGGCGGCATCACTTGGCGAGCTGCCCCGCGAAGCGCGCCAGCGCCGCGAGAAGATCCTCCACCGCATCCGCGACGAGGCGTCCTGACCGGGTGGTCCGGGGTACCCGGCGGAGCCCGGGAGCCCCTGGGCCGGCTTTGCCCTGAACCACCGGTGGACCTGGGCTGAAAGGGCGCGCCGCTACGCTGGCGTGTCATGCCCACCTACCTGGCGGACATCCTCGCCTCCCACCGGGCCAGGGCCGAGGCCGACCGCCGCCCGCTCGCTGACCTGGTCGAAGAGGCGGCGAGCACGCCACCGCCCCGGGACTTCGCGAGCGCACTGCGCGTCGACGGGCTGTCGTGCATCGCCGAGATCAAGCGTCGTTCCCCTTCCAAGGGCGACCTCGACCCCGGGCTCCAGCCCGACCTGGTGGCCAACGAGTACGCGGACGGCGGTGCCGCCTGTCTGTCGGTGCTCACCGACGTCGACTTCTTCGGCGGGTCGCCCGCCGACCTGGCGTCGGCCCGTCAAGCCTGTGGTCCTCCCGGTGTTGCGCAAGGACTTCACGGTGCAGCCGGCGGACGTGGCCGACGCGCGTCTCATGGGCGCGGACGCGGTCCTGCTGATCGTCGCCGCCCTCGACGACGGAGGGCTGCGCGCCTGCGCCGCGGTGGCCGAGCAACTGGGCCTGGCTGCACTCGTGGAGGTGCACGACGCGGGGGAGCTCGACCGCGCGCTCGGCCGCCGGGTCGCGCCTCGTCGGGGTCAACCAGCGGGACCTGCGCACGTTCGGCGTGGACCACGAGCGCGCCTGCGCCCTGGCGTCGCGCATCCCGCCCGGGATCGTCGCGGTCGCCGAGTCCGGCATCCGGGACGCGGCCGACGCCCGGCGTCTCGCCGAGGCCGGGTACGACGCCATCCTGGTCGGCGAGACGCTCCTGCGGGCGGGGGACAGGGTGGCGCAGCTCAAGGAGCTGGTCGGGCACCCCGTCGGGGCGCGATGACGGAGGACCTCTTCGTCAAGATCTGCGGCATCACGTCGGAGGCGGACGCGCTGCTGGCGGTCAGCCTCGGCACCTCGGCCGTTGGGTTCATGTTCGCTCCTTCGCCGCGGCAGGTCTCGGTGCACTTGGCCGGCGACATCGCGAAACGGTTGCCCGAGCACGTGCTGACCGTGGGCGTCTTCCGCGACGAGGCTCCCCAGCGCGTGGTCGAGGCGGTCCGCATCGCGGGCCTCGGCGCGGCGCAGCTGCACGGACACGAGACGGCCGAGGAGACGCAGTGGGTGCACGCGCGGATCCCCACCGTGATCAAGGCGTTCCGGGCCGGCGAGAGCGCCATCGCCCGCTTCGAGGAGTTCGGCGCCGACTTCCTCCTGGTGGACGGCGACAACCCGGGATCGGGCCAGGTCTTCGACTGGCGGCTGGCCGAGGGGGTGGCCGATCACGACCGCCTCATCGTGTCCGGGGGGCTCGGCCCCGGGAACGTCGCGCAGGCGGTGGCCCACTTGCGGCCCGCGGGGGTCGACGTGTCCACCGGCGTCGAGTCTGCGCCCGGGCGTAAGGACCCCTTGCTAGTGCGGGACTTCATCGTCAACGCGCGCCGCGCCAACACGGAAGCGGCCTCGCGTGACGCGCTGGTGGACCCGGCGGCCGAGGAACCCTACGACTGGAGGGACGGGTGAGCGAGGCGAACCTCATGGCCCGGCCCGGTCCTGACGGCCGTTTCGGCGAGTTCGGAGGGCGTTTCGTCCCCGAATCGTTGATGCCGGCCTGCCTCGAGCTGGAGAAGTGGTTCGACGATGCCTGGGCCGATCCCGCGTTCCGCGCCGAGCTCGACGGCCTGCTGCGCCACTATGGCGGCCGCCCGACACCGGTGACCGAATGCGCGCGGCTGTCGGAACGGCTGGGGGTGCGGGTGCTGCTCAAGCGGGAGGACCTGGCTCACACGGGCTCGCACAAACTGAACAACGTCGTGGGGCAGGCGCTCCTCACCAAGCGGATGGGCAAGACGCGCATGATCGCCGAGACAGGAGCGGGCCAGCACGGGGTGGCGGCCGCCACGGCCGCCGCGCTGTTCGGGCTGGAGTGCAGCGTCTTCATGGGCGAGGTGGACACGAAGCGCCAGGAGCTCAACGTCTTCCGGATGGAGCTGCTGGGGGCAGAGGTCAGGACCGTGACATCGGGGAGCCGGACGCTGAAGGACGCCGTGAACGAGGCCATGCGCGAGTGGGTGGCGACCGTGGAGACCACGCACTACTGCCTCGGGTCCGTCATGGGACCGCACCCGTTTCCCTACATGGTGCGCCAGCTGCAGCGGGTGGTGGGCGACGAGGCGCGCGAGCAGTGCCGCGACGTGCTCGGCGGTGCCGATCCCGATGTCGTCGTCGCCTGTATCGGCGGGGGCTCCAACGCCGCGGGGACGTTCGCCGGCTTCGTGGACACACCGGCCCGGCTGGTCGGCGTGGAGGCGGCCGGCGGGGCCGCCATCACCAACGGCATTCCGGGCGTGCTGCACGGCATGTACTCGCGGCTGCTCCAGGACGAGGCGGGGCAGATTGAGGAGGCGAAGTCGATCTCGGCGGGACTGGACTACCCGGGGCTGGGGCCGGAGCACGCGCACCTCGCAGCGATCGGGCGGGCCGAGTACTCGACGGCCGGTGACGACGAGGTGCTCGAGGCCTTCCGCCTCCTGAGCCACACCGAGGGCATCATCCCCGCGCTCGAGTCGGCGCACGCCGTGGCCTGGGTTGCCCGCAGCGCCGGCACGGATGCCCTGCCCGCCGGATCGACGGTCCTGATCACGCTCTCGGGCCGCGGCGACAAGGACGTGGCCCAGGTGCGCGAGATCTTCGGCCGCCGGCCCGATGCCTGACCTCGAGAAGGAGCTCCGGGCCCGCCGCGAGCGTGGCCGCAAGCTGCTGATCCCCTACCTCATGGGTGGGATGACAGACGACTGGGCGCAGTCGCTGGCCGCGGTCGTCGCCGCCGGGGCCGACGCGGTCGAGGTAGGTATCCCCTTCTCGGACCCGATGATGGACGGGCCCGTGATTCAGGAGGCGGCGCTGCGCGCCCTGCAGCGCGCCACCGTGCCCCAGGAGGTGCTCGACGGCGTCGCCCGGGCGGAAGCGCCCGTGCCGATCGTGGTCATGACCTACTACAACCTCGTGTTCCGGGCCGGGCACAGGCGCATGGCCCGGTCGCTCGCGTCCGCCGGCGTGAGCGGGTCGATCGTCGTTGATCTTCCCATTGAGGAGATCGGCCCCTGGGCGACCGAAGCCGACGCGGCGGGGATCGACACCGTCCTGCTGGTGGCACCGTCCAGCCCGCCCGAGCGCGTCGAGCGCATCGTTGCCCGGGCCCGCGGCTTCGTGTACGCCGTGGCGCGCATGGGGGTGACCGGTGAGCGCGGTGAGCTGGGGGTCGATGCCGCACGGGTGGTCGAGCGCATCCGGGCCTGCACCGACATGCCCGTGTGTGTCGGGGTCGGCGTGTCCACCCCTGCCCAGGCCGCCGAGGTCTGCGAGGTCGCGGACGGCGTCGTCGTCGGTTCCGCCCTGGTGCGCCGCCTGCTCGAGGGCGAGGGCCCGGACGGCGCGGCGGCGTTCGTCGGGTCCCTCCGGGAGGCGATCGACTAGACCTGTCCGCGCAGTCGGCGTTCGAGTGCGCCTGCGATGGCCCGCTGGCCCGCCGCCGTCGGGTGGGCCGCCCGCCACACGTAGCCTTCGAGGTTCTGCTGCGCCAGCTGGGCCTTGGCCGCCAGCGACGTGCAGGGGATCGCGCCGACGAGCGAGTGCGTCGCGTCACAGGTGGTGGCGGCCACCACGCGCTCGACGTCGGCGGCCAGTGTCGCATCCGGCACCGGCTCACCGGAGAACACCCAGGGTGCTGCGGTGCACATGCCGTGGCCGTCGAACGCAGTGGAGATGTCCACGAAGGTGACGTTCGTGACGTGGTGGGCGCGGGCGTCGGCCACCGCGCCGGCCACCGCCTCGTTCAGTGCGGTGAGGACCACCTGGGCCGCGGCGTCGGTGGCGGCGGCACCCGTCTTGAGGCCGGCACAGACGAGGTTGGTGTGGAAGCCGGAGGCGGCGGTGTCATCGGCGATCTGCGACGGGCTCGGAACCGGTTGGTAGTAGTCGAGCACGGCGATGCGGCCCACGTGCGGCGCCATCGACCTCAATGGCCTGGGCCAGGCTGGTGCGGACAGTCGGAGAGGTCGGCCGCCACCTGGGCCGTGACCGCCCCGTGCACGACGCAGCTCGTCCCGATGCCGATGCCGGCGCCCAGGGCGTGGACGAGCTCGTACTCCAGGCAGCGGGCGAAGTCGATGTCGTCGGCCCCGTCCTGCAGCAGGACCAGCCGCGCCGGGTGCCGGGCCAGGTCCGCCGCGGCAAGCTCGTCACTGAGGTTGCGGGCCTGCTGTGGCGGGAGCGGGCACTGTCCGTCGCGCGCCGTGTTGTCAGTGGCGTCGGCCACGGCCCCGCTGATGGCGAGCTGGTCCCCGGTCAGCGTGCAGTTGGTGGTCCTCACGGTCATGGTGAGCCCGAGGGCCCGGGCGACCTCGCTCGGGTAGGCCTGTGTCGACGGGGGCTGGGACACCCAGGTGGCGGGAAGCCCCACCCGCGGGGTCAGGTAGGGGTTGGCCAGCCCGTGCCCGTAGGGGACCGAGTCCCCGAGGGCCACGGCACGGATCGACGTCGACGGGCTGGGGGCGGGCGGCGGACTGCTGCGCGTGGCCACGACGACGCCCCCGCCGACCAGTGCGAGCACCGCCACGGCCGCACCGACCCAGAGCACGGGGGAGCGGCGCGCCGAGGCGCCCCAGGTTTGCAGCCTTCCCATCGTCGGACCTCACCTGTCGCTGCCGGGCGGCAGCGGAGCGGCGACCTTACCGGCTGGGTTCAGCCGGGGGGCAGCAGGACCAGGCAGCCGTTGTGGCCGCCGAAGCCGAACGAATTGGAGAGCACGGGCCTCGGTTCCCAGGGCCGGGGCTCGCCGTGCACGACGTTGGATCGTGATCTCGGGGTCGGGCTCCTCGTAGCCGGCGGTGGGCGGGATCGTGGAGTGGTGGATCGTGAGGACGCCCGCCACGGCCTCGATGGCGCCGGCGGCGGCCAGGCCGTGGCCCGTCACGCCCTTGGTCGAGGTGACCAGCGGCCCGGGCTCGCCGAAGACCTTGCTGATGGCACGCGCCTCGGCGAGGTCGTTCAGCGGCGTCGAGGTGCCGTGGGCGTTGATGTGCCCCACATCGGCCGCCCCGATCCCGGCGTCCGCCAGCGCCAGTTCCATGCATGCCACCGCGCCCGACCCGTCGGGCGAGGGAGCGGTGATGTGGTGCGCGTCGGCGGTGCTGGCGGCGCCGGCCAGCTCGGCGTAGATCGTCGCGCCGCGTGCAGACGGCGCGGTCGTAGTCCTCGAGCACGAGGGCGGCCGCCCCCTCCGTCATCACGAAGCCGTCCCGGCGGGCATCGAAGGGACGCGAATGGCCCGAGGTCGAGAGCGCCGTCATGTTGGCGAAGGCGGCCAGGGCGACCGGGTGCATGCTGGCCTCGGAACCGCCGCCCACGGCCACCTCGCAGCGGCCCGTCGCGACCAGCCGGGCCGCGGCCGCGATGGCGTGCGTGCCCGCGGCACAGGCGGTGCAGATCACCTCTGACGGCCCCCGCCAACCCAGCCGCATGGAGATGCCGGCCGCGCCGGCGTTGGCCATCATCATCGGCACCAGTCGCGGGGAGACCCGGTCGGGTCCCTTCTCGTTGTACACCCCGACTTGACCGGCCAACGTCTCGAAGCCCCCGACGCCCGTGGCGAAGACGACGCCGGCCTTGGCCGGGTCGACGGCGAGGTCCCCGGCGGCCTCCACGGCCATGTCGGCCGAGACCATGGAGAGCTGGGCGAAGCGGTCGAGCTGGCGTACCTCCTTGGGCCCGAACCAGTCGTTCGGCTCGAAGTCGCGCACCGCGCCGCCGACGACCGACGGGTGGAGCAGTCCGTCCCACAGCGCGTCGACCCCCACCCCGCAGCAGGTGACCGCCCCGAGGCCGGTGACCGCCACCCGCCGTCCCCGGATGGGCCCGTCGGCGCCGATCCCGACCTGCATCAGAGCTTGGCGGAGATCAGGTCGAAGGCCTGGCCGATCGTGGTGATGTCCTCGAGCTCGGTCTCCTCCACGGTGATGTCGAACGCCTCTTCGAGCGCCATCACGAGCTCGACCAGATCGAGGCTGTCCGCGTCGAGGTCGTCGGCGAACTTGGCGTCCTTGGTGATCTTGTCGGCCGGCACCTGCAGCACTTCCACGGCGCACTCGCGAAACTTCTCGAACGCTGCGTCGCTGTCCACAATCTGCTCCTTTGTCTGTCGAGTTCCCAGAACGCTACAGGCCCATGCCCAGGCCACCGTCGACCGGCATCACGGCGCCGGTGACGTAGGCGGCGGCATCGGAGGCCAGGAACCCGACCACGGCGGCCACGTCTCGGACGCTCCCGGCACGCCCGAGGGGTACCTGACCCGTCATCAGCGCCACGCGGTCGGCGCCGAGGGCCGCGGTCATGTCGGTGTCGATCAGGCCGGGGGCGACCACGTTCACCGTGATCTGCCGGCTGCCCACCTCGCGGGCGATGGCCCTGGCCATCCCGACGAGGCCGGCCTTGGACGCGGCGTAGTTGGCCTGCCCGGGCAGCCCGACGAAGGCGCCGACGGACGAGACGAAGATGATGCGGCCTGCGTGCAGGCGCAGCATCTTGGCCACGGCCCGCTTGGCCACCCGGAACGAGCCGGTCAGGTTGGCGTCGATCACGTCGAGGAACGCCTGGTCGCTCATCCGGAGCATCAGCGAATCCATGGCGACGCCGGCGTTGGCCACGAGGACCTCGACCGGGCCCCACCGCTCCTCGATCGCGGCGAAGGCCGCATCGACCTCCTCCGAGTTGCGCACGTCACAGCGAACGGCCAGGAAGCGGTCCGGGTCGGCGCCGACGGGCGGCTGGGGTGGGTCCGCCGACCGAAAGGTCGTGGCGACCCGATCGCCGTTGGCCAGGAACCACTCCACGCAGGCCGCGCCGATGCCGCGCGTCCCGCCGGTGACGAGGACGACGGCCATCAGCGGGTCTCGGGCACGCGGAGCCAGACGAGCGGCTGGCCCTCTTGGACCCGCTCGCCGTCCGCCGCCAGCCAGCGGATGACCTGTCCCGCGAAGGGCGTGCGGACATCGGAGACCCCGACCCGGCCGACCAGGTCCCCGACGTCGACGGCGGACGGCTCGTCGGGGTCGTCCGCCGTCCCGGGCAGGAGCCCCGTCCCGGGCGCCTGCAGGGACGACTCGGGGCTGAAGATGCCGCTGGAGGGGCTGACGACCACCCGCTCGGACATGTAGAGGTGTTCGCCCTGGTGCAGCGCCGGCTCGGCCCGCCAGGTGCCCGCAGCGGCGATCTGGTCCATCAGCGTGTCGAGGTTCTCGGGCGTTGACACGGCCAGGGACTGGATCTCGGGGAGGCTGCGCTTCGCCAGTCCGCTCAGGACGCCACCGGGACCCAGCTCGACGAGTGACGTGAGCCCGAGGCCGGCGAAGGTCTCGAGCGTCTGGCGCCAGCGCACCGGGCTGCACAGTTGGGCGGAGAGCAGACCCGGCCACTCGGCGGGGTCGTCGTGCACGTGCGCGTCCACGTTGGCCACGACCCTGACCTCGGGGGTCAAGAACGCCACCTCGGCCAGCGCCTTGCGCAGGTCGGCCCGCGCACCCTGCATCAGGGGTGTGTGGAAGGCGCCCGAGACCTGGATCGGCATGACGCGCTTGGCCCCCAGGCCCTTGGCGAGCTCGCCGGCCAGCGCGACCGCCTCGGGCGTCCCCGCGATCACGACCTGTCCGGGTGCGTTGTAGTTTGCCACCCACACGTCGCCTTCGGCGCGCATGCAGGCCGCCTCGGCGTCGTCGTCCGCGATCCCCAACAGCGCGGCCATCGTCCCCGGTGCCTCCTCGCCGGCGCGGGCCATGGCCTCGCCCCGCGCGACCACGAGCCGGATTCCGTGCTCGAAGCCGAGGGCGCCGCTGGCGACGAGCGCGGTGTACTCGCCGAGGCTGTGGCCCGCACAGGCGGCCGGGGTGAGCCCGATTCGCTCGACCGCGTCGAGCACGACCAGGCTCAGCACGGTGGTCGCAAGCTGCGCGTTGTCGGTCTGGGTCAGCTCGTCGATCGGGGCGTGGAGCAAGAGGTGCGACAGGTCACGGTCGGCGGCGGCGGACGCCTCCCCGACTACTTCCCACGAGGGGTGATCGACCCATGGCTCACCCATACCGGCACGCTGTGATCCCTGTCCGGGGAAGGTGAAAACCAGCACGTGTCCGATGGCTCCCATCGACGGGGGTGGAGGAACTCACAGTGTGGCATGCCGGCGCGCCGTGTGGTCCGCGTCGGGCGCCGCCGATCGCACCGTCGGTACGATCGCTGTCGCGTCGGCCGAGCGCATCGCTGGTTACCGGCGGGAAACCGGGTACGACACGCGGTGCGACGAGTCAGCTCCCAGGGGGAGAGAAGACGGCGATACAGCCCTGGAGCGCCCCGAGCCCCGCAGGATTGGCGGCGACGGGGGCGCCTTGCGCGGTCGGTGTTCCCGGCACGGTCGTCGAGGTGCTCGTCGTCGCGGGGCAGCGTCGTGGTGGTGCTGGTCGTCGGCGGTTCTGTCGTCGGCACCGTCGTGGCGGGCACGACCGTCGTCGGCACGACCGCTCCGATGACCGTCGGCACCGTGGTCGGGGGCACCGTGGTGCTCGTGGTCGTGGTCGACGGCACGTCAGTCGTCGGTGCCGTCGGTACCGTGGTCGTCGGCACGGTGGTCGTGGCGCCATTCGCCGGCGCAGCCGCTGCCGGCCCGGCAGGCTCAGGCGCCGCGATGTTGACCGTGGTGCACGCGCCGGCCGTCTGCAGGGTACCAACGTCGTTCACCAGCCGGGAGAGCGCACGGTTCTCGGCCGCGGTGTCCGACGTCAGCGTCGCCTTGGCCTGAGCGAGCGCCTTCGTCGCGGCAGCCCGACGGGCCAGCGACGCTGACACTGCTGCGGTCGCGGCCTGGAATCGCGAGAGAAGGTCGTTCGCGGCCACACTCTCGTACTGCCGCGCCGCGACGCCGTTCGCGTCCGCGGGGCCGAAGGGCGTCGTGCCGCCCACGTTCGTCAGCGAGCTGCTCACGTACAGCCCGCTGCTCACGTACTCGTCGACGGCGAATCGCCGCAGAGCGGTCTGCGCCGCGTCCCAGTTTGTCCTGTGCCGCCGGAGACATCGGACGATGCGGCCGTGAGCTCCAGGTGCACCGACACCAACACACTCTGGCCCGCCGCCGACGTGGTCACGGCCGCCTGGTAGGCGCCGACGTCCAATTTCACGTTCCCATAGACAGCTGAGCGCGGCAGAGCTGGTCAACAACGCGGAGGCGACCCCGCCCGTGACACTCAGGATCTTGTCCGCGTAGCACGGCGTACCGTCGGCCGAGGGTGCGCACCACTGGCTCTGGTCGACGTCGGCCAGGAACACGCCCGCGGGTGCCACGTTCCCTGCCCGCAGTGCAGCGATGATGGACGACATGTTCGGTTGGAGCAGCGTGGCCACGGTCGCGGCACAGCCCCCCAACCACGTCGGGAAGGCGGCAAAGCCGTTCGAAGAGATGACGGCGCCCGGGATGGGCGCGTTGTTGACGTCGGTCGTCCGCAGGGTGTTGAAGGGGTTGTACGCCGCCGAGTTGTTCGTCGACCCACCCTCGGCGGCCTGCCATTCGTCGAGATCGTCGACGTTCGCCTGCGTGGCGGGTGCGGTCACGCCCTGCAGCACGCACAGCTCCCAGCCGGCGGGCAGAACGGTGTCACCCGGGGCGGCCACCATCCTCGGAGCGGCAGCCGCGGTGGACGCGAGCGCGCAGACGCCCAGACTGGCCATGGTCAGGACCAGTGCGGCTCGGACGCACGAGATGAAGCGGGGCATGAGGTGTTTCAAGAGGTTCGCTCCTCGGCCGCGAGGAGCGCGGAGTCGACGAGGTCTAGGCCGGGAACGTGATCGCCGAACCACTCAAGGTTGGCATGTTTCTCTCCGGGGGCGCATATCGACCTATCGGCAATCGGGGGTGGTTCTTGAGCCGACACGGCCGTTTCTGGACGCTCGATGCGCCGTCCGTGCGGCTGAACTGCGCATTCACCGCCTGCCCCGGCCGGGACCCGGGTGGAGAGAGCTCTGTGATCTCCCGGTGAACGGGTCGCGTCCGGAGCGGGCACGAAGCCCCGGCCCGGCCCACCGTGCCCTGGGAGCGGCCACAGCGAGGCGCGGGTACACCTCTA
The DNA here is from genome assembly GCA_963728845.1 of uncultured Acidimicrobiaceae bacterium. Lineage (GTDB taxonomy): Bacteria > Actinomycetota > Acidimicrobiia > Acidimicrobiales > RAAP-2 > Bog-473. The sequence continues at coordinate 141,695 of CAVSLS010000026.1, forward strand.
GGAGCGCTTCATCTCCACGATGAGCTCCAGCGCCCGCGCGGTGGCGTCCGGCCTGGTGGGGGAGCGGCGCATGGCGACCTGGCTCATGCACGTCCCGGTCCTGGCGGATCCCGCTGCCACCGTGCCCGACTGGTGGGCGGATGCCGGCTCGGGCGGCGGCTGGCTCTGGGCGCATGGCTCCCAGCTCATCGACCAGATCCGTGTCACCTTGGGCGAATTCGAGGCCGTGAGCGCCTCCCTCGTCCACGTCGTCGACCGGCCCTCGATGAGTGCCGACGACGGCTTCATCGTGCACTTCCGGATGCGCAACGGTGCCGTGGGGGTGATGCAGTCGACGGCGGGCGACCGGGGCGTCCTCGTCGAGACCCGGGTCACCGGGTCCACCGGGGCGGCGTGGATCGAGGGGGTGGGGGCCGAGGTCAAGGTGGTGGACGCGGCCGGGGTCCGCACCCTGCCGTTCCCCGACGACCTGCGGGTGGACGCGGCACCGCCGCTGCCGGAAGGGGCGACGACGACCACCTACGAGAAGATGATCACCTTCGGGGTCGAGTACGGGCCGTACGTGCGCCTGGCCGCGGCCTTTCGCGACCGCATCCGCGGGGGAGCGGTCACCTCCGTCCCCGAGCCGGCGACGTTCGTCGACGGCGTGGCGCAGATGGCCGTGCTCGATGCCATCATGAGTTCGGCCGCCGCCGGTGGGCGCTGGACGACCGTAGGACAGGACATCTGAAGGATCATGGAAGACCGAACCACCACCGGCCTGTATCTCGAACTCGGTGACGGCTCCCCGGACCAGATGCGCCGGCGCTGCCGAAGCGCTGGCGGCTCGCACCGGGGTCGACCGGGTCACCTGGTGGGCGAACTGCGTGCCCGGTCGCCAGGACCTCCCCATGCGGATCGCCGACGGGTCGATGCTGGCCGTGGCCGAGGTGGCGGCGAGCTTCACCGCGCCCGAGGCACCCGCCCTGACCACGGCGCACTGCTTCCGCCGCCATCCGCGTCCCAGTCAGGGTGTCCTCACCGGACGCCCGACCACGGGCCTCCTGGTGGTGTGGATCAGCCCCAGGGAGCCCGAGCTCGCACAGGCGTCTGCGCGACTGGGGTGACTTCGTCCACATCCGCCACATAGCGGCGGCGGGCATCCCGGGCTTCACCCAGATCTCGGTCTACGAGAACGTCGCGCCGGTTGACCCCATGTTCATGCACTTCTACGAGTTCGACGGCGATGACGCCGAGGCGACGTTCTCCACGATGATCGAGTACGTGGCCCCACGGATCGGGGGTGTCGACAGCGAGTCCTTCACCGCGTGGGCCGATTGGCGAGCCGGGCACGGCAGGCTGTTCTATTGCAACACCTTCCAGTTCCTCGGCGAAGTGCGCTGAAGTGGAACCGGTCTTTCGCCATCTCGACGATCCCGACGTCCGTTGGCAGCAGGTGAAGGCCGTCCGCAAGGCGGACGGGACAACGGCCTCCGTGTGGGAGAAATGGTTGGCGTTCTCACCAGATCCGCAGTACCTCTCTCTGTATGCCAAGTGGGACCCGGGCGTCGTCGTCCGTCGTCACGGCCACAACAGCCCGCACGTGCTCTTCGTCATCGACGGCGACATGTGGTGCGGCGACCGACATTGCCCGGCGGGCACGCACATCGAGCTGCCGTTGGGCGCGGCCTTCGGGCCCTTCGTCGCCGGCGAACGCGGCACCGTGTTGCTCGAAGTCATGATGGGGGACCCCCGGTCCTGGGGTGACAACCCCGAGGCGTTCGAGCAGGCGCTCGCCGAACGTGGGGCGACGAGCCCTCGCCGACCCCGAGATCGAGCTCCCCGGGTGGCTCGAGGACCTGCGCTCACGGTGGGTGGCCCACGACTCTGACCAGCACTCGCCCAATCCTTCGTGACCCACCTCACGGCAGGTGCTCGGCCACTCTGCAGCCTGTCCGAGGCCGTCATCCGAGGACGCTCGTGATCGGGGTGTGACAGCGCGTGGGCGTTTTGAATGCCCGTTGCGTAGTCTGACCTGCCTGATGCGCAGACGACCGATTGTCGCAGTGCTCCTGGGGGGCACGATGGTGGCCGCACTGTCGGGGTGTAGTCCCGCTGCGACCGCATCTCCGTCCGCCGCACCGACGGACCCGACGACCACGTGGATCGACCTCGGATACCTGGGCAATTCGGTCACCAGGGACATGGCCGGCGTGACCAGCGCCACCCTGCCCTATACGACCGCTCTCAACGCGGCATTCGCAGACCTCGCCAAACAGGAGCTGAAGATGACTCTGGACGACGGCGCGATCCAGAACGATCGGTTCGGCCGGGGCTGCAGTCCGGCGGACGCGTCAGGCTACGCGAGCTGCGAATCGAGCGAAAAACAGTTGGTGGCGAATGCAGAGACCGACGCCACGGGCACGCAGGCGCGGATCGATGCGGACTTCCAACAAGCTGCGTTCGCCGCCAGGGCCTACCAGTCCGTGCTCGGCGTCTTCATCGGCCAGATGGTGGCTCTGCCGTGGCCCGTCTCCCTCGACAAGTACTTCAAGACACTGATCACGGCTGCACGGTCGTACCGCAGAGAGATCTTGCTCGAATCCAGTATCTCGCCGACCACGTCACAGTCGAGCCTTTCGGCGTTTGCCGTCAAGAGCGGTAGAGGCATGCGGAACGTCAACGCGGCCATGAGGGCGCTGAAGGCTGCGCTTCTGCGGGAACGCACGTAGGGACGACCTTATCGGCCGCCCTCGACCCTCCCCCCGCTTGCGGCATGCTTCACGGGTGGGCCTGCACGAAGAGATCCGGCTGCGCGATCAGCCAGCAGGATCCGGAGACATCTGCCGCACGATCTTGGACCGTCTTCCGGACTGGTTTGGTATCCCGGCAGCGGTCGAGGACTACACCGCGGTGGCCGATCGATCACCAACGGTCATCGCCTCGTTGGGGGACAGGGACGTTGGATTGCTGACCCTGGTGAGTCACAGCCCATACGCAGCCGAGATCTATGTCATGGCTGTACTGCCTGAGTTTCATCGCCAAGGTATCGGTCGGGCGTTGATTGCGCATGCCGAACACGTCCTCGCCGCTGATGGCGTTGAGTTCCTTCAAGTGAAGACGCGCGGTCCGAGCAGGCCGGACGAGGGGTATGACAGGACCCGTGCCTTCTATTCGAACTACGGCTTTCGACCGCTCGAAGAGTTCCCCGACCTGTGGGACTCGGAGAACCCCGCCCTGCAAATGATCAAGGTGGTCTCAGCTTCCGGGCCGTCGTAACGACTCAGGTCCGGCGTGCGGTGACAGCATGGCCCTCTCTTCTCACCGCAGCCGCGACGGCTCGTGCATTCGCAGCGTTCAGGGCGCCGATATCCGGCCAGCGCCGGGTCAAGGGGGACAGTGTTGGAGTGCGAAGCACAGGACCGGCCTGACGAGCACCGGACCGCGTTCGGCCACCGCGACTGGTGGCGTCGAAGTGGGACGAGACGTGCCGGACCCGCCCGACGTCGTCGTGATCAGCAGGGCGATGAGTGCACCCACAAGGAGCGCGACGTGCGACCACATCACGGCTGAGCGGCGGTAGCGCCGTTGTTGGCGATGCCGGGCTTCGGGGACGAGCACCCTCGACGGGCGCCGACCTGTCGCTGACGACGGTGGACCGAATATAGTGCTACTATGTATAGCACTATATTGCATGTCAAGGTGGACCGCTCCGAAGGCGTCCCTCTGCACGATCAAGTGGCCGCCGAAATCCGCCATGCCATCGCGGCGGGTGAAGCGTCGCCGGGAGAGCGACTGCCACCCGCCAAGGACTTGGCCGCGGTGCTGGGCGTCAACACCAACACAGTGCTCCGTGCCCTGCGCGTCTTGCGAGACGAAGGACTTTTGGATTTTCGGCGCGGCCGGGGCGTCACCGTGGCCGGCTCGGTCCCCGATGGCGCCGTCATCGAAAAGGTACGCGAGCTTCTGGAGTTCGCTCGCTTCCACGGGTACCGAAGCGAAGACGTGGTGGAGATCGTGCAATCGCTTTCGTAGGTCGTACCCGCTCCCGGCGTCAGGGAACCGCACTGCGCCGCCCCGGAGGGTCGCCATCGTCATGCTCGGGCCTTGGCACTCGTTGCGGCGCAGTCTCATGGGCACGCTCCGTCATACATGGGATCGGGAGGCGGCGTCGTGCCAGTCCTGGTGTCGAACATCGGCTTGGGCAGCCAATAGACGTAGCCGCAGGCTGGACGATCTGGACATGGTGCCCGAGGACTGACCCAGGTCCGGCGAGTTGAACTCACCCGTGCCGTGGGATCAAGGCAATGCGGATGCCCGTCAAGCCGAGGCAACCTAGCCTGACGACATGGCAGAGGGAAAGGTCCTCGTCACAGGCAGTTCAGGGCATCTGGGAGAGGCTCTCGTTCGAACTTTGCGCGCCCAAGGCAGAGAGGTACTCGGCCTCGATGTGCTCGACTCGCCCTTCACATCCCGCGTCGGGTCAATCGCCGATCACGGCGCTGTAAGGGACTGCATGCAGGGTGTGCAATCAGTCCTGCATACAGCGACCCTCCACAAGCCCCACATCGGCACTCACGACCGCCAGGCGTTCATCGAAACGAACGTGGTTGGGACCACGGTCCTGTTGGAAGAGGCAGTGGCGGCGGGTGTCACCCGGTTTGTCTTCACCAGTACGACGAGTGCCTTCGGACAGTCACTCGTTCCGCCCCCCGGATCGCCCGCCACTTGGATCACCGAGGACGTTGCTCCCGTTCCGAGGAATATCTATGGCGCGACGAAGACGGCTGCAGAGGACGTGTGTGAGTTGATTGCGCGGGACCATGGTTTGTCGATAGTGGTCTTGCGTACATCTCGGTTTTTCCCCGAAAGAGACGACAACTTCGAGTTCAGATCCGTGTTTGTCGACGAAAACATCAAATCCAATGAGTATCTCTACCGGCGCGTCGATATCGAGGACGTCGTCAGCGCCCATCTGCTCGCTGAAGACCTCGCCCCCGCTCTCGGGTTTGCCAAGTACGTCATCAGCGCAACTTCCCCGTTCGCCCGTGAGGATGCGGCCGAGCTTGTCCGAGATGCCCCGGCCGTCGTTCGCCGGCTCTTTCCCGACCAAGCTGCAGAGTACGCCAGACGGGGATGGAAGATGTTTCCACGCATCGAACGTGTTTATGACAACGCCCGGGCTCGTTCCGAACTGGGTTGGGCTCCCCACTACGACTTTCGTAGCGTCCTGGACCACCTCAAGTCGGACCAAGACCCCAGGAGCCTACTCGCGAGGATGATTGGTGCGAAGGGCTACCACGAAGTTACGACGGATCCGTATACCGTGCGGGTGAGCGACTGAGCTAGGAGGCGTGCCGAGGTTCCCATCGTCCATGGCGACATCGTTCGGGGGCAATCAAGCAGGACGACCGTAACGAAGGATCGACTTAGCCTGCTGCTGCAATGGCGATCTCGATGAGTCGTGCAACAGGTCCACTACGATACGTGGTCCACCAACGGGACGCGGGAACAGGAGGTGATTGGTGAGCGTCATCCCGGTCGAGCTCGACCTCTCCTTCAGCGACGACGGGCACCGGCTGGTCTACGACCTCTACGGCTCGTCCGCTGCCCCTCTGGTCGTCTATCTGCATGGTCTGCTGCTGGACGCAGAGCTCAACCGCGGCATCGCCCAGGCTCTGGCCGAGCAGGGCTACCGCGTCGCCCTGCTCGACCTGCTCGGCCACGGGCGCTCTGACAAGCCGACCCATGCGTCGAGCTATCGCATCGACAGCTACGCGGACCAGGTGATTGCCCTGCTCGACCACCTCGGAGTGGAGAAGGCCGTGCTTGGGGGCATCTCGCTCGGCGCCAACGTCAGCTTGTTCGCGGCGGCCCACTACCCCGGGCGCGTACAGGCGTTGGTGCTCGAGATGCCGGTGCTGGAGAGGGCCGTTCCGGCGGCGGCGATGATATTCGTGCCCATGGTGCTCGCTGCGCATTACGGGCGGCGGGTGCTCAACGTCACTTCTTGGCTGCTGAGTCGTGCTCCCCGGACGAGGTTCGGCCCGTTCAACAGCGTGCTGAACGCGCTCTCGTTGCCTCCGGACTCGACGTCCGCCGTGCTGCACGGAGTGCTGGTCGGTCCGGTGGCCCCCACCCAGGAACAGCGCCGGATCATCGCCGTCCCGACGCTCGTACTGGCACACCGCAACGATCTCATCCACCCCTTCGACGACGCCGTAGGCCTCGTGGCGCGCATGCCGAACGCGGCACTCGTCCGGGCGCGCTCACCGTTGGAGTTGCGGCTCCAACCCGGGCGGCTCACCAAGGAGATCGTGGCGTTCCTCTCTGACGTCGAGCCCGCGTCGACCCGCCGTCCATCGGACCGTTCCGCCTGACCCTAGGAGCATGGTCGGGCCCCCGCAGTCGGTCGGTATTGGGACGCGTCCTTGGCCCGCCGCTCGGCGGTAGGTGTCACACAGCCGGTTCACAGGGCCATCCCCGATGTGTCTCAGGATGATGTCCCGTCGTTCCGGGATGGGATCTGGGACGTGACCCTGCGGAACTGATTTGCACTACGGAGAACCTGGAACGCGTCTGTCTAGGATCCACCCGTGATCAGCGTCATCGTCCCGGTGCGCAACGGCATGCCGTGGCTGGAGCAGCAACTTCGGGCCTTGTCCGTACAACGGTGTGAGGAGCCCTGGGAAGTGGTCGTTGCCGACAACGGCTCCACCGACGAGAGCAGATTGGTGGTGCAGGAATGGGCACGTGCCTTCCCCATGATCCGTCTCGTGGACGCTTCGAAGGTCGTCGGGCCCGGAGCCACACGAAATGCGGGCGTTCGGGCGGCCCAGGGCGAGCTACTGGCCTTCTGTGACGCCGATGATGTCGTGCAGCCGGGTTGGCTGGCAGCGCACGTTCTGGCCTTGGCCGAAGCGGACGCCTCCGGAGGCGTGATTGACTTCTGGTCGCTGAATGGGCTGGCCCCGCCTTCCCCGCCCTCTTGTGCCTCTCCGCCCGCCATGAGCCAATTCGGCTTCCTGCCCGCGGCCATGAGTTGCAACCTGGCTGTTCGGCGACCCGTCTTCGAGGAACTCGGCGGCTTTGCGAAAGACCTGATGACCGGCGAGGACTACGACCTGTGCTGGCGCCTACAGCTCTCTGGACATCGCTATGTCTTGAGCACGGATGCTGTGGTAGCCAGGCGTGAGCGGCAAGGCTTCAAAGTGGTATTGAGCCGGTTCACCGCCTACGGACGGTGCGGCCCGGCGCTCTACCGTCGGTACAAAGCCCAAGGCCTCAGACGCGACCTGGTTGTCGCTGCCAAGACATGGGTGTGGTTGGCCGTATCCTCGCCACGGCTGTTGCGGCCCGAATTTCGCGCTCGTTGGGCGAGCATTGCCGGTTGGAGAATTGGTCGTTTGGTGGAGTCGGTACGACAGAGGGTGCTCTTCCCGTGAGAGGTGCGAACGGTACGCGCTCGCCCATCCTGGATCCCACCGACGTTGCTGGTGCACCCCTTCCAGGTTTCTCATGGCGCGCTGGTGGGACGCCTTGAACCGATGCATGACAATTTGACCGCCTCAGCGAATGGGAGAACCGATATCGTGGCAACAGCGCAGCCGCAGCGGCATTCTGTTGGCGTGTCTGGCGAAGCTCATGTCGAGTGCGATCTCATCCAGCACCATGCAGACGTCTCTGAGGGCTGACGTCGATTCCTCAAGTGATACCTCTGTATGGCTGCGGGTGCGAACGGCTCGTCGTCTCTCGTCTTGGGCTTTGGTAGTGGGACGGGTTCACCGCTGACCCCACCCGATGTGGATTCCCTCGGGGCAGTGTCCTGTGTAGCCAACTGCGCCCGCGTCGCCGCGAGTTCACAGACGGGATCGAGCGTCAGCGACTGCCCAGTAGTAGCTCCGGAACTGGCGGCTCAGGCGTTGGATGCCAAACATGATGTGGAGAAGCGGCGTGTTGGCGTGCATAGAGGTTCGCCTCGACCTGGCCTATGTGCTCGGTGTGACCTGAGGTCACTCCGGAAGCCGAATAGAGCGGCGATCAGTCCGTGTTGCCTACGTTCCCGAGGGTGCCACAGCAGGCACTTTTGGGATACTACGCCTAGGCACCGGTCAGCGGCACATTCTCGCTACTTGTCTGGACCCTTCCCGAACAGGACTTCTTTCGGCCAGTCCTGGCTGGTGACCAGGCGACGAGGGCGGTAGATGACAGTGAAGCAATTCTCGCGAACGGGAGCCCTCGCCGCGTCAAAGCCGTACTTGTCGGCCAACTTGCGCACCGTGCTGTCGTCGGGATCGGCGGTCAACTCCGTCGTGGCGCGGATCTCAAGAGTGCGGAGAGGATAGCTGAAGTCAATGATCAACAAGGCGCAGTTGGGATTGTGGCGCAGATCCTTGTATTGCCGAAGATCGGAGTAGGTTAAGCCCTTCAACTGCCCATCGCTGTCTATGAAGTACCAGACAGCTGCCGACCGTGGGCGGCCTTCTGCGTCGATTGTCGTCAGCGTTGCGGTCAGGGTTTTGCGGAGAAGGTCTCGGTGGCTCTTAGGTACGTCATTAAGAATGTAGGACACGACCCCGCGGACCCCTCTGACTTAGTGGTGGTGCTTGACGGGAGCGTTGAGTCCGGGGAACATCGCGTGTGTGATCTGCTGCGGCCAAGGCACCAAGAGCCGCACGATCGACGAGGTCATCCGAAGTGGCCCGTCACGTAGCGCTGCGTCTCCGGCTCGCGAGGGCTCTCGAAGAACCGCTCGGTCGGTCCGTGCTCGACCAGGCGACCGCCGTTCAAGAACATGGTGTGATGCGACAAGCGGTGGGCCTGGCCGAGGTTGTGGGTCACGATGATGATGGTGTAGCCGGGGGTCAAGTCACGGAGGAGGTGCTCGATACTCTCAGTGATAACGGGATCGAGAGAGGACGTCGGCTCGTCGAGCAGGAGCACCTCTGACCCGACGGCGAGTGCACGAGCCAGGCACAATAGCTGCTGCTGGCCCCCAGAGAGCCGAAACGGTGAGTCGCCCAGACGGTCCTTCACCGCCTCCCACAGGCCGACCTGACGGAGCCGCTCTTCGGCGATCACGTTGAGCTGCTTGCCTTTGGCGAGCTGGTGGGCCTTCACACCCGCCACCACGTTGTCGCGTATCGACATCGGGAACGGATTGGGCCGTTGGAACATCATCCCGACTTGACGGCGCAGATCGAGCAGGTCCCGATGGCTGGCCCAGATGCTCTCGCCGTCGAGGGTGACGTCACCGTCGTGGCTAAAGCCCGGAACCTTGTCGTTCATCCGGTTGAGGGTGCGCAAGAACACCGACTTGCCGGTGCCGGTCGGGCCGATGATGGCGGTAATCTTCCCACGCGCGATGCCGATCTCGACGCCCGACAAGATGGTCTTTGCCCCGATGCGAAGCGTCAGATCCTTGGCGCACACAACGTGGGCCGGGAGCCCTCGATCGAACTCCAGCTCCGCCAAACCAGGGTCGAGGTCCTGTCGTGACTCCCTCAAGCACACTCGCTCGGGGCGAGCCCTGAGAGTTCTCGGATCGTCCAAGGCGGTCCACCTCCATTGGCGTCGAGTCCTGGTTAGTGGCGACGTGATCTTCAGCTCTTATCCACTATGGGTTCTCGTCAGCGAACAACTAGAGGCGAAAGGTCACAACGATGGAGAGTTCACCGGGAGTTCGCCAAGTGTTCAGGTTGTAGTTGAACGATTTCCGACAGCGATTGCGAGATGATGAGGGTTGCACCCTTGGGTCTCGTGACCATTGACCCGTGCGACCTCGGATGCCGGCCCACAACGTTCGCCGACTCGACGAGGGCAGCGTGCCCCAAAGGTGCCTGCTTTCTTACGTTGGCAGGCGCTTTGCCACCGCGACGGTGCCTCAATCTGGCTGTGTCCTCCGCTCCGGGGCAGGGTGAATGAAAGCAAGCAGAATCCGGACCCGAATACCGAGTGCGCGATAGTCAGGCTCAGCTGGTAGATAGACGAGCGGATAGTTCTGGCGCCAGAGGATTCCAACGACGAGGCTGACGGTATGGCCTCCACCGTTCGATCTCCGACAAAGGAGTTGGATCTCGTCGGAGCAGCGACACTTTCGCCCGACGAGGTCCTTTCGGCACTCGGTACCCGACCGGAAGGTCTTGCAACCGGCGAAGTGGAACAGCGACTTCACCGGTTTGGGTCAAACGCGCTCGCCGTGCATCGAGTGCGTGCGACGACAGTCCTCTTTCGTCAGATCCGTAACCCAATCCTGGTCCTCTTGCTCGGGGCGGCGCTGATCTCTGGATTGACCGGCGGAGGTACCAATGCCGTGATCATTGCCGTGATCGTCCTCCTCAGCGTCGGCCTCGGCTTCTTCAATGAATACCGGGCCGCGATAGCGATGGCGTCCCTGCGGGCTCAGATCCGACGGGAGGCCGAGGTTCGCAGGAATGGTCGGATGTGCCGGGTACCCGTGACGGACCTCGTACCCGGTGACGTGGTGGCGCTGCGAATCGGAGCCCTTGTGCCGGCCGACCTCCGTCTGCTGAACGTCGAAGAGCTCGAGTGCGACGAAGGCATCCTGACCGGGGAGTCGATGCCGGTGGTCAAGTCCGCGGCGTCAGTCTCGGGGCGCTCACAGCAGGACCTGCCTGGGTGTGCCTTTATGGGAACGATCGTTCACGAGGGGTCGGCCCTTGGTGTGGTCGTGCAGACGGGGACACGCACCGCCTTGGGGCAGATCGCGGCCGGCTTGTCCGAACGGCAGGGCCAGACGGCCTTCGAGGTGGGACTGTCACAGTTCTCGCGACTCCTTTTCGGGGTCGCAGCGGCATTGACCGCGTTCATCTTCGTCGTCAACGTGGCGCTGTCGCGCCCGCTCATAGAGGCGCTGCTCTTCTCCCTCGCGATCGCCGTCGGCATTGCGCCCGAGATGATGCCCGCCATCGTCACCGTCAGCCTCTCGTCGGGGTCGAAGGCACTGGCAGCAAAGAAGGTGCTGGTGAAGCGGCTGGTGGCCATTGAGGATCTCGGGAATATCGAGATCCTCTTCACCGACAAGACCGGCACCTTGACCGAGGGTCTGATCACGTACGAGCGGGGTCTCGATCCGGAAGGCCTGGAGAGCGATCGACCGCTCTTGCTCGGGCTGGTCTGCAACGAAGCGGCCGTCACCGAGCACGGCCCAGTCGGAGGGAACGCTCTCGATCAGGCCCTCTGGTCTGCTTCGGGAGCTGCAGGGGGAGGAAGGATCGCCGTCGAAGCGTCTCGCTACATTCGGAGAGGCGTCCTCCCGTTCGACCACGAACGGCAGTTGGCCTCGGTGCGAGTCGAGACGCCCGACGGGAAGGGACTCGTGGTCACGAAGGGCGCACCGGAGGTGGTTCTGGACCGCTGCACAGGTGTCCCCGCAGGCGCGCGGTCGGCGCTGGATGCACTGTTCTCCGAGGGAGCTCGAGTGGTGGCCGTGGCCAGCCGTGCGATCGAAGGCACCAGTGCCCTGACGGTGACGGACGAGCAGGGACTGCAGTTGGCGGGTTTCTTGACGTTCGCCGACCGGCCGAAGATCGACGCCGGCGCCTCAATCGCCGAGCTCGAGCGACTCGGGGTCGACGTCAAGATCATCACCGGCGACAACGGGCTCGTGGCGGCCAAGGTGTGCTCTGAGATCGGGGTCAGTTGTGCCGGGGTGCTCAGCGGTGAGCAGGTCGAGGCCCTCGACGATGACGGGCTCGAAGCGGCCATCCCGACCACGACGGTCTTCGCCCGGATCGGCCCAGATCAGAAGTCCCGGATCATCAAGGTGGCTCGTCGCACCGGAAAGGACGTGGCGTTCCTCGGAGACGGGGTCAATGACGCCGTGGCGTTACATCACGCCGACGTCGGCATCTCGGTGGACTCGGGAACCGACGTGGCCAAGGACGCGGCGGACGTCGTGTTGCTTGACAAGGATCTCGGCGTGCTGGCACAGGGTGTCATGGAGGGCCGCCGCATCTTCAACAACACCATGAAGTACGTCCTTATGGCCACGTCCTCGAACTTCGGCAACATGTTCAGTGCGGCGGGCGCCTCCGTCTTCCTGACGTTCCTCCCGATGCTGCCCACACAGATCCTCCTCAACAATCTGCTCTACAACACGGGACAGCTCGCGATCCCGACCGACCGGGTGGATCCTGAGGCACTGGCCCGACCGGCAGCGTGGGATATGAAGTTCATCCGTCGGTTCATGTCGGTATTCGGCCCGGTGAGCTCCATTTTCGACTTCCTGACCTTCTGGGTCATGCTCTCAGTGCTCCACGCCGGCCACGTGGAGTTCAGAACTGGCTGGTTCGTCGAGTCGATCGCCACGCAGACCCTGGTGATCTATGTGATCCGGACCCGGCGGGTCCCGTTCTTCAGGAGCCGACCTAGCTGGCCGATGCTGGTCGTACCGACCGCAGCGGCCCTGGTCGGAGCCGTACTCCCCTACACCGGCCTCGCCCATCTGTTGGGCTTCACACCGCTGCCGACTACCTTCTTCCTCTTGCTCTTCGGGATGGTTGTGGTCTACCTCTTGCTCGTCGAGCTGGCGAAGACACGCTTCTACCGAACTCCCCACGCTCAGACTCCCCGAATTGCGTCAACCCATACCGAGCGTCTGGAGCGGCGGATCCGGCGCCGGGTCTCGCGGTTCGTGCACGTTGTCAACCCAGAAGCGCAACCCACGGGGGCGCCACCCCCGACACGTGGCGTCGAGCGAATAGACGCCCAAGTGCGACAAGTGACCGAGCGACCCTCTTGGACGCGTTCTCGTGACCGTGGAACTTCGTGAGGTTTGCAACCTTGACCTGTCAAACCACAGTTGTGGCGACGATCCGTCTTCACCAAACCAGTGCCCCAATCGGGCTCCCCTCCGAGACAGGTCAACTCGAGCAAAAAGGTCTGGATTCCCTGGCGCAGCAGGGCGCCAAGGCGGTCGGCAACCTCGCGATTCCGTGCTCCTGTCGCGTACTGGTAGCACAACGCCACCATCCACAGCCACGGGCTCAAGTTACTCACAGCCGACTCAGGCTGCGAGCGCCTCCACCGGCCAAACACTGGCGACCAGTCTTCAATGCCTAACGAGTCGGCGGGGCTGGCCTTCACTGCTGCGGCCAGTCGAGCGGCTCCCATTTTGACCCTCCTGGTTCGGTAGCTAGCCGAGAACCGCATCAGGAGAGACCAAGAACACGGCCGCATAGACGGCAAGAAGTGCGAGCAATAGACCTGCAGGACTACTCCGACGACTTTGATTGCTCTACGCACGCCCGCCATCGCGAAAGGACCGCATGGGCGGAGTCGCCATGCATGTACCCGACGCCCATACGTGACAGCCCGGTGAACTGGCATGGTGCTCGACCCTTGGGGTGTCGAACGGAGAGTGCGCCGCCCTAAGGGGCCTGGCCGCCAACTCGCATCAGGTCATGCATTGCCCATTCGACCAGGGCGATGGTGTCCGCCCTCATCTCCGCCGTCAGCCGGCCGCATGGCGGAGCCAGCCGAATGAGCTCGTCCACGTAGGTCGAGGCGTGCTGCCGCAGAGTCTCGGAGGGCTTCTCTCGGGTATCCATAGAAGCCATCTTGTGCCCGACCGATGCGGTCCGAGCGCAAATTCGCGGAAGGTTCACTCGCGGTTCCGTCACGCGTTACTTGACTTGTAAATCGGACGGTCCACAAAGCTGAGACTTACTGAAGACGGCGGCGGTGACCTCGCGCCGGGATGATGAGTCGGCCCCCAGTGGTGGGTTCGGCCCGATTATGACGCTCCCGACCCCTTCCCTGGCGAGCCGTGCCCCGTCTTCATCGCCGAGGTCGCTGCAGGCGACGCCACTGCTACGAGCCGCCGCCGATCACGAAATGGTGTCCCCCATGGCAGGGACGACACCCTCAGCGGAGGCACCACCACCGCTGCTGCGTTCGGCCACCATGACGTCGCGCTCCCGCACGGTCACCTCGGCCGCTGAGCCCACCGGGACCTGCGGGGCCGAGTTGGGCTGGTCCACGTAGACCACGACGTCGTCGTTAAGGAGCACACCGAGCCGGGTCACCGAGCCGAGGAAGGTGGTGGTCATAACGATGCCACTCCCGCTGGGCGACGCGGTGACGGCCAAACCTTCGGGGCGCACGAGGACGTCAACCGCCGTTCCCGTGGCACGATCGCCCTGGGGCGTGTTGGCCGCAGTGCGGATGTGCACCGTGGTGTCCAGGAGCCGGACGCGTCCGTCCTCGACCACCCCGGGGATCCGATTCATGGTACCGACGAATTCGGCCACGAACGGCGTAGCAGGTGCCGCATAGAGAGCCGATGGCGTGTCCACCTGCTCAATGCGACCGGCCCGCATGACGCAGACTCGATCGGCCATGGAAAGCGCCTCCTCCTGGTCGTGCGTGACGAACAGGGTGGTGATCTTGAGCCGGGTTTGCAGTACCCGAATCTGTTCGCGCAACTGGACCCGGACTTTGGCGTCGAGTGCAGAGAGGGGCTCGTCGAGCAGAAGAACCCGAGGCTCAATGGCCAGGGCACGTGCTAGGGCGACACGTTGCTGCTGGCCGCCGGACATCTGATGAGGGTACTTCTGCGCTTCGGTTTCCAGGCCCACCATTTCGAGGACCTCGAGCGCTCGCTGCTTGCGTTTGGCGCCTCCCACCTTGCGCATCCGCAGCCCGAACGCCACGTTGTCCTGCGCCGTCATATTTGGGAAGAGGCTGTAGCTCTGGAACACCATTCCCATGTCCCGCTTTTGGGGAGGAATGCGCGCCTGGTCGCGGCCGTCTAACAGAACGCGCCCTTGGTCGAGCGTCTCGAACCCGGCCAGTACCCGTAGCGCGGTCGTCTTGCCGCACCCTGACGGCCCGAGCAGGGCGACGAGTTCACCGGGGGCGAGGGTGAGGCTGAACTCGTCCAGTGCCGCTGTGACTCCGAAGCGTCGGCACAGTCCGCGCAGCTCCACAATGGCCCCTCGCTGCTGGACCTCGTTGTCGGCCCGGCGTTGTGTGGTGCTCATGACTCTGCCGGCCTTCGCATCTTGGCCGTGCGCTCAATCCGCCGCAGGTCCAATGCGGAGATCGCCATGAGCACGACCCAGGTCAGAACCAGTGCCAGGAGGGATACGGCAGTAGACACGCTGCCGTCATCCTGAGCGAAGTTGTAGATCCAGACGGGGAGGGTCTGGAAGAGGTCCAAGCTGGCCATGGTGAACTCTCCGAGCACCAGAGCCACCGTGAGCACCACTGCCGAGAGCAGGCCGGAGCGCAAGTTGGGCACGACCACGCGCCACAAGGTTGAGCCCCAGCGCCCGCCGAGCGAGCGCGACGCCTCCACCAGGGTCTTCAGGTCGATGGCCCGCAGGCCGGCGTCGAGTGAGCGGTAAACAAAGGGCATGGCCAGAATGCCGTACTCGAGTGCCAGCAAGTAGGGAGTGCTCTTCAGGAAGGTTGGGGCCACCTGCAGGACGCCGATGATGAGGACGATCGGGGGAATAACGATCGGCACGATGGTGATCGAGTCGAAGAACCGGCGCAGCCCGGGCAGCCGCAGATGCACGTAGACCGACGTGGGAACCATCAGCACGAGCATGATCACCGTTGTGACAGCCGCCAGTTGCAGCGAGAGCCAGAGCGCGGCGGTGAACCCCGCCTGGCTCGGGATGGCGGTATAGGCGGAGAGAGTAAACCCAGTGCCGTTCGGGCCCTCGAGCGAGAAGCGCAGGGCGGCGTAAATGGGGACTAGGAAGAAGGCGCCCGTGCAGAACAGGACGATGCCTCTCCACCAGGCCACGGAGCGCAAGCGCGCCCCCGAGAAACGGCGCTGGGGCTGCTCAATGGACTCCCCGACGTCGAAGAGGGCGTCGACCTCGCCTAGCGTAACCAACGCGACGCCCGCTTCTGCACCCGCGAATAGAAGAACATCACGATGCCGGCGACCACGATCAGGCCGAGCCCGAGCGCCTTGCCAACGTTCTGCTCTCCGGCGATCACGTTGCCGTTGAGGAACGAACCGATCTGAATGGAGGTCAGCGGGATGCTGCCGCTCGTGAGCGCCTCCGCGGTGGCATAGGCGGAGAGCGCACTACCGAACAGGAGGAGAATGCCGCCGAGGACGGAGGGGAAGATGATCGGCCCGCCGACGTAGCGCCAGTAGTGCCAGCTGTTGGCCCCGAGTCCCGACGCCGCCTCTCGCCACATCGGGCGCAACCCTTCCAGGGCGGGGGTGATGACGAGGACCATGAGGGGCAGCTGGAAGTAGGTGTAGACGATCGCCACACCGAAGAACGTGTATAGGGAGAAGCCATGTTCCCAGGGGTCGAATCCGAGTGTCGACATCCAGCGGGTCACCAGACCGGTGGTGCCCAAGGTGGCGATGAAGAGGAAGGCCAGCGGGACACCACCGAATTGGGCAAAGACGCCCGAGGCGGTGGAGACCACCCGCCGCAGCGGCCCGCGACGCGAGGTGAACACGGCGTACGCAACGATCACCCCGAGCACCCCGGGGACGATGGAGGTCAGCAGGGACAGCTCAATACTCATCACGAATCCGTGTGCATAGACGCCGTGTGTGGCGACCGAGATGTTGTTCCATGTCCACCCGCCCGAAGGGCTGCGGAACGCCCCGAGCACGACCGCCGCGGCGGGCACGACCAAGAAAAGCACCGTGTAGATGCCAAAGGGGAGCAGCCCCACCGCGCCGGCGAGTGCGGAGCGAACGCGCCGACGCGGGAGGGGCTGGGCGGACATTTCTGGTGAAGCTGTGCTCACCCCCCGCTCGTGACCGAAGACCAGTTCTGCGTCACCACGTTCTCGGCCTGGGTCAGTTGCGCCTCGGTTGGGAACGAGATCGTGCCCTTGGGTGCCACAGGCAGAGAGTCGTAGGCCTTGGTGTCCACCGTGCCGTTCTTCACCATGCTGGCGAGCTCAATCGGCCGGGCCGAGCCCTGCAGCCAGAGGTTCTGACCGGTCTCCGAGTAGAGGTACTCCTCCCACAAGCGAGCCGCGGCGGGGTCGGGAGCCGTGGCGCTGATGGCTTGGTCGTAATAGGAGGCGTAGTGGCCATCGGTCGGGATCACGACCTTCCAACCAGGGATGCTCGAGGCGACCTCGGATTCCTCGAGATAGTCCCACCAAATCAGGATCGGCGTCTGGCCGCTCTTGACCGTAGAGGGGCTGCCGGTGACCGGGACGAAGTTGCCTTCTGACGCCAGCTTCTCGAAGTACTGGACTCCGGGCATTATGTTGTTGAACGAGCCGCCTTTGGCGAGGGCCGCTGCGTAGACGGCGGCAAAGGCAGCGCCCGCCTGCGTCGGGTTGCCGTTCAGCGCGACCTGGTTCTTGTAGATCGGGTTAAGCAGGTCGGCGAAAGATGTCGGCGGCGTCTTGACCACTTTTGAGTCGTATCCGATTGACACGTATCCGCCGTAGTCGGAGAACCAGTCACCGTTGGCCGCCTTGGCATTCGAGGGGATCTCGCTCCAGCTCTCCACCTTGTACGGCGCAAGCAGACCCTCGCCTGCGGCCGACAGCGCGAAGGAGGGGCCGATGTCGAGGACGTCGGGGGCGCGTGACTGCCCCTTCTCGGACTGCACCGCCTCGATCTCATCGGCGCTGGTGCCGTCGGGATTTTCGGAGTTGATCTTGATGCCGTACTTCTTGGAGAAGTCCTTAATGATGTTGCCGTAGTTGGCCCAGTCGGCCGGGAGGGTGATCACGTTGAGCGTGCCCTCCTCCTTGGCCGCCTTTATCAGCCCGCTCATGCCGCCGAAGGCTGCCGCTGAGGTGGCCGTCGACGGATTGACCGAGGATCCGGCGTTTCCCGCACTCGGTACGACGCCACACAGGGTGACACCCATGGTCAGTGTTGCGACACCGGTCAGGGTGGTGCGCAGGCGTGGTCTCATTTTGCTGTGTCCTTTCAATTGGGGATCGGAGTGGTTGGATTGGGGTTATTGCTGATGAGCAACGCGTCAGAGTCTTCAGGTCCGGGTCAGCAGTCCGATCAGATGGGTGATGTGGTCAATGAGGTCCGTGTGCGGTATCCCCGCGCTGGTTGCACAGGCCCGCATGCAATGCTTCGCACGGTAACAGTCGACCCGCGAAATCCGGGTTACCTGCAGCGGTCGTTGTGGCAAATCATTGGTGAGTTTCGTGCGACGCGTTAGTGAAATTTGCGTGACGCGTTAGTGAGGGTGCCGCGACTCTGCCGTGACGAAGAAGGGAACGTGGAGCCACCCGTCGGCATACACACCGCAATCGGAACTCTCCACGCCGCCGACACCCCGCATGCAGCGGGGTCCGCCCATATCGAGATCGAGGTGATGCAGATCGTCGCCGGCCTGCTCGCCGAGCTCATCCACGAGGATCGGACCGGTCGAAGGAAGCCCCGTCGTCGGGGTCTGACCCTGGCATCGTGCCGCAGCTCGGCGAGGCACAATCCCGCTCGGCCGTCGATGAGCGCCTCGCCCGTGAGTTCATGCAGCGCTTCGTCCCCGACCGCGACGAGGCCATGGCGTACATCGAGTACCTCCGGGGTCGGACCTTGACGATGCTGCGCCATCCAGGGTTGTGGGCCGACGTCGAGGCCCGTGGCGGCGGCCCTGATGGAGCATCGGGTCCTCTTCGGCGATGAGATCCGACGGGTGATCCTGCGAGGCCGGCTTCGAACCGCGGGAGCAGTTCCTGCCTGAGCTGGAAGCTCCGGGTCCGGGCACGGTGGTGGCCGGCATCCCGCTGGGACCGCGCGACTTGTGACCTTTTCGTGACTTCTGGGCGGTCCGGTTCGCTTGAACAACCTCTGAAAAGGGAGAACGGTGTGCCCGGAGCGGGACTCGAACCCGCACGCCCTTTCGGACAGCGGCTTTTGAGGCCGCCGCGTCTGCCGTTCCGCCATCCGGGCGAGAACGCCCCAGCGTACAAGCTGCGATCTACGGTGGCGGGGGTGGGAGCACCCGTACGTTGAGGCTCAGCGGCGTCGAGCTGATCCGGGTGGACATCCCCTTTCGCACGGACATTGCGACCGGTGCCGGCGTGCACTCGCTGCGCCCGCTCCTCTTCGTGCACGTGGTCGCCGAGGAGGGCGAGGGATGGGGCGAGTGCGCCGCGCTCGCCGGCGGCACCGCCGTCGATCCGCCGCTCGACGAGGTGGAGCGGGCCGCGGTCGAGCGGGGTGTGCCCCGACTGTGCGAGGCCAGCCGGACGAGGGGCGGCCGGCTGCCCCTCGGTGCCGAGGTGCCGCGCATCTTCGGGAACTCGCCGGTCGACCGCATGCTGGCCGCCGCCGTCGAGATGGCGGTCACGGACGCCGAGCTGCGGGGCGAGGGCCGCTCGCTGGCCGACGCCCTCGGGATCGAGCGTGGGTTCGAGGCCATGGCCGTGGGCGCCGTGGTCGGCATCCCGCACGGACACGACCTGTCGGCGCTGCGCGCCGAGGTGGACTCCGCCGTGCACGCCGGCGCGGCCCGCGTGCGGATCAAGATCGAGCCCGGGTGGGAGCTCGAACCCGTGCGCGCCATACGGGCCGACCATCCGGATCTGGTGCTCCAGGTGGACGCCAACGGGTCCTATCCGCGCCGGCGCGGAGGACATCGCGCTGCTGAGCCGTCTGGCCGATTTCGGCGTGCTGTGCATCGAGCAGCCGCTCCCGCCCGCCGACCTCGTCGCCCACGCGCAGTTGGCCCGCGTGCTCCCCGTGCCCATCTGCCTCGATGAGTCGCTCACCACCCCGCGGCGCGTCACGGACGCGCTCCGCAACGGCGCGTGCGCCATGGCCTGCCTGAAGCCCGGCCGTCTCGGGGGCATCCGCGCCACCCGGGCCGCCCATGCGGCGTGCGCCGCCGCCGGCGTCCCGGCCTTCCTCGGCGGCTTCTTCGAGGCGGGGCTGGGCCGGGCCTCGAACCTGGCCCTGGCGGCTCGCCTCAGTCAGGACTCGACAGGCCTGGTCAGCGACCTCGGCGACCCGGCCGACTACCTCTCGGTCGACCCCTGTGGATACCCGCCGGTGACGGGCGGGTGGGTCCGAGCGTCCGAGGAGCCCGGTGTCGGGAACCGTCCCGATGACGCCATCCTGGCCGGGCTCAAGGCGCGGCGTCGCTGGTTCGCCGCCACCTACACTTGACGCTCCATGCATCGCGTCCTTCTGGAGCGGCGGATCAGGGACGTCCACGCACGCCTCGTGCGGGCGCGGGAGGAACTGGCCGTGCTCAACGAACAGTTGGCGGTGGTCCAGGAGTCGGCCGACGAGGCAAGGGTGCGTGCCCTTGTCTCGGAGACGCCACTCGCCACCCAGGAGCACAACGAGGCCACGCGCCACGCCGATGCAATGGTGAAGGCGCGCGATGCGCTGCGCAAGACGGTCGCCGACCTCGAGCGGCGCCAGGACGAGCTCCTCGCCGCCGTGGCGACGGGGAAACAGTGACGGACCTCAGGTGACGGGGACGGCACGAGATGATGACGACGAGCGGCGACACGAGCCCGGCCCGCGTGGTCATCGCCGAGGACGAGGCCATCGTGCGCCTTGACCTGAAGGAGATCCTGCTGTCGGCCGGCTACGACGTCGTGGGGGAGACGGGCCGGGGCGACGAGGCCGTGACCCTGGTCGAGGAGCACGAGCCGGACTTGGCCATCCTCGACATCAAGATGCCCGGGATGGACGGCCTGAGGGCCGCCCGCGAAATCACCTCCCGCCATCGGGTGGTGGTGCTCCTGCTCACGGCCTTCAGCCAGCGCGACCTCATCGAGGAGGCCAGGGACTCGGGGGTGTCGGCCTATCTGATCAAGCCGTTCCAGCCCCGCGAGCTCCTGCCCGCCATCGCCGACGTCCTGGCCAAGGCCCGCCAGGACTGGGCCATCGAGGCCGAGCAGTCGGCCGACGGGGCCGAGGACAAGATCGCCACGCGTCGGCTGGTCGACCAGGCCAAGCAGATCCTGATGGACCGGGACGACCTCCCGGAGACGGAGGCGTTCAGCTTCATCCAGCGCACGGCGATGCGAACGCGGGCGCGGATGCGCGACGTGGCCCAGCAGGTCGTCGACGGCACGCTGGCCCCCTAGTGTCGACGGG
The DNA here is from genome assembly GCA_963728845.1 of uncultured Acidimicrobiaceae bacterium. GTDB lineage: Bacteria > Actinomycetota > Acidimicrobiia > Acidimicrobiales > RAAP-2 > Bog-473. The sequence continues at coordinate 162,723 of CAVSLS010000026.1, forward strand.
ATGACGACGGTGCAGGAGCGATCGGGCCCCTTGCTGCTGCTCGACGGCATGTCACTCGCCTTCCGGGCCTACTTCGCGCTGCCGGACACCCTCGCCACCTCGACCGGCATCGTGACCAACGCCGTGCACGGGTTCAGCTCCATGCTGGTGTACCTCATCAGGGAGCAGCGGCCCTCGGGGCTGGCCGTCGCCTTCGACGCGCCCGGGGCCACGTTCCGTGACGAGATGAACGAGGACTACAAGGCCGGGCGCGCCGAGACCCCCTGGTTGCTCCCGCCCCAGTTCGACATGATCCGCGAGGTGATGGCGGCCCTGGCCATCCCGGTGATCGAGGCGGGCGGGTTCGAGGCCGACGACGTCATCGCCACGCTGGCCACCGAGGCGGCGGAGCGCAAATGCGAGGTCGTGATCGTGACCGGTGACCGCGACAGCTTTCAGCTCGTCGCCGACCCCTACGTCCGCGTGCTCTACAACAAACGCGGGGTCAGCGACTACTCCCTCTACGACGAGGCAGGCATCCTCGAGCGCACCGGAGTGCCACCCTCGCGGTACGTGCTGCTCGCCGCGCTGCGCGGCGACCCCTCCGACAACCTGCCGGGCGTGCCCGGCGTGGGGGAGAAGACCGCGGCCAAGCTGCTCAACAAGTACGGCGACCTCGACGGGATCTTCGGGCACCTCGACGAGCAGACGCCGAAGCTCCGGGAGAACCTGGCGGCGAACGAGGAACTGGCCCGGTCGAACGCGCGGATCATCCCGCTGGTGCGGGACGTGCCACTGCAGGTCGACGTGGACCATCTGACGCTGGGCGGGTGGGACCGCGCCACCGCGGAAGCCACCTTCGAGCGTTACGAGATGAAGACCGTCTGGCAGCGCATGGAGGAGCTTCTCGATGCCGGCGCACTCGGCGAGCCGACCGCCGGCAGTGCGGGCCGCGTCCCCCCGGCGGTCGATGGTCCAGGCGCCCCAGCCGGAGCGGCCAGCGCCCCGACGGCACCCGCCGCGCCGCCGTTCGAGCTGCGCGAGGTCGCGCTCGGCACGACGGCAGCGGAGATCACGAAGCTCCTGACCGGGCTCGGCAACGGTCGCCTCGCGCTGGCGGCCCGCTGGAACGGCATGCCAGGGCGCAGCGACCTGGTCGCGCTCGTTCTCGTGGCGACCGAGGGCGACGAGGCGGGGCTCGGCGTGCTGGTAGCGGGAGAGCTGCTCGGGACCGCTTCGGTCGCCAAGAAGCTCAACGGCCTCCTCGGCCACCCACTCGTGGGCCACAACGTCAAGGAGATCATGCGGTCGCTGCTGCCCCTCGGCATCGATGTCACAGGTCTCGAGATGGACACCGCGGTGGCGGCCTATCTGCTCGATGCGTCAACGGGCGAGTACGAGCTGTCGCAGCTCCGCGAGCAGACAGGTCAGCTGACCCTCGACATCCTCGAGCCAGGCGCGACGGCGCGCGACATCGCGCAAGAGGCAGCCGGCGAGGCCTGCGACGTCGCCGCCATGGCGACGGGGTTCCGCCAGCGCCTGGCCACCGAGGACATGGTGATGCTGCACGACGACATCGAGACGCCGCTCGTGCGCGTCCTGGCCAGGATGGAGGTTGCCGGCATCGGTGTCGACCGGGACGAGCTGCAGACGATCGCCGACTCGCTGAAGGCCTCGGCGGCGACACTCCAGACCGAGGTGCACGAGTGTGCCGGCCACGAGTTCAACGTCAACTCGACGCCGCAATTGCGCACCGTGCTCTACGACGAGCTCGGCCTGACCCCGGGCAAGAAGACGAAGACGGGCTTCTCCACCGACGCCCAGACGCTCGAGAGCCTGCGCGGTGCTCACCCCATCGTCGACGCGCTGTTGGCGTACCGCGAGGTGGAGAAGCTCCGCTCCACCTACGGGGAGAGCCTGCTGGCCGAGGTGCAGGCCGACGGCCGCATCCACGCATCGTTCGGGCAGACCGTGGCGCGGACTGGTCGCATCTCCTCGGACCGCCCGAACCTGCACAACATCCCGGTGCGCACCGAGCTGGGCAAGCAGTTCCGGCGGGCCTTCGTGCCGGCCGAAGGCTGCGACTTCCTCGTGGCCGACTACGACCAGGTGGAGCTCCGGTGCATCGCGCACCTCTCAGGGGATCCGGGACTCATCGACGCGTTGACGAGCGGGTCCGACGTGCACCGGATGGTGGCCGCCGCCGTGTACGGCATCCCCCCCGAGGAGGTGACCCACACGCAGCGCGAGTTCTGCAAGATGGTCTCCTACGGCCTCGCCTACGGCATGGAGGCGTACGGCCTGAGCCAGCGTCTCGGTGTGCCCGTCGAGGAGGCGGCTGCCATAATGGAGAGCTATTTTGGTGCCTTCCCGCTGGTCAAGCAGTACATGGACGCCACCGTGGCCGACGCCAAGATCCGGGGCGCCACCCGCACCCAGTTCGGCCGGGTGCGCCCGTTGCCCGACCTTCACGCCTCGAACTACCGCCTGCGCCAGGCGGCGGAGCGACAGGCCATGAACGCCGGCATTCAGGGGCTGGCCGCGGACATCTTCAAGTTGGCCCTGGTGCGGCTCGACCGCGACCTCGAGCAGCACGCCCTGGCGAGTCGCCTGGTGCTCCAGGTCCACGACGAGGTCATCGTGGAGGTGGCGCCGGGGGAGGAGCACGACGTGCACCGCCTCACCGAGTCCGCCCTCACCGGGGCGGCGGATCTCTCCGTCCCCCTGACCATCTCCGTGGCGACGGGACCGAGCTGGGCTGCCGCCAAAGGATGACGGCCGGCTGCAGAGCTCGCGACGTCAGCGAACCGACAGCTGGCGGAAGTAGTGGCCCTGGGCTGCGGAAAGGGCGCCCACCAAGCCTGGTACGCTCAGCGGTCCTGCCCGCCGGCACCGGTGGCGGCGCAGCCCTATCCGACGAGAACCGACCCCGGCGCGGTCCTGCGGGTGCAGATCGCACCCGCCGCAAGGAGCTTCACCATGGCTGACGCAGCAACCACCACCTCCGCCATCGACCACCCTGCTCTCCCCCGAGGCGATGGGCAGCTTCGATGCCGAGGGCAACTACACGCCCCGCACCATCGTCGACGACGACCTGGGGGACGCCGACCTCGAGAAGGCGATGGGCGACTCCATCATCGAGTTCGACGACGGAGACGTCATTGAGGGGACCGTGGTCAAGATCGACCGCGACGAGGTCCTGCTCGATATCGGCTTCAAGTCCGAGGGCGTGATCCCCGCCCGCGAGCTGTCCATCCGCAACGACGTCGATCCCACCGAGATCGTGAAGCTCGGGGAGCACGTCGAGGCCCTCGTCCTCCAGAAGGAGGACAAGGAGGGGCGGCTCGTCCTCTCGAAGAAGCGGGCCCAGTACGAGCGGGCCTGGACCACGATCGAGGAGAAGAAGAACAAGGGCGAGATGGTGTCGGGCCCCGTGATCGAGGTCGTCAAGGGTGGCCTGATCGTCGACATCGGGCTACGCGGCTTCCTGCCCGCCTCCCTCGTCGAGCTGCGCCGCGTCCGCGAGCTGCAGCCCTACGTGGGCAAGGAGATCGAAGCCAAGATCATCGAGCTCGACCGCAACCGCAACAACGTGGTGCTCTCGCGTCGGGCCTGGCTCGAGGAGGCCCAGAAGGAGCAGCGGGGCGACTTCCTGCAGAACCTCAAGCCGGGTGAGCGCCGCAAGGGCACCGTGTCCTCGGTGGTCAACTTCGGGGCGTTCGTCGACCTCGGCGGCATGGACGGTCTCGTCCACGTGTCCGAGCTGAGCTGGAAGCACGTGGACCATCCCTCGTCGGTGGTCTCGGTGGGCGACGAGATCGAGGTCGAGGTCCTCGACGTGGACCTCGACAAGGAGCGCATCAGCCTCTCCTTGAAGGCGACCCAGTCGGATCCCTGGCAGGAGTTCGCAGACAGCCACGCCGTGGGCCAGCTCGTCTACGGCCGCATCACCAAGCTCGTCCCCTTCGGCGCCTTCGTGCAGGTGGGCGACGGCATCGAGGGTCTGGTGCACATCTCGGAGATGGCCGTGCACCACGTCGACCTGCCCGAGCAAGTCGTCACACCGGGCGAGGAGTTGTGGGTCAAGATCATCGACATCGACTTGCAGCGCCGCCGCATCTCGCTGTCGATCAAGCAGGCAGCCGAGGGCGGGGAGGTCTCCGAGGAGTACCGCGAAGCCTTCGGCGAGCACGCCTACGACGAGGAGGGGAACTACATCGGCTTCGACTATGCCGAGGGCGAGTTCACCCCCGAGACGGAGGCCCAGGCGGCCTGGGCGGACTTCGCCGAGGAGATCGGCACGCCGGTCGTGGTGCCCGAGGCGGCGGCCGAGGGTGCTGCGGCTGCCGAGGGTGCTGCGGCTGCCGAGGCCACTGCGCCTGCGCAGGCGGACACGGCCGAGGCGGCACCCACGACCGAGGCGCCGGCCGCCGAATAGCGACGGAGGCCGGTCCCAGGGGCCCGGTGCGCCCGGTGGTCACGACCCGACGGCGTCGAGTCGCACGGATGTGCGTCCGATGCGCCACAAGCTCATCAGCGCAAGCACAATGAAGCTTCCCTCGACCAGGAGGCTCACGGTGCCGAGCAGGTAGCCCCAAATTGCCGATGTCGCCGGGGACGCCGGGGTCGCCGGGGACGCCGACCGTGCGGGACAGGAGGTAGCCCGTGACCGTTCCGAGGAGGCCTCCCTGATCCTGCAGATGATGATCGCGATCGCCAGCGCAAGACCGGCACCGACGACGAGAACCGGCGGATCTCGTCCGAGGCGAGTTGCGCTCCATCAGGTGCGGTCCACGTACAGGCGTGCCGAAGTGACGCCGTTGCCCGTCCTTCCTTCAGGAAGGCGTCACCAGGCCGCGCAGGACGTCGGCGAAGCGCGCCGCTCGCTCGGGACGTGTGACGAAGAAGAGCATGGGGTCGAGGAGCTCGAGCTCGAGCACGGCGGGCTCGCCGTCGGTGCCCCGGACCACGTCGACCCGCGCGTACGTGGTGGGGCCGAGCAGTCGCTCGGCCGCGGCCACGGCCCGACGCGCCACGGCGAGCTGGCCGCCCGTCGGTGTGGCACCCGTCACGACCTGGTTCGCAATCAGGCTGTCGCTGGCGCCGACGCCCCGCCGGATCATCGGGTCCTTGTGGATGGCGTGGCTGAAGGCGCCGCCGAGGAAGACGAGGCCGACCTCGCCCTCGGTGTCGACCGCTGGTTGGTAGGGCTGGACCATGGCCGTCCGGCCCGCGTCCACGAGCTCGGCGATGTGCGCCCGCGCCACGTCGTGCTCGTGCGCCTCGTAGCGGGCCGTCCGGTAGCCCCCGCCCGACACGGAGGGTTTGACCACGATCTCGACCTGGGGGAGGACGGGCGCAGACCGGTCGAACCCGTCCCCGTCCCCGTCCGGCTCCACCCAGGAGGTCGGCACCGTCGGGACGCCCGCAGCCTCGAGGTCGCGGAGGTAGCGCTTGTCGAGGTTCCAGCGCAGGATGGCAGGAGCATTGGCCACCGGCGGACGCCCGCCGCGGCCAGGCCGTCGACCCAGCCCAGGAACTCAGCCACACGATGGATGTTGTCCCAGGTCCCGTTGGCGACGACGAGGTCGAACGCGGCCCAGTCCACGCCCGGGTCGCTCCACACCGCCGTCCGGGCCTCGACCCCGCGCTCCTCGAGCGCACCGAGCACGAGGGGCCCCTCGTCGAGCTGGTCGGGGTAGCGCGCGCAGGAGGCCAGCGCGACGCGCGGCCGTGCCGCTCCCGCCCGGGGCGCCGCCATTCAGCCGAAGCCGAGCGCGTCGAAGATCAGGTTCCCCACCGTGTTGATGGTGTCGACGCCGTACTGCTCGTCGACGTTGCCGTCGGTGAGGATGGCGAACACGTAGGTGCGGCCGCCCCCGGCTACGAATCCGATGCTGTTCACCTGCGCGTCGCCCGGTGCCGGCGTGATGAAGCCGGTCTTGACGGCAACGGTTCCAGGCGGGGCTCCGGCCGGAACGCCCCATACCTGGCTGGGCTCCACGCTGCGCATCAGCGAGAGCCCGTAGGCGCGGTAGCGGTCGGACAGGATCGGATTGGGGAAGGCGAACGTGTTCACGACTTTGACCATGTCGTCGGCGGTCGTCGTGGTGTACGCCCAGCCGAGGTTGTCCGACGTGATCGGTCCCGGGTACGGGTTCGTCCCCCCGAGTCCCACGAGGTCGTCGAAGGCGCCGAGACCGCCGGCGCCGCCGATGATGCCCCACATGGCGGTGGCGGCGTTGTTGTCGCTCACCTCGATCATCGGGGGCATGAGCCCGGCCTGGTCGGGCGGGATCCCGCCTGACCGCTGATCGGCGGCCAGCGCGTCCGCCATGATGTCGACCTTCACGATGCTCGCCGTCACCTGGACGTCGCCCGGATGCAGGTCCCAGGTCAGGCCGGTCGTCGTCGTCGTAGACCGCGATCGAGACGTTGTCGGCCCGCTGCGACAGGTAGCCGGTGAGCGTGGGGCCGAACGGCGATGGTGTGTCGCCGTAGGCCACCCGGTAGCCCGTGCTCCCGGGCCCGGCGCCGATGCCTACTGCCGGGACGTCGGGCGGTGCTGAGCGCGGAGCCGTCGAAGGCCGCGTCGCCGAAGTCGAAGACCCCGCCGTCGCGCCCCACGAGCCAGTAGCCGCCACCGTCGGCCGTGGCCGCCATGCCGACGATCGGTGCGTTCAGCGGCTGGCCGCCCCGGGAGCCTCGGAAGGCGGCGTCGCCGAAGCTGAAGATCCCCCCGTCGCGCGCCACGAGCCAGTAGCCGGCGCCGGGAGCGGCCGCCATGCCGACGATCGGTGCGTTCAGCGGCTGGCCACCCTCGGAACCGGAGAACGCGGCGTCGCCGAAGCTGAAGATCCCCCCGTCGCGCGCCACGAGCCAGTAGCCGCCACCGTCGGCCGTGGCCGCGATGCCGACGATCGGTGCGTTCAGCGGCTGGCCGCCCTCGGAGCCCGCGAACGGCGCGTCGAATGCGAACACGCCGCCGTCGGCGGCCACCAGCCAGTACCCGCCCGTGGCCGGGTCGGCGGCCATGGCGACGATGGGTTGGTCCAGCGCGATGCCACCGGTCGAGCCCCGGAAGGCGGCATCCCCGAAGGCGAAGACCCCGCCGTCGGCGGCCACCAGCCAGTACCCGCCGCCGTCGGCTGTCGTCGCCATGCCGACGACGGGGCGGTTGGGCGACGACGTCGAGAGATCACCAAGGGCCGGCGCACCGAACGCGCGCACGGCGTTGGGCGGCACCGGCCCCGTGGCTGCAGCAGTCGGGAGGGGCGGCAGCGCAAGGACCAGCGCAGCTGGGACGGCGAGGAGCGCGGCGAGGGCGGCGGAGCGGCCGGCTCGGTCGGCGGACGGCCCGCACTGCCCGGTGGGAGTTCAACTCCCGATCGGGAAGTGGCAGGCCACCTGGTGGCCTGGCGCGATGTCCCGCATCTCGGGGACCTCCTCGGCGCAGCGGCCTTCGGCCCGCGGGCAGCGGGTCCGGAAGCGGCACCCCGACGGCGGGTTGATCGGGCTCGGGGGCTCGCCCATGAGGGGCACCGACGTCCGGGTGGCCTCGGGGTCCGGCTCGACCGCCGACGAGAGGAGCGCCGCGGTGTAGTGGTGGGCCGGCGACTCGTAGAGGAGGTCGGAGGGCGCGATCTCGCAGAGGCGACCCAGGTACATGACGGCCACCCGGTCGCTGACGTTCTTGACCACGGCCAGGTCGTGCGCAATGAAGAGGATGGTCAGGTGGTACTCCCGCTTGAGATCCTCGAGCAGGTTGAGGATCTGGGCCTGGACCGAGACGTCGAGAGCCGAGACGATCTCGTCGCACACCAAGAGTTTGGGTCGCAACACCAGGGCGCGGGCGATGCTGATGCGCTGGCACTGGCCCCCCGAGAACTCGCGGGGTCGCCGGTTGCCGTTGAGGTACGGGTCGATGCCGACCCGCTCGAGCATGGCGTTGACGGTCTGGTGGCGCTCGTCCTTGGAGCCGATCTTCCAGATGGTGAGCGGCTCCGCCACGATGTCGGTCACCCGCCGCCGCGGGTTCAGCGACGAAATCGGGTCCTGGAAGATCATCTGCACCTGCGTGCGCAGCGTGCGCAGGTCGCTGCGGCTGAGCGCGGTCAATTCCGTGTCGCCGAAGCGGATGCGTCCCGACGTCGGCCTCTCCACCTGCACGATGGCCCGTCCGGTGGTCGACTTTCCGCAGCCGGACTCGCCGACGAGGCCGAGCGTCTCCCCGGCGCGCATGGTGAAGGAGATGCCGGCGACGGCTTGGACGGTCGTGCTGCCCTTCTGGAACAAGACATGGAGGTCTTCGACCGACAGAAGCGGCTCCGTGTCGAGCGCACGAGGCTCCAGGGCGGTGTCGGTCATGCCGTCACCGCGCTCGGGTCTCTCCGGGCGGTCCTGGCGATTGGCATCGGTCAGCGGGTACCAGCACGCGTAGGTGTGACCGGGAGCGGCCTCCACGAGCGGTGGCTTCTCGCGGTGGCACCTCTCCTGGGCGTAGGGGCAGCGGGGCGAGAACGGGCATCCCGCCGGGGGGTGGATCAGGTCGGGCGGGCGGCCCTCGATGGCGACGAGTCGTGAATGGCTGGGTTGGCGATCCGGGGGATCGACTTGAGGAGCGCCTCGGTGTACGGCATGGCCATGCTCTTGAAGAGCACGGTGGTGGGGGCACGCTCGACCACGTTGCCGGCGTACATGACGATGATCTCGTCCGTGCGCGTCGCGACGACGCCGAGGTCGTGCGTGACCAGGATCATGGCCATGTTCCGATCGCGCTGCAAGTTGGGAGAGCAGGTCGAGGATCTGGGCCTGCACGGTGACATCGAGGCCCGTGGTGGGCTCGTCGGCCAACAACAGCCGCGGCGCACAGGCGAGTGCGATGGCGATCATGACCCGTTGACGCATGCCACCGGAGAGCTGGGCCGGGTAGGCCTCGTAGCGCTCGACGGGTGACGGGATGCCGACCTGCATGAGGAGGGACAGCGCCGTCTCCTTGGCCTCGGCCTTGGAGAGCTTCAGGTGGATCTTGAGCGGCTCGGTGATCTGGTTCCCGATGCGCTGCACGGGGTTGAGGGACGTCATCGGGTCCTGGAACACCATGGCGATGTGCGTGCTCCAGAGCCGGCGGAGCTCGTCGTTGGGAGCGTTGAGGATCTCGGTGCCGTTGTAGCGCACGGACCCCGTCTGGACGGCGGAGAGCCGGGGGAGCAGGCCCATGACGGCCCGGGACAGGACGGTCTTGCCGGACCCGGACTCTCCGACGACACCGAGGGTCTTTCCTTGCTCGAGCGTGAAGGAGACCCCTTGCACCGCCCGGACGTTGCCGCGGCTGGTGGTGAAGGAGACGCTGAGGTCCTCGACCTCGAGGAGCGGCCCGTCGGTCACAGCTTGATCTCCGACACGTCGAAGTAGGACCGAAGCTTGTCGGCGATCACGTTGAGGCTGATGAGGAGGAGGAACATCGCTGCGGCCGGGAAGATGAGGAGCCAGGTGTTGGTCTGTCCCTTGGCGCCCGAGAGGAGCGTGGATCCCTCGTAGAGCATGTTGCCCCAGCTCGGTGTGGGCGGCTGCACCGACAGGCCGAGGAAGGCCAATGTGCCCTCGAGCACGATGATGGTGGCGACCGCGATCAGGCTGAACGACACGATGGTCGGGGCGATGTTGGGCAGGAGCTCGCGGGCCAGGATCCGGGTGTCGCTGGCGCCGAGGGACTTGGCGGCCAGGACGAAGTCGCGGGTGGCGTACGACAGCGTCGAGGCCCGCACCACCCGGAAGATGAGCGGCGCGCCGAAGATGCCGATGATCAGCGTGATCTTCCACAAGCTGTGACCCCAGAAGGACACGATGGCGATGACGGCGACGAGGGCGGGGAAGGCGAGCACCACGTAGGAACCCGTGTTGAGCGCGGTGTCGATGCGCCCCCGGCGGTACGCCGAGATCATGGCGGGCACCCCGCCCAGGATCATGCCGATCGCCGCGCCGAAGAAGCCCACCACGAGCGAGACGCGGGACCCGTAGATGAGCCGGCTGAGGATGTCGCGGTAGAGATCGTCGGTGCCGAGGAGGTGGCCCCAGCCCGGGCCGGCGTTCTGCGGGCCGTTGTAGTTCCCCAGGTCGGGGTTGGGCAGCGGGAGCAGGCTGGCGGTGAGGGCCAGCACGATGTTGAGCGCGATCCAACCGACGCAGATCCAGAAGAAGACGCCGAGCTTCTTGGTGGTCGGATCAGCTTCCTTCTCGGCCTCGATCTCGGCCTCGATGTCACTGAACGTGTGCATGTCGGTCAGTTCACTCACGGGCGATCCTCGGGTCGACGATGGAGAAGAGGAAGTCGAAGATGAAGTTGATCAGGACGATGGCGATCGCCACGAACAGGGTGATCCCCTGCACGACGGTGTAGTCGTCCTGGTTCACGCTCGAGATGAGCTGATAGCCCAGCCCGGGCATCTGCAGGAGCAGCTCCACCACGAAGGTGCCGGCGATGAGGCTGCCGATGGTGACGCCCGCCGAGGCGAGCAGCGAGATGGAGGAAGGCCGCAACGCGTGGCGCCACATGATGCGTCGGTCGGAGAGGCCCTTGGACCGGGCCATGGTGATGAAGTCCTCTTGCAAGGTGGAGATCAGGTCGTTTCGCAGCAGGCGGAAGTACACCACGATTGAGCCGAGGGCCAGCACGATGGCGGGGAGCATCATGGTGTGGATGTTCGACCAGAAATTCTGGGTGAGCGGGACGTAGGAGGCGGGTCCCGGGAAGACGTGCCAGTGGACCGCGAAGATCAGCACGAGGATGGGCGCGATCACGAATGGCGGCAGGGCGAGCATGGCGAACGTCGTGCTGTTGGAGGCCTGGTCGAACAGGCGATTGGGCCGACGTGACGCGTGCATCGCCATCGGGAACGCAATGGCGAAGGCGATGATCTGCGAGAAGATGATCAGCTCGAGGTCGATGGGGAAGGACTGGGCGATGATGCTGGTCGTCGTCTGGTGCGTCGTGTAGGACTGTCCCAGGTTGCCCTGGAAGACATGGCCGATCCAAATGAAGTACTGCTCCCACAGGGGGCGGTTGAGGCCAAGTTGGCGGTCGACCGTGGCGACGTTCTGAGGGGTGGCGTTGGGTCCGAGGATCGTGGCGGTGGGGTTGCCCGGGAGCAGGTGGACCAGGAAGAACGAGGCGACAGAGACGAAGAGGATGATGATGAGAAGGAGCACCAGCCGCTTGATGATGTAACGGGCCACGTTGCCTCTTTCCCCCCTTCGGAATCCGTCGTTTCCTTCGGTGCTGGCCGACCCCCACCGGCGGCGAATGATCCTAGACCGCGAGCCCATTGTCCTACCATGCGGCCCATGCCCGAGGAGGTTCCCGCTCTCACCGGTCGCACGCGCATCGTCGCAGGCGTCGGCGTGGGACTGGTGGTCGCAGCCGGGCTCTACCTCCGTTTCTGGACCCGTTCGGGGCTCTGGCTCGACGAGGCGCTGACGGTCGACATCGCCCGCCTCCCGTTGCACGAGATTCCGAATGCGCTGAAGCACGACGGAGCGCCGCCCCTCTACTACTACCTCCTCCACTTCTGGATCTCCCTCTTCGGGCAGTCGAACGACGCCGTGCGGGCCCTGTCGGGCGTGTTCGCGGTGCTCACCCTCCCGGTCGGGTGGCTGTGCGGCAAGCGCCTCGGCGGCCGCTCCGTGGCCTGGACGATGCTCGTCCTGCTGGCGAGCGCACCCTTCGCCGTGTACTACGCGACGGAGTCGAGGATGTACGCGCTGGTGATCCTCCTGACGGGTTGCGGCTTCCTGGCCCTTCAGCGGGCCATCAGGGCACCCGGTCCGGGCAACCTGATCGCCGTGGCGCGTCGTCACGGCGGCCTTGCTCTACTCCCAGTACTGGTCCCTCTATCTCGCCGCCATGGTGGCCATCTGGCTCATCGTGTCCGTCGTGCGCAGCCGCCGCCGCGGACACCCCGAGGACGCTCCGTGGGCCGCACTCGTCGCGGTCGCCGCGGGATGCCTGCTGTTCGTGCCCTGGGTGCCGACGTTCCTCTACCAGACCAAGCACACGGGCACCCCGTGGGCGGCACCACCGAATTTCTCGGCGGTCATCAACGCGTTGACCGGCTTCACGGACAACCAGGGTTCCACGCTCCAAACGGCGACCAACCAGGGTCGGCTGCTCGCAGTCATCTACTTCTGCATGCTGGCGCTGGCGGTCTTCGGCATCGGCCGGAGCGGACGCATCATCGAGCTCGACCTGCGCACGCGGCCACGCGCGCGCGCTCTGGGCTTCGTCGTGCTGGGGACCCTGTTCGCCGCCATCGCCGGGGGCATCATCACGGCGAGCGCGTTCTCTTCCCGCTACGCGGCCGTGGTCTTCCTCCCCTTCCTCCTCCTCATCGCACTGGGGACGACCACGCTCCTCAGCCCGAGGGTCCGGATGGTCGTCGTCGGGCTCGCGGTGGTGGCCGGCCTCGTGTCGTCGGCCCAGAACGTGACCACACAGCGCACCCAGGCCGGCGCCGTGGCGGCCGCGCTCAACACGTACGCAAAGCCGGGGGACGTCATCGCCTTCTGCCCCGACCAGCTGGGGCCGGCCGTCTACCGGCAGGTCCGGAACCCGTCGCAGTACGACATGATCACCTTCCCCCGTCGGACGTCGCCGCAGATCGTCGACTGGGTCGACTACGCCGACACCGTGCACGCAGCGGACCCGAACTCCTTCGCCGACGCGGTGTACCAGAAGACCGCGCCCGGCCATCACATCTGGCTGGTCTGGCAGCCCATGTACGAGACCTACGGCGTCAAGTGCGAGACGATCGCCACCGACCTCCTGAACGCGTCGACCAAGAACGGCGGCGGTGGGCGCAACTACGTGATCAGCCACGAGGCCCTGTTCTACGAGCCGATGAATCTCACCGAGTACGTACCGTCGGGACCCTGACCGGTGGCCCGGGTGACGCCGCCGACCGCGCCGACCGCGCCGAACGGGACGACGACCTCGCCTGAGGCCCCGGGGCCCGGAGACGGCTGGGGCGCGGCGCGGCGGATCTGGCAGCGGGTGCCCGATTCGTTGCGGGAGGCCCTGCTCCCGTTCGCCGTCGCCCGGGTCGTCGTCGTGGGCACACTCGGCCTGGCCCACTTCATCGTCGACCGCACCCACCCCTCGGTTCCCGGCGCCGCGGCCCGGGTGCACGCGGGGCTGCTGGGCTGGGACGCCGGCTGGTACGAGACGATCGCCCGCCAGGGCTACGGCGCCACTGGGGCGCGAGTCCCTGCGCTTCTTCCCGGCGGTGCCCTTGTTGACCCACGCGCTGGCGTGGGTGCCCGGGCTCGGCGACGGCCCGGCGCTGGTCCTCCTGGCCAACGCGGCCGCCCTGGCCGCCACGGCCATGCTGTACACCCTGGTGCGCCGGGAGACCGGGGACGCGCGCGTGGCCCGGCGCGCGCTCTGGATCCTGAGCCTCCTGCCCGCCGCCTTCGTCCTCGTCATGGGCTACGCCGAGTCCGTGCTGCTGGTGCTGGCCATCGGGTGCTTCCTGGCCCTGCGGCCGCCGCCGGCGGCGAGCACCGCCCGCCCGCACCTCGCCGTCGCCGGGGTGCTCGCCTTCGCGGCGGCCCTGACCCGGCCCATCGGCGTGTTGCTGGCCCTCGCCGTCGTGGCCGAAGTGGTGCGCTGGTGGCCGCGACTGGGTCGTGGCGAGCGCGTGGCGGGCCTCGCCGCCGTCGCAGCACCGTTCGTGGGCGTGCTCGCGTTCTTGGCCTGGTCGAAGCACACCGTCGGCGACTGGTTGGCCCCGTTGCGGGTCCAGCTCCAGAGCTCGCACCACGGGGGGCTCTCGGACCCCTTCGCCACGCTGTACCACGACGCCACCGGGGTGCTGCACCACCACGTGGGCACGGCGCTGCACGTTCCCTGGGTGCTGCTCGCCCTGGCCATGCTCGTCGTCTGCTGGCGACGCCTCCCCGCTCCCTACACGCTCTTCGCCGCCGCGGTCCTGGCCGTCGCCGTGGCCGGCACCAACCTCGATTCGTTCGAGCGCTACGCCCTCAGCGCCTTCCCGCTGTCGATCGCCGCCGCGCTGGTGCTCACGGAGTCCCAACTCGAGCGGGCCGTCGTGGCGCTGCTGTCGGCCGGGCTCGCCGGCTACGCGCTGCTGGCCTTCCTCAACATCTCCGTGCCCTGAGCGCTCACGCCGGGGGCTGCCGCGCAACCCCCGTTGGGGCGGAGGTGCGCCCTCCACGAACCCGGGCGGGGGGTCCACTAACCTGCCTTGCTCGTGGCCGTACGCGATGAAGCACCCGTCGTCATCGCCGGCGCGGGGCCCGGCGGCCTGACCGCGGCCTACCTGCTGACCAAACGGGGGGCGCACCCGGTCGTCCTCGAGTCAGACGACCAGGTGGGTGGCATCTCGCGCACGGTCGTGCGCGACGGCTGGCGTTTCGACCTGGGCGGACACCGGTTCTTCACCAAGGTGCCCGAGGTCGAGGCCCTCTGGCACGAGATCCTGCCCGAGGGCGACTTCATGCTCCGGCCCCGCATGAGCCGCATCTACTACCGGGGCAAGTTCTACGACTACCCCCTCAAGGCGGTCAATGCGTTGCGCAACCTCGGCCTGTGGGAGGCGATCCTGTGCGGGTTCTCCTACGTCTGGGCTCGCATCCGTCCCCCGCGGGACGAGTCGAACTACGAGAACTGGCTGGTGAAGCGGTTCGGCTGGCGGCTGTACCGGACCTTCTTCAAGACGTACACCGAGAAGGTGTGGGGCGTGCCGGTCTCGGACATGCCGGCCGACTGGGCGGCGCAGCGCGTCAAGAACCTCGACCTGCGCAAGGCGGTCGTCAACGCCATCCTGCCCAAGCGGGGCCAGACCGAGATCACCACCCTGATCGAGGAGTTCCAGTACCCGAAGTACGGCCCCGGCATGATGTGGGAGGTCTGCGCGGACAAGGTGCAGGCCGCCGGGGGGACGCTCGAGATGCGGGCGCGGTTGACCGGCATCACGGTCGAGGGAGGCCGCGCCGTCGCCGCCACGTACCTCCAGGGTGGGACCGAGCACACCGTCGCGGCGTCGCACGTCATCTCGACCGTGCCCATGCGCGAGCTGGTGCACACGATCACGCCGCCCCCACCCGCCGAGGTCGTCGCGGCGGCCGACGATCTCCACTACCGCGACTACCTCACCGTCGCCCTCATCGTGCCCGAGTCGCGCAGCTTCCCCGACAACTGGATCTACATCCACGCCACCGACGTCGAGGTCGGGCGCATCCAGAACTACGGCTCCTGGTCGCCCTTCCTGGTCAAGGACGGGCGGACCTGCCTCGGCCTCGAGTACTTCGTCTTCGAGGGCGACGACATGTGGAACACGCCCGACGACGAGCTCATCGCGCTCGGCACGAAGGAGCTCATGTCGCTCGGCCTGGCCGCCGAGGGCGACGTCGAGCGGGGCTACGTGGTCCGTGTCCCCAAGGCGTACCCGTACTACGACTTCAGCTACAAGGCGAACGTCGAGACCATCCGCAAGTGGATCGAGGCCGAGGCGCCCAACATCCATCCCGTCGGGCGCAACGGGATGCACAAGTACAACAACCAGGACCACTCCATGTACACCGCCATGCTGACGGTGGAGAACATGTTCGGCGCCACACACGACATCTGGTCGGTCAACGTGGAGGACGAGTACCACGAGTCGGGATCGACCGGACGAGACGCTCCCGTGCTGCCGCGACGCACGGCCGTCACGGCAGGCTCACGCGACCCTGGCTGAGGACGCGCCCGCGCCGGCGCAGCGGTGGCGGCCGTGGATGACGCTGGCCGCCGTCGGGATGGTGTACCTCGCGCTGGGCTTCGTCCTCTGGGTGCACGCCTGGGCGCAGGGCGCCACGACCCACACCCTGTGCGGGTGCGGCGACCCGGCGCTGTTCCTGTGGTTCTTCCAGTGGCCGGCCACCGCACTGGCCCACGGGCACAACCCGTTCTTCTCGACGGCCCTGTTCCACCCGGGCGGCATCAACCTGCTGGCGCAGACGTCGGTCACGGGGTTGAGCCTGCCGCTGGTGCCGGTGACGTGGATCTGGGGGCCGGTCGCGTCGCTCAACGTCGCCTCGACCGTGACGCCCGCCCTCACCGCGTTCACCGCCTTCGTGGTGCTGCGGCGCTGGGCCCCCTGGACGCCGGCCGCCTTCGTCGGCGGGCTGCTCTACGGCTTCTCGCCCTTCGTGCTCACCAACCTCGAGTTCGCCCACCTCATGACGGCGGCCCTCATGCTGCTCCCGCTCATGGTGGCCGTCCTCGACGAGATCCTGATCCGCCAGCGTCACGGCGCCGTGGGCGCCGGCCTTCTGCTCGGCCTCCTCGTCTTCGCCCAGTTCTTCCTCTCGACCGAGCTGCTGGCCATCGCGGTGGTCGTCGTGGTGCTCTGCATCATGGCGTTGGTGGCCGCCGCCCTGGTCACCGATCCGGCCGGGCTGCGGCGGCGTACGCCCCACGCAGCCCAGGCGCTGGCCATCGGCGTGGGCGTGGGCGTGGTGCTGTTGGCCTGGCCGGTCTGGTTCGCCCTGGCGGGCCCGGCCCACCTCTCGGGCCTCGTCTGGCCCAACATCTCGAAGCTCGGGGGATTCCTGCCCTCGAGCTTCGTGACGACCGCCTACCCGTCCCGGACCGTCGTCTTCCTCGCGCTGGGAGGGTACGCGGGGCCTCCGCTCGCCTCGGCCGCCTACCTGGGCTGGAGCTTCCTGGCCGTCCTGGCCGTCGGCGTGCTGGCCTTCTGGCGCGACCGACGGCTCTGGTTCTTCGGCTTCGCCTTCGTCCTCTGCCTGGCCTGCTCGTTGCTGGCGCGCCCCGGCCAGTGGGAGCCGGCCCGGGTCTTCTTGAAGATCCCGGTGATCGAGAACGTGATCGAGCAGCGCTTCATGGCCTTTGGCTACCTGGCCGCCGCCGTCATGTTGGCGATCATCCTCGACCGCGTGCACCGCGCCCTGCCCGACTGGCGCGGCGTGGTCGGTGCGCTGGCCGCCACCGGCGTCGCGCTCGGCGCCCATGGCGTTCGTCTTCGGCGAGCGCCTGCCCTTCGCGATGCAGCCCGTGACGCTGCCCCGCTGGTACAGCGAGGTGGCCCCCGGGCTGCCCCCCGGACGGGTACTGCTCTCGTTTCCCGCGCCGTTCTCGGGGCTCCAGTCCGCCATGGCGTGGCAGGCGGTGGACCGCATGCAGTACAGCCAGGCGGGCGGCGGGGGACCCCAAGGGGTGGCGAGCCGGGCGGGCTCGGCGGCCGCGGGGTTCACGGAGTTGGCCGTGCTCGGGTTCGGCGTCGGGCTGCCCGTGCCGAAGGGGACCCCGTCCCAGCTCGCCGCCGTTCGCCACGCCATGGCGGCGTGGCAGGTCAACACGGTGGTGATCGCGACCGATCCGTCCGCACCCGCCCCGCAGCGGGGGCGGGATCCCACCTACGCCGCCGCCTTCATGACGGCGGCCCTGGGTCGCCTGCCCAGCATCGAGGCGGGGGCCTGGGTCTGGAACGACGTCCGAGCTGGGGCTCTCGGGCCCGCTGCGGGTGCCGGGCGACACGCTCTTGGCGTGCGCCGGGACGGCCGGCGACGGCTCAGGCCGGGTCGTGGCCAGCCTGGGGGTGGCGCACTGTGTTGTCCGAGCGGCCGGGGGACGACCGTGACGGGGCCTGCGCTGCTCAAGGCCGACACGGGAACGGCCGACTCCGAGTAGTCGGGCATCTGAGGCCGCTTCTCGGATCCGGCCTGGTCGGGGCGGTCCCGGCACGGGCGGGAGACGCCGGTCCGCGGCGAGGAGGACGGTTCTGACGTGACGGGGGCAGGGGTGCGGGGCCTGCTGGGCGCCGCCTGCGTCGTGCTGTCGTGCCTGGGGCTGCCCGCGCTCGCCCCGGCCGGCGCAGCGCCCGTGGCGCAGGCGGACGCGTCCGGCGGGAACCGGCTGGCGCTGCGACTCCCGCCGGGTCTCACGAGCTCCGAGCACGCGGACCTGGTGCGTTCGGGGGCCTACGGCCCGAACCCGGTGCGGCTGATGATCGTCGGCGACTCCATCGCCATGACCCTGGGCGAGGGGCTCTCTGTCAGGTCCGCGTCCTCGTACGGCATCACGGTGTCCGACGACGCCACCCTGGGCTGCGATCTCGATCCAGAGCTCGAGGTGCTGACCGAGGGGACGCCGGGACCGGCCACGCCAGGGTGCCAACTCTGGCGTGGCCTGTGGCCGTTCCTCACGGCGGAGCAGCATCCGCAGGTGGTTGCGCTCGGCCTGGGCCGCTGGGAGGTGGCGGACCACCTCTTCGACGGGCAATGGGTGCACATCGGCGAGCCGGTCTGGGACAACCACCTGGCCGCGGACCTGCGGTCGGCCATCTCCATCTTCCACGGATTTGGTGCCAGAGTGGTGCTGCTCACCATGCCCTACGTCGACCCCAATGACCGGCAGCCCGACGGCCTCCCGTGGCCCGAGAACCTGCCGACGCGTGTCCAGGCCTACAACACGCTGGTGCGGCAGCTGGCACGCTCCGCTCCGGGCGAGGTCAGCGTGATCGACCTCAACCGGATGCTCAGCCCGGACGGGGTGTACACCGCATCGCTCGACGGTGTCGACGTGCGCTATGACGGCATCCACATCAGCCCAGCGGGGGGACAGCTGCTGCAGCCACAGATCCTGCCCGAGATCGCGCGGATCGGCATGGAGAAGGAGACGGCAGCAAGGGCCCACGTGTGACGGACCCGGGGGCGGCGGAGGCGCCGGCGGCCGAGGTCGTCGTCGAGTCCGTGCCGGCCGCCATGGCGCTGGCGCCCAATGCCGTCGGCCCCAACCTCGGCGCAGAGCTGCTCCTCGACACTGAGGCGCGTCCCGGTGTCGACTCCATGCGCACCGGTCTCCTGCAGGCGGGACCTCTGGCCGTGGCCGGCGTCCTGGCCAACGGCGCCAGTGTCGTGCTCACGGTGGCCCTGGCCCGCCTCCTGGCGCCGCACGGGTACGGCGTCCTCAACCAGTTGACGGGGCTGTACCTGATCCTCTCCATGCCGGGGTCCGCCGTCGTGGTCGCCGTGGTGCGACGGGTGACCATGTGGCACGAGGACGGCAGTGGCCATCTGGTCCGGCGCTGGGCGGGGCGCGTGCACCGCCAGGGGACGATGCTCGTCCTGCTGTGGGCGGTCGTCGTGTTCGTCAGCCGTCACGGCGTGGCGGTGCTGCTCAACCAGCAGAGCGGGATCGGCATTGCGGCCATCCTGGCCGCCGCCGCGTTCTTCGTCCTCCTCTCGCTCGACCGCGGTCTCCTGCAGGCCCATCGCAGTTACCGTCCGCTCGCCGTCAACCTCGTGGTGGAAGCCAGCGTGCGGGTGGCCGCCGTGCTCGTGCTCGTGCTGGCCGGCTTCGGACCCTCGGGTGCCGCAGTGGGCGTGCTGGTGGGGGAGATCGTCGCGACGGCGCACGCGCGCTATGCGGCGGTGCGCGCCTGGTCGGGTGGGGAGGGCCCGCGTGCGCGCGTGGCCGGAGGCTGGGCGGCGGCCGTACGGGCCGACCCGGTGCTGGCGGCCGGCGCGGCGGAGCGGCGCACGGTGGCGCTCGACTTGGTGGTCGCGTCGGTCTCGCTCTCCATGGTGGCGGTGTTGCAGAACGTCGACGTGCTGGTCGTCGGACGGGACAACCCGACCCACAGCGGTGCCTACGCCGCGGTGTCGGTGACGAGCAAGGCGATCGTCTTCGGCGCCATCGTCCTCGGCGGCTACCTCCTGCCCGAGGCGGCCATCCGTTGGCGCCAGGGCGGCCATGCGCTCCGGCAGCTGGCCGTGGTGCTCGTGCTCCTGGCCATCCCGTCCGTCGTGCTCATGATCCTGGCGGTGGTCGCACCGAAGGAATTGCTCGACGTGTTGTTCCACCACGACTACACGTCCGCCGCCGACGCGCTCGCCCCGCTGGTGCTGGCCATGATCCTGTTGAGCATCTCGGTCGTCCTCACCATGTACCTCCTCGCCGTCGGTCGGCACTGGGTGGCTGGTGTGTTGGTGGGGGGCGCGGCAGTCCTGACGGCGGCCGTCGTCCAGGTCCACGGGTCGCCCGCGCGACGGCCTACGTCGACCTGGCCGTCCAGTTCGCGGTGCTGGTGGTGATCGTGGGCGGTTTCGCCGTGGTGCACAGGGTTCGGCTGGGGAGGAAGTCCGCAGGGCTAACCTGACCGGATGGGTGACGACGTGGGGCCGCTCGCCGCCGCGCCCGGTGCCGGCCACCGGCCCGACCACGTGCAGTCGGACCTCGACGTGCTGGCCTCGGTCGCCGCCGGAGCGGGCATCCGGCACATCCACTTCGTGGCCTGGCGGGACCTGGAGGACCCCGAGGCGGGAGGGTCCGAGCTGCACGCCCACGAGGTCGCGTCCTTGTGGGCCGCGGCCGGACTCGACGTCACCTTCCGTACCTCTGCCGTCCCCGATGCGCCCGCTGCGTTGATCCGGGACGGCTACCGGGTCTTCCGCCGCTCCGGGCGCTACGCGGTGTTCCCCGGCGCCGCCTGGGAGGGCCTGCGCATGGGCCATCCCCCGGGCGACGCCCTGGTCGAGATCTGGAACGGGATGCCGTTCCTGTCACCCCTGTGGTACCGCGGGCCGCGCATCGTGTTCTTGCACCACGTCCACGCCGAGATGTGGGGCATGGTCCTGCCGCCCACGCTGGCCCGGTTGGGCGATCTGACGGAACGCCGGATCGCACCGCGCTTCTACCGCTCGAGCCGCATCGTGACGCTGTCCGAGTCGTCGCGCCGCGAGATCGTGGAGATGCTCCGGCTGCCGCCCGGCCGGGTGACGGTGGCGCCGCCCGGGGTCGACTCCCGCTACACGCCGGGCGGCGTGCGCTCGCCCGTGCCCCTCGTGGTGGCGGTGGGACGGCTGGTGCCGGTCAAGCGTCTCGACGCACTGCTCCGAGCGCTCGCCCGGGTCAAGGAGGACCAGCCGGACCTGCGGGCGGTCATCATCGGTGAGGGGTACGAGCGGCCGGCGCTCGAGGCGCTGCGCGCCGAGCTGGGTGCGACCGGTTGGGTGAGCCTGCCGGGCCACGTGGCGGACGACGAGCTGGTGTCGTGGTACCGGCGGGCCTGGGTGGTCGCGAGCAGTTCGCAACGGGAGGGCTGGGGCATGAGCCTCACCGAGGCGGCCGCCTGCGGCACCCCCGCCGTCGCGACCGCCATCGCCGGGCACACCGATGCGGTGCTCGACGGCGAGACGGGACTGCTGGTGGACGACGTCGGGGACCTCCCCGCCGCGCTCGGGCGTGTGCTCGGCGACGAGGTGCTGCGGAGCCGGCTCGCGAAGGGCGCGCTGGCCCGCGCCCGCTGGTTCACCTGGGGCGTCACGGCGCGGCGCGCCCTCGAGGCGCTGGCGGCAGAGGTGAAGCCCTCGTCCTGAGCCGCTCGCGGTCGACGGCTACGTGTTGCCAGCTTCCACTGCCGTGGACGTCGGCGCCGCCCGGGCCCTGGTGGCGCGTCGCCCGAGCGGCTTGTCGACCCGCAGTCCGAGGCCCGAGACGACGGCATCGGCGAGCAGCAGGACGACGCCGAGCCAGATGAGATTGCCGGCGTGGACGAAGGACCCGGCCCAGTTGGCTCCGGAGAGGAAGTGGTGCACCCGCTGCCCCTGCACGACGTTGATCGAACCGGCGACGACGAACGCGATCCCTCCCATGGTGGCCAGGGCGCGTGCCCACGGCACGAGGAGCCCGAGGATCACGACGGCCGCCACGACCAGTGCGGCGGCCGGCGGGGTGACGAGGGCGGCGACACCGCCCGCGACGGCGCCGATGAGCACCGCCCGGGGGAAGCGCAGCCAGCCCCGTTGGCGTTCCGCCTCGGGCGGCGGTGCACCAGGCAGAGCCAGGGTGGCGGTATCGGGAGGGGACCCCGGCCGCTCGGGTGCGTCGGGCCCGGCCGGCCCCCGGAGGCGCCGTGGCAGGTGCCCGCGCACCCAGCGCCGCGACCGAGCGGGCAGGAATCCGAGGATGAGGCAGAGCAGCAGTGTCACTGCGGACACCGCCAGCGCGGCCCAGATCTCGCGTTGGGGCGTCCAGGTCAACTCGACGCTGAACCCGGGCCCGCCGACGGCGCGCAGGTCGGAGGCGCTGACGTGCCACCCGTTGGCGAAGCCGTCGACGAGCTGCGGTGGTCCGAGGTCCACCGCGTGCGAGCCCGCCGGCGCACCCGGGCCGGGTTCGGCCACCGCGTGCCAACCCTTGTTGACGCTCTGGCCGAGCACGAGCTCGAAGGGTTGCGCCGCACCCGAGACGTCGACGCCGTGGCTGTCGATGTGCGACGAGGTCGCGCTCGACGTCCGGGGCGGGGCCCGGCTGCGTCGCCGTCAGCAGAGGGGTCCCGGCGGTGGTCGGGAACACGGCCGGCCCGGCACCGCCACCAGCGGCCGAGTCGAGGACGAGCTGGTCGATGTTCCAGCCGGTGCAGGTGGTCGGGACACTCGCGGCAGGGCGGGTTGTGGCCCGCAGCCGTCTGCACCACGTGCGGACCGGCGGCGAGCGTGATCCCCTGGGCGTCGGGCCCGCACGGGACCACCTGCGCCTCACCGTCGTCGAGCGCGTGCTGGGCCGATCCGACCACCGCGACGTCGACGGGCCGGCCGTCGATCGAGAGCAGGTTGGGGACACAGGTGCCGGGGAGGCTGGCGGGCGTGGCGGCGGAGCGGATGCCGGGGATGCCCACTTCGGCGATGCCGATTGGCAGCGCCAGTCGCCCTGCCGAGTAGTAGTTCGCCGCGTACTCGGGCCGGATGGCGGTGAACGTGAGGACGAAGTGCGAGCCGGTGAGTGGCGCGAAGGTGACCGGCACCGTGGTCACGGCGTTCGGGACGGTGCCGTCGGCGATCGGCGGCAGCACGACGCTGCGCACCTGGCTCCCGGACGTGACGGTCATGGCGGTGGGCACCGAGTGGCGGCCGTCGGCGATCACCTGCAGCGTCAGCCCCCCGAGCGACTGCGGTCTGGCGAGGTCGTAGGTCAGCGTGGAGCCGATCTGGGCGTCGGTGCCGAAGCCGGGCTGCCAGGCCGTCGTCGCGTCGCCGTCGAGGGTGGCCGACGCGGTGTTCTGGAGGCCCCCCGGGAGCCGGCCCGAGGAGTAGGCGTCCTGGAGCCCGGTCGACGCCGTGGGCGTGCGCCCCACGAGCCGGTCGATCTCGTCGTCGGGGATCAGGGCCGACAGGCTGGCGCTCCCCGACAACGAGAACGTGCGCGCCGTCGGGAGGTTGAATTGCCGCGTCATCGTCGCCTCGGGGTCGCTGCGCGGCGGGAATTGCGAGGTGCGCTGGCGGGTCATCACGACGGTGAGGCGGTCGGCGGCGGACGCGCCGCCGAGTGTCGACAGCATCTGTGTCGGCATCTCGATGACCTCGTGCACCTGTTGGCCGGGGATCTCGATCTCGGAGAAGCCGACGGCGGCGGCGGCGGACGGTGGCGCGCTGTCGTTGGTCGTGCTCTCGATCGTGACCCGCAGCGTGTGGAACGTGCGGGAGGGGAACGTCAGCGTCTGGCCGCTCGTCACGTGCGACGCCGCGGTCAGCTCGTAGCGGACCGGGTCCTTGCCGTCGAAGGTCAGCGTCACGGCCGCCACCCAGCGCGAGCGGTCGCCGCTCTGGGGTTGGACCACCGTGATGTGGTCGGTCGTGACCGCGTTGGCGAATCCGGCCTGCCACCACAGGCCCCGGGGGTCGCTCACGAAGGTGCCGGCGGTCCACGCCGTGTCGAAGTTGCCGTCGATGGCGCTGTAGGCCCGGTTCTCGGGGGTGTACGAGACCGGGTTGCCGTAGCTGCTGGCGGTGACGCTCACCGCGCCGGCGTAGCTCGCGTACGACTTGGAGGTGATGCTCGTTCCCGGGAAGAGCTCGATGGGGCTGTCGCTCGGGTCGTTCTTGGCGGGGTTCTCGCTCGGCGTCTCGGTGTAGCCGGCGTTGGCGGTGAGCGTGTCCCAGCGGAACGCCTGCTTGCGGTTCGTGTCGGTCAGCACCAGCTGGGAATCCTGCGCCGCCAGGTCTCGCAGCCGCTCCGGGTCGTGTGCGAGCGTGCCCGCGTAGTAGACGGCGCTGCCGGTGTCGAGGAGGCCGAGCCCCGCCAGGTTGTTCAAGCCGGTGGCGTCGCCCTCCATCACGATCGCCCCGGTGTCCGATTCGCCCCGGACGAGAGGACGCGGGTCGGGCACCGTGTAGGTGACGATGGGCGACGGCCAGCCGGGGTTGCCCGGTACGGAGAGATCCTGCTCGTTGAGCGTCGAGCCGATGGAGATGTTGGGCCGCGGCGCCCCGAAGGAGACCGGGTCGGCCAGCCCCAGCGGGGTCTGTGCGAGCTGGAGCGCGAGCAGCTGGGGTTGGGGCACCCCGTAGCGCTCGTACTGCTGGTCGTACTCCACCATGAGGTCTCCCGCGCCCATCAGCCGGGCCATCGGGGCCAGCGCGTTCATGTTGGCGGTGCCGTCCTGGAGCGGTGCGTCGGTCGCATAGAGCGTGTCCGCCGTGGCGATGGAGCCCATGATCTGTTGCTCCCGGGTCACGAAGTCCCGGTCGAGCAGCGCCGGCTGGGGAGCGTCGACCGTGTCACCCCAGCGGTAGGCGGCGAAGTCGTTTCCCGGGATGGCGAAGACTCGGGTGCCGGGGTGCGTCGAGTTCAGGTGCTCGATGGCGGCCAGCTGGTAGCCGGGCAGCGTCGCCGGCTGGGTGAAGTTGTTGGCGATGGTGTCGCCGAGGAAGAGGGAGGGGTTGTTCGCCACCACGAGCCCCGCCACGAGCATCGCCGTGACGAGGCCGGCCACCGAGAGGCGGTTCCACAGCGCCGTGAGGCCGCTGGCGAGCAGCATGACGAGCGCCAGCAGCACGAGCGGGGTGGCGCGGTCCGTCGAGCGGAGCGCCAGTCCCGCCGTCGTGTCGGTCATGAACGCCTTCAGCTGCCGGCCGATCACCGTCGGGTTGGAGAACGGAAAAGGCCCGACGGAGAGCACCAGGCCCACGAAGAGGAGCACGAGGAAGTAGGCGCGCTCGCGCCAGCGCACGAACGCGGCGGCCACGAGCGCCACCACGGGCACGGCGAAGGATGTCGCCAGCAGGGCGATGTCCTGGGTGTAGCGGATGGCCGCGTTGGTCCAGCTGCCGAGGTGGTCGGCGCCGTAGAAGTACCAGTAGCCGAGGCCGCGGACGACGTCCGCCGGGTTGGAGGTGGCCGACGTCGAGGGGACGGTCTCGGTGAACTTGAGGACGTTGACGCCATAGGCCGCCTCCACCTGGAGGCCCGCGATCCACCAGACGCAGGCCCCCAGGGTCAGCAGGCCGATGCGGAGCGCCGTTCCCAGCGCGTGGCGCCAGGTCGACTCCCGCAGCACCACCACGGCGTAGAGGAGCCACAGGACCGGGCCGACCCCGACGTAGATGATGGAGCTGGCGTTGATGCCGCTGACGACCGCCACCACCACTGCGAAGAGTGCGGGTTCCCGCCATCCGCCCCGGCGCAGGGCGACGATGGTGAGGCCCAGCATGACGGGCAGGCCGGCCCAGGGGAGCAGGATCACCGAGATGCGCCCCGAGTACTGGAGGAAGTACGGCGACAGCATGTAGGCGAGTGCGGCCGCCACCGGCCCCGGGCCGCGCAGCCCGAGGATCCGCGACAGGTAGAGGACGCCGAGCCCGGCGGCGAAGAGGATGGACCCGAGCCACAGGCGCTGTGCCACCCAGACCGGCACGTCGAGCAGGTGGAAGACCGCGAAGAACGGTCCCATCGGCAGCAGGTAGCCGATGTACTCGTGGCTGACCGTGCCGAGGCCCACCGTCGGGTTCCACATGAACGCGACCTGGCTGAGGAACCGGGTCGGGTCGAGGTAGAGGTAGGTCTTGGTGTCCGGGGTGACGACGCCCGGCCGCACCACCAGCAGCGGGGCGTAGGCCAAGGCGGCCAACACGACCGCCCCCCCGATCCACCACCAGCGCCCCCCGCTCCCCCCGGTCGACCACCAGTGGGTGCCCGTGACCCGTACCGGCCGCGGGCGCGGCGTGCCGCCCCCGGGGGGCGGTGACGGTGGAGGACGAGGTCATGGAGGGGCCGGAAGGTCGCCGGGTAGCATAAGCAGGCAGCGCCACCCCGGCGTGTCACGCGAAGGGAGGCGCCCGTGGCCACCGGCACCAAGAGCCGCCTCACGGGCGAGCGACCCCAGCAGGGGGTGACCCCGGACTCGTTGCTCGCCCTGCACGAGGCGGGGTATCGGGCCGTCCTGGACCGCATCGGAGAGGGGCGCATCCTCGACGTCGGATGTGGGCAGGGGTTCGAGTCGGCCCGGTTGCTCCGACCCGGGTGCGAGGTCGTGGGGGTGGACTACTCGTCCGACGCGGTCAGCACGGCCGCCGCCCGGTACGGCCCCGGCGGCCTCCGGGTGGCGCAGATGGACGCCCTGGGCCTGGCCTTCGGGACCGCCAGCTTCGATGCGGCGTGCTCGTCCCACCTCATCGAGCACTTCACCGATCCCGAGTCCCATGTCGCCGAGCTGGCCCGTGTCCTCAAGGACGGCGGCCTCGCCTGCGTGCTCACCCCGAACAAGCCGGCCGACTTCGAGAACCCCTTCCACCTCCACCTCTTCGAGCGGGACGAACTGCGGACGATGCTCGAGCGCCACTTCGGTGACGTGTGGCTCGGCGGGGTCGACGCCGCCCCCCACGTGAAGGCGGACTTCGAAGCCCGCCGGGTCCGGGCGGGCAAGGTGCTCCGCCTCGACGCCTTCGACCTCCGGCACCGCATGCCGTACTCGTGGTACGTCTGGGCGTACACGAGGCTGCTGCCACTGGCCTACAGGCTCGTGGCCCGTCAGGACACCGGGGGCGCCACGGGCATCACGGCGGACGACTGGTTCGTGACCGACGACCCCGACGACACCACACTCGTCCTGTTCGGCGTCGCCCGCCTGCCGCGCCGGGGGTCCGCCCGCTGATGCTCGCCGTCGGCCTGACCGGCGGCATCGGCTCGGGCAAGTCGTCCGTCGCCGACTTGCTGGCCGAACGGGGCGCCGTGCTCATCGACGCCGACCAGGTGGCCCGCGACGTGGTCGCACCGGGCGGCCCCGCCTACCAGCCGCTGATCGATCGATTCGGGACGGGGATCGTGGCCGCGGACGGGACCATCGACCGCAAGGCCCTGGCGGCGGTGGCCTTTGCCGACGAGGAGACCCGGCTGGAGCTCAACGCCATGACGCACCCGGCCATCGGGATGTCCATGCTGGCGGCCCGTGACGCGCTGCGGGACACCGACAAGATCGTGATCCTGGCCATCCCGCTCCTGACCGCCGCCCACCGCGACACGGTCGGGCTGGACGTGGTCGTGGTGGTCGACTGCCCGACCGACGTCGCGCTCGAGCGCCTGGTGTCCCAGCGCGGCTTCGAGCGGGCGGATGCCGAGGCCCGGATCCGGTCCCAGATCTCCCGGGAGGAGCGGCTTCAAGAGGCGGACTACGTGGTGGACAACTCGGGCGACCGGGCCGCCCTGGAGGGCGAGGTGGCCAAGCTGTGGGACTGGCTGCTCGGTGCCGCGGCCGAGCGACGGGCCCACGCCTGAACGGTCACACCCCCCGGGTAGCCTCGCGGAGCCATGCCCGATTTCGAGGTCATCTCCCCGTTCAGACCCTCGGGCGACCAGCCGGGAGCGATCACCGCGCTGGCCGAAGGCGTCCGGCGCGGCGATCGCTACCAGACGCTGCAGGGCATCACCGGCTCTGGCAAGACGGCGACGATCGCCTGGATGATCGAACAGGTCCAGCGGCCGACGCTGATCATCGAGCCGAACAAGTCGCTGGCCGCCCAATTGTCCTCGGAGCTGCGTGAGCTCTTCCCCAAGAACCGTGTCGAGTTCTTCGTGTCGTACTACGACTACTACCAGCCCGAGGCCTATCTGCCCTCGACGGACACCTATATAGAGAAGGACTCGTCCATCAACGACGAGATCGACCGGCTGCGCCACGCCACGACGTCCTCCCTGCTCATGCGGCGGGACGTGATCGTGGTGGCCTCGGTCTCGTGCATCTACGGCCTGGGCTCGCCCGAGGAGTACCGCGACCGGATCCTCGGCGTCGCGGTCGGGGACCAGATGGACCAGCGGGACATGTTGCGCCGGCTGGTCGACCTCCAGTACGCGCGCAACGACGTGAACCTGGTGCGGGGCACGTTCCGGGCCCGGGGCGACACCGTGGAGATCCACCCGGCGTACGAGGAGCAGGCGCTGCGGGTGGAGCTGTTCGGCGACACGATCGAGCGCATCGTGCCGTTCGACGTGCTGACGGGCGAGATGGGCGACGAGCTGGAGGACGTCGCCGTCTACGCCGCCACCCACTACGTGACCGGCGACGAGATCATCCAGCGCGCCGTCGGCACCATCGAGGTGGAGCTGCGCGAGCGGCTCCAGGAGTTCGAGAAGGAGGGCAAGCTGCTCGAGGCGCAGCGCCTCCGCGTGCGCACCGAGCACGATCTCGAGATGCTGGCCGAGACGGGCGTGTGCTCCGGGGTGGAGAACTACAGCCGGCATCTCGACGGACGGGCGGCGGGGGAGACCCCCTACACGCTGCTCGACTTCTTCCCCAAGGACTACCTGTGCGTCATCGACGAGAGCCACGTCGCCGTCCCGCAGCTGCACGGGCAGTACGCCGGCGACCGCTCCCGCAAGGACGTGCTGGTCGAGCACGGCTTCCGCCTGCCCTCGGCGCGGGACAACCGGCCGCTGCGCTTCGACGAGTTCGTCGACCGCGTGCCCCAGGCCGTCTTCGTGTCGGCGACGCCCGGCCCCTTCGAAGCCGAGCACTCGACCCAGATGGTGGAGCAGGTGATCCGCCCCACCGGCCTCGTCGACCCCGAGGTGGCGATCATGCCCACCAAGGGCCAGGTGGACGACCTGCTCGCTCGTATCGCCCGCACGGTGGAGGCGGGCGGGCGCGTCCTGGTCACGACGCTGACCAAGAAGATGGCGGAGGACCTGACGGACTACCTGGCCGACGCCGGGGTCCGCGTGCAGTACCTGCACTCCGACATCGACACCATCACCCGGATCGAGATCCTGCGCGAGCTGCGACTCGGCACGATCGACGTGCTCGTCGGCATCAACCTGCTCCGCGAGGGGCTCGACCTCCCCGAGGTGGCCCTGGTCGCCATTCTCGACGCCGACAAGGAGGGCTTCCTGCGCAGCGCCTCCTCGCTCATCCAGACCATGGGCCGGGCCGCCCGCAACGTCGACGGCACGGTCGTCCTGTATGCCGACACCGTGACCGACTCCATGCGCGAGGCGGTCTCGGTGACCCAGCGCCGCCGCGAGCTCCAGCTGGCCTACAACCGGGAGCACGGGATCGACCCCCAGACGATCCGCAAGTCGGTCACCGACATCCTCGAGCGGCTGCGCGGGACGAGCGGCGGGGTGGCCAAGGCCGGCCGCAGCCGGGCCGAGGTGCGCAAGAACGCGGCCGTCCGGGGCAACCGCCGTCCGACGCTCCTCGCCGAGGGTGATGCGTCGACGCCCGCGGCGGCCATGGAGCTGATGGGGCAGCTGGAGGCCGAGATGAAAGCGGCCGCCGCCGAGCTCCGCTACGAGGAGGCGGCGCTGCTGCGGGACGAGATCGCCGAGTTGCGCGCCACCATCCCCGGCTGAGCGCTCAACCCTTGATGGCGCCGCCCAGGGAGAAGCCCGCACCGACCCATTTCGTGACGGCCAGGTAGAGCAGCACCGGGGGCAACGAGTAAAGGATTGCGAAGGCGGCGACCTGGCCGTAATTGACCCCGTACTGGCTGAAATAGCCATAGATGGTCACGGAAGCGGGCTCGTTGTTGCCTTGGAGGAGGATCAGGGGCACGAAGAAGTTCCCCCAGGCGTTGACGAAGGTGTACACCGCGATGACGCACAGCCCGGGAAGGACCAGTGGCAGGACGATGCGACGGAGCGAGCCGAAACGCGAGTTCCCGTCGATCCAGGCCGACTCCTCGAGCTCCAAGGGGACCGCGTCAATGAACGAGCGGCCGACCCACGTGGCGAACGGGAGCGATGTGGCCGTGAGGAACCATACGGTCCAGAACTTCGAGTTGATGAAGTTGGCCGACACGTAGAAGTCGTACGTGGGGATCATGAGGGCGATGATCGGAAGGGACGCCATGAAGGCGAGCGTGTAGACGAACCAGATCTGCACCCGCGAGCGGTAGCGCGAGAGGGGGTAGGCGGCGACGATCCCGACGACGGTCGTGATCACCGTCGTCCCCACCGCGAGATACATGGAGTTGCCCAGCGCGGACAGGAAGCTCCCGTGCAGCACGCTCTGGAAGTTCTTCAGTGTGATCGGTCCTCCGCCTCCGATCGTCAGATTGCCGTGGGTCTTGAATGCCGTGACCAACAGCCAGACGAAGGGCACCAAGAAGATGAGACCCACGACCGACATGGCGATCGACGGGGCCAGCAGGCCGGTGCGGTCGTTGCGCGTCGCCATGGCCGCTTACCGCATCTCCGCCAGCGAGCCCTGACGCCGCAGCAACCGGATGTAGAGCGCGGCGAGGATGGCCCCGATCACGAGCAGTACCACCGCGATGGCCGTGCCGTAGGCGAGCTCGTAATTGGAGAACGCCTGGCGGTACATGAAGACCGAGAGGACGTTGGAGGCGTTCCCGGGTCCTCCACCGGTCATGGCGTAGATGAGCGAGAAGTCGTTCAGCGTGGCGAGGGTGATGATCACCAGGTCCACCACGATCGCCGACGAGAGGAGCGGGATCGTGAGCCGGGTCAGCCGCCGCCAGCCGCCTGCGCCGTCCACCTCGGCCGCGTCGATCAGATCGGTGGGTATTCCGTCGAGTGCAGCGGAGAAGAGGAGGAACGAGAACGCGGCGCCGCGCCAGGCGTTGGCGAGGCTCACGGCGAGCATGGGGTTGGTGACCAGCCAACTCTGGTAGTTCAAGCCGAACAGGTGGTACCCCTGCTGCATGACGCCGCCGTCGCTCAGGAGGACGAACCACATGTAGGACGTCACGATCTCGGGGATCAGCCATGCGACGATGACGATGGCGCCGACCGTGGCGCGGACGGCGTATGCGGATCGGGACAGGAAGTAGGCCAGCAGGAAGCCGAGCACGGCTTGTCCGAGGTAACCGGAGACGACGAGGTAGTAGATGCTCTTGCCGACGGAGTCGAGCAGCCCGCTGCCGGTGGAGAAGAGCTGCTTGTAGTTGGCGAACCCGATGAACTGGTAGTGGGTTGCCGTCGGTCCGGTGACCGTCATGTTGGTGAACGACAGGACGAAGGTCCAGACGGCCGGCCAGCCCATGAAGACGAGGACCACGACGAGCATCGGGGCGACCATCGTGAGGCCCGTCAAGCGGCGGCGCAGAGGGGTCTCGACGGTGACGTTCTTGGCACGTCCGATAGGAGCGGCGCTCGGGCCTTCCTTGGGCAGTTCGCGACCCAGGTCGACGACCTGGCTCATTTCCTCATTCGCTCCACGTTGCCGGAGCCGACGATCTGGGTCACCTGGCTGGCATAGCTCGCCGCGGCCTGGCTCGGGGTCATGGAGCGCGTGGAGACTTGCTCCGTGAGCTGCTGGATCACGTTGGACACCTGGACGTAGGTGGGGAGGTTGGGTCGGAACGTCGTGTAGGGGAGCTGGGCCGACGCGAACTTGGACACGGGGTTGACCTTCACCGCCGCCTGCCAGGCCGGCTGCGTGAGGACGTCCGCCCGGGGCGGCAGGTTGCCCGAGGCGGGGTCGAAGGAGGCAAGGAGCGAAGCGGATGACGCCGCTTCAATGAACGCCTGCGACAGGCTGGGGTGGGGTGCCAGGCTCGGCACCGAGAGCGCCCACCCCCCGGACTGGTTCGTGTACCCCGGTGCGCCCCCCGCCTGGGTGGGCAGGGCTGCCTCGCCGTAGGCGCTGGAGAAGCCGGGCCACGGTGCCAGTCCTCCGGGCACGTAGGCCGTGGCGACCCAGCTTCCGTCGAAGACGATGCCGACCTGCTGGTGGGGCATCAGGGTCAGGGCAACCGTGGCGTCCGCGTTGGGGTTGGACCACATCGACTCGGGTTCCTCGAGCGGCTGCATCTGCGACAGGAGGTTCCACGTGGCGTTGAAGCCGGGGCCCGAGATCTCCCACTTGTGCGTGGTGTAGTCGTAGAGGCGGTCACTGGTGCCATTGAGGAACACCTCGAACCCCCGGAAGGCGGAGGCCTCCCCGACGGCCTGGCCCGTGTAGATCCACAGGGGGATGGCACCGTTGTCGTGGCGGTTGATCGCCCGGGCAGCCGCGAGCACGTCGCCCCAACTGTGCGGCTGCCACGTCGCCGGCAGCCCGGCCTGCTTGAAGAGCTTGCGGCTGTAGTAGATCAGCTGCACGTCCGTGCTGTTCATCGCACCGTAGACCTTGCCGTTGTACGACGCGTCGCTCTTCATGGCGGGGTAGTAGGCGCTCCACCCGGGCCACGTCGTCAGCTGCGGCAGCGGTCGGAGGAATCCGGCACTGGCATCGGAGCCGATCAGGAAGGAGTCCTCGAACACGACGTCGGGCACCGTCCGGGCGCTGCGCTCGGTGAGGTCGACCTTGGAGTAGTACTCCGATTCCGAGCTGGTCGTGATCTCGTCGCCGACCACGTTCACGTTCGGGTAGGTCTTCTGCAATTGCTTGGCTGCTGCGTTGATCCAAGCCGGCATGATGTTGACCCCGGCCGGGTTGAAGCCGCTCCAATAGGCCACGGTCAGGGTCACAGACGGGCTTGCGCCGGCTTCTGCACCTCCGACCGTCAACGAGCCCAGTCCCGCGCTCGCGGCAGCGACGAGGGTGGCGATGCGTGCTGCGCGGCGTCTACGTCGGGGGAGGTTGGTCACAGATGCATCTTCCGTAAGCAGCGCAGGACCCGACAGGGGATTTGGTCCCTTCATGAACGGGCGTCGGAGCTCAGGAGAGCCGCAGCTGGTTCACGGGGTCGAAGAAGTGCAGCGGGCCGCACACGGACAAGGCGATCTGATCACCCACGTCCAGGTTCACGTGCTCGGTGCCCTGGACGCTGATGAGGTGTCCGTCAGCGAGCCTGCAGGTGACGTGCTGGAGGCGACCCATCGACTCGACCAGGCTGACGGTGGCCGTGAGCGCACCGTCGCGTCCGACGCACAGGTCCTCCGGCCGCACGCCGAGGAGGACCGACTCGAGCGAGAGGCGGCGGACGAGAGCGGCATCGGATGCAGGGAGTGCGACCCGCCCGGCGACCGTCTCCACCCCGAGCTGTCCCTCGGACTCGCTCAGGGTTCCGGAGAGGATGTTCATCGGTGGGCTGCCGACGAAACTGGCCACGAACGCGTTCGCCGGGGTGTCACGCACCGACTCGGGCGTGTCGAGCTGCTGCAGCACCCCATCCTTGAGGACCGCGATCCGCTGTCCCATCGTCATCGCCTCAATCTGGTCGTGGGTGACGTAGAGGATGGTGATGCCGAGTTGCCGGTGCAGCTCGACCAGCTCCGCCCGCATCTCGACGCGAAGTTGTGCGTCGAGATTCGACAAGGGTTCGTCCATCAAGAAGACCTTTGGTCGGCGGACCAAGGCCCGGGCCAGGGCGACGCGCTGGCGCTGGCCACCCGAGAGCGCCGCCGGCTTGCGCCCGAGGAAGGGGGTGAGCTGGAGGCTCTCGGCCACCCGGGGGACGATGTCCTTGATGTCGTCGCGCGGAACCCCGCGGGAGCGCAAGGGGAACTCGATGTTCTTGCGGACGCTGAGGTGGGGGTAGAGGGCATAGCTCTGGAACACCATGGCGACATCGCGGTCCTTGGTGACGACTCGGTTCATCGCGGCGCCGCCGATCCGGATCGTGCCGGCAGTTGGTGCCTCGAGCCCGGCGATGAGCCGCAGCACCGTCGACTTGCCACAACCGGAGGGGCCCAGCAGCACGAGGAACTCGCCCGGCCGGGCGTCGAGCGTGACCTCGTGGAGCGCGGTGACGTCCCCGAACGCCTTGGAGACACCCTCGAGTTCGACGGAGGATGCTTCGACGCGGGGTACCGGGGGGATCGGGGTGCTGTCGAGCTCGACCTCATGCAGCGCTTGATCAGGTCCCACGCGAAGAAATCGTTACCGCGAGGGCGCGTCGGGCATAGGGCCAAACGTCCCCCTCGGGGAATCGTCGCCGTTCGGCCAGTAGCGCCCTTCGAGCGCGGCGCACAGGGCGTGGTACAGCGGTTGGTGCAGCTCCTGCACGGAGGCCACATCGGTCGCGGGTACCGGGACCCACACGTCGGCCAGGCCACCGAGGCGGCTGCCCTGTTCACCCGTGAAGGCCAGGACGCCGACCCCCGCGGCCCGGGCGACCAGGGCCGCCAGCACGACGTTGCGTGACCGTCCGGACGTCGAGAGCGCCCAGAAGAGATCACCGGGGCGGCCGTACCCGTGCAGCTGCTGGGCCATGCCCATGTCGCCCGCCGTGTCGTTCGCGATGGCCGAGAGGAGGCCGGACTGGCTCGTCAGGCAGACAGCCCGCATGGCACCCTCGAGGCGGTCGGCCAGGTAGGCGGCTTCGCCGGCCATGGAGTCGGGCGCGTGATTCCGCAGCACGGCGCGTTCCTCCTCGCCGAGGGGTCGCCGGTGCTCCATGCCCTTCATGAGCTCACCCACGATGTGTTCCCGTCAGCCGCGCTGCCGCCGTTCCCTCCGACGTAAATGGTCCCGCCGCCCTCGATGGTCCGGGTGAGAAGCGCGAGGGCGGCCTCCACCTGCGACAGGACGCCCGCCAGGTCCGGATGGCGTGCGAGGAGACCGGCGAAGTCGGGCCGGGCCCGTCGCCGTACGTCGAGCTCAGGGATGTCCACCGTGCGCGGACGTGCCGGGTCGTTGTCGGGGATGAAGATCGTGCGGACCTCGTGTGGCCGGAGCTCGTCCTCCCACACGGGGACGGGTACCGACCCGCCCGAGCCCAACGAGAGGCGGACGCGCTCGCGCCGGCCGGCAACCTCCCACAGGCGGGCGACGGTGCCGCCTCCGTCCTCGGCGCGTTTGAGGACCGGCATGACCACCCCGCCGGCCTCGATGTGCGCGGCCGTACCCTCGGGGCCGAGCCGCCCGTCGTGCCAGGTGTCGAGCACCACCGGCAGCTCGACCCGGTGCTCTGCGGCGTGCCGCGGCAGCTGCGCCGCCTGGGCCGGGCCACGATGAGGGACGAGGCGGTACCGCCGTTGGTGACGTCCCTGATCCGAGACCGGGTAACCGGCCGGATCGTCGGCACCCCAGCCCAGTCCGTGATCCGCCGCCCGCGGGCTGCGCAGCACGGTGAGGCGGAGGGTTGGGCCCAGCGCGTCGTAGCCGCCCGGCCCTTCGGTGACGCACGCGAGGCCCCACCCCGCGGAGGTGCTGGAGAGGTCGACCCAGTGGACCATGGGCTCCTCGTGGCCCGAGCACGGGCGTTGGACCGATCCGTAGGCGGCGCCGGCCACGCTCACCGGCTCGCCCAGCGCCACCGGGACCACGAGCTTCAGCACCCGATGGGCCTCGTGCCAGTCGACGTCGAGACCAACGTCCACGGAGGTCTCGCCCTCGTAGAGGGAGACCTCCTGTGCCACCGTCGTCCGCCCCTTGCCGAACGACCAGGTGCTGCGCACGGTGGCGCGGACCGGACCCCTCT
This sequence comes from uncultured Acidimicrobiaceae bacterium, assembly GCA_963728845.1. GTDB lineage: Bacteria > Actinomycetota > Acidimicrobiia > Acidimicrobiales > RAAP-2 > Bog-473. Next base: position 198,324 of record CAVSLS010000026.1, read on the forward strand.
CCACCACCCGGACCGACAGGAGGTGACCCTCTTCTTCGTCACCCGCGTAGCGGTCGACGCCGTGGGACCAGGTGTCGCTGTCGTCGACGACGATGACGGGCCGCACCCCGCCGGCGAGGAGCTCCGTCCCGTCGGGCAGGTCCACGCCGTTCGCCTCCAGGTGTACCAGTCGGCCCGTGCTGAGGTCGACGCCGGCCTGTACGAACGCGTTGGCCAAGCTGCCGTCCTCCGTGGCGGTGACCGGTCCCGCCGCCGGCTCCTCGCCGCCGTTGGCCGGGTCGGCGACGTGGAGCCAGTACCGGCGGTAGCCGAGAGCCGGCACGGAGACGCGGAGGAGACTGCGCGTGGGGCTGTAGGTCACCTCGCCCGAGGGGATCTGCTGCACGCGGACGGGCCGCCCCTCCGCGTCGGTCGCCACGGCGATGGGATGAGGGAGTGAGACGGCGCCGACCGCCGGCCAGGAGTGGGGATTGAAGACGATCATGGGCACCGGCAGGCCGCCGATCGCGCTCTCCATGCCTTCTGCGGCCTCGGCGCCATCGACCCAGGTCGCGACGTGCTCCGCCAGACGGTGCATCGCCCGCACGGCCACCCGCTCGGCCCGGACCGCGCCCGAGACGAGGAGCGCCTGGACCGCCCGGGTGGCACGATCGGTGCAGGTGCCGCCCAGGGCATCGTGGAACTGAGCGAAGAGGACGCCCTGCCAGGCCTCGGACAGCTCGGCACGCACGTCAGGTGCGTCGCCGGTGAACAGGCGGCACATCTCGTTGAGGACCTCGGCCTTGACCAGCGCGTCCTCGGCTTGCGCGTTCGCAAGCTTCAGGTCGGCCCGGGCCGAGTAGCACCCAACGGCGTGCCACTGGAGCTCGCCGGTCACCGTGGGCAGCGCGCTCGTCCCGCCCGGCGCATCGTCGAGTGCCCTGAAGTAGCCGGCCGGGTCGCCGAAGCTCACGGCCCCGTCGTGTTCATCCGCCAAGACATGGATCGTCCGCATGGCAAGGCGCGTGGGACCGCCGCCGTGGTCACCCACTCCGAAGAAGGCCATCAGGGGGATTCGCAGCTCTGCGCCCTGTGCGAGGAGGTCGCCCGCCCGCTTCCGGATCACCTCGTCCTCCTGGCTGCCGCTCGTTGAGTAGTCGTAGGGGATCCGGTAGGCGGGGACCTCGGTCCCGTCGGTGCCGCGCCAGCGGAAGGCGGGTGAGGCGATCGCCTTTTCGTCGGGGCCTGGACGCATGAAGACATAGGAGGTGAGGCCCGACGCCGCCAGGAGCTGCGGCAGGGTGCCCGAGTGACCGAACGAGTCGACGTTGTACCCGACCGTCGCCGTGACACCGAGATGCTCGGCCAGGAAGCGTTGACCGTAGAGGAACTGCCGGCAAACCGACTCGCCGGACGGGAGGTTGCAGTCCGGCTCGACCCACTGGCCCCCCGTGACCACCCAGCGCCCGCTGTGCACGAGCTCGCGGACACGGGAGAACAGATCAGGGGAGGTGTCCAGCACCCAGCGGTAGTAGCTCGCCGAGCTCGCGGTGAAGCGCAGGTCAGGGTCCTCCTCCAGGCGCTCGACTGCGGCCCGGAACGTCTGGAGCACCTCGTGCATGCCCTCGTCCCAGTCCCAGATCCACATCGGATCGATGTGTGCGTTCCCGATCATCAGGAGGTGAGGCGTCGGACGCTTGGACGGCACGACACTGCAGTGTAGGGAGGAGCCGTACGCCGGGGCCGGCTGAACCCGGGCGGATAGCGTCGCCGCCATGCCCACCACCGCCCAGCTCAGAGATGTCATGGCGCGCTACGCCGCCGCCGCCAGCTCCAAGGACGCGGACGCCTACGCCGCCCTCTTCACGCCGGACGCGGTGCAGGTCGACCCCTACCCGACACCCCCCAACGTCGGGCGCGACGCCATCCGCGCCTTCATGGGGCGGTCGTTCGACGCCTGCGAGACGATGACGTTCGAGGTCGTGGACCTCCACCCGGTCGCCGACACCGCGGCCATCACCTTCCACATCACGTTGACCCTCGAGGGTGGCTCGACCATGCACATCCGCGGCGTCGAGCTGTTCACCGTCACCGACGAGGGCCTGATCTCCGGCGTCGTCGCCTACTGGGGGGACGAGGACGTCACCTTCGATCAATGACGCGGGCGGCGGACGGGGCAGCTTCAATTGCGGCGACGCCCGTTCGAGGGCTCGGCTGCGGCGACGCCCGTTCGAGGGCTCGGCCGGCTCCCTGCACCTGAACGCTCCGGTCGTCGGCATGGCAAGGGGTTGAGGGGGGGAGGCCGCCGCCTCGATTCCGGCCGGACCGGCGCGGCGGCCTGACCTCGGACTTGCCGGAGCTGATACAGCGCACCGGTATCCTCACCGGATGGCCGACCGTCTGGTCGTTCGCGGGGCTCGCGAGCACAATCTCAGAGATATCTCCCTCGACTTGCCCCGGGACCGGCTGATCGTCTTCACCGGGCTGTCGGGCTCGGGAAAGTCCTCCCTGGCCTTCGACACCATCTACGCGGAAGGCCAGCGTCGCTACGTCGAGTCCCTCTCGGCCTACGCCCGCCAGTTCCTGGGCCAGATGGACAAGCCGGACGTGGACTTCATCGAGGGCCTCTCACCTGCCATCTCCATCGACCAGAAGTCGGCCTCCCGCAACCCGCGCTCGACCGTGGGGACCATCACCGAGGTCTACGACTACCTGCGCCTCCTGTACGCCCGCATCGGCCATCCCCATTGCCCCACCTGCGGCCGGCCCGTGGCGCGCCAGACCCCCCAGCAGATCGTCGACCGGGTGCTCGAGCTCCCGCAGGGAACGAAGTTCCAGGTCCTGGCTCCCGTCGTCCGGGGCCGCAAGGGCGAGTACAGCTCCCTCCTCGACGACCTGGCCAAGCAGGGCTTCGCCCGGGTCAGGGTCGACGGCGTCCCCCTCGAACTGGCGGACCGGGCCGAGGTGGCGCTGGCCCGCTACGAGATGCACACGATCGAGGTGGTGGTCGACCGGCTCATCCGCCGCGACAACGTCCGCCAGCGCCTGACCGAGTCGATCGAGACGGCGCTCGAGCTCACGGGCGGGACGGCCGAGGTGCTCGTCATGAACGGGACCGGCGACGGCGAGAGCGACGAGGCCATCACCTTCTCCCAGCACCTGGCGTGCGTCCACTGCGGCCTCAGCTTCGAGGAGCCCGCGCCGCGCAGCTTCTCCTTCAATTCGCCCTACGGTGCCTGCCCGGTGTGCCTCGGCCTCGGCACCAGGTTCGAGGTCGACCCCGAACTGGTGGTGCCCGACGACTCGCTGTCCCTCTCCGAGGGTGCGCTGGCGCCGTGGGCGGGGGCCCGCAGCGAGTACTTCACCGGGCTCCAGCAGGGAGTCGCGGACTTCGGCGGCTTCTCCTTCGACACCCCGTGGAAGTCGCTCAAGGCGAAGGACAAGAAACTGATCCTCTACGGCACCGGCAGCCGGGCGGTGCACGTCACGTACAAGAACCGCTTCAACCGGACCCGTTCCTACGAGGCGCACTACGAAGGCATCATCCCCTGGCTGCAACGGCGCCACGGCGAGTCGGAGTCCGACTGGTCGCGCGAGCAGATCGAGCAATTCATGCGGGAGGTGGCCTGCCCCGAGTGCAAGGGCGCGCGCCTCAAGCCCGAGTCGCTCGCCGTCAGGGTCGGCGGGCGCAACATCTACGAGCTGTGCAGCCTCTCCATCGCCGCCGCGGTCGAGGCCATGGCGGGCCTGGAGCTGAGCGACCGCGAGCACATGATCGCCGACCGCGTCTTCAAAGAGGTGCGCGAGCGCATGCAGTTCCTGCTCGACGTCGGCCTCGACTACCTCTCGTTGGCCCGGTCGGCCGGCACGCTCTCGGGAGGCGAGGCGCAGCGGATACGCCTGGCCAGCCAGATCGGCAGCGGCCTCGTCGGCGTCCTCTACGTCCTCGACGAGCCGTCCATCGGCCTGCACCAGCGCGACAACCAGCGCCTCATCGGCACCCTGGAGCGCCTGCGCAACCTCGGCAACACCGTGATCGTCGTCGAGCACGACGAGGAGACCATCCGCACCGCGGACTACGTCGTCGACATCGGGCCGGGGGCGGGGGAGCACGGTGGCACCGTGGTGCACGCCGGACCGGTGACCGGCCGCGGCGGTCTGCTGACCAACAAGGCCTCCATCACCGGCCAGTACCTGTCGGGCAAGAAGTCGATCCCCGTCCCGGCGCGCCGCCGGCCGGGGACGGGCGACGTGGTGACGGTGCGGGGCGCGCGCGAGCACAACCTGCGTGACATCGACGTCTCGTTCCCCCTCGGCTGCTTCATCGCGGTGACGGGCGTGTCCGGCTCGGGCAAGTCGACGCTGGTGAACGACATCCTGCTGCGCTCCCTCGCGCAGCACCTGCACCGGGCCAAGGCGTTGCCGGGCCGCCACCGCAAGGTCGAGGGCATGGCCCACCTCGACAAGGTGGTCGACGTGGACCAGGCCCCGATCGGCCGCACGCCACGGTCGAACCCAGCCACCTACACGGGCGTCTTCGACCACATCCGCAAGCTCTTCGCGCAGACGGCCGAGGCCAAAGTGCGCGGGTACCAACCGGGGCGCTTCTCGTTCAACGTGCGGGGCGGGCGCTGCGAGGCCTGCGCGGGGGACGGGACGATCAAGATCGAGATGCACTTCCTGCCCGACGTCTACGTGCCCTGTGAGATCTGTCATGGCGCGCGCTACAACCGCGACACCCTCGAGATCACCTTCCGGGGCAAGACGATCGCCGACGTGCTCGACATGTCGTGCGAAGAGGCGCTGACGTTCTTCGAGCGTCAGCCGCCCATCGCCCGCCACATGCAGACCATGGTCGACGTGGGGTTGGGCTACGTGCGCCTGGGCCAGCCGGCACCGACGCTCTCGGGCGGCGAGGCCCAGCGGGTCAAGCTGGCCAGCGAGCTGAGCCGCCGCCCGACCGGGCACACCTTCTACATCCTCGACGAGCCCACGACGGGCCTCCACTTCGACGACACCCGCCGGCTGCTCCAGGTGCTGGGCCGCCTGGTCGACCAGGGCAACACGGTGGTCGTCATAGAGCACAACCTCGACGTGGTCAAGACGGCGGACTGGATCATCGATCTCGGCCCCGAGGGCGGGGACAAGGGCGGAACGGTGATCGCCGACGGCACGCCCGAACAGGTGGCCAAGACAGCCGGCAGCCACACGGGCGAGGTGCTCAAGCCGGTGCTGGCGCGGGCCAAGTAGGAACGGCGGCCGCCCGGAACGTCGCCCGTGGGGGCGGACGGGTCGCCGAGGAATCAAGCGTCGTGAGGCTCGGGCTTCGCCGTCGGGCGGCTGAAGGCCGTCTGGGGCCGCTCGAGGGGCTGTCCGTCGAGGAAGAGGTCCACCTTCTCGTTGTAGAAGGCGACGAGCCCCGCGATGGGGAGCACCTCACGTGCGGGGAATTCGTAGGACCAGGCGACGTCGGGGTGGACCCTGCCCTCGACGCGTGCGGACCAGTACGCGCTCGTGGTGCCCTTGTAGGGGCAGGCCGTGACGGTGTCGGAGGGGGCCAGGCGGGTGAAGTCCACATCGGTCCGGTTCAGGTAGTACCGGGTCGGGAGGCCCGTCTCGAAGAGCATGACCGGCGACGACGTCTCGGCGAGCACGACACCCTTGGACTCGACGCGCAGGAGCCGGGACGACCGCAGCACGTCGATCCGGGTGTACGGGCTGCGCGGATGGACGAAGACCTGCTCGTCCTCTTCGAACCAGGCGTCGAACGCCGACCACTCGAAGCGGACGGTGTCGTCGAGGCCCTCCACCTTGGCCGCCGAGAGGACCTTGGCGGCATGGGGGCGGTGGACACCGTCCAACTCGAGGCCGAAGAGTCGCACGTCCCCACGCGGGGTCTCCTCGGTCTCACCCTCGTCGACGAGCACGTCGCGCACGACGTCAGAGAGGGGGACGTAGTACTGCGGGAAGCCGGGCCACTCCCAGACGTAGCGCGCCCGGGTGGTGTCGACGACGGCCCGACCGCCCAGATATGCCCTCACCCGGCGGGGAACGGGCTCGACGTGGTTCGCCGGGACGGGCGGGGCGGGATAATCGCTCACCGGATGCGCCTCCAGTCAGATCGTGACGCGGGACGTGCCGACCCTACCGGCGCGTTCGGCGAGCCCGCGCGCCCCCGACGTGCTGGAGCGCGCGCTCAGGTGATGGCCAGCATGCGCTCGAGCGCCACCCTGGCCCATTGGGCCGTGTCGGCGTCGACGACGATCTGATTGCGGACCTCGCCCTCGACCAGACCCTCGAGCACCCACGCCAGGTGTTGGGGGTCGATGCGCGACATGGTCGAGCAGGGGCAGACGAGGGGATCGAGGCAGATCACGGTCTTGTCCGGGGACTCGTTGTGCAGTCGGTTGACGAGGTGGATCTCGGTGGCGACGCCGATCACCGAGCCGGGCGGTGCCGCGGCGACCGCCCGGATGATGGCGTCGGTCGAACCCGTCATGTCCCCGAGCTCGACGACCTCGTGCGCGCACTCGGGGTGGATCATGACGATCCCGTCGGGGTGCTCGGTGCGGAAGGCCTCGACGTGTTCGGGCCGGAAGCGCTGGTGCACTGAGCAGTGCCCCTTCCACAGCAGCAGCGTCGACTCCTTGACCTGGCGATCGGTGAGGCCGCCCAGGGCCAGCCTCGGGTTCCACACCGACATGTCGTCCGAGCCGTAACCGAGCTCGTGGCCGGTGTTGCGGCCGAGATGCTGGTCGGGGAAGAAGAGCACGCGGTCACCGCGCTCCAGCGCCCAGGTGAGCACGGCCCGGGCGTTGGAGGAGGTGCAGACGGCTCCGCCGTGGCGACCGACGAAGGCCTTCAGGGCTGCCGCTGAGTTCATGTAGGTCACGGGGACGAGGCGGTCGACGTCGACCACGCGGGCCAGGTCCTCCCAGGCCTCCTCGACCTGGTCGATGTCGGCCATGTCGGCCATGGAGCAGCCGGCGTTGAGGTCGGGGAGCATGACCTTCTGGTGGTCACCGGTCAGGACGTCGGCCGACTCGGCCATGAAATGGACGCCGCAGAAGACGATGAACTCGGCTTCGGTCTGGCCCGCGGCCAGGCGGGAGAGGCCGAAGGAGTCGCCGCGGGCGTCGGCCCAGCGCATGACGTCGTCGCGCTGGTAGTGGTGGCCGAGGACGAACAAGCGGGAGCCGAGCTCGGCCTTGGCCGTCCGGATCATGGCCGCCAGCTCGTCGTCGGTCGCGGCGCTGTAGCGCTCTCGGAGAGGCGCTTGAAGCCTGAGCATGTCGTCTGCCCCCTTTGAGGGAGAGCATCGATGTGGCCGGCGGGGACAGCCTGGTCGCCCATCCGCGGGTATGTCGGCCTCGATGCGAGGTTGTCTGCCGGATACCAGGCCGGCACGGCCCAGTGTACCGCTCCGCACCATTGGCTGCGCGAGAGTGGGCGTCATGCAGTATCGGCCGCCTACCGGCTCCATTCCGGACGCCCCGGGCTCCTACCAGTTCTACGACGCCGAAGGCCGTGTCCTCTATGTGGGCAAGGCCAAGTCGCTGCGCCACCGCCTGCCCAACTACTGGCAGGACTCGGCCAAGCTCTCGCCGCGGACGGCCCAGCTGGTGGCCCAGGCCGACCACGTCGAGTGGGTGGTGGTGGACAGCGAGGTCGACGCGCTCATACTCGAACACTCGTTGATCCAGGCGCATCTGCCCCGGTACAACGTGCGCCTCAAGGACGACAAGAGCTACCCGTGGCTGGCTGTCACGCTCAACGAGGAATGGCCGCGGCCCGCCGTGGTGCGCGGGCGCAAGCGGAAAGGGGTCCGCTACTTCGGCCCCTACGGCAACGCGGGCGCGATCCGGTCCACGCTCGACCTGTTGGTCCGGAGCTTCCCCGTGCGCACCTGCTCGGACACCAAGTTCAGGCGCCACGAGCGGCTGGGCCGCCCCTGCCTGCTCTACGACATCGAGCGTTGCTCGGGGCCTTGTGTGGGCGCGGTGGACCACGGCGCGTACGAGGGGTACGTGAACGACCTCATGGGGTTCCTCTCGGGTGACACCGAGCCGGTGCTGGCCCGTCTGGAGGCCGAGATGCTGGCGGCGAGCGACGGGTTGCAATTCGAACGGGCGGCGCGCCTGCGCGACCGGATCGTGGCGGTGCACAAGGCCGCCGAGACCCAGCAGATGGTCTCGGACCGGGCCGAGGACTTCGACGTCGTCGGCTTGGCCGAGGACCCGCTCGAGGCATCCGTGCAGATCTTCCGCGTCCGCCGGGGCCGCGTCGTGGGGCACCGCGGCTTCGTGGCCGAGAAGGTCGAAGACCTGTCGGGACCCGAGTTCATGGCCCTCATCGTGTCGCAGGTCTACGGGGCGGACGGGGCCGAAGTCCCGAGACGCGTGCTGCTGCCCGAGGAACCGGCCGACCTCGAGCTGCTGCAGAGCTGGCTGCGCAGTGTGCGGGACGGGCCGGTCGAGATCGCCGTGCCGCAACGCGGCGTGAAGCGAGCCCTGCAAGAGACGGTCACGCGGTCGGCCAGCGAGGATCTGGCCCGCCACCGTCTCCGGCGGGCTGCCGACCACAACGCGCGGTCGAAGGCGCTGACCGAGCTCCAGTCGGCGCTGTCGCTGCGTGAAGCGCCGCTGCGGATTGAGTGCTACGACATGAGCCACCTGCAGGGCACCGACTACGTGGGCTCCATGGTGGTCTTCGAGGACGGCGTGGCCAAGCGTTCGGACTACCGCCGCTTCAACGTCAAGTCCGTCGCGGGAAATGACGACTATGCAGCCATGGAGGAGGTGCTGACCCGGCGGCTCACCGCGCTCGATGAGAAACCCGACGCGGGGGCGGGCGGGAAGCCGCGCCGCTTCGCCTACCGGCCCAACCTGATCGTGGTCGACGGCGGCAAGGGCCAGCTCGGCGTGGCCGAGCGCGTCGTGCACGAGCTCGGGCTGCAGGACCGAGTCGAACTGGCGGCGCTGGCCAAGCAGTTCGAGGAGGTGTACCGGCCGGGTTCGCCGGACCCGATCCGCTTGCGCCGCGGGTCGGACGCGCTCTACCTCCTGCAGCGCGTGCGCGACGAGGCGCACCGCTTCGCGATCACGTTCCACCGCGAGCGACGCGGCAAGCGGATGACGCGCAGCACCCTCGACGGCATCCCCGGTCTGGGTCCGACCCGCAAGGCCCGCCTGGTCAAGGAGCTGGGCGGCGTCAACGCCGTGCGCGCGGCGACGCTCGACCAGCTCCAGGCACTGTCCTGGCTGCCCGACAGCGTCGGTCTCGCCGTGTACGAGGGATTGCGCAAGGCTGGTGGGCAAAGGACGGTGCGGCAGTGAGCGAGTTCGTGGTGGTGACCGGGATGTCCGGGGCGGGCCGATCCACCGCGGCGGCGGCGCTCGAGGACGTGGGTTGGTTCGTCATCGACAATCTGCCCGCAAGCCTGATCATGAAGATGGTCGAGGTGGTGGACCGGCCGGGGTCCGGCATTGAACGGGTGGCCCTCGTCATCGGTCGGGGCGGCAGCAACACCGGCCCGGAGTACTTCGACGACCTGCCCGACGTGCTCGACGAGCTGCGCGCCACCCGCAAGCGCGTGCGAGTCGTGTTCCTCGACGCACCCGACGACGTGCTCGTTCGTCGCTACGAGGGCACGCGGCGACGGCACCCCCTGGCGGCGCGGGGCGTGGAGGAGTCGATTGCCGACGAGCGCAGGCTGCTCGAGGCGGTGCGCGAACGGGCCGACCTCCTCGTCGACACGGGCGAGCTGAACTCGAACCAGTTGCGGATGCGCATGCTCGAGTCCTTCGGTGACGACGAGGCGCCCCACATGCAGACGTCGGTGATCTCGTTCGGGTACAAGCACGGCATCCCTCTCGACGTCGACGTCGTCTTCGACTGCCGCTTCCTGCCCAACCCGTTCTGGGTCGAGGAGCTTCGGCCCTTCAGCGGGTTGGACAAACCCGTCCGCGACTACGTCCTGAGCCAGCCCGAGTCGCAGTCCTTTCTGGAGAAGGTGGACGACCTCCTCACCAGCATCCATCCGGCCTTCATCCGAGAAGGGAAGTCGTACCTCACCATCGCCATGGGCTGCACCGGCGGGCGGCACCGCTCGGTGGCACTGGCCGATGCCCTCGCCGAACGGTTGGGCGGGCACGGGCAGGCGGTGTCGGTCTACCACCGGGACATCGACCGGTGAGCGCCGCGGCGCGACCCTCCGTCGTCGCCATCGGCGGCGGTCACGGCACTGCGGTCACCCTGAAGGCGGCGCGGCGCTACGCCGGCACCTTGACGGGTGTCGTGTCGGTGGCCGACGACGGGGGCAGCAGCGGGAGGCTGCGCGAGCTGCTCAACGTGGTCGCGCTGGGCGACATCCGCAAATGCCTGGTCGCGCTCGCCGCCGAGGACTCGGCGCTCGCACTGGCGTTCGAACGCCGCTTCGGGGAGGGCGAGCTCGCCGGCCACGTGCTGGGCAACCTCATCCTCACGGGGCTGATCGACGCCACCGGCGATCTCGTGCTCGGCGTGCGGGAGGCGGCCCAGCTGCTCGGTGCGCACGGGGACGTCCTGCCCGCCACGACCGAGCCCGTCGTGCTGAAGGCCGAGTCGGCCCAGGGCACCGTGGCCGGTCAGGTCGCGGTGATGGGCACCGGGGACATCCGCACGGTCTCGCTGGTGCCCGGAGACGCTCACCCCCCACCCCTGGCGGTCGAACGGATCGCCGAGGCGGACCAGGTCGTCATCGGGCCCGGGTCGCTGTACACCAGCGTGTTGGCCGCCGTGGCGGTCAAGGGCATCGCCGAGGCGGTGGCCTCGTCCAAGGCCCAGGTCGTCTACGTCTGCAACCTGCGCCCCCAGGTCCCCGAGACCGCTGGTTACGACCTGGCCGCCCATGTCGCGGCCCTGACCAGGCACAATGTCGGCGTTGACGTGGTGCTGTGTGACAGCATCCAGGGCATGGGCATCGGCGGAACGGAGGTCACGGTGCGCGACCTTCCCTTGACGGGAGAGAACACCCTCGTCCACAGCCCGGCCAAACTGGCGCAGGCGCTGGCCGGTCTGCTGGCATAGGTCGCCCGGGACCCGAGAGGAAGGTACGACACATGACGGTGCGGGTCGGTATCAACGGCTTCGGGCGCATCGGCCGCAACTTCTTGCGGACGATCCTGGCCACCGGTGCCGACGTGGAGGTCGTCGGGGTCAACGACCTCACGTCGCCCGAGACGCTGGCGCACCTGCTGCGCTACGACTCCACCCAGGGGCGGCTCTCGGTGCCCGTCGACGTCGAGGGCAGCGACCTGCTGGTGGGGGAGCAACGCATCCGCGTCATGGCCGAGCGCGAGCCCGAGCAGCTGCCGTGGGACAAGCTGGGAGCGACGGTCGTCATAGAGTCAACGGGGCGGTTCACCAGTCGGGCCGATGCCGCCGGGCACCTGCACGGTTCGGTGAAGCGGGTCGTGATCTCGGCGCCGTCGGGTGACGCGGACGCCACCTTCGTCATCGGCGTGAACGACAAGGACTTCGACCCCGAGACGCACCAGGTCGTGTCGAACGCCTCGTGCACGACCAACTGCTTCGTGCCCATGGTCAAAGTGGTGGACGACGCCTTCGAGATCGTGAGCGGGCTGATGACGACCGTGCACGCCTACACCAACGACCAGAACCTGCTGGACCTGACCCACAAGGACCTGCGACGGGCCCGGGGAGCCGCCATGAACATCGTGCCGACTTCGACGGGTGCGGCCCGGGCCACCAGCCTCGTCATGGCGTCCATGAAGGGACGACTCGACGGGATGTCGCTGCGGGTGCCGCTGCCGGCGGGCTCCATCACGGACTTCACCGCCGCGGTCCGGGGCAACCCGTCGGTGGCCGACGTGAACACGGCCTTCGCCGAGGCGGCGGCCAAGCCGCCGCTCGACCGGGTCATGGACTACACGGAGGACCCGATCGTCTCGAGCGACATCGTGGGGTCGCCGGCCTCGTGCACGTTCGACGCCGGCCTCACCATGGTCATGCCCGTGAGCGACGACCTGTCGCTGGTCAAGGTCAACGGCTGGTACGACAACGAGTGGGGTTACTCCAACCGTCTGCTCGACCTCACCATCGTGGTGGGCGGCTGAGCCGATGGGCCAGCTGGGCGGGCTCCCGCTCCTCGAGGATCTCCCCGAGCTCGACGGCACGCGCGTGCTGGTACGGGTCGACTTCAACGTCCCGCTGCACATCGGCGTGCGGGGCAAGGCCACCGTGGCCGACGACTTCCGGATCACCGCCGCCCTGCCCACGCTGCGCCGCCTGCTCGACGAGGGTGCCGACGTGGTGGCGTGCTCCCACCTCGGCCGTCCGGCCGGTGCCCCCGACCCCCGCTGGGAGATGGACCCCGTGCGGGAACGGCTGGAGGTGCTGTGCCCGGGCGTCGGGCTCATGGAGAACCTGCGCTTCGACCCGGGGGAGAAGGCGAACGATCCCGCGTTCGTGCAGCGGCTCATCGCGGGTTTCGACGCCTACGTGGACGAGGCCTTCGGCGCGGCCCACCGCGCCCACGCGTCCATCGTCGGACCACCGCGGTTCCTGCCGAGCGCGGCCGGGCTGCGCTTCGCCCGGGAGGTCGAGGTGCTGGGCGGGATCCTCGAGCACCCGGCGCGTCCGTTCGTGGCGGTCGTGGGCGGGGCCAAGGTGGCGGACAAGCTCGAGGTGCTCAAGGTCCTCGCCACGAAGGTCGACGCGCTCGTCGTCGGCGGCGGCATGGCGTACACGTTCATGGCCGCCCGGGGCCAGCACGTCGGCAGCTCACTGCTCGACGAGACGCACATCGAGGCCTGCCGGGACCTCTTGGACTCGGGCGTGCGCATCCTGCTCCCGACCGACACCCGCGCCTTGGAGCCGGGCGGCACGTTCGGGCCGCCCTCGGGGGGACACGGGCCGCGGGGAAGCGTGAAGGTGATCGAAGGGGACCTGCCGGACGGCTGGACCGGCCTCGACATCGGCCCGGACACGGCGGCGGCGTTCGCCGACGTCGTCGCAGGCGCCGGCACGGTGCTGTGGAACGGGCCTCTGGGGGCGTTCGAGGACAAGCGCTTCGCCCGGGGCACCCGCATCGTGGCCGAGGCCGTCGCGCACTGCGCCGGCTTCTCGGTGGTGGGCGGCGGCGACAGCGCGAGCGCGCTCGACGAGCTGGGCCTGTCGGAAAAGATCGACTTCCTCTCGACCGGTGGCGGGGCGTCGCTGTCCTTCATTGAGAAGGAAGGGCACCTGCCGGGCATCGACGCCCTGCGCCTGGCGCCCAACGCACCTCGGGGGTGACGACGGCGCGCCGCCCGCTGGTCAGCGGGAACTGGAAGATGCACCACGACCACATCGAGGCGCTGCACACCGTGCGCGACCTCGGCCTGCGCTTGAAGCCCGAGGACGTGGCCCGGGTTGACGTGTCGGTCCACCCACCCTTCACCGACCTGCGCACGGTGCAGACGCTGGTCGAGAAGGAGCGCATCCCAGTCGCGCTGGGAGCGCAGCACTGCTCCGACGAGGACGCGGGACCCCGCACGGGTGAGGTGAGCCCCCGCTTCCTGGCCCGGCTGGCAACGGCGTACGTGATCGTCGGCCACTCGGAGCGGCGGACGCTGTTCGCGATGGACGACGCCACGGTGGCGGCGACGCTGCGGGCGGTCCTGAAGCACGGCATGACGCCGATCGTGTGTGTGGGGGAGAGCGAGGAGCAGCGCGACCGGGGCCAGACCGAGGCCGTCTTGGAGGAGCAGGTCCTCGCCGCGCTCTCCGGCCTGGACGCTGACGTGGTCGGCGGCCTCGTCGTCGCCTACGAGCCGATCTGGGCCATCGGCACCGGCAGGGCGGCGACGGCGGTGGACGCCGAGGATGCGTGCGTGTTCATCCGGTCGCTCGTGGCCAAGCTGGGCGGCGAGGAGGCGGGCGCCGGCATCCGGGTGCAGTACGGCGGCTCCGTGAACGCGGAGAACGCCGCCGACCTGATGGCCGAGCCCGACGTGGACGGCCTCCTGGTCGGGGGGGCGAGCCTGCAGGCGGCCGACTTCACTGACATCATTCGGGCCACCGCGGCCTGCTACCGTTCCTAGGCCGAACAGGGCGATTTCCGCGAGTTGGAGGCACTTCGGTTGTTGGCAACGCTGGACGCAGGCACGTGGGTGTACATCGTGATCGAGGTGCTCTCCGCGCTCGGGCTGATCTTCCTCATCCTGATGCACAGCGGGAAGGGGGGCGGGCTGTCCGACATGTTCGGCGGCAGCGTCGGGGCGGCGGCCCAGGGCTCGACGGTGGTTGAGCGCAATCTCGACCGCATCACGGTCACCGTCGCCATCGTCTTCGCCTTGACGACGATCACGCTGGATCTCCGGCTGCAGTGACGAGCCGGGGCCCACGCCCCCGGCGGTGGCGCTGGCTGGTCGGAACCCTCGGAGCGCTGGGCCTGCTGGCCGCGGGCTGCGGCGGGAGCGCCGGCGGCCGCGGGTCCACCACCGTCACCTACGTCGGCGTCGCCGGCGGCGCCGTCTCCTTCGGCATGACCGAGGGCGTGTCGGGGTGCAACCCCAACACGCCGGAAGGGGACAGCCCCGGCACCATGACGGTCCTCGGCGCGGTCCTGCCCAGCCCTTACGTCGTGAACAGCGCGGGGACCCTGACGGGGAACTTGAACTTCGCCACGTCGGAGCTGGTGAACCTCACGCCCGAGACCATCGTGTACACGCTCAACCCGAAGGCGGTCTGGTCCGATGGCGTGCCGATCACGGCCACCGACTTCGAGTACGCATGGGATCTGCAGAAAGGCGACCCGGTGGTGTCCTCGCCTGACGTCTCGAGCATCGTGGGGTACCGCGACATCGAGTCGGTGACGGGGTCCAACGGGGGCCACACCGTCACCGTGAAGTTCAAGACCACCTTCGCCGACTGGCAGATGCTCTTCGACAACCTCGTGCCGGCGCACGTGATGGAGAGGGTGGGGTGGGATCCGTCCTGCCCGACGGTGAATCCTGCAATCGACCTCTCGGGCGGCCCTTTCCAGATCGGGTCCGTCTCGGGCCAGACGATACATCTGGTGCGGAACCCGAAGTGGTGGGGGCCTCCGGCCAACGCCCGCTCCATCACGATCCGCGTCGCGTCCTCGACCGAGGAGCTGGCCCAGTGGCTGGCGTCGGGCTACGTCGACGTGGCACAGCCCGCCACGGTGACGCCCGGCTTTCTCACGCAGGTGACCGGGCTGCCGGGCGCGCAGAGCGAAGTCGACACCTCGGACACGCTGCTGCAGCTCAACATGGCCAGCTCGCTCAGTGGGCCGCTGTCGCCCGACCTCCGTGGGGCCATCGCCCTGAGCATCAACCGCCAGGACTTAGTGAACCAGCAGGTCGGTTGGGCCTATCCGGGAATCGAAGTCGCGGACAGCCACGTCTACGTGCAGGGGCAACAGGCCTACAAGCCCTCGGCGCCGACGTCTCCGACGACGACGATCCCGGTCCCGACGTCGTCGACGTCGACCACCGTGATCGGAGCCGGCGGGAGCGTGAACTTCCCTGTGGCGCCGGTGCCGCAGCAGGCCGATGCGCTGCTCCAGGCCTCGGGGCTGGTCCGCACGCCGGGCGACCCCTACTTCCACTCCGCGTTCGGTATGCCCTTCCAACTGCACATGGTGTACGACGCGAGCGATCCCTGGGCCGCGGCGGCCGGCCCGGTGATAAAGAGCGAACTCCAGGCTGCGGGCCTGGACACGACCCTGCTCCCGGTCGACGGCGCCTCGAAGACCGGCCAGGTGCTGGCCGACGGCTTTGCCGACCTGGCCCTCATGCCGGTGACGTTCAGCCCGTACCTGAGCCAGATGCTCTCGTGGTACACGACGCTGCTCGGTCCGGCGGGCAAGAACGGCTCGCAGGACTGGACGAACTACTCGAATCACCACTTCGACCAGTTGGTGGAGACGGCCTCACAGCAGCTCAATCCCGACAAGGCCGCCGGCTACTACAGCCAGGCGGACACCCAGCTCTGGGACGACGTGGTCTCGCTGCCGCTCTTCGCCGAGCCGACCGCCCTGGCGTGGAGCCGCACCATCGGGGGAGTGACGCCGACGCCCCGCAGCGACAGCCTCCTGTGGTTCGCACAGCTCTGGGCCGTCCGCGTCCCGGAGTCCACCAGCAACACCACGCCGACCCTGCCGGGCCAGTAGTCCAGAGGACCATCGGCCCCATCAGCCGCATTGCCTCGATGTCATGGTGATCCTCTGGAACGGACCGCGGGAGTCACCGCCATGGTGCCCCCGTTCACCGCTCGCGCCATCGTTGGACGGCGGAGCAAGTACCTCGTCATCGTGTTCTGGTTGGCAGTGGAGCTCGGCCGGCCGGCGGGTGTTCTGGCCCATTCATCCGAGGTTCGGAACCGCCGAGCCGACGACGACGGGGCCATGGGCCCGACTGGGGAGCCGCATCGCGCGGAGCTCCCGGCCGGGATGGGGAGCCCGGTCGTCGTGATCGCGGAAGCGGGATCCGCCGCACCGGCTCGGAACCTCCTGGCCGCGACACCGGGCATCGTTTCCTTGACGCTCCCGGTCGTCCGGAACGGACTGGTCGATCCAGAGGGAACGCGACGGCCTCCACCCGACAGCCAGGCCGCGTACGACGTGATCGACCACCTGAGCTGGTCTTCTGCATCCTGGCCATTGTGCTGCGGGCACTCGTGGCGCCGTTGATCTCGATGGCAACGGTCATCCTCTCGGTTGCTGGCCACGCTGGGGTTGAGCGCCTTCGTCTACACCCACGTGTTCGGGTTCGCCGGAGCAGACTCGGCCCCTCCCCTCTCCATCTTCGTGTTCCTCGTGGCGCTCGGCATCGACGACAACATCTTCCTCATGACCCGGGTGCGCCAGGAGTTGAAGCGCTCGGGCACCGTGCGGGGTGTGCTCACGGCGCTCGCCGCAACCGGTGGCGTCATCAATTGCGCCGGTTTCGTGCTGGCAGGGACCTTCGCCGTCCTGGCAACGATGCCCCTCACCACCTTCGCCGAAATCGGGTTCTCCGTGGCCTTCGGGTGTGCTCCTCGACACGATCGTGGTCCGGTCTGTCCTCGCGACGGCGCTGAACCTCGAGATCGGGGACCACACGTGGTGGCCCGGCGGGCTGCACAAGGGACCCGCCGCGCCCGACGAGGTGCCCGACGAGCGTGCATTGGTGCACATGGTCTGACCGGGCGTCCGGCGCCGGGGCCGGCACCTCGACCGCACGGGTCGCAGCGCCCTCGGTCTGCGTGCGGCCGGGCCAGGGGGACCAGCCCGCATCGCGGAGGGGGCCGATGGGCGCGCTACGATCTCCGGACGCTGATTTGAGCGGTTCGCCCGTCGGAGTGGCGGAATAGGCAGACGCGCCAGCTTGAGGGGCTGGTGCCCGCAAGGGCGTGGGGGTTCAAGTCCCCCCTCCGACACGATCGAAACCCGACTCCTTCATGCCGACCTCCTGGTAGCGGACGTGCAGCGGAGGCGCTCCGTGCACAGTTACGTCTAAGTAATCGGGTAAGACCAAAACTTCCTGAATGAACTCGTCGATCAGCACGCGTCGTTCGACCTCGGTCGCGGCCTTCCACATCGTCTCGACGTCGAGCGTTGCCAATACTCGGGCCACGTCGTCGAAGCGCTGAGCAACGTCGTCGGTCTGCGCCGCCACGACCTGCGCGTCGTCGCTCTCTTGCTGGGCCTCCCGGATGGCGACGGACAGGCGCGCCTCCTCCTCGGCGAACAGCTCGGCCCCGGTCTTGTCGTCGTAGTAGAGGCGCAGCAGCTTGCGGCGTTGGGCCACCAGGTCTTCGATACCGTGACGGGACCGCCGAGCACGGGGCCCTCCGCCGGCCTTTCGGGCCGGCGTTCGGGCCCGCTCGAGCTCCGTGCGGATCGCGTCCTGCAGCTCCACGTCGTCGCCGATGAGCCGCAACCCCAACACGGCGGCCCGCAGGAGCCCGAGGTTGCTCCGACAAGGCTGCGCGCAGCCCTCGCCCCGGTGACGACAGCGGTAGTGCCGGCTGCCCTGGCCGTTCTGGTCGATCGCCATCAGGCGGCGGCAGAGGCCGCAGCGGACCCGGCCCGACAACAGGTCGGTACCCCGGGCCCGACCCTTGACCCGGCCCCGGTGGGCGGCGGCGAACTGCTCGGGCGTGATGATCGCCTCGTGGCGGCCGGGGAACCACTCGTCGTTCATCATGACCTCGCCGAGATAGATGCGCGACTTGAGGACGGTGAGCACCGTCGAGTATTTGATGCCCGTGGCATCGGCGATCCTGCCCACGCTCTGGCCTTCCGAGCGCAAGGTGAAGACGCGGCGCACAACGGGCGCCATCTCGTTGGGGATTAGTTCGCCGTCCACGAGGTCGTAGCCGACCTTCGGTCGGTTGATCCACTTGCCCTGGCGCACGGCCTGCTGCATGCCCATGCGGACGTTCTCGGCCAGTTGCTCCCGGTAGAACTGCGCGAACGAGCCGAGGATGTTGTAGAACATCCGGCCCGTCGCCGACGACAGGTCGATCTTCTCGGTAAAGGAGTGCAGGGCGACGCCGGCCTGGCCGAAGCGGTCGGCCAGCATGATCAGGTCGCTGAGGTTCCTCGACAATCGATCGAGCCGCCACGTCAGCACGTTGGCCACGTGGCCCTCGTCCACCATGTGCAGGAGCTGTTGGAGCCCGGGCCGCTCGAGGTTCTTGCCGGAGCCCGGGGTCGGGGACGACCGTGACCTCGCCGAGGTCGTGGAGCTCGGCGTAGACGCGCAGCTTGTCAGCTTGCCCGCCGATCGAGAAGCCCTCCGCTGCTTGTTCCTCGGTCGACACCCGGCAATACGCCACCGTCAACATCGCCGTCCTCCTGTTCCAGCTCTTCCCTCTCGCTCACCATGCGCAGCCCGATGCGCACCAGCACGGCCGCCACCCGCCCGTAGTCGGGCCCGGCCGCGTTCACCGCAACTCCAACTCGCTGCGGCGGCGAGCGACCCGCTCGCTGAATGCGGTGTGGCTGATGATCTCGTAGGTATGCAGATGATGCCCGATCGCCCCGAGCGTGTCGTCGATCCCCTCGGTGCCGAGGAGGACGCCCATCGAGGCGAGGTAGCCGTTGAGGCCCGGGAGCAGCTTCTCGATCGACTTGGACCGCCGTGCGAGGCGCAGGCGCTCGAGGCCGATGGCCTGATGAGGAGCGTCGCCTGCTGGACCGAGCGCCATTGCGGAGCGAGGGGCCAGCGGCATCGGGTCCGGTCTTTCGTGGGGGAGCGGTAGGTCAGCCATTCGCCGGTGGCGTAGGCCCACAGATCGCCCGTGGCGGCGAGGACCTGGGCGGGAGTGTTGAGGTCGAACTCTTGGAGTCCCTGGCGACCGATCTCGAATTCGAGCCGATGGACGGGCGTTCCCGCCACGTAGCGCTCGCCCCAGACTTCGAACCACCAGCCGTTGTCCTTGGTCGCCATATCGGCGGTCTTGTCGTAAAGACGCGCCAGGAACGTCTTGGTCGTGCGGCTGCCGAACTCGAATCCGGTCAAGGTGCCGGCCACCTCGTAGGTGCGCCGGGCGTCGGCCCGGCAGACGAAACGGGAAGCGTCCGCGAGGGTGAGGTCCCAACCCTGCCAGTCGGCGAAGAGATCGACGCGGTTGACCCAGAAACGCAGTTGTCGCAGTTCTGGAGCCAGGATCTCCTGCAGTGTGGTCACCGCCGCCTCGGGGCCGACGGCGTGCAGGAACTCCGAGCGAGGTTGAACGCGCACGGTCGGGAGGTGGCGGCTGGTGGAGATGCCGATGCGGGCCGTGGCGTGCTCGAGGCAGAAGCGGTACTTGCCCCAGCCGTGCGGGGTGATGCCGAAGACGAGCTCGCCGAGCTCGAAGGGCGCCGGTCGCTTCGCCTCGCCGGCCCACGCTCGACAGTCCTCGAGGCGCTCCAGAAATCGTTTGGGTACCTCCGCCCGTCCGGACAGGTAGAGCGCGTCGACGCCGGACGCCAACTCGCGCAACGGCCCAACTGGCGAATTTGCGACTAGGTGCTCAGAGGCCGACGTGGGGAGTGGCACGGCAAGCGATCAGTGGAAGAAGCCGGGACGTCGGTCGGCGATACGGCGCTCGATGCCCGCGGCCCACTCGTTCTCGAGGTCGAGTCGGATCCAGGGGAACGAGTAGTCGTCGGGGTGCGCGCCGTAGCGAGCACGGAACCGTCGCACCTTGCGGAAGATGGTGGCGCGGTGCCAGCCACCCTCTTCGAGCGCGGCGAACCCGCCGGCCATGTGCCAGGCCACCCAGAAGCCGATCAGCTCGGACTGCTCCATCGCGTCCTCCGCGATGTCGTCGCGTACGAAGTCGGGGTAGGCCTCCTTGTCGAGGGCCTGCATCGGGAAGGCTTCGGCCAGCACGTCTTCGTCGAGGGCGCCGTGGTAGGCGTGCCAACGGGCGGCGGCCTTGCCGGTTCCTTCAACGGTGTCGCTCTTGTCGGCCCGGAAATCTGGCTCGTCGGTCATGGCGCTCATCTTGTCGCAAGGGTGCGACAAGACTCCGGGCGCTGATCATGGGACGGGGGAGGGGCAACCAGGCCGCCCTGGTCGGGCGGCCTTTTTCATTCTCCCCACGGGGGGTGAGCTCGGACCCGTCAAGGCGGCCCCTCCGGGCGGCTGCGCCGGCCTTGACTGGTCCTGGCCGATCCGCCCAGGAACTGAGCGGTTCTCCCGTCCACCTCGCAAGGGCGTTGAGGCGGGAGATGCGTCAACCCGGTGGCACACTGGAGGCATGACTGAGAGCGCCGTCGAGCGGGAATCGTCGTCGCGAGAGGACGATGTGACCAATACCGAGGAGGCCCTCGTTGCTCGCATTGCCGCTGATCGTCGGGCGGGTAAGGACACAACGAAGGATGTCGAAAAGCTTCTCCAATTGACGGGGGCGAAGAACCGAGCGGCTCTCGACAGACTCGCCAAGTAGTCCCGCCGTGGCGGAAGCCGGCGGAGGCGAGGTCGCATACCTCACAGAAGCTGATTTCCATCTGGCGCTGGCCGAGGCGCTCGGAGTAGATCTCGACACCGCCCGTTCGGTCACGAATGAGACCTTGGCGGGCTCAGCCTTGGCGGCTCCGGCGGCCGGCTTCGGCGATTTCGAGAAATACCCGGACTTCCCCATGAAGGTCGCAGTGCTCATCCAGGCCATCGCCCAGAACCACGCTCTTCCCGACGGGAACAAGCGAACGGCGCTGCTGTGCGGCATCCTCTTCGCCGCCATCAACGGCTACCGCTGGGAGCCACCTCGGGGCGACCACCCTGACGGTGCGGAGACGGCCGAAGTCGTGGAGGCGGTTGCAGCGGGAGAGGTCCCGCTCGACCAGTTGGCCTCCTGGGTTTCCGACCGGCTTCTTTCTGCTTCCTGAGCTTGCGGATTCGGCGACAATGGAGCCATGGCCTTCCAAGACCAAGCGGCTGAACCTGCGACTGACCCGGCAACAGGATGCCCTCCTGCGCTCGGCGGCCGGGGCTCGAGGCGAGTCCGCGCATGACTTCGTCCTGCGCCATGCGGTGGAGGCCGCCGAGATGGAGCTCGCCGACCGGCGCGTCTTCGTCATCGACGACGCCGCGTGGACCCAGCTGCTTGGCCTTCTCTCGACGCCGCCGGCGCTTCCGGAGGCACTGGACAAGCTGCTTTCGAATCCTTCGGTCCTCGAGCGCTCCGCTTAGTTGCCTTCGCCGGTACGGGGTTACTGGCCGGCGAGCATGTCGTCGAAGGGATCCAACTGCGGACTGGCGCATCTCAATGAGCTACTTAACCGTGACGTGCGTTAGCGGGCAGCGAGCACACTGCCAGATTTGACCAGAAAATAGTGACCCCAGGCCAGCAATGTACTGGGGCATTGATGACTACTCGATAACGGTTCGTTCACGCAGCCACCGCGAACAGCTTCCAGCTTCCAGGGACGCCCTTCAGCTCGTGCTCGCCCCGCTCGGTGAACTCGATCCCAGAGCCGACAACGAGGTCCTTCACCGTCCCGGAGACCAATACTTCCCCGGCCGTCGCCATCGAACCGACCCGAGAGGCGATATGGATGGCCAGTCCACTGAGATCGTTGCCCCGGACTTGGCACTCGCCGGTGTGCAACCCAGCTCTGATTTCGACGCCGAGGCTGTGGGTTGCCTCGATGATTTCAGCTGCGCATCGAATGCCACGAGCAGGTCCGTCGAAGCTGGCCAAGAAACCGTCTCCGGTGGTCTTGATCTCTTGTCCACGGAATCGCACGAGTTGATCGCGGACAAGCCGGTCATGAGAGTCGAGCAACGATCGCCAGCGTCGATCACCGAGCTCAGCTGCTTTGCGTGTCGAGTCCACGATGTCAGTGAAGAGGGCTGTGGTGAGGATGCTCTCAATCTCGACCCGCGGGCGTTCCCCCGTGATGAACTCGGCAATGGCCTCAAGGTCCTCGATGGGTGGAGCCGAGAGCCCACCAACATCGGTGCCTTGAACTTCGAGAAACGACGCCCCCTCGATGTGGTCGGCCAAGTACCGGCTGAGCTCGACTGGCACTATGAGATTGCCGCTGGTGTGCGTGACGAGAGTCGGCACTTGGATGAGTGGAAGCGCCTGACGCACATCGAGGTTTCGCAGGATGTAGTCGTACTGAGCGGCAGCCGCACGGGGGGTGGCCGACGCTCGTGCGACCCGTGCCGACCGTTGAGCGATTGGGTCGTCAACGGACAGACTGGGGTTGCCGAACACGGTGAGCTGAGTGGTGCCCCACGACGTAGCCACAAGTTCGATGAGCGCGTCAACAGCGTTCGGTTCCACGCCGATCGGGTAGTCGTCTGCTCGTACGTAGCGGGCGGCTGTATTGGACAGTACGAGCGCCTTTACTCGTTCGGGATGGAGTGCGGCGTACAAGATGGCAAACGGTCCAGCGTCGAGGTCGGCGCCTAGGACAGCCTCGGTGGATCCGACGGCATCGAGGACGGCTCCGATGTCCTCCGCCCACTCTTCCCAGGTAGGCATCTCGTGGCGTAGCCCGCCTGACGCTCCGGTACCTCTGCGGTCGAAGAAGATCGGGCGGCAAAACGAAGCCAGATGCCGGTAGAACGCAGCGACGCCGGGCAGGTCCCAGGCGAGGTCGAGGTGGCTGCCCAATCCGTAGCAATAGAGGTAGTCGGGGGACCCCTCACCGAACACCTGGTAGGCGATGTCGGCCTCACCGACGCGCACGTACCTTGTCTCAGGGGGATCAGCTCCGACGTGCACGCTTAAAGTCTGCCGGGTGGCAGACGCCCTTGCCCGACCGAGGCACAGAAGCGCAAAACAGCCCACCCATTTGTTTGATTGAGGTTGGAATCACAGCGATCGACATCACCTAACCACCGGGCTGGCTGGATTCGTGCCTCAGTCCCGATGCGTACGGGGTCACCCTCCAGGTTTCAAATTGGTAACCACGGGCTGACCTGGGCGAAGCGGCGATTCGCAATGCTTCCTGGCCTCAATCCTGTGCCGGCAAGCCCGTGTAACTGGGAGCGAGAGCTTGAGAGGGTGTGAGCCCGAAACCGATGTTGGGGCCGTAGACATCCATGGCGAGTGCCTGGAACATCCGAGTGGGCGTGACGGCATTGGGTTGGTTGGTGGATACGACCTCGATGGTCGTGTGGCGGGAGGGCGAGTACATGGTGATCGATTCGTAGCCAGGGAAACTGCCTTCTTTGCGGAGTTTGGAGCCGAATCGCCGGGATTCCTTACTTGCATACATTGTCTCGCCTACTTCCTGGTCGTGATGGAGCACGGGTGGATCTCGTCAGGGAACCTGACTAAATATAGTAAGGTAACCGTTCGATCGTGTCAACTGCGAAAGCACAGCAAAAGTGCACCCAACTGCGGCGGGGACATTGCGGGCCACAGACGGCAGAGTCAAACGCGCGGGATGCAATCCCAAGCTGGGTCAAGCGAATCGCGCCTCGCATAGTCACTCTTCGGCGCCAAGAAATCGCGTGTTACACGTCGGGCGACACGGAGCGAGACGTTAGGGGCCTCTCTTCGAGATCCTTGACCCGGACAGCCAGCCACCTGACAGCCAGCAGCTCGTCACAGGCCTCACGCTGAACACACTCGAGTAGCGAAACGGCATGTTCACCTCTTGGTGGGACACGGCCAAGGGTCCACTCTTGGAGTCAGGGTCAGCCCGGCGAGTCCCGATTCGTCGTCGAGGGTTCGCGACACCGAGACGTGGCCGTGGGCGATCGTGAGGCTTCGGCAGTGCTGCGAACGCGGTGGGTCGGCAGCAACGAGCCAGAGTCCGAAGTCTCGGCTCACCGCTGCTGGGTCGTCTCGTTCAGTTCGCTTTCACTGAAGGCCTCGGCCAACTCCTCGAGGGCTTCGCGCACATCCGCGAATCGGCGCGATCCGAGTATCTCGGCGATCCGCACTTCGGCCGCCCGGGATTCGCGTGTGACTGTTTTCTCAAGTCGCCGCCCTTTGGGGGTGAGGTGCACGACGCGGGCCCGCCTGTCCACAAGATCGGGTTCACGGACCAGGTAGCCGTGCTGTTCGAGATGAACCAATAGGTCGTTGACCGACTGCTTGGTAATGCCCATCTGGTCGGCGAGCTCCGTTGGCCGCTGCCCATTGAGGCCTGGATAGCGAAACAATCCGACGTGGGCGGGTGTCACGTCGTCATAGCCGGCCGCGATCACTCCCGAGGAGATCCGGTCACGGACCCACTGCCAGCAGACTCGCATCAGGGCTCCCACGTAGGGGATGCCATCGAGGGGATCGCTTGACACAATAGTCAGCCTACCATACGATAAGAGTAAGGCAACCTGACCAGATGATCATGGCGATCATCAGACCCAAGGAGGTTCGAAATGAGCGCAGCGGTCGTTGACTCTCCCGACAGTGAGCACGCCCAAGCCTGGTGGTTCCTCGACACCTTGGTCGTCGAGCATCGCTGCGCGCCGGGCATGGACACCATCGTGCTCGAGATGACCTTGCCGGTCGGTTCGGCGCCCCCGCTGCACGTCCACGACGACCTCGACGACACCTGGTACATCCTCGAGGGCCAGATGGTCGTGCGCTGTGGCGACGATGAGCTCGTCGTCGGGGCCGGGCACTGGGTCTCCATGCCGCGTGGCGTACCGCACGCGTTCCGAGTGGTCGGTGACCGCGAGGCGCGGATCCTGCTCGTGCACGATAACACCAGCTTCCGTGATCTCGTCCGCGATCTCAGCGTGCCGGCGACCGCGCGTGCCGTTCCGAGCGAGCCGACATTCCCTCCAATGGACGAGCTGGCGCGTATCGCCACCTCTCATGACCTCAAACCAATCGGGCCACCCATGAGCCCCGAAGACAGCGATTCCATCTTGGCGGGCGCAAACTGATCGGCGTTCGTAACGAAAGGAAGTCACCATGCACACGTGCAGGCTCTCGGCCACGTTGTGCTCAAAGTCCGGGACCTGGAGCGGTCCGAGGTCTTCTACGTGGACGCGTTGGGCCTGCGAGTCATCTCGCGGATCCCGGACCCGCCTATGACATTCTTCAGATGTGCGACCTCGGAAAACCACCACGGCTTCGCCCTGATGGAGCTGAGTCCAGATGCAGCATCAGCACCAGACCAGAACGCCATCGGTCTGGCGCATGTGGCCTTCAAGATCGGTCGTTCGGCCGAGGAGCTCCGCCGGGCGCGAACCGTGCTCGATGCCGCAGGGACACCATTCCTCTACGAGGCCGACCGGGCCTTTACGAAGAGCGTGCACGTCCTCGATCCAGACGGGAACGAGATCGAGTTCTACATCGAGACCCTTGGACTCTCGGGAGGCTGAGCCGACCACACTGGTTCACCTGATCCAGGCCAGCTTGATGGTTACTGCCTGGGGTGCCACTCCTGGCAGCGAGATCTGTCTCAGCTGGGCCTCGTCCCTGATGCGATCCCGGAAGCATTTCCAGAGTGATAGACCGCACCGAGCCGGTGAAGAGGGACGCGAGCGAGGGTCGCATGGGACCGACCGTTCTCCGTCGTGCTTGCTTCCATCGCCTCCGCCACGCTGCTGGTTGGACTCGGGTAGCCCATAAGTGCCTGGCGCATGCAACTGTGGCAAGCGCGCATCGAGAATTTCGATGCTGTTTGAGGGTGCTGTGTTACAGGGGCCGCACCCTCCAAGACCTATCGTTGCTGGTCCCAGGGCTGAATTCGCCAGTCGGAATTCCTGGCGCGGTGCTGGCGAGCGGCCTGCATCCGACGCTGGCAGGCGTCATTTTGGCGCTGTTCATCCCGACGAGGCCGCCGCCGGACCTGAAAGCGCTGACGACCCAGGCCAACGTGATCCTGATCGCGGAGGCCGAGAGAGGCCGCGAGGCGCTCCGCCACGGTCCGTCTCTTCCGGCGCTGCGCTCGCTCGACGCAATTCATGACCGGCTCGAATCGCCGGCCGACCGACTGCTACGCCACGCCGGTTCGCGGTCGAGCTATCTCGTGCTGCCGCTGTTCGCGCTGGCCAACGCCGGAGTCGCGATCAGTTCCGACGTCTTCGATGGGCGCGGGCGGCTCATGGCCGCTATCGCGCTCGGCCTCGTGGTCGGCAAGCCGCTCGGCATATTGGCGCTCTCTGGCGTCGCGGTCGCCCTCAAGCTTGCGATCAAGCCGCCGGACTATTCCTGGCTGCAGCTCGCCGGCGCAGGCTTGCTCGGTGGAATTGGTTTCACCATGTCCCTGTTCATCGCAGGAGAGGCATTCGCCGCCAAGGCGGATTTTGAGGCGGCCAAGATCGCCGTGCTGGCCGCATCGTTAGTCGCTGCAGCGCTCGGCGTGCTGACGCTGGAGGCGGCGTCGAGGAGCGGCGACTGGCGGTGCATGCTCCGCGAACGTCGCCTTATTTGAAGGGGTTTCGGACACCGGCTCTACGCGGGCGTCGATGCAGGTTTGGAGGGCCGTCATCCGAAAGCCTCCAAGGGAGGCGCGACCCATGCATTCAGCCGAAGACGCTTTCTCACGCTCAACGCTTGTTCATAGGGCCGATCAGGAAGTTCGGCAAAGGGTCGATTGAGGCCATCCGCGGGCGACTGCCCGGGTGGAAAGGCGTCACGACAAACGATAGCAACGCTGGCCTCGGGCCGCTTTTCGCGAGGAGTCCCATGTCCGGTCGCCTGGAACGCGCGCTCGCCGCCATCGACGCCGCGAACGCTTGCGATCCGAACCTCGAGGCCGGCGAACCGGCTGCGCTCCTCTATGGCCGGCGGATGAGTGAGGCGCTCGCCGCGTTCGCGCCGCGCGCCTCGGAGGCGCTGAGGATCGCCGCGCGCGGGCAGCACGTCGAGCGCTGGCAAAGTCCGCGGCGCGATTTTCCCGAGGGCAGGGCCGGCTATATCGCCTGGCGCAACGCCGCGAAGAAACGCCACGGGGAACGTCTCGCCGAGATCCTGGCGGCATGCGGCTACGGCGAAACGACAATCGCACGCGTCGGCGCCCTCGTGCGCAAGGAAAACTTGCGCCGCGACGGCGAGGCGCAGACCCTCGAAGACGTCGCCTGCCTCGTCTTCCTGCGCCATTACGCGGAAAGCTTCGCCGCCGAGCACGAAGGCGAGAAGGTGTTCGACATCCTGGTCAAGACGCTGCGCAAAATGTCGCCCGCCGCGCGCGCGGCCGCGCTGGATTTCGGTCTCCCCGCGTCGATTCTCGCCCTCTATCGGCAGGGGCTGCGCACGCTCGGGGCCGCGTCCCTGTAGACGCGATCGCTGATCGCGTCGGCCGCGCTCCACAGAGTGGAAACGGCGATCCGCTTGGAACGGCGGATGGCCTCGAGCGTTATGGACGCGCCCCTCCCAATGGCCCCGCCGGCAAGACCGCGGGGCCGCTTTTTTCGCTTCCGTTTTGGCGCCTCTCGAGCTTTGTCGTGCCCCGCGCGCAAAAGGCGCCGGAGAGGAGATGTTGAAGGGGCGGAGAATTTGAGATCACGGCGACCAGTCGGTAGGCGGCGGCGCGGTTTTCCTTAAAGAGTCTGTTTAGAGTCATGGACCTTATCCTCAGGCGCCTTTGCGAAATCAAAGGGCCAGCCCGCGCAAGTCGAACGCGTAAACGCCGTAGTCCGCCGCATTGAGCGCCGAGGCGAGCCGCGTGTAGCGGGCGCTGTGCTCGGCGAGGCCGTGAGCGATCTGGACGATCGCCTTGGCGCGCCGATCCGGGAGCCGCCGGCGCGCCAGGAGCGGCACGCCGTCGTCGGCGGAGAAGAAGAAGAAGTCGCCCGCCGGCATGTTCCCGCCTCGCCCGCTCTTTCGAAATCTGCGGAAAAACCTGCGGCGACGCCGAGCGGGCGTCAAACGCCGCTTGCTGCGCGAAATTAAGCCTCGCCAAATCGCACGCGATCCGTTATGGGTCGAGTCCCATGGCGCGGTATATTTTCATCACCGGCGGCGTGGTTTCCTCGCTCGGAAAGGGTCTGGCGTCGGCGGCTTTGGGGGCGCTCTTGCAGGCGCGCGGCTATACCGTCCGTTTACGCAAGCTCGACCCCTATCTCAACGTCGACCCCGGCACGATGAGCCCGACCCAGCACGGCGAGGTGTTCGTCACCGACGACGGCGCCGAGACCGACCTCGACCTCGGCCATTACGAGCGCTTCACCGGCCGCAACGCCAACCGGCAGGACAACATCACCACGGGGCGCATCTACCAGGAGCTGATCGCCCGGGAGCGGCGCGGCGACTTCCTCGGCGCGACGGTGCAGGTGATCCCGCATGTCACCAACGCCATCAAGGCGTTCATTCTCGAGGGCAACGAGGGGGTCGACTTCGTTCTGGTCGAGATCGGCGGCACCGTCGGCGACATCGAGGGCCTGCCGTTCTTCGAGGCGATCCGCCAGCTCGGCAACGATCTGCCGCGCGCCCATGTCGTCTACATCCACCTGACGCTGCTGCCCTTTATCCCGACCGCCGGAGAACTGAAGACGAAGCCGACCCAGCATTCGGTCAAGGAACTGCGCTCGATCGGCATCCAGCCGCACATTCTCTTGTGTCGTTCGGACCGCGAGATCCCGCGCGAGGAACGGCGCAAGCTTGGCCTTTTCTGCAACGTGCGCGAGAGCGCGGTGGTCGAGGCGCGCGACGCCCCTTCGATCTACGATGTGCCCGCGCTCTATCACGCGGCGGGCCTCGACCGCGAGGTGCTCGCCGCCTTCGGCATCGAGCCGGCCCCGAAGCCCGACATGCGTCGATGGGACGGCGTCTCGAAGGCCTACCACAACCCCGAGGGCGAGGTGGCGATCGCCGTCGTCGGCAAGTACACGGGCCTCAAGGACGCCTACAAGTCGCTGAATGAGGCGCTGACCCACGGCGGCATGGCCAACAGGGTGCGGGTCAAGCTCGAGTGGATCGAGAGCGAAATCTTCGAGACCGCCGATCCCGCTCCGCATCTCGAGGGCGTCCACGGCATCCTCGTGCCGGGCGGCTTCGGCTCGCGCGGCGCGGAGGGCAAGATTCTCGCGGCGCGCTTCGCCCGCGAGCGCAAGGTGCCCTATTTCGGCATCTGTTTCGGCATGCAGATGGCCGTCGTCGAGGCCTGCCGGTCGCTGGCGGGCGTGCCCGAAGCCAACTCCACCGAATTCGGCCCGACGCCGGAGCCGGTCGTGGGCCTGATGACCGAATGGCTGCGGGGCAACGAGCTCGAGCGCCGCCGGGCGGAAGGCGATCTCGGAGGGACGATGCGACTCGGCGCCTATGTCGCCTATCTCAAGCCCGGCTCTCGCATCGCGGAAATCTACGGCGAAACCGAGATCTCTGAGCGCCACCGCCACCGCTACGAGGTCAACACCGCCTATCGGGCTGGGCTCGAGGACAAGGGCATGATCTTCGCCGGCATGTCGCCGGACGCCCTGCTGCCGGAGACGATCGAGCTCGCCGACCATCCGTGGTTCATCGGGGTGCAGTATCACCCGGAGCTGAAATCCCGCCCGTTCGAGCCTCATCCTCTGTTTGCGAGCTTCATCGCCGCGGCGAAGGCGCAAAGCCGGCTGGTGTAGGGCGTGCTTCTAGAGCAGAATTCCGATCAGTTGGAACCGCACAAGCCAGTCCAAGCGACCTGAAACACTCCCGAATCAAATTCGGAGCCTGGGCCGTGCAGTCCTGTCCGTGATCTCGGCTTTTCAATGCATTGGGCGCCAAAAACTGTCCCTTCGTCGCTTCGGTCCGTTAGTCCTTTTATTCGGACTACGATCGCGCCATTTCCATCGCCGAAATCATTCTTTCCAAGAGCTTGCGGCGCCATTTCCATCGCATCATCGCGTCTGCCTCCGCAGGACCAAAAATCTCCTTGATGGCCATTTCCCTTCCCTTTGCCTTGCGTAGGCGTTGCCAATCAAGGGTTTGCAGCCGATCGAGCAGAAAAAACTTCGCGCCCCCAAGCTCCCGCTCGCGGCCCGATCCTCCCTGCAGAGTCCGCCCATTCGATCTGCTCATCCTGTGCCACGGCATATCCAGCCCGCTCGCAGGTCTTGCCCCGGACGCGACGCTCGGGCGAGCGGGGATCCAAGGCCGCGCAACGATTAGCTTTCAAACAGCATGCGAGGGGTGTGTGACCCGTCTCTCGGACCATTGTATGTTCTACTTATGTTCGAGTCAAGCTTTCGTGCGACAAAAATTTGCGCAATGCGGGACGCCAGCCCCGCAGGCGCAGAAGCTTTGAGTTCGGACCCCCCGTTCGCTTTGCGAGCGCCATAGCTCCCCGCGATGACGATTCCAACCAAACGGGATCTGCTCTAAAGTCCCGTGCCCCGCCAACAGGCGCGAGACGAAGGGGCAGGCTGGTCGCCATCCCCTTCGAGGTTGAGCGCCACTATGACCGGCGCCTCGGGCCGGAAGTCCGCGCCGACGAAGCCCAGGGGATAGACCTGCCAGAAGACCGCATGCTCGATCCACGTCCGCATGTCCCTGCCCCCTGCTCCGCTCCGCGCCGAGTTCAGGACCATCCTTTACCGCCTGGTTTATCGTTATGGCGTTCCGGCGAGCGAAACCGCGCTAAACCGCTGCTTGCTTGCTTTCGGCGCCGCGCCGCCTCACCGCTTTGGATAGCGCTCGCAGAGCAGGTCGAACAGCGCCCGCGCGGCCTGGATTTCGCCGCCGGCGGGCCCGTGGGCGCGGGGCTTCGGGTTCCAGGCATAGACGTCGAAATGCGCCCAGGCCTTGGCCTTCTCGACGAAGCGCCTGAGGAAGAGCGCCGCGGTGATCGAGCCCGCCATGCCGGCGCCGCTGCCCGAATTGCTGACGTCGCCGACCGTCCCGTCGATCATCGCGTCATAGGGCCGCCAGAGCGGCATGCGCCACAGCGGATCGGCCGCGCCTTGCGGCGCGCTCGGCGATCGCGGCGGCGAGCCGGTCGTCGTCGGTGTAGAAAGGCGGCAGGTCGGGGCCGAGCGCGACCCGCGCCGCCCCGGTCAGCGTGGCGAAATCGAACAGGAGATCCGGGGCGTCCTCGTCGGCGAGCGCGAGCGCGTCGGCGAGGACGAGCCTGCCCTCCGCGTCCGTGTTGCCGATCTCGACCGCGAGCCCCTTGCGGCTGACGATGACGTCGCCGGGCCGCATCGCCGCGGCCGAAATGGCGTTCTCGACGATCGGGACGATGACCCTGAGGCGCAGGTCGAGGCCCGCCTCCATCACGAGCCGCGCCAGCGTCAGCGCGGTCGCCGCCGCCGCCCATGTCCTTCTTCATCAGCTCCATGCCGGAAGCCGGCTTGATGTCGAGGCCGCCGCTGTCGAAGGTCACGCCCTTGCCGACGAGCGTCACCTTCGGCGCGCTCTCGCGCCCCCAGACGAAATCGACGATCCTCGGCGGCTCGGCGGCGGCGCGCCCGACGGCGTGAACCAGGGGGAAATTGCCGGCGATCAGGTCGTCGCCGCGGATCATCCTGACGCTCGCGTCGAAATCGCTCGGCGAGCTTCACCGCCGCCTGCTCGAACTCGTTCGGTCCGAGCACGTTGGCCGGCGCGTTGACGAGGTCGCGGCCATAGGCGACCGCGGCGGCGATGCGCTCGATGCGGCCTGCGTCGACGCCTTCGGGCGCGACGAGGCTGGGCCGGGCGCGGGAGTCGGACTTGAAGCGGGCGTAGCGATAGAGCGCCAGCAGAAATCCGAGCGCCGCCAGGTCGGGCGTCGGCCGGCGGATTGGCGAAGCGATAGACGCCCCTGGGCAGCGAGGTTGCGAGCTTGCCCGCCGCGAGCGGGTCGCGCGAGGGCGCGTCAGGCGCGTCGACGCCGAACAGCGCGGCGGCGAGCGATCCGCCCGCTCCCGGCAGAAGCTGCAAGCCGCCCGCCTTCGGCGCAAAGCCGCAACGCTCGGCGAAGACGGCGGCCGATTCTCCGATCGACGCCTTCACCCTCTCCCAGTCGGCGGCGCTGACGAACCAGATCGGAACGGCGTCGGACGTCGGATGGGCGAAACCGGGCAAAGCGGGCTCCATAGCGGATAAGCGCGCGCGCCTTACCACGAATTCGGCGGTTTTCTCCATCCGAATGGCGCGATGGCGTTCGCGCTATTGAAATCGGCGGAGGAAGAAGGCGCCCAGCGGCCGCTTGACAGGCGCGCGGCTTGGCGCCCGTAACTCGCCGCAATTCGAAAGGAATGCGCGCGGCGTTCGATTTTCCTTGAGGCGCAGCGGCGCTGAGGAGGTTTGTTTGTCCGAGATCAGCGAGAAAGCGAAAGTTCGCCTGCTCGGGGGAGACGCTGATCGAGCCGCCGGCGGTCCCGCCTCCTCCCAAGCCGGCGCAGGCCGACGCCGGCTCAGCCTCCCTTGCGCCGGCCGAAATGGGCGGCGCCCGTCTTTCTGTCCAATTCCGCCGAAGGCGCCGATCTTGCTCGACGCGACCGCCATCGTGCAGCCGCTGGCGCAGCTTTGCGTGACTGAGCAGGTCCAGACGCCGTTCCTGGCGGCGATCGCTGGCGCGCCCGGCGCGGGCAAGACCTTCGCGCTGAAACGGCTCGCCCAGGCGATCGAGGCGTTCGACTGGCTCCGCAGGGACCCTCGGGCGGGTGGTTGTCGCAGGGTCGACGCGTCCGACGGCGCCGAAGCGCCGGTCGCGCTGGCGAGCGCCGCCTACGCGGCTCTCGACGCGAGCCGGGCGGCGTCGATTATTCTGCCCTGCTCGACGAGTCGGCGCATGCCGGCGGCGATCCGCTGAGGGCGGCGAAAGCCGCTTCCGACCGCCATGACGAGATCGTCCGCAAGCTCGAGGCCGAGCGCGCGCAGCGCGACGAGGTCGAGGCGCGCGCCGCCCGCCTCGCCGACGCGCTGCTGTTCGAGACGCCGGGCTCGCGCGTCGACGTCTTCGCCCGCGCGCGGCGCGGAGCGATCGACGCCCGCCTCCGACGCTTCGATCTCGCCGGATCCGACGCCGCCGCCAGCTATCGCGACCTCGTGCGCGACATTGGGCAGCATGGGGCCCGGCGGACGCGCCGGCGTCGCGCTGCGTTCGATCTGGGCCTATGCCGGCCAGAGAAGGCTTCTGTTCTGGGCGATTGTCGCATTCGTCCTGGGCGCCGCGGCGAGCTTCCTGCACGGAGAGGCCGCGCTGTCCGCGATCCGCGCCGCGCCGCGGCGCAGCCGGCAGGCTGGATCGCCGGCGCACGCCGACTGGTTCGACAGGGCGGCAAAGATCCTCTACCTCCTCGGCGCCTTGGCGCTTGCGCTGAATATTTGGCGAGCGATCAGCTTTTCGAGCCTGCTGCTGCGCGGAGCGCAACTGCTCGATCTGGATGTGCGCGACCGGCGCCGCGATCTGGAGAGTCGCGCTGGCGCGCCTCAATCAGCGGGTCGCAGCCCTGTCCGCCGAAGCGGACGCCGCCGCGAAGCGCGCGGAAGCGGCGGCCCGTCGCGCAGGCGGTAAGGCGGCGTCGCGCGCGCCCGGCCCGGAGTTCCTCGACGCCCGCCACGTTCCCGCCGCGGCGGCGCGAGCGTTTCTGGCGGCGCTTGCCGAGCGCATCGGCAGGGCCGGCGGCCGGCGCGCCGGACAGACTCGTTTTCCTCATCGACAATCTCGACGCCCTGCCCGCAGGCGCGGCGATCGCCTGGATCGAGACGGCGCAAAGCGTCATCGGCGCGGGCTCGATCGGCGTCATGGCCCTCGATCCCGCGCGGCTCGTGGACCCGCTCGGCGGTCCTCGCGAAGCGCGCCGCAGGTTCGACAAGTGGCTGCAGGTCGGTTGTCAATCTGCCTCGACGCGTCGATCTGGACGGCGAGCGGCTTGTCGCGAGCCTGCTCTCGGCGGACGGGCGGGCTGCGCCCGTATCGTCCGTCGCGGAGCTCGGGACGGCGCTCGTCGAGCCGCTGTCGCCGGCGGAAACCGCGCTTCTGACGGCGCTCGCGCCTCTGGCGGCGCATTCGCCGCGCGGCGCAAAGCGCTTTCTGAACGCCTACCGGCTGGCGCGCTGCTCAAGCGCGCCTCGGTCCGTCGTGGCCTTGATGCAGGCGGTCGCCTTCGCCGACGAGGACGTGCGGGCGGCGATGCACAATCGTCTTGTCGGCGACGCAGACGAGCTCGGCGACTTCGGCGGCCCCGAGGCCCTCGTCAGGGCGGTCAAGAGCGCGCGCGCGGCCAACAGCGGCGCGATTTCGATAGCCGACGCGCGCGCGGCCGAGGCGATCGCGCGCCGCTACGCCCTGTCACTGTGAGCCGAGCGGCGGCGGCGGCGCCGGCGCCACCGCATCCGCCAGCGCGTCGGGCAGCTTCGACTCGGTCCAGCCTCCGCCCAGCGCGACGATCAGGTTGACGACGTCCGTCTGAATCTGCTCCTGCGTCAACAGCAGCGACTTCTTCCGCCGTAAGTTGCTGCTGCTCGGCGATGACAACGGCGGTGAACGCCTGGGTGCCAGCCTGATATTCGTTCAGCGCGATCTGTGTCGCCTGGCGAGAGATGCGCACGTCCTCCGCCTCCACCTTGGCCTGGCGCGACAGGATGCGGATGCCGGCAGATTGTCTTCCACCTGCTGAATGGCTGTCAGCACCGTTTGGCGATAGGTCGCCACGCCCGAGTTGTACGTCTGGCGCGCCGCCTCGACCTGCGCCCCGGTCAGGCCGCCGTTGAACACGGGCTGGGCAAGCGAGGCGCCGAACGA
Organism: uncultured Acidimicrobiaceae bacterium; assembly: GCA_963728845.1. Taxonomy (GTDB): domain Bacteria; phylum Actinomycetota; class Acidimicrobiia; order Acidimicrobiales; family RAAP-2; genus Bog-473. Next base: position 233,359 of record CAVSLS010000026.1, read on the forward strand.
CCAGATAGGATTGGACGGCCCGAAGCTCGCGGCGAACGGGTTGCCTGAATAGCCTAACAAACCAGACAGCGAGATCGCAGGGAAATACCCGGCGAACGCGACGCCGATCTGCGCGTTGGCCTGCCGCATCGTCTCCTCCGCCGCGGCGACGTCGGGCCGACGCTCGAGCAAGGAGGACGGCAGACGCACCGGGATCGAGGGCACGCGGGTCGACAGGACTCCGTGCGGGATCGACAACCCGGCCGGCGGACGCCCCATCAGCACTGCGATCGCATGCTCGCTCTGGGCGCGTGACACTCCGGCGGAGATGAGCTGCGCCTCGGCGTTGAGCACTTGCGCTTGCGCAGTGATAACGTCCGATTTGGCGGCCGTTCCGGCGTTGTATTGGTTTTGAGTGATTGTCAGCGAACGCTTGTACTCCTCGACCGTCCTCGTCAGCAGTCTTCGAAGAAATCGGCGTACCGCAAAGTGACATATTCGCTCGCGAGCTGCGACTGCGCCGAGAGCTGAGCGTTGGCGAGGTTGGCCGCTACGCTCTCGGCTCCCGCCTGTTGCGCCTCGATCTCGCGCCTGACCATCCCCACACGTCGAGCGTCCACGAACCGGTTGCTTCCGCGGTGAGAGTTTGTCGTGCGCCTCCTTGCTGGTTGCTTCGTGTCACGGACGCTGCGCCGTTGATCGTCGGATACAGCCCGGCGCGCGCCTCATTGATAAGCGCGATCGCGCTCGCGGTAGTTGGCCTCGTCGGCTTGACCGTCTGGTTGGAGATCAGCGACCGCGCCCTCCAGCCGACCGAGTTCCGGATCATGGAAGATGCTCCACCAGTCGCCCTTGGATTCGCTGGCCCGCGGCGTTGCAATCTTCCAGCCGGCGATCTCCTTGAACTGCGGGGAAACGATCGCCGCGGGGCGCAGGAAATCGGGGCCGACCGGCATGCAGCCGGCGAGGCGGCCGCGAGCCGTCAACACGGTGAACACGATGCTGCCGCGCCAGTCTATCTCGCCCTCGCGAGCGGCTCCGGATGGACGCGCAGGTAATAGCGACTCCACAACCGCCCCAGCAACTTCCCGAACAAATCAAGGTAAAGGAATACTACCGGCGTCGTATAGAGCGTCAGGACCTGACTGACGACCAGGCCGCCGACGATGGTGATCCCGAGAGGGTGACGCAACTCCGAGCCCTCGCCCGTTCCGAAGGCAAGCGGCAGCGCGCCGAAGATCGCAGCGCAAGTGGTCATCATGATCGGACGGAAGCGCAAGAGGCAAGCCTGCTCGATCGCCGCGCGGGTGTCGAGCCCCTGCCGCTCGGCCGCCAGTGCGAAGTCCACCATCATGATCGCATTCTTCTTCACGATGCCGATGAGCAACAGCACGCCGATCGCGGCGATGACGGTGAATTGGGTGTCGAACAGCCAGAACGCGAGCGCCGCGCCGACGCTGGCCGAGAACAGCGTCGACAGAATCGTGATCGGATGGATGAGACTCTCGTAGAGAATGCCAAGCACGATGTAGATCGTCAGCACGGCGGCCCCGAACAGCATCGGCATGTTCGATTGCGATTGCTGATACGTCGCGGCCGTGCCCGCGAAGGCGCCGCGTACGGTCGAGGGCATGCCGATGCGCTGGATCGCATTGTCGATTTCGGTCTTGGCTTCGCTCAGCGCCCGACCAGGCGCAAGATTGAAAGAGATGGTCGAGGCCGCGAAGACTCCCTGATGGTTAACGCTGATAGGCGTGTGGCCCGGCGCGAAGCGGGCGAAAGCCGAGAGCGGAATCATTGTTTCGAGCGAGGTCGAGACCGCTGCGCCGGTCGACGCGCTCGCGCGCCCGCTCGCGGCGAGCGCGTTGGTGGCGAAATTGCGCGCCGAATCCGCGGCGATCGTCGCAGCCGTGCTGGCCGCGCCGGTCGTGGAATTGAACAATCCCGCCGCCATGCCGGTCTGCTGGGTGCCGGTCGGAGGAGCAGCGGAGGTCGAGACATAGAGTTCATCAAGCGTACGGGGATCCTGCCAATAGCGCGGTGCGACCTCCATGACGACGTGATATTGGTTCTGCGCGCTGTAGATCACCGACACCTGGCGCTGGCCGAACGCGTCGTAAAGCGTGTTGTCGATCGCGTTGAGCGTCAGCCCCAGGCGCCTCGCGGTGTCGCGATCGACGGTGAGGTCGGTCTCGAGACCGGCCTGCTGCTGGTCGGAATTGACGTCCTTGATGACGTCGTTGTCCATCAGGGCCTCCGTCAGCTTCGGCGCCCACTTGTAGAGGTCCTTCGTGTCGTCGGAGAGCAGCGTGTACTGATAGGCTGCGTTGCTCCGGCGACCGCCTGTTCTCAGGTCCGATGCGGTGAACATGAAAAGGCGGGCGCCTGGGACCTGCGCTTCGCCGCGAAGCCGGTTCACGACCTCGTCGGCGGTCACCCCGCGTTGCGCGTAGGGCTTGAGCAACATGAAGGCGAAGCCGACGTTCGTCTGCCGCCCGCCGGTGAACCCGACAACGCTCGCGACCGCGGGATCGTTACGAGCGATCGTCAGCAACTGTTCGAACTTCGTCTTCATCGACTGGAATGAGATGCTTTGATCGCCCTGGATTCCGCCGATGATGAGCCCGGTGTCCTGAACCGGAAAGAGCCCGTAGGTCACTTGGTAGCGGAACATGTAGAAGTTGAGCCCGATCGTCGCCAGGAGCGTGAGCATGACGGCGCCCGGATGAGCCAATGCGACACGCAGCGTTCTTCGGTAGAAGGCCAGCATAGCGTCGAAGACATATTCGGTCGCACGATAGAGACGTCCGTGTCGGACGACCGGCTCGCGGGGGAGGACGAGCGCGCACATCATCGGCGTCGTCGTCAAAGACACGACGAGCGAGATCATCACCGCAACCGACAGCGTGACCGCGAATTCGCTGAACAGCCGCCCGACGATGCCGCCGAAGAAGATCAGCGGGGCGAACACTGCGATCAGGGACAGGCTGATCGAGAGCACGGTGAAGCCGACCTCGCTTGCGCCCTTTACCGCCGCCTGGAGGCGCGGCATGCCCTGTTCGAGGTAGCGCGAAATGTTTTCGAGGACGACGATCGCGTCGTCGACGACGAACCCGGTGGAAATGATCAGCGCCATCAGCGACAAATTGTCGAGGCTGAAGCCGAGCAGATACATCGCGCCGAACGAGCCGATGATCGAGGTCGGCACCGCGACGCTCGGAATCGCCGCGGCTCGGATGCTGCGCAGGAACGCGAACACCACCAGCACCACCAATGCAATAGCGATGACCAGCGTCTTTTGGGTGTCGGCCAGCGTTTGCCGAATGGTCTTGGACCGGTCGAGCGCGACAGTCAGATTGACGTCGCCCGGCAGAGAGGCGGCGAGGCGAGGCAGCTCGGCCCGCACGTTGTCGACGGTGGTGATGATGTTCGCGCCCGGCTGGCGCAACAGCGAAACGACGATGCCCGGCTTGCCGTCGACAAGACCAGCGTTCCGCAGGTCCTCGACGGAATCAATCACCTCGGCAACGTCGGACAGCTTGACCGCGGCGCCGTTGCGATAGGCGATGACGAGATCGCGGTACTGGGCCGCCTTCGTCGCCTGATCATTGGCGTAGAGTTGATAGTGGGCGTTGTCGTCCTCGATCGCCCCCTTGGGGCTGTTGGCGTTGGCGGATGCGAGCGCCGCGCGGATATCCTCGAGCCCGATGCCGTAATGAAAGACCGCCGTCGGGTTGATCTCGATGCGCACCGCGGGCAGCGCGGACCCCAGACGTCCACCTCGCCGATCCCCGGCAATTGCGACAGGCTTTGCTGGAGGACGTTCGACGCGAGATCATAGAGCTGGCCCGCCGTATGCGTTGGCGAGGTCAACGCAATGATCATGATCGGCGCGTCCGCGGGGTTGACCTTGTGGTAGGTCGGGTTCTGCCGCAGGCTGGTCGGCAGATCGACGCGCGCGGCGACGATCCCCGCCTGGACGTCGCGCGCCGCTCCGTCGATGTTGCGATCGAGCCCGAACTGCAACGTGATGTGCATCGTGCCGAGCGTGCTCTGCGACGTCATCTCGTTGACGTCGGCGATCTGGCCGAGATGGCGCTCGAGCGGTGCGGCGACCGTCGTCGCCATGGTGTCCGGGCTGGCCCCGGGCATGTTGGCCTGGACGGAGATGATCGGGAAATCGACCTGCGGCAGCGGCGAGACCGGCAGCTGCCAATAGCCGAGCAGGCCCGCGAAGATGATGCCGATCGTCAAGAGCGTGGTCGCGACCGGCCGCCGGATGAACAGCTCGGAGAAGCGGTTCTTCACGTTGATTCCGCTGCGGCCGCCGGAGCGGCGCCGAGACCGAACCGCTCGCCGAGCCGCTCGAAGAAGAGATAGATCACCGGCGTCGTGTAGAGCGTCAGCACTTGGCTGAAGGCGAGTCGCCCACGATCGCCAGTCCGAGCGGATGACGCAGCTCCGATCCGACCCCCGAACCCAACATGAGCGGCAACGCGCCGAAAATCGCCGCGACCGTGGTCATCAAGATAGGCCTGAGACGCAGCAGGCAGGCCTGAAAGATCGCCTCGCGCGCCGGCAACCCTTGCTGCCGCTGAGCGTCGAGCGCGAAGTCGATCATCATGATCGCGTTCTTCTTGACGATGCCGATCAGGAGGACGATCCCGATGACGCCGATGATGTCGAGACCGGCGCCTGCCGCGTTCAGCGTCAGGAGCGCGCCGATGCCTGCGGAGGGCAGCGTCGTCAGGATCGTGATCGGATGGATGAAGCTCTCATAGAGCACGCCGAGTACGATATACATCGTCGCAATCGCCGCGCCGAGCAGGAACACCTCGTTCGTGAGCGCCGACTGGAACGCCTGCGCCGAGCCCTGATAGGCGACCGCGAAACTCGGCGGCAGACCGATGTCGGCGAGCGCCGTGTCGATCGCGGTCTCCGCCTCGCCGAGCGAGGCGCCGGGCGCCAGGTTGAACGAGATGGTCGTCACCGGAAACTGCTTCAGGTGCGAAATCTGCAGCGGAGACGTCTTGACGATAAAGTTCGCGACCGAGCTTAGCGGCGTCTGTCCGGTGGTCGACGCCGCGGAAGGCATATAGAGGGAGTCAAGCGATCGGAGCGAACGCGCCATCTTCGGGTCGATGTCGAGAATGACCCGGTACTGGTTGGACTCGGTGAAAATCGTGGAAATGATGCGCTGCCCGTAGGCGTCATAGAGCGCGTTGTCGACGATCGCCGGCGTGATACCGAAGCGCGCGGCCTGAGCTCGGTCCAAATCGACCAGGACTGAACGCCCGTTCGGCTGCAGGTCGCTGGCGACGTCGACGATCGACGGAATCTGGGCGAGGCGCTCGAGCACTTTCGGCGTCCATTCCTGCAGCGTCGCCAGGTCTGCGTTTTCGAGGGTGAACTGGTACTGGGTGGCGCTGACCGCCGTGTCGATCGAGAGATCCTGCACCGGCTGCATGAACAGCGAGATGCCCGCAACCCCCGCCGTCTCCCGCTGCAGCCGCCGGACGATCTCGCTCGCACTCGCCTTGCGCTGCGCATGGGGCTTCAGATTGATGAGAAAGCGCCCAGAGTTCAGGGTGACGTTTGAACCATCGACGCCGATGAACGAGGAGAGGCTTTCGATGTCCGGATCGGCGAGAATGGCGCGCCCAACGGCCTGCTGGTGGGCCGCCATTTGGTCGAACGAAATGTCCTCGGCCGCCTGCGTCACGCCCTGGATGACGCCCGTGTCCTGGATCGGGAAAAAACCCTTCGGGATCGTCGCATAGAGGTAGCCGGTCAGAAGGAAGGTGCCGAGCGCGACGAGGAGCGTGATTCCCTGATGGTCGAGCACGATCGTCAGCGTCCGGGAGTACAAGTGAGTCAGCGCCTGGAAGAAGCGGCCGCCGCTGGCCTCGTGGCCGCCTGTCGGGCGCAGAAGCTTCGCGCAGAGCATCGGCACGAGCGTCAGCGAGACGAAGGCGGAGATGACAATGGTGGCGGCGAGGGTGATCGCGAACTCATGGAACAGCCGCCCGACCACGTCGCCCATGAACAGCAGCGGAATCAAGACCGCAATCAGCGACACGGTCAGCGAGATGATGGTGAAGCCGATCTGCGCAGATCCCTTGACCGCCGCCTCATAGGGGCTGTCGCCCGCTTCCAGATAGCGCGCGATGTTCTCGATCACCACGATCGCGTCGTCGACGACGAAGCCGGTCGCGATCGTCAGCGCCATCAGCGACAGATTGTCGAGGCTGAAGCCGAACTGATACATGATGGCGAGCGCGCCCACGAGCGAAAGGGGCACCGAGAGGCTCGGGATGATCGTCGCCGGAAGGTTGCGCAGGAAGGAAAAGATCACCATCACCACGAGCGCGACGGCGAGCGTCAGCTCGAATTCGACATCGCTCACGGAGGCGCGAATGGTCGTGGTGCGGTCGGTCAGGGGCTTGACCGTCACGCCCGCCGGAAGACTTGCGCTCAGCGCCGGCAGCACCGCCTTGATCCGGTCGACGACCTGAATGACATTCGCGCCCGGCTGGCGCTGGATGTTGACGATCAGCGCAGGCGTCGTGTTCATCCAGGCCGACAGGAGGCCGTTCTCCGGGCCGATCTCGACCGTCGCGACGTCCGAGAGCAGAACCGGATCGCCGTTGCGGTAGGCAACGACCGAATTGAGATAGTCCTTCGGCTCATGAATCTGATCGTTGGCGTTGATGGACGAAGCCTGCGCCGGCCCGTCGAAGTTGCCTTTCGGCTCATTGACGTTGAGATTGGCGATCGTGGTGCGCAGATCGTCGAGATTGATCCCATAGGCGGCGAGCGCGAGCGGATTGGCGTGGATGCGCACCGCCGGCCGGTGGCCGCCGGAGATCGTGACGAGTTCGACGCCCGGAAGCTCGGAAAGTTTCGGCGCGAGCCGGTTCTCGATCAGATCCTCCACATCGGTCAATTTCATTGTGTCGGAGGCGACGCCGAGCGTCAGGATGGGCGCGTCGGCCGGATTGACCTTGGCGTAGATCGGCGGGGCCGGCAGATCGGCGGGCAACAGGTTGCCGGCCGCGTTGATCGCCTGCTGGACCTCCTGCTCGGCGACGTCGAGGCCGATATCGAGGCCGAAGCGCAGCGTGATGACCGACGCGCCGGCGGAGCTCGCCGACATCATCTGACCGAGGCTCGCCATCTGGCCGAACTGGCGCTCGAGCGGCGCGGTGACGGCCGAGGTCATCACCTCCGGACTCGCTCCCGGATAGAAGGTCTGGACCTGTATGGTCGGGTAGTCGACCTCCGGCAGAGCCGAGAGCGGCAGGAAGCGAAAGGCGGCGAGGCCGACGAGCAGGATCGCGATCATCATCAGGCTGGTCGCGACCGGCCGGTCGATGAAGAGGCGTGAAGGGTTCACCAGCGCGTCTCCGGCGGTCAGGCGCTCATTGCGTCGTCGCGCTTTGAGAGGCAGACCCTCTTTGAGCCGACGAACCGCCGCCGCCTTCCTGACCGCCCCAACCGTGGCGGTGGCGATGACCCTCGGCGCCTCCGCTTTCGCCCCCGCCCGCGCCGTTGTAATGACGCCGCGGCGATTGGTCTTGCGGCGACCCTTCGGCTGCGTCCGCGGTCGCGTCGCCCGCCACCCTCACCTTGGCGCCGTCGCGCAGCCGGTCGATGCCGTCGATGACCACCTTGTCGCCGGCGGCGAGGCCTTTCGTGATGGTCGTCGCCTTGCCGTTGGCCGGTCCGATGACGACGTCGCGTTTGGAAACCGTCCCACCGTCGTTGAGCAGGTAAACGAAATTGCCGGACGGGCCCAGTTGAACGGCCGCGTTCGGCGCGAGCACGACGCCCTTCAACGTGTCGACGAGCAGACGGACGTTGACGAACTGTTGCGGGAACAGGACTCCGTTTGGGTTGGCGAAGTTCGCCCGCATCTTGATCGTGCCGGTGGTGGGGTCGATCTGGCTGTCGTAGGTGCTCAGCGTGCCCGTCGCGAGCTCGTTGACGTTGGCGCGATCGTACACGGTCACTTTCAGCGTGGCGCCGGACCTGAGCCGCGCCGCGATCCGCGGCAGGTCGTCCTCGGCGGTCGGGAACACGACGCTGATCGGGTCGATCTGCGTGATGACGACGATGCCCGTTGGATCGGACGGCTGCACATAGTTGCCCGGATCGACCAGGCGCAAGCCCACCCGGCCGGTGACCGGCGAGACAATGTGGGTGTAATCGAGGTTGACCTGCGCCGTCTGCACCTGCGCCTGGTCGGTCTGAATGGCGGCCTTGTCCTGCTGGACCAGCATCTGCTGGTCGACGACCTGCTGCTTCGAGATCAAATCTTGCTTGCTGAGCGTCTCGTAGCGGCTAAGATCGCCCTGCGCCTGGGCGAGCAAGGCCTGATCCTTGGCGAGCTGACCCTTCGCCTGGGCGAGCGCGGCCTGGTAGGGCAGCGGATCGATCTGGGCGAGGAAATCGCCCTTCTTCACGATCTGGCCCTCGGCAAAGCCGACTTCCGTCAGTCTGTTAGCGATCTGGGTCTTGATGGTCACCGTTTCGTACGGCGTGACCGTTCCGAGCTCGTCGAGGGTGATCGGCATGTCGCCGAGCGCGACCGGCGCGACGCGCACGGTCTGCGGAGGCGGACCGGAATGGCCGGAATTGACGCCCTCGCTGGTTGGGGTCGCAATGTTTTCGATCTTCTGCCAAGCGAAAAGCGCCGCGGCGGCGAGCGCAGCGACCAGCGTCAGCCGCCCGAGGAGCCTGCGGCTTCGGGGCGTTGCCGCGGGCGGCGGCTTCGTTTCGGGCGCGGGCGCCCCCGGATGGGCCGGACGGGCGCGCTCGGCCACCTCCGGTCTGACGGCTTCATTCATCAGGCAACTCGATCAGCTCCCGCATGACATGGGAGGACCCGTTTGACAAATCACGCTAGCGTGTCTCGCCGGGTCCGCTTCCGATATTCAAGCCGTTCTTTCGAAAACAAGATGTTGCAATCCGGATCGCCTTGCGTCATAAGCGCGCGCGAAGCGGCGACGCCGCTCGCGGATGCGGGTGTAGCTCAGGGGTAGAGCACAACCTTGCCAAGGTTGGGGTCGAGGGTTCGAATCCCTTCGCCCGCTCCAAGATTTCATTCAATGAAATTTGAGGCTTCGTCGATCGGGTCGGGTTTTTGCTTACAGACGGGAGTTTTGCCGAAAATGTAAGCGCACTGTAAGCGCGAGAAATCGTAAAGCCGAACACGACAGAGGGCGTTGGGCTAAGTTTCAGGGGTGGGACCCGATACACGATCAGGTGGGAAGGGTGGCTTATCCCGTTGTCCCAGGTAGGCGCAGATGTGGTATGCCCGACGGCATGAGTCGCCACGAGAGGCGGCGAAGGGGCCGCCGTTGGCGAGGGCGCGATCGCTTACCGAGTTCCAGCAAGCCTTCCCTGACGAGGGGCGCTGCGCCGCGTTCTTATTCGAGCGACGCTGGCCGAGCGGCTTTGTGTGCCCCGCCTGTGGCGGCGGGCGAGCGGCGGCGCTCAAATGCCGCGCTTACACTTATGAATGCCTCGACTGCTCGCGCCAGACCTCGATCACCGCGGGCACGGCGATGCATCGTTCGAAGCTGCCGCTGACAACGTGGTTTTGGGCGGCGCATCTGATGGCGACGCATTCCAACGGCATGTCGGCGCGGCAGCTCGAGGATCAGCTCGGGGTGACTTACAAGACCGCGTGGCTGCTGGCTCAGAAGCTGCGGCGGTCGATGATCGACCCGATGCGGGAGCCTCTCGAAGGCGTCGTCGAGATCGATCAAGCGGAAATTCCCTTTCGGGAGGGCGACGCCTTTTTCGAGCCTGGCGTCGTCGGCAAGATCCTCGTCGTCGGCGCGGTTGAAGTGATTGATCGCGATACCAACCAAGCCAAGCCGCGCCGCAAGCACGCGAAATATCTCGACACGCGCTCCGGCCGCATCCGCCTCGCCGCGATCAAGGACAATTCCGCTGCGTCCATTCAAGCTTTCGTCAAAGCCAATGTGAAAGCGGGCGCGACGCTCCTCACCGACGGCCATGCGTCCTATTTGGCATTGAGCGGCTACCGTCATGACCCGCGCGTCGTCGGCAAGATGGCGGGCCATGTGGCGTTGCCTTGGATTCATCGGGTCTTCGCGCTCATGAAGCGATGGGGCCTCGGCACGTATCATGGCCTGCGTCGCAAGCACGTGGACAGCTATCTCAATGAATTCGTCTTTCGTTACAATCGCCGCTTCTATCGCCATGTCTCGTTCGAAACCCTGCTGGGCATTGCTTCGCGTCGCAGACCGGTGAGCTATTGGGACATAGCCGGACGCGAGAATCCACGGAAGGGAAAGACCGCCGTCAGGAAGACCCCGCGCCGCAGGAAGACGGCTGCCGGCATGCGCCAAGACGGCGCGCCCAAAGCGGGTGATCCGCCGCCAATTCAACCCATAGGGCCAGTGCAGGGCCTACAGATAGAGGAACCTGGGACAACGGGATAAGCCACTGGGTAGGTTCCGTCTCGTGTGTCTTTCCGCAAAGTCGATACAAGGGTGTCAGTAGACGCACCCACCGCGCTATCGGCTCCAGAAAGGAGTGTCGGTCGGTTCGGGCACAGCTGCGGACGCCGCGGTTTTGCATGGAATGCTGCCGTCAACCGACAGGGGCGCCTTTGTCGAGCTTTTGAACGTCACCTCCCGACCTGACCTCCTCTTGGTTCGACGAAATCAGCCCCGGAGTTCGCTAGGCAGCTCCAGCCGAACGCTCAAGCCTCCGCCCTTGCGGCTGGCAAGGCTGATCTCTCCGCCATGCTCCCATATGATCGAACGAGTCACGGAGAGACCGAGTCCGACACCACCAGTGTCAGGGTCGCGAGAGCTGTCAATTCTGTAGAAAGGTTCGAAGACCTTCTCGCGTTCACTCGGTGGTATTCCGGGTCCCTCGTCGTCGACAGTTATGACGACGCGCTCGGTTTCGGGGCTCAAGCTGACGGCGGCGCTTCCCCCGTACTTGACCGCGTTGTCGACCAGGTTGGAGATGGCGCGCCGCAGGGCTGTCGGACGGCAGGAAATCGTGACGCCCCGGGGTCCCGAGAATGTCACCGGCTCACCCGCGTCAGAGGCGTCTTCGCAGATTCCCTCGACGAGCGCGCTCAAGTCGACCAGCGAACGAGGCTCGCGCTTCGCGTCATCCCGGGCAAGGGCGAGGACGGACTCGATCATATCCCCCATCATGTCGAGATCGCGCAGCATCTTCTGCTGCTGGTCCTGATCCTCGACGAGTTCCGCGCGAAGCCGCAGACGTGTCAGCGGCGTCCGAAGGTCGTGGGACATCGCGGCGATCATGCGCGTGCGATCCTCATTGAAACGGCGCAACCTCTCCTGCATGCGATTGAAGGCCTCGATCGTTCCTCGCACCTCCCGTGGTCCTCGCGGGGAATCGGGGGCGCATCGCCGCTGCCGCCGGTTCGCTCCACAGCTGTTGCGAGTTCGGAGAGCGGTTTGACGAGCCGTCGTGCGGCCAGCATCGACAGCAGTATGCCGAGCAGGATGGAAAGGGATAGCCACGCGGCGAAGCTTGACTCGCGAGAACTTGGTCGCAACTGGATCGACAGGCGGCGGGCTCAAGTCGCTCCTGAAAAGCAGCCAACGCCCATCCGAGAGGGCCGCCTCGATCGAAGACGCCGCTCTCGGCGCGATCAGCGGCGGGGCCAGCTTGCTTGTCCTCTGGGCTATCCCGATCGGCAACGATAACGGGACGCGGGACCCTTAGAACCGCCTCAATCCGGTGACGGAGCAGCATTCGCGTTCGGCATCGGCTTTGTTAGTCAAATTCGGGATGGGCGCGTCAAGAATCCGAACGTGGACCTGAGGACGTTGCGCCGCCGCGATGACGGCCGGCCTCTGGGCCTCTGGCGTCGCGTCGAGGACATCCAACAGGCCGGCGATCCTGCCGGGGAGCTGCTGGAGAACCCGCGCATCGCCTTGCTGAACGGTCTCGTGCCTCGCAAGGCCGAGATAGTGCAGTCCGGGGGCGACCACTTGCTGAAGGCCGAAACCGAGCGCCATCGCGACCACGACCGTAAGGGTGATCGTCGTCGCGGTGCTCCCGCCCCGCCATCCTCTCACCAGGCCGCTCCGTTCAATGTGACAGGGGCGGCAAAGACATACCCGCCGGTGCGCACGGTCTTGATCAGTTTCGGATCTTTCGGATCGACTTCGATCCGATGCCGCAGTCGGCTGATATGCACGTCGATGCTGCGATCGAATGCAGTCGCGGCCCGTCCCCGCGCCAGGTCGAGCAGCTGGTCGCGCGTCAGAACGTGGCTCGGTCGTTCGACGAGAGCGAGCAGCAGATCGAATTCGGCGGCGCGCAGGTCAACCAAGGCGCCTGCCGGCGAGTGGAGCTGGCGCCGGGTCACGTCAAGACGCCAGCCCGCAAACTCGAAGACGCGGCCGGTTCCGGCCGCTGAACCCGGAGCGGGCATGGCCGACCGGCGCAACACCGCGCGAATCCTGGCGAGCAGCTCCCGCGTGCTGAACGGTTTCGCGAGATAGTCGTCGGCGCCCATCTCGAGTCCGACCACACGCTCGATTTCGGTTCCCATCGCCGTGAGCATGATAATGGGCATGGTTCCGGCTACCCGCAGCCGCCGGCACAGACTGAGGCCATCCTCGCCCGGCATCATGATGTCGAGGATCACGAGATCGACCCGTGCGGCTCCCAGCGTCTGCATCATCGCGGCGCCGTTCTGCGCAACGGACACGCGATAGCCGCTGCGCTGGAGAAAGTCCGAGAGGAGCGCGCGAAGTTCCCTGTCGTCGTCGACGACCAAAATGTGCTGTGATCCATCCATGGCGCCCAGAACCATCGCACGGACGCCAAAGGCCTGTGAGAGTCAAATTGTAAACCAATGTGAAATGTCCGGGCGGGGACACACTGGTTAACGAAAACCCGGTTCGCATGAAATCTTCCTGACGAGCAATAGCGGCAAATTGCGGCCAGTCGCGATCGAAAGGCCGGAAGTCGCTCTGTCGCATCGGGACCAACGCGAGAGGCGGCAGGGATCGGACGATTGCGGCGCCGCAAGGCGCCGACGCGGCGCGGGCGGGCCGGCCGAAGTCAGCCATGTGGGTTAGGGACCGGCTGCGCTTTCACGCTCGATGGCGCCGATCGCCTCGACTGGCCGTTGGAGGATGATTCGATGTCGGATAGGCGACAGTTTGATTGGAATCGGCGCTCGTTCTCGGCGCTCGACTCAAGGCCTTGGCAGACCGGTCGGCAGATGCTATTCGCTCGGCCAGGAGTGCCGGTGCGGAGCCGTTGAAATGGAGACGCGGCGAGCTGCAGCATTGGCGCGCGGATGTCCGAGTGTCTAGATCATGGAGATCCGCGACCTCGAGTTCCTGGCGGCTTCGGCGAGCGCCGGTAATTTTGCCCGTGCAGCCAAGGCGCTCGGCTGCAATACCTCGACGATCAGCCGCCGAATCAGTCGGCTCGAGGACGAACTCGGCTTGGCGCTTTTCGAGCGAGGCCATGCCGGAGTTCGGCTCACCGCAGGCGGGAAGTCGGTGATGCTTCACGTCAGGCGCGCTCTCGCTGAACTCGATGCAGTCAAACGTTCCGGGATTGAGAACAGTTCGGGTGACGTGGGCGAAATCCAGCTGGGCGTTCGGCTGCCTCCGATCGGCGAACCTATCGTCAGCCTGCTGGGCGACTGGCGCGAAAAACACCCGAACGTCGTGCTCGTGGTCTCGGAGATGAATGATCGGGACCTTGCGGCGGCGCTGGAAGAGCGCCGCTTAGATGTCGCTCTGACCTTCCGCCATACGGTGTGGCCTCATACCGAGAGCGTGCCGCTTTATTGGGATCGGCTGCTGGCAGCGGTCCCCGCGGGGCATACCCTTGCAGAGCAGCCAATCGTCAACTGGGACGCTTTGCGCAGCGAGATCATCCTTGTGCAGGGATGGGAGGAGAGTCAGACGGCTCGCGAGTTGTACGCGTCCTTTCTCGGTGAGGGCGCGATGTTCCGATCGCATGCTGCTAGCAAGCAATCCGTGCTCGCGCTCGTCGGTGCGGGTTTTGGCATCACTTTCGCCACCGCCAGCCAATCCAAGACCGCGTTTCCGGGGGTGGTGTTCAAGCCGATCGATGACCCGAACGCATCAATTCAAATCGTGTTGACGTGGCTTCCGGAGTTGGAGGACGCAACGGTCGGCCGGTTTGTCGCGTTCCTGCGCGACGAAGCGCGGTCACGACGACTCATCTCTCCAGGGTGAACTAGCGGCCCTTGGAGCGCGCGATCCAGAACATCGCCGCGAGCTACGAGCTCGCGCAGGACCTGAAGGACAAAGCTGGCCCACTCCCGCACGAGCGTGGACGCGTCCGCGCCCAGCCTTTCAGTAGGGAGTGAATTATCGAACGCAAATGCTCGGTGTCAGCCCGAAAGCCGTCGAAGCCGCGACGGAAACATTGCGCCAGGAGCGGGCGTTCCTGAAAAGGAGCTTCGAACGCGTCAGCTCGACCCGGCTTGCAACACTCGTGCCAAGCGAAAGAACGCGCTCACGGCGTAACCCGGTCGCTCGGATCGCAACAGTGGATGTCGCGGCTCGGCTTCTTGATGGTGGCGCTCGGCTGGCGGGACACGGTCGCCTATTCGTCATGTTTGTCAGCGCCGCCATCTTGATGTCGGAATTGGCGTCCCAGTCTTACGATGCCAATGACCAGCCGCTATGTCTCGGCAGGTTCAAATCGTAGCTCAGGTCGCGCGCGGCGCGGATCGCGGCTGGATCATCCGGGCGCCGATTGAGTGACAGCGACGCCTTGCGCAATGACTGGGAGAGGACGGATGGCTGACCCGAAAGACAAACCGGAAAAGCAAGAGTCCCTTCCTTTCCCGCCGACGCCCTCGGCCAGCATTGCCGGGCGCACGATGCAAGAGTCGGTCTACAAACAGCGGGTGACGCCGCGCCGGCTTCCTGCGGACGCGCCGAACATTCTGATCGTTCTGATAGACGACGCGGGTCCCGCCCTTCCGGCGACGTTCGGCGGCGAAGTGGAAACCCCGACGATGGACCGCATCGTCAACGAAGGAATTGCCTACAACCGCTTCCATACCACAGCCATGTGCTCGCCGACGCGGGCCTCGCTGCTTACCGGCCGCAATCACCACCGGGTCGGGAACGGGCAGATCGCGGAGTTCGCCAACGACTGGGACGGTATTCCGGAAAAATCCCAAGGAGCAGCGCCTTGGCGCCCGAGGTGCTCAAGGATTACGGCTACGCCACCGCCGCCTGGGGCAAATGGCACAACACGCCGGCCGAGGAGACCACGCCGACCGGCCCATTCGAGAACTGGCCCACGGGTCTCGGCTTCGAGTATTTCTACGGCTTTCTGGGCGACTGTCTTCCGCCGGGCCTGCGTCGGCGTCAGGACCGTTTCGCAGAAGACCCTGCAATCCCGGTACACTTGGTGGAAATCGACTTCCTGGATCGAGCTGAAACCGATATCCTGGCGGATAATCTGGGTCGCGATCAGGACAAGCGCGCGCGATTGCGATTGGCTTCATAGAGGCCATTGATGAAGTGGAGGCCGCCGGGCCCGCAGGAACCAGCCCATGCCACGAGCTCGCCGGTCAACTGGCCTTCCGCGCCCGCCGCGAAAGCGCCCGCCTCCTCGTGACGCATGTGAACCCACTCGATCTCGCTTTGCTCGATGGCATGGGCGATGCGATTGAGCGCTTAATCCTTGGCTTCTGAAGTCGATCTGGATTCGGTGACTTCGTTTGTCGCATTGCCGATAGCACCGACTACTTGGAATTCTTGCCCAACTCCACCAGCAAACTTGCCGCCGCCCGCGGATCCGCGGTGTCTCGTCCTTCCGCAAATTGCGCGAGGATCGGGTGCAGCAGCGTTCGTCCATCCTCAGGTCGACCGCGCTGGGCCCAGAGTTGGGCTAGATCGATGCGGTGCGCAACTCCCATGCACGCGCGCCTTGGCGGCGGCTCAATTCGAGTGACCGTGTAAAGCACTCTTCCGCGGCGTCGGAGTTGGGGCGCGGCATTGACAAGAAAAGGCGTCCCTTCACACGCAACGCTTCTGGCAAAGCGAGGAGCTCTCCGTTCTCCTCGATGCCCGTGATCGTTTCGTCGATCAGCGCCATGCCTTCATCGACTCTTCCGATGGCCATCAGACCCTGCGCGAGAACGGTATTAAACTCCGCGTCGCGCAAATGGTAATGCATTTTGTGGAAACGCTCGAGGCAATCCTGAACCGCTTCAACCCCGGCTCTTGCCTTGTCACGGTAGATGTCGAGGGCGCCTTTGTACGCGCGCGCCACGTGGAGGTATGACCCATGGAATTGCGAATTTATCGTTGTGTGCCGGGGCGCAAGCCGGCGCTCCTGTCCGCGGTTCGAAGAACGAGACGCTGCGGATCTGGGAGAAGCACGGCATCCGCCAGGCCGGGTTTTGGACGACGCTGATCGGCAAGAGCAGCGAGGAGATCACCTACATGCTCGCCTGGGACAGCCTCGCCGAGCGCGAGAAGCGTTGGAGCGCTTTTCTCGCTGATCCCGAATGGGCCGCGGTGGTCGCGAGGACGGAGAACGATGGCCAGCTCGTCGAGAACATCAGCAGCCAGTCGCTTATGCCTGCCGCATTTTCCGCCGTGCAGTAAAGGCTGAGTGTCCGCCGAAACCCGATGAGCAACCCGTTCGAGGCAGGAGGCGGAGCAAAGAAATTGCGGGACCACGCGAATTCGTCGGCAAATATCTGACGAACCTGTTGATTAACTCCCATTCCGGCTCGCACATCGGCTACGCATGCAGCCAGTTTCGCCGGAGGTCAGGGTCCTGCTGGACTGTGGGCTTGAAGGGCTCGATAGAGACATATCCTGTGTACCCCCCTTCAGTCAGCGCCTTGAGCTGATGGATGTTTCCCACGCGATCCCCTTCCTCAACGAGGCCGCGATCCGGCTCGGCGAGTTCGCGGGCGGCAGATCCGTCCGGTCGATCTCGGAGATATGAACGAGGCCGATGCGCGCGGGGAACATCTCCCTATCGCCGCACGGTAGAACTGAAACGTGTCGTGACAAATCCGCTAGGCGTCCCACCCGGCGACGTCGCTGACGGGGGACGGCGGTCGCCTGCCGCTTCATCGTGCTTCCCTGCATCCCCAGCGGCTCGACATAACCGGTCACGCCGTGTTCAAGCAGGATCGGCCGTAACTTGCGCAGCGAATGCCGGGGCATTTCGTCGAGCTGCGCTTCGTCCATCGTGGCGAGGTCGACGACCGGGCACAGAACAATGCCTGGCGCGCCGAACGCTGCTGCGTAGCGGACGAGACACCGCCTCGTCCTCCCCGTCGCGATCCCAGTCGTTGAGGCGCTGCAGCGCATTGATCGAGGCGAGGCGCAGGCCGGCGTCATCGAGAATGGCGCGCAGGTCCTCGGCCTTCGTTCCGTCGGAAGATTCCCGACCGGAGATGTCGTTGCGAACTTCGATCGCGTCGACCCCTTCAGGATAAAGTTGTCCTGCCAGCCCTGCGCGATGTAGCGGAGGGCCTCGACCGTCGCGTCCTGACCGCCGGTGACGAGCTCGGCCCGGCTTGAAGCCCTGGTTGATCAAGGCGGCGACCGCGCCGCCGGTGGTGCCATCGTTCATTCCGATGAAGACGTCCACGTCTCCGCCGTTCCGCGTCAGGCAATCCTCGGCGAAAGATTGCGCGAACGCGCGGTCCCAGTTCTGGGTGTACTGCTCGCATACGACCTTGACCTTGCCGGAGTCGATCAACGGCTGAAGGAACTCGTTCTGGCCCTTCTCGTACTGACCGGTGCCGTACTCGCCTTGGTTTCCCTTGATGCGCGCGACTTTGACCGGAGTCTCGGGCATCGCCTTGATCATTTCCGCGGCGCGCTTGCCCTGCGCCTCGGCCTTGCCGCCGATCGCGTCGTGATCATCGAGGACCACCGGAACCTTAGCCGCCTTGGCGGCCTTGAGTTCGCCGGCGGCGAGATTGGCGTCAGTTGCGGGTCAGAAGGAATGACGCTCGCGCCCTGAGCGATCGCGTCCTCGACCAGCCGCTGCTGGCGCGCCGGGTCGCCCTGCCCGTTCTGAACGATAACCTGAGCATTCGGAGCGAGCTTCTTCACCGCCTCGACGAAGAACGGCGCATCGCGGCTCTCGAACCGGATCGTCGTCGAGTTGGGCAGCAGGAAGAACACCTTCTCAACTTGTCAAATCCTTAAGCCGACGGTCGTTCGTCGGGCGCTGCGACTGCTGCTTCGTGCAGGTTGACCGCCGATCAGCGACCCGATCGAACGTGCGACAAACAGGGACGCCTCGGTCCATGGACGGACGACGGAGGCCATCGGGACCGCATCGTCGGGCGCGTTGCCGCCGACAACTGGAGCGAGGCGGGCAAGGTACGCCTGCGTCTCCATCGGCAGCGGCCGGCCGGTCGCGAGGTGATCTTCCCAGCGCGCTGGACCTGCATTGTAGGCCGCGAGGAAGCCGGGAACGCCATAGCGGTCGTGCAGCTCGCGCAGATAGGCCGCGCCGGCGATGATGTTGTCGTGCGCGTCATAGGGATCGTCGCCAAGACGATAGCGCTGGCGCAAACCGGCCCACGTCGCCGGCATGATCTGCATCAAGCCCATCGCGCCCTTGGGCGAAATGGCGTGCACAGCGCCGAAGCTTTCCGCGCGCATGACGGCGCGTATCCAGGCCACCGGAACGCCGAAGCGCTGCGAAGCCTCAGTGACGAACGCGCCGAAGGGCGGGTCGAACGAATCACGTGCAACGCGAGGGACCGGCGTTGTTCGTTGGATCGCCTTTGGTTGTGCGCGTGCCTGGCACAGGAGATGGTGGAGGCGATCGCAATGACGACGGTGAATACAATGGAGCGTCGAAAGCCGAGGCGCGATCGCTGCCGAGCGACATTCGACGCCGTGAAGGAGGAAGGGTTCGGCCCATGGAGAGGCGCAAGGCGCTCAGTCGATCGGCGGTGTTTGAGCACGATCAGTCCTCCTCGCGCGTCCAGAGGGGATCGGCTCGGCCGACGATGGCTGTGACAGGCAGGAGGCCGAAATACCGGCCGTCGAGGGAATCTGCGGACTGCCGGTTCATCAGGAAGACGTCGCCGTCCGGGATGCGCTGGCATCCCTGCCAGGACGGAAGCGGCCGGCCGCGGCTGTCGCGATCGAGGGCGTCACCCATCGCGATCCCGTCGACGGTGATGACGCGATCGGCGCGGCAGATCGTTTGGCCCGGAAGCACGAGAATCCGCTTCAGCATGGGCGCGCCCTTCGGCAGGTAATGGCGCTCGTCGAGGAAGCTCGCGAGCGCGCCTGGCGGCCTCACCGCCACAAGCTCGCCAACCTGCAACGCGCTGGCCGGACGCATTGCGTAGAGGCCGATCGGCACGCTCGCGCTGGGGTTCCAGATCAGTGGGAGCGGATGAAAGAACGCCGACAGCCCCACGCCGAGCGTGGCGGTGCAGGTGGAAATGGCCCAGCCGAAGCGAGTCATGACCTGAGCCTCCGGCGCAGGAGCCACGCGCGATGCTGCTCGCGGCTGTAAGGCCGCGGCGGCTCGCCGGCGACGAGGCGGTTGTGGAGGCAGTGCCAGTGATCCGGGGCAGCCTCGGCAGGATCGACGCCGATCGCTTCGACGGCGTCGATCGCCTGGAGCACGCGCTCGACCTTCGGCCAGCCGCTGATGCGCAGCAAAATGTCGCCGCCCGGGCGGACGAACGGCAGCGTCTGGTAGGGAGCGCCGTGGTCGACCGCTTGCAAGATGTCGATGCGCGAGATGACCGTGCCGAAATCATTGGACGCCCAGCGCACGAAGGCGAAGACGCTGTTCGGCGCAAAGCGCAGGACGCGACGGCGGCGATCGAGGATCGTCTCGCCGGCCTCATGGCCGAATCGGATCCAGTGTTCGATGCGGCCTTCGAGCCAGGTTAGTTCGACCCGCGTCAACATACGGCCAGCATCGCATTCAGGCGCGCATGCGGCGTTCGGTTCGGGTCTCATACGGCCTCCATTGCTCTCGGGGAATTCGCGCGTGAGCGGCCCACGCGGGCCACGACTCAACGGTCTGGCCGACTGCAAGGCTGCGGCGCTGCTCCGGTCGCGGAGCGCCGGCCGGTCTGCCCATGCCGAGCCGGGTCGCCCACATCTGCCGGCGTCGGATGCGGGCGCGGGCGGCTCGGCTTTCGGCGTCGCTCGGACGCGCAGCGAAGGTGCTGTTGCGCTCCTGCGCCGTCGCTGCGCCGATCTTTCGATCTCCGGGTCGAGCGCCGCGCTCTCGCGTGCTGCTCGGCCGTCGCGGGGCTGTTCGGCGCTGCTCGAGCTGCGCGGAGCGCGCAGCCTTGGCGAAGATCACCCGCTGGCCGACGCGTGAGGCAGAAGCCTGCGGGTCACGATGCCCGAGGCTTTGAGCGGCGTCGTCCGCGATGGGGGAGCATGCCTCGGCGCCGCTTGAGAACGAAGCGCGCAAAGTGAGCTGGACGAAGCACGCGCGTCTCAGCGACCTGTCCCGACGCGCCCGTGGAGGCCCGGCTATCCAACAGCGCAGGCAGCGAAGGAACTAGCGCAGAGCACCCGCCAGCGCCGCAGTGCGCAGCAAGGCGGCGACAAGAGGCGAGCCGTCGATGATGATGTGGTCGGCGAGCAGCGCATGCTCGGGCGCCTCTCGACGGAGTGTAGCTTGGGTCAGGCCTATGACGGCGAGCGGACGCTCCTGGGGCTTGGCAGCGCGCTGTTCGAGTGAAACCAGCGCCGAGCCCTGCGGTCCGCGTGGAACAGCGTGATGGCGCTTACTTTGCCGAGCCGTCTGTCCGCCGAGATGGAGCGCGAACGTCGTCTCGCCAGCGCGGCCCTTCTGATTGCCCCGTGCGACAATCATGGCTCGCCGCTCCGCGCGTGATGACGAGTGTCGGTGTTCTGAGATCCGCGCTTTCGCGCCTGCTCAGATTTGAGTTGTTCCAACGAGTTGTCGGAGACGTGTCGGTTCCCGCTTTGTGGACTTGCTTCGGAGTGTTCGGAGTTCGCGTACTGACCGGCTCGACGAATTGCTGTCGATGAAGCGGAGGTCGATCGACGATAGGGCTCTGGTGTTGAGCCGTTTTGCGACTGCTTCGCTTCGAGGTTTGCGTCCTCGGTACGCAAACTCGTTTCCGCGCTCGCGAAACCTTGCCTCGGTTCGCGGAGCTCGGCCCGCCGACAACCAGTGGCCGGTCCACAGACAGCAGAATTGTCAGATTCTTTCGTTAGATTCTCAAGTAACTCCCAAGGTGGGTGAGTCCGATTTGCAACAGTTGGCGTGAAATATTGGCGGGCGCGTCGATAGTGGGAGACGCGCGGGGCGGAAACATGAGTTAAGGTGGAGATGGTTCTCCGCCCCGCTGCGATTTGCGACTCGATCGACGCGCTCATAGGCGACATTGCGCAGTTGCGCGGCGAAGTCGCTCGGCTGCAGCGCAGGAACGAGGCGTCGCGGGCCGAGAACGGGGTTTTGCGGGGCGAGAACAAGGCGCTGCGGCACGAGAACGAGGCGCTGCAGGCTGACAACGTTGCCCTTCGGGCCGAGGTGGCCGAGCTTCGGCGACGAGTGGGGCTGGACAGCTCGAACAGCTCCAAGCCGCCTTCGAGCGACGGGCTGAAGAAGAAGCCGCGCGTTTCCGGCAGCCTTCGCGGGCGCTCCGGCAAGAAGAGCGGCGGGCAGGCCGGGCACAAGGGCGACACGCTCAAACAGGTCGAGGCGCCCGACCGGGTCGAGCGGCATACGGCGAGCGTCTGCCTTCGTTGCTGCGCCTCTCTCACCGCGGCGATGCAGACGGGGGCGGAGAAGCGGCAGGTGTTCGATCTGCCCGAGAAGCTGATCGAGGTCACCGAACACCAGGCCTCGATCTATTGCTGCGCGGCCTGCGGCTTCGAGACGAAAGCCGAGTTTCCCACGGGCGTCGGAGCGGCGGCCCAATACGGCGAGCGGATCAGAGCGGCGGCGATCTACCTCAACGCCCAGCAGCTGATCCCCGAGGACCGGGTCGCCCAGACGTTGAACGACCTGTTCGGCGCGCCTTATCTCTGCCCGGCCAGCCTTACGACCTGGGTGAAGGGCAAGGCGGCGGCGTTTGCGGGGGTGGCGGCGCACATCGGCGTCCTTGCCGCGCAAGCGCCGGTGCGCCATCTCGACGAAACTGGCTTTCGCGTCGCCGGCAAGGGGCAATGGCTGCACACCGTCTCGACCGAGACCCTGACCTTCTATCGGGTGTCGGAGAAGCGCGGCGCCATCGCGCAAGGCCTCGAGGGCGGCGTCGTCGTGCACGATCATTTCAAGCCCTATTACGGACTGACCGGCGTCGCCCACGCCTTCTGCAACGCCCATCATCTGCGCGAGCTCAAGGCGCTGATTGAGCTCGACGAAGAGCCTTGGGCGAAGGACATGAGCGATCTGCTGGTCGAGGCCAATGAGGCGGTGCGAACGGCGCGGGAAGAGGGCGCGACCGCCCTGCCCCCCGCCGTGATCGAGGGCTTCGTGGCCCGCTACTGGAAGGCCATCCGGGCCGGCCTCGCTTACCATCGCTCCCTGCCGCCGCTCGAGCGCCGCGCAAGAGGACGGACCAAGCGCCGGCCCGGGCACAACCTCCTCGAGCGGCTGAAGACCTATAAGGATGACGTCCTGCGCTTCCTTTACGACTTCACCGTCCCCTTCACCAACAATCTGGCCGAACAGGCCCTGCGGATGATGAAGGTCAAGATGAAGATCTCCGGCGCCTTCCGCACCTTCAAAGGCGCGGCAGACTTCGCCGCCTTGCGCTCGGTCGTCGCAACCGCCCGCAAGCAGGGCTGGAACATCCTCCACACCTTGACCGCGCAACCTCACGCCCTCATCCAAGCCCTGTCCGCGTAAACAGGGCTTGGCGGAGCCGCCGCAGTCCGCCAAGGCTTATCGCCCGGCTCATGCAGGCGTCCCTCAAGATGCCCCACCGCGACCGGCATGGGTGCTTGGGAGTTACGATTCTAAGTTAGGAAAGCCGCAAGCGACTGAAATTGCGTCGGAAAATGCCGCTTCGTGTTCCTGATAGCACGATAGTCCGCTTCCCGATAGCACGAGCCTCGGCGTTCCCGATAGCACGAGGCTTTCCACAGCTTGTCCACAGGCGCCTGTGGATAAGTCTCTGGCCACGAACACCAGCAGCTCGCGTCCAGCGCGGTCGCGTTCGACGCTGAGCCGGTAGCCAGGCAGAGGCTGCCGCCGTGCGAGATCGCGCAGCTCAAAAGCGAAGCGCCTGAACGACGAAAGGCTCGCCGACTTGCCGTGGAGATGGCGAAAATCGAACCGCCAGCCTGCAGGCTGCCTGCCGGCATGCTTGCGCGCAATGCGATAGAGCCAGCGCTCGAGACCGCCGGTCAGCTTGAAGTACTCGCGGTCAATGGTGAGCACGAGCGCCTCGTCGAGGACGGCGCGGTAGAACCAATCCGGCACGATGAGATCGATGCCCTCGGCGCGCCCGTTCCCGTCGGCGCGCTCGGTCCATTCGTTGATCCAGGAGAAGCGGTGCATGCGCCGCTCGCTCATCTGGCGCAGCGACGTGGCGACGGTGGTGGACTGCAGCCGGTCGAGCGCGGCCTTGAATCGATGGTAGTCCCGTGCGCTGACGCCGCGGCCGATGAAGGTCAGAATCTCGTACGGCGAAGCCGCCATGAGCCGGGAGGTGCGCAGGCCGGCGTCACGGGCGTGGACGATCTGGCTTGCGGCCCAGATCAGGACGTCGGCGTCCCAGATGGTCGCCATGCCGTGCTCGGGCACCGCCTCGACGCGGATCGCGATGTCGTTCGTCCGGATAGTCGATCGGCGCCACGCGATGGGTCTTGGCGAGGGAGAAGAACGGATAGGCCATGAGGTCCTGCGCATCGCGGGGCGCGAGATCGCCGGGCAACGCGCGAAACAGTTCGAGCTGCTCGCGTTCGGATCGTGTGCGATTGCGCGTGGGCATGGGCGCTGTCAGCGGCGCGGCTGGCGGGCTTGCTCGAGCTCGGCCGGCGTATGGCGCCGGGCGGGCAGCACGACGAACTTGCCCGGATCGGATGTCGACGCCTTAACCGCCGCGTCGACCCACGCCTGCAGGTCCTCGAGGCGGTAGACGACGCGGCCGCCGAGCTTCGAATAGCGAGGCCCCGTGCCGTAGATGCGGTGCTTCTCCAGCGTGCGGATGGAGAGGCCGACGAAACGCGCGGCCTCAGGCGTGCGCAGGTAGCGCGGCGGGAAGCCTGCGAGATTGGTTGACATAGGACATCTCCGTGATCGTGCGGGCGCGCCGTCGAATGGCGGCGGCTGTCGGGGATCACGATGGCGGAGAGCGGTCGGTTAGGGGGATGGCGATGTCGCGGGGTGGCGAGATCGCCACCCCGGTCGACTCAGCGCTCAGATTCGGCCGCGGAAGGGATAGAGCAGCAGGCCGCGATAGCCGCCCTGCATCATGGCGTGGCCCAGGCGGACGAGCCGCACCGTGCGATCGCGAAGGTCGTGAGTTTTCCAGCCGCGCTCGGGCATCCGGCCGGCGCCGAAGAGGGCTTCGGCGATGTCGCGATAGCTTGCCTTCTCCAGCCGACCGTCGAGCGCGCGCAGCGCGAGCGCCAGGCGATCGCGCCGCGCGGCGGGAAGCATTGCGGGGTCGCGCTCCGGCGAGCGCCCGGTTAAGCCGCGCCACAGCCGGAGCGCGGCCGTCGGCGCGGATCTCGAACATCCTGATCGAGCGGCAGGACGACGCAAGGGCACCTGCTCGCCCGCGTCTTCGAGGATGTGCAGGCGGAACAGACTGCGCTGCCGTTCGATCAGCCGCTCCGGTCCGTCCTCGGCAAGCGCGGGTTCGAGCGAGAGCGGCTCAGGCTGAAGTTTCGGGACGGCGAGATCCGGCGGGAGGCGAGCTATCGGGATCACGCTCGGCAGGCTCGCCGCCGTCCACAGCGGGTGGCCTGAGCGTCGACGCCGCGCTCGGGCAATCACGAAATCGCAACCCCCAGCGCTGCGCGAAACTCGTCAGTTCGCCGGCGCTAAGGGGAACCTTATTTGCCGCGAGTTCGAGTTCTTGCAGTCGCGCTCGAAGGCTGGGTTGCGGCTGAGAAATTCCCAGGCAAACGCCGGGGCGTCGAGCGAACGCAGTCTTCATAGGCTGCCGGCGAACGCCAATCGGCACGAGACATGAACCGTGCTCCTCCATTCGGCGTGCTCGCCGGCAGCGTGAGTACGAGGAGTTCACTTCCGTGCAGCGGATTCGCTAGTCGCGCGCCTTGCAACGAGCGTTGCAGGCTCGGCAACGAACCGAAGGATTCAGTGCGGGGCGCCGCCGCGCAGGAGGTGGCGATAGCCGCTCTCGGTCATCCAGCGGGCCCGCGCCAGATGGGTTTCCCATGCGCGCCGGGCCCGGACTGGTTCAGTCATGGGATCGATATGCAGCACCATCTTCGCGACTTCCTGCCAGTCCGCGCCGTCTTTTTCGGCGTCGAGCAGCCGCAGGTAGGTGACGACATGCTCCTCGTCGTAACCGGTGAGAACGCGGTCCGTCGGCGCCGTGTCGGCAACAGGTGGATCGAGCGGTGGCGTTTGCATCGTACGTGAATCCATCGAGATCGTTGGGCGTTCGTGTCCCGCGAGCGTAGGTGCACTTGTGGCCGAACTGCGAGGCGCGACTGACAGGTGATTTGATAACGCTGCTTCAAACTCCCTGCGTCTCTCGGCGCCTGATATACATACTATAGTTCATAAACTCAAAGTATGTAAACGCGCGACCCGTTGCGCATGGACATGCGCAAGCTGGTGGGCCGGAATTTCGCTCGCTTGCGTCGGGCGAAGGGCCTGACGCAAGAGGAGGTCGAAGCGCGCTCCGGGTTCAGCCAGCAATACCTCAGCAGTCTGGAACGCGGTCGGCGCAATCCGACTGTGATTACGCTCTACGAGCTCGCTCAGCGCGCTGGGCGTCAGCCACGTCGAACTGGTCATGCCAGACGACGAGAAGGGCTGATTACTGGAGTCCTGACGAGGATCATGCCTCGTGACGCAGATCGGCGTTAATGCGAACCCAATGCCCGTCTCCCTCGGAGGAGAGCCGTTCGGCACGGCGCTAGCCGATCCTCTGCACGCGAAACGCCCCGCCCGGCTGAGCCGGGCGGGGCTTGGCGGAGTGGCCTCAGTCGCCGTTCTTGCGCGGCGCGGGACCAGATCAGGGTGTAGCCTTCGCCGCCCTCGTCGTCGAAGAGGTTGGCGTAGATCGGCGCGTTGAAGCTACGGATCGTCGAGCTTGAGCGAGAGATAGTCGCGGCCCTCCTCGGAGCGCTTCGGCCAGGCGGCCCCGATCTCGGCCCGGCCCACGTAGACGCGGTGGCTCGGAGCGTTGTCGTTGGAGCGGCTGGTCTCGGCGACGATGCGGACGCCCTTGGCCTGCAGGCTCAGGGTGAAGATCTCGCCTTGGAAGTCCTGGCCGGACCTTCTTGAAGGAACCGATGTTGGCCATGTTACTTCTCCTTGCTGTTTCGAGCCCGCGACCACCGCGGCCTCGATGGCGATCGAAGGCCGAAGACGATCGACGCCGCACCCGCCTCGGGCCGGAGCGAGCGGAGGATGTCGGCGGTGAGACTTTCTTGCCTCGCGAGGAATGGGCGAACGGGGTCCGGGGCTTGCCCGCGGGGTGAAAGCCCAGGGGAAGAAAGTCGATCCGCCGCCATTGCGGCTCAGGCGATCGAGGCGCAGCCGGTCTTCGGCCAGATCAGGCCATCAAGAGGTCAGGTGCGTCCGCGCGCTTAAACAGCATCGTCAGGAGAAGACATGGCGGGCGCCGGTTTTGCCAGGGCTCGCAGAAACGGGATGTTTGTCGCCACGCCTTCGACGGCGAAATCGGCGAGCGCTTGTTGAAGACGCGTCACGGCGGTCGGCCGGTCCTGAGCGTGGACGATGAGTTTGGCGATCATGCTGTCGTAATAGGGCGGGATCGTCGCCCCTTCGAACATGGCCGTGTCGAGCCGCACCCCCTCCCCGCGCGGCGGACGCCATAGCGAGATGCGGCCCGGCGACGGCCGGGAAACCCTGCGCCGGAGTCCTCGGCGATGACCCGGGCCTCGATGGCGTGGCCATGAGGGCGACGTCCTCCTGCCGAGCGCCGATCGGCTCGCCTCCGGCGATTTCGATCTGCATGCGAACGAGGTCGACGCCGGCGATCATCTCGGAGACCGGGTGCTCGACCTGGATGCGCGCATTGACCTCCATGAAGGAGAAGTCGTCGCGTTCGACATCGTAAAGGAACTCGACCGTGCCCGCGTTGCGGTAGTTGATCGACCCGAGCAGATTGACCGCCGCCCGATGCAGGCGCGCGCGCGTCCGTCGGCAGAGCGCGGCGGCCGGCGCCTCTTCGACCATCTTCTGGTAGCGGCGCTGAAGCGAACAGTCGCGCTCGCCGAAATGCAGAACGCGTGCCGTCGCCGAAGCCAGATCTGGACTTCGACGTGGCGCGCCCGCTCCACGTAGCGCTCGACATAGAGCGTGCCGTCGCCGAACGCCTCCTTGGCTTCGGCAGGCGCGCTCGAACCCCCTCTCCGAGCTCCTTGGCGTCGCGCGCGATCACCATGCCTCGCCCCCCTCCGCCGGCCGAAGCCTTGGTGACCACCGGAAAGCCGACTGTGCCGAAAAGCGATCGTCCTCGGCGGAATCGAGCTTGTCGCTTCCCGGCGTCATCGGGACTCCCGGCCGTCTCCGCGAGCCGGCGGCGCGACAGCTTGTCGCCGACGGCCTGAATCGGAGCCGCCGTTGGGCCGACAAACACGATACCCTCCTCCTCGCAAAGCCGCGCCGAGCAACGCGCTCGGAAGAAACCCGTAGCCGGGATGCAGTCCGTCACAACCCGTCGCCTGGCGCCGCGTGAATGACGAGACGCGGCGTCGAGATAGGAGTTGCGCGCGGCGGCGGAGTCGACGACGACGACGCGGTCGGCTTCTTGCGCCGCAAGGCCGTCGCGATCGGCGGCGGAGGCAGCGAGAACCGTCTCGACCCGGTTGCGTGCGGCTCTGACGATCCTCAGCGCGATCTCGCCGCGATTGGCGATCAGGATGCGCTTCAGCGCCACCGGTACGCCTTTTAGTCCGGCTCGATCAGGAACAGCGGCTGATCGATCGACAAGTTCGGCGTCCTCCACCAGCACCTTCCTGACGACGCCGGCGACGCCGGCGGGAACAGAGGTAAAGAGCTTCATCACCTCGATAAGGCAGACTTCCGTCGTCGGCTCGACTCGCTGGCCGACCGCCACATATGGCGGCGCTCCGGGCTTCGGCGCACGGTAAAAGGTGCCGAGATTGGGCGCGCGCACGGCGACCCAGGAACTCGGGGACGTCCGATGCGCCGCCCTTCGCCCCGACCGCATGCGGGGCCGGCGTCAGATGGGGGGCGGCGGTTGCATGCGTCGAATGCAATGGCGCAGGGTCGGCATGCGGCGCGGCGATCGGCGCGGCATGGGCCGCGGCGTGCGTCACCGCGGGCGCGCGGGCGGACGGGTTTTTCGACAAGGAAGAGTTCGAGCCCGGAAATCTTGAGGCGCATCTCGCTCCACGACGAGGAGTCGAAGCTCTCGATGATCGCCTCGATATCCGCGGCTTAATTTCGGTCATGTGCGTGCCGCCGTCGTAACCGGAGGCGCCATATCCGCCTGCGCGCGCAACGCCGAGAGCAGCGGCGGCAGGACACGATCGGCGACGATGAATTCGAGTCCGGCCGCGAGCGCGGCCCTGACGCCCTCGTCCGAGGCGATGACGCCGCCGCGCGCGCCGCGGACGCCCTTCCGTCTTGCAAGCGCGGCGCCGATCGTCGTCGGATCGGCGGCGTCGTCGTCGTCGCTGAAATCGACGGCTTCGCTCGCCTCCGCCGCGGAAGAGGGAACGACACGCAGCGGCGCGCGCTGCGCGGCCCATTGAGCAAGCGTCGCGAGCGCGACATGGTCGGTCTCGTCCGGCGCCTCGATCTCGAGCGCGCCGTCGTAGATCTTGCCCGCCCCGCCGTCGACGGTGACGGTCCTGTCGAGCAGGCGTTCGAGGCGCCCCAGGCCGCATCCGACGACGCAGGGACGGCCGAGCGCGCGACTGACGACCGCCGCGTGTGAGGTGGCCGCCGCCCTGCTCGGTGGTGCGGCCCGCGAAGCGAGGATCATGAGATTCGCCGGCCTGGGCGCGGCGTTCCGCCTCATCCGCCAAATCGCGGACGACGCAGCCGATGCCGACGCCGGGCGAGGCGCTCTGACCCGCTGCGAGAACCTTGGCCTCAAGCAGCGCCGCCGCCGCGATGTGCGGGCTCAAAAGCAGGCGCACCTGATCGGGACTGACGCGCCTGAGCGCCTCGGCCTCGTCGATGAGCCCTTCGCGCGCAAGGTCGACCGCGATATGCGCGGCGGCGTGCGGGGCGAGCTTGGCCGCGCGCGTTTGCAGGAAATAGAGCCTGCCTCGCTCGATGGTGAATTCGATGTCCTGCACGTCACGGGCGGCCTTTTCCAGCGCCCTGGCCGCCGCGAGAGGTTTTGCCTGCGCCTCCGGAAGGTCGTCGGCAAGCGCCGAGAGAGGTTTCGGCGTGAACTTGCCGGAGACGACATCCTCGCCTTGCGCGCGCGGCAGATATTCGCCGTATGGCTGAGCGTCGCCGGTGAGCGGATTGCGGGAGAACGGGACGCCCGTGCCCAGCGCGCGTCCGGCTTGCCGAACACCATGGCCTGGACGGTGACGGCGGTGCCGAGATCGTCGGGAATGTCGTGGTGCTGGCGATAGCGGCGGGCCCGGCGCGAGTTCCACGACTCGAACACCGCGCGGACGGCGCGACGGAG
Organism: uncultured Acidimicrobiaceae bacterium; assembly: GCA_963728845.1. GTDB lineage: Bacteria > Actinomycetota > Acidimicrobiia > Acidimicrobiales > RAAP-2 > Bog-473. Next base: position 263,165 of record CAVSLS010000026.1, read on the forward strand.
CTGCTCGCGCGGGTCTTCGGGGACCTCCTCCCCGGCGGCGGCCGCGATCGCGGCCCAAGCCTTCGGATCGGCGCGGTCGGCGAGATGAACGGCCGCCGCCTTGAGCACGATGTGGGCGTAAAGGTCAAGGAAGCGGCGATGCGTGTTGCGGGCGAAGTCCGCGTCCCCGCACTCCTCCGCAAGCGCGGCCTCGGTGATTTCGTTGATGCCGAGATTGAGGACGGTGTCCATCATGCCGGGCATTGACACCGGCGCTCCGGAGCGCACCGAGACGAGGAGCGGGCGCGCGCGAGCACCGAAGCGCCGGCCGGTCTGTCCCTCGAGCCAACCGGTTGCGGCGCCGATCTCGTCTTCGAGGCCGGCTGGAGCGCAGTTGTCCGCGAGATAGGCTGCCCATGCTCGTGTCGTCACGACGAAAGCGGGCGGCACAGTCAGGCCCAGCGCCTGCATGCGCGCGACCGACCAGGCCTTGCCCCCGATCAGCTCGCGGCCGGGCGCGCCCTCGCCGTTGAGGCCGATCGTCCACTCGCCGAAGCGGATCGTCATCGCCGGCGGCCCTAATCTTCCCGTTCGCGCCGCATCAGGCGCAGAAGGTCCTCGTGCAGCTCGAACCACAGCGTATGGTAACTCTCGATCCTCGCATCGCTCACCCAGGCGATTTGGCCGTCCTCCGCCTTTTCGAGCGCCTCGGCGAGCTTCGCGCCGTAGATGCGAAAGCGCGGCAATGCGCTCGCGAGCTGTTCGATCACCGTTTCCGCGCGCTCGTGCAATTCGCCAAGCCGGTCGACGATACGCTCGTCGTAGCGCTTGTCGCTGTGATCGTTGGGCACGCGCTGGCCGCGCACCTCGATCGTTTGCCACTCGGTGACGAGCGCCTTGAGTAAGGCGTTCAGGCGCTCGAAGCCCTCGTAACCGGTGACGAAAGCAGCATTGGCGCGAACGTCCTCATAGAAGCGCGCGTAGTCGGAATCGAGGGCCATCGGGCGGCCGGAGACAGCAGGTACTTTCCCTGCGCCTCGACGATCCGTTTGGAGTCGACGAGCTTGCGAAGCGTCGCGCGCACCTCCTCGACGTCAAGCCCAAGGATGCCGGCGACGGCTTCCGGCGTCGCGTGCTTCTTGATTGCTAGGCCGTGCATGACGAGGTGCGTTTCGTTCATTCCTCGCCCTCCATGGGTTCCGCGGAGCGCTCCAGGATCCGGTCGCGCACTGCCCGGCGAAGAATCTTGTTGGCCGAGGGCTTCGGCAACTCGGGCCAGATTTCGACTCCCTTGGGCCCCTTGTAGGTAGCGAGCTTCGCGCGCGCGTGCGCCATGACCGCTTCCACTGTGAGGCTGTTGCGGCCAGCGACGACGGCGTAGACGCGGTCACCCCATTTCTCATCCGGCAGGCCGACGACCGCCGCCTCGACGACCCCCTCGCAGGAGAGCAGAATGTCCTCGACCTCGCGCGGATAAACGTTGTAGCCGCCGGAGATCAGCATGTCGTTCTTGCGCCTCACCCATCGCCCCCTCTCTGCTGAAACGGGCGGAGGCGCGCTTTCGCCAGCGAGGGCGCAACTCGCCCTGCGCCGGATCGCCTACGGCCGCCTCGAGCACCATCGCAAGCAAGGTGGGCACGAGGAAGGTCAACTCCGCCCGCTCCCGAGCGGCCAGGACGATGAACTCCTCTGCGTCGAATTTGGGCATCACGACCGAGCGCGCGCCGCGCATGCTGGCGGTCGGCCTTTTGCTCTGGCTCCTGCTTGAGCACACGCAACTCGGCCGTCACCTTACGCCATTGGCGGCAGCGCCGAAGCCTCGCGCTTGTCCGGCATCGCGGTGAAACGCTATGTGCCTTTTGCACTCGCTGTCTGCGCCGCTTGCGCGGGACTCGGCGGGCTCATGGCAGCGGCCGTGCTCGGGGCGGGCCGTCCGCAGGGCGTCGGCGACACCTACCTCCTCAACGCCTTCGCGGCGGTCTGCATCGGCGCGTCCACGCTGAGACCTGGCAAGATCCACATCCTTGGCACCCTTATCGGCGCGCTCCTGATCGGCGTCATCAACAACGGCCTCTCGGTCATGGGCGTCCCGACTTACTGGCAATATATCGTCCAGGGCGTATTGCTGGTCGTTGCGCTGTTCAGCGCAGGGGTGCTGACAATGAAGCGCTCCTAAAAGCTCAACAAAAGGCATCTCAGCTTCGCGTCATTGCCTCTCAAATTCGCGTCCGTCGCCATGCACGTCACGGTAGCACCCCGCTGGCGCTGCCGGTATTCGAACAGCAGCGAGGTTGTACTTTGCGACGAGCCCGCCGCATCGGTTCTGCCTCGGCGAGCTTTGGCGGCGACGCAGCGCCGCCAAACTGTCGGCGCACCTGGAGTTTGACGGTTGCTCCAATAGCAATCTCACTCCCCGCGCACGAGGCGATCAAGTCCGCCCTTGCTTCCAACACGACGTGTGGCGGCCGCAGCCCGAAGTGGGGTGATTATCTCATTATGCTGGGCTCAGGTGTCAATGCAGCGACGTGATCTTGAGGCTCACCGGGAACTGCCAGGCCGTACGAGGAAGATTGCGGGTCCCTTGATCGATTTCATGGCGTCTCTCTACGATAATCACGTCAGGCGTTCGCCCACTGCTCGCGCAGGAATTTGCCGCCGAACTGGTAGACTTCCTCGCGGTGGGGAAAAAGTCGCGCCAGACGCGGGTCGCCGCTGCGAGCGCCGGCAGCGCCCGGCCGAACGCTCGATCATGCACCAGCCGTCGTAGCCGCCCCGCTTCAAAGCCTTGATGGTCGCCGCCCAGGAACGTGGCCTTTTCCGGGAGTCCCGCGATCGCTCTCGGAAAAATGCACGTGATTGATATAGCGAAGGTTCGGCGCGATGACCCCGACGGGATCCTTCTCCTCGATATTGGCGTGGAACGTGTCGTAGAGCAGGCCATAGTTCGGCGCGCCGACTTTGCGAACGACCTCGGCGGCGTCGTCGACCGTATTGAGCACATAACATTCGAAGCGGTTGAGCGCCTCCACGGACAGCTTGATATTGTGTCGCGCGGCGTAAGCGGCGGCGTCCTTATGCACGTTCACGACATTGACGCGCTCGCTCGGCGTCGGCGGATCGCCGGTGAAGATGCCGAGCGGCTGATGAAACGGGCCGCACAGAACCTCGCCGCCCGCCGCCGACAGGCAATCGATGGCCCACTTGATATGCTTGAGTCCGCCGGCGCGCACGGTCGGGTCGCTGCTGATGCAGTCATGCGCCGCGTCCGGCATGACGGTGACAGCGGTCACGCGGAGCCCGTTGTCGCGCGCCGCCCGACCTTTCGGAAATGTTCGGGGGCTCCGCCGAAGATCGGGACCTCGACGCCGTCATAGCCCGCTCGCTTGATTTCGGCGAAGAGCGGAAAGTGCTCCTCGGTCTATGGGTCCGACCAAAGGAGCATATTGAACCCCAGCAGCATTTCTTCCTCCCTTGTTTTGCTTTGTCGAGCATCCGTCAGTGTTTCCTCGCAGCGCTAGAGCGGCAACCGCGATAAGCGCGGCGAGCGCGACAGCAATGGCGGCTACGCCCCAGACGAAGGGCTGGAGATAGAAAGGCTCGCTCGTGTCGGGCGCGATCGCATTCACGAAAAAAACCCCATAAAGATACGCCGCAGCGATGGAAATCAGCATCACCACGAAGAACGCGAGCGCCACGATCAGCGCGGCAATGACGAGCGAACGTAGCGCCGTTCCGGGCTGGCAGAGCGGCAACAGGTTGTTGGCGAGGCCGGCGAAGACGACCAGCGCGCAGCCGACGCCGAACAGCGTAAGGCTGAACGGCTGGAAGATGAGCGCGAGAGCGACAATGCCGAGCCCGATGATGCCCCATTCGAGCCGGCCCGCCGCGGCGGCGCTCAAACCCTGCCGGTCTCGTCAGGCGGCGGATGTCTTGTCGCTCATGTGCGGACCGCTTTTCCCGAATAATCGAATACATGGGTCTCGCGCGCATCCGTGCGCAGGCTCAGCGCGTCGCCGGCCTTCACCCGGATCTCGCGCGGCACGACGACCCGGATGTCGCTGCCGAGCGAGGTTCGCGCATGGACGAGCGTCTCCGCGCCCATGGGTTCGATGAGCTCGGCGCGGCCGGCGATCGCGTCGGTGGTGGCGCCCCATCGAGGACGAGCGCTCTCGGCCGGATGCCAATGGTGACCTGGCCCTGCCGCCAGTTTGGCCACTGCCGGATCGACGGGAAGGCGGATCGGCTGGCCATCGATTTTGAATCGACCGCGGCCGTCCTCGACACCTTCGAACTGGGCATGCAGAAGGTTCATCTGCGGCGTTCCGATGAAGCTCGCCACGAAAACGGTCGCCGGCTTCGCGAACACCTCGTGCGGCGAGGCGATCTGCTCGATCACGCCGTCGCGCATGATGGCGATGCGGTCCGCCATGGTGAGGGCCTCGAGCTGATCGTGCGTGACGATCACGGTCGCTTTGGAGAGGCCGGTCAGCACGGTCTTGATCTGGCCGCGCATGGTCTGGCGCAGCTCGACGTCGAGGCGGCTCAAGGGCTCGTCGAACAGAAAGCAGTTGGGATCGCGCACGACGGCGCGCGCCACCGCGACGCGTTGCTTCTCTCCTTCGGAAATCTGGTTCGGCAGCCGGTCGAGCACCTACTCGAGATGCAGCATGCGCGCGACCCTCGCGACGCGCTGGCCGCGGCGGTTTTCGCGTCCAGCTTCTCGACATGAAGCGGGAACATGATGTTCTCCCGCACGGTCAGCGCCGGATAGAGCGCGTAGAACTGGAACACCATCGCGATGTCGCGCTGGTCCGGCCGCAAGATCGTTCATGCGCCTGCCGGCGATGATGACGTCGCCGCTGCTCGCCCGCTCGAGGCCGGCAATGATGCGCAGGGTCGTCGTCTTGCCGCAGCCGGAGGGCCCAAGAGGCACACGACCTCCCCCGCCGCCACGGACAGGTCGCACATTCCTCACCGCGGTGAAGGCGCCGAAATGCTTGGTGACCCCCCTGAGTTCGATCGTCGACATCGAGGGCTATCTCTTGACGGTGCCGAAGGTGACGCCGCGCAAAAGCTGGTTCTGCAGCGCGAAGGTGACGATGATGACGGGGATGAGGAACAGCGTCTCGATGGCCGCCAGAAGGCCCCAGCGCACGCCGATGTCGCCGCCGATGGTCTGCGACATGGCGACGGGAACGGTGCGCGTCTCGACGCCGGACAGGAGCAGCGCGAACAAGAAATTCGTTCCAGGTGAGGATGAGGCCGAACACGGCGGTCGCGGCGAGGCCTGCCAACACCTGCGGCAGGCAGATCTTGAAGAAGACGCGGATGTCGGACGAGCCGTCGATGCGCGCCGCGTCCTCGACGTCGGGCGACAATTCGTCGAAGAAGCTCTTCATCATCCAGATCGCAAACGGCAGGTTGAACACCGTGTAGAGCGCGATGATGCCGGCGTAGGTGCCGGCGAGGCCGGTGACGCGGAACATGATGAAAATCGGGATGATGACCACGATCGCCGGCAGCATCCGCGTCGTCAGGATCATGAAGAGATAGGTGTCGTTGCCCTTCAGCGGATAGCGCGAGAAGCCGAAGGCGGCCAGCGTGCCGATCGCGAGCGCGAGCAGGACGCTCACTCCCGAGATGAACAGCGAGTTGAAGAAATAAAGCGCGAAGCCGGTGTTCTGGACGGGGCCGCCGGCGGAATAGGCGCGGCTGAACACCTGCGCGAAATTGTCGAGCGTCGGGGTGAAGAAGAATTTCGCCGGCACCGCCAGCACGTCCTCGTAGGTCTTGAAGGCGGTGAGGATGATCCAGAAGACCGGGAAGAAGTAGATGACAGCTGACGATGGCGGCGACGAGCGTGCGCCCCCACCCGGCCTCGCCGACTCCGGAGGCGGCGCGGCGAAAGCTCGAAGCCTGACGAGAGGCCGGCGCGCGGCGAGGAGCGTCGGCGGGCGTTTGCGGCCGGTCGGTCATAGGCGGGGCAGCCTCCTTCGCGCGCCGGTTGGCGAAATAGAGATAGAGGTTGGTGAGCACGATCACGGTGAAGAGCAGGATGTAGGCGAGCGCGGTCGACTCGCTCGTCTTGTTGTTTTCGAAGGCGATGCGATAGACGCGGAGCGCGATCGTCTCGGTCGCGGTGCCCGGGCCGCCATTGGTCAACAGGAACACGAGATCGAACAGCTTGAAGGCCTCGATCGTCCGGAACAATAGCGCCAGCAGCATGAGACCGCGGATGTAGGGGAAGGTGATCGACCAGAACTGCCGCCAGGGCGAGACGCGGTCGATGGCCGCCGCCTCGTAGAGATATTTCGGAACGCTGACGAGCCCGGCGAGCACGAGCAGCATGACGAACGGCGACCACATCCACGCGTCGGCGAAGACGATGCCGATGCGCGAGCCCCACACCGAGTTCATCAGGATGAACGGCTGGCCGGTGAAGAGCCGCACCGCCTGCGACAAAAGCCCGAAGGTCGGATCGTAGTAGTAGCGGAAGAAGGCGCCGACCGCCACGAACGACAGCATCATCGGCGTCAGCACGAGGATCAGCAGATACCGCCGCAGCGGAAACTGCTTCGAGAACAGCAGCGCCAGCAGGAAGCCGACGATCATCTGCAGCGACACGGTCATGATGACCATGATGATGGTGTTGTGCAGCCGGTCCCAGACGTCGGGGTCGCTGAGAACCTTGGCGTAGTTTTCGAGGCCGACCCAGGTCGGCGCCCTCGCGCGGTTGGCGCTCGGTAGCTGAAGAACGACAGCCCGAACGACCACAACAGCGGGAAGATGTTCATCAGAAACAGCAGCGCCAGCGCCGGGCGTCACCAGCAGGCCGCCGGTGTAGCGGCCCCAGGCGTTGACGATCAGCGTCGCGGCGAAGAAGCGCGGCGAGCGCCGCCGAGACCCAGAAGGAGATCTGCGGCGGCACCAGCGCGATCGCCAGCCGCGCATCCCGACGACGAAAACGATGAGCGCGCCCTGCCAATTGTCCCAGCGCAGCGCGACCAGTCGCTGGGAGAGCGGCACGGCTTCGGGAACGTCGGTCGTCGTGGTCATCGCGCTCGCCGGTCGAGGCGCCCGTCACCGAGTTCGAGTAATCGGAACGAGTCGACCACAAGACTTTGATCAGCTCAAACGCGCGCCGCGCTTGGCGCGGCGCGCGTTCATTGAATGGCGGACGCCTTCTACTTGATGCGGCCCGTCTTCCTTCAGCAGCTTCTCCTCGAAGTTGGCGATGTTGTCCAAGGTCGTCTTGGCGTCCTGCTGTCCGGTGATCGGCCTTGGTGTACTCTTCCTGCTGCTCGGTCAGGAGCTCGAAGAACTCGGGGATGTGCCAGAAGTCCTTCTGCCAGTCGAGGCTCTCGGCCCAGGTGCGGTTCCACGGCCGGAACGTCACGTAGCTCGGATCCGTGTAGACCGACTTGAGCGCGCTCTGACCGCCGGCCTTGGCGTAGGCGATCTGGGTGTCCTTCGACAGCCACCACTTCACGAAGTCGAGCGCCTCCTTGTTCTGCAGGTCCGTGTTCCAGGTCATCAGCACGAACGGCTGACCGCCGATCACCGACCAGCGGACGACGCCTTTGTCGGTCTTGAGGCCCGGCAGCTGCGCGAAGGCGACCTTGTCTGCGACCTTCGACGTCTCCGGATTGATCGAGCTTTCCGCGAAGCCGATCCATTCGAGGTTGCTCGCCACCTTGCCGGCGCGGAACAGTTCGTCCGTCTTGAAGATGTCGAGGTTGCCGGTCGTGCCTTCCGGCGGCATGTACTTCACGAAGCGAGAGGAGATGCTCGAACGACTTGATCGCGGCATCGGCGAATTCACGACGCCGACGGCGTGCGCGTTGGGCTGCTTCGTCTCGTCCCAGATGTCGCCGCCGTGCTGCCAGAGGAACTCGTAGGCTGAGGTGGTGAAGAAGTCGTAGCCTTTGCCGACCTGGAACTCGATGCCGTAGAAATCGTCATCGAGCGGCTTGCCCATCAGCATGTCGCCCTTCTTGCGCTTGAAGAACTCGCCGAAATCCCTGTAGTTGTCCCAGGTGATTTCGTCCATCTCCTCGGGCGTGCAAGGCAGCTTGTACTTGTATTTCTCCATGAAATTCTTCTGCTCGGTCTGGGTCGCAGAAGACGTCCTTGCGGTAGTAGTTGACGACGAGGTCCGGCATCTGCGGGAAGCCGTAGAGCTTGTCGGATTTGTAAGGGTACGTCGAATAGGACGCCTTCACCGCCGGATGCAGGTCCTTGAACACCGCCTGCAGGCCGGGGTCCGCGTCGACGTATTTGTTGATGTTGAGGTAGTAGCCGCCCTCGATGAAGGCGCCGAGCCACTGGCTGTCCGACACCGCCATATTGTATTTCTTCTCGCCCGAGGTCAGCGAGGCGTTGAGGCGGGTGTAGTAGTCGGGCCACGGGATGAAGTCGACGTCGAGCGTCACCTTGTTGCCGGACTTCGGCTTGTAGCTGCTTGTCGAACAGATCCTTCATGATGTGGGTCGGCGGCCAGTCCGGCACCGCCATTTTCAGCGTCACGTCTTCGGCGAGCGCCGGGCCTCGTCATCGCGGCTCACGCCCAGCGTGAGACACGCAGTCGCGAGACCGGACGTCAGTAGTGCTTTCAGCTTCATGCTCATTTCCTCCCTATATGCGCCATAGTTTGTCACGATTGTCGGCGGATGGCCGACCCGTCATGACCTGCGGAACAGGTAAATCTTCGCCGGGTCGATGACGATCGGCAAGCCTGTCGCCTTCCTTTATGTTGACGGCCTGGGCTTCCGGCAGGACGATGCGGAGGGGCGGCGCTGGTGGCCATCGACACGATGGTCACATCGCCAAGCGGCTCCAGCTGCTGCACGACGGCTCGCTCGACGGCGGGCCGCCATTAGCGATGCGGATGTCGGACGGGCGGACGCCAAGCGCCAGCGGCTGGCCTACGCCGACGAGCTCGGCGATGCGGAGCGGCCCGAGCCGTCC
>CAVSLS010000027.1:0-8464 GCA_963728845.1 uncultured Acidimicrobiaceae bacterium
GATCTCCCGAACTTCCCGCGGTCGCCGGCCGGCCGTTTCCTTCAAACGGCTGAGGCCGTGGGTTCAAGTCCCCCTCCCCGCCCACCCTGTGATGTCGCGGATTTTCTGGGACACGTGAACCCTCAGAGGATAATCCGCGACCTCCCTTGGAAGTTGACCGAGGGATCGAGCTCGATGTGGCGGATCATCACGCCGTCGTCGTCGAACACCCGGACGTCGAGGTCGGCCACCAAGATCAGAACCCGCTTGCCTTTGTGCGCGGGGCCGACGCTGACGTGATGGAACCCCGAGCGGTAACGCAGTGTGAAGCATCCGGTCGAGTCGATCCTGTCGTGGCGGACCTTGGTGTGGGCCAACAGCGGTTGGCCGTCAAGTTCGACGTTTCCGTCCCTGGACTTGGCCTCGCCGGCGGCGTCTCCCGAGAGCGCCGCACGAGCAGCTGAGATGGCGTCTTCGGGATCTGACTTGCCCTTGCGCCGGCGGCGTTGTCGGTTCGGACGATCGACTTCGACAACGCGCACCTGCTCGGCCTGGAGGTGCCGGGTCAGGCCCGCTCCATAAGAACCCGTTCCTTCGACACCGACCCGCTCGATGGGGCCGAAGTCGCTCAGCCAGGCCAACAGCTTCTTGTAGCCGCTGTGTTGGCGAAGCTCTCGACGCCGAGGAGGGCCCCTCGCTCGTCAGCTTCTGCCTCCGTGTGCGGTGCGCTCTGACCTCCCCCATCGTGACCGCGTACGCCGATGCCAATAGAGCCAGTCCGGCAATCACCAACGCCGCAACGTTCACCCAATCAGACATTCAAGTGTGATGGCGGGCTGAGCAACCGGTTGGGCGCTGTCATCGCGCTGTCATCACCGTCAGGGAACCTGCCACTCGAGCGACTCGCTCGTACCAGCCGACAATGGCTGGTACTGCACCTTGGCCACTGTGGTTCCGGCAGGCACCTGAAATGCGATGCAGCCGTCCATCCTTTTCCCAGGCGCGAGAGGCATCAGATTTTGGACTGCTGGACAGCCGGTGATGTCGGATATATCGACCCGGTAGCCATGCCCCTGCGAGTCGATGACGGTAGTTGCATTGGCAGGATTCGGATAAAATGTCGTCGAACCTGTGTTTGTCACCTTCAACTCGACACCTACGAGCTGGTTCCCTGCTGTCAGCGTATTCACCTGACCGGGCGTAGCCGGGTTGATGATCCGGACAAGGGTCACGGCTTGCTTGTTCCCACTGGGGTCAGTCACACTCAACGTGGCCCCAACGTGGGGCTTGCTAGGCAGTGTTGTGGTTGTGGAGGTTGTAGTTGTAGAGCTACCCGTAGCCGTCGAACTGGACGGTCCAGAGCTGCACGCCGCAAGCAGGATGCCTGCCGCGAGCAAGCCTTCTATAAATTCTGTCTTTCTGGTCACGACATCACCGCTGCGCCGCGGCCTTCGCCTCTAGCTCAGCGGGCACCGGCTCACCCAGCTCGTGCAGGGACGCAGCGAACAACGCATCGCCGTAGCGCTCCACGTCCTCGGGCGTCATGCGTGACTCGGCTTCGGCGCGGACGGCGTCGAGGTCGAGTCGCATGCGCTTGTCTGTCATGGCTCGCCCTGCGCCTTCCGATTCGTAAGTTAGGGCACGTGTCGCCTCAACGGTCGGGCGCTCCTTCTCAAACTGATCGAAGATCGCGTCGGCCCATTCACCGATCTCGGCCTCGGTCATCTCGTTGGGCTTCTTGCCGTGCGGCGGCGCGGACAGGATGATCTTCGGCGCGACGGGGACGGCGTCGAGATCGTGGGCCACGCCAGACAGGCTAGGCGGTGGACGGATCAGGCGGCGGGCGGTGCCGGTGCCCGGACCTGAAGTGGCTCGCACACCTAGTGTCCCGATTCAGAGATTCGTAGTGATATGGGAATTTTGCGTGTCGGGCTCGCGTTATGTCCTTCCATCAGCGACGATGGGAGGCAACCATGGCAGGACGAGGCAGGGTCAAAGCCGAGCTGGTGCTCACCGAGGACGAGCGGGCGACCCTTGCGCGATGGGCGCGTCGGCCCAAGAGCGCACAGCGTCTGGCCCAGCGCTCGCGCCTCGTGCTGGCGTGCGCGTCGGGAGCATCGAACCTCGAGGTGGCCAAGGACTTGGGGGTTTCTCCCGCGACCGTCGGGAAGTGGCGCAGCCGCTTCGTGGCCCGGCGCCTCGAGGGCCTCAACGACGAGCACCGCTCCGGGGTGCCTCGCTCCATCAGTGACGAGGTGGTCGAAGACGTGATCGTCAAGACCCTCGAAGAGATGCCCAAAGACGCCACCCATTGGTCGACCCGTTCGTTGGCTGAGGTCGTCGGGATCTCGCCGACCAGCGTGCAGCGCATCTGGGGTGCCTTCGGTCTCCAGCCCTGGCGCGCCGAGAGCTTCAAGCTCTCCACCGACCCGCTCTTCATCGAAAAGGTCAAAGACGTGGTCGGGCTCTATCTGGACCCGCCCGAGCACGCCGTCGTGCTCGCCGTCGACGAGAAGTCCCAGATCCAAGCGCTCAACCGCTTCCAGCCCATCTTGCCCATGCTCCCCGGAACGCCCGAACGAAGGTCCCACGACGACACCCGTCACGGCACCACCTCGCTCTTCGCCGCCCTTTCCACCCTCGACGGCACCGTCATCACCTCCTTGCACAAGCGACACCGGGCCATCGAGTTCAAGAAGTTCCTCGAGCGCATCGACAACGAGGTCCCCGCCGACCTCGACATCCACCTCATCGCCGACAACTACGCCACGCACAAGACCCCAGCCATCAAGCGCTGGCTGGCCCGTCACCCGAGATTCCAATTGCACTTCGTCCCCACCGGCTCGAGCTGGCTCAACCTCGTCGAGCGGTGGTTCTCTGAGTTGACCACCAAGAAGATCAACCGCGGCGCCCACCGCTCAGTCCCCGAGCTCGAACGCGACATCAAGGACTGGGTCAAGAGCTGGAACGAGGACCCGCGCCCCTACGTCTGGGTCAAGACGGCGGACCAGATCCTGGCGTCCCTCGCCAGATATTGCATACGAATCTCTGAATCGGGACACTAGCCAGTCTCGAACAGGTTGCCCCGTCCCCCCTGGACGGCCCTTTCCCGCTGTCTCCTACGGTCAGATTCGGGGTTGGCGCTTGCCACGCACGGGTAGGTGCTAACCCGAGGTCGATAAACATCCGCACACGACAGGGAGACCCAGCTCTACTTCGAGCGCCGAGTCAAGCAGGGCAAGACCAAGCCCGAGGTCATTCGCATCTTGAAGCGCTACGTCGCCCGCGAGGTCTATCGCTAGCTGCCTCGCGGCTGAATCCTCGGGCTGTTGGGTCTGGCTTTCCCCAGTACTGTCGCTCTTCGGAGCTGACTCGCCAGCGACTCGCCGACCTCAGCTCGGGCCCACGATCTCGAAAACGCGTGACCTGTGATCAGGTCAAACACCAAGCGGCACATGAACTCTGGTCCGCCGGACACGTCCGCCGGCCGTATGGGCCTAGATCGGAACGTCGCCGTATCACCTGCTCAGGCGGGCTGCCTTTGGGACGACCCGCGCCGAGGCGAACCTGTTGGCCTTCTCTCAGCGTGATGAAAAGGGCGCGCTTTCGTGACGTGCAGGTGAATCTTGCCGCCGAATCACTACGGGGTCACTACGAATGCTGTAGAAAACGCGGGTGGGCTCTCCAGGAGGAAACAGCTCAAACCCAATGACGTCTCACATCAAGCTGCTCCGGCTCTTCCGTCGCAGCGTCCCCGCTTTCGTGGCCGGCTTGGCCCTGGCGCCGGTCGCGGTCGTGTGGGACTCGCTCCCCGCTGCGCCGGCCGGGCAGACGCTGCCGACGACCATCGAGCCTCAGGCCAACTCGAGCACGATGCTGTCCGTCGTGACGCTCGCGGGATCGAACCTGACATTCAGGGCGAAGGTGACCGGCCTGCCCGATAGCGCGGCAACACCGACGGGATCGGTGACTTTCGCAATAGACGGCTCTCCTGGCCCGGTCGAGTGCGACGACCTCCCGACGGACACTGTGCGGATGTCGGGAGGCGTCGCGACGTGCAAGGTCACGTCCGCGCTGACCGGGTCAGGCCTGCCGGCCACCGCACAGGCGACGTACTCGGGCGACGGCAGCTTCAACACGAGCGACGGCACCCTCTTTGCGGGCGACGGCAACTTCAATTCGAGCGTGCCCTCTACGCCACTACGACCACGCCCACTACGCCCACAGCGCCAACTACCACAACCACCACCCAGCCTTCGGGCACAGCCGGATTCGGCCAGCCGGTGATGGCAGCACCCAGCGGCTACTCCGCAGCGCCAATTCTTGACGACAAGTTCTCTGGCACCAGCCTCGATACCTCCCATTGGAGCACCGTGCCGGGACAACTACTCACCGGCCCGTGGGGAGAGTCCACCACGGCGGGTGGAGTGGTAGTGAACAACGGGCTGACGCTAACGAACAATGGCAGTGGAGTGTACGGGATGGTTGACACCGCCAACCCTGCCACCGGCCAGACTCTCTTCGCCTTCCCGAATACCGGGTTCTACGTCCAAGTGAAGGCGAAGGTGACGGACACGTCCAACGGCTTCTTTCCTGCGATCTGGTTTCCTCCCGCAGACGACTCGGCTCCGTATGGTCAGGCCGGTTGGGTTGACGGTGCTCCCGAGATAGATGTGTTCGAGGGCGGCGTCATCGACCAGAACAACACCTCGGTTCCATACAACCAGGTATGGGAAGGCAACTTCGGCGGCGGGTATGCGTATTGGCCTGGATTCAGGCAAAGCTACGCGCAGATTCCCGACCAGAGACAGAACTGGACGACCTACGGGGTGGAGTGGATTCCGGGCGTAAGTGCGACCTACTACGTCAATGGGGTACAGGTGTTCCAGCAGTTGCAATCGGATCCTTGGGGTATCAACGCAACAACGAGCTATCCCTACCAGTTGCTCATAACACCACAGGGAGCACCCTGCTCGGGATCGGGCAATAACGGGTGGCACTCATGCGGTGTTGGGACTGGCTCTATGTACATCGCTGAAGTGCAGGTCTACAGCCGATGACCACACCCGCTATCGAACCTCTCGGTGCTCGATCAGCATGCGGTGGCTCCCTTCCCACCCGGCTACCCCGCTGACCGCCGCACCTTCTACAGCCCGGTGGATGATGTACATGGCGCTCTCCTCCAGGTCGTCCAGTCGGCACAGCGCTCGATCGTGCTGGCTTCGATGATGACGAGCTCGCCGCAGCCATCAAGGAGAAGCTCAGCGACGAGAATGTGTACGTGCAGCTAGCCGACCTGTCGATTCCACTCTGTGACCCTTGCTGTGCCTTCCCTTGCGTGGACACCGCCTCTTGTCCGGGACCGGACCTGATCGTTGATGGACGAATCGCCTACTTCTGGACGAAGCGCCACCCTGAGGCGCTCGTTTCCCTGAGGCGGGTGTATCTGACGAGTCAGCTCTCCGGAAAGCCTCTCAAGTGTGGCAATTCCGACTCCGGCACTGATAGAGACGAGCGGCGACCCTCTTCATCAACATACGCACAACGGAGAGTCGTTCGGCGATGCACCGGTCCAGTGCAGGGCGCACTGGCGAAGGCCTGCACGCGTCCCTAGCGTTGGGGGATCGCGATCGAATACAAGACCGGACCCAAACATGCCCGAAAGCGCCACGTGGCCTCTAGACCGCGCCCGCCGTGGGTCCGACGGCCCGCCTCCTCTTGGGTCGGGCGTTGGTTTCGCCTGATTGTCGGAGCTGTGGGTATCGCTGGCTTGTTGTTGGGAGGTTTCCTCTTGTACCGGAACTCCAACGGTGGCTCGCCGGCTCCCTCGGGCGCCTCGGACCAGCACCTGTCGGCTCCCGCCACCACACCCACGCCGTCCGGCGGCATGGCGGCTCCCGCCGGCTACACGAGCCAGCAACTGATCTTCGACGACCAATTCTCCGGTACGAGGCTCGAGGACTCCAAGTGGACCACGCTCATGGGTGCGCAGGGGGTCGTGTGGAACAACCACGGCACGCTCCCAGCGGGGTACACGGGACAGAACAGCGGCTCGGACAGACCGGCGGCGCCGTCCTGAACGCGTCCCAGCTGTCGGTCGACAACGGGCTGACCATCACGGCCCAGCAGAACACGACCGGCGTGCAGGAAGGCAACTATCCGTGGACCAGCGGCATCATCAACACGATGGGCAAGTTCACCCTGCCCTCGACCGGGTGGTACGTGCAGGCGAAGATGAAGTTGCCCGACACGACGGCGGGCATGTGGCCCTCGCTGTGGTTCATGCCTCCGACCTCGGGTTCGAGCAACGAGCTCGATGGGTTCGAGGGCGGCTTCGAGAACCCCGGCCTGGGTCCGCAGAACCAGCTCATCCACTACGACTACTTCTCCCCCGCGGGCGAGGTGCAGCACATGGCCAACGTCGGCGTGGACATGAGCGCGGGCTACCACACCTACGGCGTCGAGTACATCCCCAACGTCTCGATCAAGTACTACTTCGACGGGGTCTTGGAGGCCACGACGAGCGGCGTGCCCATCCCCGCCGAGTCCTACGAGATCATGATCAACCTGATGGTCGCGCTGGCCAGCCTCTCGGGATGGCATACGGTCCCGATCCCTGGCAGCTACCCCGTGACCACGATGGGAGTCGCCGAGGTGCAGGCCTACACCCACTGACTCCTCAACGGAGCGGGGCTAGACCCGATCGAGCTCCAACATCTTGATGGCGTTGCCGCGCAGGATCTTGTAGGCCTGCTCGTCCGTGAGCCCGACACAGAGCTTCTCGATGTAGGCCTCCGAGTCCGGCCACGTCGTGTCGGTGTGCGGGTAGTCCGTCTCGAAGCAGATGTTGTCCTCGCCCACCTCCTCGAGCGACCGCAGCCCGTGGCGATCGGCCGTGAAGCACCCGAAGATGCGGCCGTAATACTGGGTCGAGGGCGGCATCGGGATGCGCTCCTTGGCGTGCGTCCACGAGTCGTGGTGCTCCCAGACCGTGTCGGCCCGCTCGAGAACGTAGGGGATCCAGCCGATCTGGCCCTCCGAGTAGGCGAGCTTCAGCTTGGGGAACCTCATCAGGTTGCCCGAGAAGAGCCAGTCGGCCAAGGAGGCCATGGCGTTGTTGAAACCCAGCGTCAAGCCGACGCTCTTGTGGCTGTCTGGTGACGCGACGGGGTTGGACGACGACGACCCGACGTGCATGCAGACGGTGACGCCCAGGTCGTTGCAGACCTGCCACAACGGGTCCCAGTAGTCGGTGTTGATGGACGGGAGCTTGAGGCGGGTCGGGATCTCACTGAACGCGATGGCCCGGCAGCCCTTTGCGGCGACCCGCTTGGTCTCCTCGGCCGCCAGGTGGGCGTCCCAGAGCGGAATGATGCACAGCGGGATGTTGACGCCACCCGAGGGTTCGCACCATTCCTCGATCATCCAGTCGTTGTTCGCCTTGACGCAGGCGAGGCCGAGCTCCTTGTCGTCGCCCTCGTAGAAGGTCTGCCCGCAGAAGCGGGGGAACGTCGGGAAGGGTAAGGAGCCGTCCGTGTAGTTGATGGCGAGGTCTTTGACACGCTCGTCGCGGTCCCAGCATCCCTTGCGCATGTCGTCGTACGTGATGGCGGTCATGGTCATCTGGGATCGGTCGAAGCTGATCTCACCCTTGTCGTCCACCGTCGTGGCGACCTGCGGAATGGCCACGAACTTCTTGTGCACGTAGATGAGCTCGTCGTCGTAGTACCAGGCGTCGCCCCACTCGCCCTCGGGATCCTCCACCATGTCGTACTTGGCGCCCGAGAGGTGCTTGAACGACCCCCACTTCTTGCGTTCGACCCTGGGTCCTCGCTCCCGCCATTTCTCTGGGAGCCACGTTTGCCACACGTGTGGCGGCTCGACCACATGGTCGTCGACGCTGATGATCCTGGGCAGTGCCATAGCCACGAGTTTAGCGGAAACCTGACACCAGCGTCAGGGAACGAACGGGGTGCGGCGCCGCCGGGTATCTGGTGGCCGTACGCAGTGGGCCGGGGCCTTCGCCCGGATCTGGCCGGACTCCGGGACGCGGTGGCGGTCCGGCCCGACCGGGCGGATACTGGAGCCGAGCCACCGGGGAGGAAGAACATGGCGGTCCAGCTCAACCACACGATCGTCCAGGCGCATGACAAGACGGCGTCTGCCACCTTCCTGGCCGACGTCCTCGGCCTCGGCGCTCCATCGGCATTCGGTCCGTTCATGTGCGTCGAGACGGCCAACGGGGTCAGCCTCGACTACTCGGACCGGGCCGGCACCTTCGAGCCCGCCCACTACGCCTTCCTCGTGACCGAGGAGGAATTCGACGCCATCTTCGCCCGGGTCACCGAGCGTGGGCTGCCCTACTGGGCCGATCCCGGCCACACCCGGGCGAACGTCATCAACGACCACGGGAGGGGCTTCTACTTCGAGGACCCGTCGGGTCACAACATGGAGGTCCTCACCCGCCCCTACGGCACCTGACCCG
>CAVSLS010000028.1:0-65043 GCA_963728845.1 uncultured Acidimicrobiaceae bacterium
CGCCGCTAGCGCTCGGCGACCCTTCCCGTCCGGGCCCGGAGCCCGCCGGCCGTCCGCAGGAGCTGCAGCGCCAGCAGCGCGCCGACGCCCTCCCCGGCACGCAGGCGCAGTGCGAGCAGCGGCTCGAGGCCGAGGTGCACGTTGACCGACCGGTGCGACTGCTCCCGGCTCTCCTGGCCGGCGACGAGGTGGGCCACGACCGCCGGCTCCAATGCGACCGCGAGCAGCGCCGCGGTGGAGGTCACGAGGCCATCGAGGACGATCGCCGAACCCTGTTCGGCCGCGCCCAGCAGGACGCCCGTCAGATAGGCGATCTCCGCGCCGCCCAGCGCGGCGAGCAGGACGAGCGGGTCGTCGAGGTCGGCATGGGTCGACGCTGCCCTCTCCAGGGCGGCTTCGACGGCCGCACGCTTGCGCGCCAGCGTTGACGAGTCGCCACCGGCGCCCAGGCCGACGACGTCATCCACCTCCAGTCCCAGCCGGGCCGCCACGAGGGCCGAAGCGACCGTGGTGTTGCCGATGCCCACCTCCCCGAGGGTGACGAGTCGACGGCCGAGGCCCCGGCCCAGGTGGCGGCCGGCCGCCACCAAACGTTCGGCGTCGTCCGCGGCCAGCGCGTCGGACGAGACGAGGTCGCCTTGCGGCGCCCTGGGTCGGCACTCGACAGCCCCGGCGACCGGGTCGCCCGGAACGCCCGCGTCCACCGCGACGACCTCCGCCCCGACCAGCTGCGCCGCCACGGCGCCGAGCGACTCCCCCGCGACAGTGGCCACGAGCACCTCGCGGGTGACAGAGTCGTCGTAGGTCGACACGCCGTGGCGTGTCACGGGATGCCGCGCCGCCGCGATGACAGAAGTCGCCGGTGCCTCCGGTCCCAGGCCCAGCGCAGCCAGGCGGTCGACGGCGCGGTCGAGCGCGCCCAGCGAGCCCGGCGGAGTCAGCAGCGTGTCCGCCTCGTCGCGCGCGCCGACCACCGATGCGGGCGCGGGGGCGTGCAGGTGCGATGGCGGCGGCGCGCCGTTCTCCTGCCAGCGCTCCCACAGTACGACATCGGACAGCGGCTGGCGCGACGACCAGCCGGCACGCTCCAGCCCGGGCTCGGGCGGCCGTTCGTCGGGCCAGCCGAGGCAGAGCCAGCCCAACGTCTCGACCCCATCGGGCAGGCCAACAAGTGATGCGAGCTCGTGGGGCTGGAAGAGCGTCACCCACCCGGTGCCGACACCCTCGACCCGGGCCGCCAGCCACAGGTTCTCTATGGCGCAGGCGCACGACCACAGGTCGGCGTCGACGTAGGTGGCCCGCCCGAGTACGCCCTGGGCGGCCGTCCGCCGGTCGCAGCACACGACGATGCCGACGGGCGCCTCCCGGATGCCGTGCAGCTGCAGGTCCAGCATCTGGCGCCCGGAGCGGTCGGCGAACGTGCCCGCCTGCCGGTGCCATTCCCGGTCGGCCATCAGCGCGGCCCGATCGCGGGTTGCCGGGTCGCGCACCACCACGAAGCGCCACGGCTGGGAGTGGCCCACCGACGGGGCGGCATGGGCGGCGGAGAGGATGCGCTCCAGCACGTCGGGCCCGACGTCGTCGGGGCGGAAGCGCCGGATGTCGCGCCGACCGAGTGCCACCGCGTAGAACACGTCGCGATCCGCTTCGTCGAAGGCCCAGGCGCGTGGCGCCTCCCGCCGCGCCTGCGCCGACGAGACGTCACCGACGAGCGGGACGGGCCGTTGCCAGCTCATGGGAGGGCGACCGAGGCGAGCGCGACGGCAAGACGCTCGAGTCCCGGCACCGAGGGCACCGCGACGCGCGTCACGCCCGGCAGCCCGAAGCTGGAGCAGTCGCGGACCACGACGGCGTGCGGCGCCAGTACGTCACGCAGGCCGCCGTGATCGACCAGGACCCAGTTGGCGTCGGAGGGGCGGACGCCCAGCCCGAACGACGTCAGCAGATCGGTGAGCGCCCGGCGCAGGCGCGCCACGCCCGCAGACCAGCCGGGCAGGTCGACCGTCTCGAGCAGGTCGGGCAGGGCGGCTGCCGCCACACCGCTCACCGCCCACTGCGGCTGGCGTGCCCGGCACCGGGCCACCAGGTCCGGCTCGCCCAGCACGTAGCCGAGGCGCAGGCCGGGACAGGCCAGCAGCTTGGTCAGGGAGCCCACCACGGCGCGGCCGCCGCCCCTCGTCCATCTCCCCGTGGCCAGCGGGTAGAAGGCCTCGTCCCAGACGTCGGCGATCTCGTCCGTTCCGGCCAGGAGGCCGCTCGGGCTGTGCGGGTTGGAGCGCCACAGTGCCCCGCCACGGCGAGGATGCAACCCGAATTCGGGTTCCACGACCCGGCCACCCAGCTCGGCGGCGACGAGCGCGATCGCCTCGGCGCCGCCGTTGGTGAGCAACAGGTGCCCCGCATCGACGCCCATGGCCTCGGCCAGCACCGTCGTCGCGTCGGCCGGGTCCGGATAGGCCCGCAGCGCTCCCAGGTGGCGGGCGACCACCGGGACCGGGTCCGGCGCCAACGGGTTGAGGGACTGCGAGAGGTCGAGCACGGCGTCGGGATCGAGCCCGAGCGCTCGAGCCACCGCCCGGCCGTCGCCACCGTGGCAGCCCGCGGGCGGCACCGTCACCGCACCACCACCAGACGCGCGCCCCCGATCAACGCGAGGCCCGCTGCCAGCGCGGCACAGACGTCACGCGAGAGCCGCACCGCCGCACCGATGTCGTCGGCGGCGACCGGCCGCCCGGTGCCGAGGGCCGCCCGCGCCTCGACGCGATCGCCGTAGCGGTTGGCGCCCCCGAGCCGGACGCCGAGCGCGGCGGCGAACGCGGCTTCCGCCACGCCCGCGTTCGGGGACGGATGCGCCGGGGCCTGGTCGCGCACCGCGACCCAGACCGCTCGTGCCGACCGGGGCCGGACCACGGCCACCAGCGCTGCCGTGAGGCGCGCCGGCACCCAGGCCAGCGCGTCGTCGAGCCGGGCGCTCGCCCAGCCGTAGTTGGCGTAGCGGGTCGAGCGGTGGCCCACCATGGAGTCGAGCGTGTTGGCGGCCCGGTAGCCCAGTGCGCCCGGAGCGCCGGCGACCGCGCCCCAGAAGGCCGGCGCCACGACGGCGTCCACGGTGTTCTCCGCCACCGACTCCACGACGGCCCGGGCGATCTCGTCGGGACCGAGCCCTGCGGGATCGCGCCCGACCAGTGACGGCAGCAGGGCGCGTGCCCGCTCCAGGTCGCCGTCACCGAGCGACCTCCCCACGTCGCCGGCGGCAGCGGCCAGGGCGCGGCCGGCGACGGCCGACGACGTCGCCAAGGCGGTCGAGCGCACGACGGCGCCGGCGGCCAGGCCCAGGGCGAGGCCGGCGAGGGCGTGGACGATGCCGGCTCCCCTGGCGTCGCGGTGGATGCGCCGCTCCAGCCCGGTCATCACGATCCCGAAGAGGGCGACCGGGTGGACGGTGCCCGGGGGCTCGGGCAGGCAGCGATCGAGGGCGAGCCCAGCGGCCGCCCCCAACGGACGCGGCACGGACCGGCGGCGCCTCACCGGGCCGCCAGGGCGAGCAGGCCGACGGTCTCACCGATGACGCCCATCGCCCCCAACACGTCACCGGTGTACCCGCCGATCCGGCGGACCGAGAAGAACACGACAGCGAGCATCGCCACCAGCTCAGCAGCGATCGACGACGACACCACGGCCCCCCGCACCGACCACGGCGAACGCCAACGCCGCTCCCATGCCGTAGGCGACGACCCCGTAGCGGGAGGCGGCCGAGTGCATCCCCCCGGGGGCGCCCACGAAGGCCGAGGCAGTGCCCCCGTCCGCGTGCGCGTACGGCACGGAGCGCGCCACCACGCCCATCATGGTGCGGGACCCGCACCACAGGCCGACGAGCACCAGCGGCCGGGCCACGGCCACCGCCAGGGCCGTGACGCGCAGGGACAGCACGAGCACGAGCGCCACGGCGCCGAAGGCCCCGACGCGGGGGTCGGCCATGATCTCGAACCGCCGGGTCCGGCTCACCGCGGGGAGCAACCCGTCGGCCGCGTCGGCCAGACCATCGAGATGGAGGCAGCCGGTGACCGCGGCGTCGACCGCCACCGCGATCACCGCCGCCAAGGCGTCCGGCCAGACACGGCCGGCCAGCCACCACGACGTGCCGACGATCGCGCCGACGGCGATCCCGACGAGCGGGAACCACGAGAGCGTGCGCTCGTTGGGTTCGGCGGCCCGGCCCAGCACGGTCAGGAAGGACAGCGCCCGTCTCACGGCGGCGGCCCGACCGGCGGGAGTGCGAGCGGACGGCCGGCGACGACCAGATAGACACGGTCGGCCGCGACGGACACGGCGTGGTTCACCGCACCGAGCGCGTCCTGGAAGCGGCGCCCCTGCTCGGTCGAGGGGTGCACCGCCAGGCCGACCTCGTCGGAGACCACCACCGTGTCGCCGGCTCGCCCGCGCAACGCGGCACACAGCGCGTCGCCGTCGGCGGCTGCTCCCGCGGCGGCCACCCACGGGCCGAGCGAGTCCACGAGCACCGTCCCCTGCACCTCCGCCAGCAGGCCTCGCAGGTCGTCGCCGGCATCGACCGTGACCCAGGCCGGGTCGCGGCGGCAGCGGTGCGTCGCCACCCGCGCCTCGAGGTCGGGGTCGCCCGACGGGTCCATGGTCGCCACGTAGGTCACGGGCACGCCGTGGCGGGCGGCCAGCTCCTCGGCCACCGCCGACTTCCCCGAGCGCGTGCCCCCCAGCACCAACGTGATCACCGTGCGGCCATCCTCGAGCGGAGGGCGGCGTACACGGCGCGGGCGACCCGGGCCCCGTACCGCGAACGCGGTCCCCCGAAGGGTTCGGCCGCGCCCCGCGCCGGGCAGAGCACCGTCACGGCGTCCGACGCGGTGCCGGACCCGTCGACACCGCCGTGGAGCAGCGCCTGGGTCTTGGCCTCGGTGACGGTGCACAGCAGGTTGGCCAGCGCCGCATCGGTGTGGCGGACGGGAACGAAGGCCACGACGTTGATCGTCCCCGCCGCGACGTCGCACGCCTCGTCGGGTGCAGCGGCCCACGTGGGCCGCGTCAGGCCGACGGTGGCCTCGACCCGCACGCCGGCATCCTCGGCGGCCGCCACCGCTGCCACCTCGGCCGCGGTCAGCATCCCGACCCCGCAGCCGCGCAGGCCCAGGGCATCGCGCACCTCATCGATGTGCGTCGCGACGTCGCGGCGCGCGTAGTCCCGCGGCACCTGCACGTTGAGCACCCAGTCGCGCCGGCCGATGCCGCCGCCCACCGGGGCGGTCGACGCCGCCAGCTGCGGCGCCTCGAGCCGCCAGGCCAACGCCGCCAGCGCGGGGGAAGGAGCGGCCCGGGGCCAGGACGCGGAGAGGGCGGGAGCTGCCGAACGTGTGCAGCTCGGACGCGCTCAATACTCGATGCCCTTCATGGCGCGGATGCCCCGCTCGTAGGCGTGCTTCACCATCTTCATCTCCGTGACGGTGTCGGCGATCTCGACCAGTTCCGCAGGGGCGTCCCGACCGGTGATCACGACGTTGGTCTTCGGCGCGCGCTCGACGATCCCGTCGACGACCTCCGCCGCCGAGACCCAGCCGTAGTTGATGACGTAGGTCAGCTCGTCGAGGACCAGGAGCTCGTAGTCCCCCGACGCCAGCTTGGCCCGGGCGACGCCCCAGGCGTGGATGTTCTTGGCCGCCGACTCGTCGAGATCGGTCGACTCCCACGTGAAGCCGTCGCCCAGGGTCCACCAGTCGACGCCCAGATGGCGGGCCAGCTTCTGCTCGCCGACCTTCCAGTCGCCGCTCTTCATGAACTGGACGACGCCGACCCGCCAGCCCCTCGCCCAGGCCCGACCCATCACGCCGAACGCCGCGGTGGACTTCCCCTTGCCGTCGCCGGTGTTGACGACGACCACCGAGTCGACCCGCCTCCGCTCCGCCGGCACGGCGGGTACGGGCAGCGGAACGCGACGGGCCGCTTGGTCGCTCATCGCGCCTCCTCGTTTCCCACGCTCGGCCGCGACGCCCGCCGTGGCGCGATCACCAGCTCGCCGTCGTCCGTCTGGATGATACGCACGGCGCACCCGAACGCATGCTCGAGCACCACCTCGTCCAGCACCTCCGCCGGCGTCCCGAACGCAACCACCGATCCCCCCGCCATGAGGAGCAGCCGGTCGGCGAACTGGCCGGCCAGCGTCAGGTCGTGCAGCGCGCTCGACCACGGTCAACCCCCACTCGCGCCGCAGCTCGTCGACGATCTCGAGGGCCTCCACCCGGTGCGACAGGTCCAACGCGCTCGTCGGCTCGTCCATGAGGAGCACCGGTGCCTCCTGCGCGAGCGCCCGCGCCAGCACCACCCGCTGGCGCTCACCCCCCGAGAGCGTCGACAGATGGCGCTGCGCCAGCTCGGCCAGTCCGATGCGCTCAAGGAGCCGGGCGCACTGCGCGACGTCCTCGCCCGACTCGACGGCGAGGTAGCCGATGTGCGGCGTCCTCCCGAGCAAGGTGTAGTCGAAGACGGACATGTCGGCGGGCAGCTCGGGCGACTGGGGCACGTACGCCAGCGAGCGTCCCCGTTCTCGCCGGGTCATGGCGACCGTCGCCTTGCCGCCGACGCGCACCTCGCCGCCGTGGTCGACCAAGCCGGCCACCGCGCGCAGCAGGGTCGTCTTCCCGGCCCCGTTCGCCCCGATGAGGCCGACCCACTCCCCCCGCCCGACCGACGCCGTGACCATGTCGACGGCGGGCCGCCCCCCGAACCGCACCGACAGCGCGCGCAACTCGACCATGGCGCCGCCCTCGGGCGGCCGGACGCCGCGGCGTCCCCGCCGTTCGGCCAGGCGGATGATCCGGGCCATCAGGAGTCTCCCGCCCCGACGCCGCGCCCGGCGCGGCGCGAGACGAGCACGACGAGGAAGAATGGCGCACCGATGCAGGCCGTCACCACGCCGATCGGCACCTCGGCGGGGGCCTGGACGGTCCGTGCGACCAGGTCGGTGCCGATCAGGAAGGCGGCACCGCCGACCATGGCCACGGGCAGGATGATGCGGTAGCTCGCCCCGGAGGTCAGGCGCACGGTGTGCGCCACGATGATCCCGACGAAGCCGATCAGGCCGCTCACCGACACCGCGGCCGCGGTGCCCAGCGTGGCCGCCGCCACCACGATCAGCCGGGTACGGGCCGGGTGGATCCCGAGCGTGCCGGCCTCCTCCTCACCGACCCGCAGCACGTCGAGCATGCGCCGGTGGGCCAGCAGCACCGCCGCACTGAGCACGACGTAGGGGAGGATCAGGGTCACGTCGGACCACGATGCCACGGAGAAGCTGCCGAGGATCCAGTTGTAGATCTGGCGGATCTGCTCCTGGTCACGCTGCTGCAGGTAGGTCTGGATGGCGGTGAGCAGGGCGGCCACCGCCACCCCGGCCAGGACGATGGAGCGGCCCCAGGCCCGTCGGCCCCCGGCCACCCCGATGAGGTAGGTGGCGGCGACGGCCAATGAGCCGCCGACGAAGGCAAAGACCGGCAGCAGCGCCGAAGAGTCCCCCGCCTCGACGATGTCGATGGTGGCCCCGAGCCCCGCGCCTGCGGCCACCCCGAGGAGATACGGGTCCGCCAACGGGTTGCGGAAGAGTCCCTGATAGGCGGCTCCGCCCGAGGCGAGCATGGCGCCGACCACGCCGGCGAGCACGACACGGGGTGTGCGGAGCTGCCACACCACGGCCTGGTCGATGGCGGGGGTGCTCGTGTGGAAGTGGAGCAGCGGCACATGCGCCAGCAGCGTCCCGACCACCTGCGAGGGTGGCACCGCCACCGGACCGGTGCACAACGCAACCATGGAGACTCCCACCAGGAGGACGGCCGCGACCGCCATGGGGAGCCAGGTGTGGCGGACGCCCGGCCCGCGCAGCTGCGGCAGCGAGAGGCCCGGCGGCTCCAGCGGGCGGGACGGCGCCGTGGCGGTCACGAGGAATTGCCACCAACCGGGTGCGCCTTCATTTCGGCCGCGACGTCGGAGAGGAGGACCACGATGCGCGGTCCCCACCGTGAGGCGATGTCGTCGTTGAGACCCAGCACCCGTCCGTCTTTCACGGCGGCGAGATCCGACCAACCGGGCCGCTGCGCCACGGTGGCGCCCGACTGGCCGCAGCAGATCGTGTCCGCCAGCAGGATGTAGCTCGGGTTCGACTTCAGGATGAACTCGCCGCTCAACTGCGGGTACCCGCCGCTGGCCGCGGCCCCCTTCGCGGCGTCGGCGATGCTGTGCAGGCCGAGCAGGCCGAGCAGGCGCCCGATGAACGTGCTCGAGGTGGCCGAATAGTAGGTCTGGTCGAGCTCGTAGTAGTAGGTCGCGCCGCGCGGGGGCTTGTGGACCGAGGCGACGATGCGCGCGACCTCGCTCTTGACCTTGGCCACCTCCGCCTGGGCCTGGGCCTCGTGTCCGGTCAGCTTGCCGAGCTCCTCGAACTGCGCGTACTCCTGCGACAGGTTGGCGGCAGCGGGATCGCTCACCACCGGGATCCCCAGCACGCCGAGTTGCGTGTCCACGCTCGTCGGCTCGTCGGACGCCACGACCAGGTCGGGCTTGTAGGTGGCGATCGCCTCCACGTTCGGGTTGTTCCCGTCGAGCTGGGTGTGCGGTGCGCCGGGCGGGTAGTCGGAGTTCAGGTCGACCGCCTTGACCTGGCTGCCCGCGCCGATGGCGTAGAGCATCTCGGTCGCGGTCGGCGAGAGCGAGACGATCGCCGTGGGGCGGGACGCGACCCTGACGGTGCCGTTGGCGGCGTGCACCGTGACGGGGAACGACGCCGACGCCGTTGCCGACAGGGCCAGCGCCGCGGCGACGCCGATCAGGGTGGTGGATACGGCAAGGCGCCTGTACCTGCGCCTGCCCTGGCCTGGTGAACATTTCGATCATCCTCCATCGGTGCGTGCGGAGGACGAAGTGCGCCCGATCCGACACCCGATGGGCATCGAACGAACCGCCCTTCCTCCGAGGACTGGTTGCGTCGACCCAAGTCAGGCGGCTGGGCTCGCCCCCGTGCGGGAGCCTCACCATTGCGGGACAGCGCCGGATTCCGACCGGACTTCGCTGAACTTGGGCCACCCCGGCACAGGGCCGGAGCAGTGCGAACGGTAGCGCACCGCCACGGGGGCGTCGAGAACGCGACCAATCGCAGGTCGATGGCGCCGGAACCGCCAGGACCGACCCAAGACCCGCTCCCCTACGATGGGCGTGTGCCGGGGGATTCACACGAACGGGACGTCGACGGCGCCATCTCGATCGAGGAGATCGAGGACGCCGTCGTCGACGGGGACAGCCCGCTCCCGCCCCGTCGGGGCACGGCGCGAGCCGCCCTCTCGCACCGGACCTTCCGCATCGTCTTCCTCGGAGCCTTCGCCTCGAACATCGGCACGTGGATGCAGAACGTGGTCCTCGGCGCGTATGCCTACGACCTCACGCACTCGGCCACCTTCGTCGGCGTCATCATCTTCGCCCAGCTCGGGCCGACGCTGTTCCTGCCCATGGTCGGGGGACTCCTGGCGGACAAGGTGGACCGGCGGCGCTTCCTCATCCTCCTGTCCCTGGAACAGCTCGTGTTCTCGCTCGGGGTGGCGCTGGTCGTCCTCTCCCCGCATCCCTCGAAGGTGCTGCTCGTGGTCATGGTGCTCTTGGTGGGCGCCGGGAGCGCGATGTTCGGGCCGACCTATTCGGCGATCCTGCCGGGGCTCGTCGGAAAAGAGGACCTGCCCGGTGCCATCTCGCTCAACTCGGCGCAGATGAACGCCTCCCGGGTCATCGGCCCCGTCATCGGCGGCGTCCTCTACTCGCTCGTTGGACCGGCCTGGATCTTCGCCGGCAATGCGGTGACCTACCTGTTCGTGGTGGCTGCCCTCCTGATGGTCACGCTGCCCGCAGTCCCCCAGCCGCCCACGCAGGCCAGCCGCTGGCGCCAGCTCACGGCGGGTATCAGGGTGGCGCGCCAGGACAAGGTGGTGGGCCGCTGCCTGGTCACCGTGTTCCTGTTCTCGCTGCTGGCCCTCGCCTTCATCGGGCAGATGCCGGTGGTGGCTGCGCACAACCTCGGGATCAACCTGTCGAAGTCAGCGGACTACGGGATCCTCTACGCCTCCTTCGGCATGGGTGCCCTGACCGGCGCCATCTCCATCGGGACGGTCTTCGCCGCCACGTCCAAGCCCCTGCTCGTGCGCGTCTGCCTCGTCGGCTACTCGCTGTCGCTGTGCGCGTTCGCCCTGCAGCGCAGCCCCATTCCCGCCGACGTGAACGTGGCCGTGACGGGCGCGTTCTACTTCGCGTTCATCACCGCGCTCAACACCACGCTGCAGTCCCGCGTGGACGAGAGCGTCCGTGGCCGGGTCATGGCCCTGTGGATGATGGGCTTCGGCGGCACCGTTGGCATCGGCAACCTGTTGATCGGGCCGGTTGTGGCCGCCGTCGGCATCACCAACGTGCTGCTCTTCGGCGCCGGCGTCGCGCTCGGCCTTGCCTGGTACGCCGACGTGCGGCCCCCCGAAGCTCAGGTGGTGCTGGGGGCCGAGCTGGCCCAGTAGGCCTCGCGCAGGACCTTCTTGTAGAGCTTGCCGTTCTCCCCGCGAGGCAGGGCATCGGTGAAGTCGACCGTGCGGGGGCACTTGTAGTGCGAGAGGTGGGCGCGGCAGAAGGCGATGATCTCGGCTTCGAGCCCGGGGCCGGCCGGGAAGCCCGGGGCGGGCTGGACGACCGCCTTGACCTCCTCGCCCATCTCGGGCTCGGGGATGCCGAAGACGGCCACATCGGCCACCGCGGGGTGCAGCACGAGGACGTCCTCGATCTCCTGGGGGTAGATGTTCACGCCGCCCGACACGATCATGAACTGCTTGCGATCGGTCAGGTACAGGTAGCCCTCCGCGTCGAGGTGCCCGACGTCCCAGAGCGTGGCCCACCCCTTGTCGTTGAACGTCTGGCGCGTCTTCTCGGGGTCGTGGTTGTACTCGAAGGTCGCGTCGCTCCGGCCGCCGAAGTACACCACCCCGTCCTCGCCGGCCGGGAGCTCCTCGCCGTCGTCATCGCAGACGTGGACCTGGCCCCAGATGGCCCGACCGACCGAGCCCGCGTGGGTCAGGGACTCCTCGGAAGTGATCCAGGTCATGCCCATCCCCTCGGTGCCGGAGTAGTACTCGTGGATGACCGGACCCCACCACTCGATCATCCGGCGCTTGACCTCGGGCGCGCATGGTGCCGCCGCGTGCACCACCGAACGCAGCGAGGACACGTCGTAGGAGGAGCGGACGTCGTCGGGCAGCTTCAGCATCCGCACGAACATGGTGGGGACGAACTGGGCGTGGGTCACCCGGTGCTCCTGCACGAGCGCCAGGCAGCGTTCCGGGTCGAAGTGCTCCATCAGGACCACCGTCCCGCCCATGCGCTGCGCGGTCATCGACCACACCAACGGGGCGGAGTGGTAGAGGGGCGCCGGGCTCAGGTAGACGTCGCCGGCCCCGAAGCCCATGATTCCGCCGAGCATCGGGGCCAGGGTCCCGTAGGTGCCGAAGGGCAGTCCGCTCAGCGGCCGGCGCACGCCCTTGGGGTGGCCGGTCGTGCCCGAGGAGTAGAGCATGGGAAAGCCCTCGACCTCGCCGGCCAGCGGCTCGCCCGGGAACCCGGCGACGAACTCGTCGTAGGACGTGTGCCCCGGCGCCGGGTCGCCGACCATCAGGCGCAGCTCGATCTCCGGCGTCAGCGCCACGAGCTCGGTGGCCAGCGGAGCCAGCGCCGATGAGGTGATCAGCGTGCGGGCGCCGCAGTCCTCCACGATGTAGGCCGCCTCCGCCGCAGCGAGGTGCGTATTGACCATCGTGTAGTACAGGCCGGAGCGCTGGAGCCCGAACGCCACCTCGTGGGTCCGGTCGTCGTTGGGGAGCACCACCGCCACGTGGTCCCCGGCCTGCAACCCGTGGGCGCGCAGAGCCTGGGCCAGCTGGCACGAGCGCGCCTCGAGCTCGGCGAACGTCACGACCCGGCCCGACGACGTGATCACCGCGGGCCTCTCGGGGTCGCTGCCGGCGTAGGTGGCGGGGCGGAAATGCGTGGGGGGCGTCTCTGGGCTCACCTCCCTCTTCTAGCGCAGCCTGCGGCGCGGCGCCGTGGGACGGTGTCCCCTCTCTTGCATTCAGGACACTTCGTGACGACGCAGATCTGAGCACGACGAGCCGACGCATCCCCGACGGGTGCCGATCGCCCCGCCGCTCACCCGCGCTTGGGCGACCAGTCCCAGCGCCGGAGGCTCACGAAGACACCTGCCACGCCCCAGAGGGCAATGACCAGGAGGTCGTTCCACGGCGACGTGCCCGGGATGCCGTTGAACGTGTCGACCAACCCCAGGATGAAGTGCCGGATCGGGAAGAAACCCGTGAACGTGGCCAGTCCCGAACCGGCCCTGATCGGGAAGTAGAGCCCCGAGAGCGCGACGAGGATGAAGAACACCAGGCTCACGATCGGGCCCGCGGCGTCGGCGTTGGGGACCACGGTGCTGATGCCCACCCCCATGGCCGTGAAGCTGAACATGCCCACGATCAGAATCAGCAGGAAGGCTCCGACATCGTGTGGCCCGTGCACGCCGTAGCCGAAGCGCCCCAACAGGAGGACCAGCACGACCTGGATGAGCGCGATGATCACCCAATTGACGAAGATGGCGGTCAGCAGCATCCAGGTGGGGAGCGGGCTGAGTCGGAGGCGCTTGAGGAGTCCTTGCTCACGCCGGTTGACCATGGTGATGGCGAGGATGTTGAAGCAGGCGGCCATCACTCCGTACGCGACGAAGGCCGGGACGTAGTAGTGCCCGAGATCGACGGGCAGGTAGTTGACCGTCGAATGACGGGACGTGGAGAGGAAGATCACGATGAAGACCAACGAGAACCCGATGGTCAGTGCCGCGCCGATCGGGTTCAGCCAGAACGAGAGCTGTTCGAAACCCACCTGACGCGCCACGAGCGGCACGTCGCTGAGCCCGCGGAACGAGCCCTTGACCGGCGTCTCGGTGGCGGTCATCGCCCCACCCTCTGCGGCGGCGGCACCGTGTCCGACTCCTCCGCCCGCCGCGACGCCGCGCCCTGGGTGAGCCCGAGGTAGATGTCCTCCAGGGAGATCCGCAGCACCGAGAGGCCCTGCAGCGGGTGGCCGCCCTCGAGCGCCCACGCCGTCAGGTCGTGCAGCACCCGGACCTCGTCCTCGGTGTAGATCTCCGCGTGGCCGCCCTCGGAGGGCTCCGCCGGCACCGGCAGCGACTCCACCGTGACGCCCTCGGGCAGGCGGAAGCGGATCGTGACCGCCCCGAGGTCGCGCCCGCCGATGGACGCCGGTGTGCCGCTCGCCACGATCTCCTGGCCGAACAGCACCGCCACCCGGTCCGCCAGCGCCTCCACCTCGTCCATGTAGTGGGTGGTCAGCAGGACCGTGGTGCCCCCGGCGGCCAGTCGGCGGATGAGCTCCCAGGTCTCGCGGCGCCCCGAAGGGTCCAGACCGGTCGTCGGCTCGTCCAGGAACATCAGCTCGGGGTTGCCGATGATCCCGAGGCCGACGTCGAGACGCCGCTGCTGGCCGCCCGACAGGCGCTTGACCCGGTCGTCGGCCTTGTCCGTCAGTCCGATCAGCTCCAAGACCTCCCCGACCGGCCGCGGATGCGGGTAGTAGCCCGCGTTGCGGGTCAAGACCTGCCGGACCGAGTAGTACGGCTCGATCGCCAGCTCCTGCAGAACCACGCCGATGCGCGTGCGGAGCCAGCGCTGCGTGCTGCGGTCGGCCGGGTCGACGTCGAGCGTCTCCACCCGGCCGCCGCTGCGCTCACGGAACCCCTCGAGGATCTCGACGGTCGTGGTCTTGCCGGCGCCGTTCGGCCCGAGCAGCGCGAACACCTCGCCCTTGTGCACCTCGAAGCTGACGTCGCGCACGGCCACGGTGTCGCCGTAGGACTTGGACAGGTGCTCCACGCTCACCGCCGGCACGGCGACCCCGTATGCCCAGAGCCCGGGCGGGCCAAACCGCCGCGTCGACACGTCACCATCGGCGACAGACGCTACCGGGAGCGCGCCACTGGACGGTGCTAGTGCGTCGCCGTCTCCACCTTGACGCCGGGTGGCGCGGCTCTCCGTCGCCGCCTCGTCCGCAGTCAGCACCTTGTCGAGCAGGTCGCGCAACTGGCGCAGCTCCGCCTGCGAAAGCGCCGCGAACGCTGCCGGGGGAATGGAGAGGATGCTGTCGATCTCCGTTGCCAACGCCCGACCGGCGTCGGTGAGCACGATGATCTTCACGCGCCGGTCATAGGGGGCGGGTTCCCGTGTGGCCAGGCCCCGCTCGTCGAGGTCGTCGACCAGAGCCGTGATGTACGAGGGGTCACAGCCGATGCCCCGGGCCATGTCGCCCATGGAGACGCCGTCCGCCTTGGCCAACCGCATCAGGGTCTTGATCACCCCGGGCGACAGCTTCATCCGCACGCCGAGCGCCGCCATCCGCTCCACGTGCTCGCCTTCGAAGGCGATCCGACGCAGGCGCTCGAAGGCGTCCTCGGCCACTCCCATCGGGCAATTGTCGCGCCCTCGAAACTCTTTGACAACTCCAGACCTTTGAGTAATATGAACTATTGCATGGCCCACGGCGCCCCCACCTTCACGCTGACGCCCGAGCTGCGGCGCACGTCCACCGTCGTCGTCCTCGGTTCGATCATGTCGATCCTCGACACGACCATCGTGGCGGTCGCACTGGCGACGCTGGGCCGGGACTTCCACGTCTCGGTGACCACCATCCAGTGGGTGGCCACGGGCTACCTGCTGGCCCTGGCCATGGTGACGCCCGTCACGGGGTGGGCCGTGGACCGCTTCGGGGCGAAGGTCATCTGGATGACTTCGCTGAGCCTGTTCATCGTCGGTTCCAGCCTGTGCGGACTCGCCTGGTCGGCCAACTCGCTGATCGCCTTCCGCGTCCTGCAAGGCGTCGGCGGGGGCATGCTGCTCCCGGTCGGCCAATCGATCCTGGCCCGCGCCGCCGGCCCACAGCGCATGGGTCGCGTGATGAGCATCATCGGGGTACCCATGGTCATGGGCCCGATCATGGGCCCGGTGATCGGCGGCCTCATCGTGTCGAACTACAGCTGGCGCTGGATCTTCTACATCAACGTGCCGATCGGCATCGTGACGCTGGTCCTCTCCCAGCGCTGGCTGCCCAAGTTCGACAGCGACGAGCGCTTCCCCTCGGCCTTCGACACCCTCGGATTCTGTCTCCTGTCCCCCGGCCTGGCCGCCATCGTGTACGCCTTGTCCGAGGTCGGCGTGACCGGGAGTTTCACCGGCGCTCCGGTCATCTTCAGCATCGTCCTCGGGATCACCCTCATGGGCGCCTTCGTCCTCCACACGCTGCGCGTCAAGTTCCCGTTGCTCGAACTCCACCCGTTCAAGCACCGCAACTTCGCCATCGCCAACGTCTGCATCTTCGTCATCGGCGCCACACTCTTCGGCTCCATGTTCCTGCTGCCGCTCTACTACCAGGTGGCCCGCGGTCAGGAGGCCTGGGTGGCCGGGCTCCTGATGGCGCCCCAGGGCATCGGCGCCGCCTGCATCATGCGGTGGGCCGGCAGCGTGACCGACCGGCTGGGGCCCGCCGCGTCGTCCCGACGGGCATCCTCATCATGGCGGCGGCCACGATCCCGCTGGCATTCGTCACGGCCTCCACCAACGAGGTGTGGCTCGCCGTCACCCTCTTCGTCCGCGGGCTTGGGCTCGGGCTCTCCATGATGCCGGTGACGGCCGCGGCGTACTACGACCTCAGCCATGCCGAGATCCCGAAGGCCTCGACGGTCATGAACATCGTGCGCCTGATCGGCGGCTCGGTGGCCACGGCGCTCTTCGCGGTCGTGCTGGAGCGCCAGATCGTCGCCAACCTCGGCGCCGCGGCGACAAAGGCCGGAGGCAGCGCCGGGATCATCGGCGCCACCGGCCGGCTGCCGGCCGCCGTCGCCGATCCGGTGGCCGCGGCCTTCGCCCACACATTCTGGTGGTCGGTGGGCGCGATCCTGATCGCCTTCGTCCCGACACTGTTCCTGCCCAGCCACGCCGCAGCGCTGCGGCTGCGCCGTCGGACGCGGCCCGGCAGGGCGCGGGCGACGGGGCAGCGCCCACCGGGGCCGAGCCGGTGCCCCGCGTGGCCGGCGCGATCCTGGACTGAGCGCGTCTGAGCGGCCCGGACGAACGCAGCGAGCGCGTCACGGACCCGGGCGGGTTGGCGGCCATCCTCGCCGGAGCAGGGTTCGTCGCCGCGGAGGACGAGGCGAGCGAGCTCGTCGAGGCAGCCGGTGGTGAGCCCGCCGCGCTGCACGCGCTCGTCGAGCGGCGCCTGGCCGGGGAGCCCCTGGCCTGGCTCACGGGTCGCTCGTGCTTCGACGGCATCGACGTACGGGTCGACCCCGGGGTCTACGTCCCGCGCTGGCAGAGCATCACGTTGGCGCACCGCTCGGCGGCCCGGCTCCCCGCACGGGGCAACGCGATCGACGTGTGCACCGGATCGGGCGCCCTCGCACTGGCTCTCCGGCGGTCCAAGCCCGCATGCCCGCGTCGTCGCCACCGACGTCGACCGGCGCGCCGTCGCCTGCGCGCGGGGCAACGGCGTCGAAGCCTACGCCGGTGACCTCTTCGCACCCGTGCCGCCCGGGCTGGAGCGCCGGACCGATGTGGTGGTCGGCGTCGTGCCCTACGTCCCCACGCCCGCGCTGCGCCTGCTCCCCCGCGACACGCTCACCTTCGAGGACGCCGCCCACTACGACGGCGGTCCCGACGGGACCCGGCTCCTGCAACGGGTCGCCGTCGAGGCCCCGCGCTTCTTGCGTCCGGGCGGCGCGCTCCTGCTCGAGGTCGGCGGCGCGCAGGCCGAGGTGCTGCGCCCCGTCGTGGAGCGCCTCGGGTACGTGTCCGTCGAGACCTGGGCCGACGCGGATGGCGACCTGCGGGGCCTGGAGGCAACGCGGTCCTGAATGCTGCTCGGCCGGCGGGTCCACGGTGGCCCTCTGGCCTGGCCCTCCCTCGTAGTCCGAGCGGCGGGCGAAGACGAGAGCCACGCTCGTCCGGTCGACCACGTGCCACCGGGGGTCGTGGGAGAGGTACTCGGCCAGGGCCGTGCGCGGCGCCCACACCACATAGGATGACGTGGGCGGCGGCGAGGATCGGATCGGGGTCCGTCGTCACATCGGTGACGGCGAAGAACTCGGTGAGCACGTCACCCTCGAAGAGGTCGGTACGCCCGTCCGCGAACGTGGCGCGGTGTCGGGCGATCGAGTAGTCGCCCCACGTGTACTCGGTGAAGATCCGGCCGTGCTGCGAGCTCAGGTAGTCGAACGCCTGCACCGGCACCGTCGGCGACACGGTGCCCGCGGGGACCGAGGGGGCGGCGAGGATGGCGATCGCGCACACCACGAGGCCGGCACCGGCCCAACGCCGGGCCGTCGCCCCCCAGGGCGCACGGGCCGGGAGCAGCGCCGCCAACCCCACGGCGACCACCATGAGGTAGATGACCACGCGCTGCGACCGCAGCGCCTCGACGAAGAGGATCGCCGCCAGTGATCCCTCGAGCACCGGGAGGCGGCGGGTGCGCAGGCACGCGACGAGCACGACCAGCGGCACGCAGTAGACCAGCACCACCATCAACGAGTGGAAGTCCGGTGAGTTCCATTCGTCGATGTACTGCGCGATCTGCGTGTTGCGTGCCACGTCGACGTCGTAGGCCAAGAGCCCCGGCCCGTACGGGGTGAGGCACGAGGCGATCGCACTCGCGAGGAGGGCCAAGGCCAGCGAACCGGTGTAGGGCGACTGCCGCACGCCGCCCATGCGTTCGAGCACCCGGGCCGGGACCAGGGACCACCCGAGCTCCACCCCGAGCGCGAAGAGCCCGATGAGGATGGAGCCGTGGGTGTTGACCCAGGCCGCGCACAGCAGCGGCAGGAGGAAGAGCCAGCGCGGGTTGGTCCGGGCCTTGGTGAGCACGAGCAGCTCGAGCGGGAACCACACCAGCGAGAAGTCGAGCCCGCGGTCCGACACCACGACGCCGGCAATGCCCACCGAGAGGAGCAGGACGATGGCAACGACGCGCCCGCCGCGCGCGCCGAGGGTGCGTGCATAGGCGGTGCTGACCACGAGGCACAGCCCCCCGAGCACAATGGCGTACGTGGCGTAGGCCGCGTTGCCGAAGGCCCGGAACAGCACGGCCAGGGTCAGCTCCGATCCCCACTCGTCGGTGACCCAGCGGCGGTGCGTCTCGGTGTAGCTGAACGGGTCGAGACCCATGAAGGCGTGGTGCGCCAGCATCCACTGCCCCGCCGCCAGCTGCCAGAACTCGTCGTTGGACAGCTCGTGTCCCAGCGCGACGGCGGCGATGAATCCGATGCCGAGCGCCAGCCCGACGAGCTCGATCGACCCGCTGCGGTATCCGGCGGGGTGCCGTCGCAGCCTCCGCCGGTCGTGAGCGTGCAGTGGCGGCGCCGGCCGTCGGCACGTTGCGTGTCTCGACGGCCCGGACGCTCGCCTGCACCGCTCCCCCCTCGTGCCGGTCCCCCACCGGCACCTGGTGCACGGTACAACGGGCGCCCACAGGACGCCGTCGCAGGATGGTTGCGATCGCGTCGCTTCTGTCGGCAGCCGGGTGGAGCGCCGCCGCTACCTGATCAGTGGGTCCCGCGGCAGGCCGAGGATGCGCTCGGCGATCTGGTTCCGCGTGATCTCAGAGGTCCCGCCCGCGATGGACATCGCCCGGGTGGCGAGCTGGGTGAGGCCGGCCAGAGCCTCCTCGCCGTCGAGGAACGCCGTGGCCGCACCGACCAGGTCGGCCTGCAACCGGGCGCGCTCGTGCCCGTGCTCGGCGAGCACGAGCTTCGTCACGTTGCCCTCGGGCCCCGGCCCCGATCCGATCACGGCCCGCTGTGCCCGGCGGAGGTTGAGGACCTTCAGCGCGTGCTCTTCGCTGATGATGGCCCCGATGCGCGCCGCCGCGCCCGGTACCCGGTCGCCACCGCTCTTCAACAACGCCAGGAGGTCCATCGCCGGGAAGATACCGCCGACGCCGCCACCGATGGAGACCCGTTCGTTGCCCAGCGTCGACCGCGCCACGGTCCATCCGTCGTCAGGCGTACCGACGACGTCGTCGTCGGGCACGAACACGTCGTTGAAGAACACCTCGTTGAAGGCCGCGTTGCCGGTGATCTGGCGCAACGGTCGCACCTCGACCCCGGCTGCGTGCATGTCGATGACCATCGTCGTGATCCCCGCGTGCTTCGGCGCGTCGGGGTTGGTCCGCACGGTGGCCAGCCCGAGATGGCAGTACTGGGCGCCGCTCGTCCACACCTTCTGCCCGTTCACCATCCAGCCGCCGTCGACCCGCGTGCCCCGGGTCGTCACCGCCGCGGCATCCGACCCGGCGTCGGGCTCGCTGAACAGCTGGCACCAGACGTACTCCCCCATGAGCGTCTTGAAGACCCAGCGCTCCACCTGGTCGGGCGTGGCGTACTGGTTCACCGTCATGATGTTCCACCCGGTGATGCCGAGCCCGGGCACCTTCACCCCGGCCGAACGGAGCTCTTCGTCGATCACGATCTGCTCGACGGCGCCGGCGGCGCGACCCCAGGGCCTGGGCCAGTGCGGGACCAGCAGCCCCGCCTCCACCAGCGCCTTGCGCTGCTCGGCGCCGCGCAAGCCCCCGATCCGCTCCGCCTCGGCCCGCACCCCGGGCCGGATCGCCTCCGCCTCTGCAGGCAGGTCCAGCGAGACCTCGCGTCTGGTCCCCCGGGCCGACAGCGCGGTCACGTCCTCCGCATCGCCGGCCGACCCGAGCAGCGCGTTGAGCACCAGTGCCCGGCGCAGGAACAGGTGCGCGTCGTGCTCCCAGGTGAACCCGATGCCACCGTGCACCTGGATGTTCATCTGCGCGTTCTGCACCGCCGGTGCGAACGTCAAGTGCGCCGCCATGGAGGCGGCCAGGTCGAACTCCTCGGCCGAGTCGCCCGAGGCCCGGGCGGCATCCCACACAGCCGCAGTGGCCAACTCTGCCGCCATCAGCATGTCCGCGCAGTGGTGCTTGACCGCCTGGAAGGTCCCGATCGTCCGGCCGAACTGCACCCGCTCCTTGGCGTAGGCCACGGCCGCGTCCGTGCAGGCGGCCATGACGCCGACGGCCTCGGCCGCGCCGAGCGTACGGGCCAGGGCGCCGGCGCGCCGCACGGCACCCACCAGCACGTCGGTGTCGCGTACGCCCAGCGACGACACGGTCACGGCCGCCGACCGGCGCGAGGGGTCGAGGTTCTTCGCCCCGCCGAGCGACACGCCGTCGACGTCCCGTTGGACCACGACCAGGTCGTCGCCGGCGCGCAGGACCAGCAGGTCCGCCGCCGCACCACCCAGGACGATCCCGCCGTCGCCGTCGAGCACGCCGCCCGAGAGGCTGAGCGAGCCGCCGAGGCCGAGCGCGGCGACCACGCTCCCGTCGGCCAGTGCGGGCAGGTAGCAGGCGCGCTGCTCGTCATCGCCACATCGCGCGATCACCGCCGAGGCCAGCACCGTCGGCAGGAACGGCCCCGGTGCCGCCTGGCGACCGAGCTCGTCGAGCACGACGACGAGCTCGCTCAACCCCGCACCGGCGCCACCGTGCTCCTCGGGCAGGTGGATGCCCAGCCAGCCCAGCTCTGCCATCTCCTTCCAGAACGAGGGCCGCGGCTCGGTCTCGGCCTCGAGCAGCGAGCGGTTGGCCGCGAGTGCGCCGTGTGACGTGAGCACCCTGCGAACCGTGGCCCCGAGCTCCTGGTGCTCGTCCGTGATGGCGATCGGCATTCCCTGCCCCCTTGCATTGTGCCGGCCGGGCTCCGAGGCCCGCGCCGCCCGGCGCACGACACTACAGAACCCCTGTCGGTCCCCTCCAAGCCCAGGCGGTACACTGGTCCCGTGATGTAGAGCCCGACGAGTCCGGCGGCTGCGCACCGCGCGCCCCTCTTCCGTCCCCGTCACCGTCGTCACCCCCGTCCCGGAGCTCTCCATGTCCCCTCTCACCTCTGCACCGCCGGCGGTCCTCGTCGCCCGCCACCTGCGCTACGACCGCGCCGGCCGCACCGTGCTCGACGACGTGTCCCTGTCGGTCGGGCCGGACACCCGTCTGGGCGTCGTCGGCCCCAACGGGGTCGGCAAGTCGACGCTCCTGCAGATCCTGGCCGGCCTGGTCGTCCCCGCCGCAGGTGGCGTCCGGCTCGATCCACCCACCGCGACGGTCGGCTACCTCAACCAGGAGCACGTGGCCGAGGGTGACGAGACGGTCCGCGCTGCGCTCTACCGGCGCACCGGTGTCGCCGCCGCCGAAGCGGAGTTGGCCGACGCTGCGTCCTCCCTGGCTGCCGGCGGGTCCGGCGGGTCCACCGAATCCGGTGGGTCACGGGCGGCCGAACGCTACGCGACCGCCCTCGCCCGGTACGAGGCGGCTGCGGCCGGCGATTTCGAAGCACGCCTCGTGACCACTCTCGAACACGTCGGACTGCCGGCCGACCTCGCCGACCAAGCCGTCGCGACGCTGTCGGGCGGGCAGCAGGCCCGCGCCGATCTGGCGGCGGTGCTGCTCGCCCGCTTCGACATCACGCTGCTCGACGAGCCGACCAACGACCTCGATTTCGAAGGCCTGGCCCGGCTCGAAGAGCTCGTGGCCCGCCGGAGTGGTGGCCTGGTGGTCGTTTCGCACGACCGCGCCTTTCTGGACCGCACGGTGACCGAGGTCTTGGAACTCGACGAACACTCGCGTTCGGGCCGCACCTACGGCGGCGGCTGGGCCGGTTTCGTGGCCGAGCGCGAGGCCGAGCACGCCCACGCCGCAGAGGCCTTCGCCGTCTACGAGTCCCGACGGGCCGAGCTGCGTCGCCGGGCGCAACGCGAGCGGCAGTGGGCGACGACCGGCGTCGCCCGCGAGAAGAAGCGCCCGCGTGACAACGACAAAGCGCAGAGGGACTTCCGCATCAACCGGACCGAACGGCTGGCGTCGCGGGCACGGCAGACCGAGCGTGCGCTCGAGTCGCTCGAGGAAGTCGAGAAGCCCTGGGCGGGCTGGGACCTGCACTTCAGCATCAGCGAGGCGGCCCGGTCCGGTGACGTCGTGGTGCGCCTCGAGGACGCCGTCGTCGAGCGGGGCGCCTTCACGCTCGGCCCCGTCACGCTCGACATCGGATGGGCCGATCGCATCGCGCTCGTCGGTCCCAACGGGTCGGGTAAGACCACGCTCGTGCAGGCGCTGCTCGGCCGGCTCCCCTTGGCCCGCGGAAGCTGGCGCATCGGCCCGAGCGTCGTGGTCGGCGAGCTGGCGCAGGACCGTCGCGTGCTGCAGGACGCCCCGACCTTGGCGGACGCGTTCATGGCCGCCACCGGCCTGGCACGCGAACACGCCCGGTCCCAACTGGCCAAGTTCGGGCTGGGTGCCGCTGCGGTGCTCCGACCGTCGTCGTCGCTCTCGCCCGGCGAGCGCACCCGGGCCGAGCTGGCTGCGTTCGCCGCCACCGGCGTCAACTTCCTCGTGCTCGACGAACCGACCAACCACCTCGACCTGCCGGCCATCGAACAGTTGGAGTCGGCCCTGCGCGGCTATACCGGCACGCTCCTGCTCGTCTCGCACGACCGCCGGCTGCTGGAATCGGTGCCGGTGACCCGGCGCGTGGAGCTGCCGGGCGGCGAGCAGGCGCACGAGGGCCGGTAGCCGGGGCCTCACGGGCGAGGGAGGTGGCGACGTGCGCGCGGCGCGTGCGCGCGAAGCACCGAGATCGCAACCTGGTTGCGCCGCCGCGTCACCTCCGGATCGGCATTCTGTCGGGGAGAGGTGGTCCGACGTCACGGGCGCTCGGACCGCAGGGTGGAGCCCGGACACTGCGCCCGGGCGGTGGAGTGTGGGGAGCAACGATGACAGACAGCCTCGAGGCAGCCAGGCAGATGGTGGAGAAGCTGATCGCGACGGCCAACCGGGTGCACCGGGGCGCCAAGTGGAGCTACGAGCTCACCAGCGAGGTGGACAACATCGAGGTCAGATCGCAGCCCGCCCGGGCTCGGATCCTGCGCATCCACCCCTGTTGGCTCCGCTACGTCGTCGCCCAGGGTGAGTTCAAGTCCTGCGTGGCGGACGAGATCGAAGCCTGGCACCTCCTCGAGCAGCTGACCGGCCCAGTCCCGACGCCCGGCTGAGGAGCGCCTCGCCTGTCGGCCGACCGCCGGCGGCCGGCGCCGGCGCGCCTACGCGAACCGGTCCCGCAGCACCGCCTGCGCCGCCGCCACCCCGCACATCCCGTGCACACCACCGCCGGGTGGGGTCGAGGCCGAGCAGAGATACACACCGTCGAGCACCGTCCGGTAGGGGTTCCACCGCGGCACGGGACGGAACACCGTCTGGCGCAACGTGGCCGCCCCGCCGTTGACGTCGCCGCCCAACAGGTTCGGGTTGTACGACTCCGCTTCGGAAGCCGTGCGCACGGCGCGGGCCAGCACGCGATCGCGAAAGCCGGGGGCGAAGCGCTCGATCTGGGCCTCCATGCGCTCGCGCATGTCGACGGTGGAGCCGTTGGGCACGTGGCAGTAGCCCCACAGCGTGTGCTTGCCCGCCGGTGCCCGCGTCGGGTCGACCACGCAGGGCTGGGCGACCAGGACGAACGGCTGCGCCGGGTGCCTGCCCTGGTGGACTTCGGTCTCCGCCACGCGCCACCTCGTCGAAGGTCCCACCCACGTGCACGGTCACCGTGCGCCGGCACGCCTCGGCTTTCCAGGGCACCGGCCCGTCGAGGGCCCAGTCCACCTTGCAGGCGCCGGGTCCGGGGCTGAACCGCCTGCTACGGGCGGGCCGTCCGGCCCGAGAGGCGGGGCCCCGCCAGCGCGACGAACTGACGCGGCGAGGTGTCGAGGAGCACGGCCCGGGCCGGAGGCAGGTCCGCCAGGGCAGCTGACCCACGTCCCCGTGTGGATCACCCCGCCGAGGCGGCGCAGCTCGCTCGCCAGCCCCTTCGTGATGGCCGCGCTCCCCCCTTCGACCACGGGCCAGCCCACGCCGTGGCCCAGCGCCGTGAGGAGCAGTCCGAAGGCGGACGTCAACGGCGCCGTCAGCTCCTGCATCGAGTGCCCGGCGGCGCCGGCCAAGAGCGCCCGGGCCGCGTCGGTGGTGAAGCCCCGTGTGGCACGACGGACCGACGGCGTGCCGACGAGGGCGAAGCGCGCCAGCGCCAAGGGGTCACGCGGCAGGCTGCGCATCGGGCTCAGCACGTAGTCGACGATCCGGTCCAGCCAGTCGACCAACGGTCCGACGAGGTCCCGGTACGCCGCCGCGTCACCGCCGAGGTGCGACGCCGTGTCCCCCACGCCCCGGTACAGCGCGGCGGCGCGCCCGCCCCCCAGCGGGTGGGCGAACGGCACTTCGGGCTGGCGGAGCACCACGCCGAGAGCGGCGAGGTCGAGCGACCGGAAGAAGGGCGACGCGACCAGCGTCGGGTGCACGGCGGCGCA
Source organism: uncultured Acidimicrobiaceae bacterium (assembly GCA_963728845.1). GTDB lineage: Bacteria > Actinomycetota > Acidimicrobiia > Acidimicrobiales > RAAP-2 > Bog-473. The sequence continues at coordinate 24,522 of CAVSLS010000028.1, forward strand.
GACGTCGTGGCGGAATCCCTCGAGGGTCAGCTCTTCGGTCCGCGTCCCGCCCCCGACGGTCGGGGCGCCTTCGTACACCTCCACCCGGTGGCCGGCCCGGGCCAACGTGAGCGCGGCAGCAAGTCCGTTGGGCCCCGACCCCACCACGATGGCGTCGGGACGCTCCATGGGCCGACGATACCGACCCCGACCGGCGGGCACACCGGCGCCCCACCTCCCGCATTGGCGCACGACGCCGCCGGTCAATAGGTTGCGTGCGCCAGGCATCACCTCGGGTAGGAAAGGGGGCTCCTCATGGCCGAGGTCCACGGAACATGCGAGCCGCGCTTCGACGCGGTCCGTACCACGCTCGCCGACCAGATCGAGACGGGGGCCGACCTCGGGGCATCGGTCGCCGTCTTCCTGCACGGCGAGCCCGTCGTCGACATCTGGGGCGGCTGGGCCGATGCCGAGAAGACCCGGCCGTGGGAGCGCGACACCATCACCAATGTCTGGTCGACCACAAAGACCATGACCTTCCTGTGCGCGCTGATGCTGCACGACCGGGGCGAGCTCGACTTCCACGCCCCCGTGGCCACCTACTGGCCCGAGTTCGCCGCCAACGGCAAGGAGAAGGTCGAGGTCCGCCACGTCATGGGGCACACCGCCGGCCTCGCGGGCTGGGAGGAGCCCCTGGCTTCCGAGGACCTGGCGAACTGGGAGCTGTGCACGTCGCGCCTCGCCGCCCAGGCGCCGTGGTGGGAGCCGGGCACCGCATCGGGCTACCACGCCCTGACCCAGGGCTACCTGATCGGCGAGATCGTCCGCCGCATCACCGGCGACACCATCGGGACCTGGTTCGCCCGCGAGGTGGCCAAGCCACTCGACGCGGACTTCCACATCGGCCTGCCCGCCAGCGAGGACCACCGCGTGTCCAACGTGATCCCGCCGCCGCCGATCGACCCGGCCGCCCTGGGGAGCCAGGTCTCCGAGACCATGATCAAGACGTTCATGAACCCGCCCGTCGATGCGACCCTGACCTACCAGGAGTGGTGGCGGCGGGCCGAGATCCCCGCCGCCAACGGCCAGGGCAACGCGCGCTCGGTGGCCGCCATCCAGTCGATCGTTGCCGGTCGAGGTCAGGCCCGCGGCGCCCGCCTCCTGTCGGCCCGGGGCACCGACCCCATCTTCGAGGTGCAGGCGGAGGGGATCGACAAGGTGCTCGGGATTCAGGAGCGCATCGGCATGGGCTACGGCCTGAGCAACCCGCCCGACATGCCCCTGGGCCCCCGCGCCTGCTACTGGGGCGGCTACGGCGGCTCCGTCATCATCGCGGACCAGGACGCCGAGCTCGCCGTCTGCTACGTGATGAACCGCATGGAGTCCGGTCTCGTCGGCGACCTCCGCGGCACCAACATCGTGGCCGCCACCGTCGCCGGACTCGCCGCCTAGCGTCACCGCACGCCGCGGCAGGCTCGTGCGGCCAGGCTACCGCGTCCGACCCGTTCCGGACCCTTCGGGCAGCTCCGCCTCGGCTTCGATCTCCACCCTCCAGGCGGGGTCCAGCAACCCCGCCACCACCACCATGGTGGCGGCGGGACGCACGTGCCCCAACAGCTCGCCGTGGACGGCGCCGACCGCGGCGCCGTCGCCGGCGGAGACGATGAACATGCGGGTACGCACGATGTCGTCGAGCGTGGCGCCACCCTGCTCCAGCGCGCTCCGGATGATCTCGAAGCACCGCCGCGCCTGCGGCCCCGCGCCGTCGGGGCACCCGCCCCCGGGCAGGACCGGACCGGTCCCCGAGACGAGGAGCCTGTCGCCCACCCGGAGCGCCCGGCTGAAGCCGATGGTCGGCTCGAACGGCGAGCCCGAGGCGATGCGCTGACGTTCGGCCATGACGTGCATCCTCGCATCCCCGAGGAGAGGTGGCGGGAGGCGGCCGGTACCATTGGCGCGATCGGAGGTCGGATGGGTCTGGGTTGGCGGCGGATCGAGATGGCGGTCGGGGCCGGTGCCCTCGTGGTGGGCATCGCGGCGCTCGTGATCGCGGCCAGCGGCCTGGGCAGCGGGCACGCCCCCGGCCGCGCCGGCGGTGCACCACGATCCGCCGACGACCACGACGACCGCGGCGCCGCCGGCCGTGGCGACGGACCCCGTCCCCGCGAGCACGCTGGTCGCCACCACCCACGGCGACATCCCCGGCTACCCGACCCCTGGCGCGCCCTCCGACATGACGGTCCCGGGCAGCTGGTTCGGGTACCCGTCCATCCTGCCGGTCATCTCGACCGAGCCGGGATGGCTCGACGTGCGGTTGGCCCAGCGCCCCAACGGCTCCACCGTCTGGGTACGCCAGAGCGACGTGACACTCGGGAGCACGCCGTACGACATCGTGGTCAACCTGGCCACGATGCGCCTCGATGTGTACGACGGCGGCGCGCCGATCCTCGACTTCCCTGCCGGCATCGGCGCGCCCGACGACCCCACACCGGCGGGCAACTACTTCGTCACCATGCAGTACCCGCCCCCCAGCCCCGGCTACGGGCCGTTCGTGCTGGTGACCTCCGACCACTCCGACTCCATCACCGACTGGGAGAACTCCGGGGACGCCATCATCGCCATCCACGGGCCGATCGACTCCTACGACGACGCGCTCATCGGCACGGCGGGCGCCGCCATCTCCCACGGCTGCATCCGGCTGCACGACGCCGACCTGGCCCAGCTGGCCATGATCCCGGCCGGCACGCCCATCCAGATCGTCGGTTGAGCCCCAGGGCCTAGGCCAGGTCGTACTCGGCCAGGTCGGGCTCGAGCGTGCGGGCCCAGTACGTGTGGAGGTCGAACGGCCAGTTCTGGGTGACCCGGCCGTGCGCGTTGCGGTACCACGTCGGCACGTCGGCCACCCCCCAGACCATCCGCGCGTTGCCCTCCTCCATCTCGCGGCCGTAGCGCTCGTGGACGTCCCGCCGGCACGACATCGTCCGGCGGCCGGCGCGCAGCAACCGGCCGATCGCCTCGACGGCGTAGCGCACCTGGCACTCCACCATCACCAGGATGCTGCCGTTGATGACGAGGTTGGTGTTCGGCCCGTAGAGCATGAAGAAGTTGGGGAAGCCCGGCACCGTGATGCCGAGGTAGGCCCGGGCATCGCCGCCCCACTCCTCGTTGAGCTCCACCCCGTCCGACCCGACGACCCGCATCGGCGCGACGAAGGCCGACGCGCTGAAGCCCGTCCCGTAGATGAGCACGTCGGCGGGGTGCTCCTCGCCGTCCGCCGTCCGCACCCCATGGCGCGTGATCTCGGCGATCGGCGTGGTCACGAGGTCGGTGTCGGGGTGCCCCAGCGCCGCCGCCCACCGCCCGTCGTCGCGCAGGGCACGCTTGGCGAAAGGCGGGAAGTGGGGCACCATCTTCTCGAAGAGCTCGTCGTCGTCCACCTGCGCGCGCAGGACGTCGACCAGCATGGAGCGCACGAAGTCGTTGCCCTCGCTCACGGACTCGGTCTGCCGGTCCCAGTCCGGATCCACCCGGGCGGCCGGCGAGCAGGCCCTCGTGCATGATCCAGAACTGCCACAGCCGGTCCCAGCGCCCGTAATTGGGCAGCAGGGCCAGCAGGTCGTGGAACTCGGGCGGGAACGGGTCCTCGTAATTGTCGGTCGGCAACAGCCAGGGCGGCGTGCGCTGGTACACGTCGAGGTGGCCCACCTTCCCGGCCAGGCAGGGGACGAACTGGGCGGCGCTGGCCCCTGTCCCGATCACCGCCACCCGCCGTCCCTCCAATTCGACCGAGTCGTCCCAGGCCGCCGAGTGGAACGAGGGTCCTCCGAACGTCTCCCGGCCCGCCAGGGCGGGAAACGAGGGCCGGTTGAGTTGGCCCACCGCGCACACGATCGCGTCGAACGCATGGGCCCGCTCGGACCCGTCGCCGCCGCGCACCGTCAACGACCACGCACCGGCCTCGTCGTCGAAGCGCGCCTCGGTCACCTCGGACGAGAAGCGGATGCAGTCCCCGAGCCCGAGCCCCTTGGCCATCCGCTGCAGGTACGCCAGCAGGTCGGGCTGCGCCGAGAACCGCGAGACCCAGTCGTTGGTCTGGGCGAAGGAGAAGCTGTAGAGCTGATTGGGCACGTCGACACGGCACCCGGGGTAGACGTTCTCGAGCCAGGTGCCGCCCACGTCGGCGTTCTTCTCGAACACCGTGACCGCGATGCCGGCCTGGCGCATCCGGTGCGCCGCGGCCAGGCCCGAGGCGCCCGCCCCGATCACGGCGCAGCGGAACGTGCCACCCACCTCGTCCATGTGCCACGTGGGCCGGCGGGGATCGCTCCCCGCGAGGGCGAGCTCCTCCACGAGGAAGGGCGCCCACTGGTCGGTCGAGTCCACGCCCACCAGGAAGCCGAGGATCCGCCGCCGCATCTCCTCCGTCAATGCCGGCTCCGGCGCTCCGGGGTCGCCCGTGAGCCAGGAGAGCGGCTGCGGCCAGGCGCCGCGCCTCCTCTTCCTGTTCGGCCGCCAGGCCGCGTCCGGGGACGAGGAGCTGCCCCTGGTCCGGCTCGAACTCCCGGCGCAGCAGCGAGAGGTCCCCCGTGCGGTGCGCCACCGCGCACAGGAGCGGGTGCACGTCGGCCGCGGCGAAGGCCGCTTCGACCCGCGCTGCGTCGATCACGCCCGGCGCCTCAACCCCCCATGTGCTTGACGAGCTGTGCGATCTGGCTGTTGACCTCGACCTGACGGGGCAGCTTGTCCATGGCCACCGCCAGGGACTCGGCCGTCCAGCGGTCGTCCGTGTCCACCGAGTCCGCGATCGACCACCCGGCGTAGATCCCGACCGAGCCCCCGTAGACGCTGAAGACCTGGCCGTTGAAGGGGCAGGTCTCGGAGGCCAGCACGGCGACCAACGGCGAGACGTTCTCGGGATCGAACACGTGTTGCTGCATGGACTCGCCCATCCCCGGGGTCTGCAGCGTGAGCCGCGTCCGGGCGACGGGGGCGATGCAGTTGGCGCGGACGCCGTAGCGGTTGAGCTCCATGGCGTTGACCACCGTCATGGCGGCGATGCCGGCCTTGGCGGCCGAATAGTTGGTCTGGCCCACGTTGCCGTGCAGCCCGGCACCCGAGCTCGTGTTGACGATGGCTCTGTCGGAGATCGTCCCCGCCTTGGCCGCCTCCCGCCACACCTCGGCGGCGTGGCGGGTGACGTTGAAGGTGCCCTTCAGGTGCACCGCGATGACGTCGTCGAACTCCTGCTCGCTCATGGAGACGAGCATGCGGTCGCGCAGGATCCCCGCGTTGTTGACGACCACGTGGAGGTCGCCGAAGGTCGAGACCGCCTGGTCGATCAGCGCCTTGGCGCCGGCGAAGGAGCTGACGCTGTCGGTGTTGGCCACGGCCTGGCCTCCGGCGGCGGTGATCTCGTCGACCACCGACTGGGCGGCGGAGACGTCGGCGCCCGATCCGTCGACCGCGCCGCCGAGGTCGTTGACGACCACCTTCGCCCCGAGCGAGGCGAACAGGAGCGCGTGTTCGCGGCCGATGCCCCGGCCCGCCCCGGTGATGATCGCCACTCTGCCCTGCAACATGGTTCAGCCGTCCTCTCGCTTCTCGTCCGCGACCCGGCGCCCGGGAGGCGGAGGTCCGGGCGAGACGATTACAACGGTGTCCCAGCCTGTCAAACCGGTGGCGAGCCCGTCAGTTTCGTCCAGGCGCCGCTCCAGGTATCGACGCTCGGCCTCGGTGCCGGCCAGGTCGTGGGCCTGCCGGTAGGCCTCGGCCGCCTCCGAGCGGCGTCCCAGACGCCGCAGCATGTCCCCCCGTGCCGCCGGGAGCAGGTGGTACGTGCGCAGCTCTCCGTCCGCGACGATCCGGTCGATCATGGCCAGGCCGGCCTCGGGACCCTCGGAGAAGGAGACCGCGACGGCCCGGTTCAACGCGATCACGGCCGACGGCGCCATGGCGAAGAGGCGCTCGTAGAGCGCAGCGATCTCCGCCCAGTCCGTCACGCCGTCGTCGCTGACGTGGCAGGCCGCGATGGCCGCCTGGACCTGGAACGGCCCGGGCCGGCGCTGCGCCAGCGCGGCATCGAGCAGGGCCGTGCCCTCGGCGATCTCGTCGTGGTCCCAACGCGACCGGTCCTGCTCGTCCAGGACGACGAGGTCTCCGGCAGTCGTCGATCCGCGCCCCCGCCGCGCGTCGTGGATGAGCATCAGCGCCAGGAGGCCGAGGGCCTCGGGTTCGTCGGGCATGAGGGTGCACATGGTCCGGGTCAGCCGGATCGCTTCGGCGCTCAGGCCCTGCCGCATGAGGTCCGCGCCGGAGGTGGCCGAGTAGCCCTCGTTGAACAAGAGGTACAGCACCGCGAGGACGGCGGCGGTCCGGTCCACCAGGAGGTGGGCCGGCGGGACGCGAAAGGGGATGCCGGCGTGGCGGATCTTGCGCTTGGCCCGGACCAGCCGCTGGGCCATCGTGGGCTCGGGAACGAGGAAGGCCCGGGCGATCTCCGCCGTCGTCATGCCGGCGAGGGTCCGCAACGTGAGCGCGACCTGCGCGTCGAAGGCCAGCGCCGGGTGACAACAGGTGTACATGAGGCGGAGGCGGTCGTCGGGCACGTCGTCCGTGCTCGGGATGTCGTCCGTGCTCGGCGTGTCGTCCGCGGTCGCGCTCATCGCGGCTTCGTCGGAGCTTCGCCGCGCCCAGCTGGCTCCGCCGCATCCGGTCGAGCGCCCGGTTCCGGGCCACGGTCGTGAGCCACGCGCCGGGGCGGCGCGGGATGCCGTCGTCGGGCCAGCGTTCCAGCGCCCGTGCGAAGGCATCCTGCGCGCACTCCTCGGCCATGTCCCAGTCGCCCGTGAGCCGGATGAGCGTGGCGACCACACGGCCCCACTCCTCGTGGAAGGCCTCGGCGACGGCCGCGCTGACATCGGGGCTCACAGCTCCCAGATCGGCCTCACTTCGATGCTGCCGGTGCGGGCACCCGGGATCTTCGCCGCGACCTCTATCGCCTCGTCCAGGTCCTTGCAGTCGACGAGGTAGAACCCGGCCAGCTGCTCCTTGGTCTCGGCGAACGGGCCGTCGGTGGACAGTGTCTCCCCGTTGCGCACCCGGACCGTGGTGGCGTCCGTGGTCGGGCGCAGCCGCTCGCCGCCCTGCAGCACGCCCCGCTCCGCCATCGCCTTCGCAGAACTCGCCGTACTCGTTCATCATGGCCTCGCCTTGCTCGGCCGTGGCAGTGGCGAACTGGCTCTCGTCTCCGGCAATCAACAGCAGGTATCGCATCGGGTCCTCCTCGTTGGGGTTGGTCTCGCTCCTACGACGATCGGGCGGCGGCCGGATCGACACCCCGTGACCCGAAATCTTGGCCGACGTCGCCGCCCTACGCTGCGGGGCCATGCCCACCCCGGACGACACGGGCCTGCTGGAGCTCGAGGCCGGGGCCATCGCCGCCGGCGGCGGCTGCGTGGCGCGGGCTCCGGACGGCCGGGTCGTCTTCGTCCGGCACAGCCTCCCCGGCGAGCGGGTCCGGGCCCGCGTGACCGCCCGCACGACCTCCTACCTGCGGGCCGACGCCGTCGAGATCCTGACCGCCTCCCCCGACCGGGTCGTTCCCCCGTGCCCGCACGCCGGACCCGGCCGATGTGGGGGCTGCGACTTCCAGCACGTCGAGCTCGGCGCGCAGCGCCGGCTCAAGGGCTTCCGCATCGCCGAGCAGCTGGCGCGGCTGGCGGGGGTCGACCGCGCCGTCGAGGTCGAGCCGGTGCCCGGTGACACCGGCGGGCTCGGCTGGCGCAGCCGGGTGCGTCTCGCCGTGGACGGGCACGGCGCGGTCGGCTTCCGGCGGCACCGCTCCCACGAGCTCGAGCTCGTCACCGGGTGCCCGGTCGCAAGCCCCGCCGTGTCGGACACCGGCGCGTTCGGCCTGCGGTGGCCCGGGGCTGCGGAGCTCGAGATCGCCACGGGGAGCGAACCGGGCGACGCGGTGATCTCGGTCACCCCGCGGGGCCGCGCCGCGCCGCGCCTCCCCGAGACCGGCATCCGCCTGGTGGTCGGAGGCAAGGGCCGTCCCCGGCCCGGGGCCGTGCACGCCGTCGTGCGCGGGTACACCTACCGGATCTCGTCGGGGGTCTTCTGGCAGGTCCACGCCGGCGCCCCGGAGGCGCTGCTCGCCGCGGTGCTCGCCCTGGCCGGCGACTGCCGCGCCGCGACCGTGCTCGACCTCTACGCCGGCGCCGGGCTCTTCTCCGTCCCGCTGGCCGACGCGGTGGGACCGACGGGATCGGTCCTCGCCGTCGAGCGGGACGCCCGCGCCTGCGCCGACGCGCGCCACAACGGCGCCGCGTTCGCCCACCTGCGCGTCACGCAGGCAGAGGTGACGCCCGAGCTCGTCGCGTCCGGCGTCGGCCGCCCGGGCATCGTCGTGCTCGACCCGGCGCGCGAGGGTGCGGGCACCGGCGTCATGCGGGCCCTCGCCGCCCACGCCGCGACCGTGCGCACGCTGATCTACGTGTCGTGTGACCCGGGCTCGTTCGGACGTGACGTGCGGGTCCTCCTCGACGAGGGCTGGGACTTGACCGTGCTGCGTGCCTTCGACATCTTCCCCATGACCGAGCACGTGGAGCTCGTCGCCGCCCTGTCGCCCCCGGCCCGCTGAACACGATCAGGGGTGCCCGCCGAGCTCGTGCTCGATGTGGCCCGCCGACTCGAACTGCAGCGTCGAGTGCGCGACGTCGAAGTGGCCGGCGAGGCAGTCCTGGAGATGGTCGAGCACGCGGCCGGCCTCGCCGGTGGTGAAGCACTCCTCGGTGACCACCACATGGGCGGTCAGGATGGGGAGCGACGAGGTCAGGGTCCACGCGTGCAGGTCGTGCACCGAGGTGACCTCGGGCAGCTCCATCAGGTGCCGACGCACCTCGGCGAGGTCGATGTCCTCGGGCGTCGCCTCGAGCAGGATGTGCAGCGCCGGCCGCAACAGCTCCCCGGCTGCCTTCAGCATGAGCAGGACGACGGCGAGGGAGGCGATGGCGTCGGCGCGGTCGAACCCCCACACGACGATGACCACGCCCGCCACGAGGGTGCCCGCAAACCCGTAGAGGTCGGTCAGGATGTGGCGGTAGGCGCCCTCGACGTTGAGCGACTGCCGGTTTGCCCTCGCCATGGTGAGCGTGGCGACCAGGTTCACCGCCACCCCGACCGCGGCGACGACGATCAGGACCGCGCCGTCGACGGGCGACGGGTGCACCAGTCGGCTCACGGCGTCGTAGGTCACCAGGGCGGCGACGACGAGGAGCGCGATGCCGTTGGCCGCGGCGGCCAGGATCTCTGCCCGCTTCAAGCCGTAGGTGTGCGACCCGGTCTCGGGTCGGGCGGCCAGCCGGATGGCCACCAGTGAACATGCGATCGCCCCGACGTCGACCAGCATGTGGCCGGCGTCGGCCAGGAGGGCGACCGAGTTCGAGGCGACGGCGGCGGCCACCTCGAACACCATGAAGCCGATCAGCAGGACCAGCGCGAGTGTCAGGGCGCGCCGGTCGCCCGCCACCGACGGCCCACCGTGGCCGTGGTGGTCGTGACCGTGCTCAGCCATGCGCCGTCACGTGGTCCGCGTGGGTGAGCACCTCTTCGACCAGACGGCGCACATGGGCGTCGTCGACCACGTAGAAGATCCGCGTCCCTTCACGCCGGCTCCGGACCAGGCGGGCGAGGCGGAGCTTGGCCAGGTGCTGGGAGACCGCGGCCGGCTGGGCGCCTACGACCTCGGCCAGCTCGTTGACCGAGTGCTCGCCCTCCAGCAGGGCCCAGATCACCCGCAGGCGCGTCTCGTCGCCCAGCAGCTTGAGCATCCCGACGGCCGAGCGGAACTCCTCCCCGGCCGGACTCTCAACTATCTGCGTAGCCACGCAGATAGTGTACACACGCCGGTGCTGGACCGTGGTGGCGGCGGCCGGCGGCCCGCGTCGGGCTACGGCCCGGAGGCCGTCGAAGCAGCGGAGAGGCGGCGGCGCCGGCATCACGTGGCAGGGCTGTCTGACCGAGCCCGGGGGGAGCGCCGCCTGGAGCATCTTGTTCATGATCGGCCCCGCCACCGAGGCGCCGTCGGACCCGATGTACTGGTTGGGCACCACCACGGCCACGGCGACCTGCGGGTTGTTGGCCGGGGCGAAGCCGATCATCCAGTCGTGGTTGACTACGCCCGGTCCCGTCTGGGCCGTCCCCGTCTTGACCGCCGCGCACAGGTAGGAGGGGAAACCGACGCTCGCCGCCGTGCCCGCCCGGCTGGGCGACGCTCTCCATCAGCGCGGTCACGGCTTGCGCCGCCGGGGCCGACGCGGCCTGGGCATTGCCTTCGGTGTGTAGCTCTGCACGGGCGTCCCCTGCGAGTCGTGGATGGACGACATCAGATGCGGTGTCATGACGACTCCGCCGTTGGCGATGCCAGCGGCCACCATGGCGTTCTGAAGTGCGGTCGTCCTTGACGAACTCCTGTCCGATGGACGTGTACGCCTGGTCGATCTGCGCGTTGTCGGGCAGCGTTTGCAGTTGCGAAGCCAGCTGTCGACGGCAGGTCGATGCCGGGAACCGAGTTGATAACCGAAGAGCTGTGCCTGCTGTCGCAACGTGGAGACGCCCTCCTGCACGCCGAGCTCGCCGTAGCCCGGGTCGCAGGAGAAGGGCAGCATCTGGGTCATGGTCCCCCACACGCATGGCTCGCTGCTCTGTGTTGCAGAGCGGCTTGGTCGAGTCGGAGAATTTCTGGCACTGCGCCGTGGGATAGTCGAACCCCGCCAGGGACGGCTTGAGGTTGTAGGCCGCGGTGGACGTCACCACCTTCATCGTCGACCCTGGGAAGAAGAACTCACGTGTGGCGATGGGGCGCAGGGGGTAGTAGCCCTCGTGGTCCTTTTGGACGTAGCTGTAGTAGGCGAGCTGGTCCCCCTTGATGCGACGGCCCGACGAGCGCGTTCGGGTCGTAGTCCGGGTTGGAGACCATGGCCAGGACGGCGCCCGTCTTGGGGTCGAGCACGACGACCGCCCCGTCGTTGTTGCCCGGCGTCGACGTCAGGGCGTTCCAGGCCGCCTGCTGCAGGTTCGGCTCCACCGTCAGCGTCACGTTGTCGGTGGTCACCGGCATCTTCTGCCGGAAGATCAGCTGGCTCAGCGTCTGCGGCGCCTCCTGGTGGGCAGCCAGGTAGGCGTCGTACTCGCTGCTCGATGCCGCTGCCCTGGTACGTCCGACCCCCAGTACCCGGTGATGCCGCCGTAGAGGGCGCCCTGGGGGTACTGGCGGATGTGCGTGTACGGGTACGTGGCCTTGTCGGCCGCCGGGGTCCGGCACCGACTGCGCCAGCACGGTGCCGTCGGCGGCGTAGATGAAGCCTCTGGGCGTTCTCGAACCGCAGCGCCGAGACCCGGGGGTTGTACGGCGACGTCTGCAGCTGCTTGGCCTTCACGAGCTGGATGTTGACCAGCTGCGCCACGACGAGACCCAGGCAGGCCACCATGATGACGCCGAGCCACCGGATACGCCGCCCCATCAGACCGGCAGCCGTTTCGTGGACGACCCGATCACCCCGAGCATGGTAGGCGGCGGGGTCGGCGGAATTGCTGCATGCCTTGCATGTCCCCTGGGCTTGCACCCCCGATGCACCCGGCGATGGAGGCGCCGACCGTTCAAGGCCGGCCGCAGCGGTGCCGATGGACTGCTTGTGGGGCGTCCACTCCTTGTTGCCTGCCTGCCCGCCGGGCGTCCCGTGCGGGGCCGTGCGTGGCGCGCCGACCGACGGCGGCGCCCGGCCGCATCGGACACGAGAGGAGTGACGTGACCCGTCGAGTGCCGAGGCTCCCCCTTCGGGCATCCTTGGCGGCTGCCGCCGCCACCGCCCTGGGCCTGACCATCACCTTCCAGGCGGCACCGGTCGCCCAGGGCACCGAGGTCCCCCATGCCGCGGGGTTCGTGGCGAACCAGACGTGGAGCCAGACGCTCAACGACCCCGGCAACCCCGTCGCCCTCTCGTCGCCGAACGTCGCCAACCTGGACGGGCAGCCCGCCGTCGTCGTGGGCGACCACGGCGGACACGTCTACGCCTTCCATCTGAGCGGTGGCTCGGCCCCCGCCGGTTGGCCCTACAACGCGGGCGCGCCGGTGGACTCCTCACCGTCGGTGGCGCCCATCGACGCCAACGGCCTCGACACGGTGTACGTCGGCGTCGGCACCGCGGCCACCCCCACCACGGGTGGGTACCAGGCCATCGCCCCCAACGGCGGCGACCAGTGGTTCGTCCAGGAGACCAACCCCGGGACCGACCCCGAGCCCCACAACGCCGTGGCGGCATCGCTGACGGTCGGCTCCTACGCCGGCGGGTACGGCGTCGAGGCCGGCTCGCTCGGCCAGAACACCGACGCGTTCGGTGCGGCCAACGGAGCGGAGTTGGCGGGCTTCCCGTGGTTCTCCGCCGACTCGGTGTTCTCGACCGCGGCGGTGGCCGATCTGTACGCCGACGGCAACAACGAGATCATCAGCGGCGGCGACTCCAGCGCGGGCTTCGCCTACGGGGAGCCGTACGCCAACGGGGGGCACATCCGCATCCTCTCGAGTGCGGGCAACGCGGGGACGGGGAACCCGGGCGGGGGCCTCGTCTGCGAGTACAACACGAACCAGAACATCGACCGGTCGTCGCCCGCCGTGGGCCAGTTCCTCTCCGGCGGCAACGTCGGCATCGCCATCGGCGACGGCAGCTACTACTCCCCTCCCGGTACGCCCCGGCCTCCGACTCGGACAAGGTCTTCGCCATCAACACGGACTGCGGCCTGGCCTGGAGCGACACCCTCAACGGGATCACGGCCGACTCTCCCGCCCTGGCCGACGTGTCCGGCAACGGCCAGCTCGACGTGGTGGAGGGGACGCAGGCCAACACCATCTACGTGCTGAACGGCACCAACGGCGGCGTGGTCTGGTCGGCCCCGACCAGCGGCCAGGTCATCGGGTCGCCGGTCACGGCGGACCTCACCGGCGGCGGCTACCAGGACGTCATCGTCCCGACCACGGCCGGGATCGACATCTTCGACGGTCGTTCGGGCGCCGAGGTGGCGACACTCGGACCGACCGACGGGTTCCAGAGCTCGCCGCTCGTGACGGACGACCCCGACGGCCACATCGGCATCACCGGCGCCGGCTACTACTACAACGGCAGCGCCCTGCTCGGTACCGTCGTGCACTGGGAGATCGACAACACCAACGGGTCGGGTGCGAGCGTCTACGAGACGGGCGCGTGGCCGCAGTTCCACCACGACCCGCAGCTGACCGGTGACGCCGGCACGCCGCAGCCGACGATTCAGGTGCCGTGCAACGCGCCGGCCGGGGGGCCCAACGGGTACCTCCTGTCCGCGTCGGACGGTGGCGTGTTCGACTACGGCAACATCCCCTTCTGCGGGTCCACCGGGAGCATCCATCTCAACCAGCCGGTGGTGGCCACCGCGCTCACCCGGGACGGCGGGGGCTACTGGGAGGTCGCCTCGGACGGTGGCATCTTCAACTTCGGCAACGCGGGCTTCGACGGCTCCATGGGCGGCAAGCCGCTCAACGCACCGATCGTCGGCATGGCCGCCACGCCGGACGGAGGGGGCTACTGGGAGGTGGCGTCCGACGGCGGCATCTTCTCGTTCGGCGACGCGGGCTTCTACGGCAGCACCGGGTCCATCCGCCTCAACCGGCCCATCGTCGGCATGGCGTCCACGCCCGACGGCAAGGGGTACTGGCTGGTGGCGTCGGACGGCGGCATCTTCAGCTACGGGGACGCCTCCTTCCACGGCTCCATGGGCGGCGCGCCGCTCAACTCCCCCGTCGTCGGCCTCGCCCCCGACCTGGCGACGGGCGGGTACTGGGAGGTCGCGGCCGACGGCGGCATCTTCTCCTTCGCCGCGCCGTTCTACGGCTCCACCGGGAGCATGCGCCTGAACGCCCCGATCGTCGGCATGGAGGCCAACCAGAACGGCTCGGGGTACCGCTTCGTGGCGTCCGACGGCGGCATCTTCAGCTACAACGCCCCCTTCTACGGCTCCATGGGCGGCAAGCCACTGAACAAGCCGGTCGTCGGAATGGCGGGGACCTGACCGCGCACCGGGCGGAGCGTGGAGGCTTGGTGCCCGGCCGTCAGCTCCCGACGGCGGCGGCCAGGCGCTTCGGCGCCGTGAGGCAGTAGGACTCCACCAGGAGCTCGCGCACCTCCGCCCAGTCGATGGGCGCAGCATCGAGCCAGAGGCCCACCCAGCCGCGGTGACCGAGGTAGGGAGGCACGAAGAAACGCCGCGGGTCCGCCGCGACGAGCACGGCCTGCTCCCCCGCGGGGGCCTTGCAGGAGAGGGCCAGCCGCCCGTCGCCGTGATGGTCGTGCGTGAAGTAGCCGAAGGTCCGGCCCCGGACCGTGTAGGCGACGTGCCGCCCGCCCTCCCCGCCGGGGCGCTCGCAGGCCTCTGGCGAGCGCGGCGCACAGGGCCCGCAGCCGCTCGGTGCACGTCTTCGCCCGGACTCGGGTCACGCCGCGACGCTGGGCGCCGCGGTCGGGCGCGACAAGGCCGACCGCGGGCGGATACGAACGGGTGCGGCGCAGTATCCTCACCTCTTTCTCGAGCTCTTCGATCGGGGGTGCAGGTGATGGGCACGGGCGACGCCACCGGTCAGCTCGTCGTCACGCGACGTGCCGGGCGCGTGCTGACCATCTCCATGGAGCGCAGCGCCAAGCGCAACGCCATCGACCGGGACATGGCCGACGCGCTCGATGCGGCCCTGAACGAGCTGGACGACGACGACCAACTCTGGGCGGGCATCCTGACCGGGACGGGGGACGTGTTCAGTGCCGGAAGCGATCTGACCGCCGGCGGTGACTACGTCACCGGCCGGGGCGGCGAGTACGGCATCATCCGGCGCCGGCGCCGCAAGCCGTTGATCGCGGCCGTCGAGGGCCCCGCGTTGGGCGGTGGCCTCGAGATCGTGCTGGCCTGCGACCTCGTCGTCGCCGCCCGCACCGCCCGCTTCGGGCTGCCCGAGGTGGGCATCGGCGTGGTGCCGACGTGCGCCGGGCTGTTCCGGACCCCGCGGGCGCTGCCACTCAACCTGGCCCGCCAGCTGATCCTCACCGGCCGCCCGATACCGGCGCAACGGGCCTACGAGGCAGGGTTCGTCAACGTGCTTGCCGACCCGGGTGAAGCTCTCCTGGAGGCTGAGACTCTGGCGGAGCAGATCTGCGCCAACGCCCCCGTCTCGGTGCAGGCATGCCTCGCCGCCGTCAACGACCTCGTCGCAGCCGACGACGAGCTCGGCTGGGAGCAAACGGAACGTGCGTTGCGCGCAGCCGCGCGTTCGGCCGACGCACGTGAGGGCGTCGCCGCCTTCCTGGAGAAGCGGCCTGCCGTCTGGTCCGGTCGCTGAAGTGGCGCACCACCCGCCCGCGCACCTCGCGCCACCTAGCGGGAACCTCGCTCCGTCTGCTTCCGCACGAAGCGAAGGATGGCGATGTGCTTCTGCGTATCACGTTGCATCAGATCGACGAGGAGGTTCCAGAGCGAGACGTCCTTCACGGCGCTGATTTCGCGTTGGAGCTGTCGCAATTCGCGGGCGTCCCTTTCCTCGGCTCGCAAGAGATGCTTCGTCCCGTCCAGCACCACATCCCGGTCTGCTCGGACAAAATCGATGTCCGGCACAGCAGGGTCTTCTCTGCTCAGGGTGGCCTCCGTCTTGAGAGAGTTCGCAATCTCCAAGAAGAACTTGTGATGACGGATCTCATCCTCGATGAGAAGGTTCACGACGTAACGAAACGCCTTCGATTCGGTCTGCTCTGCGACCGCCGAGTACTGCTCGAGCAAACTCCTCTCTGCCTGGACATGGCTCCACAGGTGGTCGAAGAGCTGTCGCTCGAAGACGGACAGGCCAGCAACCGACTCCCTCGTCGTATCGATCATGTCTTCTCCAGGTCGCCAGACTCGAACACCCGTCCTCCTCCCAGCCTCTCTTGCGCTTCACTATGGACCACTAGCGCCGAGTTCCAAGAGGAATTGGTCCCTATCCGACCCAGCCGCGGTCACCGATCCCAATGACGGAGCGACAAGCGCTCGGCGAGACCGATGATGCTCCGGTGCCTGGGCGACTACCGTCGGCCCGATGACCGGCGGGCGCTTCTCGAGGCGACGGCCGGCGATTGCCGCCGTTGCATTGGCGATGCTGGGCACGATGCTTCTCGGTCCGGCGCACGGCGGCGCCGGCGCACAGGCGCCGCCGGCCGGCCCCTCCCCGACCCGGCAGCACTCGTCCATCCGCTCGACGGCACCGGGACCGGGCCGGTGAACCCGGGCACCGTGGGCGAGTTCCCGGGGGCCGACGTCCCGTTCGGCATGATGCAGTGGAGTCCCGACACCTACCCCGACGCCGTCCAGGCCGGTGGCGGGTATGCCTACACGGACAGCCGGATCAACGGCTTCAGCCTCACCCACCTCAGCGGCACCGGCTGCCCCTCCTACCAGGACGTGCCCATCCTGCCCACCGAAGGCGACATCGGGAACAGTCCGCAGACCACGCGTTGCCTCGTTCTCGCACGGGCAGGAGCAGGCCAGTCCCGGTCGGTACCAGGTCAGGCTCGCTCCCACCTCGATCGCCGTCGCGCTCGCCGTCACGACGCGTACCGGCATCGCCCGATTTGCCTTTCCATCGGGCACGCAGTCCAACATCCTCTTCAAGGTGGCGGACAGCGCGAACCCCGTCTCCGCCTCGAGCGTGCGAATCGTCGGCCGCGACCAAGTCGAGGGTCAGGTCACCAGCGGGGGCTTCTGCCAGACAGGCACGAACTACACGCTCCACTTCGTCGCGCAGTTCAACCGACCCTTCTCGTCGGCCGGGAGCTGGACCGGTTCGGGCGCAGCGGCGGGGCGCACCAGCTGTGTGGGTACATCGTGCGGGGCGTTCGTGCAGCTTCGATACGACGACCCAGCGCGATGTCGTGATGAAGGTCGGCATCTCCTTCGTCAGCACCCACGACGCCCAGCAGAACCTCGCCACCGAGGACCCGGGCTGGTCGCTCTCCGCGGGTGAGCGCCCGAGCCCACGCGCGGTGGAACGCCCTGCTCGGACGCGTCGCCGCGCGGGGGGCGACGGCGGCCGAGGAGCACACCTTCTACACCGCGCTCTACCACTCGCTGCTCTTTCCGAACATCGTGTCGGACGTCAACGGCCAGTACGCCGGCAGTGACGGCCGCGTGCACACCGCACGCGGGCGGGACGAATACGCCAACTTCTCCGAGTGGGACATCTACCGCAGCGCCGTGCAGCTCGAGTCCCTGCTCGACCCCCACGACGTGGGCGACATGGTCCAGTCGTTGGTCGATGACGCCCAGCAGACGGGCTGGTTGCCGAAGTGGGCCATCGTCGGGGGGGACGAGTCCCAGGTCAACGGGGACTCGGCCGACCCCATCATCGCCGACGCGTACGCAATGGGCGTGCGCAACTTCGATGTCGCCGCGGCGCTCAACGCCATGGTCAAGGGTGCGACGCAGAGCGAAACGGGGCATGGACTCGAGATCGAGCGCCAGTACCTGGACCAGTACCTCTCCCAGCACTACGTCAATGCAGGCTCCCTCGACCTCACGTCCATCGACTATTCGATCGGGGGCTCGGTGACCCTCGAGTACGCCATCGACGACTTCTCCATCGCCCGGGTCGCGTCGGCGCTCGGTGACAGCGCCCTGGCTGCGACCATGATGCGGCGCGGCGCCAACTGGGAGTATCTCTTCAACCCCGCAACCGGCTACGTCCAAGCGCGCGGGAGCGACGGCAGCTTCCCGCCCGGCCAGGCGTTCGAGGCGTCGCAGTTCGAACCCGGCGGGCAGCTGGGCTTCGAGGAGGGGAACGCCGTGCAGTACACCTGGTCGGTGCCGCAGGACCTGGCTGCGCTGGCCTCGCTGATGGGTGGCGACGCCGCCGCGGCGAGCAAGCTGACGACGTTCTTCACCTCGCTGAACGCGAGCCGTTACGCACCGTACGACTGGTCCGGCAACGAGCCCAGCGAGTGGGCACCGTGGGAGTTCGACTCCTTCGGCGCGCCCGACCAGAGCCAGGGCGCCGTCCGCTCCATCGTGAACGCCGAATATGCCGACGCGCCGGTCGACGAGCCCGGCAACGACGACCTGGGGGCGCTTTCCTCGTGGTACGTGTGGGCGGCCCTGGGGTTCTTCCCCGTGACCCCCGGCACGGCGAACCTGGCGCTCGCCAGCCCGCTCTTCCCTTCCGTGACCGTCTCGTTGCCCGATGGCCGCCGCCTCGTCGAGCACGCTCCGGGTGCGGCGGCCACCCGGCCCTTTGTCCATGCCCTGACCGTGGCCGGGGTGCCCCAGCCCGCACCGGCCCCTGCCGGCACCGGCTGCTCGGCGTCGAGCACGTCCGGGTCCGGCGCCGGGAGCCACGCTTGGGACCGTCCCTGGCTTCCGGCGTCGGTCCTGCGCACCGGAGCCACCCTGTCCTACACGCTGGCGTCCAGCCCCGACCCGACCTGGGCGTCGTCGCCGGCCGACAGCCCGCCGTCGTACGGCACCGGGCAGCTCCCTGCCGTCGGGTTCTCCCTGCCGAGCGGGGCGACGTCGGTGACCACCGGGCAGACCACGGCTGTCGAGATCGGTGCGGCCCCGGCGGGAGCGGAACCGACCACGGTGCGCTGGCGGGTGGCACCGCCTCCGAACGGGCTCGCGGCCTCCCCATCGTCGGGAACGCTGGCGCTCGCGCCCAGCTGCGGGTCCCCGCGCCCTGTCACCCAGTCACTGACCGTGACCGGCACCATCGCCGGGTCCTACTCGCTTCGGGTGGAGATGACCGCTGCCGGGGGCGTGGCACTCCCTCCGGTCGTGCTCGACGTCGCGGTGCAGCCCTGAGGTGACGTGCACGGGTCATGGCCCGGCGCCGGCAGCACAGGGATCGAAGACATTCCGGGTTTGACCAGGACTGTCTTCGGGGGCGGGCCGGATGGGGCGCCGGCTGCGCCAGGCCTCTACTTGGCCTGGTGCGAAAAGCTTCAACAAGTTGCTCGAGGTTGGTGATCGTCTGATTGAGGCTATTGACTTGGACATTCAGGCTGTTGACTTCCGTCCGCAAATGGTGGAGTTCATATCCAGCCACCGCGAATCCAATCACGACGACGAAGGCCAGGATCGCGACCGCATACCACACGGAAAGTTTTGCGTATGGAGCTCGTTGACGACGCATATCACCATCCTCGGAGTGGGCACGGGCAGGGGGAGAGTAATGCCTGGGCCGCGCGAATGTCAGGCGCACCGCCGCTGAGCCGCTTTCGGCAATTGCCGGGCGGTCTGGCCTGCAGATCATTCGTCTCGGTCGGCCCCTCTCGGCGTGCCACGCGGCCCGCACACCGCAAGTGTGCGACTCGCGAGCAGTGGAACCCTACGTTGCCCGTCGTTCAGGGCCTGCGAGTGGTAGTCGATCAGTCCGAGGAGACGTCCGAGGCGGACCATGGCGAGCTTGGTGTCCGCCCAAGGCTCGGTGGTGGCGAGCTGCGCCGTGCGCACGACCTCCGCGCACGCCTCGAGCAGGTGAGCAACGTGTCCGGCGAGATCCTGGTCGGGGCACGGGTTCGCAGCCAGCCATGTCGTGGCATCCGTCGTGGCCGCCTGGAGCTCGTCGGTCGCAGCCAACATGGTGGCCTGGTTCAGGGCGATCGAAGCGAGGAATCGATCCTCGGCGGCGTTGACTCGTTGCAGGACATCCCTCGCCTGCGCGCGCCACAGATGTGTCATGGATTCCATGCTCATGATGGTCCAGGTGGGGCCTGGGACGCCCTCGGGTACGCACGCCCCGCCATCGATTGTGGCGGTCGCCGTCACTTCCACCAAGGGCCGTTTGGACCAGAGCCCCTCAAACAATCGACAACGTTTCCGCCATCTCGATGCGCCGCCATCGCATCGCATCGCATCGCAGAGTCGCACCGAGGACGCTCTCCCCAGCGAGACGTCCTTCCGGTCGCGAGGTGCGGGTGCGGGCGCTTCGATCGCGGGATCCCTTTCTCGGGTGCCGCGGATCGTCGCTGGCTGGCCGGCGTGCCGGCGGTGAGAGAGCCTGACATCCGCCCGACCATCCGGTGATGACGATCTCATCCGGATCGGCCGGGTTCACCCGACAACGAAATGCTCTGGTCCAGCCTGCTCCGGGACCGCCGAGTTTCCGCCCGTGTGGGCGGGTCCGGGACGGTCAGCAGTCTCGGAACGCGATGAGAGGGGCGGGGTGGAGTCTCCCCGACCTGCCCCGATCCACCCCGCCCCACGACTGAGTGTGGGCGATGTGCGAGGGTGCCGAGTAGAGCCGTTCGATCCCCCCAGCACAACGGAGGCACAACTTCGTCAGCGAACGGCTGCTGGCTGGTTAGCCTTTCTCCGAGCGTAACGATCTCCACCCTCCCCTTTCCCCCCGGGCGGGGTCGTTACGCGCCCTCGCTGCCCTGCTCCTCGGCAGCGATGATCCCGCCGAAGTCGGCACCCTTCTCACCGTGGCTCGGGTCTGACGGCCCGCCCGGTGGCTGGGAGACCGTGGCGTCCCGGCCCCTCGACTGCCGTCCGAGTGCGTTGGAGCGCCGGCGACCGTGTCGGAGGCGGGCGGGGTGAACACCGCCGACCCGGGTTCGCCCGGGCCGCCGACAACTGGGTACTGCTACGTTTCGGTCGTGGAGCAGGAACGATTCGGTCCGATCGACTTCGACCAGTTCCACCGAGAGGAGCTGCCCACGCTCCTGGCGAGGCGGGGTGCCATCTTCTCCGAGACAGACGCCGAGGTCGTCCGCCCGCTGGGCTTTCAGCTCTCGGACGGTAGGTCCTACACCTACGTGCCCGAAGGAAGGACGTTCACGGTTCGGCGCGGCACAGGCGGCGCGCAGACCGTCGTCGAGCTCTCCCACGACTCATGGTGTGCCTTCGCGTGGGAACTCAAGACATGTTTCGCACTCCTGTACGCCGACCAACTGACGGTCCGCAGCGGTACCTTCGGCCAGCTGGCGCGCTGGGAGCCATCGCTTCGTGTCGCCTTTAGCGATCAAGCCCTGTTCGACCTCGACCACCCGGCCCGCATAGAGGACGAAGCCGGATGCGAAGTGGACCTCACGAAGAGCTTCACCCTCGAGGATCCTGTGGCCGAGACGCGGGGATACCTGCACAGAGTGGGATTCGTGCATCTACGTGCAGTCCTGGACGCGGCCGAGATCGCAGCGCTCAACTCCGACGTCAGCGACGCACTCGGTCGGGCGCGACCCGACGACCGGAGATCCTGGTGGACGACGGTCGACCGGCGCGAGGTGTGCAATCGGGTGAACTATCTCGACGACGGGTCTGCCCGGATCGGCGCGCTGGGTGCCGACCCCCGGTTCCTCGCCATCGCCGCGCTTGGAGGCACCGACCTCCGTGATGCCCACGACCGTCTCGATGGGAACAGTGTCGTGATAAAGGTACCCGGGTCCGAAGGGGGGCTGGCCGACCTGCCGTGGCACCGCGATTGCGGCATGGGCGGCCACCCGGTGAAGTGCCCCTTGCTCAACGTGGGGATCCAGCTCGACGCGGCAACGGCGGACACCGGGCAGCTCCAGATGATCCCGGGCTCCCATTTGGGAACTTCCCGGTTGCCAAATGCCTGCGAGGCCGAGAGGCATCCGGTCGTGGCCCTCACGACAGAGCCGGGCGACGTCACCGTGCACTTCGGTCACACCCTGCACGCGGCCCCGCCACCGAATGACGCGCACGCTCGGGGCAGGCGGGCGCTGTACCTCACGTTCGTGCCCCCGTTGACGTTCGAGATGGTCGGCCCCGGGCAGGGGTACAACGACGTGCTCTTCACCAGGAGTGAGGGGCGGGTGCAGCACGTCGACCAATTCAGCTGAGAAGGGGTATCGGTACGAGGGTGGAGCAGGCCGGTAGGGCTCACACGAGTACGTACCATCGCGGGCTGACGCGCGAACCGGTTCAGGGCGAGGAAAGAGTAGGTCGGCTCTGCGACACCAGGGCGGCCGCGAGCTCGGGGACCCTGCCTGAGGTGCTACCAGTTGTCCAAAGAATGTGAGTCGATCTCGATAGCCGCCAAGAGGTTTCCCAAACGGTCGAGCACCGCCCCGATGTCGCCAGAAGGATGTGTAATCGCCCGCTGCGCTGTGAGCGCCACTTCGGCGCATGTCATCAGCATGGTGGCAACACGCGATCCCAGGTCCAGATCTGGGCAGGTGTTCGTCGACATCCAGGCCGTGGCATCTCGGGCGGCTGCGCCGAGCTCGTCCGCCGCCGCCAGGACGGTGATTTCGTTTGCCTTCAGCGACGCCGAGAAGCGACGCTCGGCGCCGGTCACGCATCTCAGGGAGGGCGTCGCCCTGATGAGCCAGTCCTGTCCAGTTCGTCCTTTGTCCATGGTCCTAAGCAATATGTGAGAGCGTCCGACCCTCCATAGTGTCGATCGAACGGGGGTCGCACAATGGGGTGAGGTCGATGATGGCCGGGACCTGCGGCGACGTGGAGCACGCTCGGGACACTCCGTCGGGCGCTGTTCGCGGAGTCGTCACGTCGTATGCCCAGCCGTCACGCCGCACCGAACGGTCCGGGCGGTTTGTGCCGGTTCCGTCCCGTCAGCTCCATTCCGGCGAAAGGGCCCGACGTGTCAGCATCCACACTGAGGGTGGTGATGATCCGAGCGAGCACGGAGTCATCGACAGCCGGCCCGTCCTCAATCGGTGCGAACCACTCCGGGCGCCGACCCCATCACGCACGCTGCTGGTGGCGAAAGGTCCAACGTATCGACACGGATCGAATCGAAACCCGCCATTTCAAGGGCTTCGACGATTTGCGCTGCCGCAGCAGCCGTTGTCTCGGCGGTGGCGCCCGGACACCTCGGCTGCGAGACGATCGCAATGAGGCCTCTGTTGCGCAGCAGACCCGCGAGCATTTTCAGCGTCGATGCTGGCTGTGACCACATTCCCATGTTGTTGACAGCCAAGATCTTGTCGAACGGGGGTTCGAGGCCGGGTGGATCGTCGATCGAGGCAACGGTGAGCGACACTCTGCCCAGACGGATCGCCGCGGCGTTGCGACGCGCAGCCTGGGCACGCATCACGGCAGACCGATCGATGCCGAAGACCTGGCCACGAGGAGCCCTCCTTGCGATCTCTCGGATGGCGATACCAGGTCCGAACCCAATCTCAAGCACACGATCAGAGGTTCGTACGTCCATGAGTGACACCGCCCAGATGTTGCGCTTGCGATTCGAAGGTCGCAGCGCCATCTCCCAACCAACGAGGCACCCCGGCAGTCCGCGGGGATTCATGAACTGAGAGACGATCCTCCTACCGAGTTGCTCCTTGATGCTCATGGTCGATGTGTACATCTTCAAGTCAACTTCAAGTCAAGTCCCTGAAGTGCGACGATGAGGCACCGCCATCGATCTCGAGGGGTCTCCCCTCTCTGGAGAGCGCCGCCCCCGACGTCGTAGCGAGATGAGCCAGCGACTCAGCAGACAGAGGAGGGAACGCCCGTCAGGAGAGCTCTGATCGAAACATCGAAGGCACCGGGCCTCATGGTCGAGATCAATTGCCCGTGCGCCGGTCGGATGTCACCGACGAATCGCCGCCCAAGAGAGAACTCGGTCGGAAGCCTTCATAGTCGGTGGAAGTCTCCGACCTGACCCGATGCTGGCGTTCGGCGCATCAGCGCCTGTCGGTAGTCTCGGCCCTCGGATTCTGAGCCTTGAACCGCTCGATGCGCCCCGAACCTCCGCCCATCTGGGCTCCCCGTTTCCTTAGAATGCGCTCATGACACCACCCAGCCTCGCTCAGCAGGAACGCAGGACCCTCTGCGATCTCCTCGTCGAGCATGGTTCCGACGCGCCCACGTTGTGCGATGGGTGGCTCACCGCCGATCTGGCTGCGCACCTCGTTGTTCGTGAACGGCGACCCGACACCGGACCCGGACTCGTCTGGCCCCCGCTGGCCGGCTACACGGACAAAGTGCGACACGCGGTACGGGATCGTACGCCGTGGGAGAAACTCGTCGAGACGGTGCGACGAGGGCCGCCGCTGCTCCTCCGTCCTTTCGACGGGCCGATGAACACCATTGAGTTCTTCATCCACGTGGAGGACGTACGTCGGGCGCAAGACGGCTGGGAACCGCGCCGGATCTCCCCGGAGTTGGCCGATGCCCTCTGGACGCGGGTGGGGCCCGGCGGGATGGCGAAGAAAGTCCCCGCCACGATCGTGATCACCTCGCCGGGACGCGCGGACAAGGAGCGTGGTACCGGGCCGCGCCTCACCCTGGCCGGCGACCCGGGCGAACTCACCATGTTCGGCGCTGGTCGCCAACGGGCAGCCCGGGTCGAGATCAGCGGCGACGCGGCGCTCGCCGCCCAGCTGCGCGCAGCGTCACTCGGTATCTGACGTCCGATGCCGTGATCGGAGACATCATCACCAGAGGGTTGCGTGCGGGTCGGTCCAAATATGTTCTGGCGCCCAAATTCGTGCTCGTCCCGGACAAGTCACAACGTACGGCAGCGTGCCACCTCTTCGCGGCGATGTACTGGGACCCCTCATCCGGCTGCGATGCGGGCCTCCAGAGCCGGAACCCAGTGATGCCGGTATCGCAACTGGAGCGCAGGCAGGCAGGTCGTTACTCGAGACCACGCCACGACAGAGAGGAGAACCACAGCTGCATGCCATTGAGAAGCCAGCGGCTCCCGATTGAGTGCCGTAGTCGACGGTCAGCTCTTCGCCGACGTCAATGGCTTGCCGCGTGCGCGATCTCATACGGATCGACGTGCCACAAATTGGGATCGCAGCTGTGGTTGCCGAAGTGGATCAAGGTCCCTGACGGCAAGACCAGGTGCGCGTCCTCGTAGATGGTAAGGGTGTCCACGTAGGGACGTGACGGATCGGCATTGGCGAGCTCGATCAGTCGGCCAAGCTCATCCGTCGAGACCAGACGACCGCCCAGGCGAAGGACGACTTCACCCGCAGGGAGACCCTCCTCGGCAAAGAGTCCCCTTCCCTCGATAGCCGAATCCCTCACAACGACGTGCGGGTGGACCCAGAGGGTCTCGGGCGGAGCCTCGGACATCTGAACATTGTGCCCATCGCCGCCCAAGGAGGATACCCATACCGAACTGTCTCACCGCCCTCGCGTTCGGGGACAGATTCGGCAGCTTCATCTCATTCGGCGTGGTGTCGTTCAGGGGCGACGTACCGGCGACGAGTCGCTCGGTTACCGTGCCAGACGCGATTCGGCCGGCGCCCCCCTCGGGGGGAATCGGGGATACGGCGAAAGGGCGCCGGCCGTCTCGCGGTGACGAGAGCCTAGAGGGCTCCTGTAAGCCCCGGCTGTGTGGCTCGTTACGAACTCGTGGCAATTGTGACGCGAAAGACCATTCCAAAGCGGGTCCCAGTTCGCGAGTGGTGCTCGGTCCGGGTGATCGAGGTATGCGGAGGTCGTCGCAAAATGCGTCGCTGGTTCTCAGGACCAGCCGAGCTCTCGCAACCGCGTCTCGCCGATACCGAAGTGGGTGGCCAACCTCGTGAAGCAACGTGACGCGCACCCGGCGGGCCAAGTCCTCGCTCATGCTGGCGGACCTACAGATCGTGGCGAGGAAGAGCGTGATCCGATCAGGGACGAGCTCATGGTGTCTTTCTTGACGTGCGCGGTCCAGGGAGTCCGTCCCTGATCCGCTCGGGTAGAGGGGCATTACCCCCGATTGCGGCCGGAGCAACGATTCCCCGCGCTGATGCCGAGCCGGATCGCTCTGGCCACGGGAGACAGGCGGTGCAGCGGACCATCCAGACCAGTCCATTCGAAACTGCGATCGGTGGTTGAGCCAGGAATCTGGGGTTGCGCACCACGGTGGGGCCAGGTGGCTGCATGCACCAAGAAGGGGTGACAGACGAACACGTCACCGGCGGAGCCGGTTGCAAACACCTCACCACTCTCGATGCCGGGAGGGGGATCTCCGATTCTTGGCCTGCGTGGGGCCAGGTAGGCCCCTTCACCAGCGGGAGCTAGGAGCCTTGCCATCTCCAGATGGGAGCCTGGGAGCAGGCGGCTCGGTGCGTCATCTCTCCCCACGTCGGAGACCAGGCACAACAACAGCAACGCCCGCTCTTTCGATCGGTAGTTCACGAACCAGCGGGAGTCACCTGGTGGCTGGAAGCTCGAATCGATGTGCCACCCGGCATCCCCCGGATCCACATCACTGGGAAATCTGACGACGAGCGCACCCAGGTTCGGTCGGGCCTGCCAGGCATCCGGGTTTACCAACTGGCCGACGGCGTCGAGCAAGCGCGGGGCGTTGGCTGCCCACTTGAAGCAATCCCCCGTCGGCATACCCCTGACCACCGGCCGTCGCCAAGTGTTCGGGCTTGCGAGGTCGATGCCCAGCTGCTGGGCTGCCGAGCGACGACACACCTCAGCGAGTTCCGTCGGAAAGGCGGAACGAACTACGAGATAGCCCTCCCTGATGAATTGCTCAAGTTCCGGTGGCTCCAGCACCCGACCATTTTGATGCATCCCACTGAACCGGCGAACCAGTCTCCTGACGCTAGGACCAATGCGCTCACCTCGTTACGCAGTTCTTCGCCAACCTGGATCCGAGGTCTGGCTTTCAGTGCACCACGACGTAGACCACGAAGGGACCGGTGCAGGGCAACTGATCAGAGCCTGGGTGGATGCACGCACTCTGGGGTACCGTGATCTCGGCCGCTCCCGCTTTCCAAGCTCGGAATTCGGCGACGACGGGTTGCGGGCTCGACGTCAGCGGACCGAGGACCGCCGGGTCATTCGAGACCGCAGGACTCGTGAAGGACAATCCTTGGGCCCCGGGCAGAGGAGGAACCGTCACCACCTGGCCGACTGCCACCTCCAGGGTCTGACCGTTCGTGGATATGTCCACTGGGACGAGGGCGGGAGAGGTCGTCAAGGTCGTCGTGGGTGTTCCAGGCGGTGCTGAAGCTCGAAGACTCAGCAGGTTGGTCAATCCGACGAGGTCGTGGCCGATGACAGCGGGCAGGTCGGCGGTGACCACAGCGGCGTGAAGGTCGATGGGGATCGTCTCCGGCGGCCCGCAGGGTGGACCGAATGGGCGGGTGACCCGCACCTCGACATTGGGACTGCCCGGGTCGACGAGGACGGTGCTCGGGGTCTGGTCGCAAGGAAGGACCGTCGCGGCAATCGTGCCCGAGTAGCCGTCGGGATCAGCGCGAGACCAGCGTCCAGGGAACCGAGACCGACTCTTCTGCCACCCCGACATTGGGCGGAATTCGAGCCCCAGCCGAGCACCCACCCGGGCCACCCTCCCTGTACACGAGGGCGTCGGTTCCGGTGCGGGCGTCGATCATGAACACCTCGTAGCCGTGATCGCTGGGCCGGGGAACGAAGCGAACCGGGCCACTCTCCGCAGGGCAGCTGTAGGCAACGGGGAATGTATGGACGACGACCAACCAGGCCAGCCGATTGTGAAATGACGCCACGATCGGGTACTTGGCCGCCACATCTCCTGGGGAGGGAAAGCCCGTGATGGCAGGAAAGAATCTCGCAGCGACGCTGACCCGGCCATAGCCGGCAGCGACCCCCTGTGTGACCGAACCGCTCAGACCAGCCGTTGACGCCATGGCGCCGCAAATGGCTTGGTTGGCACTGAGCAGAGGCACGTCGCCCCGTCGAGGAGGCTTGACCACGAGATCGCCACCATCGAGGGAGAAACCGTGGCGTGCTGCACCTCCGGTCAGCGCGGAAACCGCAGGACCCGAGAGCTTGGTGGTGCTGCTGGACGACCCTGCGACGCCATGGGGAAGTGCAGGAACGACGCAAGTCGAAGTCGAGCGCATTTGGAGTCGGATTCGGTTCAGCGGCCACTGATGAGGCCGAGGCGCTCGCAGCGACCATCATGACCCAAACGGTCCCCGCAATCGCGATCGTCCATGCTTGAACGCGCGACGGCACGAGGCACTTCATGCGTGCGGTAGACCGTCGGAGTCCCACGTCCTCGTAGACGTTTCCGGCAGCAAATAGGTTCGAAATGGCCCTATGGCATCGCGGTGCGTGGCCTGCCGACGGCGTATCCCATGGTGCAGAACTCCCACCCAGCCGGCATTCGGGGCAGGGTCGGCATGGCGGTCGCTCCGGGATTACGCTGCGCAACTTGTGAGATGGCTGCTTGCCCTGGCGATCATCCTCTTGGGGGGCGGCAGCGCGGGTGCGGAAGCCGAACGTGGTGTTCGACGGAGACTCGATCACGGTGCTCGCAACTCCTGCGATCCACAAGCTTCTCGATCCAAGGTACCACCTTGAGATTCTTGCGGTGGATGGCACACGCATCAACCAGAGCTTGCCTGCGCTTATCTCGGCGTTGAGGTTTCGTCCCTTATGCCGTGGTCGAGAATCTGGGTACGAACGATGCCCTGCAAGGTGGCGTGCACGACGACTGGGTTTCGAGTTGGGACAAGCTGATCCGCATCACAAGAACCACACCGTGTGTTGTCTTGACAACCATCAACCCCGCGGCTGACGCTGTTAGCCACAGACCGATCGCAACGAGGATCAACGCTGACATCATGGCTCTCGCCGCGCGAGACCCCAAGAAGTACAAGGTGGCCGATTGGAACGGTTTCTTGAGCCGCCACATCAAGAATCAGAGGACGTATCTCCGGCCCGACCCTGTGTTGATTCACCCAAACCCAGCTGGGGCCGTCAAGCTTGCGACACTCGACCAAGATGCACTTGCGAAGTGCGGGGCACGAACCTCCTAGATCCTCGCTCAATCAACGTGGTTCAAGGGCCGCCCAGCCACCCTACGCCTGGAAGAGGTCTGTCGCCGGCCCGGCGTTCCAGGGTCACCCTCCTGATCGGGCAATCGGCACAGCTGGGCGTTGGATACGACGCCTCTTGACTTACCTATCAGCGATAGGTACTCTTCCTATCGGTGATAGGCAAGACCGGCGAGCGATGGGCCGCTGACCATCGACAAACTCACCGGGCGGCGAGAAGCCAAAATGGCCACGATCGTCGAATCGGCGTGGGAGCTAGCCCGGGAGCACGGGATCGCCGGCGTGTCTCTGCACGCCTTGGCCCGTGAAGTTGGGATGCGGCAGCCATCCCTGTACGCCTACTTCGACTCAAAGTTGGCGCTGTACGACGCCATGTTCGCCGACGGCAACCGGGACCTGCTGGAGCGGCTCAACGTCGTCAAACTCCCTCGCTGATCCGCGTACGGCGCTGAAGGTGTTCTTGGCCGAGTTCGTTTCCTTTGCTCTCGAGGATGCGGCGCGCTACGAGCTGCTCTTCGAGCGCCATGTGCCCGGATTCACACCTTCTCCCACGTCGTACGCACTCGCCGAGGACGTGTTGGGCCGCGTCCACAAGTTGATCAACGACGCAGGCGTCACCGAGCAGGGGGACGTCGACTGCATCATCGCCATCGTTGCTGGACTCATGGAGGCACAGATGAGCAATGACCCCGGTGGCAATCGCTGGATCCGTCACCTCAACCGTCTCGTCGATCTGTACGTCGATGACGCACTCAAAAGGAGCAACAGCTAATGGAACCCAATCGGATCACTCGTCCCGAGGCGAAGGTGCTGGCCGAGGAGGAGTTCACACGGTTTGCAGACCTGGTCGCGTGCCTCACGCCCGAGGAGTGGGAAACGCCCACGGACTGTACGGGTTGGGACGTTCGTAAGATGGTATTGCATGTCCTCGGCTCGGCCGAAGCCCAAGCGTCGATAGGAGAGTTCATCCACCAGTTAAGGCGCGGAATGCCGCTCAACAAGGAGATCGACTCGCACCACTGGGTCGACGGCATGAACGAGCTGCAGATTCGCGAGCGCGACCGACTCTCGAACGATGAGCTCGTCGTGCACGTTCGAGCGGTCGGCCCCAGGGCGGTCAAGGGCCGGTGGCGCACACCGCCTCCCGCACGCTACATCCCTCTCCCATTCGGGCCACCCATCGGATGGGCTCCGCTGAAATACCTGCTCGACGTCGGATTCACCAGGGACATCTGGGCGCATCGGATCGACATTCACACGGCAATCGATCGTCCCATGCAACTCACGGCCGGTCATGACGGCCGGCTCGTTGCGGACATCGTGGCTGAGTGGGCCGGTATCCACCGCCAACCCTTCGAACTGGTGCTCGACGGCCCTGCCGGCGGGAAGTTCACACAAGGCACTGCTGGAGAGCGCGTCGAGATCGACACGCTGGACTTCATCCGCACGCTTTCGGGCCGACTGCCGGGCACGGGGGTCCTGAGCCATCCCCTCCCCCTGTAGGTCCTTGCCATCACCCCTCTCAGCAGCACCCAGAAACGAGCGAAACTGGAAACGCGAATCGACGAGATCGCCGAGCGGATCTACCGGCTTTCCACGTTCATACCAGACATCGGCCCAACCGGCTTCACGTTCAATCAATTCCTCATCGATGCCGACGAGCCCACCATCTTCCACACCGGCCCCCGTGGCTTGTTCCCGGGGATCTCCGAGGCCATCGCCTCGCTGATGCCGGTCGATCGTTTGCGCTGGATCATGTTCGGCCATCTCGAGGCCGATGAGTGCGGCGCGATGAACCTCTTTCTCGAAGCTGCGCCGAACGCCCAAGTGGCCCACACTGCCATTGGCTGCATGGTTTCGATCGACGACCTCGCCGACCGGCCGCCCGTTCCCCTCGGACCCGATGCTTCCCTTGATCTCGGAGGCCCGCCATCCGCAGCATCGACACGCCGCACGTCCCCCACGGGTGGGATTCCCACGTCCTCTACGAGGAAACCACCCGCACCCTGCTCTGCGGTGACCTGCTCTCCCAGGTGGGAGACGGGCCGGCGCTGACGGAGGACGACCTCGTCGGTGCAGCCGCACAGACCGAGGACATGTTTCGCGCGAGCTGTATTACGCCCCAGTCGGCGTCCCACCATCCGCCGACTATCTGCGCTCGAACCGACCACACTCGCGATCATGCACGGTTCCTCCTACAGCGGCGAGGCCAGTGCCGCGCTCAACGCCCTCGCCGACGACTTCGATCGTCGGATGGTCCAACTCACTTGACACCAGGCACATTGCCCTGAATGATCCGTTCCGGTGTACCGGGGCACTTTCGTCTCGTGCGCTATATTTGCGTCATGGCCATAGAGATCGTCTACGAAACGCACTCGACCACCGAGGACAGCGAGCAGGGAATAGCGACAGGGTGTCTTCCAGGCCGCCTCTCCGACGCTGGGAGGAGCCACGCAGCGGCGCTTGGTCAACGCCGTTGCAACGACGGGCTGGCCGCCATCTTGGTATCGGACCTGGAGAGAGCGATTGAGACGGTGGAGTTGGCCTTTGCGGGCTCCGGCATACCAGTTCTCATGGACTGGCGGCTCAGGGAGTGCGACTATGGACAGCTGAATGGTGCAGCCATTCCAGAGGTTCGTCGCGACCGTCGCAAGTACCTCGATCTGCCTTACCCCCGCGGCGAGAGTTGTCGTCAGGCCACAGAGTGGGTGAGCCGTTTTCTCTCCGATTTGCCGCTTCGGTGGGATGGTCAACGGATCCTGGTTGTCGGTCACGCCGCCACCCGTTGGGGCCTTGAGCACGTTCTGAACGGGAAGACCTCGAAGAATTGATCACGGCTGAATTTCACCTGGCAGGAGGGCTGGGAGCACAGGCTTGAGTAGATCGCATTTCGATCGACGCCAGGCATCTCGTCCAGAGGGGCGTTGCCCACGGCCCGCGGTCTGAGACGCAGACACCTACGATCGGCTGGGTGGAGCCCCCCTTGTCGGCCTGGGAATCCTTGGGTTCGACATGGCAGCTGGCCATCGACCAGGCGTGGGAATCATGGACGGCAGGCTCTGCTGGCGTCGGTGCCGTCCTTGTCGATGAGACCGGATCAGTGGTTGCAAAGGGTCGCAACCGGACAACTGAACGGGTGGGTTCTCACTTGTCCGGAACGATCATGGCGCACGCCGAGATGGACGTCCTGTCCCAAGTGCCCTTTGGTACCCGGATCACGGGGTCGCTGCACACCACCTTCGAACCCTGCCTCATGTGTGCGGCAACGATCGCGTTCTACCGGGTTCCAGAGGTTCACTACGCTGCCGCAGATCCATTCTTCGATGGCCTCCACGATTGGTTCGGTAGTTATCCCTTCACTGCCGAGCGCAAACCTGACCGAATCAGACTTGGTGGACCAATCGGTGCCTTCTGCCACGTCTTGCACCTGTCATGGCTCGTTGCCTATCCAGCACCGCCCGACGTCGTCGATGCGCATAGACGGCTCACCCCTTCGACGCTCGAGTGCGCCAGCAGCATCTCCAAGCGTCATCGCCTCCGGCAGATGGGCGATCGAGGTGCGACCGCCCTCGAAGCGATCGAAGAGCTCTGGCCGGATCTCGTTCGCGTTGAGCATGTGACTTCGACCTCGTGATCGCAGGCAGAAGGTTGCCCGGCCTCTCGCCCGAGGAGACCGGCACCGGCACGGGGTCTTCTGACTCATAACGGGCGTTGCGGTCATTTCCGGGGTGCCTCAGGTCAAGATGATGTGACCACGATGGAAGGACCGACCTCGATGCCGATCGTCCCCGGCTCACTGCGATCACCCCTGGATCATCGGGTCGTGGGCCGATGCGGACGCGCAAAGGGAGTGCGGCTCATGAAGACGATGACGTGTCAGCAGTTGGGTGATCCGTGCGATTTTCCGCACCATGGAACGACAGCAGATGAGGTCATAAAGGCTCAAGATCGACATCTCAAAGAAATGGTCGTGAAGGGTGACACATTGCACGAAAGTGCGGTGAAGGCGATGAAGGGTCGGTGGAAGAATCCCATCAAGCGAATGGGGTGGTTCAGAAAGGCCAAGGGCGATTTCGCTGGCCTTCCCGAAGACTGATTCAGTGACGACCCTAGGAGGCTCACCCCGGACGTCATGCATTGCCGGCGAACGTTTGATGACACTGCAGACGGTGGGTGACACCTAGGTGAAGCAGCCCCCGCACCGACCCGGCCCTCTGGGCCAGGTTCAGTCGTCGTGGTCGTAGGGACCTTCGGTCACTGGCGACTCGATATGCGATGCTCTCGCCGTGACAAAAGGGAGGCTCGAGGCATTCACGGATGCCGTGATCGCCATCGTCATGACGATCATGGTGCTCGATCTCCGACCGCCAGGTGGTCAGGGTTTCGGAGACCTGAGGCCACTCGTGCCAAAGCTTCTTGTATACGCTCTCAGCTTCACCTTCTTGGCCATCTACTGGAATAACCACCACCACCTGATGCATGTCGTTGAGCGAATCGATGGTCGTGTCCTTTGGGCGAACATGGGTCTGTTGTTCTCGCTTTCGCTGACGCCCGCAGCTACGGCCTGGTGGGGTGAGCATCCGAGAGCCACCGCCCCGGTTGTCGTGTACGGCTTGGTCCTGCTTCTCTCGGCCATCGCCTATCTCCTGCTCACTCGGACCTTGTTGGCACTGCATCCGGCAGGTTCACGATTGACCGTGGCGATCGGCAGTGATCGCAAGGGCCGGCTTTCTGCCTTTGCATATGTGGCGGGGATCGTTGTGGCCCTCTTCGAACCATGGATAGCCACTGCGATCTACGTCGGGGTAGCTATCGTCTGGCTTGTACCAGACAGGCGAATTGCGAGGGTCATCGAGGGTGGAGAGGCGGCCGACGCCTAAAGGACTGGGGCGGGAGCCAGAGCGCGGACACTCCCGATTGATAAACGTCAGTAGCTCATCGGGTCATAATCGAGGTCGTGAGCCAAGAGCCCTTCACCGATTACCCGACTGGCCCATCTGAGTTCTATAAGTCCCTCCCAACAAAGCATGTCGGGGCCGGGTGCATCTTCTGCGATGGCCTCGGGCGTGTCCTACTCGTAAAACCTGTGTACAAGGACCCGTGGGAGATTCCCGGCGGTGGCGTCGAAGCTGATGAGTCGCCCCTTGCCGCCTGTGTCCGAGAGGTGCGAGAGGAACTGGGTTTCTACCTGCAACATGCTCAGCTTCGCTGTATTGACTATCGGAGGCCCGTCGAGTGGGTTCGTGGCGATGCGCTTCGATTTGTCTTCTTTGGAGGGATTCTCTCAGAGGACGACACCACGAGCTTTCATCTACAAGAGAGTGAGCTGTCGGAATGCAGGTTCGTCAAGGAAGAGATTTTCGACGCGTATGTGACTCCGGCAATGGCTCGTCGTCTCCGAGCGAGTCTCGCTTCGACTCAGTTCGTCTACCTCGAAGAAGGCGACCCAAGATAGTGAGACCCGAGATCGTAGCTTTGGCGAGTCCAACCCGGCGAAGTGGTGCAACCTGAATCTCGGCACGTCGGCATCCGCCAAACATCTTCGAGACAAGCCTCAGGCCGACGCTACGACGGCGCGACGATGTACTTCTCAAGGTCGCTTGCCGCCAGGGACTTATGCAGGTCGACGGGCGACTTTCCCTCTCGCTCGGGAGTTCGAGTTCATGGCGAGTTTGGCCAGGTCCGGCGCGGAGCTGCAGCTTAGGCCCGGCGCCTTCGGGCGCCGTGGCCCCGTACACCACAAGATTGCCGTCTGCGTCAACTCCGCACGTCTCAGCTCAACAGCCTAGAGAGGGCTATTCGAGGGTGGCACTGAAGTTGTCTGGTCGATGTGCCAACTCAGTCCGGTCGGCTCCGACCCGCGGCTGTCGCAGGCATTTTTTGGCAGGGCTTCCACCTCGGGTCGTGCGGCAGGCCGCCGTCTCCGTTGTGCCCAAGTGTCGCACGGTCCCGACGTCGGAAGATCGATCTCCTGGCGCTGAAACACCGGAGATGCGGCAATCGGGAGAGATCCGCGCCTAATGGCATTCGCGACGGCAGAATCGCGAGGTGCGAGTTCGCTCGCCGATTCAACACGGCGAGCGGGAACGGAGGAAACTTGACGGAGACAACGGAAGCCCCGCGATCCGAGTCCTCTGTCCCGCCGGCGCCGACGTTCCCCCCGGAGAGCACGGGAAACAAGGTCGTCTGGCTGATGGGCCTGATCCTCGCGATCTTGGCTCTGGCGCTCTTGATCGCCTTCATCGGCACCTTGCGTCATTGGTTCGCGCTTCACACGGGGACCCTCCACGGCGGACCAGATCTCTATTACAACTTCTGGTCCGGTTTCGGCTCTGATCTTGGCGAGGCCACCCTGATCAGCGCCGTATGCGTGGGCGTATACACCGGCGTACGCAAGGTGAACTGTCACACAAAAGGCTGTTGGCGGATCGGCCACCATCCACTCGAGGGGACGCCCTACATCCTGTGCAGGCATCACCACCCGGAGGTGCCGAACCACGGTGCTACGCATGAGCACATCCTCACCCAGCACCAGAAATTCAAGATTGAAGAGGAAGCCGACAAGAAACCCCGAGCTACTTCGGCGTCAATCGCCACCGGCGAGACCTAGTTCCGGCGTTCAGTGATACCTCCGAAGCGACTGGCTACAGTCCGGAGCATGCTCGCGACGCCGCCCGACGAGGGAGCCTTTTCCATGGCTCCGCAGATTGAACGTCATTACGCCGACACAGACGAAGCGGGTCGCTTAGGCAAACCTCGCGGCGGTGTGGAGTTCCTGCGCACGATGGATATCCTTGATCGGTTCCTGCCACCACCTCCGGCCCGCGTGCTCGACGTGGGAGGTGGTCCTGGACGCTACGCCTTGGAACTCCAAGAAGCCGGCTACGTCGTCGACCTCATTGACGCGCTTGAGGAGCACGTCGCTCAAGCGCGGGCTGCTGGCGTAAAGATCGCCTCCGTCGGCGACGCCCGGAACCTGCAATTCTCCGATGCGTCGGTGGACGCCGTGTTGCTACTTGGCCCGCTTTACCATCTGACCGAGCGGAGAGATCGTGTACTGGCGTGGAGCGAAGCAGCGCGAGTCGTCCGACCCGACGGGATTGTAGTTGGAGCGGCCATTTCGCGGTTCGCTTCGCTCATCGATGGGTTCAATCTCTGCTTGATGGCAGATCCAGGATTTGTGGCGATCGTCGAGGAAGATCTCCGGTCGGGCCAGCATCGCAACCCCGATCAACATGAGAAGTGGTTCACCACGGCGTATTTCCACCACCCTGACGAGCTCACTCCCGAGATGACAGAGGGCGGACTCATTCCCGAGCTAGTTGCGGCTGTCGAGGGTCCCGCCCAGACCGTCGGTACTGCGCTCGACGAGTGGCTGGCGGACTCTCATCGGCGTGAGGTCCTACTCAAGTTTCTGGCCAAGGTCGAGACTGAGCCGTCGATCATTGGGGCCACGGGCCACATCCTGGCGGTCGGGCGACGTCCGCCAGGAACGCGGCAATGGCGGAGAAACGTAGTTGCCCACTATGGGGACTCTTCGTGGTAGAGGCCTAATAACCAGGCGGTATGTGCGGCCGGTTACCGGCCGGAACTTACGTAGCTCGTGGGGACTATCCCCGTCGGACTGCCCCACCCCCCCGGCGTTAGTTGACACCCCCCGAACCCGTGAGACCACCCATGGATCAGCCCTTGCGGGGGCTCCCAGACGGAAGGTCGTCACTGCGTGATGCGGTAGTGAAGATGGACGACCCCGCTGCGGGAGCGTCGCTCATTGAGTAGTTGAAGATCGAGACGCCCGTGCCTGGGAAGGGCGGGTTTGCCGCCTCCGAGCACCAGTGGCCAGAAGAACAAGTGGCACTCGTCCACCAAGCCCGCCCCAAACGCTTGGGCAGCGAGATCAGCTCCGCCAACCGTGAGGTCATGGGTTGTGTCGGCCTTCATCTTGCGAATCGCCTCGACGTTGAACTCCCGCTCAAGGGTGGTCCTAGCGCTTGATACCGATGCCAGGGTCTTCGAGAACACGAGCTTGTCGGCACCTCGCCACATGTTGGTGAAGTCGACCACCCAGGACGGCTGGTCAGGGATAGGTGCGGTCTCCCAGTAGATCATCGCTTCGTACATGCGGCGTCCGTAGAGATAGGTGCCGACCGGGCGCTCAAGGCCATTGATGAAACTGAAGTACTCCTCATCAGGAGCACCAAAATCGATGCCCCCGTCGCGATCCTCGCAGTAACCGTCGAGTGACGTGTTCGCAATGTAGATGAGCTTGGCCATGGTGATGCCTCCGAACGGGAGAGTCGGATACCCCGACCGAAGATAGTTCGCACTGTGCACTCAGGAAGGCCGGATACCACGCAGTCCGACCTCGCCGCTGTCCTGGGGAACGGGGATACTCCCCCTGTTCAGCTCGGCGAGCTCGGGTTTGGCCCACTCATTCGAGCCCTTCGTCGCCGTTCGATCACCGCAAACATCCCGATCAAACTTCTCGAGAAGCCACCTGAGCAAGATCATCCGGGCGAGGTGGACCTGCAACGAATAGGGATCCGGCCGGTGCCCCGCACCACACACGAACTCTGTAGCGGCTGATCAGAGCGCCCCGGTCCGGCGTTCGGGGTCATCCCTTTGTGGCAACGCGATGGTGACACTAGGTGTCGATGGTCGAATGTAACAGGCAAAGCCGCCTATCTGTGTCGTGGACTTGCTCCAAGGAGGGTGCCGGTGGGACGTTGGCAATGCCTGGGAGCGCGACCTCCTTGCACGCTCGTTGCACAACAACCGATTCGGCAGTCTCAGTCTCAGTCTCGTTGAGCCTGAGACTGTGCTCGCGTAGCCCCCGGGAGCCAACCTGCCGGCGCCACGACCGGCTCGGACGGGGCAGCTCAATCCGCCGCCTGCGCGAGGTCCATCTCCCACCACAAGAAGTTCGTGGTCTGGGCGAGGATCTGCATGCGATGCTCCGCATACGGTGCATGGCAGGTCTCGTTCCACGACTCGAGGAAGGCATCGAGGCCCATGGCCTGGGCGGCGTTGATCGTGCTCACCGCCAGTGGGTACGGCACCAGAGGATCGGTCGTGCAATGGAAGTCCATTGCCGGGGCATCTTCTTTCGAGATGGCACCGACCCCCGAGACGCCGAGGTAGGCCCCCGAGAGCGACACCGCCGCGCGCACCTGCGCTGCCGGATCCTCCGAGGAGGAGTAGCCGACGTTGAGGGCGGTGATCCCGCCGGCGGACGTCCCGCCGATGGCGATGCGGTTTGGGTCGATGCCATAGGCCGCCGCGTGCGCTCGCAGGAACAACACCGCCGTCTGCGCGTCCGCGAAGGCCTCGGCGACCGCCGCCCCACAATTCGAACCCGTTCCGCTGCAGCCGGGCGATTCGAGGCGATAGTTGATCGACACGTCGACGAAGCCCTTTTCGGCGAAAGTAGTCGCCTCATCGACGATGTCAGCCTCAGTCTTGTCGCCACAACAAAAGGACCCACCATGCACCCACACGATGGCCGGCCTGTTGCCGACTGAGTCACCGGTTGGCTGGTACATATCCATCTGGAGAGTCACCGTCTTGTCCTCTAGGTTGATGGCGGAACCGTAGGTGATGTTCGGCGTGACCGTGACGGCGCTAAACAGCTGGTCACGGTAGCGCAATGGCGCGCTGCCCGGAGGGGCGATGTTGGGCCAGTCGCAGGCAGCGGCGACGATGGCCAGGACAGCGAGGACGGGCAAGACGAGGTGACGACGCACCGTGGAATACTCGTGCGTCCTTCGCCGCACGTCAAGGCTCCCGGGCCACGCACATGCTGCTGGCTGCACACCGTGCAGGGAGCGGTCGCTTCGTCGTCTCCCTTTACGATGGTCCGAGCGGACCCTTCACGGGGAGTCGCGGCTCCGATTCTGGTGACAATCTCCTCGGAGATCCGGTCCAGTGGAGCCATAGCACCAACGCGGTGAGGCGATAACGTCCGGCAGACCGCCAGTGGGACCCGGCACTAGGTGGTCGAAAGGAACGAGTGCATGGACGCTTCGGCTCTCTTGGTATGTCTGCGGTCGTATCTGGGCGACGAAGGTGTCGAATACCTCGACAATCCTCGCCGGTTAATGGCGGGTATGACGGCAGAGGTCTGGACATTCGCTCTTCGTGACGTACCCAAACCGTGGTCCGGCCCTCTTGTCATACGGCTGCTACCCAAATGGACGAGGCCGGAACTACCCCGCCTCGAGGCGGCTGTGCAAGATGCCTTAGCCGACTGCGGTTTTCCAGCGCCCAAGGTGTTGCTCGTGGATGATCGAGGTGCTGCATTGGGCAAGATGTTCGTGGTCACGCAGCTGTGCCCAGGTCGGCCAGTCTTGCGCGGGAACGATGCGGCTCGCTTCGCTGGCGCTCTCCCCAAGTTGGTGACGCGATGGCCGGCGACGATCACATCGGTCGCACTGCGGCTGCACGGATGCGACACGGACACAGTCTCGGCCCACGCCGAATTCCGAGGTGTTGATCCGGCGCTATTGAGCCTGCAGCGTCACCTTACCTATATCGCAGAGTGCCTAGCTTCCTCTCACAGCGGCGGCCGTCTTGCTACCAAATGGCTGTCCGATCATCGGCCACCCGTACCCCTGCGCGCATCAATCATCCATGGTGACTTGTGGCCTGCCAACGTACTCATGCGAGGCAGGGAGCTGACCGGTGTGGTCGACTGGGAGCGAGCGGTCATCGGTGACCCAGCGCTCGAAGTCGGCTTTGCCAAAGTCGGATTTTCGTTACTACCTGCTCCGGCACGCGTTCCCCCTCCGATTCGAGAGGGCGTGGCCGCCGCCGGCATTTCCATCGCCAACCGAATCGAATCCTCCTACAACCAAGTCACGGTGCTCGAGCCCGATGTCGTCCGCTATTACGAAGCCGTGCGGTGTGCACTGGAGCTGGCGACGCTGATCGATCGCCGGGCACATCTCGGGCCGGCCTCCGCGATTGGCGGCTGGGAGCATGGGAGTCGGGCGCTTAGCAACCATTTCAAGCGCATCACCGGCATTGAAATCCGGCTCTAGTCCGACCAGCGTCCCTAACGCCGGCTCGGAGCTCATGAGAGTGCCCTACGCTGCACTCATGACCGACCCCAACACTCACGTTCAGGCCGCAGTTGAGAGAGTCGTCGATGCCGTTCGCGCACCTCTGGCCAACGACTTTGATCGGGTCACAGAGCTGACATCATCACCAAAGCCGATGTCGTAATACACAGCCGTCACCCTCATAGCCGCCACCATTCGCTGGGGCCTGCCACGAGACTGGGCGGCGTGAAGACGAAACCCTCAACAAGACTTGAGGCTAACTACGATCGATGATCGCCCACACCGAGCAGATCCGAAGGGTGCCCCCGTCCGCCCGACTGAGACAACTCATCTTCGCTGGACGGTCCTAGACTGGCAAAACTGCTCTTGCAGATGGAGTTCGCGGGCAGGCCATTCCAGTCGGTGTTGAACCCAGTGGAACCGGTTGGGTCGGTTGGGCAGTCCTGGCCGTCATCATTTTCTCTATGGCTGTCACCGTCTTCGGGGCCATTCGGGGAAGGCTCAGGTCAGGACTCATCAAGTGGCGTTCTCGCCATCTGGTCTCTGGCTCTCCAACACCTGACGACGATTTGCAACCTCCAAATGAATATTCGACCCGGTGGACAATCCGAACCACCCAGGGATTCTTGGGGCGGCTAAGGATGGCGGCGTTCCCAGATTGACTGCGGTGCCCCCGACCGC
>CAVSLS010000029.1:0-24587 GCA_963728845.1 uncultured Acidimicrobiaceae bacterium
GTGACCCGGCACGAGCTGGGCGCCGCGGTCGCCGGTCGTCCTCCAAGCGAGACACCCGCCGCGCCGTTGATCACGCGGCGCCCCCGGTCATGTGGGGCCACTGGGTGGCCCTCGCCGCCGTCTCGGGCCTCCTCCCCGCCTACGTGCTGCACCACGTCGGCTGGTCGGTCATCGCCCTGCCCCCTCTGCTCCTGCTCGTCGGGCTCGTCCAGCTCGCCTACTGCGACCTGACGCGCCGGCTGCTGCCCAAGACGCTGGTCTACGCGCTCAGCGCGGCGGTGATCGTCAGCGGCGTCGTCATCGCCGGCGTCATGCACGAGTGGCAGCGCCTGCTGGTCGCCTCGCTCGGCGGGCTGGCCTTCTTCGCGCTCTTCTTCGTCATCAACCTGATGAACCCACGCTGGCTGGCCTTCGGTGACGTGCGCCTCTCCCTCGTGGTCGGCTTCGGCCTGGCCTGGGTGAGCCCGGTGGCGCTCCTCGAAGGGTTCTTCTTCGCCAACCTCCTGGCCGCCCTGGTCGGTTTGGCCCTGATCGCCACCCATCGGGCCGAGCGCGGGTCCGCCGTGCCCTTCGGCCTCTACCTGGCCCTGGGGGCCGCACTCGTCCTCGTGACCTGGAGCTGAGCCCGGAGCGCCGCCGACGCCCTCACCGGCCCCGGCGGCGCCCGAAGTGCCGCTCGATCTCGTTGGCGTAGTGCCGGCCGAGCGAGTCGCGCGTGATCGGCGATCCACCGCGACAACCGACGCGGCCCGTGGCGGGACCGCTCGGTGTCGGCCAGCCCGGCGGCCATGGCCCGGTACTCGTCGCCGGTGAGCAGCACGTCGCGGAGAACGAGCCCGAGGGCCGAGGCCAGCGGGCGGCATGATCGCGCCGGGGACGCGGACGATGCAGGCTCCGGCTGCCGACGGCGTCGCGGATGAGCCGCACGAGCTCCACGAAGGTCGGCCGCTCGGGGCCCACCGCGTCGGTGACCGAGTCCGCCCGTTGCGGCCCCGGCCGTCCACGCTCAGGCGGGCCAGGTCGTCGACGTGGACGGGTCGGATGCGGTAGTCGCCCCGTCCGCCGACGGCGAACACCGGGAGCCGTCGCAGGAGCCAGGCGATGTTGTTGAGCAGCACCCCGTCCCCGCCGAAGAGGATGGCGGGTCGGAGGACTGCGTAGGAGACGCCCACCTCGGCCAGCACCCGTTCGACCTCGGCCTTGCCCCGGAAGTAGCGGTACGGGCGATGTGATGCTGGGGTGGGTGATCGACACGTGGACGATGCGCTGCACCCCGGCGTGGCGGGCGGCGTGGAACAGGGTGCGGGAGTTGGCGACGGCGCGGCGTGGTCGCCGCGCCCGTGGGGGAAGCGGACCCAGTAGGTGTTGTAGAGCGTGGTGGCCCCTGCGAGCGACGCCGCAGGGCGACCGGGTCGTCGAAGTCGAGCGGGCGGACGTCGAGTCGGACGCTGCCGGCGCCGGCGCGCTCGGGATGCCCGGTGAGGGTCCGCACCCGGCGCCCGGACCGTGCAGCTCCGGGCGATGGCGGCGCCCGAGTAGCTGAAAGCGCCGGTGACGACGTCGAAGCCCGTCGCGGGGAACGCGAGGGCGTCGACCTCCGTGACCTCGTCGTGTCGACAGCGCTGTGCTCATGGCTCCTCCTTCGTCGGTCGGTGACGGCACCCGAGCATCCGAGCAGCCCGGCGAGCTCGGCGGGCCCGGTCGAACAGCGCCAGGGCGGCGGAGCGGTCGCCGTCGAGATGGGCCAGCATCTCCAGCCCGAGATAGAGCGCCACGATGGCATGGGCGACGTCATCGGGTTCGACAACGCCGCAGCGGGGTGCCGTCGAGGGCGTCGCGCGACCGCGTCGGCGGCGAAGCCGCCGCCACGGGGCGATCCGGGCCGCGACCTCGGCACCCAGCCCGGGCGTCGACGAGGCGCCGGCGATCATCTCGGCCAGCACCGCCATGTGGCCCGCGTCGAGGTCCTCCTCGAAGACGGCCTCGCGCCGCCTCGACCAGCTCGCCGAGCCCGTGCGCCTCGGTCGACGGCCGCCTGGTAGCGGCGCCGCCGCGTCTCGCTCACCTCGTCGAGCGCCGCGAGGAGCAGGTTGGCCACCGAGCCGAAGTGGTAGAAGACGAGGCCCTGGTTGCACCCGGCGCGCCGGGCGATCTCCCGGGCGCTCGCCCCCGCGAACCCCTCCTCGATGAGGGCGGCGACGGCGCCCCGCACGAGGGCCTCCCGCGTCTCCCGGGCGCCCGGTGTGGACGGCCGCCCCACCGCCGGCTTGGTTCCCGACCTGGCCATGCGCCTCCTTCAGCGTTGATTTGAGCGATTGATTTGAGCGACTGCTTAACCATAAACCCGTGCGCCCGCCTCGGCAAGAGGCGCACGGCGCCCGCGGCGCTAACGTCCGACCCTGTGTCAGCCGTGCTCACGCCCGGGCACAAGGAGCGGTGGGACAGCGACGGGTGGTGCGTGGTGCCCGGCGTGATCCCGCCCGACCAGCTGGCGGCGGCCCAGGATGCGGTGCACCGCTACTTCCCCTCCCCGGCCGAGGCGGCCGCGGACGGGCGGCGCCGAGGCCGGCAAGTGGCACACCTGGGACGCGCCGTGGCCCGAGTTCCCCTTCCACAGCTCACGCCTCAACGCGCTCGTCGCTGCACGACCGCGTCGTCGACCTCGCCGCAGGGCTGCTCGGCACCACCGATCTCGCGCTCTACATGGGCATCGTCACGGCGAAGTACGCCCGGCAGGCCTCCGGCTACAACCAGCTCCTGCACGCCGACTACCCCAATCACATGCTGGTCGTGCCCCGTCACGAGACCGGGTACCAGCAGGTGGAGTTCTTCATCTACCTCACCGACGTCACGACCGAGGACGGCGCGACCCGGTTCGTGTCATGGCAGAGGACAAAGGACATCCCCGTCGAGCGGCACACGCTGAATTTCGTGGACTACGCCGAGCTCTACGACGACCCGTCGGACGCGGCGGGGCCGGCCGGTTCCGTCGTCGCCTACCGCCCCGACGTCTACCACCGCTCGATCGACTTCTCCGATCCGTCGCGCTACCGGGTCATGCTCCACGTCTCTTTCCGCCACCGCGACGCCGGCTGGGGCGGCTACCAGGCGTGGCCGTTCCGGGGCTTCTCCGTCGAGCTCAGCAAGTTCGTGCAGCAGGCCACGCCACGCCAGCTGGCGCTCCTGGGAGTGCCCGAACCGGGCCACCCCTACTGGAACGAGGCGACGCTCGCCGGCGTGCAGGCCCGCTACCCCGGGCTCGACATGGCTCCCTGGCGCGCCGCACTGCGCTGATCCCTTTCCCTGGGCGCAGGGTCAGCCGGCGCGCCGCGGCGAGCCCGGCGCCACCGAGGGCCAGGGCAGGGCGCGTTCGGCCACCAGGGCCAGGTCGAGGAGCAATTCCTCCCGGTGGTGCCCGGCCAGCACCTGCAGCCCGACCGGCAGCCCGTCGACCAGGCCGGCGGGGACGCTGGCGGCCGGGCTGCCGTTGAGGTTCGACGGCGCGGTGAGGGCCGCGTTGTTCATGATGGCGCGGGTGAAGCCGATCTCGTGGATGAGATCGGCCCCCGGGATGGTCGACGGCGGTGGCCCCTCCGCGCTCGAATGCGACGTCAGGATGCGTCGAGCAGAAGACGAAGTCCGCCTGGTCGAACAGGTCCGCCATGGCCTCGTTGAGCTGGCGCCGGTAGCTCTCGATGGAAGCGGCCCGTTCGAGGTTGTAGCGCTCCCGCGCGGCCTCGACTCCGGCCCGCATCTCGCGCGACAGCTCACCCACGCGGTCGGGGTAGGCGTCCCCGAGGTCGGCGACGATGGAGGGCTGGTTCGCCATCGCCCATTGCCCGCGCAGCGGGGGCAGCGTGGGCGACACGGTGACCAGCCGCAGCTTGGCCGCCGCGGCGAGGCGGGCCGCGGCAGCGACCACGAGGTCGGCCACCTCGTCCCGGACCCGGGCGATGCCCAGGTCCACCACGATCGCCGCGGTCATGCCCGACAGGTCGTAGGTCCCGAGCGCGGCCTCCCACCCGCCGACGACGGGCAGGCTCAGCGGGTCGCGCCGGTCGAACCCGTTGCAGCAGTCGAAGTAACGCGCCGTGTCGCGCACCGAACGGCTGAGGCAGCCGAGCGTCGTGGTCATGGGCTCGATCCCGGCCGCGGGGCCCTTCGGGATG
Source organism: uncultured Acidimicrobiaceae bacterium (assembly GCA_963728845.1). GTDB lineage: Bacteria > Actinomycetota > Acidimicrobiia > Acidimicrobiales > RAAP-2 > Bog-473. Next base: position 4,170 of record CAVSLS010000029.1, read on the forward strand.
CGGCCGTACGTCGCCTTCAGCCCGAACAGGCCGCTGAAGCCGGCCGGGCCGCGGATCGACCCGCCGCCGTCGCTGCCCGTCGCGATCGGCAGCAAGCCCCCGGCGACCGCCGCCGCCGAGCCACCCGACGATCCGCCGGGGGTACGTTCGAGGTTCCAAGGGTTGCGTGTCGTCCCGTGCAGCTCCGTCGAGGTGCAGTTGATGCCACCGAATTCCGGCGCGGTCGTCTGCGCAGCCAGGATGGCGCCGGAGGCCCGCAGCCGGTCCACCGACGTGTCGTCGTGATCGGAGACGCGGTCCTTGAAGAGCATGGACGCCTCGGTGTACGGCCAGCCCTCGACCCGCTCCAATTCCTTGACGCCCCAGGGGACGCCGCCGAACGGCAGCGCGACGTTGGCCTTCTCGGCCGCCTCGCGCGCCCGCTCGAAGTCGGTGAAGCTGAACGCGTTGAGCGGGGACGTCTCAATGGCCGCAATGCAGTCGTCGAGCGCCTCGAGCGGAGAGAGCTCCTTGGCCCGGAAGGCGTCGACCAGGCTGCAGGCGTCATGGAGCCACGGCGTCCTCACCGGGGCGGAGAGTACCCGAGCGCCTCTCCCCGCGCCCGGGGCGCGGTCGGTAGCCTGCCCGTGGTGAAGACCTCGCAGCTCACGACGCCGGCACTCGTGGTGGACGCGCCCGGTCTCGAGGCAAACCTGCGCACCATGGCCCAGGCCCTGCCGGGGGGCCGGCTCCGTCCCCACGTCAAGGCGCACAAGTGCACGGCGCTCGCGGCGCACCAGGCCGCCCTCGGCCACAGCACCTTCACGTGTGCCACCGCCGCGGAGATGGAGGGCATGGCGCGGGCCGGGCTCGGCGAGGACCTCCTCTTGGCCAACGAGGTGGCCGATGCGACCCGGCTCGGCGCGCTGGCCCGCACCGGTGCACGCGTGACCGTCGCCGTCGACTCCGAGGAGACGATCGCTGCCGCGGCACGTGCCGGCGTCGGCGAGGTGCTCATCGACGTCAACGTCGGCCTCCCCCGCTGCGGCTGCCGGCCCGAGGACGCCGGCCGGCTGGCCGAGCGGGCGCGCGCCGCGGGCCTGGCCGTGCGCGGCGTCATGGGATACGAGGGCCATATCGTCGGGCTCGAGGACCGCAGCAGGCGGACCGAGATGCTCGAGGAGTCCATGGCCCAGCTCGTGCTCGCCCACGACGAGGTCGGTGGGGAGGTCATCTCGGCGGGCGGCACGGGCACCTACGACATCAACACGTGGGCCACCGAGATCCAGGCCGGCTCGTACGCACTGATGGACACCGCCTACGGCAAGCTCGGGCTGCCGTTCGTGCAGGCGCTGACGGTCCTGTCCACCGTGATCTCGGTGTCGAAGGACTGGGTGGTCGCCGACTGCGGGCTCAAGGCCCTGGGCATGGACCACGGCAACCCCTCCGTCGAGAGGGCCGAGGTGTGGTTCTGCTCGGACGAGCACCTCACGTTCGATCCGCAGGACCCGCTGCGGGTCGGGGACCGCATCCGCGTGCTCCCGGCCCACGTCGACCCGACGGTCGCCTACCACGATCATCTGCACGTGATCGAAGGCGACGAGGTGCTCGAGCGCTGGGCGGTCGACCTGCGGGGCTGGTGACCGGGCCGTAGGGTGACGCGGGACAAGGAGGTCGACATGGCACAGACCACGTTCACGATCGGGTCCGCCGCCGCGTGCAGCGACGGACCGTGCGGGACGCTGAGCAGGGTGGTCGTCGACCCGGTCGCCCGCGAGCTGACTCACCTGGTCGTGGAGCCCGAGCACCGCAGCGGTCTGGGCCGCCTCGTCCCGCTCGGCCTGGTCGAGGCGAGCGCGGGCGAGGTCCGCCTCCGCTGCACCCGGAAGGAGTTCGACGAGCTCCCCGCGGCAGAGGAGACGGACTTCCTCCCTGGCGGCAGCGGCTACGAGGACTACCAAGCGCACGAGGCCTACTACTGGCCCTACTACGGGATTGACGTGGTCGGCGAGCCCATGGTGGCCAACGCCAGCGGGGTCGTCACCCGCGACATGCTGCCGAAGGGGGAGGTCGGGGTGCGCCGGGGCGGACGGGTCCACGCCACCGACGGCGAAGTCGGCAGGGTCGAGGGGCTCGTGGTCGAGCCGACGCACGGGCACGTCACCCACGTCCTGCTCCAGGAGGGGCATCTGTGGGGGCGCAAGGAGGTCGCCATCCCCATCGGCTCGGTCGAGCGTATGGACGACGGCATCACGGTCAAGCTGACCAAGAAGGAGATCGAGGACCTGCCCGCCGTCGGCATCGCCGGCCCGAACACCTAGCGCGCCCTCACAGCTCGAGGACGATCCGGCCCCGCATGACCCCTCAACCGCTGGCGTCCCAGCCGTGCAGCGGCCGCAACAGCGCCGCCTTCTTGCGCTGGTGGCCGGACATGCGGCGGAGGATGCCGTCGAGGACGACGATGGCCGTGTCGACGTGCGGACCCTTGTTCAACATGACGCATTCGGCTCGCTGGGCCATGGCGGCGTCGGTGACTTCCGCCCGCGAAGGTTGACCGGTCCGGGCCAGCTGGTCGAGCACTTCGGTCGCCCAGATCACGGGCAGGTGTGCCGCCTCGCACAGCCAGAGAATCTCCTCTTGCATCTCGGCCAGACGCTCGTACCCGACCTCGACGGCCAGGTCGCCGCGGGCGATCATCACCCCGACGAGCGGGGAGCGCATGGCATGCATGAGGATCTCGGGCAGGCGGCTGAACGCAGCCTCCGTCTCGACCTTGAGGACCCGGCCGAGGCCGACCGCGCCGACCTGGGACAAGAAGTCTTGCAAGGCGTCGACGTCGCGTTCGTGGCGGATGAAGGACAGGGCCACCATGTCCGCGTGGGCTGCCGCCACCCGGAGCAGCGGCAGGTCGGCCTCGGTCACCGCCGCGACGGGGAGATCGGTCTCGGGCAGGTTGATGCCCTTCTCGGAGCGCAGCTTCGAGCCTCGCGGCGACGCCGAGACGATGCGGACCACGATCTCGTCGGGACCCGCTTGCTCCACGACCCCGGTGAGCTTCCCGTCGTCGAGAACGACGGGGTGCCCGGGCTGCGCCGCCTCGAAGGCGGCGGGCAGGGAGCACCCGATGCGCGCCATTCCCTGCTGGCCGTGGCTCCACGGGTCGGCCGGCTCCAGGTTGCGGGTCAGGCCGATTCGGTCGCCGACACCGAGCAGGTGGTACTGGGGTACGGCGGCCAGGCGACCGATCCGGGTGGCGTCGCCGGCGCACCTCAGCTCGGTGCCCGTCTCGACGTAGGTGGTGTCCCACGCCTCGACGGTCAACTCGCCGCCTTGGCCCGCGACCACCCCAAGGCGCCGCCGCGAGCCGCGGGTGTCGACGAGATGGAGGGTGTCACCGAGCTTCCGGCGTTCGAGCCACGCAGCCTCGACGGGCAGCGCCGGTGGCGTCGCGCCGTGAGGCGCCTCCCCGCCGGTGAGCACCGCCAAGGCGGGAGCGACGGCCACGCCCCGGAGGTCACGCTCGGGCCGCAACCGCACCAGGCGGGGTCCTTCGGCCAGAGGGCCCGTGCGCAGCTTCGGACCCGGAAGGTCCATGGAGATCCGGCACGGCCGGTCGAGCTCGGCGGAGGCCTTGCGAACGTTGCGGGCCATCCGCTCCCAGGCGTCGGGATCGTCGTGGGCGCCGTTGATCCGCGCCACGTCCATCCCCGAGGACACGAAACGCCGGACGAGCGCGTAGTCGGACGCCGCTTCGCTGGGCAGCGTCACCATGATCCGCGGCACCCGGCCCTGCGGCCGCGGGCCGAAGAGCGCGTCGGTGTTCCGATCGAGTGCGGCCCGGCCTGCCTCGAAGCCGAGCCCGGGCGGCACGGGACGCGCCGCCGAGGCATCGAGCTCGACGCGCACCGTCTCGACCGTCGCCAGGACGTGGGCCTCGCAACGACCGAGGGACGAGAGGCCGCGGGCGCCCAGGCTGCGCTGGAGCGACCGCACGTCCGCCTGCCGCAGCGCGAGGTAGTGGGTCAGGTTGACGGCGTCGGCGCGGTGATCGGGGTGCACGAGGGCGATGTCTGCTCGATACTTGCGCTCCAGCCGGGCCATGGCGCCCTCCAGCTGACCCAGGTATGCCGCCATGGAGCGCCGATCGCCCCTCTGGGATGGCGGGAGCTCGTCGATGACGCCGGTCCCACCCGCCGCATACCCTGGGCCAGCGGGGCGCCGCGCCAGCAAACGAGGCACCCGGCCCAGGCTGGAGAGGGCTCTCCAGGTCCGCTTCATGGTGTGATCAAAATCAGGCATCGGCCTGGCCCTCGACTCGACCTCGCTTGCCGGACCGGTTCGTCCTACGTCTACGATCCGTCGCCCGATGCCACGGGAGTAGGGCCAGAGGTCCCTTGGGATGCCATTGGGTGTCTAAGCGCTGCCGGTGAGCTTCGCATTACCCTCCAGCAAGTGGTCCCGCCCGACCAGCCCCGGGGCGAGCATACGGCCGAGGTCGGCAGCGATCATCACGCCGCGGCGGTGCACGCGGTCGACCCAGACGCCCGCGGGCAGCCCCACGATGAGGAGGGCGATCGACGCCGCGGTGAGCAGCCCCATCTCGACGGTGGTGGCGTGCAGCGTGCGCATCGCCGGCAGTGGAACGGCGAGAAGGCTGACCTGCGAGCCGAGTTCGCTCACCGTCTCCCCGCCCCAGAGCTACCGGAAGTCGCGGTGACGCAGCAACACCCCCTTGGCCATCGGCGGACCCCAACGCGACGCCTCGGGGCGGTCGGCGCCCCCGTGTGGGCACCGATGCCGAGGGGCACCGCTCACAACACATGCCGGTGCTGATCGGGACGTCCGGGTGGCAGTACGCCGACTGGAAGGGTCGCCTGTACCCGCGTGCCATGCCACAGTCACGCTGGTTGCGCCATTACGCCGAGCACTTCCGGACCGTGGAGGTCAACAACGCCTTCTACCGGTTGCCCGAGGTGGACACGTTCACGCGTTGGAGTGCCTCGACGCCTGAAGACTTCGTGTTCGCGCTCAAGGCCAGCCGCTACCTCACCCACGTGCGGCGCCTCCGAGATCCAACCGAGCCGGTCGAGCGCCTGATGCATCGCGCGGCGGGCTTGGGCACCAAGCTCGGGCCGGTTCTGCTGCAGCTGCCACCCAACTTCAGGGCCGACCTGCTCGCGCTACGGGCCACGCTCGAGGCGTTCCCGCGGCAGGTACGGGTGGCCTTCGAACCACGACACGAGTCCTGGCACAGCGACGCCACCTTCGAGCTGCTCGGTGACTTCGACGCCGCGTTCTGTCTGAGCGACACCCTTGGCAAGCGGGGGCCGATCCGGCGGACAGCGTCGTGGGGGTACGTCCGCTTCCACGAGGGACGGTCCGCACCCGCACCCTGCTACGGACGCGCTGCGCTCCTCGGCTGGGCGGGCCGTCTGGGCGATTTGTGGGAGGCGGGCGACGACGTCTTCGTCTACTTCAACAACGACCGTGGTGGCTGTGCGGTGCGAGACGCCCACCGGTTCGCCAACGCCGTGACCAAGGTGGGCCTCGAACCCACCCGTGTGCCCGACGCTCGTCGGGCATCGCTGACGATCGAGGGGCCTGACCCCCCTTCACCCGGGCCGGGCTAGACCAGAGCTGTGCGTGGTCGCCGCATCGCTCTCGTCGCCGTAGGAGTGGTGCTCTGCGCGTGGTGCGGCTGGGTGAGCGGCTTCCACCGAGCCACGGGACCGGCCGAGATCACCTGGCTGATCTCACTCGCTGCCGTGGTCGCGGCCGGCGTCGCCCTGAGACGTGGAAAGAGCGGAGCGCGCGTGGGCTGGCACCTCGAGCCGGTGACGGATCCGTGGCCACGACCGGGACGGGGAGGGGGCCGACGCGCCCTTCTGGGCGTTGCGCCGTGGCTGGTCCTGATCGGGGTTGCGCTGGCCTGGGACGTGCTCGGCCTCGACACGGGCCCGCACCAGTACCACTTGACCATCAGCGCACTGTCGCAGGCCTACCGCCCGCTCAATGCCGCCCTCCTGCTCGTGTGGCTCCTCGCCGGCATCGGCTACGAGGCGGCGCGGGTGAGGGCGCCAACGGCCGGCGCGCGCCCGTCGACGCTCCCGGCCGGCGTGGAACCGAACCGCCCCGAAACCGGCGGGGAGCTGAGTGCGGGTGCGCTGACCCTCGGGAACCACCCGATGACCCCGGGCCTGCTCCTGCCGTCGATCCCCCTGCTCGGCGTCGCCTTCTGGATCGCGGTCCCCGTCGTCGCCCTCCTCGTGGATACCGCGAGCCGGCGGTCGGGCGGGCGTGTGGCCAACGGCGAGGAGTTCATCCGTTTCATCTCGACGGCAAGAGTGGCGAACGCCCTCCTCATCGCCGCCTGGGCCTTCGTGGGCTACCACCTCTTCGCGCGTCGAGAAGCCCTGCGGTGGTCGCGGACAGGCAACACCGAGGTCGCGAACTCACGACGGTTGACGGATGGCCCTGTGCGACCAGCGAATTTGGAGGACAGGGTGGAGGTAATGGGACTATGTTCGAACCCCTCCTGGCTCGCTGACCTGGGAAAATACGGTAAGAAAGTCTGAGCTGGGGCGAAATTTCGGGTGCCGAGCCGCTCGGCGCAAGGTCGGCTCCGGAAGCAACGGGACTATGTTCGAACGCCTTCCGGAAGGCGCCGGCGTCGACAGATTGCGCCGGCCATCGACGACGAGGTGTTTGAGATACCACCCCGTATCCCTGGGCGGCACCTGTGTCGTGCACACAAATGAACACTTAGCCGTCCATCGTGCCGCGCTTGAAGTTGGTGATGACCACATCAGCGCGTTCCACCGGTCGCAGGAAGACCTCGAGACCCCGTGGCACGCGCAGGTCGACCGTCGCACTGCGCTTGCCCCAGTTGTAGGCGGTGAAGAACGCCGATCGCCGATCTCCCCGGCTGACGGGCAACCATCGGCTCCAGTCGCCGAAATCGGGCAACTCCATCTTGATCACCTCCGCTCCCCACTCGAGCATGGCCAGGGATGCCTGGGGCCCTGGACGAGAAGCCCCGCCTCAAGCACGCGTATTCCGTCGAGAGTGCCCATGTCCCGGTCAGGTCATCGAGCAAACGACAGCGGTGAGGGTCACGTGCGACAACACTTGTTGCGTGCGGCAGTGCAGACAATTGCTGCGTAGGCGACTCTCCGGTCGGCATCCCGAGCGCGGGAGCAAAGTCGCACCATCCGCTGGCGTGCGAGCACGCCGTGCAACAATTGTCTGCATGATTACTCGACGCGTCCCCGCGCATCAGGGTCATTCTCGGGCAACCCGGCATCGGACAGGGGCGCGGATGGCCCTGGTCGGTTCGCTGCTGGCGATTACGATCGGTGCGGTCGGTGTCATCACCCAGGTGGGAGCCGGAGCCACGTCCTCGGGCTGGTACGTCGCCACCACCCCGGACACGGGTGCCGATGATGTCCTCCTGGGGTCGACCTGCGCCAACGCCACCCAGTGCTGGGGCGTCGGAATCACCATCGAGAACATCAACTCCAACGGGACGTTCTCCCCGCTGGTCGAGACCTGGAACGGCACGGCCTGGACGCTGGGCGCGCAGCCGCCGCTGCCGGCCAACGACGGCGGTGGACTGTTCGACATCTCCTGCGTGGGCGGATCCGACTGCTGGGCGGTGGGGGCGCTCCTCAGCGAGAGCGGGAACAGCAACCCGACTGGGACGCTGATCGAGAACTGGAACGGGTCGTCCTGGTCCATCGTGCCGAGTCCGACCCCGACCGGTGCCGGCGTGGTCGGGGCGATCCTGCAGAGCGTGAGTTGCACGTCGTCGTCGAACTGTTTCGCCGTGGGGTTCGCGACCGACGACACCGGCAGGAATCTCAACGACGTCATCGAGCAGTGGAACGGCGCGGCGTGGAACATCGTGCCGGGTGGGGCCACCGGACAGACCTACGATCAGCTGTCGACCGTGCAGTGCCTCGCGACCGACGACTGCTGGGCGGTGGGCAACGCGGGCCCCGCCCAGCAGAGCCCCAATTTCCTCCCCATCTTCCCCGGTGCCGTCGCGGACCAGGGGCTGATCGAGCACTGGGACGGCACGTCGTGGTCGGTGACGCCGAGTGCGACATATCCGAGTCCGGCCGGCGGGTACCTCTACGGCCTTGCGTGCGCCACGTCGACCGATTGCTGGGCATCGGGGTCGATGACCGACCCCATCAGCGGCAATGCGTCAGGGATCCTCATGGAGCACTGGGACGGCTCCGCCTGGACGGACGTATCGGCGTCCGTCCCCGGCTCGGCCAACCCCGGGATCCTGAGCAGCATCTCGTGCCTCAGCTCCGTGCAGTGCTGGGCGGTGGGCTCGTTGGGATCGTTCGGCGGTGGGGGCGGTTCGGGGTTCCAGCCGCAGGGGTTCATCGACAACTGGAACGGCTCCTCCTGGTCAATCGACCCCAGTCCGGATGTGACCGCACTTAGCTTCCTGGATTCGATCTCCTGCGTGCAAGCCGTCGGGTGCCTCGCCGCCGGCAGCTCGGCCACCGAGAGCATGCAGAACGATCCCGGCCTGCGCACCCTTGTCGAGCAGATGGAGTTTTCCCCGGCCTCGAACCAGGGCATCGTGCTCTCGGCGCGGGACGGGGGCGTCTTCAACTACGGGGCGGCTCAGTTCGAGCAGTCCATGGCCGGACGGCACCTCAATGCGCCGGTCGTCGGGATCGCGGCGACACCCGATGGCGGGGGCTACTGGCTGGTCGCCTCCGACGGCGGAGTGTTCAACTTCGGCGACGCGCATTTTTACGGGTCCTTGGGAGGCCAACACCTCAATGCGCCGGTCGTGGGCATCGCGGCCACTCCGGACGGCCAGGGCTACTGGCTGGTCGCGTCCGACGGCGGAGTGTTCAACTTCGGCGACGCGCAATTCCACGGCTCCATGGGAGGCCTGCACCTCAATGCGCCGGTCGTGGGCATCGCCACCTCCGCCGACGACGGGGGCTACCTATTGGCGGCGTCCGACGGCGGGGTCTTCAGGTTCGGGGACGCCTCGTTCTTCGGCTCAATGGGCGGACAGCACCTGAACGCTCCGATCATGGGCATTGCCTCGACGCCGGATGGCGGGGGCTACTGGCTGGTGGGTTCCGACGGAGGCATCTTCAACTACGGAAAGGCCGCCTTTCTCGGCTCCATGCCGGGACAGGGCATCGTCGGTCAACCGCCGGTCGTCGGGATCACCCGGACGCCGAGCGGTGGTGGCTACTGGCTGGTGGGATCGAACGGCGCCGTCTTCACGTACGGCGACGCGGCATTCCTTGGAGCGCCGGAAGGATTGCCACTGGTCGCACCCGTGTCGGGCATCGCATCGTCCTAGGCTTCCCGTGCGAACCCGGTTCGTGGCCGGTTCGCCAAGTTCGCTGAACAACTGCACCCCCACATACTGCCCGGCGGTCGTGCCCCATGGGTTGCCCGAACACGAGATCGGTGGCACCACGACGGTCGCCGAGGTTTGAGACGCGGGGTCATCGGAGCTCCACGCCGCACCAAAGGCGGGGCTGCCGGTGAGCCCGGGCAGCGCTCGGAAGTGGTGTTTGAAGAACGGCGACGCAGCCGCTGGAACGAGCAAAGTTGCTCTCTACTGCGAGCAGAACCAATAGGCGGGACGCACCGGTTTGGTGGGACACTTTCGGGCCAAGGGCGCCGACAACTGCGTGCTGCGCGCGAACCCCGGCATCTACTGAGATGTAGCCGAAGCGCAGGGGTTCGAACATCGCCATTTGCCTTGGTTGGCAAGTGCCAATGAAATATTGCCTCTGAACAGGGAAACCGTTGTGATTCCGACAACGTCGGTGGAGGTAATGGGACTATGTTCGAACCCCTCCTGGCCCTCTGAACTGGGGTAATTCGCCGTCACGAGCCATTCCGGCGACCATTTTCCTCATGAATGGGCCGCTTGTTGAGCAGTGCCCGAAGTGATGGGACGATGTTCGAACCCCGGTCCGGAGGCCCGATTTCGTTGGAGTCTTGGCCCCGGTTGGGTCAGCGCAATACCGGATGGTTCCGAGGGACTAGCGGCCGCACACTCCCGGCATGTTCGAGCGGTCGGATTGGTCAGCCATCGCCAAAACGGCCGCGAATATGCGCTTCCTCAATGCCAAGCGCCGCCATGACAGATCGCCGAATAGGGCCGCCGGGTGCGTCTCCCGCGTCGGATGACCAGCCTGCTGATATGAGCGCGGACTCGCGTCGCGCGGGAGCCGTCGACGGCCTTGCCCGGTCTTCGGGCGACGACCGTGGCCAGATTTCCACAGCGCTGTCCCGCGCACAGCCCGGCCGGCGGAAGATGAGGCTTCTGTTCGCTGGCACATGCCGATGTGAGTGCACAACTTCAGCCAGATCGACCGCACTCGAAACCTGGGGGTTGGTCCGGGGCGGAGAGGGAACTCGCCCGGGTGCGGCTCCCGGTGGGGGCCGACGACTCTGCTTCCCCCGGTTCGTGGTGCGGTTACAGGCCGCCGATCCCGAGGTCGTCCTTGAGCCAGGCCCGCACTGTCGCCGCGACTGTATCCCCGACGGACAGGTCCACGGACTTGTAGATCATCCCTACGAAGTCGGTTGGCATCCTCTCGATGGACCCGTCCTTCAGAAGGGCGCAGCGGCGACCGGTCATGAGCATCGCGCCGACCTCGATCAGGAGATTGTCGTTCAGGCCGCGGTCGACCCTATCTTCGAACAGGGCGACTCCGTAGCGGCAGGCCCACATGTGCGCTGTGACGTTGGCCCACAGGTCGTCGACGATCGCGGGTCAGACGCCAGATGGAACTCCAGTCCGGAGTTGAAGCACACTTCCTTCACGACGGCCAAGGCACGCCCCACGGGGTCGGCTGTCCCCGCCTTCGCGTCCGGGAACCGGGTCATCCCGAAAACGTTCGTGTCGAAGGGATGGTCCGCGAGGAAGGAACGGAGGGGCTGCACCAGGGCGGGAGGGGCCATGTGAACGGGCACGAGGGCGTGCTCCGTGCGACCCAGCACCGGGGCGTTCTCGTGCGCGGACTCGGCGATGAGGGCCACCAGGTCCAGGCCGGTCATTTGCTCGCGGACCTTGGCCTGCCCAGCGGGCGTTACCTTGTAGGCCCCCCGCTGCGGCTGCTTCGCGAACCACTTCTTCGTCGTCAGGGCCATGAAGACGTTCGCGATCTTGGCCGGGGCGGGGAGCCCGAAGTCGTGGAATAGCTGCGCGACGAACGCTGGGGAGAACGCGCCGCCCTCGGATCGGCCGGCTGCGAGTTGACCGAGGACGAGGGTCTGCAGTTGGAGGTCGAGCCGCTGCACTCGGAGCGCGACCGGGTCGTGGGTGCCGCCGGTCACGACTCCGCCGCGCCGACCGTCTTGAGGTAGGCCTCTCCGTCCTCGGTGATGCGAATCGTCTGGTCCACCGTCGAGCGGTTCATGTACCCGGCTGACTTCCCGCTCCTGAAGGCCCCGGCGACGTGTCCGCTGGGCACGCCTGCCCCGAGGTGGTCGGTCAACCACGCCAGGTCCTTGTTGGCGAGCCCCTTGATCTTGTGGGCCTTCGCGAAGTTGAGGGCCCATAGCAGCCTGTCCTTGTCAGACTTCATCTTGGAGTAGGCCGGGACACCGGCCATCCGGACGGGGAACTCGTCGATGTCAGCGAAGACCTCGGGCTTGGCCTTGGGCTTGGTCGTCGTCTTCGTGGCCCCCCTGGACCTGGCGCCCCCGCCGGACATCGCCTTTGGGAACTTGCAGTCGCCGTCGAAGATGCCCTTGATCTTGTTTGTGACGTAGTAATCGTCGCTGTCGCCCTGGGCGATCCAGCCTTCCTTCACGGCGAGGGCGAGGTCCCGGCTGAAGTTGCTGGGCGCTGTCTCTCTGGCACGCCGAAACTGCGCCTTGACGTCCTCGACCTTGAAGGTCTCTCCGCCGTCCTGCAGGACGTACTGCCCGAGGGCGACGATCTTCTCAGGGTTCGTCTTGGCCCCCGACAAGTCGAGCGCCTCGCGGGCACTGCCAACTGCGTGCCCTGTCTTCTTGGCGGTGTCGGGCCTCGAGGTGTCGTCCAGGCCCGCGCCAAGATCAGGGCCGAACGAGGCGTCGGCCTCGTCGGCGTTGAGGAAGGCGATGATCCGGGCCGCCTGGGCGACCGTGATTTCGTCCTCGTAGCCCACCTTGCCCTTGATGGTGATGGTGATCGGATTCTCGCTCATGGTCTGAGTGTAGTACATCGCGACATGTGAGTTGGGATGTACGACATCACGACCTACCAACCATTCGGTCGGGCACGTTAGGCGCGCCAGGTCAACGCGGGCTAGTCCGGCGTCCGAGAAGCCCCGCCAGCCGCCGTCCCGATCGACGGTTAGTGGCGTTGACGTACTACGTCACAGAGCGCATAAAGCGCGGACCTCCGGTGATATCGAGCGGGCGCGAGACGTGCCGGAGGCGGTCGGTATCGACTGGTCGGGAGGGGCTCGAGACCGTTCTGACGCTTCAATCTCGGCGCGGTGCTCGGCGTATTACTTGCAAGACCTTGACCCGCAGTGATGCCGAGGTGCCCTGGTCTGTCTTGAGTCCTCGACGGAGTTGTTGTCGAAGTCCGGTACGCAGTCAAAGACACCCAGCAGTCCCAACGTCATTAGGTGATGAAGCGGTGGATGGCCTCGTTGGCGTGGTCCTGAAAGGACGGGTTGGCCAAGTCAGGGAAGATGTCCGCTTGGTCGACCATGGGACCCTTCAACTTGCCGGCCGCGCTGGCGTAGAACACGCCACTCGACAGGGTCGGGTCGGTGACACCGTCGACGAGTCGCTTCGAGCCCACTTCAAGTTCGTGGGAAATACCGAGGTGGGGCATGATGTGTTTGGCCGCAAAGCGTAGCGGTGGCGCCGCGCCGGCGGCGGCTTGGGTGCCCGTGGTGTTGCCGGGGCTCACAGTGATAAAGCGGAGGTCGGGGTATTGGCGCGCCAGGTGGGCCATCCATAAGGCCCCGATGTACTTGACCTGACCGAAGGCGAGGTTCCGATCATATTTTCTGTCAGCGAAGTAGCTGCCGTCGATGACGGTAGTGAGTTCATCGGTAGAGGTTGAGACGAAGGTTGGCCGTTTGAACCCCAACTTCGGAATTCCCCTGGCTGCTTCACTTGCGGCGAACACCGCTACCTCGCCAAGTCGGTTCTGGGTCAGGAGCCCTTCGAGGAGAACGGCGTGACCGAGAACGTTCGTTGCGAACAGTTTGGTGACCCCGTCAGCGGTCAATTCCATCAAGGTCTTGTTGCCGATTACACCAGCGTTCATGACCAGCGCGTCGAGGGATCCGTTGATGGCCGCTAGGCCAGCGCGGACCGAACCAAGATCGGCGACGTCCATGAGAATGATGTCGAAGATGTGTCGGCCGGTCACGGCTTCGAGATCGGCCTTTGCCGTTGTCGCCCGATCTTGGTTCCGGCACGCAAGGTAGATGCGGCCGATCTCAGGACGTAATGCCAGTTGCCGGGCCACATCCTTGCCGATCCCGACGTTGGCGCCCGTGATGAGCACCGTCTTTCCTGAGGGTGCGCTCACGCTGATTCCCTCTCACCTTCTGTGGGCGTAGGGAGGCCGTCGAGCAAGCTGAAACGGACATCCATCGCGACACCTCGGACTTCGATCAGCTGCTGATATTCAGGCGAGTTGTACCACCTGAGTGCCGTCTCATGGTCTGGAAACCGCACGATCGCCCCTGAGGAGAGCCCGGTATCGCCATCGAGGATCTCCCAGTTGCTATTGGCGAGAACCTCGGCTCCGTACTCTTTGGCGGTCTTTCCAGCGTTGCCGGCGTATTTCTCACGATAAATATCTGGGTCCTTAACTGTGAATTCGACAATTACGTATGCGCTCATGTGGATACTCCTTCGAGTTGTTAGTTGTGATCTGTGTTCTAGGTCTTCACTCTTAAACGTCACCGCCGACAGGCGTTACGTCGCTACTCGGCCCCCGTCGACTGCAAGAGTGACGCCGTGGACGAAGCTGGCATCATCACTGGCGAGGAAGACGATCGCCGCAGCAAGTTCCTCGGGCTCGAGCTACGCGACCTGCTGGTGCTAGTGCTGCGAGCTGATTCACCATCTCTTCGGGGACTGCTTCCATCATCCGGGTGCGCGTCGGGCCGGGGGCAACGGCGTTGACCCGAACACCACGCGGGCCGTATTCGGCGGCCCAGGCCTTCGTCAACAGTTCGAGAGCCGCTCGGCTGGCGCCATACAGAGCCATGCCGGCCTGTCCGAAGCTCGCGACCATCGTGGAGACGTTGACGATCGAACCCCATCCGCGTTCGGCCATGGCTGGCGCCAGTGACGCGACGAGGAAGAACGGAACCTTGACGTTCAGTGCAAAGGTCTCGTCGAACTCTGCTTCGGTGGCTGCGTTGCTTGGTCCGAGCAAGGCGACGCCAGCGTTGTTGATGAGGATGTCGACGTGACCGTCGCCTGCCTCAGTGGCCCACTCGACCAGGTCCTGGGCCGATTGCAGGTCGCTCAACGTGGTGAGCCTGAACGTCGCGCTGCCGCCGCTGCCTTCGATCTCGGCGACCACGTCTTTGGCTCGTTGTTCGTTGCGTCCGACTACCAGTACGTGAGCGCCGCGGGCGGCCAAGGCGATGGCCGTGGCCTGGCCGATCCCGCTCGTCGAGCCCGTTACCAGAGCTGTCTTGCCTTTTAGGTCAGTCATGCGTTGTGTTGTCCTCTCGCTCTAAAATGGGTGGTGCAACCCACTCTGACAGGTCGGAACTGGGTTGTCAAACTCAGAATCCTGCTAACATTGGTGCATGGTCAACGAGACGAGTGACCGGCCGAGGCTCACCCCCAAGGGAGCACGCACCCGGGCACGAATAGTGGAGGAGGCCGCCGCCCTGATCCATGAGCGCGGGGTGGCGGGCACCACCTTGGAAGACGTCAAGGTGGCGGCGGAAGTCAGCGGCTCTCAGATGTACCACTACTTCCCCGACAAGAACGAACTCGTGCAGGCGGTCATCGACTACCAAGCCGAGACCATCGTCAATCGCCAGCGGCACGCGCTCAGCAGCGCGAACGGAGTCGAAGCCTGGCGGAACATGGTGATCACCGCAGCGAAGCGCACCAAAGCAAAGGGGGGCTGCCAACTTGGCTCGCTCGTTGGTCAACTCGCCGAGAGTGACCCCGAGGCCCGAGCGCTCATCGCGGCAGGGTTCGATCAGTGGGCAGCCGCCATCGGCGATGGACTCAGATCCCTTCATGCCGACGGGAAACTCCCGTCCGGACATCGACCCGGACGACCTCGCCACTACTCTGCTCGCCACGCTCCAAGGAGGACTTCTACTCGCGCCAGGTACAACGGAGTACCCGCCCGTTCGAAACTGCGGTCAATACCCTTCTCGCCCTTGCCATCGGCAGATGAGCCCAAGCCGGGTTCGTTCACAGCCATCGCCGAGGTCGGCTCACGGCTCTTGGATGAAGCATGTGCATTCAAACGATGCGCTTGCGGACCGGCTGCCGTTCGTGATGCGGGACACCTCGTCGCTCCCAGTGGGTTGCTCAGGTCTGGCTTTCCGTGAGCTCATTCAGCCGACCCTGACTGCTCGTGCCTCTTGGACGTGGACCGGCCTCGTCAAGATGAACGGAATTCGTGACAGCTCCTCGCGTGGGGGAGACGTTCCACCTCGACCTCGACGGGACGGCAATTGCCGGCCGCTACATCGAAGTAGATCCCCCGCA
The DNA here is from genome assembly GCA_963728845.1 of uncultured Acidimicrobiaceae bacterium. GTDB lineage: Bacteria > Actinomycetota > Acidimicrobiia > Acidimicrobiales > RAAP-2 > Bog-473. Next base: position 19,860 of record CAVSLS010000029.1, read on the forward strand.
CCGCATGCTGCTTAGATGGGACCGTCAAGGAACCGACACAGCGACGCCGACACCTACATTCATTGAGATCACGCTCACCCCGACAGGTGACGGCACAAATGTGAGGGTGCAATTCTCCGGCCTAAGTGCGGAGGATGCCGCTTTCTATCCGCAACTCTGGGCGCGTCACCTTGACCGGATCGCAGCTGCCTTGGCTGGCGCCGAACCCGCGCATGGCAACTGAGTCAGGAACCGCATCCTCTGAACGCTTGACAGGCATGAGATCACGAACAGATCCAGGTCCGATCGGTCGACGGCTGGGCCCTATTTCGTGTTATCCCAGGCCAGAGTGGGGCTCGAACATCGCCATTTGCCTCGGTAGGGAAATGCCAATGAAATACACCCTTTGAGCTGGGAAAACGTTGTCATTCCGACAACACCGTGGAGGTGAGCGGACTCGAACCGCCGACTTCTACGATGCGAATGTCTGGCTCTCAGTGTTTTGACCAGGTGCTTTCCGAGGACATTCCTGGTTGCGGCGTTGCGATCCCCTCAGGTTCCCTCACGATCCCTCCCCTTCCTGCACGGTAAAGACACGTAAAGACACCCTCGGACAGAGCTCGTGGGGCCTGTCCACGGATCGGTACTCACGTCCGATCGGCAGGCTCTCGCAAGGCGGAACGGATGGCGCCCTTTCCCTGTTGGCGACGATCACGTTCCTCGGCGAGCGAGCCGACATCACCGGCCCTGACGCGGCGGTGCCTGCTGTCGGGCAAACGATGGGAATGCCAATGTTCTGTCCGCCGCCAGCCGGTCGACGACCTGTCGGGTCACGCCCAACCAGGTCACCCGCCGGGCCGTCTCCTAATCCTGGGTCGACGGCATTGCGTTACACCTTCGGGTTCGAAACCCGAAGGTGTAGCAATCAAATCCTGACCGCTGAGGCTCACGATCCTCTCTTCACCAGGCTGCCTAGGCCCTCGTCTCGTGGCTCTGGGAGCGGCCACGGGCGATGATCGCCTCACGTTGGGTGGCCAGACGGCCCTGGTTGAACCGGGCATCGATCCAATCCCGCGCCAACCGTGACTCCTGTGCCCAGGCATCGCGTCCCTTGAGCGCGCCAATGTTCGGCGCGTTCAAGTTTGGGGCCGCAAGGAGGTCATCTGCCAGGACCCAACTTCGTTGTAGGTGATGGTGCCGATCGGCGAGTTGCTCAACAGAGTGATCTGCCGCTCCACGCGGACGGGGAGGCCGGAACTGACCGTGAACCACCAGTTCTCTCTGACCGTGCCCCTCTGTCCACCCGTGAGCGTCACCTGCTGGAGCTCATGGACGGTGGGGACGACGGTGCCCCCGATCCGCAACGTGACAATCCCGACGATGCGTACGGTTGTCGCAGCGATGCTCCGCCCGGACACGGCCGTGTTGGTGCCCGTACACGAGTACCTCTGCGTCTGCCCGGGCTTGGGGTCTTGGGGGAGTACCACACTGACGGACGGACACGTGAACCGCGCCAGATTGTTGACCTTGATGTCACCGAAGTCCCACGACTGGGAGTCGCGGTTTCCGGCTAGAAGCAGCCGGCCGCCACGGGGGCAGAAGTCATATTCCTCCCAGTGGGCGACGTTGTAGTCGATGTGCCACCGCCAACAGCCATCGGCCAGGTACGTGACCGTCACGGGCATGACCGCTCCGTCACGCTGTGAGTTGGGCGGAAACGAGATCCGCTCGGTTCCCTGGCCACGGAGAGGGTAGACGCCCTCGGCAGGAAGGTCATTGCTGAGAGTCCTGCTGCTGGGGGTGGATTCCTTCCCCTGAAATGCCTTCACGGCGGCGTGGAGGGATTTGGGGCCAGGATGTTCGCGAAACACGTATCGGATCACCACGAAACCGGTGGCGCCGAGCACGATGACAACTGCCGTAGAGACGACGATGCGCCACCGAGCGTGCCTGTGGGCGAGTGGCACTGCATTCCCCTCAAGAAGGGCCCTGGGACCCAGAGCGCTTGGCCTCTCGGGGGTCGAGCTCCAGCTCGGCGCGCAGGGCGAGTTTGTCCACCTTGTCGAGCGACGTGCGCGGCAGTGGGTCCTGGTTGACCACCATTCGGTTCGGGTGCTTGTAGTCAGCCAGACGGTCCGCGAGAAAGACATGGAGGGCGGCAATGTCGAGTGATGCCCCCTCGGCAAGTCGCACCACGGCCAGGATGTCCTGGCCCAGGATCGGGTGGGGGACGCCCAGCACGGCGGCTTCCATAATCGCCGGGTGCTCGTAGAGGGCGTTCTCCACCTCGATCGAGTAGATGTTGTAACCGCCTCGAATGATCATGTCCTTCTTGCGGTCCACGACGTAGACGAATCCGTCGTCGTCGAGGTAACCCAGGTCCCCGGTGTGCACCCACCCGTCCTGCCAGGTTTCGGCGGAACTCTCGGGTTCGCCGAAGTAGAAGCGCCGACCGCCTCCGATCCGGATCAACAGTTCGCCCACCTGGTTGGCGTCAAGGCCCTTCCCGTGATCGTCGATCACCCGAACGCGGGCCCCCTCGATCGGCTTGCCCACCGAGCCCGGGCGTTGTTCTGCCTCGCCGGGCGGCAGGAGGCACGCAGCATCCCCGGCCTCGGTGAGGCCATAGGCGTTAACGAGCATCGCCCGGGGAAACGTGGCGGCGAGCCATCTGGTCGCCTCGGGCGGCATCGGGGCGGTGCTGAAGACCACCATCCACACCGACGAGGTGTCGAGACCTTCGAGCACCCCGGCTTCGCGAAGCAGCAGCACCTGCGCAGGCACCACCATGAGCCAGCCCGGTCGGTGGCTGTCGATCAACTGGGCGAACCGGGCGGTGACGAAGGAAGGGAGGCAGATGTTGGTAAATCCCAGGCGAAGACTGGCGATCATGGCACCGTAGGTGCCGAGGGCGGTCGCCAGCGGTGCGGCGTGGAGGAGCGCGTCCTCGCGTTCGGAGGGCGTGACGGCGATATGCAGCACGTTGTCGTGGGTCGAGGCCACCCCTTTGGGCAGCCCGGTAGTGCCCGAGGTGTACACGATGTCGGCGAGGTCCGAGGAGGTCACCGGCACTTGGAACGTGTCGTCGTCGTTCTCCTCCAAGGCCCCCCAGGCATGGGGGGCGCCGACCTCGGGACTGACCACCACGGGTGGATCGGCGAGGCCGGCCGTGAGATCGAGCGCGCGGGCCAGCTGGTCGCCGGCGGCGATGAGCACACGAGGCCGCGCGTTCTCAAGGATGTGACCGATTTCGCGCCGGGCCAGACGGGGGTTGATCGGGGTAGCGACGCCCCCGGCTTTCTGGGTGGCGAAGTAGGCGATCTGAAACAAGAGCGCGTCTTGGTTCGTGACCAGGATCGCCACTCGCTCGCCCGGCACCACACCCAACTCGACCAGGCTCCGGCCGACCGCGTTCGATCGCCGTTCCCATTCAGCAAAGGTCATCGACCCGCCACCGTCGACGAGCGACGCGACGCGATTGGGAAAACGCTCGGCCACCTTGCGCAACTCGTCAGGAACCAGCGCCATCGGTCGGTCCCCTCGCGGTTGCCTTGCTCGCCCTCTTTGGCGGTCCTGGGGTCAACTCGGCAACGCCCAAATCCTCATGCACCGCGCAGCTCCTTGCACTGTCCTAGTGCTGGGCTAACCCGGCACTGCCGGATCGCATAGGGTCGAATTGCCCTTTTTGCGAGTCCTAAGGCGCTGCTCGGGCAAGGCGCACCGCTCGGCGACGCGGGTCACGGCATCGGGCCCAGCCGGCTGGTCGGCAAAATCGTCTGCTGCGCCGAACGAGACGCCGGAGACTGAGCCGGCCGTAGGCTGACGGTGATGTCAGGTTTCGTGACCGGGTTGAGGAACAGGGACCAGCGTCAGATTCCCCTCTTCGCCGGGTTCATCGCGGGGGTAGCCCGGGCGATCCGAGACCCTCGCATCGCCGGTGTCCTGCGTGCCGGCCCACGGGTGGTGGACTTCCTCGTCCGCAGCCACCGCCGCACAGCCGGGATCGCCGACGACGACAGCATCGTCAAGGTGCGGCCGACGCCCGCGGTGGTCGCCCAGGCGTACCTCGACGAGGTCCTGATCGCTGCCCTTCGGCACCCGGACCTGCTGCCAAGAGAAGAGGACTACGTCCCGGCCGCCGCCGACCTGGCCCTCGCCCGCGAGGTCTTCGCGGTCCGGGGGTGGATCGACGACCCGGCGGCCTACCACCGCGACCCGCCGCCGCCCGACGACGTACGGGCGGTCCACGAGGCCGCCCACGGGCTGGGCTACGAGCACACCACGTTCGCGAGCGGGTGGGAGCCGTATCCCGAGGAGCCCGGCCGGGCGCGGTGGCTCGAGCACCAGGCCAACCGGACCGCGCACGTCTGGGTGTCGAGGGCCCCGGGCCGGGACCACGGGTCCTGGATGGTCTGCCTCCACGGGTTCGGCATGGGGCAGCACGCCTCGATCGACCTGCGCTCGTTTCGCGCGACCCAGCTGCACCGGATGGGCATCCACGTGGCGGTGATGGTGCTGCCCCTGCACGGCCCGAGGGCTTCGGGACTGGTGCGGGGCGAGGATCTCATGACGATCGACATGGTCGACAGCATGCACGGCATGGCCAAGGCGACCTGGGACGTGCGGCGCCTCATCGCCTGGCTAAGGGTCGCCGAGGGGGCCGAGCGGGTGGGGGTGATGGGCGAGTCGCTGGGCAGCCTGGTGGCCTCACTCGCCGCCTCCCTCGACCCCGAGCTTCGGTGCGTCATC
>CAVSLS010000030.1:0-63258 GCA_963728845.1 uncultured Acidimicrobiaceae bacterium
GACAGGTCCTAGTATTACCACGATGCTAGAAACAATCGAGCGGAGTCGAGAGAAGTAACGCGTGTTAATAGTTCGAGAAATCGGGAAAATAAGACGATCAAGCATTGGTAGGAAAATCGCCAGCAAAATGGCAGTCACTATCAGCGTGAAACCGAAAGCGGTCAGCTGGTATTTGACGGCTTCCAATGACATGGCTTGGATTCGAATAACACTACCGACGTGCAGCGGAACGGGATTTTTCAATTCTGGCCGCGATAGAAATTGCGCGAGTCCTGCTGCCAAGATCGGTAGAGCGCCTAGCAAGGCTGGTAAAAATCTAATTGTGTAATTAGCCAACCGACCGAATTCGTGCTTTTCTGAAGTTAGCGTAGCCTCAATGATCGAAACTGCCCCAAACCAAACTACTATTCCGATTACAAGAATGTCGGCATATTCGATCGCTAGAGGTCCCAGACCATTCTCATCTGCAGCTACTCGATACAGCTCGCGATACAGCCCTCGAACCTGATGGGAAGGAATAGCAAGACAGAAATCAAGGCGGAATTGATTATGATCCATTTAAAGATGCAAATATCAGATTGAGTTGACCCAATGATTTCATGGCACACCTCATCCTGAGTAGAGGATTATTGCCGCGTCAGACTACTCCGAAACCTGTCCTTCCAAACTACCACCTAGTTCAGAAGAGTTACTGATATCTTCAATTCTCCTCATATTAGCTGATCAATTCTTTAAATCGCTGGGACCAGAGCTTGAGCTTGAAGCGCTCGATGCGGATGGACATTGAGCTTTATCAGGTTTGCTACCAGGCGGCGCCGGTGACAAACACCGTTCCAAATTCGTGACCCTTAGCCCCGTGAAGGGAACTAACGCGAACCGCATTTTCATCAGGCGATACTTCCCCGGCTTCAGGGTCTCGAAACAAATAAACCGGAATGCCTGCGCCCTTCAAGCTCGAGTGAAGGCATATTGGGACTCAGATTTCGCCGTAGCATGGAGAGTAGCTTTGGCGAGGGATCAAGCCCGATGAGGCGTTCCACACTGCGCGAATAAAAAGGCAGGTTGAGGCCGGACCCGACACCGATTTCGAGCACGCGGCCGTCAGCGGCCGGAACGACACGGCTGCGATAGGCAGCGAGGTCTCGCCGGCGCATCGCTAGATTGATGAGTAGCGGAACGGTCCGGGCGTCGGCGTGGAGCAGGAATTCCTCACCGCCGTAGCGGTAGGCGCACTCCCCGGCGCGGACCACCAGGTCGATGCATGCGGCGACCCGCCGGAGCGTCTCGTCGCCGGCGACGTGCCCGTAACGGTCGTTGTAGAGCTTGAAGTGGTCGATGTCGAACAAGGCGACGCCATAGGTCCGACCGACCCGGAGAGCTCGGGCGTGGGTGCGGCGACGTCCTCATCCATCCGACGGCGGTTGCCGAGGCCCGTCAAGCCGTCGGTCAGCGAGCGCTCCAGCAACTCCAGGTTCGCTCGCTCCAGCTCGGCCTGGGTCTGGGCCAGCCGCGTGTGCAGCCCGGTGACGCGCGCGGCCGCGATGAGGCGTGTCTGCACCGCGAACGAGTCGACCGGCTTGATCAGGTAGTCGTCGGCCCCCGCGCTCATGCCTTCCAACACGTGCTCCGGATGGTCGAGACCAGTCGTCAAGACGACGTAGGTGTAGCTGTCCCCCTGTTGATCGCGTACGCGGCGGCACAACTCGGGGCCGTCGAGACCCGGCATCATCCAGTCCGTCAGCAGGACGTCGATCCCCCCGGACGACAGCACGTCCCATGCGCTCGATCCCTCCTCCGCCACGAGGCACTCGTGGCCGAGCTTGGTCACGATCGCCCGAAGCAAGAGACGGCTGGTCGGATCGTCGTCGGCGACGAGGATCTGCATCTCAGGCCCCGCGGGCGACGGTCCCGAGGGCAGCCCGGACTCGCGTGAGCTCGGCGTCGAACTGGTCCGACAATTCTGCGGCGCCGTCGTGCCGCGCCTCACGGGCACGAGTCTCCAGGCTGGCGCAGACGTCCGCCAGACCCGTTGCACCGACGTTCGCACTCGCCCCCTTGAGGGTGTGGGCGGTGCGCTCCATCGCGTTCCAGTCACCGTCACGCAGCTGGCGGTGGAGCTCGGTGCGTCCTTCATCGCTCACGGTGAGGTACTCGCCGACGATCTCGGCCAGCGCGGCTCCTTCTCCGTCGTCGAGACTCACCAGGAAATCGATCTGCGAGCGGTCGAGGGGATCGCGCGTCTCAGTGGGTGAGGACATGCTGCCCCCCTCTCTCGGACTCACGCTTCGTGGGCGCGACCCACCGCTGGAGAGCGGTGGACACGGCCTCCAGCCGCACCGGCTTGGTGATGAAGTCGTCCATCCCCGCCGACATGCACCGCTCACGGTCTCCCTCCATGGCGGCGGCGGTCATGGCGATGATCGGAATGTGGCTCGCCGATCCCTCCAACCGGCGAATGGCGGCAGTGGCTTCGTAGCCGTCCATCTCCGGCATCTGGCAGTCCATGAGCACGGCGTCGTAGGCGCCCGATTGGAAGGCGCTGACGGCTTCGAGACCGTTGTTGGCGATGGTGAAGCCGTAGCCCAGGTTCTCGAGCACTTTCGACCCCACGAGTTGGTTCACCTTGTTGTCCTCGACCAGGAGCACCGTTCCCACGACCTCCGAGGACTCGGAGCGGGCAACCAGCGGAGTCACCGGCGTCTCGCTCACCGACCCCAAATTGAGGCTGGTGATCAGGCAGTCGAACAGCTCCGAGGAGCGAACCGGCTTCGTCAGGCTGGCGGCGAACCCGGTCAGGTGGGACTCGGCCGGCTCGAGTCGGTGGCCCGAGGAGCTCAGCAGGAAGAGCACGGTCTCCGCCGTCGAGGGGTCGGTCTTCAAGGCCTGCGCCAGTTCGATGCCGTCCATGCCGGGCATGTTGAGGTCCAGCACGCCGAGATCGAACCCCTTGCCGTCCTGCGCCGCGGTGAGAGCGAGCTCGAGTGCCTGGAAGCCATCCGCTGCCTCGACTGCCTCGACGCCCCAGGACAGCAGCTGTTGCCGGAGGATCCTCCGGTTGGTCGCGTTGTCGTCGACGACCAGCGCGCGTTGGCCCGAAAGCGTCCGGGGATCCGCGTCCTTGTCGGGCGACGGCGCATCTTCGGCCCGGCGCAGCGACAGCTCGAACCAGAACGTGGATCCCTCGCCCGGCGTACTGGTGAGCCCGATCTTCCCGCCCATCAGCTCCACCAACTGGCGGCTGATGGTCAGGCCCAGCCCGGTGCCGCCGTAGCGCCGGGTGGTGGAGGAGTCCGCCTGGGCGAAGGCGCTGAACAGGCGCTCCTGATCCTCCGGGTCGATGCCCACGCCAGTGTCGACGACGTCGAAGTGCAGCGCCACCCGGTCCGAGTTCTCGTGGAGAACCCTGAGGCGTATGACGACCTCTCCCTCCGAGGTGAACTTCACTGCATTGGCGCCGAAGTTGAGCAGGACCTGCCGGATCCGGGTGCCGTCCCCGAGCAGCATCGAGGGAACGTCCGGCGGGACGTCGACCAGGAGCTCGATGCCCTTCCCGTGTGCCGCTCCGGCCAGGATGCGTCCGACGTCGTCGACCACGCCTGGCAGATCGAGCGCCGACTCCTCGATCTCCATCTTGCCGGCCTCGATCTTCGAGAAGTCCAAGATGTCGTTGATGATGACCAGCAGGCTCTCGGCGGAGACCTTCACGCCGGAGGCGAGCTCTGCCTGTTCCGCGTCGAGGTTGGTCTGGAGGAGGAGCTCGGTGAGCCCGATGACACCGTTCATGGGGGTGCGGATCTCGTGGCTCATCGTCGAGACGAATTGCGACTTGGTCCTCGACGCCACCAAGGCGGCGTCGCGGGCGGTGACCAGGTCCTCGGCAGCCTGACGCGCTTCCGTCACGTCCCCGCCGTTGAGCACGTACCCGTTGACGGACGGGTCATCGAGGAGATCAGCGGCGTTCCAGTCGATCGTCCGGTACTGCGCCGTCCGCGTGCCGCATCCGGACCTCGAAGACGGCCGCCTCGGAGCCCGTGCCGTTGAGCCCGACGAGATGTGACACGACCGAGTGCGAGTCGTCGGGGTGCACGAGGTCCGTGAAGGCCGTGCCCTCCAGCTCGCCTGGAGGGTACCCGAGCACCCGCTCGGAGGACGGGGTGATGTAGGCGATCCGGAGGTCGGCTTCGACGACGACGATCAGGTCCCAAGTCTTGTCGATGAGAGATCGGAACCGGGCGGTCTTCATGGCGTGGGCCTCCCTGACGGTGAGGCCCATCCGGACCGTGGCCACCAGGAGGGTGATCGTCGCCAGCGCAAGTGCCGGCCTTCCGATGTGCCCGAAGCTGGCGACGAAGAGGATGACGATGCTGATGGCGGCGCCGAACGCGGGCAGTGCGAAGCCGGCGACCCTGTCCGTTGCCGGGTGTTCGACGTTGGGCGGGAGGACCCAGACCGCGAGGGCGAGCAGCGTCAAGGAGATCGGCCAGGCGGCCCCGTTGGCGATGTAGCCCATCCGGCTCGCGGGCTGCAGGAGGTTGAAACCGTCGCCGATCGCGTTGGCCGCCAGGGCGACACACGCGACGGCGAAGAACGGTCGGAACCCCCGCGGGAGCACCGCCAATCCCCCGACGCAGAGCGTGAACAGCAGGATGTCCCCGAGCGGGTACGACAGGCTCGTCGCGGTCGACAGCGCGCCCGCGTGCGTGACCTCGATGACCGCGGCGACGACGAAGGCGGCGGACAGGGCGGCGACGCCCAGACCGGCGATCAACCCGTCCAGCGAGGTGGTGACGAGCGAGCTCCGGTTGCCGCGGCGGATGAGGAACGCCAGAGCCAAGAAGCACAAGGGGAAGAAGCCCACGTAGAACAAGTCGGCCAGAGAAGGCGTCGGGGGCGTGCCACCCCCGAGGGACTCGGCGGTCAACACGAAGTCGCCGATGGCCCACGAGATGCACGCCACACCCATGATGAGGGGGAACAGCCGCGCCACCGCGCTGCTCTGTCGCCAGGTGCGTTCGAAATAGCGGGCCAGGCACAAATTGCCCATCGTGAACTCGAACGCGGCAACGCCCCACCCGTCGAGCGGGACGAAGTTGGAGCCGGTGGGGCGCACGATCAGCGACACGACGAAGGCGACGACGAGCCCCCCGGCGATGGCAAGGGTCACCCGGACGCGGGTGGGGACCCGGTGGGCCTCGGGCACGTCGGGCGCGCCCGACGATCCGCCGGTGGTCAGTCCCAACGGCTCACGCAGGGTCTCGTTCCCGTCCCGGTCCACAACGGATACGGCCATAGCCATAGAAACGGCAGAACCGACCTCGAAATTGAGCCGTAGGCCGAGAAATCGAGTGGTGTCCAGAGAATTGGACGGGCGGCCGCCGGGCCCCTCTGCGGGACGGGTTCTCCGGCGGCAGACGCCGTCCGTTCAGGCCGTTCAGGCCGTTCAGGCCGTTCAGGCCGTGTCAGGTGGGCAACCCAGGGCGATCCGGAGGGAGTGCCCTGGGACCGGAGAGCCTGGACCTACTCGCCGGCCTCGTCGTTTCCGTCGACCTCAGGGTCGGGGGGCCCGGACCAGTCGGAGTGGGGGTCCGACGCCGGGAAGGACTCTTCCTCCTGTTCGTCGACACGGTCCGCCGCGGAAGCCACAGCGGTTTCCGCAACGGGACGGGGGTCTTCTCGGGTCACGGCCCTCCTTTCGGACGTGCCTACCGGGCGACGGGCGACGCTTCGTCGTCCACTCTGCCGCACTCAGGTGAGCGCGGCCAGCCACGCGGCGACGATGTCGGCCACGTCGGTCTCCCTCTTGCGCAACGAGTGATCGCCGTCCACGAACTCGCGGGTCACCGGCCCCCGAATGGCGGCGGTCTCCCGCTCGAGCTCCTCGGGCGCGGCAAACGCATCGCGCCGACCGGAGACGAAGAGGCACGCCAGGTCCAGGTCGGGGAAGTGTTCGGTCCGCAGACGATCGGGCCGCCCAGGCGGGTGGAGGGGATAGCTGACGAGAACGAGGGCGGCCGCCGGCAGGCCCTCGGCGACGGCCATGGAGCACATCCGGCCCCCGAAGGAACGGCCCCCGACGGCCACACGAGCGACCGGCACCGAGAGGCGCTCTGCGAGCGACGCCGTCGCGCTGCGCACTGTTTGGATGCACACCGCCGGAGCGTCGGGACGGCGCCTCCCCTCGGCCTGTCCGGGGAACTCCACCCGGTCGACCGCAATGCCGAGCGGTGTGACGGCTTGGTCGATGGCCACCAGTCCGGAGTGGTCGCGGCCGGCACTCGCACCGGGAGTGAGCACGAGACCGGCGACCCGACGTACGGTCATCGGACCATCATGGCCCGAGCCGTCTCCTCTCGTGCAGAACAGCGCCGGCCGGAGCAGGGCGGAGATGCAACAGTGACGCCATGATGCCCTGGCGGACACGCCTCTCTCGCGCCCTCGGTCCGGCGGGATCGGCGGTGCCGCTCGGCGCCAGCGCCTGGAGGGTCGAGGTGTCAGGGCGGGCGCTGGTCGTCAAGGTCGGTCCGGGCTGCCTCGACGAGGCCGCTGGGCTCGAACAGCTGCGCGGAGTGCCTGGCGCGCCGTCCGTACCAGAGGTCGTGCTGGCCGAGGAGGACCTCCTGGTCACCACCGCCATCGACCAGATGGCACCGACCGCCACCCACGAGGAACACCTCGGCCGTGCGCTGGCACGACTGCACGCCGCCCCCGTCCCGCAGTGGGGTGGTGGCTCGTCGTGGATCGGCTCGTGTCGCGTCGACCCGGCGTGCTGGCCCGACGGCGCCGGCTTCTACGGTCATCGGCTCCACGAGCTGTCCGCCCGCTGTCGCCTGGAGGATGTCGTTCAACCCGTCGTCGACCGGCTCGGAGAGTTGCTCCCGCCCGGTGGTCCCGCCCTTCTCCACGGCGACCTGTGGTGGGGCAACGTGTTGTTCGGAACCGACGGCAGGTCGTGGCTCATCGACCCCTCCGTCCACGGCGGTCACCCCGAGGAGGACCTCGCCATGCTCGCGCTGTTCGGACCCGTGCCCTCGCGTGTCCTCGGTGCCTATCTGGACGTCCACCCCCTGGGCTCGGGCTGGGAGGAGCGCGTCACGCTCTTCCAGCTCTATCCCCTGCTCGTCCACTCGGTGCTCTTCGATGGGAACTACCGCACCCGGGCGGCGGCGGTGGCCCGGCACTTCGCGTGAGGGTCGAGCCCAGCGACGGCTCGCCGACCAGCACGGCGCTCTACTCACCGACGATGTCGCGCCGCCTGAACGCAACGGACCCGGCGGCGGCGGACACGGCTCCGATGCCCACCATCGCGCCATCCGTTGTCCAGTTCGGCGCGACGGCAGGTGCTGCCGCCATCTGGTGAAACAGCGACGTGTCGACCAACCAATGGCTCGAGGCGACGACCCCTCCGACGACCTCGACGAGCAGGGACCAACCCAACACGGCGTAGACGACAACTGAGGTCGCCCGGGGCGACACGCCGAACGCGAGGGCGCCGATTCCGAGGATGCAGATCGACGGAGGGACGACGTTGACGCCAGCACCGACCAGCGTTCCGAGACCGACCCCGGCGTCCTGGGTCAGCGTGCCGATCCAGGTCATCACGCCGGCGATCACCCCGCCGGCCAGGAGCACGACTGCCGCCACACCGAGCCTCCCCCCGAACCACGATGGCCTCGAGACGGGCCGGACGAGGAGGTTGTCGAGATGACCATCCCGTTCTTCGCTGCGGGCGGCACTGGCCTGGCCGGCTGCGACGAAGGCCACCAGCACCGCCTGGATGAGGAACGTCACACCGAGATAGGCCTCGGCGCCAGTGCCCGACGCGCCGAGCCTGGAGAAGACCGTCTGCACCGACGAGCCGGAGATCGTCCCGCCAGCGGCTTTCGCGACGAGGCCCATCAACAGTCCGGTCGCAGCAATGGCACACCACCAGGCGACGACGGTCGGTCTCATCAGGCGGATGGAAAGACCCACCTGGCCCTGCAACAACCGGAGGCGCGGCGAGGCGTGCACACGGTCCGGAAACACGCTCGAACCGACGTCGCGCTTTCCGCTCAGGTGGACGGCAATGATCGCCACGACGACGGTGAAGGCGACGATCGGTAGGTAGGCAAGGGGCCACGGCGACGTCAACGGCTGGAGCTCTTCGACCCAGCCGAGCGGGGATGCCCAGATCAGTCCGTGCATCCCGACACCCGAGTCCGCCACCAGCCGCAGGGCGTAGCTGGCGCCCAGAACCCATGCCGCATATGTGGCCGCCTGGCGACGAGTGGCCGCCAGCTGGCTGGTCAAGGCCCCGACGGCGACGAACATGATGGGCGTCGTCACCAGGGTCAGTGCGAAGAAGAGCGCCGGACCCGCTGCGATATCGACCTTGGAATCACGGCCGGCGAGAACGGTGAGGACGGCCGTGATGACCCAAATGGTGGCGACACCGGCGGCCAAACCCACCAAGGCGTGACCAGCCGCACGCCGGCGAGTGGTCTGGCCGCTGAGCAAGAGCTCCCATCGGCCGGCTTCTTCTTCGCCGCGCAACAGCCTCGTGCTGGTGAGCAATCCCCATACGGCGCCGAGGATCATGAGCGTCATGAAGCTCTTGAAGACGGTGAAACCGGCGACGGTCTGGAGCTGCGGCGCCGGACCGAAGAGTGCGCTCGTCGCGTTGTTCGACCCGAATGCAGCGGCCAGGTGCTCCCGGTCCGCCTGTGTCTTGTAGATCTGCGTGTAGCTGATGGCAGACGAGGCGACGACTACCCCGAAGAGGTAACCCCAGAGGACGCCCGACCTCGTTGCCTTGCGTGCCGTCTGACCGAGGACGACCGTGCCCGGGGATCGCTCCGTCCGCACCGGCGCCCGCAGCGTCACTTCAGCCGCCACTGCGCTCCAACGCTCCGTCCTGGTCACCTTCGCCGTAGAGCGCCAGGAACAGCTCCTCGAGCGACGGCTCGCGGCTGAGCAGTTCACTGACCTCCGATGTCGCCAGCACCTTGAGCAGAGGTGCGATCGAACCTCGTACCTGGAGACGCACCACTCGCCCGTCGGAGTGCTCCGAAATCACCCCGGGGATGCCGGAAAGATCGGGGATCGGACCGTCGAACGTCGTCTCAACCGTGCGTGCGGAAAGGTGGCGCATGCTGGCAAGCGTCCCCAGCTCCACCAGGCGGCCGTTGCGCAAGATGCCCACCTGGTCGCAGAGGGCCTCGACCTCACTCAAGATGTGCGAGGACAAGAAGACCGTTTGACCGCGGTCCTTGGCCTGCCTCACGCAGTGACGAAACTGCTGCTCCATGAGGGGGTCGAGGCCGGCGGTCGGTTCGTCGAGAACCAGAAGGTCAGCCCGGCTCATGAGGGCAGCGATCAGGAGGACCTTCTGCCGGTTGCCTTTGGAGTAGGCCCGGATCTTCTTCGAGGGATCGAGCTCGAAGCGTTCGATCAGCTCATCCCGGTACGCGTCATCGACGCGGCCCTGTACCCGGCCGAGCAGGTGCAGCGCTTCGGCGCCCGTCAGCGCCGGCCAGAGGTTCGACTCCCCGGGTACGTAGGCAAGATGGCGATGGACCTCGACGGACTGCCGCTGGCAATCGAGCCCGAAGATCTCCGCTCGTCCCGCCGTCGGCTGGGCGAGGCCCAGCAGCAACCTGATGGTGGTCGTCTTCCCCGCGCCGTTGGGGCCGAGGTAGCCGACCACTGCGCCTCGTGCGATCTCGAGATCGAGACCGCTCAGGGCTTCGACCGCACCGTAGCGCTTCGAGAGTCCCTCCGTTCGAATGGCAATCTCCGTCACTGACCGCCGCTTCCTCCCGGCCGCACTGGGCTGAGCGCCCGCGGTTGCCAGTCGTGCCTGCATCTCGTCGAGGGTGGCTCGGGCGCCGGCCGCGGTCTCCGCGCTGAGCAGGGGGTGTGAGTAGAAATCGACCTTGGACCGGCTCATGCGGAGATGGCCCTCGGGGCTGAAGACGTCTGCATCCAAGACGCGGGACAGCTGCTCGTGCATCGCGAGCAGCCCGGTCTCCATCGCCACCAGGATCGCCGCGTAGGCACGCGGATCGTCGAACTCGCCGGAATTGTGCTCGTTCACCCAGGCCTCCGTGAGATCGACCATCTCGTCGAACATGGCCGCCGCGGACGGTGAGCCGTCGACCATCGACCGCGCGAAGTAGCGGAAGATCAAGAGCAAGGTGGGGTGGGCCGCGGCCATGAAGCTCACGTTGGCCACCTCGCCGGCCAGGATGGCCTGTTCCTTGATCTTGACCAGCTGGTCGAGTGCGTAGGTGTCGCATGCGGCGCGCAGGTCGTCCTTGGACCCGAAGTGGTGGCGGACGAGGCCCCCCGAGACACCGGCCGCCCTCGTGATCTCCCTGATCGTGGCGGCTTCCACGCCGTGGTCGGCGATGAGCCGCAGCGCGGCGTCGCGGATGCGCGCCCGGGCGGTCAGGTCCTCGAACGCCAGATCCCCCGGGACGGTCGTCATCGGTCGCAGACTATACAAAAATATAGTTTGCTATACGTACATATAGGCTGGCCGAGGTCGACCCGCGGTTGTGAACCACCATTGGGCTCTAGGGCGGCAGGACGTCGGTGCGTGCCGCCAAGATCGCCTGGAGTCTTGCCTCGACGGCCTCGGTTGCGTGGTCGTCGGTGAAGGCGTAAGGCCGGTTCCTGCGGACCGCGTCGAGGACGTTGGCCGCCACCACGGAGGGGTCGACGGTGCCGACGGGGTTCATCGTGGTCCGGACCGGGCCGGGCATGACGACGCTCACGCCGATCGGCGCATCGGCGGCTTCGAGCTCGGCGCGCAGGACATCGGACAACCCGAGGACACCGTGCTTGGCAACGGTGTAAGGCCCAAGCCCCTTGAGTGCGAGCACTGCTGCCATGGAGGACACGTTCACGACGTGCCCCTCCTCTCCCGAATCGAGTATCCGAGGGACGAATGACCGCACGCCGTGGATCACGCCCCACAAGTTCACATCGAGGACCCGACGCCAGTCCTCGAGGCTGAGCTCCCAGCTGTTGCCCCCGTTGACAATGCCGGCGTTGTTCACGGCGATGTGCAGCGCGCCGAAGCGATCGACCACATGACGCGCAACGCCCTCGACAGCGTCGGGGTCACGCACGTCGACCTGCACGGCGTCCACCTCGACCGCAGCGTCAACGGATGGCCGACGCAGCGTCGGTGACGGCACGTCCGTCGAGGTCGGTCATGACGACGCGCACACCTTCTCCGAGGAGGTGTTGGGCGATGGCGAACCCGATGCCGCTCGCCGCCCCGGTCACGACCGCAACACGGCCTTTCAATCGATGCATCAGGCCAGACGGTCGGACCGGACGGCGAAGCGGCAGAAGAGGAAGCCCTCATCCTCGAGGAGATGCACCAGGGCAAGCTCCAGTGGGTTCTCCAGCTCCGTCCCGGCCAACACCCGAGGGCCGTCACCCGCCACGAGGCGCGGAGACAGCGTCAGGCAGAGCTCGTCGAGAAGTCCGGCATGGACAACGTCCGCGTTCAAGCCGGGACCCCCTTCGAGCAGCACCGACCGGTACCCGGCGCCGTGGAAGTGCGCGAGGACCCGGGCTGGGTCGACACGGGTATCGCCGGCAACGACAAAGTCGGCGACCTCCTCGCCCCGCCGACGCTCTTCGGGGTTGCCGTCGATGGTGGTGAAGACGATGGGGCGTGCCTCGGCCGCCGTGAAGAAGAGGTGAGGACCAGTCCAGGTTGCCCGAGCGTGTCACGAGCGCGATCGGGGGCACCGGCGACTGCCCTCGTCGCTCACGGAACTCCCGGGCTTCAGGGCCGAGGACCACCGGACCGTACCCTTCGGCGCGGGCGGTCCCCGCCCCGACCAGTATCACGTCGGCCAGGGATCGAAGAGCCTGGAAGACCCGCCGATCGGCCGGCCCGCCGAGCATGCCGGAGCGGCCCTTCAAGGTGATCGCACCGTCGAGGGTCGAGATCATGTTGCAGCGCACGAACGGTCGGTCCGCACTAACCCCATCGGCGACGGCGTAGGCACGGACAGGGTCGACATCCGCTTCGGCCCGTGGGAGGAGAGCCCTCACCGCTCGGCCTCGGTCGAGTCGTGCGCCCTCACGGGATCGCTCCGGCGGCCGGACATCCCGGACGATGGACCCCGCCGTCGACGACGGCGTCGCAGTGGGGGCAGAGCAACCCGGCCCAGCACGCTGGCTCACCACACTCCGTCACCGGGGAGGTGCTCCCGACCACTTCCGTCGCCACCTGGCGGGCGCGGTCGACGGCGAGGAATTCCACCGAGAACCGAACGGCACCCAACGGCTCCACCTCGTGGAGGACCCCGGGCGGTATGCCCCCGGTCGAACCAGCCCCCAGCTCGACGTCAATCGGCGGCGTCGTCGCAGCCGCAAAGCGCAACCGTCCGCCTTCGGACGACGATCCGTCCCCAGGTGCCCGCGGCGACACGGTGGGCTCGGCGCAAGCCCGCCGGCATGGTCCGCTCGTCCCAGACCGGGCTCGTGCGCACCGAACGCAGGCCCTCGGGCAGCTCGGCCCGATCACAGAGCGGACAGTCCAGAGCCGTCCCCAGCCGGTCGGATCGCCCGCCGGGATCGAGCACCCAGGCGCGGAGCTGGAACGGGGGCGCTGTGGCGGACGTGCTGGTCGTGTCCGCACGCCAGCTCGGCCACCCAGTCGCCAGCTTCGTCCCGGTGGTAACCGGTGATCGAACGCTCCACGGCCCGAGCGTAGTGATCCCTCGGGTAGCCGTGTCGCAGCACTACCCCAACCGCGTCAGGACATTCCGGGTGATCTGTTCGATCTGCGGGTCTCGCCCGGCCAGCCCGTGGGCCCAATCGGTCGACCCCGACGTGATCACGGTCGAGCCCGCCTCAGTCGTGTATGCACCCAGCACCGCATGACCGTGACGGATGCGCTCGATCGCCTCGGGCTCACGCGTCCCGAACACGCGTGACGCGATGTACTCCAACTCGCTCGGCTCGTCAGGCTTGGGCGGTCGAGGCGCTGTCTCGCGCGTGAAGTGCTGCGTCGGGCACGTGGCGAGGATCTCGAAGGTCGAAGGCGTGCCGTCCTCGCCGGTCGGGTACGGCAGCCCGTCGCGGTAGGTGAACACGCACCCGTCGCACTCGTAGCCGACGGCGGTCGCGCCAGCACCGAGGACGTCGCCGTACCCGAGCCCGGTGCCGTCGAAGATCCAGTGACCGGCGCGGTGCACGGTGTAGCCACCGAGGCCCGCGGTGACATTGCGGCCAATCCGGTGATATCCCCCGCGGGTGAACGAGACGCCGGTCATGGTGTTCTCAGGACGACCCACGACCACGTCGGACCAGAACGTGGTCACCTCTGCCTCCCGGTCGGTTCCCATCAGCGGGTCCTTCTTGAAGAAGCTCTTGTAGCCGACCATCACGTCGTGATCGTCACCCTCGGCGCGTACCTGCCACAACGACGTGTTGCCCGAGAAGAACGACGCATTGCCACCGCTCGCGATGAAGGCTTCGACCGTGTCACGCATTCCGCGGGACCAGTATTCGTCATGCCCGACTGAGAGATACAGACTGGTGCCGTCCAACACCTCGGGGTGTTCTTCGAGATCAGCATTCGTGCACACAGCGATCTCGAACCCCTCGCGTTCGGCCCACTCTATGAACGGCAGCTCCCAGTCGGGCCAACCCGCCGACCCGGCATAGCCCGAGAGATGGTTGATCTGGACGTAGCCGACGTGCGCCGCGTTCTGCGGATCGGGAGCGCCCGTCCCGGTCACGCGACGGCCTTTGCCGGGTGGCTTGTACAGGTAGCCCGCCGCCATCGGCCGCTGCATGGCGACGTGGGTGCCGCCGGTGTAGAGGTTCGGCCCGCCGAAGTCGTTGTAGGCGTGCCACGTATTAGTCGTCAGCGCGATGACGATGCGCGCACCGGAAGCCGGACGCACCACGAAGAACGCGTAGTCGCGCCGGACCTTCTCGCCCACATCGATCTCCATGACGACCTCGTGGTAGCCCGAGCGCCACGTTGGATGGACGTCCAGGGTGAGGGCGATCGGCCAACCGCACCCCTTCGACGAGGCATCCTTCGGTGTCTCGTGCTCGCCGGCGACGACCGCGTCAGAGGCGAACACGACCTCTCGTCGTGCGCCGATCCGCGCCACCTCGACTCGCACCGGCCGCCCTCCGGACGACGACATGTGCAGGCCGACCTGGCCGCCCGGGCGTACCGATTGCGGCCAGCAATACCCGGTCACCACGTCGCGACCCATGTCCTTTGACCCTAATTGGGTCGGATCACCGGCGGCGGGCGTCGGCGCTCATCCGTCCTGAATCAACCCGAGGACGTTGCCATCCGGGTCGGTGACGGCGGCCACGAGGCGGCCGCCACCGACGTCGTGCGCCGGCTCCTTCAAGGTGGCACCCGCCGCGGTCACCTCGGCCAGCTTCGCCTCGATGTCCGCCACGTGCCAATACGCCACGGGTGAGGTCATTCCCTGGGGTCCGCCGCCGGGCACCAGTCCGATGTGCTGGCCTTCGGCGTCGAAGCCGACGTAGTAGGGCGCGTCGGCCTGCGGTGATACGCCGAGCAGAGCGGTGTACACCGCCTTGGCCGCCTCCAGGTCGGACACGGGATGCAGCACGGTCTTGATTCCCTGGGTGGGAGAGGTTGTCATCGTCACTCCTGGTGTCGTGGGTCACATGGGCCCGGCGTGTCTCGTCCGTAGTATGACGTCGGCGAACCGGGGAATGTGACCGAGAGCGCCCGAGGCGACGACGACCCCCGGGTTTTCCCGTGGAGCCCGCTCGTCACAACAGCGAGGTTCGAACCGTCAGACTCATCATGGCCCACGACGACAAAAATCGATCCATGGACGAGCCTGAATGGATGGCCGAGCGGTTCGAGGCGAACCGGAGGCACCTGCGGGCGGTGGCCTACCGCATGCTGGGCTCACCGAGCGCGGCCGACGACGCCGTGCAAGAAGCATGGTTGCGCTTCAGCCGCTCGGACCCAAGCGACGTCGAGAACATCAGCGGGTGGCTCACCACCGTGGTAGCCCGGGTGTGCCTGGACGCGCTGCGCTCCCGCCGGTCGCGCCGAGAAGAGGCCGTAGGGGTGAACCTGCCCGAACCAGGCTCGAACCATACCGACGAGGCTGGTCCCGAGGACGAGATGCTGCTGGCCGATTCGGTCGGGCCGGCACTGCTGGTGGTGCTCGAGACCTTGAGCCCGGGCGAGCGGGTCGCTTTCGTGTTGCACGACATCTTCGACGTGCCCTTTGCCGAGATCGGAGAGATCGTCGGGCGCTCCCCCGACGCGGCACGCCAGTTGGCCAGTCGGGCTCGGCGCCGGGTGCAAGGAGCCGAGGTGTCCTCTGTCGACGTCAACCGCCAACGCGAGGTCGTCGACGCCTTCCTGGCGGCGACGTGCCGGGGCGACTTCGAGGCGCTGCTTGCCGTTCTCGACCCCGACATCGTGCTGCGGGCCGACGACGCGGCGGTGCAGATGGGCACGTCGCGCGAGCTGCGCGGGGTGGCGGCGATCGCCGAACGGTTCACCGGCGCCGCCGCCCTCCGGCCTGCCCTCCTCGACGGCGCGATTGGTCTCGTCTGGGCCCCGGGCGGGCAGGTGCGCGTCGCATTCCGCCTCACGTTCAGCGGAAACGAACGCATCGTCCGCATCGAGCAGACGGCCGACCCCGAGCGACTCGGTCAATTCGAAGTGGTCGTCCTCGCTCGCCGCTAGCCATCTGCTGAGCGTGACGACCCCTGGCCGGTCGGGGCACGACGGAGGTTCTCATTCGAGAAGCGCGCCGGCGTCAGCGCCGGCGTCAGGCCCATCGTCGATATCGCGGCCACCTCCGAGGGCAGGGGCCGACTGGTTGGTCGGCGCCAACGGTGGAGTCTTCGGCATTGGTGATGCGGGATTCTTCGGCTCAGCCGGAGGTTCCGGCCTTCCCTGGTAGACGATCTCGGCAGAGCAGTCCACGTGTTACGAGGCCTGAAACGTCAGCTCAGGTTGGCCTATCTCCGCTGCCCGACGTCACCCAGAGGTAGCGCCGGTTGACAACAGGCGATAGATGGCCATGATCGACTGAGTTGGCTCCGAAGGCAATGGCCGCTCCGCGAGCAATCGGAAGCCGTTGTTCTCCAACACCCTCCTCGACGCGAGATTGCTCGCCTCGGGATCGGCAAAGACCGCTGCGTCCGGGTGGCGGCCTCGGATGTAGGTGACCAGCGATCCGACGAGGACGGTTCCTTGCCCCCTGCCACGACGTCCGGGCTCGCCGATGGCGTAATCGATCCCCACGTCAGCCGGTCCGGCTCCAACACCAACGGCATGCTCCGGATAGTTCTGGCAGAGATACCACTGGCACCAGCCAATCGGTCGATCCCCGTCAAGGACGATCAGAGCTTCGGTCGGTTCATCGCCCATCACGCATCGGCGTAGGTCCTCGATCTCCGCTGCAATGGTCGACCCGACCAAGAACCAGCGGGCCACTTCGGGATCAGCCAACCATGCTGCGACCAGGCTCAGGTCGTCACTCCCCATTTCTCGCAGGCTCAAATCCATTGCGTCCTCTTCGCCTCGAGTCTCGGCCGTAATTAAGTCATCCTCGGTGCGCCGCGGTCCTCGCCTCGCGGCGGTCAGGCACGTCCGGTTGACGCCCGGGTAAGCGTGCCTCCCCGAACGGCCGTGGCCATGGTCGTCATGGCGGCGCTGACCTCTTCGAAGCCAACGGGCTCCACCTCGGCGACCGGCGCTGCCGCCCGAGCAGCCAGGAACCGGGCGGCCAGCAGCGATCCGGGGCGGCGGCGGCGGCGGCGGCGGCGGCGGCGAGCATCGCCCGGTCGGAACCGGCCATGACGCCTGTCAGGCGATGTTCACGACGGTGTGGACGAAGGATCCCGGAGCGTGCTGCCCGACGGTCACGGCTCCGCCGATCGAGCTCGTCGCCTCGGCGACGTCGTCTTCACGATTCCACCAAAAGGTCTTGCCAGTTGGCTGGTACCCGTCCGGCTGGTCCAGGCACAGGTTGGTCAAGGGGATGATGTTGCGGGGGTGCGAGGACAGGGCCTTGCATATATTCCTTTGTTTGGTAGTTCCAAAACCAATCCTCGCCTGGTTCGAAGCTGCGAATCACAGCGTGACCTGACGAGTTCGCATGCGCGGTGGCGTGCTGGCTGGGCGAGTTGTCGCAACATCCAATGTGGCCGCAGTCCGCACAGCGTCTGAGGTGTAGCCACCAGCCCGCAGACTCGAGACACTCCACGCAGCCGGTCCCGCTTGGTGGAACCTCTGGATCGAGGGAATTCGTCATGCCAGCACCTCCGCTAGTCTCCGAGAACGGTATGGGAAGCCAGGACGGTCACTTTGACCGTTCTGGTCTTGAATCGCATTCCGGACTTCGATAAAGCCGTACCCGATTCGTACGATCGCCTTCACGGACCGTCTCCTGTTCCGGCCGTGTCGGTCCTGACCGCCCCCGCCGACTCCAGACTGGCGATCTGAGACTCGTCGTAACCTAGGCCTTCGAGCACTTCCCGCGTATGCTCTCCGAGTCGAGGTGCGCGGAATCGGGGTTTGGCAGACTCAACCTCGAAGTCGGCGGGAGTGGCAATCATCATCTGGGTCCCGTGCTCGTCGGGCACCTGCACCAGCCCGCCGGCCGCCAGGAACTGCTCGTCAGAGAGAAGATCCTCTACGGTCTGTACCGGTGACCAGAAGAAGTCCGGCTCGGCGTCAAAGATCTCGGCCCACTCCGAGAGTGGCCGTGTGGAAAAGATCTCGTCGAGGAGGCGCACCAGCTCGACTCCGTTCTTGAGTCGGGCCACTGTCGTGTCGAAGCGCTCGTCGGTGAGCCATTCGGGGCGATCGACGGCCCGGGCCAGGGGCGGCCAGTGCCGTTCTCCGTCCAGGCCGACGACCCAGAAGCGCCTCCCATCGCCGGCGGTGTAATTGTTGACGGTCGGATTCGTCATCGTCGCCCGGCTCCCGAGCCGGATCGGCCTTCCCCACATCAGCGCCACGTTCACGTCGAATCCGATGGTGTAAGCGCCTTGGCGAAGGAGTGATGCCGAGACGAGGTCACCCACACCCGTGCGTTCGCGGGCGACGAGCGCAGCGCAGACCATGGCCGCTCCCGTCATCGCGACCGAATGGTCGCCCATGCCTCCGCGCTGGAAGGGAAGGTCGGCGCCGGGAGGCGTCAGGGAGGCAGCCACTCCGGACCGCGCCCAGAAGGCCCCAATGTCATACGCCGGCCGATCCGCTTCGGGCCCCGTCAGGCCGTATCCGCTGATGATGGCATAGACCAGTGCGGGGTTGCGATCCCTGAGGGACGTGGGCTCGAGGCCGACACGTTCCAGTGCCGAGAGCCGGATGTTGGTGAGGAATACGTCGGCCCCATCGATCAGCGTATTGGCAATCTCGCGACCCTCGGACGAGGACAGGTCCAGGGCGATGCTTCGCTTGGATCGGTTGTCGAGCTCGAAGACAGGGTTGCTGGGAAGATCTCCGCCGAGCATCTTCTGGAAACGGCGTGCCGGGTCACCGCTCGGCGTTTCGATCTTGATTACGTCGGCGCCCCAATCGCTCAGGATGCCCCCGGCGGCCGGACCGGCGACCCACACGCCCAGCTCGACCACCTTCACGCCTCGTAGTGGTCCGGTGGGTTCACCTCGATTCTCCACGGCTCCCCCGGCTAGCCCGATGGTCCCATTCGACGTTCCTTGCAGAGATGTTGTCTCGGTTGGACCCTAGCTGAGGGTGGTCTGCAGCTGTAGGGGCATACCGACGGAAATACGACAGTTGGTGAGCGAAAATTACCGATGTTTCGGCTACCTCGTTGAGCCACCTCGACCCCCGTCCCATTACGGCGCACGGCAATTCGGTCGGAAGGTGCTAGCTTCACCCGCCGTGGTGCGCCCGGGGGGTGGAGCATCGATACGCCGTCTGGCACAGGCAGCGGGTACGTCGATGGCGCTGATAACCGTGCTCGTCTGGTCCGGGTCGGGCTCCGCCGGCGCGGCGTCGGACTCGCCGGCGACCGTCGGCCCAGTGGCGCCCGTGAATGCGCCGGGCGGATTGTTTCTCCGCGACGCCCAGGGCCGCGTGGTCCTTATGCACGGGGTGGACCTCATGTACAAGCTCCCGCCCTACGAGATTGTCACCAGCGGGACGGGCGCCAACGTGCTCACGAAAGCAGAGGCGACCTCCATTGCCTCCGACGGGTTCGACGTGGTGCGTCTCGGCATCCTCTGGAAGGGGCTCGAGCCCGGCACCGCGCCCATGAACGACAAAGCAATCTGCACCCCGGGCAAGCCGAAGGTGGCAGGCCCGGGTCAGTTCGACGTCAAGATCTTCAACACCTACATGACCAAGCTGGAGCAGACGATCTCACTCCTGGCCCGACACGGCATCTATTCCCTCGTCGACATGCACCAGGACTCCATGAACGAGGTGTTCGCTGGGGAGGGGTTCCCTAACTGGGCGGTCTGTACCGACGGGATCACTCCGGTGGCCTACCGCAACGTGGCTGCATGGGGCGTGAACCAGATCGACCCCGGTATGGCCCAGGCTCAGGGACATTTCTGGGCCAACGACGTCGTGGGCAACCTGCAGGGCGCTTACGATCAGATCTGGGCCAAGGTCGCATCCCGGCTCGCCGGGAACCCTTGGGTGATCGGCTACGACCCGTTCAATGAGCCGTTCTCACCCAGCATCCTCCTGCACACGGGTCAAAACATGGCGTTCGACGCCCAGGTGCAGTGCTTCTACGCCGGCCGTGCCCATCCCGGCCAGACCCAGTCGGGCCAGCGGATCACCGACTGCCCGCACGACGACCCCGAGACCGGGGTGATTCCGACCATTGAGCACGCCGATCACCGCCACGCCGTCTTCTACGAGCCCGACACCACCACCAGCGGCCCGGTCCCGAACCGTATCGGGCCGATGGATCTCCCCCGCCTCGTCTACAACTTCCACGACTACTGCCCCCTGCACGTGCCTAACGGGCTCGAGGCGTCCGACTACTCCGAGGTGTGCCCGTCGGCGGAGGAGCAGGTGTTCGCCGACAGCGCTCGGGTCCGCGCGAACGACGCCTCACCGGCGGAGCGAGATGGCCCTGGCTGGTTCCTCACGGAGTTCGGGGCCACGACCGACGCCGCGGACCTTGGTCGGATGGTGGCGGACGCCGACGCCGACCTCGTGGGCTGGATGTACTGGCAGTGGCTCTATTACGAGGACCCTACCGGTTCGCACGACTCGGGCCTCTGGCCGGCGGGGCCTGCCACCTCGGCCCAACTCGACGCCCTGTCGGAGACGTACGCGCAGGCGATCGCCGGCACGCCCACCGCAATGAGTTTCGACCCGTCGACGGCGGTC
The DNA here is from genome assembly GCA_963728845.1 of uncultured Acidimicrobiaceae bacterium. Classification (GTDB taxonomy): domain Bacteria; phylum Actinomycetota; class Acidimicrobiia; order Acidimicrobiales; family RAAP-2; genus Bog-473. Next base: position 20,360 of record CAVSLS010000030.1, read on the forward strand.
TTCCACCTCAGCTATCGCATCGACCACGCGGTCACGGCGCCGACGGTGATCTTCGTCCCGGTGTCGAGGCACTACCCGGACGGCTACTGCACCAAGGTGACCGGCGGTAAGGCGACGTCGTCAGCCGGGGCCACGCGGCTAGTGGTGGCCAACGACCCGTCGGCCTCCACCGTCGACGTGACGGTCACGTCGGGGGCCTGCGGGGGCTGATCGTCCCCCCTGACGTTGTCCCTCCCAGACGGGAACGTGGCTGCTCGCCCAGTCGGTTGATTCCGGATGCGGCCAACCGACGACGAAGTGGAGACCGCCAAGAATGCGCGCTGTGGAACTCGACCGTGCCGCACCCCACACATTCGGCCTGGACCGCCGAGGTATCGGCGGCGTCAGTCCCTTGGCCGAGGCGGGCGTGCAGACGGCCGGAGCGGACGACGGTGAGCTCGATTCGGGTTATGAGACCTCGGCGAACCGTCCACCAGATACCTTGCCGATCGGAGGAGTGTCGCCGAATTGCACGGCTCGCTGGGACGAAGGCCGAATCTTGGTGCTGAGCTGCGAATCGATGGCTGACATGAAGATCCGAATCCGGGGGATTTTCGTGGCAGGGATTTCAGGCGTCGTGCTTCGCTCCATGCCACTTCGAGAGGGGGCACGATGAGGCGACGCTGATGGGTTCGGTCTCCCCGAACCGGTGTGTCCTGGGGCGCCCTGGAGTACAACGAGAACGGCGAAGCCGGAATCCGAAAGCTCCGATCCTCAGGGCCACTCCCGAAGCTTCAGGAACCGAGAGTCGATCGCCTACTCAGCCCATTCAAGTTGCGGCGTCAAGCTGCCGAACATTTGGACTATGGAAAGACAACGGCTTGTCCAGAGTTCGGGCAAGTAGGGGCAGGCGTGGCGTATGAATCATGCCGACCTGCAACGATCAATAGCGTTCGGGAATGACGACTGCCCGTTCTGTGAGCGCACCGACGAACACGAGCATCTGGTCAAGCATATCCGCCGGCGGGAGCTGCTTCATCTCGTTCATGGGGTGGTACCGCTGACGTATTATCCCCGCCAAGAAGAAGGCCGCGGGACACCTTCGCCTTCGTGACTTCGAATCGCAGCTTCCCCGCATTCATCACAGCGGCTTGACTCGTCCCTACCGGCTTGGCAATCGAACGTGCCGTCCCGGCGGTGGGGGGCGCCCTCATGACCGCGAGGTTCAGTCGCCAGGAGTCCCGCTCGTCGATTTCGTCCGTCAGGTAGCCAAGCCCGTCGCATGTCGGACACGGCCGAAGGAGCTGCCAATGCCGTAACCCATCCGGTCTCTTGTTCGTTCCGAGCAGTTGCTTGCGGCCGCACCGCCAGCCGTGCGACGTCGCAGGAGCTGGTTGCGACTTGGAGCTGCCATCTACACGGTCTCATGCGGGGAGTGGCCACTCTCTTCCTCACCGACCAAGGACCGGCGGACATGCAGACCGTCCGCGAGACCTGTCACGAGTAGATCGCCTCGACGTTGGCGCCGGCCTGAGAGTGTCTTGTCAGTCAGTCGTTGGATCGAAGGCGGGTCGGTGTCCGACGATGCGATCGGGGAAACCATTGGAGATCGACTTTTCGGACGCGACCGGCACATCTGACGCTCATTTCCCCTTGGCTCAACCGATGGCTCCGCCAGGGCGTCCACGCCGATCGTGATCGCGGCCAGGACCTCTTCCACGGCCCGAGCCGCATCCTCTGCGTAGCGCTCCGTGGCCACGGGCCAGCGAAGGGTCGAGGGACGAAGGGCGATCTCCGAAGCGGAGCGTGAGTACCTCGCCAACTCGAGCTCTACTCGTACCGGCCACCACCAACCGACGCAGAGGGTGCCCCGAAGCCGACGCAGGAGCAGGGGATCGAAGTCAGTCGGCTCGAAGGATGGACGCAAGAACAGTCGGTGTCCTCCGACAAGCCGTCTTCCACCGGGCGCGAACGCAAGCTGGCGGTACCAGGATTCGGTTGCCTCGATGGCGTCGGCAGGACCGAGCGGGAACACCTGCGAGATGTAGGCGGAGTCGAGCACGGAAGCCTCCCTTTCTGCTCAGGGCAGGCTCGGAACCGGAGCCCAGCTCTTGACCGGGACGTCTGACGACGACCGCAGCGAGACCAGCGCGCCGGACCACCTCTCGTCGGCCCGACGCAGACGCTCGCTCAATACCTCGAGCATCCGTTCCATGACGGGCGGAATGAGGAAGTGCGGGCTCCTGAACTCCTGCTTGGAGAGCACGAAGAGCTCCATGTCCGTCTCGGCGATCACCGTCGCCGTTCTCGCCCCATGGACGAGCAGGGACTGCTCGCCGAAGAACCCACCGGGGCCGACGGTCTCGAGTTGCATGCCCTCGCGCCAGACGGTCGCTGATCCATCTATTACGACAAAGAATTCGGCACCCGGCTCCGCATACGAGGTGAGAACGCGACCCGCGTGGACTCGGGTTTCAGTCATCAGTGTCTCTATCCGGCGGAGATCTTTCGTACTGCAACGGGCAAAGAGATGGAGGCCTTTGAGACGATTCACGCTGGAGCTCGAGTGAAGCGATGGATACATGTGTCCTCCTTCTTTGGTCAGAAGCTGAGAGATGGGTACTCCGTGGTCCGAACTCACTTGAGAACGCCCGCGCACAAGGTCGTTCGATCGGTTGAGACGGTTACGTCGACGAGCGCGCGCTGACTTCGAGTGAAGAGGTCCAGCACCATCGAGGCATCCCGATAGTGGATCGGCGTATCACTCACCCATTCCGCGATCGTCCGAAACCTGTTGTCCAGCGTCGAAGTGCAGATGGCAGTGACGCCACCCGGCCGAGTGAGGTTCGACATGTGTCGCAGGAGAAGGATCGCGACGTCGTTATTGAGATCATCGAAAATGTTCGTGGACAGCACCACGTCGAACCCGGCTTCGGGCAAGGTCGGCGTTGGCACGAGATCCGGGAGGTACTCCAGAGATGTGCACAACAGTCCTACTGGGTCGATCGCGGTGCCAGGGAGCATCGCGCGTAGGAACGCGATGGCGCTCGGATCTTCGTCGGTCCCGGCGAAGCGGATGGAACCGGAGTGCAGCTGGAGAGCCTCCCGCGTGTACCGGCTACCCCCACAGCCCACGTCCATGATCCGGATCGGTCGCTCGAGACGGGAGATGGTTGACGCGATCAGGTCGCAGCACCACGCTCCGCGGTACCAGACACCGCTGACGGTCGCGAGCCTCGAGAAGACATCATCGAGCACGTTTGTCACCGCGCTCTCCGCCAGACCCGAGGCCAACCCGTCTTCGAGGTCGTAGATCCATTCGAGGAGCTGGAAGTCGCTCCCCGGGCCGCGGGACTTGAACAGTGCACGGCCCCAGAAGCGGCTCTTCCGGAGCCATGGCACCAACAGAGCGCGGACGCGCTGGCGGACCATCGGATTGGACCGAGAGGCGTCAAGTTCAGCGCTCAAGACGTCAACGAGACGCCAGAATTCTTCCTCGACCCTCTGAGCCTCCTCGCTCAGTGGTTCGCTGCGGCCGACTCGACGGGTCTGGACGTCAACCATCCGTAAAATCCCGCAGAAGCGAGCCGTGGCGTCGATCGCCGCGACACCGAACAGGCGTCCCGAAACGGACTCGTCACGTCCGCTCCCGTTTGGAGATTCATAGCTCTGGTCTGTGCGACCGCTCAACTGGGCCTCCTCCTTCTGTCCGGCACCGCGTCTCGACTCGCATCCATCGATTCGGTGTTGCACGTCACTCGGTCAGCGTGCCGGAGGGTGCTGCAGGGCGGCTGCAAGGGCGCTGCAAGATTGCGCCAATTGAAGATGGCGCCAATTGCCGCCCTGCCTCTTGAGCAGGGTTTATCGGGCCGGTAAGGTTCAGTTATCAACGGCGGTTGGGAGGAGCTGGATGCCCGATTTCGGGGTCCTCGGACCACTACTGATCCGTGATCATTCCGGTGTCGTGGAACTACCAGGACGTCGGCGGCGAAGCATTCTCATTCGTTTGCTTGCATCGGCGAACCGTCCGTTGGTGCCCGACCGGCTGATCGAGGACGTGTGGGATGGACGGCCTCCCGAGGGTGCAAGCCAGACGTTGCAAAGCCACATTTCGGCACTCAGACGAGTGCTGGGCGGAGACAGGATCCGCCACAGCGCGGGGGGCTATGTCATTGAAGTCGCAGATGGTGAACTCGACGTCGAAACCTTCGAACGTGAGAGCACGTGCGGGTTCGAGGCGTTCGCGACCGGTGAGCTCGAACGGGCCGCCATAACGCTTGGCGCAGCGCTCGACCAATGGCGAGGGCCTGCCTTGATCGATGTGACTGACTCTGCCTGGTCGGTTCCCGTCTGCGCTCGCCTCGACCAATTGCGTGTGTCGACGCTTGAGACGTTTCACGACACACTTCTTGCGCTGGGTAGACCCGAGCGAGTCCTACTATCAGCCGAAGCTGCAGTGCTCGAACAACCCCTTCACGAGGGCTTGTGCAAAGGTCTCATGCTGGCACTCTACCGATGCGGACGGCAAGCCGAGGCCATTCGGGCCTATGAGCGACTTCGGCGGGAACTGTCGGAGATCGGGCTTGTCCCGTCGCCAAGTCTGGCAGCTCTCGAACAGGCGATCCTTGAGCAAAGCCAAGACCTCGAATGGCAGGCCCCAGAGCCACAGATGCAGTTGGAGCCAGTCGAGCTGGTAGCACCGAAGTCTGGGGTTCCCACTGGCATCGTCACCCTGCTGTTCACCGATATCGAGGGCTCGTCCCGACTGTGGGAGGAGCATCCCGCCGCCATGAGCGAGGCCCTTGGCCGTCACGACGAACTCGTCCGCAAGACGATCGGCGACCATTCCGGGCACGTCTTCAAGACCGTCGGCGATGCCTTCTGCGCCGCGTTCACTACCGCGACGGATGCCGTGCTGGCAGCCGCTGCGGTGCAGCATGTGATCTGGGACGAACCATGGCCCGAGCAGTGTGAGATTCGGGTGCGAATTGCTTTGCACACGGGCGAGTGCGTCGAGCGATCCGGTGACTACTTCGGCCCCACTGTGAATCGAATTGCCCGGTTGGTCTCTTCCGCCCATGGAGGTCAGACCGTCGTGTCGCGGGTGACGGCTGACCTGGTGCGAGACGGCCTCCCGCCTGGAGCCACTCTGCAGAATCTGGGGATCCTCAGGCTGAAGGGATTGGGACAGCCCGAGCAGGTGTTCGGGTTGCAGGCGGATGATCTGCCCAGCGAGTTTCCAGCCCTCGCGCTCGTCCAGCGAGAGGACGGCGACATGCCCGCCGAGCTGACGAGACTCATCGGGCGGGACAGGTTGGTCACTGATCTCATCGACCAGGTGCGAACGACCCGCTTGATCTCCCTCATTGGCCCCGGGGGGATAGGGAAGACGCGTCTGGCGATGCGAGTCGCAAGCTCGGTGGGACAGCCATTCGAGGACGGGGTTCGCTTCGTCGATTTGTCTGTGATCCCAGGCGATGGAAGCACGACAGATCTCGTGCTTTCCGAGCTCCACGGCGTTTCCGCCAGGGACGAGTCCGCGCTCGACGCCATGCTCCGGGTCCTGGGTCCCGCACGGTTGCTCCTGGTACTCGATAGCTGTGAGCACCAGCTCGAACAGGTCAGGTCCCTCACCGAGGCACTCATGCGACACTGCAGATGGGTCCATGTCATGACGACGTCGAGGGCCGCTCTCGGAACGAGTGGGGAGCGATGCATCGAGGTACCCCCACTCGAGGTACCTCGATCGGCCACCTCTGACCTGCTCGAGCTCCAGATGAATCCATCCGTCCGGCTCTTCGAGATGCACGCGCGCATGGTCGACGACCACTTTGCAATCTCCACCAACAATGTGGGCACAGTGACTGCGATCTGTCGCAGCATCGGTGGAGTACCACTGGCGGTTGAGTTGGCGGCACGGCAGCTCGACGTCATCACCATCGAAGAGCTGGCACAGGCGGTGGGAGACGAGCGCGTTCTGCCTCGGCTCGCCGTCGAGGGCCGGCAAGAGCCTCGCCTGAGCAGCATTGCGGCTTCCTTGCAGTGGTCATTGGGCCTGCTGTCTGAGGCAGACCAACAGTTGTTCGCGTCTTTGGGTGTCTTCGCAGGTTCTTTCAGCCGCGAGCAGGCGCTCGAGCTCGTCGAATCGCGCCCGAACGCGGAAATTGACGCACGGTTTCGACCGGCTGGTACGTCTGAGCTTGATCACTCGGGACTCACCGGGGACCGCTCGCTTTCGACTGTTCCAGCCCTCGCGGGAGTTCGCAAACAGTCTCCTCGAGCCGGCGAGGCGTCGGTCGCTACAGCGCCGTCACGCGAAGATTATGCGGGACTTGGCCGAGCGGTTCGGCTCGCTCCTACGTACGGACCGCGAGGCGGAGGCATGCGTCAATTTGTCGGCGGACTTCCCCGACCACCGACAGGCCGTTGCCTGGTGCTTTGAGCACTCGCTCGACGACGCCGCGCGGATGGTGATCGGGCTGTTCCAGTTCTGTCTGTTCCAGATGCTCTCGGAGGCCAACGAATGGTCTATGCGCCTGACGCAGGTCCTGGAACCTACATCACCGATGACGTCGCCGGTGTTCGGTGCTGCCGCCCTCGGCGCGTGGTTCGTCGGCGACATGGAGACCGCCATTGCGCTGGGAGAGCGGGCCGTCGCCGCCGCCCCGTCCCCCAGGGATCCGAGCGCACTCTGGGCCCGGCTCGCGCTGATCGACGCCAACGCCTACCTCGGACGGTTCGGCGAGGTTCCTGAGAACCTCGAGGCGATCGCCGCTTACAGCAGGCAAAGCGGCGACCGCTTCTGGCAGATCAACAGCCTCGGGTTCTCTGCGATCGGCCGGCTGCTGATGGGTGACACTGCCGGAGCGACGCGTGACGTCGATCGGGCCATTGCGATTGCCAGGGACCTGAACAATCCCGACTGCACGCACTGGGCCATGCACTGTTTGGGTCGCGTGCTCTCGAACAGTGATCACGAAGCGGCGTGTGTCGCGTTCGAGCAAGCGATGGACGCGGCTGGCAGCGTGGGGAGCAGGTGGAATCTGAGCCTTGATCTTCTGGAGTGGTCCAGCCTCAAGAGACGACTGGACGACCTGCCTGCTGCCGCGCAAGGGCTCCTCGAGCTCCTCGAGTTGTTGCTGGCGTCCGGCAACCGCTCCCAGCGATCGCAGTTCTACTACGAAGCGGCCCGGATCCTCACCGATTGGGACAAGCTCGACGCGGCGTTCACGATCATGGTCTGGCGTACGGGTATGCCGGCGATGCCCGCGACGGAACTGGTCGACGAGTCATTCGAGGCCGGGCTGGAACGGGCCGTCGGCTTGCGGGCCACGGGGTTGCGAGTGCGCGCCCGAACGATGACAGAGAATGAGCTCGTTGTGCTATGCCGCTCGCACCTGGAGGATGTCGCCCGAGGTGGGATGACCCTCTGGGGAAGTCGCCACACCCAAAGAGCGCCTCTTGGTGGTCGGGATCGGGAAATGGGAGGGTAGATGCGGATCGTTCTGGTCATGGGCAAAGGAGGCGTGGGGAAGACGACGTTCTCGGCGGCCACCGCTATACACGCCGCAACACGAGCGCCTGGCAGAGTACTGGTGGCGTCGACAGATGCCGCTCATTCACTGGCTGATGCGCTCGGCACGGAGGTTGGGTGCGAGCCTGCGGAAGTGGCGCCCAACTTGGACGCCGTACAGCTCGATGGGCGCCATGAGCTGCAGCGGTCGTGGTCGACGATCTCGGAGTACCTGGCCGAGCTCCTCGACGTGGTCGACCTCGACCGACTGCACGCGGCCGAGCTCCTCGTGCTTCCCGGTTTGGACCAGCTTCTGGCGCTGGCCCGACTCGGGGACTTCGCTCGCGAAGGGATGTGGCGTGGACTTGTAGTCGACTGTGCACCGAGTGCCGACAGCCTCCGGCTCCTGTCGTTGCCCGACGTGCTCGACTGGTATTTGGCCCGGATCTTCGGTCGGAGCGGGATGATCCGCTCCCGAGTCCGGCGCAACATCGAGCGCACGTTGTCGATCAACTCCCCGAGCGACCGCGTGCTTACTTCCGTTTCCGACCTCACCTCGCAGCTGTCGGGCTTCCGTTCGACCCTCGAACACGCTGTGACGACAGCTCGCATCGTGGTCACGCCCGAGCACTTGGTTGTAGCCGAGGGACAACGGACCATGTCCTACCTTGCGCTCTATGGCTACCCAGTCGACTCGGTGCTCGTGAATCGCGTACTCGGTGTCGACCTCGGCTCACCGCTGCTCGAGACATGGCACGCCAATCAAGCCCAGCAGCTCAAGCGAATCGACGAGGCCTTCTCCCCGCTGCCGCAGGCTCACGCCCAGATGAGACCAAGCGAGCCCATCGGCTTCGAGGACCTCGCCGAGGTGGGCCTCGAGCTCTACGGCGATGTCGACCCGCTGGAGCGGATGTCGACGCAGGGTGCCGTCACCATCACCAGCGACGGTCCCAACGCCGTCGTCCGCATCCCGGTAAGTGGCATCGAGCGAGGCGACATCTCAGTGGAGCGCGAAGGTGCCGAGCTCACGATCGGCCTGGGCACGCACCGGCGCGTGATTGCGCTACCCGATGCGATCGCCGATCATCAGGTTCTGCGAGCGGGCGTGAACCACGACATGCTCGAAGTCGTCTTCACCGGGGCCGACCATGCGTGAGCGCGACTCCCTCTCCAGGCTCCTCGCTCGCCACGGGGCGGGAGGCGGGGAGCACGGCAGCACCGCAGGCCGGCACCAGATCCCGCGCGGTTCGGGCCGCCTGTTCGATGACGAGGCGAAAATCCGATTCCTTGACGCGTCGCTGGGGGTTTTCGCGGCGCTGCGTGCCCTGGCCGATGTCACCGAGGACATCCTTCGGGAGCGGCGCGACTCCCTGCTCGGGGGTGGGGGCTCCGGGCGTTCCACCTCCGAGGGGTCGAAGCCCGCCGACGTTCGCCACGCCGATGCTCCCGCCGCGAAGACCCGCGAGGAGATCCCGCTGACCTACTGACCCGACCCGGCCCGGCCGATACCGAGCCGGCGACAAAATGAATTGAGGTGCCCCATGGTACGACCCGAAGACGCCCACGACCCCGCCAGCGTCCCGATAGCGACCGAGCCGTGTACGTTCGCAACCCGGGAATGGGTTGAAGCCGTCTTCAGAACAATCGACACCCCGCTACGGACACATCGGATCACGCTCTCGTACAGCAAATTTGCCGTGTGTCTCGACGACAAGCTGTTCGGCAAAGGAAGCGTCATGACCCGGACGTCGGGGGGGGATGCGATCACAGTCGGTAATGCCAACTGGTTCAACTTCGCCACCTGGGGCACCTACACGCTCGGACCCAACATTCGCAATGACGGTGCCCCGCAGCGACTCGACACGCTGCCCAATTCGATCCGTCGTCGCGTGGCACCGTCTATCATCCAAAGCAGGTCGGCTCAGGGCGACCTGGTGGGACGGGCTCTGGCGTGGGGACAGGAGCTGATCTTCCTCAGCGCGAGCCGGGCCTTGCTGCGATTCGTCGGCATGGAGGAAGATGCGTTCGATGAGCCGTTCCGAATGCCACCGGCGGACCGCGCCCAGGTCCTGAAGGCGCTCAACTGGAGCGGACTTCGGTTCATCGACGAAGGCCATCTCAAGCTCATCGACGAGGCCTTCGACTGCTACCGATTGGTGTACCGCCGAACACGAGAACTGAGCGCGGAGGGCAAGGAACCGGACGACATACAGTCGGAAACCTCCGTGGCCAAGCTCATGTTCTTCGCCACCTGTCTGCTCACAGCGGCGGAGCAGGATGTGGTCAACCGGGCCTTGGCCGTGGTGATCGACTCGGTCCCCGCGCGGCTGATGCAAGGAATCGACGCCAAGGTGTCACAACTTGCGCACTGGCGCAGCGGTGTGCCCCAGCAGGTCGCCGCCTACGGTCTGCTGGCTCGGCTCAGGGATGCAGAGGGGCTTCTGAGCGAGTCGTGGGCCCGGCTCATGACCAAGTATCTGCTTGTGATCGTGCTCCCTACCGAAATGCTACGACTGGGCCGTGACGTCCCGCTGCCCAACCCGACCGAACCGATGTTTCCCTTCCCGCTGATGGACCTGAGTTCACCGTCGCCGATGGAGAGCGACAGGCCGAATAAGCAGGAAGCGGACGTGTACGACAAGCTGGTGGACCTTCAGCAGTTCGTCAGTGCGCTCGACCGCTCGCAGCAAGGAGTTGGCTCCGCGGCGCACGATTGGCGCCGTTTCGACGACCGCATGAACTGGGCCATCTGCTTGTTCCGTAGCAGGCAGCAGGACCGAACCCTTTATTGGCCTCCGTATTCGATCGAAGACACCCGGCGGATTGTGGCCGGGGAGATGCCACGGGCCAGCGGGCATCCTGGCCAAGCCGCTGTCATGCCGCCGTTGGACCCGGAATCGGCCGCCGGTGAAGCGGTCGGCAACCTGCTCTCGCCCGACGGGAAGGGGTGACGAATCAGATGGAATCGCTACTCACCAACGACATACTCGACCTCATGCGTAAGATCGGCGACCCGCGTGTCGACAAGTGTGTGTCGGAACGGGACGAAGGAGCTCGCCAAGAGCAGATCAAGGCGACCAGGAAAGATGGCCTCGCCAGTTTCACAAAGGGTTGCTGGCTGCAGGACCACGCCTGCGACTACGGCATCAAAGACCTCCTCGAAGACCACGACACCCTCCCGGATCCGGACCTCGTCAAGACAGCTTGCGATCTCTTCGCACGCTATGGCTCCGAAATCGCGGCGGCGCTGTTGCTGGCGGCGCTGCCCGAGGCCTACGCGGCAGGCGAAGGAGCCAAGGTGCTGGCTCGACGCAGTGAGCTCGTCAAGCGTGGGACGTTGTCGACCAGACGGATCCTCGCCACCGCCCAGTTCGTCATTTGGGTCCTGACACCACCAGGCACGCCGGACCCGCCGGACAACGACGACATGGAGAACTACACGTACCCGAGCTTCGACGACACCAGTCAGCTGTGGGGCGCGCCGAAGGGCCAGGCGCTTCGCGCTTGTCTGGCCTTGCGGATCATGCATTCCCTCATTCGCATCAGCGACCCGACAGGGATCCAGAACCCGGCGTTGGATGACCCCGACCGTGTGCCGCTGAACCAAGAGGACCTGCTTGCAACGCTCCTGAGTTTCTCTATCACGGTGTTCGAAGTGCTCGAGCAGTTCGGGATCAGCTGGTCCGCGAAGGAGCAGGAAGCCTACTTCTACGTATGGGACCACGTCGGCGAAACGCTGGGGATTGGCGACACGCACGTCATCCGCGAACTCACAGGGACGGGATCGATGGCGGAGCTCAAGCAGAAGCTCCGCGTTTGCGACGAGAGCGACCTCCCCGAGGACCCAGGTGAGGAGGAGGGTTCCTCCGATGCGGCACCGACAGCGGCCGATGCCGCATCAACCGCGGTAGCCGATGGCGAAGCCGGCGCCGGAGGCGACGAGGTTGTCGTCGACGTACCCATCGGCAACAGTCGCCTCACCCCCGAGGAGGTACGCCACCTGTTCAAGGGCCCGATCAACCGGCGGGTTCTGCGGCACGTCGCGGACGTGGGCACCCTGCGGCCCCAGTCGGTGCCTGAGGCGCGGGCGCTCCTGGCGAGGCTCAGGGAGCGGATGTGGACGCTAAAGAGAGACAGCTTTCCGCAGAAGAAGGCCTTCATCTACGAGAACTTCAATGAGGTCCTCAATGATGTGAGCCCGGGTCGCATACTGCTCAAGGCGATGGTCGACGAGGTGGCCGCCCGGTTGCCGGCCAGCCAGAAGAGCTGGCCCATCGCGGTCATCCGGCAACTTGTTCCCGCACAAGTGCAGAATCGCTTGGCGTTGGGTGGAACCAGCTCAATCGGCTTCCTCTCTGGCATCTTTGCCACACCGCGGGACTCGCCTGGGTCAGGGGTGCTCCGACGGGTCACGGCAGAGGTTCTGCGCCAGCGCGCCACCCGGGTCGCGGATTCCCTGTTCCTCTACTACTACGACCAGGGTCAGCTCACGATTCCGGGCCTCCGCTCCGCCGCCCTCGGTTACGGCGTGGCTGGGTCGGACCGCTCGGACCCGGGAGGGGCCGAATGACTGAACCTCTCTCCCCCAAATTGGCGGCGAGATACGGGACCCCGACCTCGATCCGTTGTCGAAGCCCGCAGATGCGGCCGCACGTCTCAAACTCGGGCGTGACGACAACGGTCTCACCCATAGTCACGCGAAATTCGCCCATGAGCGTCGCTTTGATTTGAACGACAATATGGGCGAAGCCGGATCGCTGCGTCGAGTGTTCGGATCGGGCCCAATAGCCGCGTCAGTTGCAACTGATTTGGGTGAAATGCCGTTCAACGCCGTATTGGCAATGGACCGCCAGTTCCCGTAGCGATCAGGAGCTTTGTTCATCCTCTGTCGGATAAGCCAGACGTTGGATCACCCGGACGAGGCGCGTTGTGGCGAGCCCTCGATATCGGCGTCAGGCACTTCTCGATTGTGCTGCGGCGAGCTGTACCCCAGCCATCCGAGCCCGAGCCCGCAAGCTGCGCTCAAACCCTTCGGCGCCCACCGGCGAAAGGGGCTATCGGCTCCGAGTATCCGTACGGGCGCAGATCATGATCCACGTCATCGCCAGACCGAACGCCGCCCCGCGGGACCGCGTCCCACACTGCGCTGTTATCGCTCAACGCGTGGGGACTTCCGCGTGGGCTCGACTGGGGGAGCCATCGCCGGTGCCGATCGCAGCCACCGGCAGGTCGGTGCTCGTGAAGTGATACGAACCGGCGCCGACTTCGACTACGGCGTAGTCACCGTCGATGGACGCCGACGTGATCCCTTCCCGCCGACTGAGTGCCATGCCCGACTCGCGGACGTTGTCCAGTGCGACGGCTGGGATGCTGACCCTCGCCTTCGTGTTCGCCGGCACTGTGACGTCGAGCTTGAAGGGCCGGGTTGCGACCGCCGGTTGGCTCCACGCCACTTCGATGGACCCATGGGGAGTCGGCATCCGACCAGCTGCGTATCTCAGTGCATGCAGCGGCACCGTGACGTCGAACGAGGCATATCCCGGGGCCGTAGGGATGACTCCAAGCATCGTCTGCTGGATCGCGACCAGCACGTTCGAGCCGAAGCCGTGTGAACGGCTATCGCCGTTGCCGAGGAGCGAGGCCAGAGGCGGAGTCAGGACATCCTGGTCCTGGGGGTGCCACATCTCCCAAGTGAACGTTCCGCCCTGGGCCAGGATGTTGGCCCAGCCGGGCTCCGACGCGTCCGTCAAGATATGCAGGATGTCGCTGTCCCGACCGGTGATCCGCAGCGCGTCGAGGACATCAGCGGCACTGACGACCGGCGGGGAAAAGGGCATGCTGAGGATGTAGTTGCTCACGGTCGTGACGTCGGACGGTGGAACGACCCCGAACTGCACGGCAAGCGCGTTGTCGACTTGCGGCGAGACCGCGCCTGAGCACGTGCACAGGTCGTCGTTTGGCGCGACCGGTTTGCCCTCGGCGTCTAGTCCGTCGGTGTAGTAGCCCGCCGGCAGCAGTAGGTGGGCGTTGATGGCCGTCGCCAACTCGTGGGCTCGCTCGCGCTGTGTCGCCACCTCGGCCGCCGGACGGCCGAGTGCGACCGCCATGTCGGCGACGCGGTTGAACACGTTGTCCGCCAGCAGGTTGAGCTGTGTGTCGGTTGGGAACTGCGGGACATCAGTTGGACCGGGGATGGTCCCGACGAGACCGTTGGAGCCGATGTTGCTCCAGAAGAAGTCCGACACCTTGACCACAACGGGATACAGCGATGTCAGCAACGCCCTGTCGCCGGTGTGGATCCAGTATTGCCAGACCCACTCGGGGTAGTACGCAGTCCCCTGGGGGATCTCCTGGGCCCCGAGCGCGGTCGGATAGATCTTGTTGATGGCACCATTCGGCCAGAAGCGAGCCTGCGACTGGGCGAACTCAAGCAGGTCCTTCCTCGTCAGATTCGTGTCGCCGAAGGCATCCATGGCCGTCTCCGACTCGTTCGCTCCGTCCCCGAGCCACGGGCCCTTCTCCCGCGTGGGGGTGTCGACGAACTGCTCCTGCATCGTGAATAACGCCGAGTGGCGGCCGAGGTCGAAGACCGCGTTCACCGTCTTGTCCGAAGATGTGAAAGTACCGGCGTTCTCGTCGGGGACAGCATCGTGCCGGGTGAGGACCACGATGTCCTTCGTGGTGAGAGTCTCGCCCGGGTCGTCGATCTGGAGGTACCGGAAACCGAGGTAGTCGAAGGGGCGGAAGGTCTCGCGACCGCCACCCCGCTCCACGTAGGAGTAGCTCATGTTCGTGTGCTGGGTCCCCATAGTGGTCGAGACGTCACCTGACCGGTCGAGGAGGTACCCGGCGTGCATTGTCACCCGCCGGCCGGGCAGCCCGTGGCTGAAGGTGACCGAGGGGATCGCGGCGTAGACCTTCCCGAAGTCGGCCACGACGGCGCCAGATGCGAGGTGGGACACGGAGACGGCGTGGACCGGTTCGTAGACGATGCGGGTCCGCACGGACACAAGATGAGTCCAGGGTGCGGTTGGATGAGGACCGATCACCAATGCCGGCTTCCACCCCAAGGCCCGATAACCGGCCTTGTCCCAGCCGATCGGCTCGGCCGGGCCGTTGATGTTCTCGGTATAGTCGACCGGATCGCCCTCCTCGTCGCGCTGGACGCCCGGCAGCCACGCACCCGGCAGGACTTTCCACGTGCCATCGGTGGTGATCACGTCGACCGTGCCGTCCGCGTGCAGCACCGTTATGCGGGCGATGACGCCCGGCGTGCCCTCCGGTCGGCCCTTGCCGGGGCCTTGCCAGTTGTAGATGATCCCGAAGGCGTTGGCCTTTCCCGCCTTGAGGAGGTGGGTGATGTCGGTCGTCTCGTAGTACTGCGAGTCCGGGTACGCGTACGCCTCGCCCTTGGCGGCCATCGACCCGTTCACATAGAGCTCGTACTGCTGATCGGCTGACACGTATGCTCGGGCCCGGACGATAGGAGAGCCGCCGAGCTTCGCCTCCTTCCGGACGTAGCTGTACTCGTCCTTGTAGGCCCAGATGCCGGTGGTGTTCTGGGCGTTGAACGTTTCTGGCGTGTCCAACTCCTCGACAGTGGGTCGCTTGATCCAGTCCGCGTGCCAGTCGCCGTCGTCCAATCCAGTGTCGAATGTCTCGACACGCGCCAGCGGCCCGCCGACTCCCGAACCGTCCCAGGTCTGAACCGTCCACCGGTAGGTGGTGTCCGGAGCAAGGACGCGTCCCCCATACGGCACGAACGCCTGTGCCGCAGACAGGACCTTGCCGCTGTCCCAGACCACCGGTGCCGCGCCGCGTTCCGGGCCGCCGAGAGCGGGGCGGGAGACCACGATGCGGTACGCGCTCTGGACCGCGCCCCGCCGACTGTCGCCGACGTGCCATCCGAAGTACACGTCCTTTAGCCCAATCCCTACCGGCGCCGCGAGGTCGTCCACGGTCAATGTCAGCGGAGCCCCGGGGCCACCGGACGTAGCTCCCGCCACGCCGTCGCATGCGAGCGGCACCAACATCGACACGACCACTACAACCACACCCATTACAGCACGGCCTTGACACTCCACCCGCATCGGCCGAGTATCGCATAGCGACATCCAGGCGGGTCCGATCACGTACACCTAATGTCGAAGATGCTGATCTCTCCCGTCCCCGTCAGCGAGGCCGTCGAGACCCTCTTCGGCGCTGCGCAAGCAGTCGGGACCACGGAGTCGTCCGGGCCCTCGATGGCCGTCACCCGCACTGTGTCTCCGCCACGACACTTTCTCCCCTGACTTCGAACACCAAGAAGAGGGCCGCGGCAAGACTCCTCCCAATGCCATGAGCCTCCAGTGTCTTCACTCTTGCTGGGCGAATGCCTCATGTCCTTCTCGGAGGCCCCTGGATCGTACCGAGTTGGACAAAGACGTTGCCCGAGCCAAGAGCCTGCGCTAGGGAGTGGCTCCAGGCCGCCCAAAGGGGACGCAGGGTCGCCTGCACACTCGTTGGGAGCTGTGCAGCGACGATCCTCGCCAACGCTGTCGGCTACTCCTCCGTCGACAACTCGGACGCTGCCTTGTCCAACCCCAGCACCTGCTCCCTTCTGGCACCACGATCCGAGTTCCGACAACTCTCGTCAACGGTCGTTCAGTTCGCTACGGTTATCTGCTCGAAGCTGTAGTAGACGGCGACGAGAGCGACGATCACGAGTGTCAGCCAGGCGCTCACAAACGCCAGGCCGATTGCCAGTAGATAGGCCAGATTTCCGATGCTGAAGCGCACAAAGGCGCTTCTCCGAGTCCTGGGATCGAGGGCGATGCGGAAATGCCCATGACGCGAGGACCACAGAAACATCATGGCGAATGCGAGGCCCATACCCAATGACACGAAGGCGTAGAGGGCGGCGGCCACGTGCGAGTCGGTGCCCCCTACGCGCAAGTACTCGGCCATGGTGGCGGTGGCGAACGGGATCGCCACCACGAAGAGAAGTAGGAGCAGGTTGAGGAACAGCGCAACGCGATCGATCTTCTCGAGGTTCGAGAACAGCGAATGGTGATTGATCCAGATGATTCCGATGACCAAGAAGCTCACGACGTAGGAGGCGAATGACGGCCACCGATGGGTGAGCTGATGGGCGAGAGTCCCATGCCCAGGTCCGCTAACCGCCAGGTCGAGGGACAGCAAAGTGATGGCAACGGCGAGGACGCCGTCGCTGAACGACTCCAGACGCCCGGTGCTCATCGGCTCTCACCTAGCGGCTGTTTGCTCGAAGCACACCTGCGTGTCGCCGGAGGGCTTCGGCCACGGGATTAAGGCGCGGCTCGCCTTCGCCCTGAGCCTCTGACGAGATCAGCGGCGTCGCTGAGGTGCTCCGCCATGATGAGCCAGGCCGCGGTTCGGTGCGGGAGCAGGTAGTCGGGCTGGTAGAAGAGCTCGAAGCTCGGCCCAGCGGTCCGGCCCGGATGTTCGGGCCCGACGGGCAAGGTGGTGAGGATCTCACCCAGTGGCTCGATCACGTCGAACATCAGCCCGACGGCGACCTGGGAGAGGATCTTCATCTGCTCGTCGTTCTCGTCCACCCGGCTGAGGAGGCGGTAGAGAAGCTGGAGGAGCACCTCGTAGGCGACATTGCCGAGGTCGGCGACGGCCGCGCTCTTGGGATCGCTGATCAGATCGGCGGGCTCGCCGTTCTCGGGAGGCCGCACGAGCGCCGGCAGCACGGGTCGGGCAAACTCCACTCCCGGGTTCGCTCCACGCATCGCGAGAAACTCGTCTAGGACGCTCAAGAAGCGTCCGAAGTGGGCGTTACGCCAATCTCCCCGTGGCCCCTCACCCTGTTCGACGATGGTCTCGATCGCCTGGACCACGTCGTCGACGCAGGTGATCGGTCGGAGCTGTGGCCAACCGAACAGATCGCCTCCGACTTGGCCGGAAGCAGGTACGACGAACAGCTGGTCTTCACCCATCTTTTCGGCGAGGTGGCGAAAGCCCGCTTCGATCGAGCGGTAGAGATGGCCAACGGTCGCGAACTCCTGAAGGTGGGGCGCGATCTCCTGCTCGCTCATCACCGGTACTGCGCGCTCGACCGCGGCGAGACCGTCGGCGTCGTCGAAGTCCATGCCCTCGGGGCGCTCGAGATAGAGGAAGTGCCGTAGCGCTTGCTCCCCGAACGGCAGCAACGTGAGCTGGACGCCACTCGGGTAGTGCCTCGCCGGTTGGGGCAGATTCGGACGGGACAGATGAGGGCTGGCTCCGAGCGCGTTCACGAGGTTGCAGTTGAGCGCGAGATGGAGCATCTCTTGCTTGGCGATCATCAAGAGCGTCTGTCGCCATCGCTCGACTGCACCGAGCTGATCTTCGCTCAGCCCCTCATCTGTGGAGCGCTTCAGCGTGAACGCCGCGAACAGGTACTCGCACATCAGCGCGTGCTCGAGCTCGGCGGCGGCGCAGAGCATGTAGATCAACGGCTCGCGGTGTTCGATCACGAGAGGTCGGTCGCCTTCGGGGGTGTCCGATCGCAGCTTGATCAGACTGGCCAGCCGCCCACCGATGGGTTTCTCTTCGACGGCAACCGTTGATTTGTCCCCTGCGTCTTGGTGGATCGCTCCCCTGGTCGAAGTCGCTGCCGATTCGGGCATGCCTCCGTCCACCCAACGCTGGAACACGTCGATCCGCGCCGACGGCCACGGCCCGTCACAGGGCATCGAGCCGGCGCGGAGTCGCTGCAGGATCGCCGCGGCATTGCTCGTCACGTCGGCGTAGGTGGCCAGATCGAAGGCCCACTTCATCGCCTCTCGATCGCTCGCCCTGAAGAGCGGCTTGATGTGCTCGGTGAAACCGATTGCCTCATCCGGACCGGGCAGGCTGATCGTGGACTCATCGGCGTCCGGGGCAATAGGCATGAGTGACTCCCTTGCTTTCCAGTTCAACCCTGACAACATAGAGCTGAGTTGTAATCTTGTATACATACCCTCAACACGCGTCTGGGACTTCCACGAAGCCAGGGTGCCGAGGGCATGGCGTGCCGGGCCATTGGCGAAGCTCGCCGATCTGCCGGCTCGAACAAGGTCGTAGATAGAACACCTGGGGCAAGTCCCCCCCTGGAAAACGAACATATGTTCGACTAGCTTGCCAGGCGTGGAACTTCCGCCAGTGGGGAGGGCGACGATCCTGCATGCCGACCTCGATGCCTTCTACGCGTCGGTTGAGCAACTGTTGGACCCTTTCCTGCGGAACCGGCCCATCGCCGTCGGCGGCAGTGTGGTGCTGGCGGCATCGTATGAAGCCAGGAGCTACGGCGTCCGCGGCGGCATGCCAGGATGGCGGGCCCGCCAGCTTTGCGGTGATCTCCTTTTCGTCGGCGGCCACTTCGGCCGTTACCAACAGTTCGGCGACGATGTCGTGTCTGTCTTTCATGACTTCACCCCTCGAGTCGAGCGGGTGTCGATAGATGAGGCATTTCTCGATGTTGCCGGCGCCGTCCATCTCTTCGGAACCCCGACCGAGATCGCAGCTGCCATCCGCCGACGCGTACGCGATGAGATCGGTCTCCCGTTGTCGGTTGGCGTGGCCCGCACGAAGCATCTCGCCAAAGTGGCGTCACAAGTGGCCAAACCTGACGGCCTCGTCGCCGTGGATCCGGACGATGAGCGCGACTTTCTCGACCCACTACCCATCGGGCTGATATGGGGTGTCGGACCAACGACAGAACGGCGCCTGCACGAGGCCGGGATCTCCACCATCGGGCAACTCGCCAAGACCGGCAGCCCGATCCTGGGCAGCCTGCTCGGCCAGACGACCGGGGCAAGACTGGCCGCCCTCTCGGCCAACGTCGATGAACGGGCAGTAGAGGCACCGGGCAGGTCGAAGTCCATGGGTGCCCAGGCCGCCCTCGGACGGCGGTGTGCAACTCCAGAGCTCATCCGAGAGACGCTCGCCTACCTGGCTGACAGAGTCGCCAGTCGCCTACGAAAGGCAAGCCTGGCCGGTCAGACAGTGACCGTACGGGTCCGTTTTCCTCACCTGCGCGCTGTGACCCGGTCTGTCACGTTGTCCGTTGCGATCTCGACCACGCTGACGCTGACTGAGGTAGCTGAAGGGCTCGCCCTCTCCGCCATCCTCGACAACGAACGAGAACGCGAAATCACGCTTATCGCCGTTTCCGTTTCGAACTTGCGCCCAGACCATTCCTTGCAACTTGAGCTGCCTCTCGATTCCCTCAACATGCGGCAAGATGCAGGTGTGCGACTTGGATCCGTCGTCGAAGCCTCCAGATGGGGAGTGGACCGGTCCGTCGACGCGATCAGAGACAAGTTCGGCCGGACTGCCATTGGCTACGCCACGGTCGACCTTTCCGTCGCCGAACGAGTTCCCGAGGAGTTCCGCGAAATTGGCCGAGCGGGACCAGGCCGCAGCCAGGCGAGAAGCGAATGAGTCTGATCGATAGCTTCACGAGCAGCTGGAATGCCCCGATTTGATCATCGGTTTTGCATTCAGGCCTGGCTGCCACATGCCTCCTGTCATCTTGCCCACCATCACGCTCGTCAGGTCCGTGGGATACAGCAATAAGGCCAACTTGGAGCCGCCGATAGCGCCAATCCGAACGGCCCGCAGATGAAGCGCTGGAAACGACGACGGCCCGGCCGAAGGCAATCAGGCCCCGATGACGAGGGACCGCGCCTCTGCGGAGCCGACCACAAGATCGTGAAGATCGCCGCCCACCTCGAGTCGGCTCGACTGTTCGACGCCGCCGATCCTCATCGGCTCAAAACCCGCCGTTCGGATCAAGTGCTCGACTTCGTTGCTCCCATGCTCGTCCTCGGACACGTAGAACAGAACCGCGGACTCAGGCGACCGGTGGCTCGAGGACTCGAAGAGATCGGCCGACATGGTGCCGAACGCAATGGCAAAGCGTGTCCCGATCGGCAACCACCCAGCAACAACTTGTCCCGATGACTGCCCTTCCGGTAGGAGTCGCACGACCTTGCCTTGTGCGTCGAGTCCGACCGGATTGCTCGGAACGACGAGAGACGTGTCTCCCAGCGCGTCGGCGATCTCGTCGATGACGTCTTTCAACACGGAAAACCGCAGCGCAAGGACGACGGCATCGGCCCCCTGTAAAGCGCTCCGGTTGTCGAGCGCGACGACCGCCGCTCCGCCGATTGCCGCGGTCAGCTTTCGCGCCGACTCCTTGTCGGCGCTCGAGAGCTGGAGGGCCTCGCCACCGGCAGCAAGCTGACGCGCGATGGCCGATCCGATGCCTCCGGTGCCGATGATCGCCGTGGTCATGAGGGAGACCTCCGCCCCGTCAGGAAGCTCACTCCGACTTGCTCGATGGCCATTGATCGGGGAACCAATCTCCCCCCGGGTCCGTCGTTTGTCCCACTTCGATCAGATGACCATCGGGATCGCGGATATAACACCGGATTTCGTACTGGTGCTGCTTCGGTGGCGTCAGGAATTCCGCGCCGCGCGCGCTCCATTCGGTGTACACAGCGTGCATGTCCGTCACTCGTATATTGAGGAAACTGCTGACCCGGTTGGGATCGGCGGGAGTCTCAAGGGTGACCTCCGGCTTGTCGTCGGTCGGCCCTCCGCCGACGTTGATGATGATCCAACTGTTCGACAGTTGGACATACGTGAGCCCTCCGGGTCCGGAGAACGCATCCCTGCCCCCGAGCACATCGGTGTAGAAGCGGCGAGAGCGCTCGACATCGTCCGACACGATGAAGTGGGCCAGCACGATTCCCTCTGGGGGCGTTGGGAGCTCGTCGGCGGGCGTACTCGATGGCCAGTGATCGGGCACCCAGTCCCCCTGCGGGTCGGTGGTCTGCCCCACTTCGATCAGGTGACCATCGGGATCACGGATGTAGCAACGAATCTCGTACTGGTGCTGCTTCGGGGGCGTCAGGAACTGAGCACCCCGCGCGCTCCATTTGGAGTACACCGTCTCCATGTCCTTGACCCGGATGTTGACGAAGCTGCTCACCCGATTTGGATCGCCGGGCGTCTCCAGGGTGACCTCCGGCTTGTCGTCGGTCGGGCCTCCGCCGGCATTGATGACGATCCAACTATTAGACAGTGCGACGTTGGTCGGCCCTCCGGGGCTGGAGAAGGCGACCCGGCCCCCAAGGACTTCGGTGTAGAAGCGCCGAGAGCGCTCGACGTCGTCCGACACGATGAAGTGTGTGAGCAGGATTTCCTCTTGGGGCGGTGGGACCTCGGCCATCTGCTACCTCCGATGGTCTTCCACGGTCATAGGCGTACCATCTGGGCCTGCATGGGCTGCAAAGGCGGCGGCATTTTGGCCACCTCCGTTCGAAGGGTTTTGAAAGCCGAGGCGAAGATAATCGAGCAATTCGGGAACGGCTCGATGACGTCGCTCAACACCTCCAACGGAACGCGGGCGCGTATGCCGAGCGTCGCCTGCTGGAGCCACTCGCCGGCCTCGGCTCCGAGGGCGTAAGCGCCGGTCAACCAGGCGCGGTCGCTGAGCAGGGTCAAGAATCCGTTCGACTGGGCGTACCGGCGGCTGTCCGGTGCGCTCTCTCCATCTACGGTGCTCATCCGGCTCTCCTGTCTGGTCCCGAAAGGATTCTCGCACCCAGGCGAACGCCTTGCACCTGAACATCCCTCGCACTCGGGTTTCGACGTCGCTCCAGCGTAAGGGGGTCGAATGGCGATGCACGGGTGCACGTCTCAACCTTTCCGCCCGGCCCGCGAGCAGCTCGAGTTCCTATGGTCAAGAACCCGAGCGGAGGACAGGCGCCCCGAACCCCCCAGGGTCAGCGTTTGATACCGATGCTCTTGCCTTCGGTGTACCGGATCGGCTCCTCCAATGTGTCGACGAGGAATTGATCCCGTTCTCCCCGTTCCCACGCATCCCTCAACCCCGGAGCCGCCAAGTCGAAATCGGGCCGAATCTTCTTGAACACGCCCCTCAGATCTACGTGGAGCTCTGCCATCGTGGGCCGGCCCCAGTACCAGTATCCGTTGTAGATCTTGAAGATCTTGAGTCCGGGCTCGAGGACGAACGTGTGGGGGATCATCGGATCGTGGGGCTCATCCGTGAACTCTTTGATGTCCAAATCCTTCTGGACGACCCGATCGGGGTCCGACAGGAACGGCCACGTGGCGCCCAGCGCGTCCCGGAACTCATTGATGTTCAGCTGATTGTCGGTCGAGATGAGGGCCAATCGCGTGTAAGCATTCCTGAACTCGGGATATACGTCGACCAGTTGCCCTACGAACTGATGCTCTTTGGGATCGAAGCCTCCACGGGACAGATGGAGCACCATCGGGTTGCCCCCCTGGAGCTCCGACAGGGACCGCCGCCGGCCGGATTGATCGGCGAGCTCGTAGTCGGGAAATGCCTCGCCTTCACGGATGTCGCTGCGCATGTGGCCTCCAAACTCGAAAGGGTCTGGTCCAAAGATCCCACGGGCGTCGAGGAGATGTTCAAGTCGGTTGCGCCTGTCGCTCGATCTCAGAAATTGCCCAGGCCGCGTTGACGAGCCCGATATGGCTGAAAGCCTACGGGAAGTTGCCAAGGAGCTCCCCGCTGACTGGATCGACCTCCTCGGCCAGCATGCCGAACTCATTGACGAAGGAGGCACGCTCGAAAACGGCCCGGGCCCGAACCGGCTGGCCAGCCTGGACCAGGGCCTGGGCCAGCCAGAAGGTGCACAAAAGGAAGGGGCCCCTCCTCACCCTCGAGACAGTCGCGGGACCGATAGCGACAGACCAATTCGCGCTGGTCGGCGAGCCGCTCCTCTGTCGTGTCGACTGCCCCTGCCACCAGCGTGGCCACTCCCCTAAGACTGTGCCACCAGACACGAGATGTCCATGGGCGATCAGAAGATCGCCGTCGGGCGGTGCGATTCGGCGGGTCTGCAACAAGAACGGCTGCCCCAGAACGGCTGCGTTGGCTGTCCGCAGGTCTTGGTTAGCCTCCGGCCGCCCGGCCCCCGTCAATACGGAGCGTCGCACCGGTGACGAACGTCGCGCGTTCGAGGTAGAGAACCCCGTCGACCACGTCGCTGACCTCGCCCACGCGGCCCAGAGGATGTCGCTTCGCCAGCTCCCGGTACGAAGCCGGGTCGTGGAGGGGGGTCTCGATGACGCCGAGCGCCACCGCATTGACGCGGATGCCCCGTCCGGCGTACTCGGTGGCGAGCGAGCGTGTCACCGCCTCCAGCCCGCCCTTGGTCAGGGAGGTGAGGGCCGACGGTTCTCTTGCGTCCGTGTGCTCGACGAGACTGGTGCTGACATTGACGACGTGGCCTCCGCCCTCGGCAACCATCTGCGCGATGGCCCGCTGGGTCATGTGGAAGAACCCGGTGAGGTTGACCGACGTGATCGCCACGTAATCGTCGACGGTGTAATCGGTGAAGGACTTCCCGATGTAGATGCCTGCGTTGTTGACCAGCGTGTCGATCCGGCCGAACCGATCGAGCCCCTGCTGGACGACAAGTTCGGCTGTCTCGGCTTGCGCGATGTCTCCCGGTACCATCAGCACATCCGGTGTTGCGGACGGCTCGACGGAAAGCGCCGTACCCACTACGGCGTAACCCGCCGCGGTGAAAGCGGCGGCGATGCCGGCACCGATCCCTCGCGACGCCCCGGTGACGATCGCCACCTTCTTCTCCGCTTGTAACGCACCATGCACCGGCTCTGACGCCGGCTTTGCACTTACTGAGGATGTCATCGACGCTCTCCTGCACTCGTTAGGACCTGGCCGGGTCGCCGACCTCAGAGGTATAGGAGCCCAGAAGGGCCGAGTCGCTGCCATGATCCTACCGTCGAGGTTGCGAGCGGGTTGCGGCTCGTTGTCGTCGTCAAAATCAGGCGCCGGCGGTCACCCAGGAGCAGAGACTCGATGCGGTGAGCTTGCACGCACCGCGCCCAAGAACCTCATCGAGAACGCCGGCACGAACGAGGTCGAGTAATTCGAACCGGCTGCGCCCAGTGAATCGGACCACTTCGGCCAGCGGCAAAGGTGTTTGCTTGAGCTCTCTCTTCGACGAATCACCGCACCTCCACCGATGCTCCGGTGACGACTGCTGCGTTGCTGCTGTCCGTTTCGGGATCCACTTCGAGGTCTCCATGCTTGACCATCCTGCGAACCGTGGTCACCGCCCGATTGAGAACAGCGCCGCAACCGCCAGCTTGAGCGAAACGCTAGCAGTGCACGGACGCCGGCATGCTCGTCACGTAAGCGTCTTGCGGCACCAGGTGAGACTTGGAACTGTCGGCTCGTCGGATGCTTCTCGAACTCGAGGCCAACGACGCGATAGTCGGTTGCTCTTGGTCGCGGTTGCTCTGAACTGCGCACACGGTCCCGCTGTCGTTGGTCGTCGTTGGACCCCGTCGGTCGCGGTTTCGCTGCCAACGCGCTGTCATTTCGCGGTTGCCAGCGGGCGCCCGAAGCACCCGGTCGAGTGCGAGCCGCAGCTCGGTCGGGTCCGGCACTTTGTCAGGGATGCCCGGGAACAGCTCGCCGCGGAGGGCGAGTATCCGGTTCACCTGTGCTGCGGTGAGTGCCATGGTCCCATCATCTCTGCGAGCCCCGAGAGGGCAACCGGTGCGGACGCCGCGCCCAAGCCATTTTTGGACCCCCGTGTTAGCGTGCCGTAGTACGGAAGGCCTAGTCCGACACCATCGGGGGGCGGGGAAGACGGCCATGGCTTGGTGTGACCGCTGCTGATGCCGGTTCGAGCCACTCCTTCTTTCGCGACTCGATTGGGCTTGCACCCGGGGGACGAGGCCGGAAGCGCGCCGGAGGATCGCTCGTTCCGCCCCGATGTGGAAGGACTGAGAGCCGTCGCGATCCTGCTCGTGGTCCTCTATCACGCCGGGGTCACCCGATGGTCGGGCGGTTATGTCGGGGTCGATGTCTTCTTCGTGATTTCGGGATTTGTCATCACAGGCGTCCTATTGCGAGAACAGGCCAGCACCGGGCGTACATCGATCCTCAGCTTCTATGGCCGCCGATGCCGTCGCATCATCCCAGCCGCGACCGTGGTGATCGTCATAACCGTCGTCCTGAGTTACGTGTTCCTAGGCATCGTGGGGGGAAATCAGACCGCCACCGATGGCATTTGGGCAACGATCTTTTTGGCCAACTTCCACTTCGCATCTGTTGGAACCAACTATCTCGCTGAGTTTCAGCTCCCGTCCCCCTTGCAGAACTTCTGGTCCCTCTCGGTGGAAGAGCAGTTCTACGTTGTCTATCCCACTCTGTTCCTGGTTGTGGCAAGGACGCGCATGGCTCTGGGTTTCCGCGCCCGATTGGTCCTCGTATTGAGCGTGGCGATCGCCGTTTCACTTGCGCTTTCGGTCTCTCAGACCGCAAGCGATCCTACGGTGGCGTACTTCTCTCCGTTCACCCGGGCTTGGGAGCTCGCCTTAGGTGCGTTGGTCGCCGCGGCCGCACCGTTCCTCCTTCGTGTGCCAGCACGGTTGGCGACGGCGATGACATGGATTGGGCTCGGCCTTATCACACTGGCCGCCGTCTCATACAACTCACAGACCCCTTACCCGGGGTCCGCCGTGGCAGTACCGGTCATCGGTGCGGCGTTGGTCATCGCTGGCGGCACCGTCGTCCCGCGTTACGGCGCCGAGTCGCTCCTTCGACTCTGGCCATTTCGCCAGCTTGGAAAGCTCTCCTACTCGCTCTACCTCTGGCACTGGCCAATCCTCATCCTCGCGGCTGAGTCTGCCGGTCAGACGAGTCTTCCGGCGACGAAAAACCTGCCATGGCTTCTGGTCGCACTCGGCTTGTCGATCATGACGTATTTGGCCGTCGAAAACCCCATTCGACATTCGCGTTCGCTCATCGGAAATCGCTGGCTTAGCCTCGGGCTAGGAGCAGGGCTGATCGCCGTGAGTCTGACCTGCGTCGTGGCTGAGCTTCGCGTGCACACCGCCACGTATATACCGAACACGGCGTCTCTTCACAATGTGAACGAATCGGCAAGTCTGGCCTCGGTGGAAAACCTGGTGGCGTCTTCGTCCAAGATCCGTTCGCTTCCCACTAACCTCGATCCTCCGCTCGGCGTTAGCGTCCTGGGTTGGTCATCTGACAGCTCATGCTGGGCCCAAGCCTCCCAAACCAGTGTTCCGCCCTGTCTATTCGGAGATCCTCACGGAACCCGCACGATGGTCGTGGTCGGCGATTCACATACTGCAATGTGGTTCAACACGATCGATGCCATCGCCAAGAAATCCCACTGGAGACTGTGGTCCCTGGCAAAAGACGCCTGTCCGGACCCTGCGCTTCCCTTTATTCTAAACCAAATCGGCAGCGAATACGCTGCATGTGACGGATGGCACAAGTTCGTCATCAAGCGGATCAACGAGCTCGATCCCGACCTTGTGATTGTGTCCGAGGAAACCCGTGCCGCTCCAGACAATGTGTTGTACAGCAACTCCCAATGGATGGACGGCTTGCATGCGTTCTTTCGTGCGATTACGGCGCCACGAGCAAAATTCGTCGTCTTAGGTAACATTCCAGAGTTGCCGCAAACGGGCCCTAACTGCATCGCCAGGCACACGAACGATGTACAAGCCTGTTCCGCGACAGTCGCAGCCGCAGAGCCTCCCTATCAGCAAGCCGAGGCGGAGGCCGTCGAATCTCTTGGTGGACGTTACATAGACGTGACTCCGTGGTTCTGTTCCAAGGTATGTACGGCTGTGATCGGACAATACGACGTGTATTTTGACCATTGGCACCTAATGGGTTCATACGCCCTGCACCTAGAAGGTGTGCTCGCCCAGGCACTCCAGCTTCCAGCGAGCAGCGACAATTACACGCGGCGAGCGGCCGATAACGTCTACCTCCATACAACCGTGCTGTTGCCGTCAAAGGGCGCCGTCCTAACGGGCGTTCAGTCTCTGGACGCGACGGCGTCGGATATCACAACAGTGACCAGGGTCCAGTTCTATCTCAGCGGCGGGGCATTAAGAGGCTCGTCGCTGATCGCCACTGCCTCCTTGGGCTTGTACGGCTGGCACGGGGACTGGGACTCTGCGTCGGTTCCAAACGGAAAGTACCGGCTCCAGAGTGTCGCCTACAACGACACCGGCAACGTCAGTCACAGCGCTGACGTTGCTATCTGGGTCAAGAATTAGTCTGACCGTTCTCTCTTGGCGAATAGCTCCTCTAAATCGAGATCGTGGGGTCGCTGGAAGAGCAACAAGGCGAGGGCCATGCTCGTGCCGTCCGTTGGCACACGGTCAACGACGCCGTGTGCACCTACACCGAGGCGCTCAACAACCTGATCAAGCGGGTCAAACGGATCGGCTTGGGGTTCCACAACTTCGAGAACTACCGGATCCGAGCCCTGCTCGACGCCGGCCGGCCCAACTGGCGCGTCCTGGGCTCGATCGTCGTCCGTTGAGGCACGCAACCCCGCCAGAATCCGATGAGCCGTCAATCCGCTCTCATCGAGGTCCCGAGAGCAGAAGGGCCGGTCCCTAAGACCGGCCCTGAACTGTGCACTCTTTGGTTGGTGGCGGGGGGGGAGGATTTGAACCTCCGACCTTCGGGTTATGAGACCTAGGCTGTCCTGTCTACTGGGTAATTCGCACTTCCAGGGAGTGTGGCCTTGTTGCCCGACTAGCTGGGCCGATCGGCGGATCTGCAGCTTGAGCTGGTATTTGCTCAGCGGCACGAAGAATCGAATCCGTGGGATTTTCGTGGGATTGGTTACCTCGAGCGACGTGCGGTCTGCGTGCGCTGGAAGGCCGGGGGCGGACTGGGACGTCGCGGCTCCCCGCCGTCGCCAATCGGTCGAACCAGTCCATTAGTCGAACCAGTCCATTAGCAGTTGCAGCTCTGCCGAAGACAGGACGTCGGCTGCGTCGCTGAGCACTGCACTCAGCGCTTTGGCGTACACCGCGACCCGTTCAGCCGTCGGTGCCGTATCCGAGCCTTTGGCGGTGGCCGAGGCGATGGGACCAGTCGCGATGCCGAGCACCTCCGACCGGTCAGAGGCTGATCACCGTCAGATCCTCGCCGACCGTGATGCGGCCCTGGTAGCCACCATTGCGGAGATCCTGCGCAAAGGCTTCGGAGTCGCCGGTTCCTTCTGGCGGAGGGATGAGGTGGGTGAGGACGACGTGCGGCACACCGGCACGGGACGCCATCTTGCCGAGCTCGACGGTATCCGCGTGGTAGCTGAAGATCGCCTCGAAGACCGTCCCGGCGATCAGCGGCTGCATGGCCGAAGACCGGCACGCCTCGTGCACGAGCACGTCAGCACCGACCGACAGTTGCTCGACCTCGGCACACACACGGGTGTCGCCGGAGACGACGACGATGGCGTCGGGCGTCTCGATCCTGTACGCGACAGCCTCGGGCACCGGCTCGTGGTGCACGGCGGCCGCGAGCACAAGAACTTGGCCGTCGTCGCTCGTCCAGACGACATCGGGCGTGGTCGGAACGTCGAACGGATGGAGCTCCACCTCAATCGGCGTCGCGCCCGTGTGCTCAGTGCGAAGCGCGAGATCGTCGTCATACGGTTCGAGCATCCGCCTGACAAAGCGGGTGGCGACGCCCCTGGCAGCGACGACGACAAGCGGCCCGGTGGGGACGAGCTGCTGCTGGACCCAACGGGTCATGGCGACGTCAGGTAGCCCCACGACGTGGTCGCTGTGGACGTGGGTCAGGAATAGTGCGGTGAGCGCGTGCGGTGGGGTACCTGCCTCCATCAGGCGCATGACGGTGGACCGGCCGGCGTCGAACTGCAACGCGACATCACCGTGGCGAATCAACGCACCGGCACCGGCGCGACCGGGCCGAGGGTGTGGCACTCCCGTCCCGGTGAGGATCACTTCGGTCATCATTCGTCGAGCGACCCGGCATCGCAGAGGGCTCGGAAGTGTGGGTAGTGATCGTCGAGGGCGTCGTCGCTGAAAAGGTCGGCCTCGTACCGGCGGGTATTCACGATGTCGGCCGCCATCACACACACCGGTTCCGGATTGTGCCGATCCCCTCAATCCAGGTCTCGAGGAGCTGTCCCGGACGCAAGAATCTCGGCGGTTGCCGGGTGGCGCCGATGCCAGCCGGGGTACCGGTGAAGAGCACATCGCCAGGAAGCAGCGGCAGGACGGCAGAGAGCTCGGTGATCAAGCGTGGCACGCTGAAGATGAGGTCGGAGGTGCGGGCGTCCTGCACCGTCTCCCCGTCCACCGCGCACCCGAGCGCGAGGTCCCCTGGGTCGGGCACTTCGTCGAGCGTGACGAGCCAGGGCCCCATCGGCCCGTAGCCCCGGCGAGACTTCCCCAGCGAGAACTGCGAACCGGCGGCGAACTGGAGCGTGCGATCGCTGATGTCCTGGCCGACGGTGAGGCCGGCGACGTGCGACCACGCGTCGGGCTCGTGGACCCGGTCGGCCCGGGTGCCGATCACGGCCACGAGTTCGACCTCCCAGTCCACGGTCTCACCGACAATCTCGATCTCGTCGAACGGACCCGACAATGAGGCCGGGAACTTGGTGAAGGTGGCCGGGACGCTCGGTACCGCCATTCCGGACTCTTCGGCGTGGCTCTGATAGTTCAGGCCGATGGCAAACACCTGCCGCGGTGCGGGTACCGGACAGCCGAGGTCGACCTCGTGGAGCGGCGCCGTGCCAGCGGTGATTCCAGTGGCGAATTCGACAAAGGCCGGCCAGTCCTCGTAGACGCTCATCGGGTCCGGGCCGAAGCGCCCGGCGGACGCGTCATGGACGTCCGCGATCGCAGCGTCAAGGACGAGAGCGGCACGGCCGCGGTAGTTTGCGAGCTTCATGATGTGGTCCCCCGTGCGAGGTGGTGGCGGAGGTCGGCGAGCAGAGTCGTCGTCGCCTGCGCCGTCGGCGCCGTGCCGTAGAGGTAGAAGTCTGGTCGCTGCAGCGCACACGTCGTGTCGTGTTCGCTGAACCAACGGATGAAGAGCGGATCGGGATCGGCGAGCGCCACGACACGGCCTCCGATCGACTCGAACCATCCGCGTTCGTTCGCACCGATGCACTCGATATCGGCTCCGAGGACCACGAGTCGCCAACCGTTGCCGTGCACCTCGTCGAACCGCCGGCTCCCATCCTTGCCTTGCACGAGCTGGGTGCCCGCGTGAGGGGCCGTCGGGTGGATGAACCCTGCCGTCAAGACAGGGAGTCCGGGCGGCGGCGCCGGCTCGTCGCCGACGCCGGCGGCCATTGCCTCGTCACGCGCAGCGGCCTCAGCAGGATCGGGCACGCAGATCACCCCGCCCAGCTCCATGGAAAAGTCGATCGCTGCCCTTGCGCTCGGCAACCGCTCGGACTGGTAACTGTCGAGCAGCGCATCCCCGGCGATGTCAGCGAGCACGAGATCGAGCTTCCAAGAGAGGTTGGCAACGTCGCGCAGACCCGAGCACATGCCTTGACCGGCGAACGGCGGCATGAGGTGGGCGGCATCGCCGGCGAGGAGTGCGCGCTCTACGTGCCATCGCTCGGCGTAGCGTGCATTGAAGGTGTAGACGGCGTGCCGCTCCAGTTGGGCGTTCTCCGGGTGCACATCCCACGGCGCGAGCAGTTCCCACGCACGCGCCTCCTCATTCAGGTCTTCGAGCGATTCGTGCGGCAGGCGCATGAACTCCCATCGCCGTCGACCGGGTCCTCCTGACACTGCAGTCGTTGGCCGCGCCGGATCACAGATCTGCAGGTTGATCGGGTCGAACACGCGCGGTTCAGCCAGGATCACGTCGAGGATCAGCCAGTCATAGAAGAACCCGAGATCGATCACGGGCAGCCCGGTCATTGCCCTCACGGTGCTGTTGGCGCCATCGCAGCCGACGAGGTACCGACCCGAAACGGTCGTGCCGTCGGCACCGGTCGCAACGATGCGGTCGCCTCGCTGCTCGACGCCCGTCGACGTCGACCCCGCGACGGACGTCGACGCCGCGCTCGCGGGCACGACGGTCGAGCAGCTGCTCGACCATGGGCTGGTTGAACATTGACGACGCCGGCCACCCCGAAAGGCCGTCGCCGCTCTGGCCGAACCGCAGCAGCGTCGTGCCCACGGCATTCCGCCACTCGTAGACGTCAGCCGGTTCGCTGATCACCCGCAGCTCGTCACCAATACCGCACGCCTGAAGGATGCGCCCAACCTCATGATCGAAGTGCACCGCTCGCGGAAGTGGATAGGGCTCTGGCCACCGCTCGAGCACCGTGACAGTGCGTCCGAGTTGAGCGAGCAGGATCGCGAGCGAGCTTCCGACCGGCCCGTAGCCGACGACGATGACCTCGGCGTCGGTGTCGATGCTCATGCCGAGCGCAAGGGCTGGTGGCCCCACGACGCTGATCTGGTCGTAACGGCGGTTGTCATTCCAGCCGTCCGTGATCACCCGGGCGCCGTAGCCAACCTCGATCTGGAAACCGGCCGGCGTCTGCAGGTAGAAGCTGAACATGCCGTCGTTGTCGTGACGACCGAGCCCGTTGGGGATGGCCAGGTCAGTGGCCCACGCTCGATCGAAGGCGGCTCCGACGTCGTCGCGCTCGTTGGTCTCGAACATGATGTGGTGCAGGCGTCTGTGGGAGATCGAATGGCGCCCGTGCGAGTGCGATCGTGTGATGCCGACGCGTTGCAATGGTAGAACCGAACCTCGAGGTCGATGCCCGGCGCGAGCTCGGTCTCGAGCCAGTCCGACTGGGCGAAACCGAGGCCGTCAGTGAGGAACAGGTGGGACTCGTCGAACGCGGTCGTGGCGAAGACAGCGTGCCCGAACCCGACACCCTCGGTGAGGAAACCGCCAGGGACCAGCGCAGAATTGAACGGGCTCGATGCGTCGGCCGACTGAGGACGACCTCGACGTCGACTCCCCATGGTGCCTTGGCCCGAACGAGCTGTTGCACTCGGCGCTCGCTGCCGTCACCGTCTGCGACGTCTGCATCGATTTTCTGCAGCCGGGCGATCACGGCGTCGAACGCGCCCGAGTCGACCGCTTCGAAGCCGATCGCTATTGCGTCGTTCGCTGGTCCGCGCTGTACGAATAGCCGATTGGCGCGTTGGTCGTTGCGCCATGTGCCAACCCCCGAAGCCGTCGGCTCGCCGGGCACGAGGCCGACGACATCGGCGAATACCGGCGCGAGTGTGTCTGGGTCGGGCACCTCGAGGACGAGGTAGCCGAGCTCTATCTGGTGGTCCATCTGTGCTCCTCTCGTGATGTCAAGCGAAGGAGGTGAAGAGCCGCTACGTATTGGATCGGAGCGCGTCAAGGAGCGAGTCGACGCCGTCGATGCGCTCGGCCGCAGCAGCGACAACCTGCTCTGGCGTGAATGGGAAGTCGCTCCCGTAGTGCAGGTGGTCGAGCGTCGTCATGGTCAGCAGGGCGTCGAGCTGGCGCGGTACGGCAAAGCCGGCCAGGTCGAAGTGGAGCCGACCGAGATCGCGCGAGCACGTCGACTTCGGGACGCGAGGATGTGCGCGAACACGTTGACCCGGTCGGCGACGAGCGGGAGGGTTGCGCCGGCGTGCGGGATGATCAGCCGATATCGGGGCTGCGGCCGATGACGCCGTTGAGCACGAGGTCCACGACCGCCCGGGTGGTGTCGAAGAAGAACTCGAGCATCGGTCGCGGCCGCTCGAGCGATGTGTGCTCCCAGCACGCCGGCGAGGTCGGGTGGATGAGCACGCGGGCGCCGCGCCGGTCGAGCTCGCGGAAGACCGGATCGAACGTCGCGTCGCCCAGGTACGTGCCACCGATGTTGGTGAGCAGGACGAACCCATCGACGTCGAGGTGGTCGCAGCAGTGAGCGATCTCGGCGATGGCGGCGTCGACGTCGGGCAGCGGGAGCGAGGCGAGCAGCCCGAACCGACCGCGGTGGTCGACCACCGACTCGACGGCCGTCCTCGTTCACCTCGCGTGCGAGGTCCGATGGCGGCCGAGCCGTCGCCGAGGTGCACGCCCGGCGACGAGATCGACAGCAGCGACGTGGCGATGCCCAGCCGGTCCATCGCCGCCACGTGCTCCTCGGCGGACCAGTCCGGAATCCAGGGCGAATCCGTCGGGTTGGTCGTGGCCGGCTCGCGGAGGGCCGCCCGGTAGCCGTCGGGGACGTAGTGGGCGTGGACGTCGATCGTTCACTCGCCCAGCGGTGCGCGATCCACTCGAGGATTGTGTCGAAGTAGAGCTCCGGCCGGTCGCCGTGCATCGAGTGACCGACGTCGGGGAATGATCGGTAGTCCACGGCAACGCCCGCGTTCGCGAGGAGATCCTGCACCCGCTGGGCCTGCTGGTCGGACATCGCTCCGAGTAGGAATCCGTTGGCGTCGTCGGTGATGCGCATGTGGTGCGTCAGAAGCACGGACTCGACCTTGACGCTGCGCAGCATCTGCTCGTGGTCACAGGAGGCGCCGACGGTCCCGGTCCAGAAAGTCCGGCCCCATTCCGGGTCGTACTCTTTGAGGTTCTGCGGCGGTTCGTCGGGCACCGGAATGAATCTCATGTGCTCGGGCAACCGAGATCGCGGCCGCTTCCCGCATCGCGTCCCAGGCCCCGATCGACCACTGATCGCCGAGGAAGGTGCTCCAGAGGTCGAACATCGGGCCGATGCATTGACGGATGCCCGGGGCGACGGCCGGCCGGATCTCCGACGCGAACAGCGGGGGGTCCTCGTAGACCGCAGCGACAATCTGGCCGGGCTTGGCGTACGCCGAGAGCCACGCTGAGAGGACGCCACCGGAAGAGAGACCGCTCACGACCGTGGGGCGGCCGATGACCACGTCAATGAAGCGGACGAGGTCGTTGCCCATGTTGTCGAGCGTGTAGCGGCCCGGCGTTCGGGTGCTCCGGCCTTGGCCCCGGAGATCGACGGCGAACACCTCGAGGTGCTCCGCGAGCCGAGGCATCGCCGCTTCGTAACCCCACCAGGATTCCGTCTGGCCGGGGATGAGCAGCAGCGCCGGGAGATCCGTCGCGCCGGCGGTCGCGTAGTTCATCTGGATCTCGCCGAGGTCGACCAGCTGCTCGGCGAACTCATGGGCGACGTAGGTCTCGCCCGCATTGTGGGGGCCGTACCGTGCTCGGTAGTCGGTCATCGCCGATACTTTGTTCGCACGATCAGGAATCTGTCAAGAGCCTGTTCGTCTGATTAGGCTGCTGTCATGTCGAAGGCCTCGACGACCTCCATCGCTCGGGTCACACGTCCGTCGGCGGATGCCACACGAGAACGGATCGTGATGGCCGCCGTCGACCTCTTCTCGGAGCGCTCCTTCGATGGCGCGACGACGCGCGACATCGCCGCGAAGGCAGGTGTAACCCAGCCCCTCTTGAACTACCACTTCCACTCGAAAGAAGAGCTGTGGCAGGCCGCCGTCGATTCGCTCTTCGAACGGTTGAATCAGGCGATGGGTGAGCGAGCCATCGGGCTGCGGGGGGTCGAAGAAGTCACCAGAGCGAAACTGCTCGTACACGAGTTCATCACCTTCTCGGCACGAAATCCTCAACTGCATCGGATCATCATGCAGGAATCCAAGGCGGACGGCCCGCGCATGGACTATCTCGTCGACCGGCACGTCCGTCCGATCTACGAGCGCACGATCGAGATCTTCGAGTCATTGGCACGCACGGGCGTTGTACCGAACGTCCCGGCTCCGCACCTCTACTACATCCTCACCGGCGCGGGCCCGACGATGTTCGTCCTCGCGCCAGAGTGCCGACGACTCAGCTCCCTCGATCCATTTCACAACGATGTCATCGAGGCGCACGCCGACGCGGTCTGCCGGCTCCTGTTCGGTAGCGCCTGAGACCAGCGGTTCGCCGAAGCGATCCTTCGGCGGATGGCAGAAGGGCCGACCCACTCGGATCGGCCCCGAACTGCGTCTTCTTTGGTGGCGGGGGGAGGATTTGAACCTCCGACCTTCGGGTTATGAGACCCATTTCAGTTGTCTTTGGGGTTTTGGAGCGTTCGATAGAGTTGTGCCGATTCGGCGGTCTACCAGGAGTAATAAGCCTTGGCGGGCTCCCACCAGGAGGTACGGGCCTGACACACTCAAAACCATTTTCGTGGGATCTTTGTGGGATCCCACCGGCCTTCGGGCAAACTGCGGGTCATTGCCGTTCCAATGCTGGATTTCTCCTTCGCTGCACTGGGGTCTGTCACAACGAAAACGACTGGGAGCTAACTGGTGGGGCCGAACCGCTCAAGTCGGATCCCTTCCACGGGTTGGCCGAGGCCCAACAGCAGCCCACTGGCGAAGTCGGCGAAGCCGGGCGAGCCGCACACGAAGGCGGTCGCGTGTGGCAGCAACAGAGGAGCAAGATCATGCTCGGTGAGTCGGCCGGGAGGCCGCGTGAATGACGGGGGGGCTGCACGGGTGTAGGCAACCGTCGTCTCAGGTCCGGGAAGCTCAATCGCGTAGTACAAGTCATCCGGCGTTTGCACTGAAACTGCCATTCGGACCAGGTCGGACTGCCCAGACTGGCGGGCCAGTCGCAGCATGGCCATGAGAGGCACGATGCCAGATCCGCCACCCACCAGGATGGCCGGAGTCTGCGCGGTCCAGACGAACCAAAGGCCGATTGGTCCCCGGACGTCGAGCTCGTCACCGACAATGACCCCGTCATGTAAGAACTCCGAGACCTCGCCGCCTTCGAGCCTCTCCACAGTGAGCTCGATATCGCCAGAATCGTTGGGTGCCGACGCCACCGAATACGACCGCGATGCGGTATACCCATCGGGTGCGGTCAGCCGCACCACGTAGTACTGCCCGGCAAGGTGAAGGGTGGGCGAAGCAAGAGCCAGGCGGAATGTCTTGGCGGTTGGAGTCTCTGACCGGATCTCGGTGACCGTCGCCACCTGCCACGGATCGCCAGCTGGCCGATCGGTGGTCACTTCCTAATCGCCCTGGTAGCGCTGCTCGAGCCACGGATCTCCCAAGTCGTGGTACCCGTTGCGTTCCCAGAACCCCGGTTCGTCGTGGTCGAGCACCCGCAACCCGGCCACCCATTTCGCACTCTTCCAAAAATAGAGGTGCGGGACCAACAGGCGTGCCGGTCCGCCGTGCTCAACTGGCAGTGGCGCGTGCTCATACTCCCAGACGACCCATGCTTGACCACCGCTGACATCTGCCAAGGGGAGATTGGTCGTGTACCCGGTGTGCGAGAAGGCCATCACGTGGCTGGCCGTCAGTTCCAATCCTGCGATGTCGAGGAGCGTGTCGACCGAGACGCCGCTGAAGTGCACGCCCAGCTTGGACCAGGTGGTCACGCAGTGGATGTCACCGGAATACGCGGATTCTGGCAGAGCGTGGATCTCCTCCCAGGTCCAGGTCGTCGGGTGCGCGACGAGGCCGTCGACAGAGAACGACCACGACGCCACGTCTAGCTGCGGGGTGACCTCCGCGTTCAGTACGGGCCACTGATCCCCGGCGTCATATTGACCCGGAGGGAGACGAGGATCTCGGGCGGCTTTCCCACGACCAAGGAATCCTCTTGTGGGCTTCGCCATGTCAACTCCTTGTTTAGACATTGTGATCTTCGGTATGCCCAGAGGCACCTATCCGTCTTGCCGCGCAGACTACCGCCGCGTCACCCGCGAGACACCGGGTCGCAGCACTCCGCGGGCGACCCCGCCTGGCGTCCCCGGGTCGTCGTACCATGATCCGGGTGAACCGTCTCTTGCCACCGACTCCGCCACCCTCTCCCCGATGATCCCCGTCTCTGAAGCTCGCCAGTTCGTCCTCTCCGCCTGTGGAGCTCTTACCCCCAGACGAGTGGCGGTGAGCGACGCCTCGGGTCATGTGCTGGCCGAAGCCATCCGAGCTGCCGAGGCCGTGCCACCCTTTGCCAATTCGTCCACGGACGGGTACGCGGTCCGGGCCGCCGATACTGTGCGTCTCCCGGCGCGCCTTCGTGTGGTGGGCAGCGTGATGGCAGGCGACAACGCGAAGACATCCGTATCGGCAGGTGAGTCGGTTCGCATCATGACTGGGGCACCGTTGCCCCCCGGCGCTGACGCCGTGTGCATGGTCGAGCGCACCCACGTCGAATCGGGCGGGTCGATCGTCGTCGTCGAGGAATCCGTGAATCCCGGCACTTTCGTGCGAAAGGCTGGGGGCGATATTCGGGCGGGCGACGAGGTCTTCTCTCCCGGGACGCACCTCGGCGCCGCCCACATGGGCGTGCTATCGAGCATCGGAGTCGAGCAGCTTCTCGCCCATCCATGTCCCACCGTGGCCGTTCTCTCCACCGGCGACGAACTGACCACGTCCGCCGGCGCCTTGGCGCCAGGGAAGATCCGCGACGCCAACCGTCCCGCGCTGCTCGCCCAGCTTCACGCAGACGGTTTCGGCACCATTGACCTCGGCGTGGCCGGGGACGACGAGGCGGCCCTGACGGCCCTGCTCGAAGAGGCCGGCTCCCGGTGTGATGCCATCGTTTCGAGCGGAGGAGTGAGCGTCGGTGACCGCGACGTGATGAAGACCGTGCTCAAGGATCTGAGCGGGCCCACGATGCGTTCGATGCAGGTCGCCATCAAGCCGGCCAAACCCTTCGCCTTCGGGGTGCTCAAGAAAACCGGGACACCAGTCTTCGGGCTTGCCGGAAACCCCGTCTCGGCTCTCGTGTCATACGAGCTGTTCGTCCGGCCCACGCTTCGCTCCATGGCCGGCTGCGCCGTACTCGACCGACCGCGCCTTGCCGCGGTCGCCGAAGTGGACCTCCCCCGTTCTCGAGATGGCAAGTTGCATCTGGTGAGGGTAACGGCCCGCACCGGAGTCGACGGAGTACTGGGGGTGCGAATGGCGGGCGGTCAGGACTCACACATGCTGCGCGTCATGGCCCAGTCCAACGCTCTCGCGCTGTTGCCGGACGGTGAAGGCGTCGCGCCGGTCAGTGCGTGGAGGTCCTCCTCCTCGACGCCGACGGGGTGCCGGCTTCACAGCGAGGGCCGTGGTGAACGTGGACGTCGAGGCGCGGCTCAACGAGTGACACATGTTATTGCGGTGCCGAAACATCGATCCCACTGATGCCGTCGATGCTGGCGACGTTCTTCTCGGCCCAGTACTGGCGGATGCCATCCCTCCCCTTTCGGGTTGACCACTGGTCCATGGTGGGTCGATGACCCTCAAAGGTCATCAGGGGCACGCCGTAGC
Source organism: uncultured Acidimicrobiaceae bacterium (assembly GCA_963728845.1). GTDB lineage: Bacteria > Actinomycetota > Acidimicrobiia > Acidimicrobiales > RAAP-2 > Bog-473. The sequence goes on from CAVSLS010000030.1 coordinate 58,962, forward strand.
CGCACGAGTCCGACACTCGCTGCACGGCCACGACGATGACCGAGCGGACGCCTATCCCCGCACCGCCGGGGAAACGGTTGGCGAGCTCGTCGAAATCCGGGTCGTCGGCCAGTACGACCCGGCCCGTCCCGTGCAGGCGCACGATCCGCGGCGGTCCCGTGAAGGCGCAGAGCATGATCACGATCCGGCCGTTCTCTCGGAGATGTGCAATGGTCTCGACACCACTCCCTGTCTGGTCGAGGAAGGCCACCGTCCGCTCATCCAGAACAGCGAACTCATCGCGGTTGCCCTTGGGCGAGCAGTTCACTGAGCCTTGCGGATCGAGCGGGGCCGTCGACACGAAGAAAAGCGGCTGGTCCGACATCCACTCGGACAGCGTCTGGTCGATACCGTCGTAAGTCTTGGCCACCGATGCATTATCGCATTTCGCCTCCGCCGCGCCCCCAAATTGCGATGCGATGGTTTCCTCCCCGGTAGCGTCGCGCCCGTCATGAGCCTCGATGCGAAGATCCTCACGGTCTCAGAATCGGCCAGCCTGGGCGAGCGCGAGGACCGATCCGGTGACGAGCTGACCACGTCCTCGTCGAGCATGGGTTTTACATCGTCAATCGGCGCGTCGTACCCGATGGGATGGCGCCGGTCTCGGCCGCTCTCGTCGAGCTGTCGACTGGGTTCGCGGGACTTGTCGTGACCACGGGGGGGACGGGTTTCTCGCCCACCGACGTCACGCCGGAGGCGACCCGCGCCGTCGTCGAGCGCGAGGCCCCCGGCCTGGCCGAGGCCATGCGCTCCGTGAACCCGCTCGGACGTCTTTCCCGCGGCGTGGCGGGATCTGTCGGCAGCTGCCTCATCCTCAACGTCCCGGGATCGCCGAGCGGTGCAGTGGAATCGCTCGAGGCCGTGGCCGATGTCCTCGGGCACACGCTCGAGCTGCTGGCCGGCGGCCGGCCTCACTGATCCCGCGCCGTCAGGATGTCGGAGCGGCACCCGAAGGCAGCGAGCGCGGAGAGACCCGTGAGGTGCCTGATTATTGTGGTGAACGGCTCTCTCCCGCGAGGCGCCCGGGAAAGGGATGGTAGTGACGCACGCTAAGGAGAACATCGAGAACGGCCCAGGGGGCCTGACCGACCTCACTCCCCCGGAGAGCGGTGACTGGGTCGGCGTCGGCGGAGAACCCCTGCCGGTCGAGGACGCGTGGCGGTGGGCGGTCCTCCCCGGATGCGGGGGGATCGTGACCTTCTGCGGCACGGTGCGTGACCACTCCGAGGGACGTCCCGGCGTGACGTGCCTGGAATACGAGGCGTACGTCGAGCAGGTTGCTCCACGGCTGGCACGGGTCGCCGCTGCAGCCCGGGACCGCTGGGGGGAGATCGGCCGGCTCGTGCTCCTGCACCGGGTCGGGCAGGCTTGAGGTTGGAGAGGGGTCCGTGGTCGTGGTGGCGTCCACACCCCACCGCGCCGAGGCGTTTGCGGCGGCGCAATTCTCCATCGACACCCTCAAGCACACCGTCCCCATCTGGAAGCGTGAGACATGGAGCGGTGGGACGAACTGGACCCTCTGTTCCGATGACTTCGACAGTGCCGGCCGCGACCCTTCGTCGGTTCGGTGAGGGCCGCCGCATGACTGCTCCCGTCCGTGTCGCCGTCTCGGTGCGACGCCATCGAAGCGATGAGGAGACGGGGACCGCCATGCCGGGGAGAGGGCCCTCTGGTCGACCGCTACGGACGCGTGCACGACGACCTCCGTATCTCGGTCACCGACCACTGCAACCTACACTGCGTCTACTGCATGCCCGAGGAGGGGCTTTCGTTCCTCCGCATGGGCCAGCTCCTCACGTTCGACGAGATCACCCGGGTCGCCCGGGTAGCCCGGAGCCTCGGTGTGACGGCGTTGCGCATCACCGGCGGCGAGCCGCTCGTCCGCAAGGGGCTCCCGGTGCTCGTCGCCCGGTTGTCGTCGCTCGGGTTCGAGGACCTGGCGGTCACCACCAACGGGACAGAGCTCGCCGGTTTGGCGGGGAAACTGGCCTCGGCCGGCCTGCGGCGGGTGAACGTGAGCTGTGACTCCCTGCGACCAGAGCGCTTTGCCGCCATTCGCCGGCACGGCGTCCTCAGCGACGTCCTCCGCGCCATGGATGTCGCGGAGGCGGCCGGGCTGACCCCACTGAAGGTGAACGTGGTCCTGCTGCGAGGCCGCAACGACGATGAGATCCTCGACTTCGCCTGGTTCGCACGCGCCACCGGGCGCATCGTGCGGTTCATCGAGTTCATGCCACTCGATGCCCAGGGAGACTGGGACCGCTCCCGGCTCGTCCCGGGGCGCGAGGTCTTCGACCGGATCAACGCACGCTGGCCCCTGGAGCCCTTGCCAAATGCCACGGGCGCTTCCCGCTGAGCGGTTCCGCTTCACCGACGGGGTCGGCGAAATCGGGCTCATCTCGAGCGTCACGGAACCATTCTGCGGCACGTGCAACCGCCTCCGGCTCACGGCAGACGGCGCCGTGCGGAACTGCCTCTTCACCAACGACGAAGAGACCGTGCGGGGCCTCTTGCGCAACGACGGCACCGATGCCGAAATCTCCCTCCTGCTGAGGCAAGCCGTCTGGGCCAAGCATCCCGGTCATGGGATCAACGAACCGGGGTTCCTCGGCCCGTCGCGATCGATGTCGATGATCGGCGGGTAGCGATGGCTCGCCTCCGCTTGTTCGGGCCGGCGCGGGAGGCGGCGGGGCGTCCGGTGCTCTCGTGCCCGGGGACAACGTCGCTGCCGTCGTGGCGGGCGCGAGGGAGCGTTTCGGGGAGCCGTTCTCGACCGTTATCGACGGGTCCCGCCTTTGGGTCAACGGTGAGGAGGCGGACCCCGACACGCCTGTCCCGATGACGACGAGGTCGCGGTGATCCCGCCGGTATCGGGGGGCTGCACGTGAACGCCCAACTGGACGGCAAGACCCGGACCACCCGCGGCCCTGACCCATCTCGACGAGCAGGGCCGCGCCCGCATGGTCGATGTCACCGCCAAACCGCTGACACGCAGACTGGCCGTTCCGCGGTGCGCCGTCATCACCAGGGTCGACGCCGTCGAGGCACTGGGCGATACCCGTCACGGGATGGACCCGGTGGAGGCGGCACGCGTCGCCGGCATCCAAGCCGCCAAGCAGACGTCCTCGCTCGTTCCTCTCTGCCACTCCATCCGGGTCGACCAGGTATCGGTAGACGTGGAGATGTCCCCGCACCGGATCGAGATCACCGCGGTCACCGAGATCGTCGAAAGGACCGGGGTGGAGATGGAGGCCCTCACCGCCTGTGCCGTTGCGGGCCTCACCTTGGTCTGCTCGTTGCTCGAGCTCGACCCGGACGTGTCCATGGAGGACCTCACCCTCTGGCACAAATCTGGCGGTCGGTCCGGCGAATGGCAGAGGAGCGCTCGGGACGCCCAGCGGGACCTGCAGAAAGCCCCGCCCACGGTCATCGCCGACCCAGCTGGTCATGATCCGCCCCAGCAAGGCTAAGTCTTGAAAATAGCCTGTATGCGGCATAATCGAACTGAATTCGCGTAAATACCCGATCGCTTTGTTACCGTGTCGGCATGCTGACCTGGTACTCCCGCCGGAGGTCCGGGGCCATTCGTCCGCGCTGGATCGCTGGGCCGCAGTGTCGCTCGGTCTCTCCGTGGCCACGGCGCTGGGCCCTCCCTCCGCCGCCGCATCCCCCTTGCCCTCGGGCCCGGTCGACGTGCTGTCTGCCGGCTCGTTGCAGGACCTGCTGCAACAACAGATCGGACCGGCCTTCCAAAAGGCCACCGGATACACGCTCAACGACACCTCCATGGGGTCGGATGCGATCGCCAACGGGATCAAGGGGGGAACCCTCCAAGGAGACGTGTTCATCAGCGCCTCGCCGGCGGTCAACGGTGCCCTCGAGGGGGCGGCCAACGGGAACTGGGTGTGGTGGTACGCGATGTTCGGCTCGTCGCCCTTGGTGCTGGGCTACAACCCCTCGAGCCGGTTCGCAGTGGCTCTGCGACCAAGCCGTGGTACGACGTCATCGACCAGCCCGGCTTCCTGATCGGTCGGACCAACCCCGCCACCGACCCCAAGGGTGTCCTGGCCGTCACGGCTCTCGACCAGGCGGCCAAGGCGCACGACATTCCCGCCTTGAAGGCCATCGCGTCATCGACGTCAAACGTCTACCCTGAGACCTCGCTCGTCGGGCAGCTCCAGGCCGGGCAGCTCGATGCCGGATTCTTCTACGGCGTCGAGGCGGCGGCCGCCGACATCAAGACGGTTCCGCTCACAGG
>CAVSLS010000031.1:0-34626 GCA_963728845.1 uncultured Acidimicrobiaceae bacterium
TCATTTCGTGGGTGTCGGCATCGACCAGCGCAGGCGACTGCGTGGTCCCCCTCGTGGCCTTGCTCATCGTGTCTCCATCTACTTGGCGGGGCCCGCCTTCACCGGGCGGGCGTCGGAGTTCATCCGTCCTGAATCAGCCCGAGGACGTTGCCGTCGGGGTCGGTGACGGCGGCCACGAGGCGGCCGCCGCCGACGTCGTGCGCCGGCTCCTTCACGGTGGCACCCGCCGCGGTCACCTCGGCCAGCTTCGCCTCGATGTCCGCCACGTGCCAGTAGGCCACCGGTGAGGTCATGCCCTGCGGCCCGCCGCCCGGCACCAGCCCGATGTGCTGGCCCGCAGCGTCGAAGCCGACGTAGTAAGGCGAGTCGGCTGCGGTGACACGCCGAGCAGTGCGGTGTACACCGCCTTGGCCGCCGCCAGGTCGGACACGGGATGCAGCACGGCTTGATCCCCTGGGTGGAAGAGGTTGTCATCGTCACTCCTCGTGTCGTGGGTCACTTCGACCCGGCGTGTATCATCCGTAGTATGACGTCGGCGAACGAGGGAATGTGACCGAGAGCGTCCGAAAGTGACGGCGACCCCCGGTCCTGGCGCCCGCAACGTCGTGGGGCCCGCTGAGCGAGTCACATCGGCGAGGTTCGAAACGTCAGACTTATGATGACCTACGACGAGAGAAATCGATCCATGAACGAGCACGACTGGATGGCCGAGCGGTTCGAGGCCAACCGGAGGCACCTGCGGGCGGTGGCCTACCGCATGCTCGGCTCACCGAGCAGGCCGCCCACGACGCCGTGCAGGAAGCCTGGGTACGCTTCAGCCGCTCGGACACGAGCGGCGTCGAGAACATCGGCGGGTGGCTCACCACCGTGGTGGCCCGGGTGTGTCTTGGACGCGCTGGCGCTCCCGCCGGTGCGCGCCGAGAAGATGCCGCCGGGGTGAGCCTGCCCGAACCAGGCTCGAACCGGACCGATCCACTTGGCCCCGAGGACGAGGTGCTGCTGGCCGACTCGGTCGGGCCGGCGCTGCTGGTCGTGCTCGAGACGCTGAGCCCGGGCGAGCGGGTCGCTTTCGTGTTGCACGACATCTTCGACGTGCCGTTCGCCGAGATCGGCGAAATCGTTGGGGCGCTCCCCCGACACCGGCGCGCCAGCTGGCCAGCCGGGCTCGCCGCCGGGTGCAAGGAGCCGAGGTGTCCTCCGTCGACGTCAGCCGCCAACGCGAGGTCGTCGATGCCTTCCTGGCCGCTTCGCACGAGGGGGTGACTTCGAGGCGCTGCTCGCCGATTCTCGACCCCGACATCGTGCTGCGGGCCGACGACACGGCGGTGGAGATGGGCACGTCACGCGAGCTGCGCGGGGTGGCGGCGATCGCCGAGCGGTTCACCGGCGCCGCCGCCCTTCGGCCCGCTCTCCTCGACGGCGCGGTTGGTCTCGTCTGGGCCCCGGGCGGGCGGGTACGGGTCGCATTCGGCCTGACGTTCAGCGAGGACGACCGCATCGTCCGCATCGAGCAGACGGCCGACCCCGAGCGACTCGGTCAGCTCGAAGTGGTCGTCCTCGCTCGACGCTAGCCATCAGCTGAGCACGACGACCTCTGGCCGGTATGGCCGGCGGCCGAGCGAGTGAACTTCTGCCGCTCCCTTGACGGTTGGGATGATGCTACCTATCATAGCACCATGAGTCTCCAGCTGCCGGTCAGACCCTCGAAAACGACAGTCGAAGAGGCCCCGCCGACAACCGAGGCTCTCATTCGAGAAGCGCGCCAGCGTCAGCGCCGGCGTCAGTTGGTCACGGTGGTTGCCGTGCTCATCGTTGCACTCGTTGGTTTGCAGATCGGCCGGGTGATCACGACGAGGGGTGGGGGTGCGGGATCTCCACCACCGAGTTCCAAGACGCCGCCTCGGCCGGTCCCGTTGGCAACGGCCGGCCAGTTCGCCGGAACGTGGCGAGTCCACACCACCACGGTGATCATTCAAGCCGATGGCCACGGATCGGTGACCTGGCCCGGCCCGCTCCTGCCCGGGGAGTCCGAGGCCACCGCGACCCCCGGGCACGCAGAATTGCAGCTGACGGCAGTGACGGGGACCCGAGCGACCGTCCTGGTGTCAGGGTCGACCGATCAGTCGGTACTTCCCGACGGCCCGACCGGACTCCGGGTCTCAGCACAGGACCTGCTCTACGTCATGCCGGCACGACCAACCACAGCAAGTGCGTTCAGCCGCTCGGGGTTGTGCGGGCCCGCGCGTTGGACTTGACCCTTGCCCAACAGATCGCGGCGCATATCAACTGCGGCGCCTGACTCGCCTCCTGAACGATCGCCTCACCGCCGCTCCCGAGATTCGTTCGTTACCGAAAGGCACCAACATGGACAACCATTCGCAGGGACGCAAGGGCCGGTTACGCCCTTCTGCCGCGGTGACACTCACCGCAATCGCGGCGGTTGCCGGACTCGTCGTAGGCATCCCCTCTCTGGCGGCGGCGACGGTACCGCCCAGCCTTTCGGTGAGCCCGAGCGCGGGACCCGTGGGCTCGGTTGTCACGGTGACCTACTCATCTCCGGCTGGCAACGGCTGTGGAGATGTCGTGTTCGGCAATGCCACACCACTGCCCTCCGGGGGAACCGCGGCCAGTCAACACTTCGTCATCCCAAGCGAGCTCGGGAGCCCGAACGCCCCCCCGAGGGGGCCAGTGTCCCCAGGTCCCTACACGTTTTCGGTCACCTGTGACACGACCAACGATCCAGCCACGGCAGTCACCGTGTCCGTGCCGTTCACGGTGACTTCCCCATCGCCCTCACGCTTTGTCGGCCTCGCACCGACCACGGACAACAGGGGATATTGGCTTGCTCAGGCCGGGGGTGGGGTCTTCAGCTACGGCGATGCACCCTTCTTCGGGTCCCTTCCGGGCGAGGGGATCGTGCCGGCAGCGCCCATCGTGGGTATCGCCGCCACCGCTGACGGCAAGGGGTACTGGCTGGTGGGCGCTGACGGCGGAGTCTTCGGGTTCGGCGATGCGACGTTCTACGGCTCGTTGCCCCAGCAGCACCTTGTGGCTTCGGCCAACTACCTTGCGATCACCCATGATGCGATCGTCGGAATCACGCCCGATCCGATCGGCGGTGGCTACTGGCTCATCGGTGCCGACGGCGGGGTTTTCGGTTTCGGCACGGCCCGATACCTGGGTTCGGCGACACAGTCGGGCACCTTGGCCTCGGGGCTCACCGACGAACCGTTCGTCGGTATCAGTGCCACCGCCGACGGGGGCGGCTACTACGAAGTCGGTTACCTGGGTGGAGCGATCGCCTTCGGGGACGGTGGCACCACAAACGGCGCGCTCATGAGCGTCGGGAACGTCGACCTCGCGTCTTTCATCAGCGGCATTGCGAGCGTCCCCGCGGGTGGCGGGGTCTGGATGGTGGGCGGAGATGGCGGCGATCTTCGCCGTGGGGGCCCCTGGCTCGACGGGGACGAGCCAGCCCAGCTTCTACGGTTCCCTTCCGAGCGATGGCATCACAGCGCGAGCGCCCATCGTCGATATTGCGGCCACCTCCGACGGCAGGGGCTACTGGTTGGCCGGCGCCGACGGTGGAGTCTTCGGCTTTGGTGATGCGGGGTTCTACGGTTCGGCCGGAGGATCCCGCCTTCCCTGGTAGACGACCTCGGCATGCCGCTTCCGAGCCCGAACCCATGCGACGCCCGCCACGGCCGCGCCGGCAAGGGCCAGGAGTGGGACGAACGGAACCTTCACCGCGAGGTAGCGGCGGTTGGCAACAGGCGATAGATCGCCATGATCGACTGGGTTGGCTCCGAAGGCAAAGGCCGCTCCGCGAGCAATCGGAAGCCGTTGTTCTCCAACACCCTTCTCGACGCGACATTGCTCGCCTCGGGATCGGCAAAGACCGCTGCGTCCGGGTGGCGTCCTCGGATGTAGGTGACCAGCGATCCGATGAGGACGGTTCCTTGCCCCCTACCACGACGTCCATGCTCGCCTATGGCGTAGTCGATCCCCACGTCTGCAGGTCCGGCGCCAACACCTACCGCATGCTCGGGATAGTTCTGGCAGAGATACCACTGGCACCAGCCAATCGGTCGATCTCTCTCAACGAGGATCAGAGCTTCGGTCGGTTCATCGCCCATCACGCATCGGCGTAGCTCCTCGGTCTCCGCTTCAATGGTCGACCCGGCCAAGAACCAGCGGGCGACTTCAGGATCAGCCAACCATGCTTCGACCAGGCTCAGGTCGTGACTCCCCATTGCTCGCAAGCTCAAGATCATTGCGTCCTCTTCGTTCAGGTCCTGCCATACCTGAATCATCCTCGGTACGCTCTGTCCTCGCGAGCGGTGGTCAGGCACGTTCGGTCGAGTTTCGAGGACGGGTGAGTGCCGACACCCTGTTCCACTGTCCCCGAGAGCTCGCTGGCACAGCTGAAGCCATCACGTAACACCAGCCCGAGTCAATGGGCCTCCCCGACCCTGCTCGAAGTTGACGTTATCGACGTTCCCGAGACGCGCAGGTTTCAGGGCACATCTTCTATTGGCGCCGAGTATGGACAGCAAGACCAATGGTCTCGTTCGTCAGGATGCCGAGGCGATGTCAGCGGCGGTAACTGCCGTGGCGGAACTCGTCCACGAGTCCCGGACGGGTGGGAAGCCAACCGAGTTCAGATCGTGCCCTGGTCGCGGCCGTGCCTTGACTGAGCAGCAGGACCTCGGCGAAGTAATCGCCGAGGCGGGCGCGAGCTTCCTCGTCTGAGCCGGGGACCGCCCCGGAAGCGCCCGTGGCGATGGCAGCGGCCTCGGTCAGTTCGGCGACGCTGGGATTCAAGCCGTTGCCGACGACGTAGTAGCCCTGGGCCGAGTCGCGTTCCAACACCCGTCGGAAGAAATCTGCCAGGTCCACGACGTGGACCGTCGACCAGTGCTGCAGACCGGTCCCGAGCATGATCAAGTTGCCGGCGGGATCTCGGGGAGAGCCGAGGAGCAGTCCCGGGACTCCTCCTCCGCCGTCGCCGTAGGCGACGCTGGACACGATCACGACGCCGCGCAGACCGCCTGCGTCCAACACCCGGCGCTCGATCGGCTCCTTCCACGACACCATCGGCGGTGCGTGGAATGGCGAGCTTTCGCTGATTGAGATGTTCGATCCGTAGATCCACACGCCGCTGATATGCACGTAGGGCTTACCGGTGCCATCGAATGCACCGATCGCGGCGTCGACCACTGCGGAATCAAGGTCTGCGCTCGTCGCATCCCCCGGACTGGCTGTATGTATGGCGCCGTCCGTGTCGCCGAAGACCTTGACGACGGCGGGTCGATCGTAGAGATCGACGACAGCCGGGGTGGCGCCCAGGGCAGAGACGGTTTGGGCCTGAGCGTCGTCGCGCACGAGAGCCGTCACGTCGTGTCCGTGGGTCCGCAGCTCCCCGAGGATGTGGGAGCCGATGAATCCCGTTGCTCCTGTGAGTGCCACGTTCATCTCTGGGTGCCTCCCGTTTTGGTCGGGGTCGAGGGGCGAAGGACGCTTTTACTTGCTACATCAAGTAACTGTACGGCTAATGACTTGTCGTGTCAAGTCATTTCCCGGAGCATTGGTACTCGGGCTTCCTAGCGAGGAAGCCGCAGATGTGCCTCGTCCGGGACCAGAGAAGGAAGCCTGACATGGGTTAGTTACTTGACGTCGTAAGTAAGTAGCTAACATAAAGGGTGATGCGAACTGACAAAGGCGACGACGGCGACCCCGACGTCAAGTGGCTCACCGCCGAGGAGCTGGATTCCTGGCTTTCGGTGGTTCGATTGATGACCTGGCTTCCGTGGTCGATCGATCAACAACTGCAACGCGATTCCAAGCTTGGGATGGTCGATTATCAGGTCCTGGCGATGCTCTCGGAGAGCCCGCAGCGGACGATGCGGCTGAGCTCGCTGGCGGAGGTCACGAACGCGTCGTTGTCCCGGTTGTCGCGCGTGGTCACACGCCTCGAGAAGCGGGGACTGGTCCGCCGGGAGCCCGATGCGGCAGACGGGCGGTTCACCAAAGCAATTCTCTGCGAGGAGGGGCTCCAAACGCTCGCCGAGGCCGCTCCTCGCCATGTCGCACATGTGCGTTCGCTCGTGATCGACGTGCTGTCGCCGGAGCAACTGCGACGGCTTGGCCGCGACGCCGACCGCATCATGGCGCGCGTCGACACGTCTGCGATCAACTAACGGTTCGCGCAAGAAGGCCCACCGTCGGTGGGCCTTCTTGCTTGCTTGCCTGCCGGCCGACCTGAATGATCAGAATCGGACCCCATTTGGCTTTCAGACATGGTGAACCGACACCACCTCGCAGACAACAGGTGCCGGGGTCCCGATCTGACCGAGATCTCTGAGGAGTGCGCCAGCCTCGGGGTCGTGCCGCATGGCGTCGAACGCCTCCTGGCTCTCCCATTGCGCGTAGTTGATGACCTTGGTGCCGTCGAGGCTCCGGTGGACGTTGGCCGAGATGAAGCCCGGCAGGTGACGGATCACGTCTTCCGTCGCTCGCTGCCAGCGCTCGACGAGTCGCTGCTGGTCTTTCGGGTCGACCGTGAAGACGTTGACCAGTGTCACCGTCGAGGTTCCTGCTTGGATGATTGAGGTCGTCATGTTCCTCTCCTTCTTGTTGTGTTTGGTTGGTCGTTCTGTCGATGACTCAGCTGACGGTGGCCAAGGGCACTGCCATCACGGCTGGAACGGCATCACCGAAGCTGACGGGCTCGATCTCCACCATCGGCTCGGCGGCCGGCGCTGCGGCGCGAGCGGGCAGGAACCGGGCGGCCACCAGAGAGCCGAGGGCGGCGGCCACGACGGCGACGAGCATCGCCCGGTCGGAACCGGCCATGAACGCCTGGCGGGCGATGTCCACGACGGCGTGGCCGAAGGACCCCGGAGCGTGCTGCCCGACGGTCACGGCGCCACCGATCGAGCTCGTCGCCTCGGCAACGTAGCGAGCGGGCACGTGGGTGAGCACGGGCTGGAGGTGGCTGGCGAAGACCGAGGAGGCAACCGAGCCGGTGAGCGCGACGCCGAGTGCGCCGCCGACGAACCTGGTCGTGTCGTTGACCGCCGAGCCCACTCCGGCCTGGGACCGCGGCAGCGAGCCCATGATCGACTCGGTCGCCGGGGCCATGGCCAGGCCCATCCCGGCGGCCACCAACATGCTGGCGACCATCAGGAACGGGTAGTCGGTGTGGACGCTCGCCGTCGACAACAACCCGAAGCCGACCGCCATCACGCCCAGACCTGCTGTGACGACCACCTTGGTGCCGACCCGGCCCACCACCCTGGCCGATACCGGAGAGGCCACGCCCATGGTGAGCGCGAACGGCAGACAGCGCACGCCGGCCTGCAGCGCGGAGTACCCGAGCACGAACTGGAGCTGCTGGGTGAAGAGGAACAGCCAACCGAAGAGGGCCAGGAAGATCATGGTCACGGCGAAGCTGGCCGCGCTGAAGCGGGCATTGGAGAAGATGCTCAGGTCGACCATGGGGTGAGAGCTGCGCAGCTCGACGAACCCAAAGCTCACGAGGAGCGCGAGGCCCACGGTGGCGGTGGCGAGCGTCATGGGGCTAACCCAGCCATGCGAGGGAGCCTCGATGATTGCGTAGACCACCGCGACGATCCCGGCCATGGACAGCAGGGCGCCGACCGGGTCGAGAGCCCGGGGATGAGGGTTCGCCGATGGCGGGATGACCAGACGGCCAGCGACGAGCGCCACGCCGACGATCGGCAGGTTGACCATGAAGATCGAACCCCAGGCGAAGTGCTCGAGGAGCCACCCGCCCAGCGTCGGGCCGATCACGACCCCGAGACCGGCGACCGCCGACCACATGGCGATCGCCTTGGCCCGCTCGGCGGGCACCGTGAAGACGTTCGTCAAGATGGAGAGCGTGGCGGGCATGATCGCCGCCGCGCCGATCCCCATCACGACACGAGAGGCGATGAGTTCGCCGGCCGAGGTGGACATTGCCGCCAGGGCCGAGCCCAGCCCGAACACCACCAGGCCACCGGCCAGGGTCCGCTGTCGTCCGATGCGGTCACCGAGGCTCCCCAAGGAGAGCAAGAGCCCGGCCACGGCCAGGGTGTAAGCGTCGACGACCCACTGCAACGCACTGGTCGAGGCGTGCAGGTGACGCACCAACGTGGGCAGGGCCACGTTGACAATGGAGCCGTCCACCACCACGACAAGGAGGGACAGGCAAAGCACGGCGAGGGTCGCCCAACGCCGGGAGTGGATCTGCTCGGGGGTCAGGGTGGTCATGGTTCCTCCTACATGTTGAGATTGACATGTCGTACTCAATACCATCTGACTTGACATGTCAAGATAGATATGTAGAATCTTTCTCATGAGCCTGCGTCACGGACTGCTCGACCTCCTGGCCGGTGAGCCCATGAGCGGCTACGACCTGGCCCGCTTCTTCAGTGCATCCATGGGCAACGTCTGGCCGGCTCAGCACAGCCAGATCTATCCCGAGTTGGCCAAGATGGTGGCCGGCGGCTTGATTTCCCAGACCGGTGAGGGTGCGCGAGAGGTCGCAAGGTCTACGAGACGACGCCGGCGGGCATCGAGGAACTACGGCACTGGCTGCGCGACAGCGAACCCGACTACTCGTTTCGCAACGAGGCTCTCCTGCGGGTGTTCTGCCTGTGGGTGCTCCCGACCGAGGAGGCGCTCGACTGCTTGGCGCGCGACCGGACCGAGTACGTGCGCCACCTCAACTACATCGAGAATGTCATCGCCACCCGGGATTGGGCCGCGAGCTCGGTGGCTCGTGCCAGCCGGCTGTCCATCGAGTTCGGCCGTCGGTTCTATGCCATGCAGATCGAGTGGATCGACTGGGCCTCCGAACAGGTGGCAGCGGGGACACTCCAGCCGGGCGGCGCTCTGCCAGGACTGGTCACAGCCGTGAGCGCGCCCTGAGACCCGCTGCACGATGCTCGCGAACGAGTCCGGCGGCGGCACAAGCGGGATCAGCGTTCGAGAGCGGCAGCCAGACGATCGAGCGTGAGGCTCATCGTCTGGCGGTTGCGGCCGGTGCGGTCGACGACACCTGAGACTTGCTGGCTGAACTCCAAGACGGACTCGGGCCTCAGGTCTTCGCTCCACTCCGTGACCTTGCACCCCGTTTCGGTGGGCTCAATGCGATATCCCCAAGTCGAGTAGTGGAAATCCATCATCGAGCACTCGAACGCAAAGGCGTGACCCGGGTCAGCCTCGATGACCCTGCCCTGAGTGGTCCACTCGTGATCACCGTGACGGTTGTGTCCGTCGAAGGTCGCACCCACGATCGATGTGTCGAAGCCTTCGTGCCAAACGCAGGAGTAGCACTCCTCGGACCATTCGCCCATGCGGGTCACATCCGAAATCACTGCATAGACCTCCGAGGGCGATGACCCGATATCACGGGAAACTTCGAGCTTGTTCACCATCAATCACTCCCCGCGACACGAAGACAGCCGGACATGGTCTTCATGCCAAAACCTATCCGTACCAACCCGAAGTGGGCGAAGCGAGAGCGCTAACCCACTTTTCAAGAAGAACCGCCATATGCCTGCCGAGGTCTCTCGATGCCTTCAAACGACTCGTCGGCCAGTCGGGACTGCCGCGGATCAGGCTTCATCACCTCGCCACAAATGCCGGCGGTTCCCCAGTTGGGGCCTGCGTTCCCTCAGCGGCTCGAGCTAGTCGAGCGCCTCGCATCGTTCCGACGTCGCTGCCCCGCGTGCGGGCGCTTGGCGCAATGCCAAGGTTCTGCAATGGTGGGTGGGTGAGCACCGTCGTCGTGTCGTCCGGGGGCGCCGGCTACGGTTTCTTGGTCGACGACCAGGGTCGGCTACACCAGGCGGGGTTCGGGCCCGAGATCGACGCCCACATGCAGCGGCTGCCAGACAGGATCCCGCCGGCGCTCTACCCCCTGGCCTATCCCGCCTACGACGAGGAGCCGACCCGGGCGCCCGCGTTGCGCGTCACGCACAGTGACGGCACCACGACCACCCGGCCGAAGGTTGAGGACGTCCGGGTTGTCGGCTCTCGGACCGACATCCTCCTCGTCGACCCCGACTGCTGGCTCGAGGTCACGCTGTCGTTCTGCGCAGAGGACCACGGCGTGCTGCGCCAGTGGGCGAGCATCACCAACCGGCAGCGCGGGGTGGTCACCCTCCACGAGGTCGCCGCGGCCTCACCTCTGCTCGCCACTCCCGCGCCGTACCTGACCCACTTCGGCGGGGGTGACTGGGCCGCCGAGTGGACCACGACCACCGAGGCCCTGACCCCGGGGACCAAGGTGGTCGAGTCGCGCGGCGGTGTGCAGCCTCACCTGCGGTCCTGTCCCTTCTTCCTGCTCGCCCCCGACGGGTCGCCAGAGGAGTCGGGCTGTACAGTCCTCGCCGGCGCGCTGGCCTGGGGTGGCAACATCCGCTTCGCCTTCGAGCGGACGACGACCCCTGCGCTCCGGGTCTGGTGCGGACACAATCCGGCGTCGTCCGAGTACGTGCTCGACCCCGATGCCACCTTCGCCACCCCCGAGCAGATCTGGATGTGGTCGACCGAAGGTGTGGGCCCCCTCACGCGCCGCTTCCACCGCTGGGTCCGCGCCCACGCCGTGCGCGACGGCGACAAACTGCGGCCGATCGTGGTGAACAACTGGGAGGCCACCTCCTTCTCGTTCGACACTGACCGGCTCCTAGGGCTCATCGACCACACGGCAGACTTGGGCGCGGAGCTCTTCCTGCTCGACGACGGCTGGTTCGGCGAGAGCCATCCCCGTGACGACGACACCACAGGGCTTGGTGACTGGGAGGTCGACGAGGCCAAGCTGCCCGGCGGCCTCGGTCCCGTCATTGCGCGAGCGGACGCTCGTGGCGTCCGGTTCGGGCTGTGGGTGGAACCCGAGATGGTGAACCCCGACTCGACCCTCTATGACGAGCATCCGGACTGGGTGGTGGGCCAACCGACGCGGCGCCCACGCCGATGGCGTCACCAGCTCGTCCTCGATGTCCTCCAACCAGATGTCACCGAATTCGTCTGCGGTGTGGTGGACCGCGTCCTGGCTGGAGAACCCGGGCATCAGCTACCTCAAGTGGGACGCCAACAGGCCCCTGACCGATCCCGGGTCCCCCACGCTGGCCACCGACCGGCAGGCCAACTACTGGGTCGACCACGCCCGGGCCACCTGGCGCCTGATGGAGACCGTCGCCGAGCGCCACCCGGAGCAGACGCTCATGCTGTGCGCCTCGGGCGGCGGGCGGGTCGACCTCGGGTCACTGCGCTGGTTCCACGAGGTCTGGCTCTCGGACAACACCGATCCCGTCGACCGGGTGCGGATGCAGTGGGCCGCGTCGCATTTCCTGCCGGCCAACGTGGTCGGCGCGCACGTCACCCGGGAAGGAGACCGGCCGGTGGCCTTCGGGTGTGCCGTAGCGATGAGCGCGCGGTTCGGCTTCGACATCGACTTTGCGGGCATGACCGACGACGAGCTGGCCGTCTGCCGCCGCGCGGTGGCGCTGTACCGAGACGTCCGGCCGCTCGTCCAACAGGGCGACCTGTGGCGGCTGGTCCCGCCAGATGAGCGCGCCGCCCTCAGCTACGTGTCCGCAGACGGCCGCCGGGCGGTCCTCTTCGCCTTCCAACTCACCACGCGCACGAACGATGCGGGCCCGCTGCGCCCTCGTGGGCTCGACCCGGACCGGACCTACGAGGTCATCGCGGTCGATCTCGCAGCCGGCCCCGATCCGACCCGGACCGACGTAGAGCGACGACTAGGCGCGGCGCTCATGGAGGAGGGCCAGGAGTGGCCCCTGTGCGAGCCCTGCACTGCCCGCATTTTGGTGCTCCGGTCCGTGTAAGCACGGGCGAGCCCGCTTCGCTCGGGCTTGCTGCCACGTGGGCGCGATTTCGACCGTCTACCCCGTATTGCGCTGGTCGAGTCTGTATGAGTCACAATGAGTGCCGTCCATCGGCAATTGCGGTCATCGACCCGAATCCGTCTGCGGGCCACCTTCATCCCTTGTCCGGGCAGCGGCGTCCAGTTCTGCTCGACGACCCAACAGACGCCTGCCGGGGGCGACCCAACCGGGCCGTGCTTGCAGAGGCTCGTCGGTGGGTGATTGTCATGGACCTCGACCACCCGGTACTCCGTTGGACCATAGAACTTGTCCGGCCCGTAGGTCAGCACAGGTGAGTAACCGCCCGGGAAGTTGGTGACGCGCGACATTGCCTCAACGAAGGTCCGCCGATTGAGGTTCTTACCCGCCATGGTCGCCGCCTGGGCGAAGAGGCGGATCTCTTGACACCAGCCCTGGACCGGCCCTTGCTCCTCAATGTCATCGTTGATATTGCCCTTGGGAATCTGCGGGTAGGCCTTGTGCCACACATCCCAGCAGCTCCGCACCCCCGGGTCGTACCCCCCCTGTGACTCAGGGCTCGGAAGGTCGATGCCACCGAGAGTCTCTGCCGTGACACCCTCCTGGTTGTTGAGCGCCTTCTCGTAGGGGATGGGGATCAGTCCGAGCGCAACCTCAATTTCGGACTGGTAATCGCTGAGGAGGAGCTTGGGGAAGTAGTCCTGCGAAGTCTCGGCTCCGATGTATGGGGTGAAGGCGTTCTCGGGCAACAGGGGAATCACCGATTGGACCCCCGCCGCCTTGAGCCGTTCGACCGCCAGCGTGGCGGTCGAGTCGGTAGTGGCGGTCTCACCGACGTCCGCCGTGACTGTGACCACCTGAGGGACCACACCGATCTTCTTCAGGTCCGGCAAGAGGTAGGAGTCGAGCGCGCCTTGGTCACTGGCCTGGTCCGAGACCACGACACCGACCTTCTTGCCGTGACCGAGGCGACCCGAGCTGAGGCCCCAGCGCACAGTGGCCGCGAGGATGGGCGCGTCATCCGCCCCCGTCCACCACAAGTACGGAGAG
This sequence comes from uncultured Acidimicrobiaceae bacterium, assembly GCA_963728845.1. Lineage (GTDB taxonomy): Bacteria > Actinomycetota > Acidimicrobiia > Acidimicrobiales > RAAP-2 > Bog-473. The sequence continues at coordinate 12,927 of CAVSLS010000031.1, forward strand.
CCGAGGTCCGTCCAGTTGGTGGTCGTCGTCCACTGGGAGAGCATCGGCGTCTGACCTTCTCGGGTGATGCAGAGCTCATTGGTCCCTTCGTATGTGCCGAGCCCGTCTACGACGGCGAAGACGGGCGGGTTGCCCTCGGTCCACTGCTTGCACAGCGCTCGCTCCTCGGCCACGTTGGTCGGGTCGAAGCTCTCGATCATCGGGTTGATCTTCCGACCGTGTATTCCCCCGGCATCGTTGATCTGGTTCACGAAGAGGTGGATCGCTTTCGTCTGCTCGCCGTACTCGGCGTCCGACTCGATTTCGAACTCCCCCTCGATGCTGGTGAACGAGATGATCGGGAAGACCACGTTGATGGCGCTTGCCGTGACACCCCGTGCGCTTGTGCTTGCCTTGGTGACGGGGGTCGGTGGAGTCGGTGGCACCCGACGGCGCTGCGCACGCCCAACGCCACCGTGCTCCCAAGGACGGCGAGGGCTCCCCCGGCTCTCAGCAGTCTTCGTCTTGCTGCCGATTTTCCCCAGCGTCGCATCGCCATCTCCCCTAGTGTGCAGTTCGAACCGGGCAGCCCGGAAAAGGGTATCGCTGGTGGGACAGAGGATCACGGCAGCAGTTGCCCACTGTCCCGGCGAACGGGAGCACTTGGCGCGGTGGATCAACCTCTTCGTCGACTCTTGGTCACCAAGCACGGCCTCGCCGAGGCGTTGCAGTCCGACGACGCCGCCCTTCGAGACTCTGCACACGTATTTTCTCGATCGCCTCGTCCCCGTGTGCGCCCAGCTGCTCGACGCAGCTGCCGGCGGTGGGCGAGATTCCCCCCGACACGGATGCATACGAACTGCTGCGTGGCGTCGGCAATCTCTGTATTGGCCCGGACAACAACCCTCGCTACGACGCGCGTCGCATGGTCGAACTCGCTGCCACAGGCGAAGACGCGAGTACCCCGAACCTTCGTTCTGTTGAATCCAGATCGAGCGCTCACACCAACCGGCGTACTCGTTGACTCTCCCCAGTGCCCGGGCGTGGTCCACGGCGCAGTACCTCGATTCGCTGTCATGGCTCGCACGCTGTCAATCCGCTGTCATCGGAGTCCCGACAGCAGAAGGTCCCACTGCGAGAGTGGGGCCTGACCTGCGTCTCTCATGGTGGCGGGGGGACGATTGGAACCTCCGACCTTCGGTTATGAGACGTAGGGCGACCGTCTGCCGGATAATTTGGGGCTCGACGCCGTAGTCCTGAATCAGTGAGCTAGCTGGAGTTTTAGGGCGAGAACAGTCCCAGCCGGGCATTCGGCAGATGACAACGAAACCTGAATCCGTGGGATTTTCGTGGGATTGCATCGGCGATAGATCCGCCACAGCCAGGGACTGGGCGGATCGCGAGGGCGCGGATGGCGCTCCCCTGGCAAGCGAACATATGTTCGACTAATTTCCCATGCGTGGAACTTCCGCCAGTCAGGCGGGCGACGATCCTGCATGCCGATCTCGATGCCTTCTACGCGTCGGTTGAGCAACTGTTGGACCCTTCGCTGCGGAACCGGCCCATCGCCGTCGGCGGCAGTGTGGTGCTGGCGGCATCGTATGAAGCCAGGAGATACGGCGTCCGCGGCGGCATGCCAGGGTGGCGGGCCCGCGAGCTTTGCGGTGATCTCCTTTTCGTCGGTGGCCACTTCGGCCGCTACCAACAGTTCGGCGACGATGTTGTCTCTATCTTTCATGACTTCACCCCTCGAGTCGAGCGGGTGTCGATAGATGAGGCATTCCTCGATGTTGCCGGCGCCGTCCATCTCTTCGGCGCACCGACTGAGATAGCGGCTGCCATCCGCCGACGCGTACGCGACGAGATCGGTCTCCCTTTGTCGGTTGGCGTGGCCCGCACGAAGCACCTCGCCAAGGTGGCGTCACAGGTGGCCAAGCCTGACGGCATCGTCGCCGTGGCTCCGGGCGATGAGCGCGACTTTCTCGACCCCCTTCCCATCGGGCTGATATGGGGCGTCGGACCAACGACAGAACGGCGCCTCCACGAGGCCGGGATCTCTACCATCGGGCAACTGGCCAAGGCCGGCAGCCCGATCCTGGGCAGCCTGCTCGGCCAGGCAGCCGGGGCAAAACTGGCCGATCTCTCGGCCAACGTCGACGAGCGGGCAGTGGAGACACCGGCCCGGTCCAAGTCCATGGGTGCCCAAGCCGCCCTCGGACGGCGGAATGCAACTCCACAGCTCATCCGAGAGACGCTCGGCTACCTGGCTGACAGAGTTGCCAGCCGCCTGCGAAAGGCAACCCTGGCCGGTCGGACAGTGACCGTACGGGTCCGCTTCCCTCACCTGCGCTCTGTGACCCGGTCTGTCACGTTGTCCGTTGCGATCTCGACCACGCTGACGCTGACTGAGGTGGCTGAAACGCTCGCCCACTCAGCCATCCTCAACAACGAACGAGACCGCGAAATCACGCTCATCGCCGTTTCGGTCTCCAACTTGTGCCCAGACCATTCCTTACAGCTCGAGCTACCTCTCGATTCCCCTAATTGGCTGCGAGATGCGGGGCCCCGACCGGGATCCGTCGTGGAAGCCTCCAGATGGGTAGTGGACCGGTCCGTCGACGCAATCCGGAACAAGTTCGGCCGGACTGCCGTTGGCTACGCCACTGTCGCCCTTTCCGCCGCCGAACGAGTTCCCGAGGAGTTCCGCGAACTGGCCGAGCGGGGAACCAAGCGGTAGTCAGGCGTGAAGCCTCAAGGTACCGCGGCTATCTCACCACCATCTGATGGACGACGGGAGCAACGTTGAGAGGGTGGCGGGCCCCATCCAATTCGGGCAAAAGCCATCCCGGTGAACGGACGGCTGACCCACCGCAGCGTTGACACCGCCCGATTGCGGTTGCACATTTATTTGGCCAGAAGGTGCTATCTTCAGCCGCCGTGGTGCGCCTGGGGGGTGGAGCATCGGTACCCCGTCTCGCACAGGCAGCGGGTGCATCGATGGCGCTCGTGGCCGTGCTCGTCTGGTCCGGGTCGGGCTCCGCCGGCGCGGCATCGGGCCCGCCGGTGACCGCCGGCCCAGTGGCCCCCATTAGCGCCCCGGCCGGATCCTTTCTCCGCGACGCCCATGGCCGCGTGGTCCTCATGCACGGGGTTGACCTCATGTACAAGCTCCCGCCCTACGAGATTGTGACCAGCGGCACGGGCGCCAACGTGCTGACGAACGCAGAGGCGGCCTCCATTGCCTCCGACGGGTTCGACGTGGTGCGTCTCGGCATCATCTGGAAGGGGCTCGAGCCCGGCACCGCGCCCATGAACGATCCAGCCATCTGCACCCCGGGCAAGCCGAAGGTCGCAGGCGCAGGTCAGTTCGACGTCAAGATCTTCAACTCCTACATAACCAAGCTGGAGCAGACGATCTCTCTCCTGGCCCGACACGGCATCTACTCGCTCGTCGACATGCACCAAGACTCCATGAACGAGGTGTTCGCCGGGGAGGGGTTCCCTAACTGGGCAGTCTGTACCGACGGGATCACTCCGGTTGCCTACCGCAACGTGGCTGCATGGGGTGTGAACCAGCTCGACGCTGGCATGGCCCAGGCTCAGGAGCATTTCTGGGCTAACGACGTCGTGGGCAACCTGCAGGGCGCCTACGATCAGATCTGGGCCAAGGTCGCGTCCCGGCTCGCCGGTGACCCCTGGGTGATCGGCTACGACCCGTTCAATGAGCCGTTCTCACCCAGCATCATCCTGCACACGGGTCAGAACGCGGCGTTCGACGCCCAGGTGCAGTGCTTCTATGCCGGCCGTGCCCATCCCGGCAAGACCCAGTCGGGCCAGCGGATCACCGACTGCCCGATCGACGACCCCGAGACCGGGGTGATTCCGACCATCGAGTACGCCGATCACCGCCACGCCGTCTTCTACGAGCCCGACACCACCACCAGCGGTCCGGTCCCGAACCGTATCGGGCCGATGGATTTCCCCCGCCTCGTCTACAACTTCCACGACTACTGTCCCCTGCACGTGCCTAACGGGCCCGAGGCGCCCGACTACTCGCAGGTCTGCCCGCCGGCGGAGGAGCAGGTGTTCGCCGACAGTGCTCGGGACCGCGCGAACGATGCCTCACCGGCGCAGCCAGATGGCCCTGGCTGGTTCCTCACGGAGTTCGGCGCCACGACCGACGCCGCCGACCTTGGTCGGATGGTGGCGGACGCCGACGCCGACCTTGTGGGCTGGATGTACTGGCAGTGGCTCTATTACGAGGACCCTACCGGTTCGCACGACTCGGGCCTCTGGCCGGCGGGGCCTGCCACCTCGGCCCAACTCGACGCCCTGTCGGAAACGTACGCGCAGGCGATCGCCGGCACGCCCACCGCCATGAATTTCGACCCGTCGACGGCGGTGTTCCATCTCAGCTATCGCGTCGACCGCGCGGTCACGGCGCCGACAGTGATCTTCGTCCCGGTGTCGAGGCACTACCCGGACGGCTACTGCACCAAGGTGATCGGCGGGAGGGCGACGTCGGCGGCGGGGGCCACGCGGCTCGTGGTGACCAACGACCCGTCGGCCTCCACTGTCGACGTGACGGTCACGTCGGGGGCGTGCGGGAGCTGATCGTCCCCCTCCTGACGCCGCCCTTCCCAACGGGAACGTGGCTTCTCGCCCAGTCCGTTGATTCTGGTGCGGGCCAATCCGCCGACGAGTTGGAGACCGCCAACCGAATGTGCGCATTGGGGCAGCAGAAGGGCCGGTCTCGAAGACCGACCCTGACCTGCATTTTCAATGGTGGCGGGGGTTCACAACCATCGTGCACCTCGGGGCCTCAAACCCGACATTACCGCTGGTCACGGGACCTGCACTATGCAGCCGCCTAGGCGCTGCACTACTCAATGTCGTCGCTTCGCCGTTGAAGTCCCGAGAAACCTGGTACGAGAGCGACGTCCCTTCGTGCAGTGTGGTTTGAACCGCGTCGAGGGTTAGGCGCAGATCGCCGTCGAGGACGAGCAGAACCTCATCCCGAGTTGGTCGGTGCCGGGCTGTCGTCCGGTCTGCTTTGGCTGCGCCCTCAGCTCGGCCCTAGGAGCTTTCAGTCGACCTGCGAGGGTTCCTGTAATCGTGATGAGGTTCGTGTCGTAAACATTGTGTGACCGGGGAGGCGAAGTGAGTGACGAAGAGCGCTTCACGGCCATCTTCGAGACGTACTTCCGCCGAGTTGACGCCTATGTGCGCCGGAGGGTGCCACGGTCATCCGCTCCGGACATCGTCGCCGAGACCTTCTTGGCCGCTTGGCGACACTTGGACCGACTCAATGATCAGCCATTGCCCTGGCTCTACAGAGCAGCCGCCCTCGAGATCGCTCATCGTCGCCGCAGCGTGCTACGAGACGAGCAGCTCTGGCAGCGGGCGGCGGCGTCACCTTGGTCCTTGATCGAAGAGGATCCGGCGGAGCACGTTGCAGGACGCCATCAATGGGTGGCAGCGTTCTCTCTCCTCTCCGAAGCCGACCGGGAGGTACTCCGTCTGGTGGCTTGGGAGGATTTAGAGCCGACCGACGCGGCGAAGACCTTGGGATGCACCGTGATGGCATTTCGAGTTCGCTTGCATCGGGCCCGGCGCCGACTGACTGCTCTTGCCGCCAAGCGTTCTGTCAACGAGCTGTCCGAAACCCCAGAGTTCCCTCACGAAAGGCCTGCCTACGATGTCGACGGCCTCTGCAACTGATCACCTGCGCAGTCTCAACCCTGTTGTCATCCACTCTGACAACAGTCTCTCCGCAGAAGAGCGGCTGTTGCTGGAGCGGATCGTGCCTGAGGACCGGACTCCCCCCACCCCGACCCGAAGGGCCCATCGGACCCACAAGGGTCGCCTCATTCCTATCGGTGCGATCGCCCTAATCTGCCTCGCTGTCGGCGTGCTCTTGCTCGTCCTGGTCCCAGGGTCTGGCCCCAACGCCCCTTCAGCGGGCACAACAGGCTGGCACCTGGTCAGCTACGACAGCGCACCGTTCCGGAACCTCGGTTCAGGAGAGGGACAGCCCGGTCTGCAATGTGTTACCGACACGATCTGCTATTCCCCAAGTTACGGTGGAAACGAGCCCATCTATCGGACGATCGATGGTGGTCTGCATTGGGCTCCTTTGGCCCCCGTTCCTGCAACCGATCGCGGATCGATCCAAGACCTGCACTGTACGAACGCTCTGAACTGCTTTTTCATCGGACGTTCGGGGGTCGTCATTACGGACAATGGTGGAGCCAGATGGACATCCATTAAGACACCAACGCCCGGTAGTCAGACAGCTGATGTCTGGTGTGCAAATGCGCAGCGGTGCATGGTGGCGCAGCACAGCGGGGGTGCTTTGACTGCCTTCGCGACCACCACCGACGGTGGCACCCAATGGGTGAGAGAGCCTGCGCCCGCAGTTCTTGGCGAGCCGTGGGACTTAACCTGTGACGCCAGCGGAAGGTGCCTCGAGGTGGTTGTCGGATCGAACACGGTAGAGGCCTTAACCTCGCTGACGTGGGGAGGACCGTGGACGGCCCAACCACCAGCTTCGGTTGAGCGGGCTGCGATCCTGCATACCTCGTGTAGTGACGCCAGTCACTGCATGCTCGTATTTGTAGGCACCAGCTATCAGATCATCACAACGAGCAATGCGGGGGTCAACTGGCTTGTGTCGGGCCCACCAAGAGGCTGGCTCAACATGCCGACCGCCGTCGGGTGCGCGAACACAGATCAGTGTTGGGTCGCCATGTCACTCTACGATCCGTCCAATCCCGACGGCGCCTACAGCCATCCGGTGATTGAATCGACAAGAGATTTTGGCCAGACATGGTCCTCGCTGAAGTTGCCGGCTACGACGCCAGCCACCAACGACGTGCTGACCCTGAGCTGCCCGCCTTCTGGAGATGGCTGCCTCGCCATCGGCAATGGAAGGGACCACTTTGTGCTCCCAAGGCAGCCGAGCCACCACCTTCTGTCGGGTCCGATTCTTTTGTCAAGCCTGCCGTAGTCTTGCTAGCTCCTTCGGCCATTGCAAGTCTCAACGGTCTCTACGACGTGGCCCTAGGACGCTGTAGTCGACAGCCACGACAAAGAGCCACGTGTAGCCCTCCGTAGGCGATAGTTGCGCCCAGACGGCCTCGACCAGCTCCGAGTCGAGGGGTCTCGTCGCCGCCACTGGCGCGAGCCAAATCCCATGCATGCAAAGTCAGACCGCCGATTCTGAACCCGAGCAGCTGGGCCCCGGGCATATCCATGGCCGGATGGTGGACGATCCGCTCGGTGGCGTCGGATGCCCCGAAGGCCACCAACTCGGCCGCCGACCTTCTGCGGGATCATCTGGCCAGTGTCGGCTGCGACCCAGTCGCTCTGCGCATCGTCACAGAACTCCGACAGCGCGCAGGACAGTGGGGTGGGCTCGATGATATGACAAGCCACCTTCCCGCTTGTCATCCTGTCTACAGGGAGACCCATCCAGGACCGCTGCCCTAAGACGCGTGAATGAATCACCGCAACCACTAGCCTCGGCAGCCCCGCTCATCTCGGGTAACCCCACGGGCCCAGATCATGATCCACATGATCGCCCGACCGAGCGCGCCCCGCGGGACCGCGACCCACACGCGCTGTTTCGCTCAGCGCGTGGGGACTTCCGCGGGGGCTCGACTGGTGGATCCATCGCCGGTGCCGATCGCAGCCATCGGCACGTGGGTGCTCGTGAAGTGGTACGAGCCGGCGCCGACTTCGACAACGGCGTAGTCACCGTCGATGGACGCCGACGTGATCCCCTTCTGCCGACTGAGTGCCATGCCCGACTCGCGCACCTTGTTCAGGGCGACGGCTGGGATGCTGACGCTCGCCTTCGTGTTGGCCGGCACGGTGACGTCGACCTTGAAGGGCCGGGTTGCGTCCGCCGGTCGGCTCCACGCCACTTCGATGGCCCCGTGGGGAGTCGGCACCCGTCCCGCTGCGTAACTCAGTGCATGCAGCGGCACCGTGACGTCGAACGAGTCATATCCCGGGGCCGTGGGGATGACCCCCAGCATCGTCTGCTGTATCGCGACCAGCACGTTCGAGCCGAAGCCGTGTGAACGACTATCGCCGTTGCCGTAGAGCGAGGCAAGGGGCGGGGTGAGGACATCCTTGTCCTGTGGGTTCCACATCTCCCAAGTGAACGTTCCGCCCCGGGCCAGGATGTTGGCCCAGCCGGGCTCGGACGCGTCCGTCAAGATATGCAGGATGGCGCTGTCCCGACCGGTGAGCCGCAGCGCGTCGAGGACATCGGCGGCACTGACGACCGGCGGGGAGAAGGGCATGCTGAGGATGTAGTTGCTCACGGTCGTGACGTCAGACGGTGGAACGACCCCGAACTGCAGCGCAAGCGCGTTGTTGACTTGCGGCGAGACCGCGCCCGAGCACGTGCACAGGTCGTCGCTTGGCGAAACCGGTTTGCCGGTGGCGTCCAGTCCGTCGGTGTAGTAGCCCGCCGGCAGCAGAAGGTGGGCGTTGATCGCGGTCGCCAGCTCATGGGCTCGCCCGCGCTGTTTCGCCACCTCGGACGCCGGACGACCGAGGGCCACCGCCATGTCGGCGGCGCGGTTGAACACGTTGTCCGCCAGCAGGTTGAGCTGCGTGTCGGTTGGGAACTGCGGGACATCAGTTGGACCAGGGATGGTCCCGACGAGACCGTTGGAGCCGATGTTGCTCCAGAAGAAGTCCGACACCTTGACCACAACCGGATACAGCTCTGTCAGCAACGCCGTGTCGCCGGTGTGGAGCCAGTACTGCCAGACCCATTCGGGGTAGTACGCGGTCGCCTGGGGGATCTCCTGTGCCCCGAGTGCCGTCGGATAGATCTTGTTGATGGCACCGTTCGGCCAGAAGCGCGCCTGCGACTGGGCAAACTCGAGCAGGTCCTTCCTCGTCAGATTGGTGTCTCCGAAGGCATCCATGGCCGTCTCCGACTCGTTCGCTCCGTCCCCGAGCCACGGACCCTTCTCCCGCGTGGGGGTGTCGACGAACTGCTCCTGCATCGTGAACAGCGCCGAGTGGCGGCCGAGCTCGAAGACCGCGTCCACCGTCTTGTCCGAAGAGGTGAACGTTCCGGCGTTCTCGTCGGGGACAGCATCGTGCCGGGTGAGGGCGACGATGTCCTTCGTGGTGAGCGTCTCGCCCGGGTCGTCGATTTGGAGGTATCGGAAACCGAGATAGTCGAAGGAGCGGAAGGTCTCTCGACCGCCGCCCCGCTCGACGTAGGAGTAGCTCATGTTCGTGTGCTGGGTCCCTGTTGCAGTCGAGACGGCGCCCGACCGGTCGAGGAGGTAGCCGGCGTGCATCGTCACCCGCCGCCCGCGCCGCCCGTGGCTGAAGGTGACCGAGGGGATTGCGGCGTAGACCTTCCCGAAGTCCGCCACGACGGCGCCCGATGCAAGGCGTTTCACGGAGATGGCGTGGACGGGATGGTAGACGATGCGGGTCCGCACGGACACGAGATGAGTCCAAGGTGCGGTGGGATGAGGACCGATCACCATTGCCGGCTGCCATCCCAAGTCCCGATACCCGGTCTCGTCCCAGCCGATCGGCTCGGCCGGGCCGTTGATGTTCTCGGTGTAGTCGACCGGGTCGCCCTCCTCGTCCCGCTGGACGCCCGGCAGCCACGCTCCCGGCAGGGTCTTCCACGTGCCATCGGTCGTGATCACGTCGACCGTGCCGTCGGCGTGCAGCACCGTGATGCGGGCGATGACGCCCGGCGTGCCCTCGGGTCGGCCCTTGCCGGGGCCCTGCCAGTTGTAGATGATCCCGAAGGCGTTGGCCTTTCCCGCCCTGAGGAGGTGGGTGATGTCGGTCGTCTCGTAGTACTGGGAGTCGGGGTACGCGTACGCCTCGCCCTTGGCGGCCATCGACCCGTTCACATAGAGCTCGTACTGCTGGTCGGCTGACACGTACGCTCGGGCCCGGACGATAGGAGAGCCGCCGAGCTTCGCCTCCTTCCGGACGTAGCTGTATTCGTCCTTGTAGGCCCAGACGCCTGTGTTGTTCTGGACGTTGAACGTCTCTGGCGTGTCCAGCTGCTCGACGGTGGGTCGCTTGATCCAGTCCGCGTGCCAGTCGCCGTCATCCAAACCAGTGTCGAATGTCGCGGCGTGCGCTCGTGGCCCGCTGACTCCCGAGCCGTCCCAGGTCTGAACCGTCCACCGGTAGGTGGTGTCCGGCGCAAGGGCGCGTCCCCCATACGGCACGAACGCCTGCGCCGCGGACAGGACCTTGCCGCTGTCCCAGACCACCGGTGCCGCGCCGCGCCGCGGGCCGCCGAGAATGGGGCGGGAGACCACGATGCGGTACGCGCTCTGGACCGCGCCCCGCCGACCGTCGTCGACGTGCCATCCGAAGTACACGTCGGTCAGCCCAAGCCCTACCGGCGCCGCCAGGTCGTCCACGCTCAATGCCAGCGGAGCTCCCGGGCCGCTGGGCGTAGCTCCCGCCACGCCGGCGCGGGCGAGCGGCGCCAACATCGACACGGCTACGACGACCACGCCCACTACCGCGCGGCCTCGATTCCCCACCCGCATCGGCTGAGTATCGCATGGCGACCGGCCAGGCCCCAGACGTACGGACCCTCCGGCGAGTCGAACTAACGGGGCCCCGGCATCTGCTCACACCCCCACCTTCGTGAATGCTCCCGAGTGGCGGGGGGAGAATTTGAACCTCCGACCTTCGGGTTATGAGACCCATTCGGTCCGTTTTTGGGATGTTGGAGGATCTACCTGAGTCGTATTCATTCAGCTCTCTGCCTGGGACAATAGGGCGCTCACCACGCCCAACCAGGTAACGGGCTTCTGACGGCTCAAACCGAATCCGTGGGATTTTTGTGGGATCTCATCAGGCCCCCACGACGAGGGACCGCGCCTCTGCGGAGCCGACCACAAGATCGTGAAGATCGCCGCCCACCTCGAGTCGGCTCGACTGTTCGACCCCGCCGATCCTCACCGGCTCAAAGCCCGCCGTTCGGATCAAGTGCTCGACTTCGTCGCTCCCATGCTCGTCCTCGGACACGTAGAACAGAACCGCGGGCTCGGGCGACCGGTGGCTCGAGGACTCGAAGAGATCGGCCGACATGGTGCCGAACGCAATGGCAAAGCGTGTCCCGATCGGCAACCACCCAGCAACAAGTTGGCCCGATGACTGCCCTTCCGGTAGGAGTCGCACGACCTTGCCTTGTGCGTCGAGTCCGACCGGATTGCTCGGAACGACGAGAGATGTGTCTCCCAGCGCGTCGGCGATCTCGTCGATGACGTCTTTCAACACGGAAAACCGCAGCGCAAGGACGACGGCATCGGCTCCCTGCAAAGCGCTCCGGTTGTCGAGCGCGACGACCGCCGCTCCGCCGATTGCCGCGGCCAGCTTTCGCGCCGACTCCTTGTCGGCGCTCGAGAGCTGGAGGGCCTCGCCACCGGCAGCAAGCTGACGCGCGATGGCCGATCCGATGCCTCCGGTGCCGATGATCGCCGTGGTCATGATGGAGACCTCCGCCCCGTCAGGAAGCTCACTCCGACTTGCTCGATGGCCATTGATCGGGGAACCAATCTCCCCCCGGGTCCGTCGTTTGTCCCACTTCGATCAGATGACCATCGGGATCGCGGATATAACAACGGATTTCGTACTGGTGCTGCTTCGGTGGCGTCAGGAATTCCGCACCGCGCGCGCTCCATTCGGCGTACACAGCGTGCATATCCGTCACTCGTATATTGAGAAAACTGCTGACCCGGTTGGGATCGGCGGGCGTCTCAAGGGTGACCTCCGGCTTGTCGTCGGTCGGCCCTCCGCCGACGTTGATGATGATCCAACTGTTCGACAGTTGGACATACGTGAGCCCTCCGGGTCCGGAGAACGCATCCCTGCCCCCGAGCACATCGGTGTAGAAGCGGCGAGAGCGCTCGACATCGTCCGACACGATGAAGTGGGCCAGCACGATTCCCTCTGGGGGCGTTGGGAGCTCGTCGGCGGGCGTACTCGATGGCCAGTGATCGGGCACCCAGTCCCCCTGCGGGTCGGTGGTCTGCCCCACTTCGATCAGGTGACCATCGGGATCACGGATGTAGCAACGGATCTCGTACTGGTGCTGCTTCGGAGGCGTCAGGAACTGAGCACCCCGCGCGCTCCATTCGGAGTACACCGTCTCCATGTCCTTGACCCGGATGTTGACGAAGCTGCTCACCCGATTTGGGTCGCCGGGCGTCTCCAGGGTGACCTCCGGCTTGTCGTCGGTCGGGCCTCCGCCGGCATTGATGACGATCCAACTATTGGACAGTGCGACGTTGGTCGGCCCTCCGGGGCTGGAGAAGGCGACCCGGCCCCCAAGGACTTCGGTGTAGAAGCGCCGAGAGCGCTCGACGTCGTCCGACACGATGAAGTGTGTGAGCAGGATTTCCTCTTGGGGAGGTGGGACCTCGGCCATCTGCTACCTCCGATGGTCTTCCACGGTCATAGCCGTGCCATCTGCGCCTGCATGGGCTGCAAAGGCGGCGGCATTTTGGCGATCTCCATTCGAAGGGTTTTGAAAGCCGAATCGAAGATGGTCGAGAAACTCGGGAACGGCTGGATGACGTCGCTCAACACCTCCAACGGAATGCGGGCGCGTATGGCGAGCGTCGCCTGCTGGAGCCACTCGCCGGCCTCGGCTCCGAGGGCGTAAGCGCCGGTCAACCGGGCGCCGTCGCTGAGCAGGGTCAAGAATCCGTTCGACTGGGCGTACTGGTGGCTGTACGTCGCGGTCTTGGACACGTCGGTCAAGAGCGTTGTGCTGCTGTAGGGTGCCTCCGCGGCACCGACGGCGGCCGCCTGCGGATCGGTGTACGTGACGCGCGGCACGGCTTCGTAGTTCGTCGGGTGGCTCTCTCCGGCGATGTTCGCCGCCACAACGTCTCCCTCGTACTCGCCGACGTGTGTCAGGGGCCAGATCCCGTTGACATCCCCAATGGCCCAAATGTTGTCGCCGGCACGCAGATACTCGTCCACCACGACGCCGTGTGGGTTTGCCTCGATACCGACCGTCTCGAGCCCGATCCCTTCGACACGGGGACGGCGGCCGGTCGCCACGAGCAGTCGCTCTCCTTGTACCGAGGTCCCGTCCGAGAGCCTCAGGACGTAGTCGCCGCCGTCGCGCGAGGCCTCCGCGGCCTGGACTCCGAGGTGCAACTCGATCCCGTCCCGCCGCAGTGCCTCGGTCAGAGCCACGCCAAGGGGGGCCGGCTCTCGTGGGATCAGCCGATCGGCGCCCTCGACGAGCACGGCCTGACCACCGAGCCGCCGTACCACCTGTGCGATCTCGACACCGGCCGAGCCACCGCCGAGCACGATGAGGCGGCTGGGAACCGTCTTCATGGCCGTCGCTTCGCGCGTGCCCCACACGCCGACCAGGCCGTCGAGCCCCGGAATGGGTGGCACGAAAGGATCCGCGCCCGTCGCTACGACGACATGCTCCGCCGTGTGGCGAGTGCCGTCCACGTCGACCACGCCGGGCCCGGCGAGCCGGCCCACGCCCCGGACCAGCGCGATGCCCCGATCCGCCAGCCATTTCTCCTGTCCCGCATCCGAATAGCCGGACACCATGTAGTCCCGCCAGTCCAGCGCCGCCTGCACGTTCACCTCGGCGCTGGCGCCGACGTCGCGGGCGCCCTGGACCGCCTCCCCCGGACGCAAGAGGGACTTGGACGGGATGCACGCCCAGTAGGAGCACTCGCCGCCGACCAGCTCCCGCTCGACGACGGCGACCCGAAGCCCACGCGCCGCGATGGCCCCGGCGCAGTGCTCGCCGGGCGCACCGCCGCCCAGCACGATCACGTCGAAATCGCTCATACAGGAAGCTCCTGGCCGCTCTGTTCGCGCACCATGTACTCGGCGTACCAGTCGGGCCAGTCCGAGTCGGCCCGGCCGATGCGCTTCTCGTGCTCAGCGTGGGCCGACTCGGCGCGGCGCAATGCCGCAGCCAGGTCACCGGCGGAGTTGAACGAGGTGGTGGTCGGATCGAGGCGGCCCGGGAGGCGATCGGTCACCTCTTGGAGCAGCCAGCTGTTGCCGTCGGGGTCTTCGAACGTGGCAAAGGAGTTGTAGCTCTTGTGATCCGGATCCGGCCCGTTGACCCGATCACCCGTCCCCTCAGGGTCGAGTTGCGCTCCGGGCGCTCCGGAATGGAACACCCCACTGACCGTGGCTCCCCGGCTGACAAGTTCGTCGCGCCCGGCTTCGATGTCAGACACGATCAGGTACAGGCCATGGGCAGATCCGGGTGGCGCCCCCGTGATGTGGGTGCCGAACTGCACAGAACACTGCGATCCCGGTGGCGTGAATTGCACGACCCGGAAGCCGTTGTCGAAGGAGAAGTCGGCGTCGAGCCTCCAGCCGAGGCCGGCGTAGAACGCCTTGGAGCGATCGGCGTCGGCCACGGGGATGACGACCGCCTCCAGCTTGAGATCGGCCGGTTCGCTGCTCGGCGATCCGCCGGGTGCGCTCTGTCCATCGACGGTGCTCATCCGCCTCTCCTCTGTCTGGTCCCGAAAGGATTGTCGCACCCAGGCGAACGCCTTGCACCTGAAACATCCCTCGCACTCGGGGTTCGACGTCGTTCCAGCGTACGGGGGTCGAATGGCGATGCACGGGTGCACGTCTCAACCTTTCCGCCCGGCCCGCGAGCAGCTCGAGTTCCTATGGTCGAGAACCCGAGCGGAGGACGGGCGCCCCGACCCCCAGGGTCAGCGTTTGATACCGATGCTCTTGCCTTCGGTGTACCGGATCGGCTCCTCCAATGTGTCGACGAGGAATTGATCCCGGTCTCCTCGTTCCCACGCCTCCCTCAACCCCGGAGCCGCCAAGTCGAAGTCGGGCCGAATTTTCTTGAACACGCCCCTCAGATCTACGTGGAGCTCTGCCATCGTGGGCCGGCCCCAGTACCAGTATCCGTTGTAGATCTTGAAGATCTTGAGTCCGGGCTCGAGGACGAACGTGTGGGGGATCATCGGATCGTGCGGCTCATCCGTGAACTCTTTGATGTCCAGATCCTTCTGGACGACCCGATCGGGGTCCGACAGGAACGGCCACGTGGCGCCCAGCGCGTCCCGGAACTCATTGATGTTCAGCTGATTGTCGGTCGAGATGAGGGCCAATCGCGTGTAAGCATTCCTGAACTCGGGATATACGTCGACCAATTGCCCTACGAACTGATGCTCTTTGGGATCGAAGCCGCCACGGGACAGATGGAGCACCATCGGGTTGCCCCCCTGGAGCTCCGACAGGGACCGCCGCCGGCCGGATTGATCGGCGAGCTCGTAGTCGGGAAACGTCTCGCCTTCACGGATGTCGCTGCGCATGTGGCCTCCAAACTCGAAAGGGTCTGGTCCAAAGATCCCACGGGAGTCCAGCAGATGTTCAAGTCGGTTGCGCCTGTCGCTCGCTCTCAGAAATTGCCCAGGCCGCGTTGACGAGCCCGATATGGCTGAACGCCTGCGGGAAGTTGCCAAGGAGCTCCCCGCTGACTGGATCGACCTCCTCGGCCAGCAGGCCGACCTCATTGACGAAGGCGGCGGCACGCTCGAAAACGGCCCGGGCCCGAACCGGCTGGCCTGCCTGGGCCAGGGCCTGGGCCAGCCAGAAGGTGCACAAAAGGAAGGTGCCCTCCTCACCCTCGAGGCCGTCGTGGGACCGATAGCGATAGACCAATCCCCGCTGGTCGGTGAGCCGCTCCTCTGTCGCGTCGACCGTGGCCAGCACCCTCGGATCGTCCGCCGGGAGAAATCCCACCAGGGGCACCATGAGGTTGGAGGCGTCAAGCTCGTCCGAGCCAAAGGACTGGGTGAAGGCCTTGGCCCGGTCACTCCAGCCCTTGGTCACGATCGCCTCACGGATCTGGTCCCGCGTCTGCGTCCATGACCCGATTCGAGAGGAGGCGTTGAGACGGTCGGCCAGGATCACCGCTCGATCGAGGGCCACCCAGCACATCAGCTTGGAATACAAGAAATCACGCGGCTCCCCCCGGATCTCCCAGATTCCTTGGTCCTTCTCCTGCCACCGGCGGGCGGCGGTGTCGGCCAGCTGCACGAGGAACTTTCGCGTGGCTGGTGCCAGGTCGGTGGGCGTATCCCACTTGCCCGAGTCGGACAGTGGCCCGACCCGGTGGGTGTCGTCGAACAGGTGGTCAGACATGCGGTACACCGCGTTGAGCAATTCGCCGTAGACGTCGAGCTGGCGTTGTTTCCAGGCGGCGTTGCCAACCCGGACCGGCGCCGAGTGCCGCCAGCCCTCCAGCTGCGGCAGCTCCCGCTCGGTCAGGTCCCGTTCACCGCCGATGCCGAACATGATCTGCAAGGCGCCGCCCCGGTCGAGCGAGCCGGCCGCGGACGAGGAGACGTAATCGAAGAACTCGTTGGCTTCGTCGGGACAAGCCGCCACCCAAAGGGCCTGGATCGTGAAGGAAGCGTCCCGGACCCAGGCATAGCGGTAGTCCCAGTTCCGGGAGCCGCCCACCACCTCGGGCAACGACGTGGTCGCCGCCGCGCAGATGGCGCCGGTGGGCGCAAAGGAGAGTGACTGGAGCACCCGCCCGCTGTGGTGCACCAGGTCTCGCCACGGACCCACGTAGGCCTGGTGGAGCTCAGACCACGACTCCCACCCCGCCACGGTGTCTTCGAGCCGGGCGTGTATCTCCGACGGGCTCCAGACCCGGGCCGAACTGCCCTCGGTCTGGTTCCCGTGATGCAGGGCGAAGCCCATGCTTTCGCCTTGGGCGAGCTGGAACCGGCCCGAGGCCGCGGCGCGATCCTGGTCGAGCGTCAGGGCCACGGATGTCGACAGCACCAGCCCGTCAGCGCTCCCCGACGTCCGCCATTCCACCGTCGACCGCGTCGAGCGATGGATGATTCAACCCGTAATCGGGGCGCGGGACGTACTCCAAGGACAAGTCGACCTGTCCCTCCGTACACGTGGCGCGCCGCAGGAGAACGTGAGGCGCTCCTTTGCCGAGCTCGTGTCCCCGGTTGCCAGAACCCATGGCAAGTGCGTCGGTGATCGTGACCGAACCGGTCGGTGTGCGCAGCGTGGTCTCCAACACCATGGTGCGGTCCAGGTAGCGCCTGGTCACTTCCGTCGCGTTGGTGGCCCCGAAGAACCAGTGCCCGGCTTTCTCGTCGAGGAGGCGACCGAAGGTCGAGGGGCTGTCGAACCGTGGGAAGCAGAGCCAGTCGATCGACCCGCCCCGACTGACCAGCGCAGCGCTGTGCCGATCCGACAGGAGCGCATAGTCAGCTATGGGGGTCGTGGTCACGTGAACTCCTTCGCTCGTGGATGCGCAAGATCCGATCTGGCAGCGCCGATGGCCGGCAGGTCTTGGTTAGCCTCCGGCCGCCCGGCCCCCGTCAATACGGAGGGTCGCACCGGTGACGAACGTCGCGCGTTCGAGATAGAGAACCCCGTCGACCACGTCGCTAACCTCGCCTACGCGGCCTAGGGGATGTCGTTTCGCCAGCTCCCGGTACGAGGCCGGGTCGTGGAGGGGGGTCTCGATGATGCCGAGCGCCACCGCATTGACGCGGACGCCCCGTCCGGCGTACTCGGTGGCCAGAGAGCGTGTCACCGCCTCCAGCCCGCCCTTGGTCAGGGAGGTAAGGGCCGACGGTTCCCTTGCGTCCGCGTGCTCCACGAGACTGGTGCTGACATTGACGACGTGGCCTCCACCCTGGGCGACCATCTGCGCGATGGCCCGCTGGGTCATGTGGAAGAACCCGGTGAGGTTGACCGACGTGATCGCCACGTAATCGTCGACGGTGTAATCGGTGAACGGCTTCCCGATGTAGATCCCAGCGTTGTTGACCAGCGTGTCGATCCGGCCGAACCGATCGAGCCCCTGCTGGACCACGAGCTCGGCGGTCTCGGCTTGCGCGATGTCTCCCGATATCATCAGAACGTCCGGTGTTGCGGACGGCTCGACGGAAAGCGCCGTTCCCACCACCGCGTAACCCGTCGAGCTGAAGGCGGCAGCGATGCCGGCACCGATCCCTTGCGACGCCCCGGTGACGATCGCCACCTTCTTCTCCGCTCGTGACGCACCATGCTCCGGCTCTGACGCCGGCTTTGCGCTTACTGAAGATGTCATCGACGCTCTCCTGCACTCGTTGGGACCTGGCCGGGTCGCCGACCTCAGAGGTATAGGAGCCCAAAGGGGCCGAGTCGCTGGCATGATCCTACCGTCGAGGTCGCGAGCGGGTTCGGCTCGTCGTCGTCGTCAAAATCAGGCGCTTGCGGTCATCCAGGAGCGGAGACTCGATTCGGTGAACTTGTCAGCGCGAGGTCGAGCGCAACGGTGGTCGGAGTCGGTATCGGGGGTGTCCGGCCGATCAACGGGCTCTGCGCCAGGCCCGGCGTCCAAAAGTCGCAAAGTTGGCCAAGTGAACCGGCCTGGGATCCCCGGAGGCTCTGCCATACGTGCCGTTCTGCGTTGAGGTTCGGAAGGAGGTGTTGGTCGTTCTGGCGCTGCGTTCTTACCGCCTTGACGACGCGATGGGCCGAATCGGCCGCAGATCGACGCCGTCGAACAAAGCCATAGCGAACTTGCGGTATTCGCGTTTCCGCGGGATCCCTTCATAGCCTGCGGTACCGCGGTTCAGCAGGATGCTCCTTCAGCCTGGTAGCGCAACCAAGCTGTTTGCCCTGGCTACAGCCCCGAACCACGATGCGCTGGGCTTGGGGTGGCGGGCGAATGTTTCCCGATCGACGCTGTGGAGTCCGAATTTGGGCCCAAACCCGTGGGACCACTCGAAGTTATCGAGCAGGCTCCACACGAAGTACCCGCGTATGTCCACGCCATCATCGAGAGCGCGCCGCACACCACGCAAGACTTCGGCGAGATAGGTGATCCGCTCGGCGTCGTCATCGGTGGCGATTCCGCTCTCCGTCAGGAGCACCGGGATACCGGTCATTGCCGCGGCTCGTCGGGCACAGTGCTCGACCCCCTGCGGCCAATACTCGTATCCCATTTGGGTTGTGGGCACTTCCGGGTCGTTGGGAGCCTGGCCCTCGGGTCCGAAGTGCACACGCGAGTAGCACTGGACCCCGATGAAGTCGTCGTCCTCGGTAGCTCGGAAGAACCTGTCCTCCAGAATCTCGCGGGCCGCTTCGAGCACGCTCTCCCCGCCCGGATCTGCCACCATCTCGTCCATGGACAACGTCAGGCCTACGGGAAAGTCGCCGGGTCCCGACCGCAAGGCGTCGACCCCCAGGCGGTGGGCTCGCACCATGGCCTCGTTAATCGCCATGTGGCGGACAAAGTTGTCCTCGAACCCGGGTGAGGAGGCTCCGAGGTCGTAGGCCCTGACGCCGATGAGGTTGAGCTCGTTGATCGTGCACGCCCAACCGATGAGGTCGCCGAGATGGGCGCCGGCCCGGGTCACGAAACGGGAGAATGTCTCCGGCGCGTCCGCTGCCTCCCACCCGCCTCGCTCGGCGAGCCAGGTCGGGGTAGTGAAATGGTGGAAGGTCACGACGGGGACGATGTCCCGTTCGCGGCACGCCGCGCAGATCCGGCGGTAGTGGTCCATTGCGGCGATGGAGAACTCGCCTTCAGCCGGCTCGATTCGGCTCCACTCAAGTGAGAACCGGTAGGCCCCGAGCCCCATGCCTGCAATGAGCTCGATATCCTCGGGCCAGCGATGCAGCGAATCACATGCGTCCCCGCTCGACTCGGCATAACCGGAGTTTGGGTCGTGCTCCTTTGCCCACGAGTCGTTGTTGACGTTGCCGCCCTCGATCTGATGAGCTGCGGTCGCCGCGCCCCACAGGAAGTCTTCGGGGAAGCTGAACTCGGCTGCACCGGTGTCGGCTCGGTCCACGACCGATCACTGTAGCGCCCGACGGTTGTTGCCGGTCAGCGGACGATCGTCAACCGGAACCCGCGTCAGTCGGCCTTTACACCGTCAGCGCGGACGCCACCACTGCTGCTCTGCTCAAGCAAGCTGGTATGCAATTTATGTCCGAACGCCAACCACTTTCCCTGCCTGCCGTCAGTGATTGACTGCGACGGCCGAGTAGTTCACCGGGAAAGGTAGGGCGGTCGCGGAGCTTGCACCGATTTGGTAGGCCCCGATGCGCAAATCTTGGAAGGACGTACGGATCTGTCCAACCCCTCCGAAAAATACCGACTGGCCACTGGGCGACCAGGTTGCGAAGCCATAGGGCTCACCGAACTGCCCGGTGGATTTGCTTACTGGACTCACCTTGCCCGTAACTACGTCGATGAGCGCAAGCTGCATCGTGTCGTTGTTCAACTTTCCGTGGTTCACCAGGGCGAAGGCGGCAAGCGTCTTGCCGTCAGGAGAGAATGCACCGCCACCCATGAAGCCTAGGCCGCCCGGTGGAGCGATCACCCGATCGAGTCCTGTGGTCAGGTCGGTCAACACGAGCTGACAGTCCCCTCCTGGGTTGAAGCAGTGGCCTCGCAATTCTCGCAGCCACGCAACGGTCGTGTGTCCGTCAACTGTCGTGGTGTCGATCAGGCGGGCGCCGAGGTCCAACACGTGACTTATCGAGCCGGTCATCGGGTTCCAGATGGCCATGGTGGGCGAGACGGTCGGCGAGGCGCTCGGGCTAATAGGGGCGATCACCTTCTGGACAACGATCCCCTCCGTGGTGGCCCTCGGCGGCGAGGAGATCGAGTACCCCTGGGGTGTTTGCCACGGTCCCCCGAGATCCTTCCCGGTCGTGGTGATCAGATGGACATTGTCTCCCTGGGGTTCTGCGGATGAAGCCGACGCTACGAGTAGTCGGCCCGGGACCGTGGCGGGGAAGACGATCTGGCCGTTTGCGATCTTGATTGCCCGGTACCGAGGGCGGTCAAGTCGATAGATCCCATCTGCTTCTCCGACAAAGAGGGAGTTGCCGACCCGGACGATCGCACAGCCACCACACCCCAACATGATCGGACCACCAAGCCTGCGAACGGTACCGGAGACCGCGTCGCCGAGGATCAACTGCGTGGCGTTTCTAGAGCTTCCGACGGCTGGGCTCGCACTCCCTGCCCAGACCAGGTCCGCCATCTTTCCCGCGGGGACCGGAGGGGTCCGTGGTGTCGTTGCCGTCGTAGCCTTGTTTGCCGGTGGTCGCACCGCAGTCTTCGCACTGGGTATCACGACTGCGCTGATCACCCCGGCGGTCAAGACGACTATGACTATTCCTCCGATGAGCCATCTGCGGCGACGGCGCTGTCGCGCCTCTATGAAGAGAGCTTCGGGGTCTTCACGGGCTGGCTCAGTTTGGGTCTCGATGAGCTGGGTCATCTCGCCCTCGGTGCAAGGAGGAGGGACGCTGTCACGGCATGGTCTGGATCATCTTGATGACCTCCCCGCGCCGGTAGCCCTGGTGTCGAGCGAACTCGACGAGGGCTCGAACTTGTTCGAGCACCGCGCTCTGTTGGGGAGTGCCGGTCACGGTGATGCCTCGACCACGACGGAACTCGAGCAGCCCTTCGTCACGAAGAAGGTGCATCGCTCGCAGCACCGTGTTCTTGTTCACGCCCAGCACGGCTGCGATGTCCTTTACCAACGGGAGCCGTTCCCCTGGTCCTGCTTCTCCGTCCACGATTGCCCGACGGATCTCGGCCGCCACCTGGTCGTGCAGGGCGAGCGGATCGGACCGGTCGATGTGTACAGAAAGCATGGTACTAGTCACAATAGACCTATGGACGGTG
>CAVSLS010000032.1:0-113336 GCA_963728845.1 uncultured Acidimicrobiaceae bacterium
GAACCGCTCTACGGATCAGAAGGTTGGGGGTTTGAATCCCTCCGACGCGCAAACTGGCCTAAACCGGCTTGCCTCCGACGCACCAGGCATTCGCCGGCACGCCCTGGCACGGGTTGGGCATGGACGGGAGGTTGCCGGAGCTCGTCATCGTCGGGGGGGTCGAAGGACTCGGATAGTTGCTCCCGTGCACGAAACCCCGAGAAGGGCTGCATATCCGGCGTCGCACACCACCTGGGTGAACAGTTCGCCGCCGGTGTTGGCTGCGGTGGTGTGGTCCCGCAGCTGGAGGGCGGCTGGGCCTGTTCGAGGTTGGATGGCGTAAAGCCGGCCGGGGCGGTGTTCCCGCCGAAGCAGTTTTGTCCCTCACCGCAGAAGAGTGTGATCTGTCCGAAGTCACCGTTGGTCGTATTGCCGTAGGAACCATTGTGGGAGTACGTGTTGTTGAGCAACGCGTCGCCCTGGGGGTCGTAGACGCAGTACCCCACAGCACAACGGCTGTCCACCCGAGTTGGCACACAGCTCCGGGCGGACCGGGGTCACTGTCGGGAAGGGCACGAACAGCGTGCCCCAGGCATCGTTGTTGGTAAAGGTGTTGTCCATGACGGTGTCGTTGGTTGCGCCCGACACTGTCATACCGGTCCCCAGCGGTTCGCCGGACAATCCGGCCCCCGGTGCCTTCGGATTGTTGTTGTCGTGGGCGAAGTTGTCCATGAACACCCAGCACGAGTGGGTCTCGGTGATGGCACTGATCCCTCCGAACGGGCAGGATCCGTTCTGGGGCGGCGGCGGATCACCGCCGCTCTGGGTGTTGGTGTCGAGCCCGTCCATGTTGTCGTCGAATTGGGAGTGTTCGATCACCAACGTGCCGCCCGAATTGGTGCCCGAGTACCCGAGCGCATCGTTCTCCATCCACGCGTTGTGGACCCAGCCGTCGCAGACCTGCTGGCATGCTCCGATGTACATGCCGGAATCGGCGAAGTTGTTCGCGTAGGTCTGGTTCCAGACCCGGGACCTTGCGATCCCGAGGAGAAGATGCCGTAGTTGCCGAAGGCGGGCCCGCGCTGACATGCGCCGTTGAAGGTGTCGGTCGCCGTCAGGTAGCTGCCCTCATAGCCGATGAGCCCGATCTTGCCGGTGCCGTCACCGCCATCCCACCAGATCTCGTTCCCGCCATTGCCGGCCTGGTTCCCTCCACCGTCTTCGGAGAGCTGGAAGTTGCACACCGTGAGATTGTCGACGGAGTCGCCGTTGGCCCAGATGTCGATGCCGTTCCGGCCGAGCGGGACACTGGACGGGTTCAATACCCCAAGATCCTGGTCAGCGGGATTGTTGCTGCATTGCGGGGCACCGGGCTTGGTGCCGTCCACCACGACCGAGTTCCGGTTCATTCCCCGAAGATGGATGTCGTTGGTATGGATGGCGACACCGCCATACCATCCGAGTGAGACCTGGTCGCGGACGGGGAGCGATGTGGTCGGCCTGCTCGTGGTAGTCGCCCGGAGCGATGAGGATCCAGTCACCGGGCTGGGCGGCGTTCACTGCAGCCTGGACGGTTTGGTACTGACCCGGGATCCCATCGAAGGTCCCGACCAACAACGCGTGGCCGCCGATCGCCGGACCGACCGTCGCCATAGCGACGACGGGTCTGTTGAGCGTGAGAGCCCAGCGATCCACTGAACGGGGCATTCCGAAGGCGAAGACGCCACCGTCGGAGGCCACCATCCAGTACCCGTTGCCGTCGCCGGTGGCGGCCATGCCCGACGATGGGGGCGTTCAGCGGTGTGCCGCCCATCGATCCCATGAAGCTCGCCGATCCGAAGGCGAAGATGCCGCCGTCGGACGCAACAAGGCGGTACCCGTCACCGGCCGGCGTGCCGCTGATCCCCACGATCGGCCTATTCAGATGCGTACCGCCCATTGAGCCGTGGAAGGTCGCGTCGCCGAAGTTGAACACCCCACCGTCGGACGCGACGAGCCAGTAGCCGTTGCCGGTCGAGTGACGCGGCCATGCCCACCATGGGGGCGTTCAGCCGTGTGCCGCCCATCGAGCCCCGGAACGTCGCGTCCCCGAAGGCTGAAGACCCCACCGTCGGACGCGACGAGCCAGTAGCCGTTGCCGGTCAGTGACGCGGCCATGCCCACGATGGGGGCGTTCAGCCGTGTGCCGCCCATGGAGCCAAAGAACGAAGCATCACCGAAGCTGAAGACGCCACCGTCGGAGGCGACGAGCCAGTAGCCGGTGCTCGAGGGTGTGACGGCCATTCCCACGATGGGGGCGTTCAGCCGAGTGCCGCCCATGGAGCCACTCGAACGGGGCGGCACCCTCGGCGAAGACGCCGCCGTCGGAGGCCGCCATCCAGTATCCGGCGGGGGCACTTTGAGGCGTGAGCCCCATCGGGGACGCCGCCGGGGTGGTAGCAGCACCGCCCGACAACGTCGTCACCCCGGCCAGTATCCCAAGCACCAAGGCCATTGCCGATACGAGGTGCGCCGTACGGGACACGGACCGACTTCTCATGGACCACCTCCGACCGCATTGCTGCGACTTGTACAACGCCGCAATGGGCTTACTATCGATCAGAGCCCTCGTCAATCGACATACTCGAAAGGTCCTCATTGCGCCACCGACGGAAGGACAGGGCCATGATCGTGACGAAGCCGGGCGACCGGAGCGACATCCGTCAAGTGGGGACTTTGCGTCTGACCTCAGCGGTCGGCGGCCATCACCCGGCGGCCCACGAGTGGCTCGGTGCCTTAGGCCGACCGTCTCAAGGTGCGCGTCGCTGTACGCCGGTGGCTACAGCTGTTCGATGACTGGACCTAGGTACTCGTCGTGCGTTGGAGGTACGTGCGCATCCGCTCGCTCTCACCGTCGTCGAGAGCGTCAAGCAAGGCGAAGAGCGCGGAGAATCCCGCCTCCCCAACCTCGGCCCTCAACTCCATCTCAATCGCCCGAGCTGCTGCCCGCTGCTCCTCGAGATAGTCGATCCCGCGGGAGGTGAGGATGACCGACTTCTCTCTTCTGCTGGTCGCCGAGTCGGTGACGACGACGTAGTCACGATCGCACAGGTGCGCCACGACCTTGCTGGCGCCCTGGCGGGTGATGCCGAGCTCGCGCCCGATGGCCGAGATCGTTGATCCCGTGTGACCCGAGCACAAGCGGAGCACCCGCCCATCGGGAAACCTTCGCTCGCCGAACCCCGCATCGGCCATGGCGGCGTCAAGTCGAAGCTGATAGCCGAGCCAGGCACGCCGGAGCGCCGGCCCGAGACCGACCGATGACGGCCGAGTCCGTGAGCTGGCTCCGGCGTCGGTATCCGAGGTCGGATTGTCAGAGATCACGCGAGAGATGTTAGCAAACTGTAAACTCAGTTGACAGTTGGTGCCCGCTTCCCGATACTTCGTACATGCGGCTCGCCACCACCACCGAGCACCAGCGGCCTCTGCGTGCATGTGCGCTGGCACTGCTCGTCGCTCTGGTGCTCGTCGCTCTGGTGCTCGTCGCTCTGGTGGTCGTCGCGGGTGGCTCCGCCAGCTCGGGTGCCCAACCCCCCTCGACGACCGTCGTCTACAGGTTCGGTGTGGTCGGGAACCGGGGCGCCATCAGAGAGCTGCAGCTCGACCGCCCGACTCCTGTCCGCGGAATCAGCGGTCAGGTCGTGCAGATCGCCACGTCCAACTCCGACGGCTACGCATTGACCTCGAGCGGAGCGGTATGGGCTTGGGGGGTCGCCAGCTACGGCGAGCTCGGAAACGGGGCGTCCCCGGCATATTCCACCCGAGCGGTCAAGGTGCAGTTTCCCGCCGGAGTCAGGATCGTCGCACTGGCGAACCCCATGCCTTTCGATGGCGCGTTGGCCATCGATTCGCAGGGCCACGTCTGGGGGTGGGGCCTCAACGCCATCGGCGACCTTTGCCTGTCCCGTCTCACACAGCTCCGCCCGACCGAGCTCCCGCTGAGCGACGTCGCCCTGGCCACCGGAGCACGGACACACTCACTCTTCTACTCGGGGGGCAAGGTCTACGCCTGCGGTTCAGGCGAGTACGGCGTGCTCGGGACCGGATCGACCGCGAGCAGCCCGATGCCGACCCCTGTCGTCGGCCTGCCGAGCACGACGCGAGTGACGGCGCTCACCTCCTCGTGGGAGGGTTCGGGGGCGGTCCTCAGCAACGGCGCCTACTACGACTGGGGCTACAACGCTGCCGGTCAGCTCGGCGACGGCACCACGACCAACAGCGATGTGCCGGTGCAGGTCGCGCTGCCCGCCGCGGCGCGACAGGTGTTCCAGGGCGGCAGCGGACCGAAGAACGGCCAGACCGTCGCCATCCTGGCCAACGGCACGGTGTGGGCCTGGGGTGACAACGACCGGGGTCAGCTCGGCAACGGCACGAGGGTCAGCTCGACCGTCCCGCTGCGGGTCGACGTGCCAGAGGGGGTGAGCTTCGTCAAGGTCAGCTCCGGCGGTTACGCCAGTTACGCCATCGACCGGCTCGGCCGGCTCTGGGCGTGGGGAGACAACAAGAGTGGGCAGCTCGGGACGGGGAGCCGTACCGGCATCGCCACCAAGCCGGTCAGCGTCGGCCTTCGCCTGACTCAGGTCTCGTCGACCGCCCAGAACGTAGCGGGCGTTCAAGGCAGCGGCTCCGGGCGTTCGTGAAGGGTGGCCGTCTTGTCGCGCTCGCAGGATCGCACCTCCTCCAAGGCCGTCACGGCCACCACGGGAAGGTGGGAGACGAAGGGAGCGCAGTCCATCGTGCAGACCAAGGTCGCACTCTCCCGCCACGGGCGCCACGATGCCGCGGCACCCGAGGACGTGACGGGCGCCTCTATTACGGGGGCTACGACTGCAACTTCTACCCCGCCGACGGCACGGCATGGGTTGCTTCATCGACGCCCGAAGCTCTCCACCTCACCTCTGCGCCGAAAGGAAGCGATTCATGACACGAGGAACAAGGCCCCGTTCGCGTAGCCACAACGGAAGGGTCGGGGCGGTCGTCATCGGCAGTGTCGCCGTCATGGCTCTGGCGCTCAGCGCGTGCAGCAGTACGCCATCGCCGTCGGCGTCCCCTACGGAAAGAGTGAGCGGCGGACCGACGGGCCATTACATCGTCCCGACGGGGATCCACAAGATCAAGCACGTCATCGTCATCGAGCAGGAGAACCGGTCCTTCGACAGCTACTTCGGCACGTTCCCGGGAGCGGACGGCATCCCGATGAAGCAACGGTGTGCCGACCGTGTGCGTGCCCATCCCGACCGGAGGATGCCAGAAGCCCTACCACGACACCGCCGACGTCAACGGTGGCGGACCCCATAACGAACCGAGCGCGCGTAGTCGACGTCAACGGCGGGAAGATGGACGGGTTCATCACGCAGGCGACAAAGCGAAGAAGGGCTGTGCCAACACGACCGACCCCGCGTGCTCGAACTCGGCCACCCCGGACGTCATGGGCTACCACACCGCGGCCGAGATCCCGAACTACTGGACCTACGCCAAGGACTTCGTGCTCGACGACCAGATGTTCGAGCCGGTGAAGTCATGGTCGCTGCCCGACCATCTCTACCTGGTCTCGGGCTGGTCGGCCAAGTGCTCGAACCCGTCCCCGTCGAGCTGCGTCAACGAGATCCAGGGCCCGTACACGCCGGCCCAGATGCAGAGGTATGTGGACCAGGCCATCGACACCGGCACCGCCGACGTCACCAACGCCTGGACGGACATCACCTGGCTCCTCTACAACAAGCACGTCTCCTGGGCCTACTACGTGCAGACCGGGGACCAGCCCGACTGCGAGAACGACGCCGCCGTGTCCTGCCCGCCGGTGGCGCAGAGCTACCTCACCCCGGGCATCTGGAACCCGCTGCCCATCTTCGAGGACGTGCAGAAGGACCACCAGCTCCGCAACATCCAGCCCCTGAACAACTACTTCGCCGCGGCCAAGGCGGGGACCCTGCCGGCGGTATCGTGGGTCACCCCCTCGCAGGCCGACAGCGAGCACCCGCCGGCCAGCGTCCACCAGGGCCAGGCCTACGTCACCGCTGTCATCAACGCGGCCATGAAGAGCCCCGACTGGGACTCGACCGCCATCTTCTTGCAATGGGACGACTGGGGCGGCTTCTACGACAACGTCGTGCCGCCCCCGGTCGACCAGAACGGCTACGGGCTGCGGGTCCCGGCCATGGTGATCTCGCCCTACGCCAAGACGGGCTACATCGACCACCAGACGCTCTCGAGCGACGCCTACCTCAAGTTCATCGAGGACGACTTCTTGGGCGGGTCCAGGCTGAACCCGCAAGACCGACGGGCGCCCGGATCCCCGTCCCGACGTCCGGGAGGACGCAGCAGATCCTGGGCAACATGGACCAGGACTTCGACTTCACCCAGGCGCCACGGCCGCCGGTCCTGCTGCCGACCAACCCTCCCACGGACTCGCCGAGCATCCCGGCCTACTTCAACGGGTTGGGGCCCTGCATGGGGTGCACGGCGACGCCACCTAGCACGTAAGCGCGGTTCACGTCTTGGACCGGGCCGACAACGACCTCGACCGCTTCAGCCGGATCCACTGCGGGCTCACCGGCCCGAACCAGCGCCCGCACCTGCTGGGCGCGCTCCAACAAGCCGTCGATCAGCGCGGCGCCGATCTTGCCACTCCCACGTCCGCCCCCGTTCCCAATGGCCGTCTTTCTCAGCAGCTGATGAGCGCGGTTATTTTCAAGAATGGTTCGAGCGGACCCCTGGAGAGCAACTCCTCACCACACTTCGCAAGTGGCCGACCCAGCAAGCCGAACTGATAACCCCGGCCGTCTCCGAGCGACCTGCTAAAGGACGAGATGCTCGTAGGTCTCCGGGTTCTGCATGTTCTCGGCGATATGCGTCCTCTCCTCCTCGGGCGACTCGTTGGTTCGCAAAGGAAGGGAGAGGGCCAGGCCGACCAGGACGCAGCCGGCGGCGATGTAGAGCGCCAGCTGGTAGCCCAGCGTCAAGGAGTGCGACCAGCTCGTGGCCACTGGCGACGAGGGACTTGGTCCGATTGGTGGCGATGGTGCTCAGCACGGCGAGGCCGACTGCCGCTGCCATCTGCTGGGACACGTTGACGATGCCCGAGCCCAGCCCGGCATCGGCGTTGGGTATCTCGGACATGCCGATCTGCAACAGCGGCATGAACGAGGCGCCGGCACCCACGCCGAGCAGGAGGAAGGCGAAGAAGATCTTCGGGAAGTAGCGCGGCGTCCTGGCCCGCGGAGGCGAGCAGGACCAGGCCGCCTGCTGCGAGGAGCATCGCCGGGTACATCACCTTTTTGCCGAACCGGTTGACGAGGCGGGCCGTGAGGCCGGCCGACATGGTCGCCATGCCCGCCGTCGCCGGCATGAAGGCCAGCCCGGTCTTGATGGGGCTGTAGCCGAGGACATGCTCGAGGTAGAGCGCACCGATGAAGAAGGTCGAGAACATGCCCGTGGCCAACAGGCCCCGGATGACGCTCGACCCGGTCAACGTGCGGAGCTTGAGAATCCGCAGCGGCATGATCGGGTTGGTCAGTCTCGACTCGAGGACGATGAAGGAGACGAAGAGAAGGACCGCGACGCCGAGGATGCCGAGCGTGTGCGCCGAGACCCAACCGTCGCTCGACGCAGTCACGATGCCGTAGATACCGACCATCAAGGACACCGTCACCAGGACTGACCCGAGCACGTCGACGCCCTGTTTGATGCCCAGGCCGACGTTCTCCACCACGAGGATGCGGCCCAGGATCAGCGTGGCGATGCCGATAGGCACATTCACGAAGAAGATCCAGTGCCAACTCAGTGCCTGCGTCAGCACCCCGCCGGCGAGGAGCCCGATGGAGCCGCCACCCACCGCGACGAAGACGTACGCGCTCATTGCCTTGGCGCGCTCGACCGGGCTGGGGAACTCAGTCACGATGATGGCGACGATCACCGAGGACGACAGCGCCCCGCCGATGCCCTGGACGAAGCGCGCTGCCACGAGCATCGCCTGGCTGTCGGCCGATCCACAGGCGATGGAGGCGAGGGTGAACAGCGTCACCCCGGCGAAGAAGACCTTCTTGCGACCGACGAGGTCACCGAGGCGGCCGGCCATGAGGAGGAAGCTGCCGAAGGAGATGAGGTAGGCGTCGACCACCCAGGTCAGGCCGGACTGGGTGAAGTGCAGGCTGCGCTGGATGTCCGGGAGCGCCACGTTGACGATGGAGCCGTCGAGCGCGTTCATGAACATCGCCAGGCAGACGACGACGAGGGCTATCCAGCGCCGGCGGTCTCCGGCGGGCGTGAGCTCGGGAATGGTCCCTATCGCGGGGATAGTCATGATTTCGGGACTATCATAGAGGCATGATCGAAGTGGCCATGCGGGCAGGTCGGGAGTCGGGCACGTGAGCGCCCGAGCAGCCGCTCGGCCCGTCACGGGCACGATCGTCCTGCTGACCCGGCTGGCCCGGGCCGTCTTCCTGCGCAGCTCGGTCGACCTGGTGGGCATGAACCTCCGGAACATGGTCGTGCTGGCCTATCTGCGGGACCACCCCAGCGCATCGCAGCAGGTCATGACCGAGCAGCTGTCCATGGACTCCAATACCGGCGTGCTGGTGCTGAACGACCTGGAGGACCTCGAGTACGTGGAGCGGCGTCGTGATCCCGCCGACCGCCGGCGCCACATCGTCGACCTCACCGATGCCGGGCTCGAGGCGCTCGAGCACGCGGAGGTGGCGCAGGGGAGCATCGAGGACGAGATCCTCGGTGGGCTCAGCGTGTCCGAGCGGGCTGAGTTCCGACGGTTGTTGGTGAAGGCACTGGAGGGTCAGGTGTCGCCGGGGGAGCGTGACTAGAGGCCCGGGCGCAGCAGCACGAGCCGGTCCAGAGCAATGATGAGGTCGTGAGTTCGCGGCGAGCCACCGAAGCCGAAGTCGCGACGCTGGCGCGAGGAGGGGTGGGTCCTGCTCGACGGTCTCGTCGGCGCCGATGAGGTCGATGCCCTGGCCGAGGACCTCAGCCAGATTTTTCCGAGCGCCGAGGATCTCCACGCCGACCCCGAAGGCGTGACCGAACGGTGGCGGGGCCGCCCGAAGGAGCCCGAGGAGGTGTTCGTCTGGCCCGACGAGGGCCCGGGGTTCCGTCCCGCGCAACAACGGTGGGGCGCACTCTTTCCCTTCCCGGGCAGCGGCGCGCTCAACCGGATGGTCGTCCACCCCTCCATCGTCGACTTCGCCGAGCGGGCGCTCGGCAGCACCGACATCCGGCTCTACCAAGCCCAGGCCAGTGCCAAGTACGCAGGCATCACCAACTACGAGCAGCCCATGCACATCGACCGCAACCATTCCTGGCTCCCGGCGGGGAGCGAAGCGCCCTGGTGGAACCTCGAGGGGTTCCTCTACCTCACGGACGTCACCGAGGACGACAACCCGACCGCGTCTCGTCTCGGTGCGCGACACCAGCCACGTGGACAATCCGTACGGAGTCGTCATGCCCAACATGGACCCCGGCGTCTACGCCGCCGAGCGGCCCGCCCCGGGGATCCGAGGTTCGTACCTCGCCTACCGGTCCGACTGCTACCACCGCGGGTGCTCCCTTCGGATCCGGCTCCGGGTCCCGCATCGTCGCCGCCATCGCCTTCAAGCAGGCCGGCATCGACTGGGTCGGATACGACACCCAGCAGAACCGTTCGATCAGCCTGGAGTGGACGGTCTTCGTCGAGGGCTCGACGCCGCGCGAGTTGGAGCTCTTCGGCTGGCCCCCGCCGGGGCACCCGGTCTGGACCGAGCGGCTGCTCGACCAGACCCAGCAGCGCTACGCCGCGCTCGACCTGGGCCCGTGGCGAGCGGCACTGGACGGTGAGCGGTCCGCCCCGCCAGATTCGACCGCTGGTCGAGCCCGACGCAGTTCGGTCTGGTGGTCCGGGGAGGCGATGTGCTCGACCCTGGTGTTGAGCTGTCCCAACTGACATTGCGCCCGTTTTGGCGGAACCGTGACGGAATTCTGCGCCACCTCCCGCCTGTGAACCGGAATCTTGTGCACGGAAAGGGGACTTTCGTCCCTGTCTCCCCGTCGAATTCTGCCGAATTGATAAGGGTGGCAGAGGGGCGGATTCGGCGCGCGTCGAGACGGCAGAACGAGAGGCCAGCGACGCGGTCTCGCGGCGAAATAGGGGTGTGAGCCGGCGCGGTCGGAGCGTGTGGGTGGCGGTCATCGTGGCCGCGCTGGTCGGCACCGTGATGGTGAGCGCCGGGGCCTGGTACTGGCACCAGCGCAACACGGTCGACACCCGATCGCAGTTCCGTGCCAACGCCGACGAGACGTCGTCGGACCTGTCCAACGTCCTCCTGCGGTACGGGGATCTGCTGGCCGGGTCCGCAGCGCTCCTTCACCAAGGAGTGGTGACCCACGCCCAGTTCGACGCGTATCTCCAGTCGGTGGGCTTCGGCTCCACGCGCTTCCCGGGCTGCAGGGTGCCGGCATCGTGCTCTCGGTCACGAACGACCAGGTGCCGGGTCTCCTGAGCCTCATGCGGGCCAACGGGGTTGCCGTCAACTCGGTCAGCCCGCCCGGACAGCGCGCTCGGTATTGCCTCGTCAGCGACGCCGACTGGACGATCCTGCAGGTCTCCATCCCGCTGTACGGCTACGACCTGTGCACCGTTCCCGCCCTCTCGAAGGTGCTGGCTGCGGCCACGTCGACGGGCCGGCAACAGGTCCTCTCCGGACGAGCGCTCGACCCGGCATACAGCACCAAGGTCCTGCTGGTGCAGCCCGTCTACACGGGCACCCCGCGATCGGCGGCAGAGCGGGTCCACCAGTCCGCCGGATGGGTCATGGCGATGGTCGACGGCCCCGCCTTGCTGCGCTCGATTCCGCACCAGCCGGGAGTGCAATACGTCGTGTCCAGCGGGGCGATCGGCTCCGGCAGCCAGCAAGCGCTCCTGCGTTGGCCGAGCTCGATCCCCTCACAGGGGCCTTGGGGGGACAGCGAGACCATCCATGCCTTCAGCACGTGGAACGTTCGCTTCCGTGCCGGGCCCGGTCTCGCCCTCCCCGTCGGGAGCCTCGCCGGCCCGGTCGCATTCCTCGTCCTGGGACTGCTCGCCGTCGGGTTGTTGATCGCGCTCCTCGTCGGGCTCTCGTTGGCTCGGGCGCGTGCGGTGCGGGAGGTCGAGAGGACCACGCGAACGCTCCGGGAGAGCGAGGAGAGCTTCCGCACCCTGGTCGCCAGCTCGAGCGACCTGATCGTGATCGTCGACGAGGATGCGAACCTGCGCTATGCCAACCCGGCCGGCGCACGGATGCTGGGGCTCGACCCGGACGAAAACGTGGGTCACAGCATGCTGCAACTGATCCATCCCGACGACCTGGACGCGGCTGCGGCAGCGTTCCAGAGGGACATTGCCAGTCCCGGCATCTACCCCTCTGCCGCGTACCGGTTCCGCACGCACGACAACGAGTGGCGCACGCTCGAGCTCACCGCGACGAATTGCCTCGACCATCCGGCGATCGACGGCATCGTCTTCAATGCCCGCGACGTCACCGGCCAGGTGAGGCTCGAGCGCGCCCAACGCACCCTCAGCGCCGTCATCCAGCTGGTCGTGCATTCGGCCGACGAGTCGACGCTGCTCGACAACGTCTGCCGGATGATCGTCGAGGTGGGCAGCTACCAGCTGGCCTGGGTCGGTTACGTCGAACACGACGACGCGCGCACGATCCGACCGGTCGCGGTGACCGGGGCACCGGCAGACGCCCCGGACGTCCCGCTGAGCTGGGCGGACGACGAGCGGGGTCAGGGCCCGTCGGGAGCGGCGGTGCGGGAGCGACGGACCCAGGTGGTCAACGACTTGCGGCATTCGCCCTATTTCGCCCGCGTGCGCGGAGAAACGCATGCTGATGACCTCCGCTCCTGCTGTGCGCTTCCCTTGATCGTGGCCGACGAGGTCATCGGGG
This sequence comes from uncultured Acidimicrobiaceae bacterium, assembly GCA_963728845.1. GTDB lineage: Bacteria > Actinomycetota > Acidimicrobiia > Acidimicrobiales > RAAP-2 > Bog-473. Next base: position 11,934 of record CAVSLS010000032.1, read on the forward strand.
TCATCGGCATGTATGCGTCAGAGCCCGACGAGTTCGACTCGCCCGAAATCACCTTGATGGAAGAATTGGCCTCGGAGCTCGCCTTTGGCATTGAGCGCCTCCGCAATGCCGCCTCGCTGCACGCTGCCGAGGACCGCTTCCGGACCCTGGCGGACGCTGCCCCCATCGGGATCCTCGAAACCCCGCCAGGAGGCGGCGTGTACTACGCCAACCCACGCATTGCAGAGATCTGCGGCCGGGACGTCGAGGAGTTCCTGGGCGCGGGGTGGCAGGACGCAGTGCACCCGGAGGACAGGGACCAATTGCTCCGTCTCATCGACGCGGCGCGACCCCTCGGACAGCGGGTCGTCACCAGCTTCCGAATCCGGCGACCCGATGGAGAGATCCGCCACGTCCGGATGTCGGCCGCCCCGAAAGGCCCCGATGGAGAAGAGGGTTACGTCACGACGGTCGAGGACATCACAGAGGAGGTGGACGCCCAGCTCGAACTGACCCATCTGGCGTTCCACGACACCCTGACCGGCCTGCCGAACCGCGCCATGCTGCTGAATCGGCTGAAGCTGGAATTGAGCGGTCACCGGGTCGGCAGGAAGATCGCGGTGCTCTTCCTGGACCTCGACAGGTTCAAGATCGTCAATGACAGCCTGGGCCACGAGACGGGGGACGCCGTCCTGAAGGAGGTCGGCAACCGGTTTCCACGCGCCATCCGTGCCGGTGAGACGGCGGCACGCTTCAGCGGCGACGAGTTCGTCTTCATCGTGCGCGACATCGAGTCCGTCGACGACGCGATCGGTGCGGCCAGGCGGCTGCTCGCGGTGCTCGAACAGCCGGTCCGCACCGGGAACCACGACCTCACCGTGACGGGGAGCATCGGCATCGTCATTCCCGGGCCGCGGGCCGAGCCCGAGATGGTGCTGCGGGACGCGGACACGGCGATGTACCAGGCGAAGAAGACGGGGCGGAACACCTATGCGCTGTTCGACCAGGATCTGCACCGGCGCTCGGTCTTCCGGCTCACCATGGAGACCGAGCTCCGCCAGGCGCTGGCCTCGGGACAATTCGAGGTGCGCTACCAGCCGGCGGTGGACCCCGTGAGCGAACGGCCTGTCGGCGCCGAAGCCGTCATCCGCTGGCACCATCCGCGGCTCGGGCTCGTCTCACCGCTCGACTTCATCCCCGTGGCGGAGGAGACCGGGTTGATCATCCCGATCGGACACTGGGTCTTCGATCAGGCCCTGTCCCAACTGGCCTCCTGGGATGCCGAGGCCGACGGGCCCCGCTTGGAGTCGTTGGCGGTCAACCTGTCGGCCCGGCAGCTCGACGATGCCGAGACCGTCGACATGGTGCGCCAGGCAGTCCAGAGCCACGGCATTGCTCCGAGCCGCGTGACGGTCGAGATCACAGAATCGGCGGTCATGACCGACAGCACATCGACCCGGCGCTCACTCGAGAGCTTCCAGGACCTCGGCTTGCGCGTGGCGATCGACGACTTCGGGACCGGCTACTCCTCCCTCGCCTACCTGCACACGCTGCCAGTCACCACGTTGAAGGTCGACCGCTCCTTCACCCAGCGACTCGGTACTGCTGACGACTCCCTGCCGATCGTCAAAGCCATCGTCGAGATGAGCCGTGTCCTGGGGTTGCGGGTCGTCGTCGAAGGGGTGAGCGATGCACAGCGGCGCGCGCTGGTGGCCGAACTGGGCGTCGACTCGGCACAGGGGTTCTACTGGGCTGCGCCGATGGTGGCCGGCGAGTTCGCCGAGTGGTGGCAGCGGACTGAACGGCAGGCGCGGGTCTTGACGTTCAGCTGAGTCCTGTCGCGGGCGGGTCTAGGTTTTCTGGCCCGTGGCGGGTCAGGAGCGGAGTTCCGACGGGACCTGATAGCGGTCGGTGTACTCCCTGAACTCCTCGGCCAACTCCGGATAGGCCCAGCCGAAGTCGGCCGGGTCGTAGCGGTGCCTGCCGAAGGCATCCTTGGGCCGGTGCTCGAGGAAGGCACGCATGCGACGGGCGTGCAGATCGGTCACCTCGCCCCCGTACTGGGCGTAGAGCCGGCAGACCGCCTCGGTGGGGTCCGCCGTGAGGTCGTCGTAGTGGAGGTGCTGGCACCAGACCCCATCGGACTTCTCGTCGAACGCGATGGCCGAGTCGAGCGCGAAGTGGCACTTGCGTTTCCACTCGTCGGCGGTCGGACGGGGGTCGCTGCGGCGGGTGAGCGGACGTTGCCCGGCGTTGGCCAGGCTGGCCAGCGAGGTCACGACCGGGCCGGGGTCGCGGTGGGTCCAGATGATGCGGGCGTCGGGGTAGGCGGCGAGCAGGGCGTCGAGGTGCCACAGGTGGTAGGGCGTCTTGAGGACCCAGCGCTCGGTCGGTTGCCGGGACTGCAGGGTCTGGAGCGCCAACCGGTGCTGCGCGTAGGCCGGCGCCATGTCGCAACGCTCGAGCCAGCGCGCGTAGGTGGGGACGTGGGCCTGGGTCTCGAGGGCCAGCGAGCGGATGTCGTACATGAAGAGGGCCACGCATTCCTCGGGCATCGTGGCCCCGAAGGGGTGCATCGCCTTGAGCGGCGGGTTGAGCTTCATCAGGCCCTCAAGGTCCTTGGCCGCCTTCGCGATACGCGGATCCTCGTCGGCCCCTTCGAGTGTCGGCGGGGGGATGGGGTGGGAAGCCTCCCACTGCAGCAGCGGCCGCGCCACGGGGTCGAGCCCGAGCAGCATCGAGAGCAGGCTGGTGCCGGTGCGCGGCAGCCCGACGATGACCCACGGGCCCGCGATCCGCTCGTCGCGCACCTCGGGATGGGCCGTCGCCCAGTCGTGGAGTGCGATGCGGTTGGCCATCGAGCCGGCGAGCATCTTGGACACCAGGATGCGCCCGAAGGTGCTCAGGTCGGCTTCGGCCTCGCAGGCCCCGAGGAACACCTCGAGCGGTTCGCGGAAGCTGTCGCTCCCCAGGCCGTCCGAGCCGGCTGATTTCACTGCGGTTGCGATGACCGACTCGGGCTTCAGTGAGGGAAGGGTCCGTCCGAACCGCTCGAATTGGGCGCCGACCCCGTTCAACGCCCGCAGCGGGAGAGCCCGCAGCTCCGAGTCCCGCCACGTGTAGGCGACGTCGGTCAAGCGGACACCTCGACGACGGTCCGGCCCAGGCTACGACGGTGCTCGTGCTCGTCGAGCGCGGCGCCCGCCTCCTCCATGGAGACCCGGCGGCCCACATAGGGGTGGATCAGCTCCTTGTCCACCAAGCGGAGGAGATCGGTGTGGATCTCGTCGGCCACGTCGCGGCCGAAGGGGTTGAAGCCGAAGCGGCGCATGCCGGGATCGACCGCCTCGGCCCAGGCCACCATGACGCACACGATGTCGATGTTGCCGATGCAGCCCATGCGCAGCGGGCGTCCGGTCATGCCGTTGGCGTCGTCGTCGGCGAAGCCGACGGCCAGGTAGCGCCCGCCCCTGGCCGTGCAGCGCCACGAACGCTCGACGAATTCGCCCCCCGTGAGGTCGTAGACCACGTCGGCGCCGCGGTCCTCCGTGTCGCCCAGCACCACCTCGACGAAGTCCTCGGTGCGATGGTCGACGACCAGGTCGGCGCCGAGCTCGGTGCACAGCGCCCCCTTCTCGGGCCCGCCGGCGACGGCGATCACCCGCGCCCCGGCAGCCTTGCCGAGCTGGATGCCGGCCGTGCCCAGCCCGCTCGCGCCGCGAGTGGACCACCAGTGTCTCGCCGGCGGCCAGGCGTCCGCGCCGGAAGAGCGCCAGGTGCGAGGTCTGGAAGGGGAGGATGAACGCGGCACCCTCGGCGTCGTCGAGCTGCTCGGGGGCCTCGAACACCGAAACGGCCGGGGCGATGGCGTACTCGGCGATGCCCCCCAGCGCCGTCTTGGTGATGGCGACCACCCGCTTGCCGAGCCACGACTCCGCGCCCTCGCCGGCGGCGTCGACCACACCGCAGACGTCCATGCCGAGAGTGAACGGCGGCGGTGTCGGCACCGAGACCAGGTTCCCCCGGCAGCGGTCGATGTCGTTGAAGTTCAGCGAGGCCGCTGCCACCTCGACGCGGACCTCGCCGGCCTCGGGCTCCGGGCGGTCGATCTCGCGGACGGCGAGGACTTCGCCCGGCTGGCCATGAGCTGTGACCTGCAAGGCCTTCATGCGCGGACCCCCGATGTCCGTACGACGCTGGGCGGTCAGTGTCCCACGCCGTCTGCGGGCATGCCACCCGCAGTCAGCGCGATCGAGCGATCGCCTCCGCCAGCACCGAGCCGGTGGTCCGGTTGTTCATGTAGGGCTGCGGGTCGTGGGCCCGGTGGCCGTTGTCGACGAGGCGGTCGACGACGCGGTCACCGAAGACGGTGGAGAGCCGCGGCTCCGCACAGGCGTGATCGCCGACGGCGGCGATGTTGACCCAGTGCTTGACCGATCCGGGCCAGAGCGGGCCGCCGTCCTCGTCGCGTTGGAGCATGGTCTTGACGAGCATCGCCGACCCGAGCGGGGAGCCCAGTGTGACGAACGTGTCGATCTCCCACTCCGGGTGGGCCACCAACGCGTTGTAGGTGACGATGGTGCCCAGGGAGTGGGCGACCATGATGCGGGTGTCGGGCTGCACCGTCTCTGCCACCCGGCGCTGGACCCTCTGTCGCAGTTCCGGTTTGGTCATCAGGGTGCCGACCAGGTCCACCGTGCGCTCGAACGTCGCCTTCCCTGCGGCCTGCGACAGCGTGGCCAACACGTCGTCCCCGAGCGTCTCGTGGAGCATGTCGGCCACCCCGGCGCGCACCGCCTCGTCCGGTGCCGCCTCGGACTCGGGGTCGTGCCGGAAGAGATCGCCGTAGAAGGAGACGGACACGTGCTCGGGCTCGATGTCGGTGCCCGCGCTCCACAAGCCGTCGCGCAGGGCGGGGACCCAGCGGGCGTGGAGCTCGCGGGACCCCACATCTCGTTGAAGGCGCCGTGGACGAGGACGATGAGGGCCATGCGACCGTGTGTCGCTAGGCCCGATGCATGGTCCGGTAGCGGGCGACCACGAGCTTGCCGATGAGCGTGTAGCCGGGGGTCTTGGCATGAATGTTGCCCTGTGCGCAGAACCAGGTCAGCGCGCAGACGCTGGCGACCGGAACCGGGATCTGTCCGTACGCCCTGGTGTTCACCGTCCGGTTGAGCGACGTATAGGCGCCCGTGGCCGCCGTCACGTCGACGAATCCGCCGGAGGACTCGGCGTACGCCTTGGCGAGGGTCGGGTTGATGAGCGACCTGAAGGCGGTCACCGACAGCTTGGCCAACGAGACCGTTGATGCTGCAGGCGGACGCGTGGGCCAGACGAAGCCGCCCAGGATCACGTCGGGGTAGGTCAGACCGATGATGGGGACGTTCGATCCCGCCGCGCTGCGTAGGTCCGACGCCAGGGCAGTGACGTTGGTGCTGATGCCGCTCACCGTCGCGCCGACACAGCTGATGGGGTTGGCCTTGAGGGCGCACGCCGTCACGTCGTTGCCCCCGATGGAGACCGTGATGAGCCCGATGTGCCCGCGGTGGGCCGTGAGGAAGGCCTCGGCGGCCGCGATCTGCGTCGTCGTCGGATAGGTCGTCCCTCCGGCCGTGTGGGGCAGGACGGCGGGACACCCGATGGTCGTGAGGATGGACGTGGTGGTGGCACCCGCGCAGCCGAAGTTGACCAGCTTCAGGTTCGTCTTCCTGGCCACGTACACCGTGTAGCCGGGTGTGGACCCGAGCCCGGGTTGGTAGCCGACGGAGTAGGAGTCCCCGAGCGACACGTAGTAGGTAGGTGCCGGCGTGCGGGCCCCGACCACACCCGGGAGTAGGGCGGTCGCCAGCGCCGTGAGACAGAGGACGGTCAGCACCCGAGTGCGCATGGCTCCATGTTGTCCCATCCGCACCCCCATTGTCGGGCGGCAGGGCCGCTCAGGCGCTCCGGCGACGCTCGAGCATCGGCACGAGCGAGTCGTACGAACCGAGCAACAGGCCCGTGGCCTTGGCGTCCAATGGCTTGCAGAAGTGGTATCCCTGGGCCAGACCGCACCCGAGGGCGCGCAGGCTCTCGGCCTGGTCGGCCTCCTCGACCCCCTCGGCAATGACCTGGTAGCCGAGCGTCCGCGCCAGTTGCACGATCGCAGCCGCCAGGCCCCGCCGGTCGTCCAACGAGCCCAGCGCCTGCACGAACGACTTGTCGATCTTGACGATATCGATCTGCAGCCGGTCGAGGTGTGAGAAGGACGAGTAGCCGGTGCCGAAGTCATCGAGCGCGATGCGCACACCGAGGGACCGCAGTGCGGTCATGTTGTGCACGGTGGCATCGTTATCGGTGAGCATCGCGCTCTCGGTGATCTCGAGGATCAACGACCGGGGATCGAAGGCGCACTCGGAAATCTGCGCGGCGATCCTGTCCGCCAGCGACGGATCGACGAGCTGGCGTGCCGAGAGGTTCACGCTGATCATGAGGTCCGGCCTGCCCAGGTAGTCGTCGCGCCATTGGCGGGCCTGCCGGCATGCGGAGCGCAACACGAAGGAGTCGATCTCACCGATGAGACCCAGCTCCTCGGCCAGCGGCACGAACACGCCGGGGCCGATCAGCCCTCGCGTCGGGTGTGACCACCGGACGAGCGCCTCCAGCCCGACCACGCTGTGTGCATTGAGATCCATGATGGGCTGGAAGTGCACGGCGAGGTCGCCGTTGCGGATCGCTTCGCGCAGCTCCTCCTCCAGCTCGAGGCGCTCCAGCACCGAGGCGTGCATCTCGTCTGCGAAGACCTCGAACCTGTCCTTCCCAAGGGCCTTGGCCTTGTACATGGCGATGTCGGCGTTGCGCAGCAGCTGCTCGCTCGTGGTGCCGGGCTCGTTGAAGGCGATGCCGATGCTGACGGCCGAGCTGACGGATTTGCTCCCCAGCCGGACGGGCGGCCGCAGCGCGTCGAGGATGTGCTGGGCCAGCGACGTGATCGTGTTCTGGGACTGCACGTCTTCGATGAGGACGGCGAACTCGTCCCCGCCGAGCCGCGCCGCGGTGTCCGACGCGCCCAAGCACCCGACGAGCGTCGTCGCCACCCTGCGCAGGAGGTGGTCCCCCTCGCCATGACCAAGGCTGTCGTTCACCGTCTTGAAGTCGTCCAGATCGAGGAACAGGACCGCCAGGTGGGACCTGCTCCGCTCCAGGCGTGCCAGGGCGTGGTCGAGGCGGTCCTGGAAGAGCGCCTTGTTGGCGAGCCCGGTCAGCGAATCGTGGAAGGCCCGGTACGCCAGCTCCTCCTCCAGGCGCTTGTGATCGGTGACGTCGCGGAAACTCCACACCCGGCCCACAACCCGGCCGTCGACCCGCTGGGGACGGGATTGGCGCTCGACGACGCGGCCATCGGTGAACTCGAGGGTGTCGAAGCTCTCCATCTCCGGCTTGGCGAAGAGCTCCTGGACCTTGGCCACGAATGCCTCGGGATGGGCCATGTAGCCCAGGACGAAGTCGAGCGCGGCCGTCGCGTCCCTGCTCGCGAGAATGTCCTCGGGGAGCTGCCAGATCTCGGCGAACCGGCGGTTGAAGCTGGTGATCTTCCCCGCCGAGTCGACCACCAGGATGCCGTCCGCCGTGGCGTCCAAGGTCGCGGTGAGGAGCGAGAGCGCCTCACTGAGTTCGAGCTCGGCGCACACCTGCGCGCTGGCGTCGTGGGCGGAGATCACGAGGCCCTCGACGGTCGGGTCGTCCAACAGGTTCACGATGCTCAGTTCGAAAGGGACGACGCCACGGCCCCCGTGGCGCAGCATCCCGATCCGGGTGGTGACCGGTTGTCCCGACGCCGTCCCTGCGCGCGCCGCCGCGAGTGCCGCGTCAAGTGGGGCCCGATCGCTCTCCGCGACGATGTCGGCCAGGGGACGGTGCTCCACCAACTCGGGGTCGTGTCCGAGGAGACGCGTCATGGTGCCCGAGACCGACTGGAGGACCCCTTCGGACGACACCAGCATGATCACCGAGGCAGCGTTGTGCACGAGTGAACGGAAGAGAGCTTCGCGCCCGCCCGCGAGCTCGAACCGGCGCCGCTCAGTGAGGTCGCGCAGACAGAGCAGGACGACACTCTCGCCGAACCAGTCCACTGTGGTTCCGACGATCTCCACCAGGCGCCATCCCGACGCCGCCTTGATCCGGATCTCAATAGGTGTGCCGACGTCCTTGCCCTGGACGCTCGTGAGTGCACGCAGCACGAACTCCCGGTCGTCCGGGTGCACCAGGGCGAGACCCGATTGACCCTGCCAATCGTCCAATGAGCGCTCGAACATCTGCTCGGCGGAGCGATTGCCCCACACGACCTTCCCCGCTCCGTCGACCATGACGATGCCGTCGGGCAGGTGCAAGAAGAGGTGGGCCAGGAAGCCCACTTCGCCGAGAGACGATGGGATCGTCGACGCGCTCGTCGGTTCAGGCGCTCCCGCGTGCGGCACCCGTCGTCTCCCCCTCGCCGTCCCAGCGTCGTGCAGGTCCGGCTTCAGCAATGTGTTACCCGCCCTTGATACCACGTCACAGTTCAATTTCGGTCGATGCTCGTCCCACGCCCGGTTGCCATTCGGTTGCCCGTGGCAAGGCGACATGGACAGGGATGGTCAGCCCCGCCACTGCACCTCCCGTGTGAGGACGACCGCCGCCCGCCTACTGACGGGCCATGATCACGCGCAGCCGGTCCTCGGGGTGGACCAGGTGGTCCGCGCTCTCCTGGTCGACGTCGATCTGCACCCACCGTACGGTGCCGCTGAATTCGTTGCCCCGCGCCGGGTACTCGTCACTGACAGGAGTGCCGAGGTCGCTCCCGATGTCGGTGGTCTCGTCGCCCGAGAAGAGGAGCGGCACCGTCGCCTCGACCGCACCGCTGACCACGGCCGATCCGTCGACGTAGAGCGTCACCGTCCCGCCGATGCCGAGGCCCTGCCCGTCGGCCGCGAACTCCATGCGCACCTGGTGCCGTCCCGGCGGTACGGACTCTGTGCCGGCCACAACGAAACGGCGCAGCCCGAGCAGGTTGTGGCAGTAGCGCGGCGTGCCGGCAATCGCGTAGAGGGACCAGCCCCCGAAGGCTCCCCCCTGGGCGATGATCACTCCCGACGCGCCGCCTTCGGGCACCTCGACCTCGGCGGTCACCGCGTGTGAGCGGTTCTTGACGCTGATGACCGAGCCCTCCGAGAGCCGGTGCATGCCGCCGAAGAGGATCTGCGATGTGCCCGTCACCAGTTCGGGCCGCCCCGCCAACGAGGCCAGGAAGCGCTCGACCGAGCGGTCGTCGAGCGGCAGCACGTTGCGACGGCTCGCCTCAATCAGCCACAGCCGCTGCAGGTCGCGCAGCTCGTCCGGCTGCGCTGCCGCCAGGTCGTGGGCCTGGGTCCAGTCGTCGGGACCATAGAGCTCCCAGGTGTCCTCGTCGAAGGGGAGCATGCCGCCCACCTCCCACGGGGTGCGGTGCTTCGTGCAGGCCGTCCAGCCCTTGTGGAAGATGCCTCGGTTGCCCATCATCTCGAAGTACTGCGTCTCGCGCCGCTCGGCCGCCCCCCCGTCGTCGAAGGAGTAGCACATGGACACACCCTCCATCGGGTGCTGCATCACACCATGCACGTACGTGGGCTCGGGGATGTGTGCCACCTCCAGCACGGTGGGCGCCACATCGATCAGGTGGTGAAACTGGTCACGGATCTCACCGGAGGCCGCGATCCCGGCCGGCCAGTGCACGACGAGACCGTTCCGTGTCCCTCCCCAGTGTGAGGCCACCTGCTTGGTCCACTGATAGGGCGTGTCCATTGCATGGGCCCAGCCCACCGCGTAGTGGTTGAAGGCGTTCGGCCCGCCGAGGGCGTCGAGCTTGGAGGCCAGGAACTCCGGCGTCTCGACAGCCGCCATGCCGTTGAACGTGAACAGCTCGTTGAAGGTGCCGTTGAGCTGCCCCTCGGCGGAGGCTCCGTTGTCGCCGACGACGTAGTAGATCAGCGTGTCGTCGAGGAGGCCGAGCTCCTCGACGGCGTCGACGACCCGGCCCATATGGAAGTCGACGTGCTCAAGGAAGCCCGCGTAGATCTCCATCTGGCGGGCCAGGATCGGCTTCAGCTGGTCCGGCATGTCGTCCCAGGCCGGGATCTCATCCGGCCGTGCGGTGAGCTCGGCATCGGGTGGGATCACGCCCAGGTGCTTCTGGAGCTCGAAGGTCTCCCGACGCAGGTGGTCCCAGCCCAGGTTGAAGCGCCCTTTGTAGCGGTCGGCCCACTCGGGCCACACGTGGTGCGGAGCGTGGGTGGCTCCCGGTGCCATGTAGGCGAAGAAAGGCTTGTCGGGCATCAGGGACTTCTGCTGGCGGATCCAGCCGACGCACCGCTGGGCCAAGTCCTCGGTCAAGTGATAGCGGAGGTCGTCCGGCGGCTCGATCGGCACCGTGTCCTGGTACAGCGCGGGGCTGTACTGGTGGGTCTCTCCGGCCACGAAGCCGTAGAAGTGCTCGAAGCCCGAGCTCGTTGGCCAGCGGTCGAACGGGCCGAGGGGGCTGGTCTCCCACTGTGGCACTTCGTGGCACTTGCCGAACTGGGCGGTGGCGTAGCCGTTCAGGCGGAGGATCTCGGCCAGGGGCGCGCAGGTGTTGGGCCGCATGGAGGTGTACCCGGGAGCCGAGGTTGCGAGGTCGGCCACCGCACCCATCCCGACGGTGTGGTGGTTGCGCCCCGTCAGCAGGGCGGCCCGGCTGGGCGAGCACAGCGCCGTGGTGTGGAAGCGCCGGTAGCGCAAGCCGCGTGCCGCCAGGCGGTCGGCCGTGGGTGTGGCGACCGGACCGCCGAACGTGCCGGCGGCGCCGAAACCGACGTCGTCGAGCAGGATGATCAACACGTTGGGTGCGCCGGCAGGCGGGCGGAGCGGCTCGATGGGCGGGAAGGACGTGTCGGGATCCTTGGCGTCGTAGGTCACGAGCCCGGTATGGGGACGGTCCGGGATGGGAAGCACCGTGCGTGGCACGCCGTGGCGGGGATCGTCGGAGTCGTCGTCGGTCATGTCGTCACCTCGTCGACCGACGAGCGTGGCACATCGAGCGTGGTCGACGCACATGGCTCATGCGGGGTTCCCGCGCGACAGCATGCTCCGCCGCTGCATCGAGCGGGTCGTGAGGGGAAGCGAGCTGACGTGCTCGGGGCGCTCGCGGTGGAGGCGGTCAGCGACCCTTCCGTAGCGGGTGGCGAACGGCGAGGCGGTGATGCCGTGCAGGAGCACGCTCAAGGCGACGGTCACGGTCACCGCGGCCAGGACGACCCTGGCTTCGGACGCGGCGAGCGTGTCGACGGCGATGAGGCCGAACACGACGCTGGCCAGGCCGCGGGGGCCGAACCACCCGACGAAGGCGATCGTCTTGGGGTCGAGCCCGGTGCCGGCGAGTGAGAGCGCGACCGGGATCATCCGGGCAACGGTGAGGGCGAGCACCGCGAAGACCACGTCACGCCACGTGGCGCCGTCGAGGCCCGGGATCAGCATGGCGGCGCCGAACACGAACCAGACCAGCAGGGACATGAGGGTGCCCGCCTCCTGCGAGAACTCGAGCAGCTCGTCATCGTGGCGAGGAAACGCCGTCCCGAAGGTCATGCCGCCCACGAAGGCGGCCACGAACCCGTTGGCGCCGGCGAGCACCGACGACGAATAGGCGAAGAGTGCCAGGGCAAGCACGGCCAGGGGGCGGAACCCGGCCGCGCTCCAGCGGTGCTTGCGAGCCTGGGCCAGGAGCACCGCACCGGCGAGACCGATCCCGAAGCCGATGCCGGCCCCACCGAGCAGGTCGGCCGCGGCCATGGTCAGGGAGGACGCGCCGTGCACCGCCTCGGCCGACGCCGCGCCGGTCAGGAACAGGTTGACGAAGGGGGTCGCGATGCCGTCGTTGAGGCCGCTCTCCACGTTCGAGCACACGGCGGACGCCGGCGGGAACGCGCTCGTCCTCCATGATCGACGCCCCCAACGCGGCGTCGGTCGGAGCGACGATGGCGCCGATGGCGGCGGCCACCCACAGCCCGGCGCCGGAGAAGAGTCCGGCGGCCAGGGCGGCGCCGGCTCCGATGGTGAGGGGCAGTCCGATGCCGAGGAGGCGGACGGGCAGTGCCAGGTCGGCCCGCAGCTGGCGCGCGTTGACCCTGGAGGCGTCCGCGAAGAGCACCAGCGCCAGCGCCACCTCGGCGAGCGACCTGATGGTGGACGAGTGCAGGTTGAAGTGGACCAGGGTGGTGGGACCGTGCGTGACCGCGAGGCCGAACACGACGAAGGCGATGGGAGCCGACACGTTCCAGCGCTCAAAGCGCGCGGACACGAGCCCCCAGACGACGAAAGACGCCGAGACCACTGCGAGGGCGCCCAGGTTGAGACCGTGTGTCATGCGGCGTCGGTGAGCGCCCGGTCGGGAACTTCCTGCGCCTCCTCGTCCATCGGCACCACCATCCCTCCTCGCTGGCCCCTCTCGGTGCGCCGCGGAGCGCGGGGGCGGCCCGCGGCCATTCTCGGTGACGCGCATCGAGGCAGGTCAGGGCCGAAGGTCACCACCTTGGACCCCGCCAGGCAACGGTCGCCAGGCGGACACGGCGGCACGGCCGACCACCGGGGCGGCGGTGCCCATCCCAGCGCTGGTTTGGGAAACCGAGCTAAACAGGGGGTTGCAGGGGCGGGGTACTCGCCGACCACGGACCACAAGGAGTTTGTTGATGCTTGCTTCCAGCTATCCGATACTCGATGCGTTCTTGACCATGCTGTACTTCTTCCTCTTCATCATCTGGATCTGGCTGCTGATCATGGTGTTCATGGACATCTTCCGCAGCCACGACATGGGCGGGGTGGCCAAGGCGCTGTGGGTGATCTTCATCATCATCCTGCCCTTCCTCGGCGTCTTCGTGTACCTCATCGCCCGCGGCGGCAAAATGCACGAGCGGGCTGCTGCACAGGCGGCGGAGCAGCAGAAGGCGTTCGATCAGTACGTCCGGCAGGCGGCAGGGACGTCCGGCAGCGACGCGGCCTCGCAGCTCTCCAAGCTGGCAGACCTCAAGGCGCAGGGCGTCCTGAGCGACGCCGAGTTCGAGGCCCAGAAGTCCAAGATCCTCGCCAGCAGCTAGGAAGGCGCTCCGCTCGTCACCGAGAGCAGCGCGGTGGCGAGCAACGACGATCCCGACCAGGAGGCCGCCCGGGCGGCTGACGCAGAGGTGGGTGGTGCCGGCAGCGACGCGATGTCGCGGCGCCTCGCCGCGCAGCTCGAACGCGACATCGAGTCACCGCTGCCGTGGCGGTCCATCGCCAAGAAGACCGTCGTGGTGGTGGTGGCCGGCGTCACCATCTACCTCGTGTTCCCAAGTCTCACCGAGGTCTTCGCGTCGTTTCCGAAACTGACGTCCCTCGACCCGATCTGGTTCACCCTCGCGGTCGTGCTGCAGGTCGCGCACTTCGCGTGCACCATCGCGCTGCAGCGGATCGCGCTCCGGACCAAGGCCTGGTTCTCAGTGGCCACATCGCAGCTGGCCGGCAACGCCATCAGCCTCGTGGTGCCCGGTGGCGCCGCCTTTGGGGCAGCGACCCAGTTCCGCATGCTCGCCGCATCGGGGAGCGACACCGCGACGGCGGTCGGCGGGCTCACCGCCTTCTCGCTCCTGGGGATCGGCGGGCTGTTGGCGCTGCCGATCTTCGTGCTGCCGGCCATCCTCGCGGGCACGCCGATTGCGAGCGGCCTGCAGCACGCGGCGTTGCTGGGCATCGCAGCCTTCGTGCTGTTCGCAGGTTTCGGCGCACTGGTCCTGGCCACGGACGGCCCCCTCCGGTGGGCCGGTCGGATCGTGCAGGGGACGCGCAACCGGCTCAAGCGCAAGGCCGTGCCCATGACGGGGCTCTCCGACCGGCTCGTCTTCGAGCGAAACCGGATCCGTGACGTCCTGGGCCGCCGGTGGAAGGAGGCCGCATTGCTGAGCAGTGGACGGCTCGCCTTCGACTTCGGGACCCTGCTCGCGACCATCCGGGCCACCGGCGCCAAGCCCAACCCGTCGCTGGTGCTGTTGGCCTACGCCGTCGCCGGGTTGCTGGCGCTGATCCCTCTCACGCCGGGCGGCCTCGGCGTCGTCGAAGCCGGGCTGAGCGCGCTGCTGATCCTGGCGGGGATCCCGGGGGGTGACGCCGTCGTGGCCACGCTGGCCTACCGCATCATCTCCTATTGGCTCCCGATCCTGGTCGGGCCGTTCGCGTATCTCGCTTTCCGGCTGCGCTTCGGGCCGCCGGGGACCAGCGGCGGGGCGGGGTCCGGCGGGCCGGCGTTGGCCGCAGGGTGATGGGCTGTCGGCGGTGTCAGGGTCGCGGGTCGTTCGCTGCGAAGTGGCCGATGACCTGCTCCCCGAACGTGGCGAGCGTCTCAGGTGGCGCGAAGTCGCAAAACCACACGTAGACCCGCTCCACGCCGCGGTCCGCCAGTGACCCGAAGGCGTCGACGAGCTCGGGCGCCGTTCCCACGATCGGCGTGTCGCCGAAGCGGCGGCGGGCCGTCGCCGCGATCGCGTCGCGCTGGGTCTCGCCGGGGACCATTGCGACCTGGACTTGCAGCGAGCAGCGGGCGGTGCCAGCGAGGGGACGCATCTCGTCGAGCTTGTCGAGGATGCCGATGTGGACGTTCCACCAATCGGCATGCGCCGCGACCAGTTCCATCGTCCGCTTGCCCGCCCCCCCGATGACGATCGGGATGGTGCCGAGCGGCCCCGGCCGCTGCTGTGCCCCGCGCAGCGTGAAATACTCGCCGTCATAGTCGAGGGATTCGCCGGCCCACAGGGACTGCACGATCTCGAGCGTCTCCTTCAGACGGCCCACTCGGACCCGTGGCTCCGTCGAGCCGATGCCGAACGTCTCCAGTTCCCGAGCCACCGATCCCGAACCGATCCCGAGCTCGAAGCGGCCGGCGGAGGCGTGGTCGAGGGACACCGCCTCGCGCGCCAGCACCGCCGGATGCCGGAACGAGTCGCACAGCACGAGCGACCCGACACGGAGCCGCTCGGTCTGCGCCGCCAGCCACGCGTTGGTGATCATGGCGTCGTACATCGGCGACGCCTCGGCCAGGGGAGGCGCCAAGTGGTCCATGCCGGCCACGCCCCCGAACCCCGCTGCCTCTGCGGCCTGCGCCCGTTCCACGAGCTGTTCCATGGTCAGGCGCATCTGAGGGAGGAACACCCAGAACTCGAGGAGGGCGGCCATGGGCACCTGAGACTACGAGCAATCCCCGGCCGGCGCGGGCGTCCGGTGGCAGTCAAGGTGGACGTTGGACGCGCCGATACGCCGTGATGGGACGCCCAGATGGCGTGCGGGGGCTCCGCACCGCCGTGCGCGTTGCACCGAGTGGGTACATTGCACGCGACCAGTTGCCTAGGCGGACCACTGACATGCGAAATTCGAATCGCCATGTATGAGGGGACATGGGAATCCGTCCGCACCCACCAGGTGCCGGTCTGGTACGACGACGCCAAGTTGGGGATCTTCCTCCACTGGGGCCTCTACTCGGTGCCCGGCTGGGCACCGCGCGTGCCCGACATTCAGGAGCTGCTGGTCAAGGATGGTCCCAAGCGAATGTTGCGGGAGAACCCGTACGCCGAGTGGTACCTCAACTCCATGCAGATCAAGGGCAGCCCGACCCAGCGCCACCACGCGGAGGTCTACGGCAACGACTACCCCTACGAGAACTTCGTCAAGACCTTCAACGACGCCTCGGAGGGCGCCAACCTCGACGGCATCGCCGAACTCTGCCAGGCTGCGGGTGCCCGCTACGTCGTGCTCACCTCGAAGCACCACGACGGCTTCGCCCTCTGGCCCTCGGCCATCGCACACCCCACCATGGGCGAGTACCACTCCCGGCGTGACCTCGTCGGCGACCTGACCGAGGCCGTCCGGGCCAAGCGGATGCGCATGGGGCTCTACTACTCGGGCGGCTACGATTGGCCCTACAACAAGGCGTTGCTCTCCAAGCCCGCCGATGCCGTACTGGCAGTCCCGCACGACAGCCGGTATGTCGACTACGTGACCGCGCACTGCCGGGAGTTGATCGATTGCTACCAGCCGTCCGTGCTGTGGAACGACATCTCGTGGCCGAGCGGCGGCAACCTCGCCGAGCTCTTCGCGTACTACTACAACACCGTTGAGGAGGGAGTGGTCAACGACCGCTGGCGCGAGTCCAACATCCCCCGCAACGTGTTGACCGACACCCTCGTGCGCGGCGCCGGCGCTCTGCTGCAGTGGCTGTGGCGATTCATCCCCGAGCGGAACAAGCGCCTCACTTTCTCAACTCCGATGCACTGTGACTTTCGGACTCCCGAGTACGACGTCCTGCACACCGTGTCGGAGCGGAAGTGGGAAATGGCCCGTGGCGTCGGGCACTCCTTCGGGGCCAACCGCCACGAGCTGCCCGAGGACATCATCACCGACACGGAGCTGATCCAGATGTTCTGCGACGTCGTGTCGAAGAACGGCAACCTGCTCATCGGGGTGGGCCCGCGGCCCGACGGGACGATCCCCGACGAACAGCAGGCACCCCTACGCGGTCTGGGGGACTGGTTGGCCACGAACGGTGAGGCCATTTACGGCAGCCGGCCGTGGGTCATCACCGAGTCGGTGACCAGGGAAGGGACATCGGTTCGCTTCACGAAGAGCGGCGAGGGCGTCTACGCCCTTGTTCTCGGGATGCCAGCCACGCGGCGAATCACGATGCAGTCGATTGAGGGGTCGAGGGTGCGCCGGGTGCGCCTCGTCGGCTCCTATGAGCAGCTCCATTGGTCCGTCGAGCGGGGCGAGCTCACAGTCACACTGCCCGAGCGCATGCCCGTTTCGGCGGCGACCGCGTTGGACCTCGGGCCCGACGTGCGGGCCCGGTTGGGTGTGACGCCCTAGAGACGGCGGCGGCCCCGCGTCGAGCGGTGGCGGACCCGCCGTTCAGCCGGAGAGCACCAGCTGGGTCTGGAGCACGCGGGCGACGAGTCGCTCGTGGTGGTCGCGCACGTCGGTCTCGACGACGATGGTGGTGCGGCCGGTGTGGAGCGGACGTGACGTCGCGTCGATGTGCCCGTCACGCAGGCCGCGGAAGAAGTTCGTCTTGGACTCAATCGTCGTGGTGCCGAGCGCATCCTGGGGCAGGTTGAGAAAGGCGCAGGCCGCTCCCGTGCTGTCGGCGAGAGCCATCACCGCGCCACCGTGGAGCAGTCCGCCGGCCGTGCAGAGCTCTGGCGCCCACGGAAGCCTGGCGCGCACCTCCTCTTTGGTGGCGTACGAGAAGTTCGCGCCCGAGCGTTTGTACCAGCGGCATGAGGTCGCGCAGCCGCTCGGCGTCGGACCCCGGATCGGAAGGCTCGAATACGGTCACGGTCGCAGGATACCGACGGGACCATTGGCCCTAGCGGCCGCAGGCCGGCCACCGCATGATCGGGCTATGGACGGGGGCCGCCGGCACTGCAGTTCGCTGACAATAGATACCGCACGATCTCTGACCGGGAAGCGCAGTCTCGTTGTCGGAAGGGGGATCCGTACCGCCGGTGGCCCCCAGTCCAACTCCTTGCGGCGACCGCACATGTGACACGTCGCGGCCGGGCACCCCCGCGGTCGTTCGGACCGACGCCGTCGGCCTGCACCGGCTACGGTCGTCGCTCGGCAGATTGGGAGGGACGACATGATCCTGGATTTGTTCCTCATCGGCCTCGTCGTCACCCTCGAACCGATCCCGCTGACCGCAATGATCCTGCTGCTGGCGTCCGAGCGGGGATTGTTCAAGGGCCTCGGGTTCACCCTCGGGTGGCTGCTGACACTGGTGGCAATCGTGGCCGTCACGGTGCTCGTCACCGGCGGCGAACCCCTGATCCCGAAGAGCTCGCCCTCGACGGCCGCCCTGGCGCTGAAGCTGGCGATCGGCGTCGTGCTCGTCTTCGTCGCCGTGCGCCGGCGAGCCCGACCCGCCCGCACGGAGCCGAAGAAGCAGCCGAAGTGGATGTCGAGCATCGACCGTGTGAACCCCCTCGCAGCGGCCGGCCTCGGGTTCCTGCTGCAGCCGTGGGTGCTGGTGGCCGCCGGCGTCGCCACCATCACCCAGGCCAAGCTCTCCAGTGGCTTGGAATACTTCGGCGTGTTCGCCTTCTGCATCTGGTGCACCGCCAGCTATCTCGTCATGGAGATCTACGCCGCCCTCCGCCCCGCCAAAGTGAAGGCGACCCTCGATGGGCTGCTCCAGTGGATCAACACCCACACGGACCAGACGATCGTCTTCCTGTCGCTGGGTCTCGGCCTCTACTTGGTCGCCAAGAGCATCTACGGGCTGCTGAGCTGATTCCCCGTGCGCAGGGCACATCGGCCTCGGCGCTCGGGACCTTTGGCCCTATCGGCCGGCCGAGGTCGCAACAAGGCTGAGCCCGGGGACCGGAAAAGGGAGGTACGTTCGAAATGCTCGCCTATACGTGGCCGCTGCTCAGCTTGTTTTGGACATTCCTGATGTTCGCCGGCGTGTTCTTGATGGTGTTCTTCATCATCTGGTGCTTCGTCGACAACTTTCGGCGACGCGACCACCACGGTTTGGCCAAGGCGATGTGGACCATCGTCATCCTGATGATCCCGGTCCTCGGCGCGCTGATCTACATCATCGCCCGGCCTGCTGACGCCGCTCTCTCGACGTGAGGTGCATCCGGCGGCGGCGTCAGGCGCCGGCGGCTGTTTCGAGGATGAGGGCCGGACGTTGCCCACGGTGACGCCCGGGATACCGAAGCGATCGGCAAGGATCGCCGGCACTTCCTCGAGGGGCACCTCCGTCACCGCGGACGCCCCGCCGACCGGACGCTCTACCAGCACGGCCTGCTCGTAGACGAAGAGCGACAGGCAGCGGTCGGCGCTGCGCAACCCCGCCATGACGCCCGTGACGAACGACGACCCGGGGTGGGTCGCCGTGTACCAGTTGTTCACCTCGATGTCGACGGGTTCGGCCGGCTCGGGCACGAAGCCGTACATGTCAGTCCAGCCGCCGTCCTGGAACGCCTGGAGCACCAGCTCGGGGCCGTCCTCGACCAGACGGTAGCGCCAGCCCGATTGTTCGGACTCGGTGCCGGTCCCGAAGGGAAGCGGGTCGAGCAGGCCGCCCCCCCCGAACCCCACGTCGGCCAGCCAGGTGCCATCCCGGTCCGTGACCCGCAGGAGGAGATGATTGAGGGGGCGAGGCGAGCCCTCGGGGCCAAGGCGCACCCGGGCCAGCATGGGGGTCACCTCCATGCCGCCGAGCGACTCCAAGGCGGCCTTGAGGAGCAGGTTGTGCTCGAAGCAGTAGCCGCCGCGGCCCCGGGTCACGATCTTGTCCTCGAGGTCGACCAACTCGAGCGAGACGGGTGTGCCCGAGAACGGGTCGAAGTTCTCGAACGAGATGCCCGTGGCGTGGGCCCGGTGGACCTCCGCCAGCCCCGGATCGGCGCGGCCGCCCAACCCGATGCGGTCGAGGTAGGCCTGCAGAGAGGTCAACGGGGGCACCGGGGAGAGGCTAATCCCAGGTCTCGCCGGGCCACGTCCGGTCAAACGATCGTTGGTCCTGGTTGCCGCGAGCCATCGACGCGGATCGCAATTTGACTGCGGCGGGCGTGTCGCTAGGGTTCTGCTCGACCCAGGGAAACCCAGGAGCGCCGCCGGCAATGCAGAACCATTACCCGAAGATCGCGCAACGTCCGGACCGGACGTGGGTGGTCGAGTGCCCCCAGTGCCGCAACGACCGCACCTCCGCGGTGCCGATCGGCATCGGCATGCCGCTGCAGGACCGGGAGACGGCCGAGCGGCTCCGCGAGAACCACATGGCGCGGTCGGTGCGGGCCGCCGCCTCGTAGATCCGCGCGACGGTCCAGCCGGAGTGGTCGCGCCCGGTCCCGTTGAGCTCCATCCCGACCCGACGGGCGGCACCGCGGGCATCGTGACGAAGCAGAGCGCCCGCCCGGTGGGAGACACGGTTGCCCGTTTCGTCGAGCTGCTCGGGTCGAAGGGTGTCAAGGTCTTCGCGGTGGTCGATCAGCGGGCGGAGGCGCGCGCTGTGGGCCTCGAACTGCGCGAGACGACTCTGGTCGTTTTCGGCAACCCGGTGGCCGGCACCCCCGTGATGGAGGCAGTGCCGCTCGCGGCACTCGATCTTCCGCTCAAGGTCCTGGTGTGGGCCGACGGCGAGCGGGGCACACAGGTGAGCTACACCGACCCGTCCGTCCTGGCTGCCCGCTACGGCCTGCGTCCCGAGCTGGCCGCGTCGTTCGAGGGGATCCACGCGTTGACCGACGCCCTCGTCGCCTAACGGCGGGGCCTCCCGGTCAGGTCGGAGCTCAGGCCGTGGTCTCGAGCCGGACGTTGTGGCGGTGGGGACTCAGCGCCCGCTCCACGGCACCGCGGATCTCCGGGCCGTGACCCTGGGGATCGCTCCCTCCGAAGATCGTCACGTAGACGACGCTGCCCCAACCCTCTTTGATCTCGACCCGCGAGATCTCGTAGGCACTGCCGTCGGGATGCGCATCAGCGATGGCGCGCAAAACCGGCTTGGTGATCAGGGCCCCGACCATCGCCCCACAGTGGCGGTGACGACGACGTGCCAATAGAGGCCAAAGTCCCATTGCCCGTGATGCAGAGAGATGATGCAACAGATCGACAACAACGAGGTGCGGCGGACCAAGGAGCGTTGGCGCCACGGCTCCGTGGCACTGGCGACCTGATGGGTCAGGCGAAGAGCCGGCGCGGCGTGGCGTACTCCATCTCGAAGTACCCGGCGGGCACGGTCGGGTCCCGCAGCGCCGCGGCGGCGGGTGCGATGTCGACGCCGGGGAGGCCCGGGAACAGCGGGTCGTGGTGGCAGAATGCGACCTGGCCGGGACGAAGGAGTTGCACCTGCTCGAGCATGTAGCGCACGGCGGGGCCTTGGAACGGCTCACCGTCGACGTTGGGGCGGCCGCCGACCGAGAGCAGCGCAACGTCGGGCCGCAGCCCGTCGAAGATGCCACGCCAGTAGCCGGCGCTCCCGCTCACCAGCAACGAACCGCCCGCCGTCGTCAGCAGGTAGGCCAGCTGACCCCCGTCGTGGCGCGAGCACCGCTCGTTCATGGCCACCAAGGCCGGTCCCGCCGGCGCCGGCGCGACGTCCATGGCGCCGAAGAGCCCCGCCACCTTCGCGGCGCGCTGCTGTGCGCTGACGTCGAGGTCGCCGAGGCAGGGCACCGACGTGTCGGATTCGCTGTGGGCGAACAGGCACGCGTGGAGCGCGGGCAGCACCCGCACCTTCGTGGTCGGTCCGCAGTGGACCGTTTCGCCGCCGGTGACGACGAGGAGTTGACTCTCGGGCACGCCGCAGGCACGCAGGCAGCGCGCCGACTCGGGAGAGGCGACGACAGTGGCTCCGGCGTGGAGCGCCAGTGCGTCGGCGCCGAAGAGATGGTCGAAGTGGGCGTGGCTCACGAAGACGAAGTCGGCCTTCTCGACCTCGGCCGACGACAGTCCGACCGGCTCGAGGCCGGGCAAGCGGTCGAGGTAGGCATCGAAGAAGAGGTCGAGCCCGGCGTCGCGGACGCGGAAGGTGGCGGTCCCGAACCACTCGAGTGTCGTCGCCATGGAATCCCTCCCCGATCGAGCGGCGCGCCGATCGTAGGGCCACGACGCCGTCGGCGCCGGCGGTGCTAGTGGGAGAAGCGCACCGTGGGCAGGATCCGGTCGAGGGCGCGCGGCCGTCGCCAGATGCGGTGGCCGCCGAAACGCAGGATCACCGGGAGCAGCACCATCCGGACCACGAGGGCATCGAGCGCGACGGCCACGGCGAGGATGACTCCCATCTCCTTGGGCGCCAGCGGCCCGGAGAGCGCGAACGTCAGAAAGACGGCGATCATCACTGCCGCGGCCGACACCACGACACGCCCGGAGGAGCGGACCGATCCCACCATCGCATGCTCGGGGTTGGTGTGCGTCTCGTAGCGCTCCTTCGCCGCCGAGAGGAGGAACAGCGTGTAGTCCATCGCGACCCCGAACACCATGGCGCCGAAGAAGATAGGACCCCAGGCGTCGACGAAACCCTGTGGGTGGAACCCGAGCAGCCCCGACCCGATGCCGTTCTGGAAGATGAGGCGAGCGATGCCGAACGCGCCGGCGACGGACAGTCCGGTGATGGCGACGCCGGCGGCCGCCACCCACGGCGCACCCAACGCGATGAGGAGGAGGACGAACCCGATCACGACGAGGATGCCGACCACCAACGGGGCATAGCGGGAGAGGGCCTGCTGGAGGTCGTGGTTTTCCGCCGCGGCGCCGCCCACCAGGGATCCCGGCGGCAGGACGTGGCGCAGGCGGTCGATGGTGGCACCCGTCGCCGTCGTCGACGGCCCGCTCGTTGGCACGACCTGGTCGAAGGCCCAGCCGGCCCGGCTGGGCCCGGCGACGGTGGCGGCCACGCCCGGCGTGTGCGCCAGCGTTGCGAGGGCCGCCGGCTGGCTCGTCTCGGGCACAACCACCTGGAGCGTGCCGGGTGCACCGGGCCCGAAGGCATGCACGACCTGGTCGTAGCCGACCGCGCGCGTTGGCGGACGGTGGCACGATCGTGATGGACGGCATGTTGGTACGCAGGCCGATGACCGGCGCGGCGGCGAGGAAGAGGACGCCGAGCGCCGCTGTCCCGCTCAAGACCGGGTGGCGCCACAACAGGCGGCCCCAGGCGTGCAGCCAAGCGTCGACCCGGCGCTCAGAGTCCCCGTCGACCTTTGCCTTCGCCCGGCGGCGCAGCCTGATCCTCCCGGCGTTGATTCGAGTGCCCAGCCGACCGAGCACCGCAGGCAGCAGCGTCAGCGTGGCCGCCAGTACGGCGACCACGGCGAGCATGATCCCGAGGGCCATGCTGCGGAAGGCCGGGCTGGGGACGACGAGGATGGCGGCCAAGGCACCGAGGACCGTCAGGGCGCTGAAGGCCACCGCCTTGCCGGCGGTGTCGAGCGCCTCGGCCACGGAGGCCACGACGGCCTCCTGGTCGCCGCGCACCGCGCCCCTACGGACCAGCGCAGCCCGGAAGCGCACCACGATGAAGAGCGCGTAGTCGATGCCGAGGGCGAGGGCGAACATCAAAGCGAAGTTCAGGGCCCAGATGGAGACCGGCGTGACGTCGGTGATGAGGACGAGCGCGCCGGCGGCGACCAGGAGCCCGACCATGGTCAGCAGGAGCGGCAGGCCGGCTGCCACCAGGCTCCCGAAGACGATGACGAGGATGGCGATCGTCACCGGCCACGACAGCATCTCGGAACGGAGCATGGCGGAACGATTGGCGTCGTTGAAGTTGGCCCACAGCGCGCTGTCACCCGTGAGGGTGACCGAGACGCCGGGGCGCGACAGCTGTTGGAGCGGACCCTCGAGAGAGCCCGCCGCCTTCACCATGGCGTTGGGGTCCGCGCCAGCTCCGGCCGTGACAATGGCCGTCCGGCCGTTCCTCGAGAGCGAGGCCCCTGGCTGCGGCGGTGCCACCGTCGAGACGTCGGGGTTGGACAGCAGCGTCCCGATCACCCGTGCCTGGACTTGGCGGGCCACGGGATCCGCGTTGATCGGGGCGTGCCGGTCCACGATCACCACCTGCAGGGCCGTGGCGCCGAGCCCGGAGAAGTCGCGCTGGACGATGGTGCACGCCTGCACGGACTGGCTCGTCGAGTCCTCCCAGCCCGCTCCGGCGAGCGCGTGCTCCACCCGGACCGCGAAGAACCCGAACGTGCCCAGCACGACGAGCCAGACCAGCACGACCACCCGGAGGTGGGTCGCGGTCCAGGCTCCGAGCAGGGCCAGGGAGCCCCGGTGTGACGCCGGGACGGAGCCGCCCTTTTCGCCCGCCCCGCCTATCTGTGTCCCCGTCTGCTCGATAGTCGATGTCACGCTCGCGTCCTCCTTAATACCCCATGGGGTATCTTACACATGTTGGTCGGATACGGGTAGGGGTATATGCTGGGACTGTGCCGGCGGGGCCGGGACACGGTGAAGGAGAGCCATGCAGGTACCTGAGGAAGTGATCGATGACCTGCGCAAGCGCCTGCACCGCGTCGCGGGTCAGATCGAGGGGATCGAGCGCATGCTCGACTCGGGTCGCGAGTGCCGCGACGTCGTGACCCAGATCTCCGCCGCCACCAAGGCCCTCGAGCAGGCGGGCTTCCGGCTCGTCGCCGCCGGCTTGACCTACTGCCTGGCCAATCCCGAGGAGGCCGAGGTCGACGGCTATCCCCTCGAGGAGGTCCAGCGCATGTTCATGAAGCTGGCCTGAGATGGCTGCCCGGCGGGTCGTGATCGTGGGTGGCGTTGCCGGGGGCATGTCTGCGGCCACACGCCTGCGTCGCCTCGACGAGGACGCGTCGATCATCGTGATCGAGCGCTCGGGCCACGTGTCCTACGCCAACTGCGGCCTGCCGTATTTCGTCGGTGGAGTGATCGAGGACGAGGACGACCTCCTCCTGCAGACGCCCGAGCGCCTCTTCGACCGTTTCCGGCTGGACGTGCGTGTGGGCACCGAGGTCATCGCCATCGACCCGGCCCGTCGTCGGGTGACCATCCGGCCGTCCGGCGGCGGGCCGGAGCAGGAGCTCCCCTACGACGCGCTCGTCCTCAGCCCGGGCGCCACGCCGGTGCGGCCGCCGTTGCCCGGGTTCGACCGGGTGCGGGTCCTGCGCACCGTGGAGGATGCCGAGCAGCTGGCAGACGAGGCGCGGGGCAGAGCGCGGACGGCCGTCGTGATCGGAGCCGGGTTCGTCGGGCTCGAGACGGCGGAGAACCTGGCGCACCGCGGCATCGCGACCACGGTCGTGGAGGCCGCCGACCAGGTGCTGCTGCCGCTCGACCCCGAGATGGCGGTCCTCGTGGCGGCCGAACTGGTCGCGCAGGGAGTGGCGGTCGAGACGGGCGTGGCGGTGGCCGAGGTGACCGACGCCGGCGTGGTGCTGGCCGACGGGCACGCCGTCGCCGGCGAGCTGGTCGTGGCGGCGATCGGCGTGCGGCCCGACGTGCGCTTGGCCGAGATGGCGGGGCTGAGGCTCGGTCCCCACGGGGGAATCGCGGTCGACCACGACGGCTGCACGAGCGATCCCGCCGTGTACGCCGTGGGCGACGCGGTGGAGAAGGAGGACTCCGTCGGCGGAGGGTTCTCCCTCATCGCGCTGGCCAACATCGCCAACCGACAGGGGCGCCGGGCGGCGGACCACATCTGCGGGCGCCCCGTCCGGCCGGCGCCCTCGCAGGGCACGGCCATTCTCAAGGTCTTCGAGGTGACGGCCGCCTTGACGGGGTGGAACGAACGCCGGCTCAGGGAGGCGGGACGGCCGTACCGGGTCGTGCACTCGCATCCGATGAGCCACGCCGCCTACTACCCGGGCGCCGAGCAGATGGCGCTCAAGCTGCTGTTCGACCCGGAGGACGGCGAAATCCTCGGTGCACAAGGCGTCGGGGGAGCGGGCGTCGACAAACGGATCGACGTGCTGGCGACGGCCATGGCTGCGGGTTTGCGTGCGGATGCCCTGGCCGACCTGGAGCTGGCCTACGCCCCCCAGTTCTCGTCGGCCAAGGACCCGGTCAACATGCTGGGCTACATGGCGGAGAACCTCATCTCCGGCGAGTGTGACGTGGTGGAGGCCGACGAGGTCGAGGACCTCGTCGCCTGTGGCTGGACGCTGGTCGACGTGCGCACGGAGGCCGAATACGCGGACGGCGTGGTTCCGGGCAGCGTCAACGTGCCACTCGACGCGCTCCGCGACCGCCTCGACACGTTGGGTCCCGGACCCTTCGTGGTCTACTGCCAGGTGGGACAACGCGGCCACACCGCCACCATGCTGCTCCAAGACCTGGGCCGGCGGGCCCGGAACCTCGACGGGGGCTACGCCACCTGGCGGGCGGCCGCGGCGGCCGCGGCCGCGGATCCGGGACGGCTGGCGCGCACCCGGGTGCGCCGCTGAGGGCTGTCTATCCGGACGAGGTCGGGGCGGTGGCGGGCGCGCCGACGAGCTTGGCCGACATCTTCACCGCCTTGACGGCACTGGTGGCGCCGGTCTGCAGCGCGGCGCCGATGACGATGAAGACGATGCCGAACCAGAACACCACGCTGCCCCAACCCAGCATCAAGATGCCCAGCCGTCCCAGCATGTACGGCGGCGAGCAGACGACCGCACCGACCGCACCGCCGACCATCGTCGCGGCAAGCTTGTCCCTCCGGGACCCGGTCTGCTTGATGCCGACGAGGCGGGCCGGCACGGCCAGGTAGCAGAGCATCATGACGCCGACGACGATGCTCTGGGCCACGACGAAGCGCCAATGGTTCCATCTCGTGACGATCAGCGAGGACCAGGACAGCGCGAGGCCGACGCCGCAGCCCCAGGCGAGGATCACCCGCAGGTGGCGGCGGGCCAGACCGAACGCCGGACGGATCTGGGGCTTGCCGGGCACCGAGATGGCGAAGGCGAAGACGGCGTTGAGGTAGAAGCTGGCGGCGGTGAGGGCGGTGACCGCCAGCACGCACGGGATCAGGACGAGACCCGAGATCACGTGGAACTCCTTGCCGTGGAGGGTATGGACCTTCAGGTCGAGCATGGCGAGCCAGATCCACATGGCGGGCACGATCTGGACCAAGGTCAGGCGCCAGTTCGTGAACAGCAGCTTCAGCCCCTGGAACAGCATCAGGAAGGCACCCACGACAAGACCGAGGGGAGCCAGCCAGCGACGGCGCCGGCTCAACTCGAGGACGGCCTGCTCGACGGCTTTGTCGTCACCGGTGCGGATCACAGTGATCAGGCGGGCGATCGCAGTGCCGACCCGCTCGCGCCGGCGTCCGGTGGGCGGCGCCGGCTCTGCCTCAGACCTGGCAGCGGCCGCGACGGTCGCCATCCGGCGAGGTCGCCTCGCCCGCTGCGCCTGGGCCCTGGTGGTCCACTGTCATTCGTCGCCCCCTCGTATCCGGCCGTCCTCGGGACCCGGTCGCGTGCGCGACTCCTGTCATTGTGGCCCCATCCCGGGGGGCGGTGCAGGGCCGAAGGTCATGGAGAGTGTCTGGAACCAACGGCCCCGGGCCAAGTCCTGCCACGAGGCGTAGCCTCGTCGACGGGGAATGGCGCCGTGGCGCGCCCGCCAGGAGAGCCGAGACATGACGATCGAAGACGTGATCCGCACGGCGGACGGCCCGATTCCCAAGGTGGTCCGCCATCTGAGCGATTCGGAAAGCAAGGAGAAGGGGAAGCAGGCCCGGGCCGCGGTGCCGAGGGACAGCCATGCCACCTTCGAGCCCACGCCGGATCGCCCTGATCCGGTCGCCCTGCTCGAGGAGCAGGCGAAGTCCCGGGTCCCCGAACTGGTGCCGATCCGCTACGGCCGCATGCTGGTTTCGCCCTTCACCTTCTACCGCGGCGCGGCGCTGATCATGGCCTCGGACCTGTCGACCACGCCCCGCTCCGGCCTCACGGCACAGATCTGCGGCGACGCCCACCTCTCCAACTTCGGGGTGTTCGGGTCCCCGGAGCGCTCCCTCGTCTTCGACTGCAACGACTTCGACGAGACCCTGCCCGGGCCCTGGGAGTGGGACGTCAAGCGGCTGGCGGCCAGCGTCGTGGTCTCTGCCCGCGTGCTGGGGTTCGCCAAGGCCGTGCGCACGGAGTCCATCGTCGGCCTCGGCCGGGTGTACCGGGAGGCCATGCGGGAGATGGCGGGGATGTCCAACCTCGAGGTCTGGTACTCCCACGTCGACATCGAGAACGTGCTCCGGCTGCTGGCGGCGCAGGCGGCGGCCACGCGCTCGAAGGCCGAGACACGCATGGCCGCCACCGCGACCAAGCTCGTCGCCAAAGCCCGGACCAAGGACACCATGAAGGCGCTCGACAAGCTGACGACGGTCGTCGACGGCGAGCGCCGGATCATCAGCGACCCGCCCCTCGTCGTCCCGGCCGACGAGCTCTTCCCCGACATGCAAAAGGAAGCCCAGCTCGAGCTGTTCCACGAGCTCCTGCGCCGCTACCGGGCCAGCCTGCCGACCGACCGACGGCACCTGATTGAGCAGTATCACTTCACCGATCTGGCCCGGAAGGTGGTCGGGGTCGGGAGTGTCGGCACCCGGGCCTGGATCCTCCTCCTGCACGGGCCCAGTCCCGATGACGTCCTGTTCTTGCAGGCCAAGGAGGCCGAGGCCTCGGTGCTCGAGCGGTTCACCAAGAAGAGCCAGTACGACAACCACGGCGCCCGGGTCGTCGCGGGCCAGCGGCTCATGCAGGCGGCCAGCGACATCTTCCTCGGCTGGCAGCGCACGGAGGGCCTCGACGGGGTCTCCCGCGACTACTACGTGCGCCAGCTCCAGGACTGGAAGGGATCGGTCGACACGGACAACGCCCTCCCGGCCGGGATGAAGGCCTACGGGGAGCTGTGCGCCCACACCCTGGCCCGTGCGCACGCCCGCTCGGGCGACCGGATCGCGATCGCGGCCTACCTGGGCAACAACTCGACCTTCGAGAAGGCGCTGGCCAAGTTCGCCGAGTCCTATGCCGACCAGAACGAGCAGGACTACGAGGTGTTCGCCACTGCGTGCAAGAGCGGCCGCCTCCACGCCGAATCGGGCATCTGAGCCTCCCGCGGCTGTCGGGATTGGGACTTTCGACCGTGTTGTGGGATCGTAAGGGAGTTGTACGCTGCACGCTGCATAGTCGCGTGACCGTGGGGCCATCTCAACGAGTCACCATCTGACCACAGAAGGAGTCCTCGCCATGCTTGCCGCAACCTACCAATACCCGATCCTCGATTTCTTCCTGACGATGCTGTACTTCTTCCTCTTCATCATCTGGATCTGGCTGTTGATCACGGTGTTCGTCGACATCTTCCGCAGCCATGACATGGGCGGCGGCGCCAAGGCGCTGTGGTGCATCTTCGTGATCATCCTGCCCTTCCTGGGTGTCTTCGTGTACCTGATCGCCCGCGGCGACAAGATGCACGAGCGGGCGGCCGCAGGAGGCGGCGCAGCAGCAGAAGGCGTTCGACGCCTACGTCAAGCAGACGGCCGGCACAGCAGCGAGCGGCGACGGCGTGGCCGACCAGCTCTCCAAGCTGGCCGACCTCAAGGCGAAGGGGGTCATCACCGACGCCGAGTTCGAGGCGCAGAAGTCCAAGGTCCTCGCCTCCACCTGAGCGGGCGGCGGCAGCGACCAATCAACGGCACCAGAGCAGCAACGACAGAGGAGACACACCATGACAATGGGACCAGTGAGTTACACGGTGATCGCCTTCCCGGGCAACAAGTTCAACGGGAGCATCGTCCCTGAGATCGGGAAGCTGGTGGCGAACGACGTGGTCAGGATCCTCGACCTGGTGTTCGTCATGAAGGACGAGCAGGGCGAAACCGTCAGCCTCGAGTTCGACCAGATGGACGAGCTGGCGGCCTTCGGTGACATCGAGGGCGATGTCGGCGGCCTGGTCAACACCGAAGACCTCGACCACGTGGCCGCCAACCTGCCCGAGAACAACGCTGCCCTGGTCATCGTGTGGGAGGACCTGTGGGCCAAACCCCTGGCCGATGCGCTGCGCGGGTCCGGCGGCGTGCTGGTCGACAGTGCTCGTATCCCGGCCGACCTCGTCGAGGCTGCGTTCGAAGAGCTGGCGCAGGCGCTCAAGAGCTGAGAACCCAGAGATCGAAGAAGGAAAGAGAAGGAGAACGACCATGCCGATGATGCGACGCCGACCAGTGATGCGGACGGTAGGGAGGACAGCCGTGATCGCCGGGACCGCGACGGTCGTGGCCGGCGGGGTCAACCGCCACCAGCAGAACAAGTACGCGCAGCAAGATGCCGCTGCAGCGGCCCCACAACAGGCTGCCGCACCGCCGCCGGTGGAGGCTGCGCCCGACTCCGACGAACTGATCAACAAGCTCAAGGAGCTCGCCAACCTCAAGGATCAGGGCATCCTGACCGAGGCCGAGTTCAACGACCAGAAAGCCAAGATTCTGGCGGAGATGTCCTGACGGCGAGAGGACACTCGCGTCGGCCTCGGCCGGCGGATCTGTGAAGAACGGCAGCCGCTCGGGGTGACGTTTTTCTCCGGTGGCTACTGGCTGATCAGTGCGCGCACGTGGTTCAAAGGCTCGAAGTCGCAGGGCGACGAGTCGGCGTTGCAGAAGATCGGGCGGAGTTCGACAACAATGAGCGCGAGCTCTAGGAAGTCGACTAAGGCGCGCGCCCTTCGCTCCAGCCCTGGTCGGGGTGGATAGCAGCGGCCGGTGAAGAGTCGGCTGGGGCCGGTGGGCCGAGCCCTCGAGCGGAGGTCCGGCCGGTAACGTAAACCCGATGTGGCGGAACGACAGCGGTGGCGGGGACGCCCCGGACCGCGCCTGCTCGGACTCGGTTGCACGTGGCTGAACTGCGCGGAGCCGACGTGGTGAACGTGCAGGAGCCGCCCCCGGCCGAGCCAGCGCCGAGACCGCCCGGCGCGTCCCGCCGCAGCGCGTCGTGGGTACCCGGTGCCGTGACCGTGATCACGATCACCGCCGTCATCGTCGTGACGATCTCGCAGCTCCACCTGAACCTGCTGTTCACGAACACCACCACCACCGGAGGCGACACGGGCGCGCACATCGCGATGCCCAAGTACCTCGAGATGCTGTTGCGCCACGGCCACCTGACTGGCTGGGACCCGGGCTGGTACGACGGTTTCCCCCTCTACACCTTCTACTTCACGTTGCCCGACCTCTTCATCGCGATCGGCGGCTGGGTCATCCCCTACGACGTCGCATTCAAGATGGGCACGATCCTCGGATCCGTCCTCCTCCCAGTCTGTGCGTGGGCCTGTGGTCGCTTCTTCCGCCTGCGTCCTCCACTTCCAGCCCTTCTGGCCGCGGCCACCCTGCCGTTCCTCTTCGACTACACGTTCACCATTTACGGCGGCAACCTCTTCTCGACGCTGGCGGGGGAGTATGCGTTCTCGTTCAGCCTCTCGCTCGCCATCTTGTTCCTGGGCCTCTTCGCGTGTGCCGTCCGGGAGGGCAGATACCGCGGGTGGGCGGCGGTCGTGCTGGCCGGCTGCGTCCTCTCGCACATCGTCCCGGGAATGTACGCCTTGGGCGGCGCCGGCATTCTGACGATCATCGAGCTCCTGCCTGCCCGCTGGGGCATTGCCGACTCGAGGCTTGCGCTGTGGCGCAACGACGAGACGGCCCAACCCGTCCCCCCGACGCGCACCGTGTGGTGGGCTGCCTCGACCGTGGGCATCGGCCTGCTGCTCTCTGGATGGTGGCTCGTCCCCTTCGGACTCGAGCACGCCTACACGACGTCCATGGGCTACCAGAACGTGGAGGGTTGGGGGCAGTACTTCCGCGAGGCCGATACCTGGGCACTCGTGCTCGCCGGGCTCGGGGCCATCACCGCCTTCTTCGTACGGAGCCGTTTCGGCATCACGTTGACCGTGCTCGGTGTCGCATCGGCGCTCGCGACGGCACTCGATCCACAGGGCAGCCTCTACAACGTGCGGCTCCTGCCCCTGTGGCTCATCTCCGTGTACCTCATGGCGGCCTGGGCGTTCGGGACGGGTTGCATCGCCGTCGCCGAGTGGTGGCGGAGGGCACGAGATCGGCATTGGGAGGCTGCCGCACAGGCGGCACCGTGGGCCGACGTCGAGGACCCTCATGCGGTCGCTCCACGGTCCCCCTCCCCACGCTGGGGTCCGGCCGCGGTCAGTGGTGCACTCCTGGGCCTGCTCGGCGCGTTGATCGTGGTCGTCCCGCCATTCGTGTTCCAGCCGTCGTCGCTCGGTCCACGCGGGACCCAATCAGGTCACGAACTGGTCGCAATACAACTACGAGGGGTACGAGAACCAGCCCTCGTATCCCGAGTACCGCTCCGTCGTGCAGACGATGGAAGAAGTCGGGAGGCGCGACGGCTGTGGGCGCGCGATGTGGGAGTACAGCGATTCGGAGAACCGGTTCGGGACCCCCGAGTCCCTGATGCTCCTGCCGTACTGGACGAACGGCTGCATCGACTCTATGGAGGGCCTCCTGTTCGAGTCCTCGACGACCACGCCCTACCACTTCATCAACCAGGCCGAGCTCTCCGCGGCACCCTCGGAGCCGGAGGTCGATCTCCCGTACGGGCCGGTCGACGTGGCGCTCGGCGTCCAACACCTGCAGCTGCTGGGGGTGAAGTACTTCATGGCCGAGACGCCGACAGTCGAACAACAAGCGGCCGTCGACCCTGCCCTCGAGCTGGTCGCCCGCACGGGTCCGTGGACCTACAACTACAGCGGCACGCTCACGCACACCACCTGGAACGTCTACCTCGTGAAGGACTCCCCGCTCGTCACGCCTCTTCGCAACGACCCCGTCGTCCTCGACGGGGTGAAGCCCGCCCCCTCGAGCTGGCTCGGCACTGCCAGTGACGAAGGGCCGGCACTGGCGTGGTACACCCATCCGAGTCGCTGGAACGTGGAGCTCGCCCAGGATGGCCCGGCATCGTGGCCTCGGACGCCCGTGAACGACATCCGCCCGACCGTCAAGCCGGTCGCGACGACCAGCGTCACCGCAGTGTCCCAGACCGACTCCACCATCAGCTTCCACGTCTCGCGGGTGGGGACACCCGTGCTGGTCAAGGTCTCCTACTTCCCCAATTGGCACGCCAGTGGCGCCGACGGGCCCTGGCGGGTGACGCCCAACCTCATGGTGGTGGTGCCCACCAGTCACGACGTGACGCTGAGCTACGGACGGTCGGCGGCAGACGATCTCGGACTCGTCGCCACCCTCGCCGGCCTCGTGGCCCTGGTCGCCCTCTTCGTCGTTCCTTCGGTCCGGCGCCGGAGGCTCGGGACGAGGGCTTGAGCCTCGCCTCGGCCGGTCGCTCCTCTGGACGCCGCGGCCTGCACACGGCCGTGTAGCGGAGCCGAGACAAAAGGGACAGAAAGTGTCTAATATGTCCCAGCATGACGGCAACGCTCCAGCTCCACGACGTCGCTGCCACTGCAGGTCTGCGCGCCGACCCGCCCCGCTTCTTCAGCCCGACCGAGGAGCGCATCCTCACCGCCGCCCTGGGCCTGATCGGACGCCGCGGCGTCCGCGGACTCGGCATGCGGGAAATCGCCGAGGCGGCCGGCGTGTCGCGGGGCACCCTCTACCGCTACTTCCCGAGCAAGGATCACGTGTTGACCGGCGCGGCGGACTACGACGAGCGGCGCTTCAGCCTCGGGCTCGACGCGGTGCTGGCCGCCGTGCGGACGCCCGAGGAACGCATCGGCGCCTTCATGACCTTCGCCTTCGAGTTCATCCGCTCCCACCCCTGCCGGCCTCTCTTCGAGTCGGAGTCCGGGTTCGTCATGAGCTATCTCCTCGACCACCTCCCGGCCCTACGGGCGGAGCTCGTCCTGCGGCTCGGGGACGCCCTCGACGCCGTGCCCGCCGTGGCCTCCGGGGCAGTCGGCCGTGAAGACCTGGTGGACGTGATCGTCCGCCTGTTCGCGGCGAGTTGGATCATCCCCGAGTCCGACGAGGCCTCGCTCGTGCAGTCCCTGAACCGCATCCTGCAGATCGCAACGGAGGAAACCACATGAGTGACACCCAGACGTCGAGCGAAGCCGGATACGGGGAGAACCCGCTGGCCGGCATGGACGCGGAGATGGCTGCCAACCCTCAGACCGTCTTCAAGCTCATGCGCGAAGAGATGCCCGTCATGCCGCTGGACCTGCCCACGGGCAAGGGCGTCCTCCTCTCGCGCAAAGCAGAGATCATGGAAGCGCTCCGCCATCCCGAGATCTTCTCGTCGAACATGGACGCCGTCGATCTCAAGAACAAGCGCCCCATGATCCCCCTGCAGATCGACCCGCCGGAGCACAAGAAGTTCCGCAAGCTGCTCGACCCGCTGTTCGCTCCCAGAAAAATGGCGCTCTTGGACGACGAGGTCTCCAGCCTCGTCAACCAGCTCATCGACGGATTCGTCGACCGTGGTGAGGTCGACTTCGCCAAGGAGTTCTCCATCCCCTTCCCCTCCCAGGTCTTCCTCACGCTTCTGGGCCTACCCCTCGAAGAGCTCGACCGCTTCCTCATCATGAAGGACGGGATCATCCGCCCGGACCACGTGACCGGGAAGCTGTACGGGTCCAAGGAAGCCAGCGACTACCAGCAGACGATCGCGGACTCCGTCTACGACTACTTCAACGAGATCCTGGACGAGCGTGAGCTCGAGCGGCGCGACGACCTGTTGTCACACTTTCTCGCCGCCGAGGTCGAAGGCGACCGCCTCAGCCGCGAGGACATCTTGGACATCTGCTTCCTCTTCCTCATCGCCGGGCTCGACACTGTGACGGCGACCCTCGACTGCATGTTCGCCTTTCTCGCCCAGCATCCCGAG
Source organism: uncultured Acidimicrobiaceae bacterium (assembly GCA_963728845.1). Classification (GTDB taxonomy): domain Bacteria; phylum Actinomycetota; class Acidimicrobiia; order Acidimicrobiales; family RAAP-2; genus Bog-473. Next base: position 46,265 of record CAVSLS010000032.1, read on the forward strand.
CAGCGGCGCCAGCTCGTCGAGAACTCCGAGCTCATCCCCAACGCGATCGAAGAGCTCCTGCGCTGGGAGACGCCGGTCATGGGGATCGCCCGTGTCGCCATTGAGGACACGGAGCTCAACGGCTGCCCGGTCCACGCCGGGGACCAGGTCATGGTCATGATCGGCTCCGCCAACACCGATGAAGACGAATTTCCCGACGCGGACACTGTGCGCTTCGACCGCGATGTCAACCCCCACATCGCCTTCGGCGGCGGCATCCACCGCTGCCTCGGTTCGCACCTGGCGCGGCTCGAGCTGCGGGTCGCGCTGCGGGAGTGGCACAAGCGAATCGGCGAGTACGAGGTCGAGCCGGGCCACACGCTCGTCTACACGCCGGGTATCCGGTCCATCGACCACTTCCCGATGCGCTTCACGGTGCCCGGGTAGTCGCCTCCGCGCTGCGTCTCCCACCGTTGCCGACGTGCTCGGTCCACCGGCCGTCGTGCCAGTAGCGCCGCTCGTGCCGGCCCGAGGGGTCCGGATACCAGCCCGAGGGGGCGACGAGCCCGTTGCCGGCTGACTCCGCCGGCGCGGACCGGCGATGCATCCGGGCCTGCCGGCTCAGCTCGGAGAGCTCGTCGACGAGCCGGTCCGCCTCTGCCACCTCCCGGTCACGGAACTCGGCCCTGGCCCGCTTCCCGGCGACATCCACGTGCACCGTGGCCAGGCCGAGCGGCCGCTGGAGCGGCCCTTGGACCCGCCGGATGCTCTGTGACTTCTCCAAGGGAACCCAGGTCGTGGCGCGATTGATGCGCCCCGTCACGCAGACGGCGTGCTCGCCGTCCTGGCCGGCGGACAGGAAGTGGAAGCTCAGGGGTGCCTTGAGCATGGCCCGCCGCGGCGGCCGTGTGCGCGGTGGATCGGGCCCTCCGAGCAGGCGCGCCAGCAGGTGCCAGGAGTCCTCCTGGGAACCCACGGGCAAGAGGGCCTTGCGCACGACGCTCGTGCCCTCGCCCCGCTGGTTGCGCGCCGTCGCTCCTGCAACGTCCACCTCGAGTCGGCACCACCCGAAGGGCCGCCACAAGAGGGGCTCGACCTGGCGAACGGCCTGGATCCGACCGTAGGGAACGGTCTCTGAGATCGTCTGCAGGAGCCCGCGGCTGATGCGCACCCCTTCGGGACCCTCCACCGCGATGAAGCCGTACTGGCCCGAGAGCCGCCGCCAGACGACGCCGGCGAAGCTGACCAGGTAGACCGCCAGGAACCCCGCCACGGTCGCGGCCGTCCGCGGTTCGAATTCGTCGAGCACCGCCAATGACGCCACCGTGCCGATCAGGACGATGGTCACGAGGGAGAGGAGGACCGAGCCCAGCAGGCGGCCGAGGGTCACGCTCGCCATGGGCAGTCCGGTGTTGCTCGACACAGCCACGTCGATCTCGCGGTGTCGTGCCAGCAGAACCAGGCGGAGCTCGGCCGCCTCCGCCTCGGCAAGGTAGGCCAGTTTTCCGTCGGTCGATCCCGACCCGGCCAGCCGGATCCGCAACTCGGACACGCCGAGCATCCGGGCCAGAAGGGGACGGACGATGTCGACCGCCTGGATGCGGGCCAGCGGCAGGCGGCGCGAGTCCTTGCGGATGAGCCCGGTCTCTATGCGCAGCGTGTCCCCCTCGAAGCGCCAGCGGGTGACCATCCAGTGCACGTACCCGTAGACGGCGGAGATCAGAGTGATGACGATCAGGTAGTCGGTCTCGGCGGTGCTGTTCTCTGCTTTGGAGTGGACCGTCGAGACGAGGAACAGAAAGACGAGAGCCGGGAGGAGGCGCCCGACGCGCGCGACGGGTGAGAGCGGGTGCAGGCGGCGCCAGCTTTCGCCGGCCGGTGCCGCATCGAGGCCCTCCGTCACATGCCCGCGGCCATCGACTCGCCCAGCTCGGTGAGCCGGTCCCGGAGCCGGGCGGCCTCGGCCCGCTCCAGCCCGGGAATGCGAGCGTCGCTGGCCGCCGCCGCGGTGTGCAGCTTGACAGTCGACAGCTGGAAGAGCCGCTCAATCGGCCCCGCGGTCACCTCCACGAACTGCATCCTCCCGTAGGGCACGACGGAGAGCCGTTGCACCATGACGCCACGGGCGACGATGAGGTCCTCGTGGCGCTCCTGGTAGCGCCAGGCGCGGTAGCGCCGACGGACGAACCACGACAGCACGGCACCCAGTGCGAAGACGACGGCGAGAGCGACCAGGGCGGCCAGACCGCCCAGCGTGGCGAAGAAGATGAGACCGAGGATCGCCGCCATCACGGCGGTGAAGGTGGCGACCTCTGCCCGGCGCATCCTCCACAGGCCCGGCGAGGGGCGCAGCCACTGCCGTTCGTCCGCAGCCGTCATGGACAAGACGATAAAGGGAGCGTCCCCCGCGTAGGGTGGCAATTGTGACCGAGTTGCGCGCGGCCCGCACCAGGCTCCTCGCGATGGCGCTCGAGCCGCTCGCCGGCCAGGTGTACTTCTCCCCGGAGTGCCACGCGGCCTACGCCGAACTGGGGTTTGCCCCCAGCCCGGGGTCGCTGGCCGGAGGCGTACAGCTGCCGGACGGTCCGGCCTACTTCACGAGTCGCGGGTCCGTCATGGGTCAGGTGCCCGGAGAGGTGGTCGCGGCCGCCTTCGCCGTGTTCAATCCCGAGGCGGTCGTCCCCGCGGTCGAGTTCGGCTGGAGCAAAGTGGACGCGCCCACCATCTGCGCCGCCCGCACCAGGGGCGCGGTCGACCAACTCGTGCGCATCCTCGGACCCGAACCCGCCGGCTTGGGGCGCGCCACCGAGCTGCTCGCGGACGCGGTGGCTCCGCTGCGGCCGGAGGGCAAGCCACTCTTCGCCGGGCTGCGCAGCCTTGGGCTGCCGGGCGACCCGGTGGGCGACCTCTGGCGCCTGGCCGACCTGCTGCGCGAGTACCGGGGCGACGCCCATACGGCGGCCTGGACGTCGGCCGGCCTGGACGCCACCGAAGTCGGGTTGCTCACGGAGCTCTATTGGGGCCTCCCGATGCGCACCTACGTCCGCACCCGAGCCTGGTCGGCCGAGCAGCTCGACCTAGCCGAGGGCCGGTTGTCGGACAGAGGCCTCGTGGCGGGAGGCGCGTTGACGGAGGCGGGGCGGACGCTGCGCGAGTCGGTCGAGGCCGCCACCGACGCCCAGTGCGAGCCGGTACTCGTCGCTCTCGGTGACAACCTCGACGAGGTGATCGGGGTGCTCACCCCATGGGGTCAGGCCGTCCGGGACGCCGGTGGGTACCCGGCCCAGGGCCCGCACGACCTCGCACCTGCCCGCTGAGGTCTGCCGCTCAGGCGAGCGGCCGGTGCTCCGTGCCTTCGCCGGGGGTGATGAACAGCGCCAGCCCCGGCTCGTGGACCCGGGCGGTGTGCCAGACGCCGGTCGGGTTCACCATCGCGTCGCCGGGCCGCAGCTCGACCACGTCCTCCGCGCCGTCGATGTCGCGCACGACATCGATCCTGCCAGAGATGAGGAACACGACCTCCTCACCAGCGGGATGCCGCTCCCAGTCGACCCAGGTCGTGTCCTGTGCGACGACGCACACGAGTCGTCCGTCCTTCCCGTCGGCGGCGAACCGGGCCCGGTAAGACTCGAGATGTTCGGGTGACCACGCGAAGTCTGGCAGCAACGTCGCCGTGGCACCGAGTCCGAGGTGCACGAAGGTGCGGGAGAGGTCGAAGGGACCATCATTCACGGCGGCCGCCCATCCAACCTCAGTAGAGGGGTGACCACTCGGCGGTGCGCAGGATCCTGCTCTCCCAGCGGTCGCGGACGGCCAGTGCGTCGTGCATCCAGGTTCCCGGCGCGCTCGCCGCCGGCGGCATGTCGTTGGCGAGGAGGTAGAGCAGCGCCTTGTGGCTCACGACGCGCTGCCACAGGATCACTTCGTTGGTGTGGTGCGATCCGTACACTGGCTGGAACGCGGCTTCGAGCTCAATGATGCCCCGACCCTCTTGCTTCGACCGGCTCAGCTCGGTGTCGTAGAGGGTTCCCGCTTTGCCCAGGTAGGCCCGCAGCCCGCCGGGGTACGGCCACGCGGTGTCCTCCATGAAGAGGCTGAGCTCGTGCGAGGTGCCCGCCGTCGGGACGTTGGCCAGGTCGATCTGCTGCACGGGCGACCAGGACACCGGCGTGAGGATCTTGGCCTCGCAGGCATGGCGCATCGCGTCGACCTCGGACGACCACTCGGCCAGGTCACCGTGGCGGATGCGCTCGGCCAGCTCGGCCCACGCCGCAGCATCGCGGCAGCCGACGATCGACACCACGGTGTAGGCCGGCCCGCTCCCGTGGGCCACCCGCAGGAACCAGAGGAGCCGGGAACCCTCGGTCTCGGCCAGCGCGGGGATGAGCCGGTCCCGGTAGGCCGACTCGAACGCGTCTTCTTGTGATCCGGCCACTCGGTGCACTTCATGCAGCAGCAACACTGTGCGTACTCCCTCGGTTCGTCGGTCTAGCGTGTGGTGGCGATCCCGCCGTCGACAGGGATGATGGCGCCGGTCAGATAGGCGCCCGCCCTCGAGGCGAGGAAGATCGCCGTGCCCGCCATGTCGTCGGGCCGGCCGATGCGCCTCAACGGTGCGCTCGCCGCGATCTGCTCTCCGAACGCCTCCAGGGTGGCAGCCATCATCTTGGACTCGAACGGCCCTGGCGCAATGGCGTTCACCGTGATGGTCGGGGCCAGTCGTTTGGCCAGGTGACGCGTCATCTGATGGACAGCGGCCTTCGATGCGGAATAGGAGTACGTCTCCAGCTGGGGCACGCCGATGCCGTCGATGGAGCCGATGTTGATGACCCGGGCGGGCTCCTCTTGGGTTCCCGCCTTCTCCAGCAGCGGCACGAGGAATTTGGTGAGGTGGAAGACCCCTTTCACGTTGAGGGCGAGGACACGCTCGAAGGCGGCCTCGTCGAACTCGGCCAGCGGCGTGCCCCAGGTTGCACCCGCGTTGTTGACCAGGATGTCGAGTTTGTCCACCTGCCCCGCCAACTCCTCCGCCAGCCGGCGGCACTCGTCCTCTTTGGCCAGATTGGCCGGGAGTCCGACACAGGTGCCCTTCTTCGAGAGCTCGGCGGCGACCTCGGCACACGCTTCCGCCTTGCGCGACGAGATGTACACCGTGGCGCCGGCGTCGACGTACCCCTCGGCGATCATCCTGCCGATGCCGCGGGTGCCCCCGGTGACGAGCGCGGTCTTGCCGGCGATGGAGAAGAGGTCAGAGGCGCCCACGGGCACATTGTGGCCCAGAAGCGGGTGGCCGGTCCTCTCGGGCTCAGGCCGCTGCGGGCATGGCCCGGGCTGACATGGTCACGAAGTCACGGCCCCAGGCCGGATTGAAGAACGTGGCCGGACCCTGCACGCTGCTCGGCTGCAGGTTGCTCCCGTTCGCAGGCGCGGCGGGGGTGCTCGGTGGTGACGGGGTGTAGGTCACGAAGACGGGCCAGTTGGGATTGATGTCGAGTTCCATCCCACGGACGACCCCGACTCGAGCCAGGAGCTGGGCCAGCTGCAGCGGGGTGAGGCCGGGCCCGGCGGCGTACACCAGCGCGCCGTCGGCGGTGACCCCGGCGCCCGAACGCCATTGGTTCTCTATGCCAGGGACGCTCGACGCGCAGGAAGTCGCACCACACGTGGCGCCCCAGGCTTGCCAGTCCGGGGTCGCCGCTTCCGCGGTGGGCTGACCCCCCGCCACCAGGGGGACCAGGTTCTGGCGCACGGCGACGACGTTCGGCGCCATGGACACGTCGCTGCCCCAGGCCCCCACGGTGACCGAGCCGTCGGCGTAAATGACGAGGGAGGCCGCCCCGGTCACCAGCGGGTCGATGACGCGCCCTTCCGTGTAGTAGCCACCCCCCGCCGAGTTCATGAGGAAGCCGCCGTTGAAGGCGGCCACCAACGACGCCGCCTGGGCCGGGAGGATCGGGGCGGTGAACTGGTACGGACCGCCCCCGGGGCTCTTTGACCCCGAGTACAGCTGGGCCGAGAGGAGCTTGGTGTCCATCCACGCGATCCCGGCTGCCTGGGTGCCCCCCGGCGGGACGAGGTCGGTCTCGTAGACGGCGACGGTGGCGCCCACCGGGCGCCCGACTCCCGTCCAGGCACCCTCGTTTGCCGGCCCTCCAGGGGCGAAGGGCGTGAGTGCGGCAGGCGCGGCGAGCGGGGGGATCGTCGTGGTCGTTGTCGTCGGTGGCGCCGTGGTGGTCGTGGTCGCGGGGATCGCCGGGATCGTCGGGGCCGACGGTCTTGTGTTCGTCGACGGATGGGCCGAACTGCTGGCGGGCACTCCCCGTCCGCATGCCGCGACGACGAGGGCCACCAAGAGGAGCGCCACGGCGCTTGTGGCCGAGGCTACGCGAACTGACCGAGCGCGGGTGGTCCGCGCCTTCATCCGCTCCACCCTGACCTGCCCCATGTCGATCGTGTGGTGCGGCGACCAGAGGCGTCCGGGACCGCCATGCCCTCAGTCAAGGGGGAGCGAGGGCGCGTCGACACGATTCCCGGCCCGCGCTGGAGTCACCGCTCGAGCGTACCGTTCGGGTCGGTGGCGCTCGCGTCGACGCCGAGCGTGACCGGTGCCCCCGGGCGGGTCGCGTCCCTGGTCAGCCCACCCCTCGATCGCCCAGCCTCCGACTCAGGGATGAGCCGAGATTCCTTCTTTCGGATGTCCCCGGGGGTCGCGTAGGGTGTGGTCCGGGGGGCCTACGGCGCGGCGAGCGCCAACGCGCTTCGCACCATGACGGAGGCACCGACCGCGCAGCGACGCGTCCTCCACCGAAAAGGTGGGGCTGTGGTGCATGCCGCTCGATCCGTCGGCCGCCGCGCCACCCACGAAGAAGTAGCAGCCCGGGAGGTGCTCGAGGAACTCGCTCACGTCGTCGCTCGGCGCGGACGGCGGCATACGGAAGACCTGTTCGGCACCGAGCGCGGCCCGGGCCTCCACCTCCACCAGGTCGGCCACCGCCGGGTCGTTCACGACAGCCGGGGTGTGCTCGGGCAGTTCCACGCGCGCCTGGACGCCCTGGTTGTCGGCGACCGAGGCGCACAACGCGCGCAGCCGGGCGAGGGCCTCTTCGCGCTGGGCGGCGGTGAAGGTCCGCAGGGTGCCCGTGATCAGGGCCGAGGTGGGCACGACGTTGACCGCCGACCCGGCGTTGAGGGTGCCCGCGCTGCACACGCAGTTGGCCTCCTCGTACGTCAACCCGTCGGCCACCTCCCCCAACCGCGCCACCAGCACTGCCGTGGCTCTGATGACGTCGCCCTGGCCCGTCGGCATGGCGCCGTGACCGCCGGGCCCCGTCAGCGTGATCTGCAACGAGTGGGCCTCGGACATCGTCACACCACCGCGCACCGCCACCAGGCCGGTGGGGATCTGCGAGGTGACGTGGAACCCGACGAGGCGCGACCCCTCCATGACCCTCAGTGCGCCGTTGTCCACCATCCGCTTGGCGCCGCAGAGCGCCTCCTCGCCCGGCTGGAACACGAACACGTAGCGGCCCGGGATGTCCTCGCGCCGCGACGCCAGCACGGAGGCGGCACCGAGCAGGGCAGCCACGTGGACGTCGTGCCCGCAGGCGTGCATCACGCCCTCCACCTCGGAGTGGAGCGCCCTCGCCGGATCCTCCTGCACCGGCAGCGCGTCGATGTCGGCCCGCAGCACGACGCTGCGGCCCGGCCGCCCGCCTTCCATGGCGAAGATCCCACCCGTCTGTGTGACACGCACGGCCTCCCCGATGCCGAGCCCGGCCATGTGGTCGCGGACCAGGTCGGTCGTGTGGTGCTCGTCGAAGGCGAGCTCCGGCCGGCGGTGGACCTGGTGGCGCAGGTCCACCATCTCGTCGTAGACGGCGTCCCCCGGCGCCGCCCCGAAGAGCTCGGTCACCCTCAGCGCCCGAGGAGGTCGCGGGCGATGTGGGTCACCTGAATCTCGTCCGTGCCGGCGTAGATCTGGAACACCTTGGCGTCGCGGGCCAGCTGCTCGACACGGAACTCGGACATGTACCCGTTGCCGCCGAAGAGCTGCACGGCCTCCATGGCGACCTCGGACGCGGCCTGGGCCGAGTAGAGCTTCATGGCCGAGGCCTCGGCCAGGGTCAGGCTCTTGCCCGCCGCGCTCATCTCGATGTGCCGGAAGACGAGGTTCTCCACGTTGAGGCGTGCGATCTCCATGCGGGCCAGCTTGAGCTGAATGAGCTGGAACTCCGCGATGGGTCGCTCCCACAGCAGCCGGTCCTTGGCGTACTGCACCGAGAGCCTGAGGCACTCCTCAATGAGGCCCAGCGACATGGCCGCGACGCCCGCGCGCTCGGTGACGAAGTTGCCCTTGGCGCTGGCGCGTCCCTCGTTCCCGCCGGGTGCTCCCTCCGTCTCCCCGAGCAACCGGTCCTTGCCGGCGCGCACGTCGGTGAGGAAGAGCTCGCCCGTCGGCGACGAGTGCAGGCCCATCTTGCGGAAGGGCTTGGACTGCTCGAGTCCCGCCATGCCGCGGTCCAGGATGAACGTGAGCACGGGACGCTGGCGCAACGGGGTGTCGGTCCCGTCGTCCAGCTTGGCGTAGAAGACGATCGTGTCGGCGTAGGGGCCGTTGGTGATGAACGTCTTGTTGCCGTTCAGGACGTACTCGTCGCCGTCCCGGACCGCTGTCGACTTCATGCCCCCCAAGGCGTCGGAGCCCGAGTCGGGCTCGGTGATGGCCCAGGCGCCGATCTTGTCCAGCGTCATGAGGTCCAGGCCCCAGCGCTCCATCTGGGCCGGCGTCCCGCTCTTCATGATCGTCCCCCCGGCCAGGCCCGTACTGACGCCGAGGGCGGTCACGATGCCCGGGCAGTAGTGGCACAACTCGATGATGGGGATCAGCGTCAGCGCCGGCGTTGCCGCCGCCTTCGGACCGTTCCGGCGCCACCGTGCCCGACGACCTGCGTTCGAGGGCCCGCTTGAAGGAGTCCCGGGCCATCGCATCGAGGCCGAAGGTCCGGTAGAGCTTGCGGATCACCTCGTAGGGCGGCGTGTCGCCGTGCTCGAGCTCCTCGACGTCCGGCTTGACCTCTTCCTCCACGAACCGGCGCACGGCGTCGCGGATCGCCAGCTGCTCCTCGGACCACTCGAACATGACGTGCCTCCTGCGGCCTCGGCGGCGCCCCCGCCGAGGGGACCCTACCGGGCCCGCCTAGGCATCTGCGATCCGCTTCAGGGTGTTGCGGTCGGTGTGGATGACCTCCTCGGCCACCTTGGCATGCTTGATGACCGTGGTCTCGGAGTACGTGAACTCGTTCTCCACGCTGGTGTCGATGGTCACCTCGTAGCTCACCGACTGGGCGTTCTTGTCCAGCCAATTGTTGGCCAGGATGCCGTAGGTCTGGCTGCCCACCCGTGCCGAGAGCGTGAAGGTGGTGGCGTCGGCCGCCACCACCCCCCCGGCCACGACGGCCGAGCCACGGGGGATGAGGAAGCAACGGACCACCTCGCTGTCGCGGGCGTCCCACATCCAGTAGCCGACCTCGGTGTGGAACGGGTTCTCCTCGTCGCCCCGCCAGGCCGCCATGCGGTAGTCGAGGCCGTAGAGGACCTGGGACCCGTTCTCGACCGGCCCGAAGGGCTTGAAGTCGACGTGCTCCCGGTATGGGGTCAGGCCGATCTTCCCGGTCTCGTTGGCGTAGGCCACGTCCTCGCCCTGCTGGCCCTCCCAGATGCCCGCCAGCCGGGCCAGGGGCCCCCATTCAGGTCCTGCGCTCACCGCTTCCTCCTGCTCCACTCGGTCAGGCCACCATAGAGGCCCCGCCGGGAGCCCCCTTCTATCGCCGCGGCATCTCGTCCACGAGCATGCCCGGCGCGGTCGCCTCGGTCCGCGGCCCCGGCTTGGGGCGCCGCCCGATCCGGGTGCCGCGGGCCCCCTCGGCGTGCCGCTGGGTGCGGGCCACGACGATGCGGCTCGACACCAGGAGGAGCAGCACGATGACGACGAGGATCAGGGCGGCGTCGTAGGACAGGTAGTGGTACTGCGTCTCGGGTGCGTTGTAGTACGTGAAGACGACGTAGGTCAGGTAGGGGAACTCGGCGTGGGTCAGCGAGTGCGGCAGCGTGTTCGAGAACCCCGCCGTGTAGATGAGCGGCGCCGTCTCGCCGCAGGCGATGGCCAGCGCGAGCAACAGGCCGGTGACGATGCCGGGCAGCGCGCTCTTGAGCACCACCTTGCGCAGCCCGTAGCCCATCGACATCCCCAGGGCCTCGGCCCCCTCCCGGTAGCCCGTCGGGACCTGGCGCAGGGAGTTCTCGGTCGTCTTGGCGATGTAGGGGATCACCATGATGGAGAGGATGATCAGCGCGGCCAGGAGCGAGAAGCCCCAGTGCAGCCCCACCACCAGCGCCACGTACCCGACGTAGCCGAGCACGATCGAGGGGAAGCCCGAGAGGATGTCCGAGGCGGTGCGCAGCGGGGCGCTGACGCGCGCCGCTGAACCGGCCGCGCCGCGCCAGCTCGGCCAGGTGGATGCCGGCGAGCACGCCGATCGTCCCCGCGATGAGGAAGACACCGAGCATGAGGATCAGGGTGCCGAGGATCTGGTCGCGCAGCCCACCGCCGGTGGAGGTCAGGGGCGTCCACAGGACGCTCCACCGCCAGTGTGACCAGGCGCGGGCGAGCACGCCGATCAGGACCCAGGCCGCCGGCGCCATGATGAGGATGAGCGCCAGGTAGGTGAGGACCCGCCACAGGCTCGACGAGACGCGCCGGCGCCTCGTGGCGGGCCCGCCCGACAGCGTGGTGCTCATCAGGCCCCCCCGACCGGCGCGCCGACCCGGCCCGTCCTGGTGATGATCAGCCGGGCGATGAGGTTGACCGCGACGGAGATGACGGCGAGCACGAGGGCCAGCTCGGCCAGGGTGGCCACGGCGAAGCCGGTGCCGTCGGTGAGGGCGCCGTCGAGCTGGGTCAGGATCGTGGCGGCCACCGTCGTGAACGGCCCGTAGATGTTCACGGGGATGCGCAGCGCCGCCCCGCCGATCATGGCGACCGCGATCGTCTCTCCGAGCGCGCGGCCCAGGCCGAGGACCGTGGCGCCGATGATCCCCGACCGCACCCAGGGCAGGGTCACCTTGGACGCCACCTCCCAGTCGGTCATGCCGAGAGCGGAGGCACCCTCCTTGGGGAGCGGGGGCACCTGCTGGAACAGGTCGCGGGTGGTCGAGGTGATGATGGGGACGATCATGAGGGCGAGCACGATGCCGGCGGTGAGCAGGCCCTCGCCCGACCCGACGGGGTTGCGGAAGTACTGCAGCACCGGCACGTCGGGGGCGTTGTTGGCGATGATCGGGTAGACGTGCTTGGCCAGCCAGGGGCCGAAGGTCAGGATGCCCCACAGGCCGAGGACGACGCTCGGGATGCCGGCGAGGATCTCGATGGTGAACCCCAACGGCCGCGAGATCCACCCGGGCATGCGCTCGGTCGAGCGCGAAGGCGGCCCCGAGGGAGAGCGGGAGGGCGATGACGAGGGCGATCAGCGAGGAGACCAGCGTGCCCCAGAGGATGGCCCAGGCGCCGAACTGGGCGCCCATGGGGTGCGCCACGCCGTCGGTGTGCACGACGGCGCCGTAGCCGTTGCCGTAGGTCCAGTTCCTGCCGTAGAGGAAGTACCAGCCGTTGACCCGGATGGCCGGGTAGGCCTTCACCGCCAGGACCGTCACCGCGAAGACCAGGGCGGCGAGCGGCAGGATCACCGCCACCCAGGCCGTCCCGCGCCAGGCGTGCTCCTCGTTCCGCCGGAAGAAGTCCGACACCCGCCGGGGCAGCGGCGGCTTGCCGATCGACTCCGCCTGTGGCGTGGCGGGGATGTTCCCCGCCACGCCGCCGACGGACGCCACTACTGGATGCTCAGGATCTGCTTCACGGACTGCGCCACCACCTTGGACGGCAGCGGCTGGAAGTTGACCTGGGACAGGTACGAGGTGTTGTTCCCGTACTTGCTGTTGATCGCCCACTCCAGCACCGACCGGATGTTCTTGGCCGTGCTCGAACTCGACTGCTTGTCCGAGACGATGGCGTACTCGTAGTTGACGATCGGGTAGCCGTTGTTGATGTTGCCGTAGATCAGCGAGATGGTCCCGTTGGCCGGGGTCTTCTTCACGAAGCCGGCGGCCTCGGCTGCAATCGACGCCTGCGTCGGCACCACGTACTGCCCGTGGCCGTTGCCCAGCGCGGAGTACCCCAGTCCGGCCTGCAGGGTCTGGGTGAGGTAGCTGATGCCGATGTAGGCGATGCAGCCCGGCGTCGCCTTGCAGCCCGACACCATGCCCGAGTTGCCCATCTCGCCCAGTGCGCCCGGGGCGGCGGGCCACGGGACGGTGGTGTTGTACCCGACCTTGGTGCCCCAGCCCGAGGGGTCGGCCTTGGAGAGGTACTGGGTGAAGATGAAGGTGTCACCGCTGCTGTCCGAGCGGTGCAGGGCGACGATCGGGGTGGCCGGGCAGCGTGACGCCCGGGTTCAGGCTGGCGATCTGCGAGTCGTTCCACGTGGTGATCTGTGCCCTGGTAGATCTCAGAGACCACCTTCCCGGACAGTTTCAGGTGGAGAGGTACGCCCGGGACGTTGTAGGCCACCATCTGCGCCGAGATGGCCGTCGGGATGTTCTTCAGGTCCGGGTTGGCCGACACGACGCTCGGGGACAGGTAGGCGTCGGAGGCGCCGATGTCGATGGTGCCGTTCTCGGCCTCCGAGATCCCGGTGCCCGAGCCCGTCCCTGCGGTCTGGATGGTGCGTGCTCGGGAACTTGGTGTTGTACCCGCCGGCCCAGAGGTTGAAGAGCGGGTACATCAGGGTGCTTCCTGTCTCGGTCACGGTGCCGCCCGAAGGCGTCTCCACGCCGCTGCTGGGCAGCTTGGTGCTGGCCGACGCCGCCGCGCCGAACACAACCGAGCTCAGCGCGAGCCCGGCCAGAGCGGTGACGACCATGCCCCGCCTCAGTCGTGCCGCGCCTATCAATTTGTTCACAGGTTCTCTCCTTGTGAGGTGGTTGGTGTGTGCTTCGGTGTTGTTGATTGGTGAACTCCTGCGGTCGCCGCCGGCGCCGGAAGTCACTTGGTTCGGGCCAGGCCCTACCCCATCCGCCCCGTGACGTACCGCTCGGTGTCGGGATGCTCGGGCCGGTTGAAGAGCTCGTCGGTCAGGCCGTGCTCCATCAGTTGCCCCTGATAGAAGAACATGGTGTGGTTCGACACCCGCATGGCCTGGCCGAGGTTGTGCGTGACCACGATCAGCGTCAGCGCGGGAGTCAGCGTCTTGAGCAGCGCCTCGATCGACTCCGTCGTCACCGGGTCGAGCGCCGACGTCGGCTCGTCGAGCAGGAGGACCTCGGGCCCGACCGCGAGCGCCCGAGCCAGGCACAGGAGCTGTTGCTGCCCGCCTGAGAGGCGGAAGGGCGAGTCGTTGAGGCGGTCCTTGACCATGTCCCAGAGGCCGACCTCCGTCAAGCGCCGCTCGCACACGACGTCGAGCTGCTTTCCCTTGGCGATGCGGTGTGCCTTGACGCCCGCCACCACGTTGTCCTTGATCGACATCGGGAACGGATTCGGTCGTTGGAACAGCATGCCGACGCGGCGGCGCAGCGTGAGGAGATCGACGTGCTGGGCCCACAGGCTCTCTTCGTCGAGCGTCACGTCGCCGCTGCGCTCGAAACCGGGGACGCGGTCGTTCATCCGGTTCAGCGTGCGCAGGAAGGTGGACTTGCCCGAGCCCGTTGGCCCGATCAGCGCGGTGATCGTGCCACGCTTCAGCTTGACGTTGATGTCGGCGAGCACCGAGCGCCCGGAGAACCCGAGCGTCAGCCTCACAGACTCCATGACGCACTCCGGCCTGGCCGCGTCGGGATCGAGGGCCTTGAGCGCCTCGTCGACACGGTTCTGTGTCTCGGTCGCAACAAGATTCGTGACGTGCCTCGGCGGTTTCGCCGTCCTCCACTTCCTAGGAACGTAGCCAGGCCAGATGAACGTCCGGCAACAGGAGCGCAATCTCCGAGTGAACAGTTCGTAAGGGTGAGATTCTTGCTCGGCCAGGGCCTCGTGACGGCTCAGGCCCGCAGTGCCCCGGTGTCCTGGGTCGTGCGGGCCATCACTCCCCGGTGGGCTGCCGCGATGGCCGTGACGATCCCGGGTGCCCAGGCGATGACGGCGAGGCAGGCCAGCGCGGCGGGGATCGACAGCACCAGCGCCGCACCCGTCGAGAACAGCGCGCAGCCTGCGGCCGCTGAACTCAGGAATGCGGCGGCGAGCCACGCGAGCCACCACTGCAGCACCCGCCGCCGGTGCGGGTCGTCGGGCGGGAGGCAGTCGCGGATGGCGGAGTACGGCACCCACAGGTTGACGACGGGGACGAACCACGAACCGACGCCCCACGCGGGGGAGCGGCGTGACGGGATCCCGAGCGCCCGCCCGGCGGACGCCGCCCGGTGCTGCCAGATGCAGGCCACGATCACCGCCGCGACGGTGAGCAGGCCGACGACGAGATTGGCGGGGCTGTACCCGCTGGGGCCGTGGTAGGGCGGCGGCGTGATGCCGTTCTGGGCGTCGTGCCAGTCCACCCGGAACTGGTGACCGACGGCCCGCAACTGGTCGGCGTTCACCCGCTGCAGAATGAGGGTGACGAGGTAGTAGACGGCCGGCATGACGACGGCGACGCGCGCCATGCGCACCAACCGCTGCTCGTCGTCCACCAACCGGCTCGTGTTGAAGGTGTTCAGCCGCTCCGACGCCGTGACCCACGGCGCCACCTGAGCTGGCGGCCCTTGGGGCGGCGCGGCGCCCGCCCACGGTGGTGGGGGCGGATGCTCTGGCAGCACGGTCGCCTCGGTCCAGGCGTAGCCGTCCCACCAGCGCTGCCCCGGGCCGCCGGCCGGGTCCGGGTACCACCCCGGCGGCGCGCCGGGGTAGCCGCTGTGCTCGCTCACCCACCCATCCTGCCAAAGGGGCGGCTCGGCACCGGCACGCGTAGCCTCAGGCGCGTGCGCATCTTCGTCGTGGGAGGCACCGGGGCCATCGGGCGTCCCCTGGTGCAGGCCCTCGTCGCGGCCGGGCACGACGTCACCGTGTTCTCCCGCAGCGAGGGGAGGATCGCGGCCCTGGGTGTCCCCGGCGTCGAGCCGGCGGTCGGCGATGCCTTCGACGCCGACAGGGTGACACGCGCCGTGGAGGCGGCGAGACCCGAGGTGCTGGTCAACCAGTTGACCAGCCTGGCCCAGTCCGCCAATCCCTTGGCGGTGAAGCGCGGGTTCGACACGACCAGCCGCTTGCGGCGCGAGGTCTCGGGCACGCTGGCCACCGCCGCCCGCTCCGCCGGCGCCCGCCGTGTCATCGCCCAGAGCATCTCGTTTGCCTACCGCCCGGGCCCCGGGACGCGGACAGAATCCGACCCGCTGTGGACCGACGCCCCTGGGCAGATCGCCAAGCTCACGGGATCCCTCGCCGCGCTCGAGTCGGTCACCCTCGGCGACGGAGCCGTCGAGGGTGTCGTGCTGCGCTACGGGTCCTTCTACGGCCCGGGCACCTACTTCGCGCCCGGCGGCCTCTACGCCTCCATGATCGCCAAGCGCCGCCTGCCGATTCCCGGCGACGGCGGCGGGCTCTTCGGCCTCGTGCACATCGACGACGCGGCAGCGGCCACCGTGGCCGCGCTGGAGGGTCCGGTCGGCGTGTTCAACGTCGTCGACGACGTGCCTGCCCGGGCGTCCGAATGGATGCCCTTCGTGGCCGAACTGCTCGGCGCCAGGCCACCGCTCCACGTACCGGAGGCGGTTGCCAGCATCGGGGCCGGGAAGTTCCTGACGTATCTCATGTGCGACCAGCCGGCGGTCTCCAACGGTCGGGCCCGCAGCGAGCTCGGCTGGACACCGCGGTACCCCGATTGGCACGAGGGTCTGCGTGCCGCCCTCGCTCCTGGCGGTGGCCCGACAGACAGCGCTTTCCTGACGTCAGCCGACGGGCAGCCCGAGCGCCGCCGCGACGGCGCCGATGACCCCGGCGCCGACGAGCGTCAGCACGACGCTGCGCCGCAGTACGACGATCATGGCCAGCGCGCCGGCCAGGATCGCCACCTGCCACACGTGCGAAATACCCAGCGCGAGGGGGATGGACGCGCCGGCAATCGCGCCGATGGCGGCCGGCCCCGCACCGCCAAGGAAGGACTGCGCAACCCGGTTGGTCCGCAGCGCGCCGAAGTGCCGGGCCCCCAGGGCAATGAACAGAAACGAGGGTGAGAACGCGAGGAGGGCCGCCAGGAGCGCGCCGCCCACGCCGGCCGCGGCGTAGCCGACGACGGCGACCGTCTGCACGACCGGGCCGGGAGTGATCTGCCCGAGCGCAACCGCGTTGAGGAACTGCGCGTTCGTCATCCAGTGGTAGTGGTGCACGGCGTCGGCCTGCATGAGTGGAATGATCACGAAGCCTCCCCCGAACGAGAGCGCGCCAACCTTGAGTGCGACCCAGGCCAAGGCACCCAACCCGCCGGTCACCACGACGCCCAGCGGCGCCACGAAGGCCTTCAGGTTCTCGGGTGGTCGCACCGCGCCCGACAGGGCGACCTCCACCAGCCCGCACCCCAGCAGGACGAGGACGAGGAAGGTCCCGACGGTCGCCGCCGCCACGCCGCCGAGCACGCCGTAGACGATCCAGCGCACCCGCCGGGCCCTGGCACGACCGACCCGACGCCAGCTGGCCGGGATCAGGCCCAGGGCGGCATTGACGGCGACCGGTGCCACCGCCGCGCCGGCGCCGAGTGCGGCACCCTTGATCCAGGTGGGCGGGCTCGAGGCCAGGAACACGGCAGCCAGCCCGATGATCACCGCGAGTCCGGGACAGATGAAGCAGGCACCTCCGACGAGCGCGCCGGGCAAGCCGCGCAGCCGCCACGCGCAGAAGATGGCCAGCTGGGTCGACGCTGGACCGGGGAGCAGGTTCGTCGCCGCGATGGCGTCCTCGAACTCGGTCTCGTCCAGCCATCCCTCGCGCTCGACGGCCAGCCGGCGCAGCATGGCGATGTGCGTCGGTGGGCCGCCGAAGCCGGTGCACCCGATGCGGCCCCACTCCTTGGCGATCGTCCCGAGGGCGACGTCGGGTCTTGCGTCCGGGGTCGGTTCGTCCGGCGACGTCTCGTCCGGCATGCCTCATGTTCGCACGCCGGCGGCGGCGTTCGACGCTACGACAGCAGGACCGGCGCCATCTCTTCCAGCGCGGCGATGTGCGCGTCAACGCTCGTCAATCCCGCGTGCATCGTGTTGATCGACAGGTGGCTCGCCCCCGCCTCCCGCCAACGGCGGGCGTGCTCCGCGATCTTGTCGTGGTCCCGGGCGCTGTACTCGAGCCTGCCTTCGAATTCGAAACGGGACAGGTCGCGCCCCGCCTCGGCCGCGCCCTCGCGGATGATCTCGAGCGCGTGCTCGAGGCCGCCGCCGGGGCGGACCATGGGGAACCAGCCGTCGGCGACGCGCCCGACCCGGCGTAGCGCCGCCGGGGCGTGGCCGCCGATCCAGATCGGGATCGGTCGCTGTGCCGGCAGGGGTGCCAGCCCGGCCGCCCGGATGTGATGAAAGCGGCCGTCCACGGTGACGCTGTGCTGCGTCCAGAGCGCGCGCAGCACCGCGACCTGCTCCTCCAGAATGGCCGCCCGCTCGTCGAACCTCACACCGAGCGCGTCGTACTCGAGCTTGTTCCACCCGATGCCAAGCCCGAGGCGGAAGCGGCCGCCGCACAGCAGATCCAGCTCCGCTGCCTGCTTGGCCAGCAGCGCGGTCTGGCGCTGCGGTCCGATGAGGATGGAGGTGGCGAAGGCCAGGTTCGTGCAGCCCGCCAGGTAGGCGAACATCAAGAGCGGCTCGCGGAAGGGGTCGTCGATCGTGTACGGACCGCCGAGCTCACCCAACACCGCGGTGTCCCCGCCGAGCACGTGGTCGTAGGCGGCCAGGTGGGTGTAGCCGAGTTCTGCCACAGCCTGCCCGATGGCGCGAACGGCGCCGCGGTCGCCGCCCGCCTCGGTTTGGGGGAAGATCGCTCCGATGTCCATCGGTGCAGTCTGCCCCGCCCGGGAGCGGACATGCGGGCCGGACGGGGCGAGGGTCGAACGGGTTAACTTGGAACCCAATGTTGGTTCGCATCTTCGTAGAGCCCCAGTTGGGCGCGACCTACGAGCAGCAGGTTCGCATGGCACAGGTGGCCGAGGCGGCAGGTTTCGACGCCTTCTTCCGCTCGGACCATTTCCTCACCATGGGTGGTGACGGACTCCCCGGCCCAACCGACTCGTGGATCACTTTGGGCGCCATCGCCCGGGAGACCGACCGCATCAGGCTCGGCACCCTCGTCACCTCGGGGACGTTCCGGCCGCCCGGGCTGCTCGCCGTCCAGGTGGCCCAGGTTGACGCCATGAGTCGCGGGCGCGTCGAACTCGGGCTCGGTGCCGGTTGGTACGACGCCGAGCACACGGCCTACGGGTTCCCGTTCCCGCCCTTGGGGGAGCGCTTCGAGCGCCTCGAGGAGCAGTACGCGATCTTGACCGGGCTCTGGGGCACGCCGGTCGGCGAGACCTTCAGTTTCGACGGGCGCCACTACCACGTACGGGACAGCCCCGCGCTGCCCAAGCCCGTCCAGCGGCCCCATCCGCCGCTCATCGTGGGGGGTGGTGGCGCCCTCCGGACGCCTCGCCTCGCCGCCACCTACGCGGCCGAGTTCAATCTCCCCTTCTCCTCGGTCGCCGACACGAACGCCCAATACGACCGGGTGCGTGCCGCCTGTGGTGCCAGGGGTCGCGACCCGGAGACGCTACGGCTTTCGGCGGCCCAGACCGTGTGCTGCGGTGCCGACGAAACGGAAGTGCGGCGCCGCGCCGCCCGCATCGGCCGTAGTGCCGACGAGCTACGCGCACACGGCGTGGCGGGCACGCCGGACGAGGTGGTGGAGCGACTGCTCGCGTTCGACGCGATCGGCGCGCAGACGATGTACCTCCAGGTGCTCGACCTCGACGACCTCGATCACATCGAGTTGCTGTCCAAGGAAGTGCTACCGCAGGTCTCCTGATCCGCACCGTGCCGGCAGTGTCCGGCGCTTCGGGTCCAGCCCGCAACGAGGTCGACCAGGTCAAGCCGCGGCGGCACCGGCGTGGAGGACTCCGCCGCCTTCCTCGGTACTCTGTGGACAGGCCGGATCAGCAGTCCCGACCCGGCCGGGCGCGGCATGGAGCGGCGCCGACGGGAGGCCGACATGACCACCACCAGCCGGGGAGCTGTGGCACCAACCGGTGATCAACTCCGAACGGGCACCGGCGCCACGGCGGGGGCGGTCGCACCGGTCGACACGGCTGCGCTCGATGCGATCGTCCACGAAGTTGCCGATCACGCGGCCTCGTGGGCCAAGACCGACGCCGCGACGCGCGCCGACCTCCTGCAGCAGGTGATCGCGGCCACGATGAAAGCCGAAGAGGAATGGCTCGCCGCGGCCTGCGCAGCCAAGGGGCTGGAGCCCGGTTCCACTGAGGCGGGTGAGGAGCTCTTCGCTGGCATCGGCACGTTCGTCCGTATGGCGCGCCTGTTCCGCGACGCCCTGCGTGACATCGCCAAGGACGGCAAGCCCTCCTTCGCCGGGCCGGTGCGCGAGGCGTACGACGGCCGGCTCCGGGTGCAGGTCTTCCCGGAGAGCCCATTCGACCGGATCACGTTCCCCCAGACAACCGCCGAGGTCTGGATGCAGCCCGGTGTGTCACGTGAGTCGCTCGTCGCAGGTCAGGCCCCGGCCTACGCGGATCCGAGCGCCCACACAGGCACGGCGCTCGTGCTGGCCGCCGGGAACGTGGCCTCCCTCGGACCCCGCGACGTGCTGTCCAAGCTCTTCGTGGGGGGGAAGGTGGTCGTGATGAAGGCCAACCCGGTCAACGACTACCTCGTGCCGCACTGGAGCCGGGCGCTGGCGCCGCTCATCCACGCGCACGTGCTGCGCATCGTCGACGGCGGTGCCGCGGTCGGTCAGTATCTCACTCGTCATCCCCGCATCGACGAGGTCCACATCACCGGGTCGGACAAGACGTACGACGCCGTGGTGTTCGGCACCGGCCCCGACGGCGCGCAGCGTAAAGCGGCGGACGAGCCGGTCCTCGACAAACCCGTCACCGCGGAGCTGGGCAACGTGTCACCGGTCATCGTGGTGCCGGGTACGTGGTCGATCGCCGAGCTGCGCTACCAGGCCGAGCATGTGGCCACCATGCTGGTCAACAACGCGGGCTTCAACTGCATTTCGGCTCGCGTCGTCGTCACCCATGCCGCCTGGCCACAGCGCGACGCCTTCCTCGGCGCGCTGACGCAGACGCTGGCGGGCATCACCACCCGCCGCGCCTACTACCCGGGCGCCCGCGACCGGCGCGAGGCGTTCGTAGCACGCACATCCCGAGGCTCAAGAGTTCGGAAGGGGACCAGACGACGCGCTGCCTTGGACCTTCATCCCGGATGTGCCACCCGGGCGCACCGAGGACATCTGCTTCAACGTGGAGTCGTTCTGCGGAGAAGTAGCCGAGACCGCGCTGACGGCACCGTCGGCCGCGGCCTTCGTGGACGCCGCCACTGCATTCTGCAACGACGTCGTCTGGGGAACACTCGGGGCGACGCTGATCGTCAGTCCCTCGACCATGAAGCAGCACGACGTCGCCGATGCGGTCGAGCGGGCAGTGGCCGACCTGCGCTACGGCTCCATCGGAGTCAACGTCTGGCACGGCCTGTCCTTCGCCATGGGTTCCACGACCTGGGGCGCGTATCCGGGCCACGCCCGCACCGATATCCAGTCGGGTACCGGCGTCGTAGGGAATGCCGCCATGTTCGACCGCCCCCAGAAGTCGGTCGTGCGTGGCCCGTTCCGCTCCCGGCCCAAGCCATCCTGGTTCGCCACGGCACCGGAGGGCTACGAGGTCATGCGCCGTTTCGTCGGCTTCGAGGCCGAGCCGTCGGCAGCGAAGATCCCGGGTCTGCTGCTCGCCGCCATGCGGCACTGACGGGCGGAGCAAGCTCCGCCCGCGGGGATGTTGGGCGACCCTGCGTTCAGCTCATCGTCTTCGCGCGCAACTGCGGGATGGCGTAGGGGGCTGCGGCGACGATCGCCGCGATCAGCGCGAGGAAAGCGCCGAACTGCCAGCCGACGCCCGAACCGCCTGGCTTGAAGATGAAGCCGATGAAGACCAGCACCAGGTTGACGATCGTCGCCACCATCATCACCGTGAGATGCGGCAGGTTCGCGCTGATCGGCAGCTCGTCCCATCCGGCCCGGAGGACGAGATAGGCGATCTCGAGGATGCAGATGACCATCACGATGTAGAGGTAGCCGTGAGCCGACACGCCGCTCGCGGTGACCGTGATCCCGATGACGGTGATGCCGAACCAGGACAGGAACAACGAGATGAACAGCACAATCGTGGCCACCCCGGCGATCCGGTCGGCCAGCGACCAGCGGGCGGCGTCGAACTTGTAGGCCGGGATGGAGGACCCGCTCGATGCCGCAGCGGCCGGCGCCGCCGCGGCCGGGGCGGGAGCGCCGGCCGGGGGTGCAGCCTGGGTCGCCGTCGAGCTCGCACTCAACGTGGATCCGCAGCTCGGGCAGGTGCCGGCATCGTCGGCGACTTGGCTTTGACACTGTGGGCAGGTCTGCGGCATGACGGTCCTCCATGCTTCGGGCGTCGGGAGTCCGGCAGGCCCCCCGCACGCTTCGTTGACTGCTTCGGTCCTGCATCCCCAGTCTACGGGGGTTCGACCCCTCTGACGAGGGATCATTCCCTGTGACGGTCAATCGCCGATTTGGTTACGGCCGTCGCCCCAGAGTGCGCGAACGGCCGCGGTCGCCCGTGCGATCGGGACCTCACGGGGGCCGGTTTGGGTGCAAGGAGGGTCAGACGGGCCACGGTGTCCCCGCCTACCGCGACGCATCCCGAGCTCGTTGGGCAGGACAGCGCGGTCAGCGTGATGGGGGTGTAGGCGGTCGTCGAGGCTCGGAAGGTCACGCCACGGTTGAGGCTCTGGGCGACCGCCCCGGTGGCGACGGCCGGGAAGCCGATCCACTTGGTTCCCACCATCGCGCATTGTGTGGCCGAGGGGCAGGCGACGCCGAAGACGTCATCGACAGGCACCGGTTGGGTCGAGAGCTGCCACGTGTGCCCTCCGTCGGCACTGAGCAGCAGCTGACCTTTGGCCGGGACGACGTCGCTGACGGTCGTGCTCGTCGTCCCCGCCACGACGCATTCCAACGCCGTGAGACACGCCGCACTCTGCAACAGTCCCACCCCGGCCGGCACGGTCGCCAGGGCCCAGGTGTTCCCGCCGTCAGTACTCAGTGCGACGGCGCCTTCTCCGTGGCTGTTTCCGGTTGGGACGTACCCGGCGACGAGGCACGAGCCACTGGCGATGCACGTGAGACTGTTGGCAGGGAGGAAGAGCGCGGGGAGCCCGCCCTCTTGTTGCCAACTCCCTCCGAAATCGTCGCTGTGGGCCGACCACGTCAGTGTGCCGTCGCTGACGATGGCGGTGCAGCTGGACGTGCTGGTGCACGCGACACTGGTGACAGCGAGTGCGTTGGTCGGCGACGTTGCGGGCGCCCAGGTCTTGCCGGCGTCGGTGGTCGTCACGACGACGCCGCTCCCGGGCAGCGATGCCCCGTTCGACCCGACCGCGATGCAATCGGTCGCAGTGGGGCACGAGACGCCACTGAGCTGTGGCGTGCTCCCGCCGGCCACATGCTGAGCCTTCCACGACACGCCGCCATTGGTGGTGGCCACGATCACGGTGGTCCCGGCCGCCGACGGTGCCGGATTGGGTCCGGCGACGCCCACCGCCCAGCATCGCCGGGCGGTGGCGCAAGACACGGCATCGAGCTCGCCGGTACCGGCCGGAGCAGGTTGCCCGACCGCGAGTGTCGTACCTTTCGGCTCTCCGAGGACATGCGGAGTCCGGGGTCTGCTCGGGTGACTGGTCAGCGCGCAGCCCGACCCGATGACCGCGACCGCAGCGAGCAGGAGGGACAGGCCGCGAGCGCGTGGCCGGACACGCCGGTGTCGAGGCACGGAGCGGGGAGGCACGGCGGGACGACAATAGCGGTGGGGGCATCTTTTCGGTCACATCGCCCGATACCCTCGCTCCGATGGATTGGGTGGATCTGTTGATCATCGGCCTGATGCTGCTCGCAGCCGTCCATGGGCTGCGGCTCGGCGCGTTGGTTCAACTTCTCACCTTTGGAGGTTTCATCCTCGGGTTCCTGCTCGGAATCCTGATCTGGGTGCCATTGCTCAGGACCGGCCATGAGAGCGCGACCCGCGCCATCGTCGTCGTGTCCCTGGTCATGGCGACCGCGTGTGTCTTGGGCTCGACCGGCCGCGTGCTCGGTACTTGGAGCAATGTCACCGTGCGCCGTCACCATCTGGGTCACGTCGACGCCGTCCTCGGCGTTGGTGTGGCGGTCGTGGCAGTCCTGCTCTCCGTCTGGCTGTTGGCAGCGGTGATCTCGTCGCCCAACAGCCGCTTCACGTCACTCGACGCCGCAGTGGCCCGTTCCGACATCCTCCACTCCATTGACCGGGTCCTTCCCCGGGCCCCCTCGATCTTCAACGACCTACAGACGTTCTTGAACAACCAGGGGTTCCCCCAGGTCTTCGCGACACTCACGCCGCCCTCGACGCCTTCGGTCCCCACGCCGACGAACGCGGAGACGCGCGCGTTGGCGGATCCGGCCCTGTTCTCCACGGTCAAGATTCTCGGGACCGCCTGCAGCAACGAGCAAGAGGGGTCGGGATTCGTCGTCGGGCCGGGGCTGGTGGCGACCAACGCCCACGTCGTGGCCGGGGAGAGCAACGGCAACACCCAGGTGCTGCTTGACGACAACGCCTACAACGCGACCGCCGTGTTCTTCGACCCCGCTTTCGATCTGGCGGTTCTGCGCACCGATGCGCCCCTCGGCCCCGCCCTCACCATCGACCCCAATCTCGTCCCTCGGGGAACGCCGGCCGCGTTGCTCGGCTACCCCGAAAACCAGGGATTGACCATCGACCCGGCGGGTGTGACCGAAGAAGTGACCGCCATCGGGAGGGACATCTACAACAACGGCACGGTGACCCGGGGCGTCTACGCCCTGCAGGCCAACGTGCAGCCAGGCAACTCGGGCGGACCGCTGATGGCGCCGAGCGGGCAGGTCGTCGGCGTGGTGTTCTCCCGCTCCACCGTCTACCCGGACGTCGGCTACGCCCTCACGTCGCCGGGCGTTCTGGCCCGTGTCCAGGTTGCGCTGCACCATCGCGCCGCGGTGAGCACCGGGCCGTGCATCACTGGCTGAACCGGCAAGAATGAAGCCATGAGCCAGCCGATCGAGCACTACGCCGTCATCGGCGATCTGCACACCGCCGCCCTGGTCGGGTTGGACGGGTCGGTCGATTGGCTCTGCCTCCCGCACTTCGACTCCCCGTCTTGCTTCACCCGGCTCCTCGGACACGAGTCCCATGGTTTCTGGCGGATCGCACCGGCGGGTGGCCCGAGCGCGATCTTGGCTACCCGGCGCTGGTACCGCCCCGACACGCTCGTGCTCGAGACCGAGTTCGACACCGTCACGGGAACGGTGCGCGTGACCGACTGCATGCCCATCCGGGACGAGCACCCCCACCTGGTGCGGTCGGTCGAGGGCGTCAGCGGCACCGTTGACATGCGCATGGAACTGGTCGTGCGCTTCGACTACGGCGAGGTCCTCCCCTGGGTCACCTCGACCGCCGGCCTGACTCGCCTGACAGCAGGCCCCGATTCGGTTGCGCTGTGGCACCGCGTGGAGACCGAGGGCAAGGACCTGCGCACGGTGGCGGACTTCACCGTCACCGAGAGGCAGCGCTACCCCTTCACCTTGGTGTGGCACCCGTCCCACGAGGAACCCCCACCCCCGCTGGACAGCTACTACACCATCCACCTCACCGAGGCGTTCTGGACCGACTGGGCGACGCAGTGTTGCTACGTGGGACCGTACAGAGACGCGGTGGTGCGCTCGCTCATCACGCTCAAGGCACTGACGTACCAGCCGACCGGTGGCATCGTGGCGGCCGCCACCACCTCGCTGCCCGAGGCGCTCGGGGGGAACCGGAACTGGGACTACCGCTTCTGCTGGCTCCGCGACGCGACGCTCACCCTGGAGTCGCTGATGCGGGGCGGGTACTTCGTGGAGGCCATGGCCTGGCGGGATTGGCTGTTACGTGCGGTCGCGGGGGACGTCTCCAAGTTGCAGATCATGTACGGGCCAGCGGGTGAGCGTCGGCTCGAGGAATGGGAGGCAGCCTGGCTCCCCGGCTACGAGGGCTCGGAACCGGTCCGCATCGGCAACGCGGCATCGGAACAGTTCCAGCTCGACGTCTACGGAGAGGTCATGTCGGCACTGCATTCCTCTGCCAGCACCGAGGGCGTACACAGCCGAGCGGCCTGGAGCCTCCAGGTCCAGTTGATCAACTTCGTGGAGAAGGGGTGGCTCCAGCCCGACGATGGCATCTGGGAGGTCCGGGGGCCGCGCCGGCACTTCACGCATTCCAAGGTGATGGCGTGGGTCGCAGTTGACCGGGCTGTGCGGACGCTCGAGGAATGGCCTGAACTCAAGGGCCCGCTCGAGCGATGGCGGGCGCTGCGTCACGACATCTTCACTGAGGTCTGCGAGAAGGGCTACAACCAGGACATCGGCGCCTTCACGCAGTACTACGGCTCAGACAAGCTCGACGCCAGTGTCCTGATGATCCCCCTGGTCGGATTCCTCCCACCGAGCGATCCCCGCGTGGTGAGCACGGTCGAAGCGATTCAGCGCGACCTCATGGATCACGGATTCGTGTTGCGGTACAGGACCGACGACGACGGCTCGGTCGACGGCTTGACCGGGCGAGAAGGCGCGTTCTTGGCCTGTTCGTTCTGGCTGGTTGACTGCCTTCACATGATCGGGCGCGAAGAAGAGGCCACCGAGCTGTTCGAACGGCTCTTGGCCTTGACCAACGACCTGGGCCTGCTCTCGGAGGAGTACGACCCTCTGGAGGGCCGGCTGGTGGGCAACTTCCCGCAGGCGTTCTCTCACGTGTCTTTGATCAATTCGGCTTTCCGGCTCAGCGGGGTCGATCCACTGGCGCCAGCCGACGACGGGTCCCGCCTGATCATGGACGAGAGCATCACCAAGTCGGCCCGCGACAAGCGACTTAAGCGCCTCAGTCGCATGGCCGTGCGCCGAAGGCTGGGCGCGTCCCGGTGACCACTGAGCGGGTCTGCGGGGGCTTGCACTGGGTGTCCGAGAGCGCGCTGATCACGGGGCCCGGTCCCATCGGGCTGTCGGCCCCACTGATCGGGGTCCAGCGCAGCCTCGAAGTACACGTGCTCGACCAGGACTGGCGGCAGGCGTTTCGGCGGCAACCCGACGACGTCAAGGTCGTCAGGGTGGTCAACGCCCCGTGAGCGGAACGCACGCGCACGGAGGGCACCGGCATCGCCATGGTGACGCTGCCCTCCACGTGCACGACCCCGAGAGCGGCAGCGCCATGCCCGCAATCCCGCCGCCGCGCCAGATCGCGACCGGCGTGCTCGAGATCGACACCATGCTCGGCGGCTGGGAGCGCGTCACGGCGGGCTACCTCATTGAAGGGCCGGCGCCCGTCCTGATCGAAACGGGCAGCCAGACCTCAGTGCCCGTGCTTCTCGCCGCGTTGGACCAGATCGGAGTCGGGCCGGCGGAGTTGGCCGGCGTAGCAGTCACGCACATCCACCTCGACCATGCGGGAGGTGTCGGCGACGTCGCCCGCGCCTTTCCATCGGCCACCGTCTACGTGCATGAAAAGGGAGCGCGGCACCTTGCCGACCCCTCGCGCCTCATCGACTCGGCAGCGCGGGTCTACGGTCCGCTCTTGGACTCGCTCTACGGCCGCATCGACCCCACGCCGTCCGAGCGCCTTCACGTGCTCGACGACGGCGAGGAGATAGGGGTCGGCCCCGGTCGCACGCTTGTCGCCGTGGACTCCCCGGGTCACGCCAAGCACCACGTCGGTTTGCACGACTCACTGAGCGGGGTGCTCTTCGCCGGGGACGCGGTCGGCGTCAAGCTGCCGGACGGCGGAGTGCTGCGGCCCGCGACGCCACCTCCGGATTTCGACCTCGACCAGGCACTGACTTCGCTGTCCAAATTCGCGGCCCGCGGGCCTTCGGGGATCGCGCTCGCCCACTACGGATTGCTGGAGCAGCCTGAAGAGCTCCTGTCGGAGGCTGAGGACACGCTGCGGCTGTGGGCCGAAACGGCGGAGAAGGCCTACCGAGAGGGCACCGACATCGCCGAGGCGCTGGCCGCCCGCTTCGATCCGCTGCTCGGCGACATCGACACTGCACACAAGGAGAAGCTGGAAATCATGAACGGGGTCCATTCGAACGCGGCTGGCTTCCGCCGTTGGCTCGAAGGGCGCGACACCGCGTCCATCTGAGCGCTCCGATCCGGCTGCCTCAGACCACGAGTTTGGCGCGCAACTCCTCTTGGCGAACCTCGAAGTCGTCCAAGGAGATGCGTCCTTCTGCGAGGTCTTCGTGCAGAGCGGCGAATTGCTCGAGCAACTGGGTCTGATCGATCTCGTCGGCTGCAGGGCTGCTCGTTGCCTGCCCGCTCGAAGCCGCCTTGTCCTCTCGGCGCGACAGGCGGTCGTCCATCTTCGCCTTGGCCCGATCCTTCTTGGCCTGGTCGCGCTGCAATTTCCCGAATGTCGATCGTGCGCGTGCCACGGTGTACTCCTTTCCGGCCGCCGCGGAGCGACCAGGTGCTGCCGGCATGGCTCCTGCCCTGCCGCTGTTCTTGCCGCAACTCGCCCATGCGGCGGGCCCTCATCGGCCCCGAGCGGAGGAGGTGGGATTTGAACCCACGGTACCCATGAGGCACAACGGTTTTCGAGACCGTCCGATTCGGCCGCTCTCGCACTCCTCCGGGCGAGATCCTACTCGCTCTGACCTGGTCCGGAGGCTCGCGGAGGGATCCGTTCGGCTCCGATCCGCGCAAACAGCGAGGTCAATAGCTTACCGGCCGTCGCCCGTCCCCATCGCGCCGCCGGATGAGGGGTCGTGGGGCACGGCGGCCTTCTCTACTGGCGTTGCGCCTCAGGCTTCCGAGGGGCTCGAGTTCCCGCCCGCATGTCGGCGAAGAAAGAGGTGAGCAAGGCGCCGCACTCATCGGCGCGTACACCGTCGGTGACCGGCAGCTCATGGTTGAGCCGCGGGTCGGCGCACAGGTTGTACAAGGTGCCGCAGGCACCTGCCCTCGGGTCGCTCACCCCGTAGACGACACGGCCGACGCGGGCGGCCACCAGGGCGCCGGCGCACATGGGGCAAGGCTCGAGTGTCACCACGATCGTCACCTCGGAAAGGCGCCAGCCCCTGACGACCTTGGCGCTGTCGCGCAGGACCAGCATCTCCGCATGGGCGGTGGGATCGCCGGTGCCCTCGCGCTCATTGTGACGGGCTGCGACGACCTTCCCGCCAACCAGGGCGACGGCTCCCACTGGCACCTCTCCGGCGCTTGCGGCGATCCGCGCTTCAGCGAGAGCGATCTCCATGGCGTCGTGGTCGCTCAACTGCGTCGGCCTGGCGGCGGTGGGCATGGCCCCAGTATGCGATGTGCGGCTGAGCCAGGGGTAGTCGTCGACGATCCGGCGGGCTGTCTCAGCCCGTGCTGGTGGAGTGCAGCCCCTGCTCGATCGTGCTCAGAGTCGATTGCAGCTGCGCGGCATTGGTCCCGAACTGTTGGAGGAACGCACCCAGGCGAAGGGCGGGCAGCCCGTCAATGGATTCGAGGAATCGGACGTCTTGTCGCACCTGTGTCTGGGCGACCTGCGCCGTCGACTGGGTGGCTGCCGGCACCGTGGTATCGGAGAGAAAGTTGTCGTACAGCTGCAGCGAGTTGATGTAGGGGTTGATGACCGCCGACACGTTCGCGGTCGTGGGGAACCCCGGAAGCGAGGCGATTGCGGCCCTGGCGGCAGTGGTAGCCGAGTCCACTGCATCGGTTGCCGACTGGAGCCGGGATGCTTCGGCGGTGGTGGCGGAAGGAACGGGTGCTCGGGTCGATGCAGGCCGGTCGATTGTGGGCACCAGTGCCGAGGCCACGACCAGCACGAGCAGGATGAATAGCATGACTGCCGCAGCCGTGAGGATGCGCCGCGACGGCTGGTGCTCCTCCTCTGTGTTATTGCGCGCGTGGGCCGGCAGACGCGCCGATTTCCGCTGCAGTTCGTCATCCGGTGCCTCAGCAGCCGCTGTTCCAACTCTTGTTGTCCGTCGCCTTTCCTCGGCCTGACGCTCCGCTTCGGCCCATCGCTCCATCTGGGCTCGACGCTTCGCAGCTTGGTCCTCTTCCTCTGCTGGCCGCTCCGCCTCCGCCCGTCGCTCCGCCTCCGCCCGTCGCTCCGCCTCTTCAGCCAGCCGCACCTCCGCGGCCAACCGGTTCTCTTCAGCCGCCCGTCGCTCCGCCTCCGCCCGTCGCTCCGCCTCCGCCCGTCGCTCCGCCTCTTCAGCCAGCCGAGTCTCCTCGGCCAGCCGCGCCTCTTCGGCCAACCGCGCCTCTTCGGCCAACCGAGTCTCCTCGGCCAACCGCGCCTCTTCGGCCAACCGAGTCTCCTCGGCCAGCCGCGCCTCTTCGGCCAACCGCGCCTCTTCGGCCAACCGAGTCTCCTCGGCCAGCCGGTCTCCTCGGCCAGCCGCGCCTCTTCGGCCAACCGCGCCTCTTCGGCCAACCGAGTCTCCTCGGCCAGCCGCGCCTCTTCGGCCAACCGCGCCTCTTCGGCCAACCGCGCCTCTTCGGCCAACCGCGCCTCTTCGGCCAACCGCGCCTCTTCGGCCAACCGCGCCTCTTCGGCCAACCGCGCCTCTTCGGCCAACCGCGCCTCTTCGGCCAACCGCGCCTCTTCGGCCAACCGAGTCTCTTCGGCCAACCGCGCCTCTTCGGCCAACCGCGCCTCTTCGGCCAACCGCGCCTCTTCGGCCGCCCGTCGCTCCGCCTCCGCCCGTCGCTCCGCCTCTTCAGCCAGCCGCGCCTCTTCGGCCAGCCGCGCCTCTTCGGCCAGCCGCGCCTCTTCGGCCAGCCGCGCCTCTTCGGCCAGCCGCGCCGCTTCGGCCAACCGCGCCGCTTCGGCCAGCCGCGCCGCTTCGGCCAACCGCGCCTCTTCGGCCAGCCGCGCCTCTTCGGCCAGCCGCGCCTCTTCGGCCAGCCTCTCGGCTTCCGCCGCCGCCGCTTCCGCCGCCGCCGCTTCCGCCGCCAACTCTTCGGCCGACTTGCGCATCACGGTTGCCTCGATCCGCTCGAGGGCGGCGTCCGCGTTGGATTGGCTATCGAGGACAGGGTCCTCCACGTCGAGCATTGCTTCCCAGTCGAAATCGGAGTCGTCCGCGTGGAGATCCTCGTCGAGCTCGGATTCGGTGACGTCCAGCTCGTCGTCTTCCTCGTCCGGGACGAACACGTCCCACGGGAAATCCATGTCCTCCGCGTCGAGTTCGGGCTCGTCGGAAAGGTCGGAAAGATCGGTCGTCATGATGTGGTGTGGTCGGAGACGCCGGTCATGTGGACGCCGCGGCTCGATATGCCGGTGTCGTGTTCGTGCGCAGGCAACCCGGCGCAGGGCTCATCGGCCTTCTGGGCCGAGCGTGGGTCCACGTTTGACCTATCGGTCGGGAGTGCGCAGGAATTGAGCCCTTCTCCCGAAGCGGAGGAGGTGGGATTTGAACCCACGGTTGGTTGCCCAACACACGATTTCCAGTCGTGCCGATTCGGCCGCTCTCGCACTCCTCCCGGACTGCAGCCTGCTCAGGCTAACGGCAGCGGCAGGTCCGGACCGGCCCATCGCGCGGTGACTCGAGGGCCTGCTGCCTGACCCGTCTTCACCATCTGAATTGAGCATGCGTGCTGAATTGAGCATGCGTGGATCAAGGCGGGTTCGTGGAGGTCCGAAAACGAAGGACACAGGGGCAGGCGGAACGACCGAGGCGGGGGGACCTGAGGTGTTCAAGCGGATTCTCGTGGCACTGGACAGCTCGGAGGCTGCACGCGCCGCGTTCGTCTTCGTGAGCGATTGGGCACGGGAATTCGATGCTCAGGTGTGGTTCATCCAGCTCACCGACGAATCGTCGAGCCGCCGGTGCGAGATCGTCACCGACGTGAGCCGGCGGGGCCGTCTGCTGGCAAATGAGTTCACCGTCAGCGGGGCCACGAGGAGTGCCCGTAACCAACAACTTGTGAACGGCATCGCCGAGGCCGCCGAGACCTTCCGGGCGGACCTCGTCGTCGTTGGCATCGAACGCCGGCGGCTCGCCCGAGGCGTTCGCGAGCAACTCACCAAGGCCACCAGCGTGCCGGTGTTGATCCCCCCGACCCCGCCGGTGCGGACTCCCGCCACCATCAGGCCCGTGCGTCCGGCCATCCCGCTTGGCGCCGCTCCGTGCCCGGAGGCGACCGTGACCGGATCGGGACGGCTGGCCCATGTTTGAGAACGTCGTCGTCGGCGCCAGCGAATCGTCGGGCTCGGCGCGCGCCATGCGCCGGGCGATCGAGGTGGCGAGGGTCTCGGGGGGCACGCTTCACGTCGTGACCGCCTTCCGCCTCAAGCGGCGCCGCCGGCCGTCGGTGTCGGTCGGGACGGGCCATCTGCCTTCGCGGTCTGGTTCGACTCAGGCACTCCTTGACGCGATCCGCCTGCAGGCGTCACAGGAGTCCGTCAGGGTCGAGATGCACCCGGTGGCATCTGACCCCGTCGAGGCCATCACCCGGGTGGCACGAGAAGAAGAAGCCGACCTCATCGTGGTCGGGTCCCATGGCCCTGATGGCGCCCGCAACCTCTCCAGCGTGCCGAAGGGCGTCATGGACACCGCGGAGTGCGCGGTCCTGGTCGTGTAGGGAAGCGGTCCGGGGCGAGCCGCTAACCTGGTCGCCTCGCCGCACCCGATGCTGGGTGCGGTGGCCGGGTCCTGCGCAACGGCCGCTCGTGAATCGAGTCAGGGTCGGAAGGCAGCAGCTCTCAGCGGGTATGGCCGGGTGCCGTAGCCAACCTGGCCGCCGCACCGAGTATCGGGAAACAGACCAACCCCACCGGCGGTGGCGACCAGCTCGTCGAAATCGGGTCCTGACGTCAGAGCGCGTGGGTAGGCTCGGCCGGCATGGCCGACACCCCCTTTGTATCCCTCTACCGCCGGTTCCGGCCGGGGCGATTCGACGAGATCAGGGGCCAGGACCACGTGGTGCGAGCGCTCCGCAGTGCCGTGCGCGACGACCGGGTGTCGCACGCCTACCTGTTCAGCGGTCCTCGCGGGACCGGCAAGACATCGTCGGCTCGCATTCTGGCCAAGGCGCTCAATTGCGAGGCCCCCGTCGATGGCGAACCCTGCGGGACCTGCACCTCGTGCGTGGAGATCACCCAGGGCAGCTCGCTCAACGTGCACGAGCTCGATGCGGCATCCAACAACGGTGTGGACGCCATGCGGGACCTGGTGGCCCACGCCGGGCTGGGCACCCCGGGGCGCTGGAAGGTCTACATCGTCGACGAGGTCCACATGCTCTCGACCGCGGCGGCCAACGCATTGTTGAAGACCCTCGAGGAGCCGCCGAGCCACGTCGTCTTCGTGCTGGCCACGACGGACCCGCAGAAGGTGCCCCCGACGATCCGCAGCCGCACCCAGCACCTGGAGTTCCGGCTCCTCGGCGCACAGACGCTGCACGCCCTGCTCGAGTCCGTCAACGCCGAGGCCGGCCTCCGTCTCGACGAGGTTGCGCTCGAGGCGGCCGTCCGCCGCGGTCGGGGCTCGGCCCGGGACGCGCTCTCGGCCCTGGACCAGGTCGTGGCGTCGGGTTCCGCCGATGCGGCGCGGCCGGAGTTGGCCCAGGTCCTCGATGCCCTGGCCGACGGCGACGTCAACGCCGTGCTCGTGGCCCTCAGTGCGCTTTTGGCCGGCGGCTGGGGTCCCCAGCAGCTGGCGACCGAGCTGATCGACGACCTGCGCCAGGTCTTCCTCGCTCCGCTGGCGCCCGAGCTCTGCGCGGCGTCGGGGTCCTCGCTCGAGCGCTTCGCAGGACTGGCCGAGACCATGGGTCTGGCTCGGGTGGTGCGCAGCTTGGAGCTCTTGGGCCACGCGCTCGTCGACATGCGAGAGGCCCCCGATGCGCAGGTGGTGCTCGAGATCGCCATCGTCCGGGCGGTGCGACCCGACCTCGACTCCGGGATGGAGGCGCTCTCGGAGCGGGTGAGCGTGCTGGAACGCTCCCTCTCGGGGGCCGCCGCCTTCCCGCGCCCCGGCACCCAGCCGACCCATGCCGCGCCTGCGGCGGGGTCGACCCCCCCGACGGCTGCCGCCGCTCCCTCTCCGACGCCGGGGGCGCCGGTGGCCCGCCCCGCCGGCGAGGTGAGCCGGCGTCCTTCCATCGGCGCGGTGCGCCGCAGCCAGAAGGCGGCTGCCACCGCATCAGCGGCAGAGCCCGCCACGATGGCACCGCCACCCGACGAGACCGCACCGGCACCGAGCGCCGCACCCGTCGCAAAGGCAGCCGCCGCGACGACCACGGCCGTCGACCGCGACAGCCTGACCGAGGCCTGGGGCGACGGCATCCTGCGCGCCTTGCCGGCGCGGGCCAAGGCCCTCTACAGCGCGGGTCGCTTCGTCAGCGTCGACAGCGAGGGTGCGCACTTCGCGCTGCCCAACGCCGCCCACCGGGACCGGTGCGCCGAATTGGTCCCGGTGGTGGAAGCGGCGCTCGCCACGCACTTCGGCTCCCCGGTGCGCCTGGTGCTCGATGTGGACGACGCCGCCCCCCGGGAGGCGCAACGGGAGGCGCGGCGGCGCCCGGGGGTGCCGCCGAGCCGGGACAAGCCGACATCGAGGAGGCCGATCCCGCCGAGTTCGCAGATGACGCGTCCGCCGATTCGACCGACCACGCGTCGGCTGCCGAGGCCCGCCTCCTCGAGGCCTTCCCCGGCGCCAGCGAGGTCGCCGGCTGAGCGATGTACACCGGTCCTCTCCGCTCCCTCATCGACGAGCTCGGCCGCCTCCCCGGCATCGGGCCCAAGTCGGCCCAGCGCATTGCCTTCCACGTCTTGAAGGTGCCGGGCGAGGACGCACGGCGGCTGGCCGACGCCATCGTCGCCGTCAAAGAGCGCACGACGTTGTGCGAGGTCTGTTTCAACGTGGCTGAGTCGGGGGGGCTGTGCGACGTCTGCTCCGATGACCGCCGCGACCCCGAAGTCATCTGCGTCGTCGAGGACCCGCGTGACATCGTCGCCGTGGAGCGCACCGGCTTCAAAGGCCGCTACCACGTGCTGGGCGGCGCGCTGAGCCCGCTCGACGGCATCGGACGCGAGCAACTCCGCCTCCGCGAGCTCCTCGACCGGGTGGGGGAAGGGGCAATCCGCGAGGCAATCGTCTGCACGAACCCGACGCTCGAGGGGGAGGCCACCGCCATGTTGGTGGCCCGCGAGCTCGCGCCGCTCGGCGTCGTCGTCTCCCGGCTGGCCAGCGGGCTGCCGGTCGGCGGCGACCTCGAGTACGCCGACGAGCTCACCCTGGGCCGTGCCCTCGAGGGGCGCAGGCCGCTCGAGGTCTGAGCACCGGGAACCTGGCCTGTCGGCCGTCCCGTACAATTGCTCGATGCGGATCGCCATCGTCGGCGCGACAGGGCAGGTGGGCGTGGTGCTGCGCGCCGTCCTGGCCGAGCGCAACTTCCCGGTGGACTCCATGCGCTACCTCGCCTCGGCCCGGTCGGCCGGCTCGACCCTGCCGTGGGGGGCCGACGACGTGATCGTCGAAGACGCGGAGACCGCCGACCTCTCGGGTATCGACCTGGCGCTGTGCTCCGCCCCCTCTTCGGTGTCGCGCCAGCTCGCGCCCCGGCTGGCCGCCGCGGGCGCCATCGTCATCGACAACTCCTCGGCCTGGCGCATGGACCCCGACGTCCCGCTCGTGGTTCCCGAGGCCAACGTCGAGGTGCTGCGCAGCATCCCCAAGGGCATCGTGGCCAATCCGAACTGCACCACCATGGTGGCGATCCCGGTCCTCAAGCCCCTGCACGACACGGCGGGTCTGCGGCGACTCGTGGTCTCGACGTACCAGGCCGTGTCCGGCGGCGGCGTCGATGCGGTGCGCGAGTTGGCCGAGCAGCTCGCCAAGACGGCCGACCGGGCCCAAGACCTCACCTTCGACGGCTCGTCGGTGGACTACCCGCCCCGCAGCGTCTATCCGGTACCAATCGCCCACAACGTGATCCCCCTGCAGTTCAAGATCGTCGACGACGGCTCGCTGGAGACCGACGAGGAGCAGAAGTACTGCAACGAGGCTCGCAAGATCCTCGGTATCCCGAACCTCGCCGTGACCACGACCTGCGTGCGGGTGCCGGTGTTCACGGGCCACTCGGCCGCCATCGTGTGCGAGTTCGATCGGCCGATCAGCCCCGAGCGCGCCACCGAAGTCTTGCGCACCGCGCCGGGCGTCGAGCTGGCCGAGATCCCGACGCCGCTCATGGCGGCCGGCCGGGACGCCTCCTATGTGGGCCGCATCCGGCGGGCCCAGGGTGCTCCCCACGCGCTGGCCCTCTTCGTCTCGGGTGACAACCTCCGCAAGGGCGCGGCGCTCAACGTGGTGCAGATCGCCGAGGAACTGCTGGCCCAGCGCAGTTGAGGCCCCCGCGGCAGATCCGGGCGGATCAGTCGGGGCCGGACGATACCGGTTCGGGACCGCCCACCACGAGCGTCGCCATCCGTCGGGCCAGGTTGACCGCGTGGTCGCCGAAGCGCTCGAAGAAGCGGGCCACCATCGCCAGCTCAATCGCGACCGGGAGCGGCATGGTGCCCGCGACCAGCTCCGCTGTCAAGGTGACGTGGAGGTCGTCCATCTCGTCGTCGAGATCGTCGATGAACGATGCGGCCTCGGCGGAACGCTCCGCGAAGGCGTCCCCGGTCTCGCGCCAGATGGTGGTGGCCACCTCGCCCATGCGCTCGACGAGGCCGCGGCTGCGGGCCGACATCTCCGCACCGAGCCCCCGGGCAGCCCGACGGGCGATGTGCTCGGCCAGGTCACCGTTGCGCTCCATGTCGGGAAGCATGCGCAGGATGGCCACGTACTCGCGGCGCTCGTCGGCCGTCGTCTCACCGTGGACGAGCTGTTGCTGCACGGTCGTCGAGATCTGCCCGATCAGCTTGTCGACCACCTCGTCGCGCTGGACCAACTCCTTGGCCGCGTCGCGGTCGCCGGCCAACAGGGCGTGGGTGGCGCCGGCGATGGCCTCGCCGACCAGTGCGAAGACCTGGGAGAAAAGGCGGTCGACCTCGTCTGGCTCGGGCATGGTGCGAGGCCACAGCGGCTGCTCCATCGCCAGGGGCCCGATCTGTGGCGGGCCGTCCTCGACCTCGGCGACCTCGGCTTCCCGATGATCCCGGGCACTTTTCGTGCTGCCACCGAGCTTGAACGGCATCCTGTGCACGCTATCTGCTCCGTCGTGGCGTGACGACCCCCAAATCGCGGCACTGCCGGTCCCCCCGGGGCGGAGAGCCGGCAGCTCGGGGGCGGTCCCCGAAGTTGACACACCCCATCGTTACATTGGCCTGATGGTCCTCGGAGTCGTCCTCGGGCTCGTCGTCGGACTGGCCATCGGCGTTGCCTGGTACCTGGTGCGCAGCGCGCGCCTGGTTGGCGCAGCGCACGTCGCCGAGAGCCGGCTGGCGGACGCCCAGGCCGCGGTGGCCGAGCAGGCGGTGCAGCTGAAGGCGGCGTCCGACACAGCGGCGGTGGCCGAGACGGCGAGAGCGGTTGCGGTGTCCGAGCTCGAACTCGTGCGGTGCAACGAGCGGGAAGCGTTGGCACGGTGGGAGGACGAGCGCAACCGGCTGGCCGGGACCTTCGCTGACCTCTCGTCGCAAGCGCTGGCCAAGAACAACGAGCAGTTCCTGGCCCTCGCCCACACGAAGCTCAACGAAGCGCGCACGGCTGCCCAGGGCGACCTCGACCAGCGTCAGCAGGCGATCGCCCGGCTCCTCGACCCGCTGAGCGAGACCCTCGCGCGGTACGAGCTGGGGCTTCGGCAGGTGGAGCTCGAGCGCAAGGGCGCCTACGAGGGGTTGAGCGAGAAGCTGGCGCAGCTCCATCTCGGGCACGAGCAGCTCCAACGCGAGACTCGCAACCTGGTGACTGCGCTGCGGTCTCCCCAGACGCGAGGGAGGTGGGGGGAGATCCAGTTGCGACGCGTCGTCGAGATGGCCGGCATGATCGAGCACTGCGACTTCGAGGAGCAGGTGTCGGCCGCGACCGACGAGGGTCGCCTGCGTCCCGACATGATCGTGCACATGCCCGGTGGTCGGGACATGGTGGTCGACGCCAAGGTGCCCCTCGACGCATTCCTCAAGCTGATCGAAGCGGACGACGACGAGGCCCGCGCCCTCTTCCAGGTCCAGCACGCCAGGCAGCTGCGCACCCACGTCGACCAGCTGGCCAAGAAGGAGTACTGGAAACAGTTCGCGTCTCCCCAGCAGGTGGTGGCGTTCATCCCAGGAGACCAGCTCCTGTCGACAGCCTATGAATCCGACCCGACGCTTCAGGAGCACGCCATGTCGAACGGCGTGCTGCTCACCACGCCGACCATGTTGATCGCGTTGCTGCGCACGGTGGCGTTCGGCTGGCAGCAGGAGACGCTCGCCGAGAGCGCGCGCGAGGTGCAGAAGCTCGGTGCAGAGTTGTACGACCGCCTGCGAGTGATGACTGGCCACATGCAGACGCTCCAGCGCAGCCTGACCTCGAGCGTGGAGGCCTACAACAAGGCGGTGGGATCGCTTGAGTCCCGCGTGCTCGTCTCCGCGCGCCGGTTCCCGAGTCTCGGGGTGATGAGCGGTGAAGCGGCGGAGATCGGCGAGCTGGCGCCCATCGAGGCCGCGCCGCGGCACCTGCAGGCGGTCGAGGACGACGAGGCGACCGGACAGGGCGAACAGATCATCCTCACCCTCCCCGAGAGCGGAGCGAGCAGGGGCACAGGAGCCTGAGACCGGCGACCGGCCCGACGAGCCACAGCACCCGGCCGGGGATCTGGCGCGGCGCATCCCGTGTCAGTCGGGCCGAGAACAGCGGCGACGTACTCTGCGGTGATGCTCCACGTGCACCGATCCGAGCGAGCCGACGGCCTGGTGACGGAGTTGGCGCGGCTGGTGGCCGACCCGCTCGACGACCCGATGACCCCGGAAGTGGTCTCAGTGCCGACACGCGGCATCGAGCGGTGGCTGACCCAGCGCCTGTCCATGTACCTGGGTGCGCGCGAGAGCAGGCAGGATGGCGTGTGCGCCAACATCGCCTTCCCTTTTCCCGGGACGTTGGTCGGCGGAGCGTTGGCGTGCGCGGCAGGTGCCGATCCGGAGGGTGACCCCTGGGTCCCCGAGCGTGCCGTGTGGCCGCTCATCGAGGTGGTCGAGGAGCACTTCGACGAACCGTGGCTCGCGCCACTGGCGCAGCACATGAGGAACTCGGCAACCGTGGAAGGCTCGCGGCGCTTCTCGAGCATCCGGCACGTCGCAGACCTCTTCGACCGCTACGCCGTCCACCGTCCCGACATGCTCCAGCGCTGGGCCGCCGGGTCGCCCCAGCTCGACGAGACGCAGTGGCAGTTCGAGTTGTGGCGCCTCCTCCGGGAGCGCCTCGGAGAGCAGAGCCCCGCCGAGCGCCTCGTCGATGCCTGTCGTCGGCTGGAGGAGGAACCCGAACTCTTGGACCTACCGACTCGGCTGTCGCTGTTCGGGCTGACGAGGCTTCCGGCCAGCTACCTCGACGTCCTCGAGGCCGTGGGTGCTCGACGGGACGTGCACCTCTTCTTGTTGCACCCGTCTCCGGCGCTGTGGGAACGACTGGCACCTGAGGTCGGGCGGACGTCGCGCTACGTCCTTCGCAGCGACGATCCGACCGCGGGCGCACCTCGGAACCCCCTTCTCGCGTCGTGGGGGCGTGACGCAAGGGAGATGCAGCTCGTGCTGGGCGGCGCGGAGGAGCACGGCGAACATGTGGGCCCGGTCGTGCCGGACCGTCCACGGACTCTGCTCCAGCTCATACAGGCCGACATCAGAGCCGATCGCGCCCCAGTGGGCGAGCCGGGTGGCTCGGCCGTGGACGTGCGGCCCTTGCTCCGTCCGGACGACGACAGCATCCGCGTCCACTCCTGCCACGGGCGGGGCCGCCAGGTCGAGGTGCTGCGCGACGCCATCTTGCACCTGCTCGAGGACGATGCGACTCTCGAACCCCGCGACATCATCGTCATGTGTCCCGACATCGAGACGTTCGCTCCGCTGATTCAGGCGACGTTCGGCGGCCACGACGTGACGGAAAACCCGGCCGACGCACTCGAGATCCGCCTGGCCGACCGCTCACTCCGCCAGACCAACCCGGTCATGGCGGTCCTGGCGGAAGTGCTCGAGCTCGCGACGGCGAGGTTCACCGCGACCGAGGTGCTCGACCTGGCCGGCCGCGAGCCGGTGCGCCGTCGGTTCCGATTCAGCGACGAAGATCTGTTTCGCCTCGAGGAGTGGGTGGACAAGGCGTGTGTCCGGTGGGGATTCGACGCCGCGCACCGCAGTTCCTTCCAGCTGGAGAACATAGGCAGCAACACGTGGCAATTCGGCCTCGACCGCATCCTCCTCGGCGTCACCATGGCGGACGAGCGCCAACGCCTGTTCGAGGGCACGCTGCCGTTGGACGACGTCGACAGCACCGATATAGAGCTGGCCGGACGTATGGCGGAGTTGCTGGACCGGCTTCGCGCCGCGTTCGACGATCTGTCCAACGCTCGCACGGTCGATGCCTGGGCGGACACCTTGGCCCGGATCTTGGATTCTCTGACCGCGACTTCTGAGCGTGACGCCTGGCAGCGGTCGCAGATGACGAACCTCCTCGAAGAGCTGGTCGAGGAGGCGACGGTGAACCACGTCGTCAGCCCGGTCGCCCTGAGCTGCGACGACGTACGGTCGATCCTGACCGATCGCCTCAAGGGCCGACCGACCAGGGCGAACTTCTGCACGGGTCATCTGACGGTCTGCACGCTCGTGCCAATGCGCTCCATCCCCCACCGGGTGGTGTGTCTGCTCGGCCTGGACGACGGCAGGTTCCCGCGCCACATCGAAAGGGACGGCGACGACCTGACAGCACGGCACCAGAGAGTCGGTGACCGCGATGTCCGCAGCGAAGACCGCCAACTGCTCCTCGACGCGCTGCTCGCCGCCCGGGATCACCTGGTCGTGACGTACGGCGGCCGCGACGAACGGTCCAACCTGCCGCGCCCTCCTGCAGTGCCTGTCGGTGAGCTGCTCGACGTGATCGACCACACCGTGCAGATGCCGCAGGGCCGACTGCGGGACTCCATCGTGTTCTCGCATCCCCTGCAGCCCTTCGATCCCCGGAACT
This sequence comes from uncultured Acidimicrobiaceae bacterium, assembly GCA_963728845.1. Taxonomy (GTDB): domain Bacteria; phylum Actinomycetota; class Acidimicrobiia; order Acidimicrobiales; family RAAP-2; genus Bog-473. Next base: position 86,693 of record CAVSLS010000032.1, read on the forward strand.
ACGAACGGGGGTGCCCGCATGCCCGAGACACCGTGGAGTTACGACGCGCTGCATCTGGCCGGGGCCCGCGCCGCGCTGAGCCCGAGCCACGACGCCCCCCGATTCTTGGAGCAGCCACTCGGCACCTACGAGACGAATGTTGTCGGCATCGACCAGCTGGAGAGGTTCTTGCGTCATCCCGTGCGCGCCTTTCTGCGTGAGCGGCTTAGCGTCTCGCTGTGGGACCGGACGCGCGACTTCGAAGATGCGATCCCGATCAAGCTCGATCCACTCGAGCAGTGGCAGGTCGCAGACCGCCTCCTGGCGGCGCGCCTGGGAGGGGCCTCCCCGGAGTCGTGCCGGGCGGCTGAGATCGCCCGCGGCGGGCTCCCGCCGGGCCGGCTGGCCGATCCCGTGCTGGACGCGATCACCGGACCAATCGAGGTACTCGTGCGGGAAGGCCAGAACCCGTTGGCGCCAACGTCCCTTGACGTCCGGGTCGAGCTGTCCGGGACCTACGGCCTGGTGGGGACCGTTGCCGGGGTGCGGGGCAACGTGATCCACTCGGTGACGTATTCGAGGCTGGGGCCGGCGGCGCGTCTGATCGCGTGGTTGCGCCTGCTCGCCCTCACCGCGGCGTGGCCGGATCGCCCCTTCGAGACCCTCACCATCGGTCGTTCCCAAAGCAGGCGGCACACGATCTCCAAGGCCCGTATTGCGCCGCTGGGACCTGATGCGGAGACCCGACGGGCGTCCGCCGACGTTCAGCTCCGACGGCTTGTCGACCTGTTCGACCGCGGGATGCGCGAGCCGCTCCCGCTCTACTGCAAGACCTCCTCGGCATGGGCTGCCGCCGCGGCCGCCGGAGCGGACCCGTACCGGGCGGCCGCGGGGTCGTGGGACTCCGGCCACAACGGGTACAACGAGGATAGGGACACCGAGCACGTGCTGGTGCTCGGTGGCGCACTCACCTTCGACGCAATGGTCGAGCGGTCCGGGGCACCTCGCGACGACGAGGCCGGGGAGGGCTGGGTGGCGTCGGAGTCCTCCCGATTCGGCCGGTGTGCCCGACGCCTCTGGGACGGGCTGCTCGCGCAGGAGGAAGTCGCCGACCAATGACAACGGGAGCGACGAAGTCCAATCGGGCCGCGACGCCGGAGTCGTTCAACGTCTCCGAGAAGCTGCCCCACGGCATGACGCTGCTCCAGGCCAGTGCGGGAACGGGCAAGACCTTCACGATTGCGGCGCTCACGACGCGGTACGTAGCGGAAGGCCTGCCCATCGACCGTCTGCTCGTCATCACCTTCACCCGGATGGCGACGGGCGAGCTGCGCGAACGGGTCCGGGACCGTCTTGTTCGTGCCTTCGACGGGTTGGCCGCCGCGACTCGCAGGAGTCACTCCGACCGACGACGAGATCGTGCGGCACCTCGCGGACGCTCCGGACGACGAGGTCGAGAAGCGGCGGGACCGGTTGGGCAAGGCCATCGCGGACTTCGACTCGGCGACGATCGAGACGACGCACGGATTCTGCTTGCAGGTGCTCTACGGCCTCGGGACGGCAGGCGACGTCGACCGGGAGGTGACCCTGGTCGAGGACGTGAGCGACCTCATGGAGGAGGTGGTGGACGACCTCTACCTGCGGCGCTTCGCCAACAAGCCAAACGAATACGACTTCTCGCGGGATGCGGCAATGGAGATCGCGGCGCGCGTCCTGAACCAACCCGACGCACGAATCGTGCCGGATCTGTCGGCAGCCGAAGACGTGCCGGCCATCCGCCGGCGCTTTGCCAAGGCGGTGCGCGAGGAGATGGATCGCCGGAAGCGAGCGCTCAAGATCCTCACCTACGACGATGTGCTGATCCGGTTACGCGACACGCTGGTCGATCCGCAGCGCGGTCCCGCTGCTTGTGCGCGGCTGCGGGAGCGCTACGACGTGGTGTTGGTCGACGAATTCCAGGACACCGACCCCGTGCAGTGGGAGATCATGCACCGGGCCTTCGGACATCGGGCGGCCACCCTCGTGCTGATCGGGGACCCCAAACAGGCCATCTACGCGTTCCGCGGGGCCGACGTCCACGCGTATCTCGACGCCCGCCAGGCGGTGCATTCGGAGTGGACCCTGGACATCAACTGGCGCAGCGACGAGGGACTGCTCGCGGCCTACGACGCGCTGTTCGCCAACGCGCAACTCGGAGAGGCGGGGATCACCTACCGCAAGATCAGCGCCGCCGACGCCAACCGCCAGCCCAGGCTCGTCGGCGCCCCGGTCTCGGCGCCCTTGCGCGTGCGCATCGTCCACGCCGACGACCACCTCGTGCCGGTCACGGCGAAGAGGGGCCAGCCCCAGGCGGCGGCGGCGCGGGACTTCGTGGCCCGGGACCTCGCCGCCGAAGTCGTCTCGCTTCTCGCGGCACGGCCCGAGGTGATCACGCGCCGGCGCGACGGCAGCGAGGAGCAGACCCCGCTGCATCCCGGTCACATCGCCGTGCTCGTGCGCGCCAACGGCCATGCCTTGACCGTGCGGAACGCCTTGATCAGAGCGGGTGTGCCCGCCGTCATCGGCGGTTCGGGCTCGGTGTTCGGGACCGAGCCGGCGCGGGACTGGCTCCGCCTGCTCGAGGCGCTCGAGCGGCCGACGGCCCGGGACCGGGCGTCGCTGGCCGCGCTGACCTGCTTCGTCGGCTGGACGCCCGAAAGGGTGGCAACGGCCGACGAGGACGATTGGGAGGACCTCCACTGGTCGCTGCACCAGTGGGCCGCCCTGCTGCGTGACCGGGGCATCGCCTCCCTCTACGAGAAGGTCAGCAGCTCCCACGATGTGCCGGCCCGTGTCCTCGCCGGTCCATCGGGTGAGCGCGCCATGACGGATCTGCGGCACGTCGCCCAATTGCTCCACGAGGCCGGGGTGTCCGACGGCCTGGGTCCCACCGCCATGGCCAGTTGGCTCGGCCGGCGCATCAACGAGGCCGAGCGCGACACCGAGAACGAGGAACGGGCGCGACGTCTCGAATCGGACGCCGAGGCGGTCCAGGTGATCACGATCCACCGGAGCAAGGGGCTCGAATTCCCGATCGTGCTCTGCCCCTACATGTGGGGCAGCTACACCCCCACGATCAAGGTTCCCGTGTTCCACGACAAGGACAACGGGAACGCGCGCACCGTCGACGTCGCAGGTGAGGGCAACGGCTTCACCGTCCACCAGCAGAACCAGCTGGTCGAGGAACGGGGCGAGGACCTGCGGTTGCTCTACGTCGCCCTCACCCGTGCCCAGCATCAAGCGGTTCTGTGGTGGGTGGGCGCCAGTGACTGCCAGCACTCGCCGCTGTCCCGTCTGCTGTTCGACCGCGACGAGCAGGGCGAGGTGCGCTCGCACGGTTCGGCAGTGCCCACCGACGATGCCGTGGAGGCGGCAGTCACCGCGCTGGGCCCTCGGCTGGCGGTCGAGCGCGTCGGCCTCCCGTCCGATGAGCGATGGGAGGGGGACGCCGGTGCGCCTCCGACGCTCGAGGCGGCCGTCTTCGATCGTCCGCTCGACCTCGGATGGCGCCGCGTGTCGTACTCGGGCATCACCGCGCCGTCCACGACCAGCCGGCGATCGGGAGCGAGCCGGAGGAGCAACTCACGTCGGACGAGGAGCTGCCCGTGGTCACCGTTCGGCCCACTGCCGGGTTCGCGCCGGAGGAGGAGCGCCTGCGCACGGTGACCTTGGGGCTGGCCGCCATGCCCGCCGGCGCTCTGGTCGGGACGCTCGTGCACAGCGTGCTGGAGCGGACGGAGTTCGATGCGTCCGACCTTGCCGCAGAGGTCCGTGCGGCGCTGGAGCGCGAGGTCACCTGGCGCAACGTCGAACTCGGCAGTCTCGACGCGGTCGTCGCGGGTCTGTGCGCCGCCATCGAGTCACCGCTCGGGCCCCTGGTCGGTGACGTCCGATTGCGCGACATCCCGCGTCGCGACCGGCTCGACGAGCTGGGATTCGAGATCCCGTTGGTCGGAGGCGAGCTGCCGACGGCGTCCCTGCACGTGAGCACGCTCGCCGACCTGCTGGAGCAGCACCTCGACCCCGACGATCCCGTGGCCCGTTACGCCCACCGGCTCCGGGACCCGACGCTCCAGGGCGTCCTGCGCGGCTACCTGACCGGGAGCCTGGACCTGGTGTTCCGCTTGCCCGACCACCGGTTCTACCTCGCCGACTACAAGACGAACCGGTTGACCGCGCCCGACGAGGCACTCACCGCATGGCACTACCGGCCCGATGCGATCCACGACGAGATGGTGGCGGCCCACTATCCGCTGCAGGCGTTGCTCTACGCCGTGGCGTTGCACCGCTACCTGCGCTGGCGTCTGCCGGGTTACGACCCCCAGCAGCACCTGGGCGGCGTCCTCTATCTCTTCGTGCGCGGGATGAGCGCCCTGGCGCCCACCCGCATCGGGGATCAGCCATGCGGTGTGTGGTCATGGCGGCCACCGGTCGGCTTGGTCGAATCGCTGAGCGAGCTCTTCGACAGCGGGCTGACATCGTGACCTCCATGCAGGCACCGGACACGTACGACAGCTCCCTGGCGTTGCGAGCACCCGGGGTGCTGCACGCGTTCAACCGAGCCGGGATCCTGTCCACGTCCGACGTGCACGTCGCGCTGCGGCTGGCCCAGCTGAGCGGGACCGGAGAGGAGCTGGCGTGGCTGGGCGCAGCGTTCGCGGTGCGGGCTCCCCGGCTGGGCCACGTCTGTGTCGACCTCGAGACCATCAAGGACACCGCCAGCGCGGACACGGACACGCCGGTGGATCTCGGCGCGTTGCCCTGGCCCGTCCCGGGCCGGTGGCTCCAGGTCATGGCTCGGAGCCCCTTCGTCGGGGAGGACCACCCGCTCCACCTGTCGGGGACGACCTTGTACCTGGACCGCCTCTGGGTCGACGAGCACTGGGTGGCCACCGACCTGATGGAGCGCGCGTCCGGACCGGCCGCGGGCGTCGACGACGCCGTGCTGGCCGCGGGCCTCGCTCAGCTCTTCACCTCACGGGACGATCCGGATTTCCAGCGCCTCGCCGCCGCCGCCGCCGTCCTGCGCCGGGTGGCGGTGATCGCCGGCGGCCCCGGTACCGGCAAGACCACCACCGTGGCCCGCGTCCTCGCGTTGCTGCTCGCCCAGGCTGCAGCGGCGGGAGAGCGCCCACCGCTGATCGCGCTGGCGGCACCGACCGGAAAGGCGGCGGCGCGGCTCGAAGAGGCCGTCCGCCAGGAGGCCGGCGCCATGGCCCTCGACCCCGCGATCCGTGCCGGCCTGTCGGCCCTCGAGGGCACGACCCTGCACCGGCTTCTCGGTTCCGACCCCGGCAACCGGACCAGGTTCCGCCACGACCGGCTGAACCGGTTGCCCCACGACGTGGTCGTCGTCGACGAGACCTCCATGGTGTCGCTTTCGATGATGGCGCGGGTGGCGGAGGCGGTCCGCTCCGACGCGCGGCTCATCCTCGTCGGCGATCCCGAGCAGCTGGCCTCCATCGAGGCGGGCGCGGTGCTGGGCGACATCGTGCCGCCCGGGTCGCGACAGATCTGCATGGGGGACGAGGCCCGAGACCGTCTCGCTGCCGTCACGGGCCAAGCGGTTCCGGTCAATGACGTGCGCGTGCGCTCGGCGATCGGGGACGGCATCGTCGTCTTGAGCAAGGTGCACCGCTTCGGGGGTGCGATCGCGGAGTTGGCCACCGCGATCCGTCACGGTCGCGTGGACGACGCCATATCCGTCCTCGAGTCGGGAGCCTCCGACATCGAGTGGATCGCCACCGACGCCCCGCCGTCGGCTGACGGGTTGGGTGACGTGCGATCGCTCGCGGTCGCGTACGGGCGCACGGTGAGTGAGGCGGCGGTCGCCGGGGACGCAAAAGGGGCAATCGCTGCGCTCGGACGTTTCCGCCTCCTGTGCGCCCACCGCGCGCGGACCAGACGGTGTGGCTACCTGGATGCACCAAGTCGAAAGCTGGCTGCGTGCCGAGGTCGAGGGATTCACGGGCGGCGAGGACTGGTACATCGGGCGTCCGCTCATCGTGACGGAGAACGACTACGGCTTGAAGCTCTACAACGGTGACGTCGGAGTCGTCGTCGCAGACGGTGACCGGCGCGTGGCAGCGTTTGAACGAGGTGATGAGATCGTCCGGGTCAGCCCGGCCCGGCTGGCCGCCGTCGACACCGTCTACGCGATGACGGTGCACAAGAGCCAGGGATCGCAGTTCGACGTCGTGGCCTTCCTGTTGCCGAGCGCCGACTCCCGCGTCCTGACGCGTGAGCTGCTCTACACCGCGGTGACACGTGCCCGGGACCGGCTCATCCTGGTGGGCACCGAGGGTCCGATCCGGGCGGCCATCGAGCGGCCGATCAGCCGGGCCTCGGGGCTGCGCCAGGCGCTGTGGGGCGAGGCTGCGGCTGATCGGGTGTCAGCGCCATGAGCCGGGCTTTCCTCACAATTCCCTCACCCTGAAGTCACGGACGCGGAATCTCTGTCGTTTAGGCTCGGCGCAGCAGGAAAAGTCCCTGGTCTCACGCCAATTTCAGGCTCTACACAGGCTGGATTCAGGGTCGTAACCCATGATGAGTCTGACATCACTCCGTAACAAAAGCGGAGCCTGAGCACACGGAAGGGTGAGCATGAAGATCCTGGTTCTCGGAGGAGACGGCTACCTCGGCTGGCCGACCGCCCTCCACCTGTCGGCCTGTGGCCACGAGGTCACCGTCGTCGACAACCTGGTGCGCCGCGAATACGACCGCGAAATGGGGGTCGACAGCCTCGTCCCGATCGCGTCGTTGCCCGATCGGGTCACGCGCTGGGAGCAGGTCTCCGGGCGAGCCATCAACGTGCGGCTCGGCAACCTGACGGACGCCGCTTTCACCTACGGCGTGGTCGCCGAGGCCGAGCCCGACGCCATCGTGCACTTCGGCGAGCAACGCTCGGCGCCCTACTCCATGATCGACCGCGAGCACGCGGTCTACACGCAAGTCAACAACGTGGTGGGGACGCTGAACCTGATGTACGCGATCGCCGAGACCGACCCTTCGATCCATCTGGTCAAGCTCGGGACGATGGGCGAGTACGGGTACCCCAATATCGACATCGAAGAGGGGTTCATCGAAATCACGCACAAGGGCCGCACCGACGTGCTGCCCTACCCGAAGCAGCCGGGCTCCTTCTACCACCTGTCCAAGGTCCACGACAGCCACAACATCATGTTCGCCTGCCGGGTCTGGGGGTTGCGTGCGACCGACCTGAACCAGGGGATCGTCTACGGCCAGTCGACCGATGAGACCGATCTCGACCCCGCCCTCGCCACCCGCTTCGACTACGACGGCGTGTTCGGCACCGTGCTGAACCGGTTCTGCGTCCAGGCCGTCACCGGCCACCCGCTGACCGTGTACGGCGCCGGAGGCCAGACCCGCGGGATGCTCAACATCCGCGACACGCTCGCCTGCGTGACGCTGGCACTCGAGAACCCGGCCGAGCGTGGGGAGTTCCGGGTCTTCAACCAGTTCACCGAGTCCTTCTCGGTGCGCGACATGGCGGAGATGGTCAAGCGGGTCTGCCCGACCCGTGTCGACATTGCCGAAGGCCTGTCCAACCCACGGGTCGAGCACGAGGAGCACTACTTCAACGCCGCCAACACCAAGCTGCTCGACCTGGGCCTGGAGCCGCACCTCCTGACGGACCAGGTCATTTCCGGGATCTTGGAGCTGGTCGAGAGCCACCGCAACCGGGTCGACGTCCAGGCGATCGCCCCCACGGTGCAGTGGCGTTCGAGCGCCAGCACCCTCACCACGGCCGGCGAGACGCCCGGCGCATCGTTCCTCGCGGTGTAACCCGGCAGTTGCGGCAGTAGTTTCCTGTGGCGATGTCGCCACGCAGGCCACGCCGCCGCGCGCGCCGTCGATCACCGGCCCGGCCGGTCATCCTGCTCATCGCGGTGGTGATCGTGCTCGCGCTCCTCGTGGGCGGGCTCACCCAGGTGTCGCGGCAATCGCAGGGCTACGACTTCAATTCCAACCGTTCCCTGGCGGCGCAGGGTGCGGTCGTCGCCGAGCAGTCCAACGCCACGGCGCTCGCAGGTGCGCAACCTTCTCAACGACATGCAGAGGCAGACCCGCCAGGGCCTCCAGGTCGGCCTGGACAGCGCCGTGCAGCAGACGGCGGACGAGGCGGCACGGGCGAACCTCGCCGTCAGCGCTAACCCGCAGGGTTCGGTGGCCGACGACTTCACCGCCGTCTTCGCCGAGCGGGCCCAGTCGATGAACGAATTGCGCGGGGCGGTCGACGGATTCCTCGGCATGCAACCCATTCTCCCCGCCGGTTCGCCATCTGATGGAGCCACTCCCGCCGCCGCGACCGTGCTGCTGTCCGCGACGCAGGCGACGAACCGCATCGCATCGGCCGGCTCACTGCTGTCCCATGCCGATGCCCTCTACCGTGCGGTACGGAGGTCCCTGGCGGCGTCGGCCGGCCACGGTCGGCTTCCATCGTCGGTCTGGGTCACCGACGCCCAGCTGTGGCAAGTGGGCTCCGTGGCGGCCCAAGTCGATCTCCTGGCCGTCTCGCCCACGTTGGTGTCTGCCCGCAACGTCGTGCTCCGCACGGTTCGGCTGAGCCCGCCGGCGCTGCCGACGCCGCAAGGAGTGCCGGCGAACGTCTCGGTCCTCAGTCCGGTGTCACAGATCGGCGTCACGGTCGTCCTCGCCAACCAGGGCTCGGTCGACGAGCGGCATGCCTCGGTCCGCTACACGCTGGCGAACCAGTCATCGGGAGCCACCGCAACCCACGTCGAGTCCGCGGGCCTGACACTCGGCGCCTCGGTGACCCTGCCCCCGGTCGGTTTCGACGTCGCACCTGGCACCAATTACGTGCTCACGGTCGAGGTGCTGCTCCCGCCGGGGCAGACGCAGACGGCCAACACGGTCCTCCAGCAGGCGGTGCAGGTCGCGCCCGCCTCCTGAGCCCCCCGACCTCGACACCGCCGGTGGCCCGTGTGTCGACCGTGCCCGCTCCTGGTCATAGGATCGGTACGCACCGAAATCTGGGACTGGAGGGCTCTTCACGTGGCCGAGAGCATCACGATCACGGACAATCGCAATGGCGAGTCCATGGAGATCCCGCTCGTCAACGGCGGGGTCTCGGCCGAGGAGTGGGCCAAGCTCCTTCCCGGGGTCTGGTTCTTCGATCCCGGCTTCATGTCGACGGCGGCCTGCGAGAGCGCCATCACGTACCTCGACGGCGATGCGGGGATCCTGCGCTATCGGGGCTACCCCATTGAGCAGCTGGCCGAGAGCTCGACCTACCTGGAGGTGGCGTACCTCCTTCTCAATGGTGAGCTACCCAACGAAGAAGAGTTCACCGCCTGGCGTCACGACGTCACGTACCACACGTTCATCCACGAGAACGTCCGCAAGCGGTTCCTCGAGGGCTTTCACTACGACGCCCACCCCATGGGCATGCTCGTCTCGGCCGTGGCCGCCCTGTCGACCTTCTATCTCGACGCCAAGGACATCTTCGATCCGGAGTCCCGCAACAAGCAGATCATCCGTCTCATCGCCAAGATGCCGACGCTGGCCGCCGCGGCACACCGCTTCAGCGTCGGCATGCCCTTCGTCTATCCCGACAATTCGCTCGATTTCGCGCCGAACTTCCTCTCCATGCTCTGGAAGGTCGCCGAACCGAGGTTCGAGGCCGATCCGGTACTGGCCCGGGCGCTCGACATCCTGTTCATACTGCACGCCGACCACGAACAGAATTGCTCGACCACCGCCATGCGCGTCGTCGGATCGTCGCACTCGGATCCCTACTCGGCCACGGCCGCCGCGGCCGCAGCGCTGTACGGGCCCCGGCACGGTGGCGCCAACGAGGCCGTCATCCGCATGCTCACCGACATCGGCAGCATCGAGAACGTGCCGGACTTCATCGCGACCGTCAAAGCCGGGACCGGTGGCCAGCGCCTCCAGGGCTTCGGGCACCGCGTGTACAAGAGCTACGACCCGCGGGCCAAGATCATCAAGCGCACCGCCGACGAGGTCTTCGGGGTGACCGGGAAGAACCCGCTGCTCGACATCGCGTTGAAGCTCGAGGAGATCGCGCTCAACGACGAGTACTTCACGTCCCGGCGTCTGTACCCGAACGTCGACTTCTACTCGGGGCTCATCTACCAGGCGATGGGTTTCCCGCTCGAGATGTTCCCGGTCCTCTTCGCCATCCCACGTACCAGCGGCTGGCTGGCGCACTGGCAGGAGATGCTCGACCAGGACTCGAAGATCGCCCGCCCGCGCCAGCTCTACATCGGTCCCGAGGAGCGGAACTACACCCCGATGGACGCGCGCTAGCGGCGCGGGGCAGCCCTCTTGTCCAAGAGGCGCGTCAGACCCTCCTGGGCCAGCGACACGCACAACCTCCCCTGACGGTCGAACAGGAAACCCCGGGCCAGGCCGCGGCCATGGGTCGCCACCGGCGAGTCCATGTCGTAGAGCAGCCACTCGTCGGCACGGAAGGGTTGGTGGAACCACATGCAGTGGTCCAGGCTCGCGCTCATGAAGTCGTCGTCGCCCCAGCGGACGTCGTGCGGGGCCAGGATGGTGTCGATGAGGGACATGTCGGACGCGTAGGTGGCCACGCACGCATGCAGTAACGGGTCGTCGGGTAGCTCGCCGTCCGCCCGGATCCACACTCGCTGGCAGGGCTCGCCCGTGCCGCTGGGGTGCCAAGGGAGGTCGCCGATGTGGCGCTGGTCGATCGGGTGGGGCCGGTCGAACCACTCGGCCAGCTCCTCCTTCCAAGGCTCGAGGCGCTGGTAGAGGGGCGGCAGCGACTCGGGCTCGGGCACGTCGGGCCTGGGGAACTGGTGCTCCAGGCCCTTCTCGAGATCGTGGAACGAGGCCTCGAGGTTGAAGATGGCCCGACCGTGCTGAATGGCCACGACCCGCCGAGTCGTGAAGGACCGCCCGTCGCGGATGCGGTCCACCTCGTAGAGAATGGGAACGCTGGGGTCGCCCGGCCGCAGGAAGTACGAGTGCAGCGAATGCACGCGCCCGTGCTCGACCGTCCGTCCGGCCGCCATGAGCGCCTGTCCCGCTACCTGCCCTCCGAACACGCGCTGACGCTCCTCGTTGGGCTGGGTACCCCGGAAGATGTTGACCTCAATGGGTTCGAGATCAAGCAGTTCGACGAGGAATTCCAAGGACGCGCTCATCCGCCCATGTTCGCAGCCCGCCGGATCGCCCGTCGCCGAGCACACCGCCACGTCCACAACTACCCTGCGCAGCGTGACACCCGCGTCGCAGTCCGAACAGAACGAACTCGTCTTCCCGGAGGGCTTCACCTGGGGCGTCGCCACGGCGGCCCACCAGATCGAAGGCGGCAACGTGAACAACGACTGGTGGGCCTGGGAGCACGACCCCACGTCGGGCACCATCGAGCCGAGTGGCGACGCGTGTGACTCGTTCCACCGCTGGCGTGAGGACGTACAGCTCGTCGCCGACATGGGCCTCACCGCGTACCGCTTCTCTCTCGAGTGGAGCCGCATCGAGCCCGCCGAGGGTGAGTTTTCGACGGCGGCGCTGGAGCACTACCGGCGGATATGCGCGGCCTGTCACGGCCACGGGATCATTCCCGTCGTCACCTTCCACCACTTCACGATGCCGCTGTGGCTGGCGCGGCGCGGCGGCTGGGAGGCACCCGACGCCCCCGAACGCTTCGCTCGCTTCGTGGCCCGGGCGACGGCGCATCTCGGGGACCTCATCGGCTGGGCCTGCACCATCAACGAGCCCAATGTCGTGGGGGTCATGGGCTATTTCCAGGGTCAGTACCCGCCCGGGGTCAAGGAGGACTTTGCCCGCTATGGCGCGGTGAACGAGGCGATGGTGCGCGCACACCGCCTGGCCGTCGACGCCTTGCGCGACGGCCCCGGCGACTTCCCAGTGGGCCTCACGCTCTCCATGGCCGAGATCACCGCAGAGGAGGGCGGAGAGGCCCTGCGCGACGCTGCCGAGGAGATGCTCGAGAACGTCTTCCTCCGGGCGACTGCGGGCGACGACTTCGTCGGGGTGCAGTGCTACACGCGCATGCACTTCGGCCCTGACGGCCTGGCCCCGAACGACCCCGACGTGCCGCTCACCCAGATGGGTGACGAGCGCTGGCCCCAGGCGGTCGAGCACACGTTGCGCCGGGCCGCGGAGGTGAGCGGAAGGCCCGTGGTGGTGACCGAGAACGGGATCGCCACGGCCGACGACACCGAGCGCATCGCGTTCGTCTCGGACGCGCTGGCCAGCGCACACCGCTGCCTGGAGGAGGGCATCGACCTGCGGGGCTACTTCGTGTGGAGCTTGCTCGACAACTTCGAGTGGCACCTGGGCTACGGGCCCAAATTCGGGCTGGTCGCCGTCGCCCCGGGGACGTTCGAGCGTCGGCCCAAACCCAGTGCCCACTGGTTCGGTGACGTCGCCCGCCACAACCGGTTGCTCACAGCCGCCACCGAGGGGCCGACACGGGGGTGAGCCGGAGGTGACACTGCGCCTGGCCGACCTGGGGCGGAATTGACGACCACGCTAGGGTGTGGCGGTGGTGTCCCGGATCGAGGCGCTGTACGACTGGTTGCACACGCACGAGGGGCGGAAGATCTTTCGCTACAGCATGGTCTCGGTCATTTCGAGCTCGGTGTCGCTGTTCGTCATCTTCATCGTCTACGGCGTCCTTCGCCTCTGGAGCGAGGTGCCGAGCACGGTGTTCGGCAACGTCGTGGCGACGTTCCCCTCGTACTGGCTCAACCGCAAATGGGCCTGGGGCAAGCACGGACGGTCCCACTTCCTCAAGGAAGTGGTCCCGTTCTGGACCATGGCGGCGATGGGCATCGCCTTCGCCATCGTCGGTGCGTCCCTGGCCAAGCACATCGGCAAGGCGCTCGACCTGGACCACGCGGAGCAGACGCTGCTCGTGCTGTTGGCCAACGTCGCGTCGTTCGGTATTTTCTGGATTGCGAAGCTGCTCGTGTTCAACCGGCTGTTCCGGATTGAGCTCGAAGAGTTCGACGAGCACCTGGCCCACGAAGAAGAGGAGCGGTCAGCGCACACGTCTCCCGACTGACCGGCCGGGGCCGATCAGTCCCTGAAGCCGATGAGTCCCTGAAGCCGATCAGTCCCTGAAATTGTTGAATTGCAAAGGGATCCCGAAATCCTCGGCCCTGCACTTGGCGATGACTTCTTGGAGGTCGTCGCGCTTCTTCCCGCTGACCCGGAGCTGGTCACCCTGGGTCTGCGACGACACCCCTTTGAGGCCGAGGTCCTTGATGAACTTGTTCAAGCGCTTGGCATGATCAGCGGAGATGCCGGCCCGGATGGCGACCTTCTGGCGCGCCGTGCCCTTCTGGGCCTCCTCGAGCCTGCCGTCCTCGAACGCCTTCAAGGAGACCTGGCGCTTGACCAATTTCTCGTCCAACACCTGGTGCAGCGCGCGCAACCGGTCCTCCGTGGAGGACCGGAGCACGAGCTCGTTGTCTCCGAGCTCAATGGCGGAGTCCGTGTTCTTGAAGTCGAAACGGGTGACGGCCTCCCGGTTGGCCTGGTCGACCGCGTTGCGCACCTCTTGCATGTCGACTTCCGAGACGATGTCAAAAGTGGGCATGGCCCCAGCGTACCGGTGTCACCCCGCGGTCCGGGGTGGTCGGGCGCGGTAATCTCGCCCGCTACGGGTCGGTGTCCGAGTGGCCAAAGGAAGCAGGCTGTAAACCTGCCGGTTAACACCTACGGAGGTTCAAATCCTTCCCGGCCCACGTACGGTGTGTTGCACGGTGGTTGGGGTCCTTTGACCCTTGCCACTGACCAACCCGCCGTTACAATGTTGTTTCAGATCGGTTGCGGGCCCATGCTCCCAGGGTCCTCCCACCTCCGGGTCGTAGCCGGACACGACAAGCGAGACTGACAATCCCCGTGGACGAAAGCACGATGTCTCCTGCAGCACCGGTACTGGACCGGGTTGGCACGCGCCTGCGTCGCGTCTCCATGCGAACCGACGCGGCGCGGCTCCGGCTCACCGGCGGCCTTGCGCTGACCGAGCGGGTCGAGGCGGAGTCGGGCGAACCAGGCGACTGGTCCTTCCTGCGCCGGCCAGCGCTGTTGGGCTTCATCGCCGTCCTGTCCATCTGCCTCGGCGCGTCGCTGCCGAGCTCGCCTTTCAAGCTCGAGATGGGGGGGACCTGGTTCTTCGGCGAGGCCACCTGGCCGACGACCTCGTTGATGCTTCCCGGTGTCGTGGCCGTCTACGGCGGCATGGTCCTCTTCGTCCGCGTGTGGTTCGGCTTGTACCAGACGCTGCGTGCTCGTCCCGGCGTCCCGATCCGCCAACTGGCGTACATGCTCGCCCTGTGGCTGGCGCCGCTCCTGGTCGTGGCCCCCCTCTTCAGCAAGGACGTGTTCTCCTACGCGGCCCAGGGCGAGATGATGAGCCACCACATCAACCCGTACCACTACGGGCCGGGAACGCTCGGCTCGGGCCCCTACACGACGGGGGTCGATCCCCTCTGGATCAACACCGCCGCTCCCTACGGGCCGCTCTTCCTCATGCTCGCCGGCTGGTCGGCCTCGTTGAGCCTCCATCACGCGCTGGTCACCATCCTGCTGCTGCGGCTCCAGTCAGTCGTCGGCCTTGCGCTGATCGCCTACTGCATCCCCAAGCTCGCCCGCTCGTTCGGCCGCGACCCGGGCCCCGCGTTCGTGCTCGCCGTCCTCAACCCGTTGACCCTGCTGGCCCTGGTGGGCGGCGCCCACAATGACGCCATCATGGTGGGCCTCCTCCTGGCCGGCGTGACGGCGGCGCGCTCCCGCCACCCGGCGTGGGGCGTCGTGCTGTGCGCCCTGGCCGCCTCCATCAAGGTGCCCGCGGCCATGGGCATCGTCTACGTGGCGTGGGACTGGGCTGGTCCATCGGCGGGCTGGCGTCGGGTCACCCGCGCGGTCCTCCGGTCGGGCCTCATCACGGTCGCGGTGATGGGAGTTCTCTCGCTGGTGTCCGGCCTCGGCTGGGGCTGGATCGCCAACCTGGGCACGCCGGGCACCGTGCGCTCCTGGATGGCCCCCGCCACCGGCGTGGGCCTACTGATCAGCGGATCGGCCCATGTCGTCGGCATCGGCGTCGGCCTCGGAGGGGTGCTCACGTTCACGCGGGCCGTCGGCCTGATCGCCGCCGCCGCGGTCGCCTTCTATTGCCTGCGCCACCGCGAGCGCCTCGGCGTGCTCGGCGCCCTCGGCATCACGATGATGACCTTCGTCCTGCTCGGGCCCGTGGTCCAGCCCTGGTACCTCACCTGGGGAATCATCATCATGGCGCCGGTCGTGACGGGCCGGATGCTCTACGCCGTGCTCGGGCTCTCGGCGACCGTGCCCTTCATCGGGCTGACGGGCGGGACCGATCTGCTGAACCAGCTGGTGCAGACGGACCCGCTGAGCATGGTGCTCGCCGTCATGGTCCTGTGGGCGGTGGCGATCTTCCCGCTCGGCAACTGGACGACCTCGTGGCGGATCGACCGGTCGCGACTGCCGGCGCTCCCGGCCCACCACGGCCAGAGCGCCGCACTCGAATCCTGATCAGCGCCGGCCGAGTCCACCCGTCGCCCTGGGCCCGGCGCTACAGCAGTCGCTGGAGCTCGACGACGTCGAGCCACTGGCGGTGCTTGCGCCCGACCTCCCGCTCCACGCCGACCAGCTCGAAGCCCGCCGCCTCGTGCAGCCCGATGGAGGTCTCGTTGTGCCCCGCGATCCGGGCGATGACGGAGTGGAAACCGTGGGCTGACGCCAGGACCAGGAGCTCCGCCAGCAGAGCCTTCCCCACCCCCCGGCCACGCTGGGCGCGGTCGACGTAGAGGGAATTCTCGGCGGTCGCCGAATACCCCGAGCGCTCCCGGAACGCCGAGAGCGAGCCGAAGCCGAGGATGATCTCGCCGTTGGCCCCGACGAGGCCCGCCACGCCCGAATCGTGGGACTCGGTGGCGACCACCGCCGGGTGGACCCCGCTGTGCTGCAGGATCCAGGCCTCCTGCTCGCCCTTGGTGCGGGGTGCCATGTCGAAGGTGTTGGTCGACTCGAGGACTTCGACGTTGTAGATGCTGCGGATCGCCTCGGCGTCGGCCACCTCGGCCAGTCGGATCCGCATCGGCCGATGGTACTGTTGACGTGCCGAAACCGGGGGAGCGGCGACAGCCGTAGCCGTGCCCTGGCTATCATTGACTGCTCGCGGAAGGTAGCCGCGGCGCCCCCTTAGCTCAGTCGGCAGAGCACAGCCATGGTAAGGCTGGTGTCGTCGGTTCGATTCCGACAGGGGGCTCGCCCATGGCGGCGTAGCTCAGTTGGTCAGAGCACACGGCTCATAATCGTGTTGTCGCGGGTTCGAGTCCCGCCGCCGCTACCACGCCCGGGCCGGTTGTCCCGGGCCGCGACCAGGAAGGATTGACATGGCCAAGAACGAGAAGAGGGTCCAGGTCACGCTGGCCTGCGAAGTCTGCAAGCGGCGCAACTACATCACGACCAAGAACAAGCTCAACGACCGCGAACGGATCGAGATGAAGAAGTACTGCCGCTGGGATCGCCAGCACACGCTGCACAAGGAGACCCGCTGAGCCACCCCCAGCCTGCCGGTGCTACTCTGGCAGGCCGATCCCCAGGTCAGGGGAAGGAACCACCTGCTTGAGGGCAACCGAAGGCACCCCACCGAGGGCAGTAGCTCAACTGGTAGAGCACCGGTCTCCAAAACCGGCGGTTGGGGGTTCGAGTCCCTCCTGCCCTGCCCCGGACGTATCCACCCGAGAACGATGTACGAGACGTATGTGAGGCGAAATCCGTGAACCGCGAGACCAAGCGCATGATGCAGCGCCAGGGGCAGATGGAGGCCGATGGGTCCCCCGCTACCAGGCGTGCGCCCGCGAGCACGAAGACGGCTCCGAGGACGCAGAAGGGACCCTCGGGCCGGAAGCGCACCACGCCGGTCCAGTTCGTCCGCGAGGTGCGTGACGAGATGCGCCAGGTCGCCTGGCCGTCACGTTCCGAGCTCATCAACTACACCTCGGTCGTGCTGACGACCCTGATCATCATGATCAGCTTGATCTTCGTGCTGAACCTCGCCTTCGGCAAGCTCATCACGGATCTCTTCACCAAGTAGGCATCCATGAGCGATATGACGCATTCCGAGGCGGAAGAAGCATTGGTGACCGGCGACGAGGAGGATGTCGCGGAGGCACTGGAGGCCGAGCGCGCGGAGAGCGAGGCGGCACCCGAGGAGGCCGCGGTGCACACGTCGACCGTCCAGGACCTCATCGAAGAGGTCGCGGCCGAGGACGAGGCGGAGCTCGAGGCTGTCGGGGACGACACCGCGGCCGAAGCAGTCGAAGAGGAGGCGGCGGAGGTCGTCGCCGAGGAGATCGCCGAGGAGATCGTCGAAGAGATCGTCGAAGAGATCGTCGAAGAAGCGGTGCTCGAGGCGATTGACGAGGCCGTCGCCGAGGAAGTGGCGGAGGCGGCCGCCCAAGCGGGCGAGCCGGACCTCGTGCTCGACGCCACCGACGGCAACGAAGCCGAAGGCGAACTGGGCGGGTGGGGCGAAGACGAGGAAGAGGAGATCGTCCCGGTCGAGAGCCCCTACGACCGGCCCGGGCGTTGGTACGTGGTGCACACCTACTCGGGCTACGAGAACAAGGTGCGCTCCAACATGGGCAACGTGGTGGCGTCGAGGGGCATCGAGGACCGCGTCTTCGAGGTGGTCATCCCGATGGAGGACGTCGTCGAGTTCAAGGGCGGCAAGAAGGTCACGGTCCAGAAGAAGGTGTTCCCCGGCTACCTGCTCGTCCGATGCGACCTCGACGACGACACCTGGGGCGCCATCCGGAACACCCCGGGCGTCACAGGATTCGTGGGACCGGGAACCAAGCCGACGCCGCTGTCGCGCCGCGAGGTGGAGAACATCCTCCAGGTGAAGGTCGAGGGCACCGAGACGAGCACCAAGCGCAGCCGCCCCCGGCTCGAGTACGAGGTCGACGAGACGGTGCGGGTCAAGGAAGGCCCCTTCGCCGACTTCTCGGGCCAGATCGCCGAGATCAACGAGGACCAGCTCAAGCTCAAGGTCCTGGTCAACATCTTCGGCCGGGAGACGCCGGTCGAGCTCGAATTCAGCCAGGTCGCCAAGCTCTAGGCGCCCGGACACAGAGACCGAAGAAGGAGAACGAGAGACGATGGCGCCGAAGAAGAAGGTGCTCGCCGTGGTGAAGATCCAGCTCGAGGCGGGATCGGCCACCCCCGCGCCGCCGGTCGGCACGGCACTCGGGCCCCACGGCGTCCAGACCATGGAGTTCTGCAAGCAGTACAACCAGGCCACCGAGAGCATGCGGGGCACGGTCGTGCCGGTCGACATCACCATCTACGAGGACCGGACGTTCAGCTTCGTGCTGAAGACCTCCCCCACTCCTGTCCTGCTTCGCCAGGCGGCCGGGCTCGAGAAGGGCGCCGCCACCACGGGCCGCGAGCAGGTCGGGACCGTCACCGAGGCCCAGCTGGCAGAGATCGCCTCCGTCAAGCTCAAGGACCTCAACACGAACGACCTCGAGGCGGCCAAGAAGCAGGTCGCCGGCACGGCGCGGTCCATGGGGATCAAGGTCGCCGGCTAGGCCGGCGGCGCGCGAGGAGAGACGAGATGACCCAGCACGGCAAGAAATACAAGGAGGGCCTGAGCAAGGTCGACCGGGAGGCGCTCTACGGGGTCGCCGAGGCGGTCGACCTGGCCAAGTCGCTGGCGAGCGCCAAGTTCGACGAGACGGTCGAGTTGGCCGTCCGCCTCGGGGTCGACCCGCGCAAGGCGGACCAGATCGTGCGCGGCACGCTCTCGCTCCCCTCGGGCACCGGGCGCACCGAGCGGCGTGGCGGTCTTCGCGGCCGGCGAGGGCGCGGCCGAGGCCCGGGCGGCCGGCGCCGACGTGGTCGGCGCGGACGACCTGGTGGCCAAGATCAACGGCGGGTTCCTCGACTTCGACGTGGCCATCGCCACGCCCGAGCTCATGGGACAGGTCGGCACGCTCGGCCGGGTCCTCGGGCCGAGGGGCCTGATGCCCAACCCCAAGACGGGCACCGTCACGACGGACGTGGGCAAGGCCGTCACGGAGTTCAAGGGGGGCCGGGTCGAGTACCGCACGGACAAGGTGGGCAACGTCCACATCCGGGTCGGCAAGGCCTCGTTCACCCGCGAGCAGCTGGTGGCCAACATCCGGGCCGTCCTCGACGAGCTCCAGCGGGCGAAGCCCCCGGCGGCCAAGGGGCGCTACTTCCTCTCGGTCACCGTGTCGACGACGATGAGCCCCGGGGTCCGCATCGACCCCGTGAAGGCCCGCTTCAGCGAGGAGGAGCTCGCCGTCCCGGCGTAAACCGGGTGGCCGAGCCGTACTACAGTTTCCCGAACAGCCCACCGCCCACCGGCGGCGGGCACTGAATCCGAACGCCAGAGACCTCCGGTGCACCCCTGGGTGCCGAAGCGGCCCGAATGGGCCGGCCTGACGAGGCGACACAGGAGCAGGCCGGCTGGGCCGGCACCTGCGCCGTCGCACGCCGGAGATCCTGACCCGAATCCGGGCAGTTGATCCCGGTGGAGGACACCGATGGCAACGCAGAACGCGCAGATGGCACACAAGGTCGCGGTCGTCGACGACGTCAAGACGCGCATCGGCGCGGCGTCCGCCTCGATCGTGAGCGAGTACCGAGGCCTGACGGTGGCCGAGCTGGCCGAGCTCCGCGCCGCTCTCGAGGCGGTGGGCGGTGACTACAAGATCTTCAAGAACACGCTCGTGCGCCGCGCCATCGACGGGGGCGAGTACCAGCTGCTGTCGGAGTACCTGAGCGGCCCGAGTGCCCTGACCTTCGTCCAGGGCGACATCAGCGCCGTGGCCAAGGCGCTGCGGGACTTCTCCCGGACCAACCCACTGCTCGTGATCAAGGGGGGTCTGGCCGACGGCTCGCTGCTCTCCGCGGCCGACCTCGCCGCGCTGGCCGACCTGCCGCCCCGCGAGGTGCTGCTGGCCCGCCTGGCCGGCGCACTGGCCGCCCCCATGCAGCAGATGGCGGGCCTGCTCCAGGCGCTGCCGCGCAACATGGCGTACGGGATCTCGGCACTCATCGAGCAGCGCGAGGCCGCAGGGGAGACGCTGCCGGCCGCGCGCCGAAGCGTCCCGGCCGCGGCTGAGCCCGCCGAAGAGGCCGGCGGAGCGGAGCCGGTGGAGGCCGCCGGGGAGGCGGAGGCCGGCGCGGAGGCGGCGGGCACGCCCGAAGAGGCCTCCGAGTAGTACCAGACCCACCGAACCAGCACGACCGAACCGACGACAGACGTAGGAAGAGAAAGGAAGGCCACCCAGATGGCAACCCTGACCAAGGAAGAGATCCTCGACGGGATCGCCGAGCTCTCGGTGATTCAGCTGAGCGAGCTCCTGAAGGACTTCGAGGAGCGCTTCGGCGTGACGGCGGCGGCCCCCGTGGCCGTGGCTGCCGCGGCGGCCCCGGCGGCCGGTGGCGGCGACGCCGGCGGCGGCGGAGGAGGAGAAGTCGGAGTTCGACGTCATCCTCACCGATGCCGGCGACAAGAAGATCCAGGTCATCAAGGAGGTGCGGGCCCTCACCAGCCTGGGCCTCAAGGAGGCGAAGGACCTGGTCGAGGCCGCTCCCAAGCCGGTGCTCGAGAAGGCGAACAAGGAGGACGCCGAGAAGGCCAAGGCCGCCCTCGAGGGCGCCGGCGCCACCGTCGAGGTCAAGTAGTCCTGGTCAGGGCCGGGTGGGCCGCGTCCCACCTGGCCCGGCGGCCGGATCCTTGACGGCGGGGCAGGGCTTTCGTAGCCTGTCACGGACCCCGGGCCCTGCCCGCCAGGCCTTCGCGGCCGAGGGGTTGTATCCAGGCACGCCCCACGATAAGATGCCGGGTTGCCGTGCGTCTCCGTGTGCTGAGTTCCGTAATTCCTCGGTCTCCGCGCGCGCCCTGGCAGCCCTGACCCCTCGTCCGTCCTCGTCCGTCCTGACCCGCAGTACCGCCCGCCGCCCGCCGCTTTTCACCTTGGGAGGAGTTGACCGTTGTCCTCACGGTCCCGTAGCCCCGAACGCGTGTCGTTCGCCAACATCAACGAAGCACTGCCACTTCCGGACCTGATCGCCATCCAGCGCGACTCGTTCCAGTGGTTCCTCGACAAGGGCCTGGCCGAGGCCTACCACGACATCAGCCCGATCGAGGACTTCACCGGCCAGCTGAGCCTGGAGCTCGAGTTCGACCCGACCGACGCCGACCTGCGCCCGCCGCCGAAGTTCTCGGTGGAGGAGTGCAAGGAGAAGGACATGACGTACGCGGCGCCCGTCTTCGTGCGGGCCCGCTTCCTCAACGCCACCACGGGTGAGATCAAGGAGCAGACGGTCTTCATGGGGGACTTCCCGATGATGACCGACCGCGGCACCTTCATCGTCAACGGCACGGAGCGTGTCGTGGTGAGCCAGCTCGTCCGCTCGCCGGGCGTCATCTTCCAGCCCGGCCGCGACGCCAAGACCGTCTTCACCGGGACCATCCACCCCTACCGCGGTGAGTGGATCGAGCTCGACATCGAGGCCAAGCCGGGCAAGGACGTCACCGCCGGTTGCCGCGTCGCCCGCAAGCGCCGCCTGTCGTTGTTCGTCCTGCTGCGCGCCCTCGGCTACGGCGACGAGGCCTTCCTGGACCGCTTCGTGCGCCACTTCGACTTCCTCGAGGGGCAGTGGGAGAAGGAGCGCAACCTGGCCCCGACGCGTGAAGAGGCACTGCTCGAGATCTACAAGCGCGCCCGACCGGGCGAGCCGCTGTCGGCCGAGGCCGCCCGCGTCTACTTCGAGAACGCCTTCTTCAACCCGAAGCGCTACGACCTCACCCGGGTCGGCCGCTACAAGCTCAACCGCAAGCTCGGCCCCGAGATCGACCGGCTGAGCGACCTGTTCGGGATCGACATCGAGAAGCCGGCACCGAACCAGTCGGTGCTGAGCCCATCGGAGATCCTGGCCTCGGCCACCTACATGCTGCACCTGGCCCTGCACATGGCCGACGGCGAGTCGACGTACCGCATCGACGACCAGGACCACTTCGCCAACCGGCGCATCCGCTCGGTGGGGGAGCTGATCCAGAACCAGGTGCGGGTCGGCCTGTCCCGGATGGAGCGGGTCGTGCGCGAGCGCATGACGACCCAGGACGTCGAGGCCATCACGCCCCAGACGCTGATCAACATCCGCCCGGTCGTGGCCGCGGTGAAGGAGTTCTTCGGCACCTCGCAGCTCTCGCAGTTCATGGACCAGAACAACCCGCTGTCGGGCCTGGCCCACAAGCGGCGCCTGTCCGCGCTCGGCCCGGGTGGCCTCTCGCGTGAGCGGGCCGGCTTCGAGGTCCGTGACGTCCACACGTCGCACTACGGCCGCATGTGCCCCATCGAGACGCCCGAGGGCCCGAACATCGGCCTGATCGGCGCGCTGGCCACCTACGCCCGGGTCAACGAGTACGGCTTCATCGAGACCCCCTACCGCACCGTCGTGGACGGCAGGGTCACCGACGAGGTGAGCTACCTGGCCGCCGACGAGGAGGAGGAGCACGTCATCGCCCAGGCCAACGCCTCGGTCGACACGGAAGGCCGCTTGACGGAGGAGCGCGTCCTGGTGCGCCGTGGCCCGCAGGGGACAGGCGTGCGCATGGGGGCCGTGGCCGGCTCGTACGGGACGACGTCGGAGATCGACTTCGTGCCGCCGTCGGAGGTCGACCTGATGGACGTCTCCCCGAAGCAGATCGTCTCGGTCTCCACCGCGCTGATCCCCTTCGTCGAGCACGACGACGCCAACCGGGCCCTCATGGGCGCCAACATGCAGAAGCAGGCGGTGCCGCTCGTCATGCCGGAGGCGCCCTACATCGGCACCGGGGTCGAGGCCCGCGCCGCCCGCGACGCCGGCGACGTGATCCTCGCCGAGGGCAACGGGACCGTGATCGAGATCAGCGGCGACTCCGTCACCGTGGAGTACGCCTCGGGCCAGAAGGACCGCTACGGCACCGCGCTCGGCCGCAAGGTGTACCGCCTGTCCAAGTTCCGCCGCTCCAACCAGAACACCTGCATCAACCACCGCACCCTCGTGGCCGAGGGGCAGAGCGTGGTGCCGGGCGACCTGCTGGCCGACGGGCCGTCGACCCACAACGGGGAGCTGGCGCTGGGCAAGAACCTGCTCGTCGCCTTCATGCCGTGGGAGGGCTACAACTACGAGGACGCCATCATCCTCTCGGAGCGCCTGGTGCGCGACGACGTCCTGACCTCCATCCACATCGAGGAGCACGAGGTCGACGCCCGCGACACCAAGCTGGGCGCCGAGGAGATCACCCGGGACATCCCGAACCTCTCGGAGGAGATCCTGGCCGATCTCGATGACCGGGGCATCATCCGCGTCGGTGCCGAGGTGGAGCCGGGCGACGTGCTGGTCGGGAAGGTCACGCCCAAGGGTGAGACCGAGCAGACGCCCGAGGAGCGGCTGCTGCGCGCCATCTTCGGTGAGAAGGCCCGCGAGGTGCGCGACACCTCGCTCAAGGTCCCGCACGGCGAGTACGGCAAGGTCATCGACGTCCGCGTCTTCAGCCGGGAGGAGTCCCACGAGCTGCCGCCGGGCGTGAACCAGCTGGTGCGCGTCTACGTGGCCCAGAAGCGCAAGATCTCCGAGGGCGACAAGCTGGCCGGCCGCCACGGCAACAAGGGCGTCATCTCCAAGATCCTCCCGGTCGAGGACATGCCGTACCTGGCCGACGGGACCCCGGTCGACATCATCTTGAACCCCCTCGGCGTGCCGAGCCGGATGAACGTGGGCCAGGTGCTCGAGTCGCACCTCGGCTACGCCGCCCGCCACGGCTGGGAGGGCGTGGACGTGAACGAGGACGTGGGCACCAGTGCCAAGGGTGACGGCGCGGCGCGCAAGACGCGCCCGCGCACCGAGCCGGCCGCCTGGGTCTCCACGCCGGTCTTCGACGGCGCCCACTGGGACGAGGCCGAGGACGCCGGGGCGCACCCGACGATCAAGCAGGTCTTCGGGCAGCTCAACGCGGACTCGGCCAACGGCGACGTGCAGATCCGCACCGACGGCAAGGCCACGCTCTACAACGGCCGAACCGGCGAGGCCTACGACAACCCGATCTCGGTCGGCTACGTCTACATCCTGAAGCTGGCCCACCTGGTCGACGACAAGATCCACGCCCGCTCGACCGGCCCGTACTCCATGATCACCCAGCAGCCCCTGGGCGGGAAGGCGCAGTTCGGTGGCCAGCGCTTCGGCGAAATGGAGGTGTGGGCCCTCGAGGCCTTCGGCGCCGCCTACGCACTGCAGGAGCTGCTGACCATCAAGTCGGACGACGTGCTGGGCCGGGTCAAGGTCTACGAGGCCATCGTCAAGGGCGAGAACATCCCCGAGCCGGGCATCCCCGAGAGCTTCAAGGTGCTCATCAAGGAGATGCAGTCGCTCTGCCTCGACGTCGAGGTGCTCGCCGTCGACGGGCGTGAGATCGAGATGCACGAGCTGGACGAGGACGTGTTCCGCACCGCAGAGGAGCTGGGCATCGACATCAGCCGCAACGAGCGCGGCTCGGACGAGGAAGACGAGCGGCGCGCCGCAGAGAGGAGCTTCTCCTAATGGCTCTGGACGTGAACACCTTCGACCAGCTGCGCATCGGCCTCGCCACCGGCGATTCCATCCGCGGCTGGTCCAACGGCGAGGTCAAGAAGCCCGAGACGATCAACTACCGCACGCTGCGCCCCGAGAAGGACGGGCTCTTCTGCGAGAAGATCTTCGGCCCCACCAAGGACTGGGAGTGCTACTGCGGCAAGTACAAGCGGGTGCGCTTCAAGGGAATCATCTGCGAGCGCTGCGGCGTGGAGGTCACCCGGTCCAAG
This sequence comes from uncultured Acidimicrobiaceae bacterium, assembly GCA_963728845.1. Classification (GTDB taxonomy): domain Bacteria; phylum Actinomycetota; class Acidimicrobiia; order Acidimicrobiales; family RAAP-2; genus Bog-473. The sequence goes on from CAVSLS010000032.1 coordinate 111,622, forward strand.
GTGCGGCGCGACCGCATGGGGCACATCGAGTTGGCCGCGCCCGTGGTGCACATCTGGTACCTGCGGGGCACACGTTCGTGGCTCGCCTACCTGCTCATGGGCACCGAGCCCCGCGAGGAGCTCAAGGCCAAGCAGCTCGAGAAGGTCATCTACTTCGCGGCGAACCTGGTCACGTGGGTCGACGACGAGAAGCGGCATGCCGATCTGCCGTCGCTCGAGAACGAGATGGCCGAGGAGATCGCGGACATCGAGAAGAAGCGCGACCTCGACATCGACCGCCGCTTCAAGGCGCTCGAGGACGAGCTGAAGCAGCTCGAGGGCGAGGGCGCCAAGGACGCCGAGATCCGGGCGCGCCAGCGCGCCATCGAGAAGGAGATCCAGTCCGCCCGCGAGCGGGCCCAGGAGGACATCGAGATCGCTCAGCGGTCCCTGGACGAGTTCCGGAGCCTGCACGGCCGCAAGATCATCGAAGACGAGATGCTCTGGCGCGAGCTGCGGCTGCGCTACGACGAGTACTTCGAGGGCGGCATGGGCGCGGAGTACATCCTCAAGCTCATCGACCGCATCGACCTGGACGCGGAAGAGATCAAGCTGCGCGACATGATCGACGCCAAGGACGGCCGGCGGCCGTTGTCGGCCCAGCGGCGCCAGAAGACGATCAAGCGGCTGAAGATCGTGACCGCCTTCAACCGGCGTGACGATCACGGGCGGCGCATCAACGACCCCCGCGCCATGATCCTCGAGGCCGTGCCCGTGATCCCGCCCGACCTGCGCCCGATGGTGCAGCTCGACGGCGGCCGATTCGCCACCTCGGACCTCAACGACCTCTACCGCCGCGTCATCAACCGCAACAACCGGCTGAAGAGGCTCTTGGACCTGGGCGCGCCCGAGATCATCATCAACAACGAGAAGCGCATGCTCCAGGAGGCCGTCGACGCGCTGTTCGACAACGGCCGCCGCGGCCGCCCGGTGACGGGCCCGGGCAACCGGCCCTCGAAGTCGCTCTCGGACATGCTCAAGGGCAAGCAGGGCCGTTTCCGCCAGAACCTGCTCGGCAAGCGCGTCGACTACTCGGGTCGCTCGGTCATCGTCATCGGCCCGAACCTCAAGCTGCACCAGTGCGGCCTGCCCAAGCTCATGGCGCTGGAGCTCTTCAAGCCCTTCGTCATGAAGCGCCTGGTCGACGCCGAGCTGGCGCAGAACATCAAGTCGGCCAAGCGCATGGTCGAGCGCCGCCGGCCCCAGGTGTGGGACGTGCTCGAGGGCGTCATCCGCGAGCACCCCGTGCTGCTGAACCGGGCCCCGACGCTGCACCGACTCGGCATCCAGGCCTTCGAGCCCGTGCTGGTCGAGGGCAAGGCCATTCAGGTCCACCCGCTCGTGTGCACGGCCTTCAACGCCGACTTCGACGGCGACCAGATGGCCGTCCACCTGCCGCTGTCCGCCGAGGCCCAGGCCGAGGCCCGGGTGCTGATGCTCTCGGCCAACAACATCCTCTCGCCCGCCACCGGCCGCCCGATCACCGTGCCCACCCAGGACATGGTCTTCGGCGCCTACTACCTCACCCTGCGGGTCGAGGAGGGCACCGGCGCGGGCCGGGTCTTCCGCCACCTCCACGAGTTGGAGGCGGCCTTCGACGCCGGTGACGTCGAGCTCCAGGTCCCGATCACGCTGCGCCCCTCGGCGGGCTCGTCGCTGGCGGGGCGCCTGGCCGC
>CAVSLS010000033.1:0-65014 GCA_963728845.1 uncultured Acidimicrobiaceae bacterium
GCACTGTACTGTGGCGGCGTGAGCACCCAAGTGACGATCGTCGGCGGCGGGAGCTACCAGTGGGCACCCGAGCTGATGGCCGACCTGTTCGGCACGCCCGCGCTGGCGGGCATGCACCTCGTGCTCGAGGACATCGACCCGGCCCCGCTGCCCAAGATGGAGGCGCTCGCCCACAAGCTGGACGACGCCATGGAGGCCAAGGCGACCGTGGCCACGACGACCGACCTCCGGCGCGCGCTCGACGGGGCCGACTTCGTCATCGTCTGTATCTCGACCGGGGGCTTTCGCTCCATGGCGGTCGATCTCGACGTGCCGGCGGCTCACGGCATCACCCAGACGGTCGGTGACACCGTGGGCCCGGTGGGATCAACCGGGCCCTGCGCAACATCCCCGTCCTGGTCGGCATCGGCACGGCATGGAAGAGGGCTGTCCCGACGCCTGGCTCTTCAACATCACGAACCCCATGACCACCCTGACCCGTTCGGTGTGCCGCGAGACCAGGATCAAGACCGTCGGGCTCTGCCACGAGGTGGGCAACTTCTGCATGGACCTGGCCATCGCCTTCGGGCAGCCCGTGGAGGCGGTCTCGGCATCGGTCGACGGGCGTGAACCACTTCCCCGTGCTGACGGCGCTCGAGGTCGACGGCGCGGACGGGTTCGACATGCTCCGCGAGCTGCGTCGAAGAGGTCGGCGGCCTGGAGTCGCTGGCCCCGCATCCGGGACGGCCCGAGGCCGAGAAGTTCTCCAAGCTCGACTTCGCCCAGCGCCACATGTTCAAGCTCACCCTGCTCGACCGCTGGGGCACGTTTCCCGGCGGCCGGTGACCGGCACATCGCCGAGTTCGTCTCCTTCGCCCTGACCCCGAGTCGGGGTGGGGTGCGGCCTACAACATCGCGCTCAGCCCGATCTCCCGGCGTGAGCAGCACCAGGCGGAATACGTGGCGGACGTCGACGCCTGGCTGGCGGGTACCAAGGACCTCCAGACCTGGCAGTCGGGCGAGCTGCCCTCGCCGATGATCCAGGCCATGCTGACCGGCGAGCCGTTCGAGGCGCCCGGTCAACATCCCGAACACGGGTCAGGCAGTCGGCCTGCCCGACGACGTCGTGGTCGAGTCGATCTGCGTCATCGACGGCGATGGCATCCGCGGCCGCGACCGCGCGGCTCTGCCGGCCCGTACGACGAAATCGTGCGCCGCCACGTCGCGACCCAGGAGCTCACCGTCGAGGCGGCGCTCACGGGGACCGCGTGCTGGCGGCGGAGGCCTTCGCCCTCGACCCGCTGGCCGGGCGGGGCGACCTGCGCGAGATGGACGCCATGGTCGACGAGCTGCTCGCCGGCACGGCCGAGTGGCTGCCGCAATTCGCGTAACGGGCCGACAGGTCTGGAGGGACACGCATGCGTATCGGATTCATCGGGCTCGGCGCCATGGGGCTGCCGATGGCCGGTCATCTCGTCTCGGCCGGCCACGAGGTGACCGTGGCGTCGCGCAGCCGGGGCCCGATCGACGCCGCAGTGGCCCAGGGGGCCACGACGGAGGCTCGCCGCGGCGGCGTGGCCGAGGCATCGGAGGTGATCGTCTTGTGCGTCCCCAACTCGCCCGAGGTGGTGGAGGTGGTGGATGCCATGCTGCCGGTCCTCGGGCCGGGCAAGACGGTGGTCGACTGCTCCACCATCGACCCCGAGGTGGAGCGGGCCCAGCACGAGCGAGTCGGCGCGGCCGCGGGCACGCTATCTCGACGCCCCGCTCTCCGGTGGCACGGCCGGGGCCCACAAGGGCGCGCTCACATTGATGGTCGGTGGCGACGCCGGCGTCCTGGCCGACACCATGCCGGCGCTCGAGCCGTTCGCCGGCCTCGTGGTGCACGTCGGGGGCCCGGGGATGGGCCAGGTGGTCAAGCTCTGCAACAACCTCATCTACGCCGCGCAGATGACGGCGACGGCGGAGGCCACGGCCATGGCCGTCAAGTCCGGCGTCGACATGGACAAGCTGTACCAGGTGCTACGCACGCCACCGGTGACTGCGTGGCCGTGCGGACCCGCCTGCCGGTGCCCGGAGTCATCCCGGAGAGCCCGGCATCGAACGGTTGGCAGCCGGGGTTCATGACCGACCTGATGGCGAAGGACCTCGACCTGGCGATGGGCTACGCGGTCCGCTCCGGCGTTCCCGTGGCCACCACGGCAGCGGCCCGCCAACTGCTCACGGCCGCCAGCTCTGCCGGCTACGGGCGGGAGGACTTCTCCGCCGTGGCCAAGGTGGTCCAGGCGCTGGCCGGCGCCGGATGACCGCCCCGGGGCCCTTGCCCACCCCGGCCCTGATCCTCGCGGCCGACCACCGGCTCGCGCGGTGCTGACGACGGAGAACTGGACCGAGTTCTTCGGGTCGTTGGCCCTGGCACTGCCGTTCTGCGACGGGATCTTGGCCACGGCCCAGCCGCTGACCGCCCTCGCCCAACGAGGCCACGTCACCGCGCTGCACCGCACCTACCTGTCGATCAACCGGACGGGACTGGCCGGCTCTGTCTTCGAACTCGACGACCGCCTGGTGGCGAGCGTCGGCCGGGCCGCCTCGGACGGATGGACGGGGATCAAGCACATGACGCGCATCGACTTCGAGGACCCGGTCACCGCGCCCGCCCTGGAGCTGTTGGGTCAGGTGCTCGAGCAATCTCGTGAGGCCGGGCTCGAGGCGCTCATCGAACCCCTGGTGTGGCAGGAAGGCCGGATCCGTCGCGATGCCGACGCCGTCGTGCTGGCGGCGGTCATCGCCCACGACCTCGGCGCACCGATCATCAAGGTTCCGGTGCCGGCCGCGAGCCCAGGCGCCGAGCGCCAGCGAGGCGGTGGCCCGGGTCGTGGCGAGCGTCGGTGTGCCCGTCCTCTTCCTCGGCGGTCCGCGCATGGAGGCCGGTCGCGACCGGGTGCTCGACGAGGTGCGCGACGTGATGGAGGGCGGGGGCGCCGGCATGGCCATGGGGCGCACCCTGTACCAGGACCCCGACCCGGCGGAGATGGCCGGCCTCGTCGACGCCTTGGTGCACGGGTCGTGATCCTCACCATCGACTTCGGGACGACCGTGACCAAGGTCGCGCTGTGGGGCGACAACGGCCTCGTCGCGCTGGCCCGGTCCGAGCTGACCACGGCGCGCCCACAGGTCGGCTGGGCCGAGCAGGACCCGCTGCGGTGGTGGACCACGCTGGTCATCGCCTGCGCCGAGGCCAGGGCCCAGGCACCCCAGGCGTTCAGGGAGGTCGAAGTCGTCGCGTGCTCGGGCGCCCGCCAGACCTTCGTCCCGGTCACGAGGCAGGGCGACCCGATCGGCAAGGGGATCTTGTGGTCCGACCACCGGGCGGCGGCGGAGGCGCGGGCGCTGGCGGAGCGCATGGGGGGCGACGACATCAATCGAGCCCGCACGGGGATCCCGCTCGACGCCGGCGCGGTGGCGGCCAAGCTGGCGTGGCTGGCCGAGCACGAGCCAGAGCGGATGGAGGCGGCCGACGTGATCTTGTCGCCCCGGGACCTGGTCGTGCTCCGAATGACGGACCAGGTCGTGACGGACGCCACCTTCGCCTCGCGTAGCGGGCTCTACGACTTCGACGGCAACGCCGTGCGCGAGCTGGCCGGCCCCGCGCTGGGCAAGCTCCCGAGCGTCGTGGCCTCCGACACCGTCGTCGGCAACCTCAAGTCGGTGCCGGGCGCCGAGCTCGGTCTGCGTCCCGGGATTCCCGTGGTCATCGGCGCGGGCGACCGCCAGTGCGAGGTGTTGGGATCGGGCGCTTCGGAGGATCACCCCATGGTCAGCTGGGGCACCACGGGCAACGTGTCGGTGCCGGTGCACGAGCGCCCGGTTCCGTCGCCGGCCGGCGCGGTGGTGACACGGGCGGCGGACGGGGGCTGGCTGCTCGAGGGCGGGCTGTCGGCTGCCGGGTCGTTCCTGGCCTGGCTGGGCCGGCTGATCGATCGCACGCCCGACGAGCTGGCGCGCCTGGCCGGTGAGAGCCCGCCCGGCGCCCGTGGCGTGGTGGCGGTGCCCTGGCTCGACGGTGCCCGTGCCCCGTGGTGGCGCGACGACGCGCGGGCGGGGTTCATCGGGCTGGGCGCCGCGCACGGGGCGAGCGACCTGTCCCGGGCCGTCATGGAGTCAGTGGCATGGGACGTGCTGCGCGTCATGGAGGTGGTGACCGTCGGGCGTCTGGGGGGCTCCACGGCCGCGGCGTGACACTCGGAGGCGTCGGCTCGGGGTTACCGGTGTGGGTCGAGGTGTTGACGTCCGTGCTCGGGGTGCCGGCGCTCCGCCACCGTTCGGGCGAGGCCGCGTCCGCCGGCGCGGCGTTGCTGGCCGGGAAGGCGATCGGCATGGGCCTGACGCTCGACCAACTCGACCCCGTGGAAGCGGTGATCGAGCCTGACGCGGCGGCCGTCGAGGTCTACCTCGGCCTGCGCTCGCTCGTCGACCACGTTGCCGAGGCCGTGCTCACCGCCACCGACTCGATTCCCGGGGCCGAGCACAGTCCCGTTCTGACCGGTGCACGTCCACGCTCGCCTACGGCCGGCACGGGACATCTGTCGAGGTGCCCGACGGTGCGGAGGTCGTGGTGCCCGTGGACGAGCCGGGCCTCGACGACGAGGCGAAGGCCATCGCCGACGCGCTCCGGCACCCGTTGGCCGGGCCGCCTCTCGCTCGACTGCTGCGGTGCGCCCGGGCGCGTGGCCGTCGTGTTCCCCGACCTGACACGGCCCATGCCGAATCGCACCGTCCTGCCACCGCTCCTCGCGGAGCTCGCGCGCGCCGGCGTCCCCGAGGATCGCATCACGCTCCTGTGCGCCACCGGGACGCACCGTCAGGCCAGCGCGGCGGAGATGGAAGAGCTCGTCGGTGGAGACATCGTGGCCCGCTACACCGTGGTCGACCACGACGCGACCAGCGACGGGCACGTGCTGGTCGGCGAGGTGGACGGGACGCCGATGCTGCTGCAGCGCGAGTACGTGGAGGCGGACGTCCGCATCCTGACCGGGTTCGTCGAGCCGCATTTCTTCGCCGGCTTCAGTGGCGGTCCCAAGGGTGTGTGCCCGGGGCTGGCTGCCACCGAGACGATCCTCGAGGCGCACCACCCGCGCCGGATCGCCGACGCCCGCGCCACCTTCGTCACCCGCGCCGGCAATCCGGTGCACGACTTCGTGCGCGCTGCAACGGCCCTGGCGCCGCCCGACCTGTCGCTCGACGTCGCCATCAACCGGGCACGGCGGGTGACGGCCGTCTTCGCCGGACCGCTGCCCGACGCGCACGACGCGGCCTGTGCGCACGTGAGTCGTCGGCGGTGCGCGGGTCGGCGTGCCTTTCGATCTCGTCGTCTCGACCAACGGCGGGTACCCGCTCGACCGCAACCTCTACCAGGCCGTCAAGGGCATGGCCGCGGCGGAACGGATCGTCCGCGACGGCGGGATCGTCGTGATGGCCGCCGCGTGCGGGGACGGGGTGCCGGCCGGCGGCGCGTTCGCCGCGCCTCCTCCATGGCGCCGCGTCGCCGGCCCAGCTCGCCGGGGCTGCCGGGGGCGCCGAGCTGGACCGCTGGCAGGCCCAGGTGCTGGGTCGGGTGCTGCTCGCGGGCCGAGGTGCACGTTCACAGCGCGGGCCTCGAACCGAGTGAGATCGAGGGCGCACTGCTCGTGCCTGCCCCCGATCTCGACGCGGCGGTGGCGGAGTCCCTGGGCCGCCTGGGTCCCGGGCGCGGGTGGCCGTGATCCCCGAGGGCCCGCTCACGGTGGCGACGGTGCACGCCCTCCGGGTGAGGGCAACTGCACCGACCTGACGCCGATGTCAGGGATAGAGTGCCCCGGCAGTGGCAAACGATCCGCTGTTCGACTTCGCGGTCCCGGAGGATCTGTTGCAGGAGGCGGTGGCGCACGTCAGGGACCCCGACGTCGTCGCAGACCTCGACGTCATGCCGGGCACCGGTGAGGGCAAACCACCGCCACTCGTCGGCATCCTCCACCACTCGGGTTACGCACCGCTCGTCCTCCTGACCGCGGCGGCGCTGGTCCCGGGCACCTTCGGCTATGGCATCAACCTCATCGGCGCCAACCTGAAGACGTCGTTCCACATGTCCAATGCGTCCCTCGGCGCGGTGGCGTTCATCGCCCAGGTGTCGCAGCTGCTGTGGGCGGTGCCGTTGGCGGTGTGGGCCGACCGGGGTAGCCGCAAGGTGGTGGCGGCCGTGGCGCTGCTCATCTTCGCCGGCTTCGGCAGCCTGATGGCGATCTCGCCCAACGTCTGGTGGTTCGCCTTCCTCTACCTCGCCGCCTCGGTGGGCACCGGGGTGAACAACACGGTGCACAACTCCTACCTCTCCGACGCCTACCCGACCGAGGGGCGCGGCCGGATCTTCAGCTGGCACAACCTCTCGGACCCGTTGTCGCAGACGGTCGGCATCCTGATCTTCGGCTACGTCGTGACGATCGCCCACAACTGGCGCTACGGCCTGCTGGTCGCGCTGGCCGGCATCCCGCTGGGCTTCGCCCTCTTCACGCTGCGCGAGCCGGAGAAGGGGGCGAACGAGAGCAGCCACATCCTCAAGGCGTCGGGCATGGACCTGCACTCCCAGCAGGGGCAGGCGCCCCGCGTCCTTCTCGGCTCGGCGGTGACACGGCTGCTGCGGGTCCGCTCGCTCTACTACGAGCTGGTGGCCGTGGCCATCCTCGGCTTCGCAGGGACCGGCGCGCCGCTGTTCGGCAACCTGTTCTTCATCGACAAGTTCCACCTCGACACGGCTTCGCGCAGCGAGGTGTACGCCATCATCGGACTGGCCGGCTTCCTCGGGCTCCCGATCGCCTACGTGTTCGGCGATCGCTACTTCCGTCGGGCCCCCCAGCGGCCCCTGGTCATCGCCGGGTTCTGCATCACGGCCTACGGAGGGCTCTTCGTCCTCTCGCTCTACGTGCCCCAGCTCTGGCTGGTGGTGACACTGCAGTTCCTGGGCCAGGCGGCGGTGTCACCCTTGGCCATCTGCATCTTCCTGACGCTGGCCGCCACCGCACCGCCAGAGATGCGCACCATCTGTTTCGCCATGTTCGGCGTGTACTCGCTCGTGTTCGGCGGCTTTACCGGCTCGGTGCTGCTCGGCGCGTTCTCCGACGCCATCGGGGGCCTGCACGGCATCGTCGTCGCACTGTCGCTGATCTTCCCGGTCTGCGCCGCCGGCGGCTTGCTGCTCGTCGTCGGCTCGCGCTTCGTGCGCCGGGACATCACGCTGCGTGATCGAGGACGTGATCGAGCGCTACACCGAGGGGAAGCGGCGGCAGGCCGGCGGCGAGATACCCGCCCTGCAGATCCACAACCTCGACTTCTTCTACGGCACCAACCAGGTCCTCTTCGACGTGAACCTCGAGATCGAACAGGGGGAGATGGTGGCGTTGCTCGGGACGAACGGGGCCGGCAAGTCGACGCTCCTCCGCGCCGTCTCGGGCCTGTCGCATCCCCACCGCGGGGTGATCCGCATCTTCGGCATGAACTCGACCTACCTGGAGCCCGAGCAGATCATCGACGAAGGCGTCGCCCTCCTCGTCGGGGGGAAGATGACGTTCCCCGGGCTCAGCGTCCGCGACAACCTTCGTATCGGGGGTCACACGCTGCGACGAGATCGCGCCCGCGCCAGTCGGGCCTACGACGAGGCACTCGAGGCCTTTCCCGAGCTGGCGACCCGGTTGGACCAGCCCGCCGGAACGCTCTCGGGCGGGGAGCAGCAGATGCTGGCACTCCCCGCGTCATGATGACGGGCCCGCGCCTGTTGATGATCGACGAGCTCGCGCTCGGTCTGGCTCCCCTGACGGTCGAGCGCCTCATGGGCATGGTGCGACGGATCAACGAGGCGGGGACCACCGTGATCCTGGTCGAGCAGAGCCTCAACCGCGCCCTGAGCCTGGCGCAGCGGTGCTTCTTCATGGAGCGCGGCGAGATCCGTTTCGACGGCCCGACGACGGAGCTCATGGCCCGCGACGACCTCCTGCGCCCGGTCTTCCTCGGCACCGCGGCCGCCGGCTTGGGTTAGGTGCCGTTGCTGGCCCTTTCGGCACCCAACTTCGTTCTCGTCCAGGGCGTCTTCTACGGCCTGGGCTACGGCCTGCTGGCGCTGGGCCTGGTGCTCGTGTACCGCACCAACCGGGTGCTGAATTTCGCCCAGGGCCAGATCGGCGTGATCGCAGCAGTGTTCCTGGTCAAGCTGACGGCCGACTTCAGGTTCAACTATTGGTTCGCCCTGGTGCTCTCCGTCGGGCTCGCCGCCGCCGTCGGCGCCGGGTCCGAACTGGTGCTGCGGCGCCTCTTCGTTCGTCCGCGGGTGCTCGTCATGGTGGCCACCATCGGGCTCAGCTACGTGCTGCTCGCCCTCACCGCCCTGCCGTTCATCAGACCCTCGAACCTCTACAAGCCCGTGCCGGTGCCCTTCGACTTGTCCTTCTCGCTCGGCCCGTTCATCATCACGCCCACCGAGGTACTGACGCTGATCGTGGCGCCCATCGTGACCGCGGCCTTGGTGCTTGCCGTCCGGTTCACGTCGTGGGGACTGGCCATGCGCGCCATGTCGGAGAACGCCGACTCGGCCCGGCTGTCGGGTGTGTGGATCCGTCGCACCTCGACGCTGACCTGGACGGTGGCCGGCGCGCTGTCGGCGTTCACGGCCATTCTCAACGCACCCAACCAGACCAGCGCCCTCACCCAGGCGCTGTCGCCCGACCTTCTGCTCTACGCGCTCACTGCGGCGCTCATCGGAGCCATGGTCAACCTGACCGTGGCCTTCATCGCCGGCGTCGGGATGGGGGTCTTCCTCGAGGTCCTGGCCTGGAACGTCCCGTCGCCGGCCAAGCAGCAACTCGTGGTCTTCATCGTGGTGATGGTCGTCCTGTTGGTGCGTGTCGGCGCCCTGCGCAAGGGGGCCAGAACGGGGGAGCGCAGCACCTGGCAGCACGGTGCGGCGACGACGATGCGGACGGTCGACCAGCTGCGCCGCCGAGTTTCGACGTCGGGGGTCTGGCTCGTCGTCGTGCTCTCGGTCCTGTTGCCCTTCGTCCTGTCGGTCGGCAACAACGTCCTGTTCAGCCAGATCTGCATTTACGCCGTCGTCGCCCTGTCGTTGACCATGCTCACGGGGTGGGGCGGGCAGGTTTCGCTGGGGCAGTTCGGACTCGTGGCGGTCGGAGCCCTTGTCGCGGTTCACCTGGGGACCTCGCTGCCGCTACCCCTCGTGATGCTCTACGGCGGAGCGGTGACCGCGCTGGTCGCGATCATCGTCGGGTTGCCCGCACTCCGCATGCCGGGGCTCTTCCTCGCCGTCACGACACTGGCGTTCGCCATCTTCATGCAGAACGCCGTGCTGGCCACGCCCTGCATCACGGTGCCTGGTATCGACAAGACGCTGTGCACGGGCCTGCCCAACCCGGCCTACACGTTCATCGGCCGGCCCTCGTTGTTCGGTATCAGCTTGAGTTCGCAGCGATCCTTCGCCTGGTTCTCCCTGGGCGTGCTGTTCCTCTCCGTCTACATGGTGAGGATCTGGCGCGACAAGGGCGTGGCGCGCCGCCTGGTGGCCGTCCGCGACAACGAGCTCGGGGCCGCCGCCATGGGCATCCCCGTCCTTCGCACCAAGCTCCTGGCGTTCGGGCTGTCCGGATTCATGGCCGGGTACGCCGGCGTCTGCTTCGCCTTCGCCACCCAGCAGTTGAACAACACGGACCTTACGTTCGATCCGACGACGTCGTTCGTCATCATCTCCATGGTGGTCATCGGCGGCCTGGGCTCCATCTCCGGCGCGATCCTGGGTGCCCTCTACCTCGAAGGCCTGCCGGCGATGTTCGGCTCCAACCAGACGATTCAGTTCATCACCAGCGGCCTGGGGCTGATCGCCTTCATCCTGTACCTGCCCGGGGGCCTGGCCGAGCTGCTGCGCCGCTTCGGCGACCTCGTTGCCGTGGGGATCCGGGCCGCGCAGGAGCGGCTGGCCTCGCGCCGCGCCGATCCCCCCGTCACGTCCTCCTTGGCCGCCGACGGAGCCGAGCAATGACCGCTGTCGCCCCGAACGCAACGCCCGCTCCGTCCGGTCATCCCGCCCACCTCAGCGTCGAAGGGCTGAGCGTGCAATTCGGCGGCGTACACGCGGTCGACGGGGTGACGTTCGACGCCCCGCCGGGTGCCATCGTCGGTCTCATCGGGGCGAACGGCTCGGGAAAGACGACGACGCTCGACGTCATCTCGGGGTTAGTGACGCCGCAGGCGGGCCGGGTGCATCTCGACGGCGTCGACTTGGCCGAGTATCTCCCCGAGGAGCGCCTCGCGGTCGGGATGGTCCGCTCCTTCCAGGATTGCCGTCTCTTCCCCGAGCTGACCGTGCTCGACGTCTTGCTTCTCAGCGAGGACGCCCGCCAGGAGGTCGCCGTGCTCCCGACGACGCTCCGCCTGCCCTGGGCCCGACGGGCGGAGCGGCGCAAGCTCGAAGCGGTCGACCAGATCATCGCCGCCTTCGGGCTCGAACGCTTCCGCCACCACCGGACGGCTGAGCTGTCCACCGGAACGCGTCGGGTCGTGGACCTTGCCTCCATCGTGTTGGCCCGGCCCCGGCTGCTCCTGCTCGACGAGCCGACGGCGGGCATCGCCCAGCGTGAGGCCGAGGCGTTCATCCCCTTGCTGCGGCGGCTGCACCAGGTTGCCGACACGACGATCGTCCTGGTGGAGCACGACGTGCCCCTCGTCTTCGCCCTCTGCTCGACCGTCGTCGTCATGGAGCTGGGCCACGTGGTGGCCGCAGGGGCACCCGAGGTGATCCGCGCTGACCCGAAGGCCCTGGCCGCCTACCTTGGTGCGAGCGACGAGGCCCTTCTGGCATCGGGACCGATCGGGGAGGACGGCGGCGCGGACCGCCACGAAGGAGCGTGACGATGGAAGCGAACACGGAGGTTTCTGCGCACCGGGGGGCGCTCAATCCACTGGCGCCGTTGGGTCGGTCCTGGCGGCGCCTCCGCCGCCGCCCCCTCGCGATGCAACTGCGCACCCTCGCCATCGTCGTCGCGATCGTCGTCGGGCTGGTGGCATGGCTCGTCTTGGCGCCGTCGGGCACACCCGGCGGCGCGGGCAGCGCGGGCGCGGCGGAGGTGGCGAGCGCTCCCGCGACCGCAGGCTCCTCGCTCAGTGCGGCCAGCACGAGCACCCGCGGGGTCAGCGGGAACACCATCAACGTCGTGTTCCCCGTCGTCGCGATCAACAGCGAGGCGGGTCGTTTCGGGTTCGCGCAGGACAAGGAGTACAACGAACAGAATGCGGCCATCAACCTCTACGTCAATGAGATCAACAAGTCCGGTGGCATCAACGGCCGCAAGATCAACCCGATGATCGTCAGCTTCGATCCCGCGAACAACGCCAACATGCAGTCGCTGTGCCAGCAATGGACGCAGGGCAGCCCGGCTGTGTTCGCCGTCGTCGACGGCATCGGGACGTGGCAAGGGGACAACCAGCTCTGCGTCACCGAGCAGGGACACACCCCGCTGATCAGTGCGTGGTCCACCACGACCAACTGGACGCAGATGGGCTCCCCCTATCTGTGGTGGACCGGGCCCGACCAGTCGCCGGTGCTGGCCGCCACTGTGCAGTGGGGCCTGAGCTCGGGCCGCCTGGGCCACGGAAAGAAGGTCGGAGTCGTCGTCTCGGACCAGGCGGGCGACCAGGCCGCACTCAATGACTACCTGCTACCGGACCTCAAGACGGCAGGGATCACGCCTCAGGTCGCCACGGTCGCCGGCAACCCGGACCAGTCGGCCAGCACCAGCTCGCAAGCACAGCTCGCCGTGGAGCGGTTCAAGGCAGCCGGCGTACAGTCCATCTTCCCGCTGTTGCCGGAGAACGCGTTCTTCCCCTACCTGGCGGCGGAGAACGCACAGCAGTACTACCCGCAGTTGCTGCTGAGCGACTACCAGTCGACCATTGAAGTCGCGCTCGGCCTGATCCCGGTGCCCTACGAGACCGCGCTCAACGGCCAGCAGGGCGTCACGACCGAGACCCTCGGTGGCTTCGACGACGCCCGGCCCGAGAGCCAGGGCGGGTACGACCCGGGTGTGCGCTCGTGCTTCCAGACGTGGCACTCCTACCACCCGAAGCCCATCCCGGGAACGGAGAGCTTCTACATCGAGGAGCAGGGTCCGATTCAGGCGTGGTGCGGGGCCATCCGGTTGTTCGCCACGGCGGCCAAGAACGCCGGACCGAACCTGAACCGGAAGACCTTCGTCAACGCCATGTCGAAGATCACCAATTTCCCCGGCACCCTTTCACCGGTGTGGACCTTCGGCCCGACCAAGTTCTACGGTCCGACCCAGTACCAGGTCGTCAAGATCCACAACAACGTGCCCCCGTCCTCGCAGTGCAAGCTCAAGACGAACCACAAACCGCAGGGCACGTGCTGGGTGACGGTGCAGCCGTTCAAGGCCTTGCCGGGCTGACCCCGACGCGCCGGGAGGCGCGGCCGGGCGACTCAGCCGACGGCCGTGGGGCTCGGCGGCCGGCCCTGCACGATGTCCTGGAACCGCGTCTCGACAGCCTCGTCGAGCTCCGGGTGGGTCAGGATGTAGAAGCGGTTGGCGCGGACGGCGTCGATGACGCGATCGGCGACGACGGACGGGGGGATCCCGGTGTCGACCATGCTCTGTACCGCGGCGCGCAGCTCCGCGGCGCCGCCCACCTCGTTGCCGGGTGCCCACCGGGGCCGGTTCCGGTCCGACTCGGCGATGCGGGTCTTCACGAAGCCCGGGCACAGGACCGACACGCCCACGCCGGCAGGTGCGCCGGTCGCCTGGAGGTCCTTGAAGAGGGTCTCGGAGATGGCGACGACCGCCTGCTTGGTCGCGTTGTACGGGCCCAGGAAGGCTGCGGTGGTGAGGCCCGCGATGGACGCCGTGTTGACCACATGACCCTCGCCCTGTTCGATCAGCAACGGAACGAACGTGGCGACCCCGTGAATCACACCCCACAGGTTGACGCCGAGGATCCACCGCCAGTCTTCTTCGGAGACCTGCCAGATGGGACCACCGAGCCCCACGCCGGCGTTGTTGTGAACGAGGTGGACCGCACCGAAGCGGTCGAGCGCCCGGTCCCGCAACTCTCGCACCGATGCCATGTCGGCCACGTCGGTCACGACGCCGATCGCCTCGGCCCCCTTGCCGGTGAGCTCGCTCTCGGCCTCCTTCAGCGGGCCTTCCTCGATGTCGGCGATCACGATCCGCATCCCCTCGGCGGCGGCCCGGACCGCCACCGCCTTGCCGATGCCGCTGGCGCCACCCGTGATCACCGCCACCTTGCCGTGCAAGTCCTCCATGGGGCTCTCCCTCACCTCGTCTCCTGCGGTGCATCGAAGTCAACCATGGCAAGGTGCTCGGGGCCAGCGGCGGCGCCAGGGTTGTTCCTCACCGTCGGTGCGCCGAGAGGTTCAGGAGCACGACACCCGACCCGACCGTCTGCGAGTTGGTGACGGCCAGCGTCGACGGGCCGCCGTCCTAACCTGACGGCGTGAACGACTGGGCTTCTTGGGGAACGGCAGTCGGCACCCTCCCGGCAACGACGATGAATGGTTTCCCACCGTCGTGAGCCACTGGTACCTCGACAGGGACGATCCCTGTTAGGACGTGACGCTCGCTCGTCCGGGAACGCGTCCCGAACGCCGGTCGTCGCGTCCTCAGCCTCGGAGGAGCTTGCGGAAGTAGACCGCGGACTCCTCGTACCCGAGCGCCGAGTAGAACTCGCCGGCGCGCCTCGTGGCCAGGGCCACCAGTCGAGCGCCGCGTCCGTACGCCCATTCCTCGAACGCCGCCATGAGAGCCCGACCCAGGCCAAGACGTCGTCGCTCCGGCCGGGCTGCCACCTCTTCGACCCACGCCACCGGTCCGTCCGCGAAGAACGTGAGGTGGACGAACCCGAGCAGGTAGGCGTCGATGCCACCCGACGCATTCTCCACGACGAGCAGTCGCGCATCGTGCTGACCGACGAGGTGATGCAGGCTCTCCTTGCATGTGCGGGAGGTGGGCTCGAAGGACGTGGCCATGCCGTGGGCCATCTCGAAGAGCTGTTCGGCGTCGCGCTCCTCGGCGGGACGGACAATGGCGCGGAGAGGTGTGGACACGGCGTCAGGTTACGTGGAACGCCGGTTCCGCCTCAGAGCAACGAGAAGGTTCCCGCCTGCAGCAGCACGAGCACGCCGATCGCACAGAGGAGGACGGGGACGGCCACGGTGCCGAGACGGGTCATGATGCGACGCGCCTTCGGATGGCGACCTCCGGTCAGGAGCAGCGCCGTCACCGCGACTTCCCCGAGCACGAAGACGACGGCGATGGCCCCCACGTTCGTCAGGCCGCCGACCCGGAACAGGGGGATGTAGGCCGCCAGGTTGTCGCCGCCGGCGCCGATCGTGACCAGTGCGGCCGCGGTCAGGCTCCGACCCACCGCCCGGTCGGCCGGAGGCCGCCGCCGCCGCCCGCCGCCCTCCGCCCCGGCGTCCGGCTCCACGGCTTGACCGCGCAACCCGACCAGGCCCCGGATCCCGATGGCCAGGGGAACCAGTCCGAGGAGGCCCACCACCGCCGCCGAGAATTCGAAGAGCACCGCGGCCGCCCCGACGGCGACGGCGACGAGGAGTGCGAAGCCGAGCACCTGGCCGGCGGCGATGCGGTGGGCCCGCTCGAGGGGCGCGCCCGCCACCATCGCCATCGTCACCAGGCAGTTGTCGATGTTGGTGCCGACGAAAGCCGCCGTCGCGACGCCAAGGTCGGCCCCGAGGCCTGCCGCCGCCAACGGGGCCGTCAGCCCGCGGGCAACGGCATCGCCGGCCCGAAGGGCTTGTCGCCCCGCAGGGTCACTCGGTGGGCGTAGCGGGGCGCGTCGCCGTAGTCGTCGAGCGCGTAGTGCAGCGTGGCACGGTTGTCCCAGAAGGCGACCGATCCGGACCGCCAGCGGAAGCGGCAGGTGTACTCGGGCCTGATGCAGTGGTTGTAGAGCATCTCGAGGATCGAACTGCTCTCGTTGTCGGAGAGCCCGAAGATGGTGCGAGTGAACTGGCGGTTCACGAAGAGTCCGTTGCGCCCCGTCTCCGGGTGCGTGCGCACGACGGGGTGGAGGGCCGGGAGCAGCTTGTCCCGCCAGGTGTCGTCCCATTCGTAGCCGCCTCGGTCGGCCACATCGGCCGCGAACCACGGATCGTGGTGGATCGCGATCAGCTGGTCGCACAAGGCACGCACCGGCGTGGCCAGCCCGTCGTAGGCGTCCTGCAGGCTCGCCCACATGGTGTCGCCACCCACCTCGGGTGCCTCGAGCATGTAGAGGATGGATCCCATGGCCGGCGTCTCCAGGAAGGTCACGTCGGTATGCCACCAACTCGCGCGGTCCACCTTGCCGTCGATGGCCAGCACTTCGGGGCTCTCGTCGATGGAGGGCAGCACGGGGTGCGCTTCGGTGACGGTGCCGAATTGGCGGGCGAAGTCGGCTTGCTGCCCGGCCGCCAGCGACTGCTCCCGGAAGAAGATGACGTGGTGCGTGTTCAGGGCGTCCCGGATGGCGTCCACGACCTCGGGGGCGAGCGGCACGGAGATGTCCACGCCCGAGATCTCCGCCCCGATGGTGGGGGAGATCGGGTGGACGCTGACGGAGGTGGCGAGGGTCACGCGGGCAATTGTGCCCGACTGCGATGGGGGGTGCCGACCCGCCCGCCCGAGCGCGGTCGCGGTCACCCCTTCCGATCCCTCAACGTGATCGTTTACAGACTTGGAGGCAGTACGCACGAGCCGAGAGAAAGGGCCACGGCGTGTGCCCAACGAGCCGGTTCCGGGGTTCTCAGCCCCGAGGCCGCCTACATTGGCCGACCACCGACCACTGCCGTTCACGCCACGAGAAAGGGCCGTCCATGAGCGCTGACACCGGGGGCCTCGTCCTCGCCCCGCCGGCTCGGAACTACTCGCCCTGGTATCAGTGGATGACCCGGCTGGCCACCACGACCCACGAGGACCCGCTCCCCGAGGGCGATACTGCTGCCATCGGTGCCTGGGTCGAGCGCCGCCGCGCCCGCCTGACCGAGCTCCTCGGCCCCGAGCCCGAAACCGTCCCGCTGAACGTCGAGACCCTCGAGTCGGTGGAGTGCGACGGGTACCGGCGCGACAAGATCGTCTTCGACAGCGAGGACACCATGTCGGTCCCGGCGTACCTGCTCATCCCCGACGGGCGCGCCGACGGGCGCCGGGTGCGGCCGTCCTCGCCGTGCCACGGCCACGGGCCTGGCAAGTCCCAGGTGGTCGGGTTGGAGCACACCGACATGCCGAACGCCGACTACGCCCTCCAGCTGGTCCGGCGGGACTACGTCGTGCTCGCGCCGGACCTGCGCTGCTTCGGGGAGCGCCTCGACTGGAACCCCGAGGACCACTACGCGTGCGACACCAACCTCGTCCATGCCGCCATGGCGGGTTGGAATCCGCTGGCCCAGAACATCTGGGACCTGCAGCGCTGCCTCGATCTGCTGGAACAGCACCCGCTCGTCGATCCGGCCCGCATCGGCATGGTGGGCATCTCCTACGGCGGGACCGTCACCCTCTTCACCGCCGCCGTCGACAGCCGTGTCGCGGCGTCGGTCGTCAGCGGCTACTTCTCCTCGTGGGCCGTGAGTCACAAGATGCCATGGAACATGTGCGGCTCCCAGATCATGTTCGGCATGCTCGGTCGACTCGAGCACGAGGACCTCGGTGCACTCGTCGCGCCGAGGCCGATGCTCGTCGAGACGGGAACCGAGGACGACTTGTTCCCGGTCGCCTCGGCGGCCGAGTCGGTCCGGCGCACCCGCCTGGTCTACGAGAGGCTTGGCGCGGCCGAACGCCTGGTGCACGACGTCTTCGAGGGCGGGCACCAGTGGCACGGCACCGAGGCCTTGCCGTTCCTCGATCGCTGGCTCGGACACGAGGGCTCCGCCAGCTCGGACTGACCGGAGAGCCGGGACGCTCCTCAGCCTGTGTCGTCGCGCGGGCACTTCCCGCGCCTCGGCGGCGTGCCGGAGGACCTGGTCGAGCGACGGCTGGCTCCCGACCTGGCCGCCGGTCTCAGGGTCCCGAGTCGGAGTCTCGGTGTCGGTCACCGCTGCGGGCTCGGGGTCGCGGTACTCGGGCGAAAGGGCGCGCCGCAGCCGATCCCACCCGCGCCGTCCCCCGCCCCGCTGGTGCCCCATGGCCGCTACAGGAAGCCACGCAAGATCGTGGTGAACGGCGACGCGAGCACGACAGTGCCGTGCCCGTCCTTCGCGGTGGGGACCGAAACGGGGTTGGCGGTCGGGACGTGCATGAGCGAGAGGACAGCGGAGACCGGGGTCCCCGGTCCGAGGTAGATGTGCGAGGCCACCTGCTCGAGCAGTCCGGTGGTGCCCGGCGGGGTCCGAGATCAGCGACGTGACCGACAGCTTCCCGGTGGCCAGTTGGCCGAGGCTGGAGGACGGGTCGACCATGTGCAGGTCCACCCCCACGTAATGGCTCACGGGAATGCCGAGGCGGGAGAGCCCCGCGACGATCGTGGCGGGTGTGTGGAGACTGAGCGTGCGAATCGGGACGGTGCCGCCATCACGCAGGGGCAGGCCGAGCGCCTGTCCGGGATCTTCAAGACATTGGTGTGCCCGCCGGAATCGTGGAACACGAAGATCTGTTCGCTGTGGTTGGGACCCTTGACGATGGCCAGCAGGTCGTTCTTGCCCTTCGCCAGCAGCGACGCCGGCACCCCGACGTGGTGGACGTCATGGTCGATGCGGTAGAGCGTGATCCCGATCCACGATGCGATCAAGGCGATCAGGGCTAGGAGGGCGGATCCGGTGATGATCAGGATGCGCTTGAGGACCCGGCGGCGGCGGGGCCGCGGTGCGTGATGTCCTGTGCATCCCGACCCAGCTGCCCCGTAGCGATCGCGATGGTCAATGCCCCTCCGTCCGGTGCGCCCGGCTCCCGGCCGGTCGCCCCCCCAGATCTCCGTGTCCGAAAGCTACGGATCCGCCATTGCCCCGTCGTTGCCCGATGGGTTCGATGTGGTTGCCATGGCTTCGGCGAGAGGTGGCGACGGTCCGCGATGCTGGGGGCATGAGAGAGGGACGCGGCCCGAGGCCGAGCCCGGCCACCGTAGCCGCACACGGTTCCACTACAGGTCGCCCGACGAGGACAGCGCCCGCTGGTGGGAATTCCCGTTCCGGCCCGGCGACATCGTGGTGAGCACCCGGTCCAAGTCGGGCACGACCTGGGTCCAGATGATCTGCCTCCTCCTGGTCTTCCAGACCCCCGACCTGCCCGGAGACCTGGCCTCGCTCTCGCCTTGGCTGGACTTTCTCGTCATGTCCAAGGAGGAGGTGTTCGCGCGCCTCGCCGCGCAGACGCAGCGGCGGGTCATCAAGACCCACACACCCCTCGACGGCGTGCCGCTCGACGGCCGGGCCACCTACATCGTCGTCGGGCCGCCACCCGCTCGACGTGGCGGTCTCGCTGTACCACCACAGCGACAACATCGACCGCCGGCGCATGGCCGAGCTCACCGGGCAGCCCGAAATGCCGTCGGCCTCCCCGTCCCCCGCTCCACGAGTGGCTCTTGGGCTACGTCGACTGGGAGGGCGACCCCCGCGCGCTGGCTCGACACGCTGCCCGGCGCATGCTGCATCTCTCCGACGCCTGGGCCCGCAGGCACCGGCACAACGTCGTGCTCGTGCACTACGACGACCTCCTGTCCGACCTCGACGGCGCGATGCGCCGGCTCGCCGGGCTGCTCGGGATCGCCGTCGACGAGCGGCGCTGGCCGGCGCTGGTCCAGGCGGCCACGTTCGAGTCGATGCGGGGGAGCGCCAGTGCCCGACCGCCCTCGGTGTGTTGAAGGACCCGGCGGCGTTCTTCCGCCATGGCGTCTCCGGCGACGGCCGGCCATGCTCAGTGCCGACGAATTCGCCCGCTACCGGGCCCGCGTGCGCGACCATGGCACCGCCCGACCTGTTCGCCTGGCTCCACCGCGACGCGGGAGGCTGAGCGTGCCTATCGTGCCCGACGACAAGGACTGGACCTGGGTGCTGCGAGCGCCCGTGCCCCGCGTGCGGGTTCGACGCTGCGTCGCTGCCGCCCGAGTCCGTCGCGGACCTGCTGCGCTGCGAACGCTGCGTCGTGGGAGTCCGCATCCTGCAGCGGCCGGCCACCGAGCTCGGGGACCGTCCCTCCGGCGACCGCTGGTCGCCTCTGGAGTAGCCTGCCACGTGCGCGACGTCTGTGCGCTGTACCACGAGCGACTCGGCCTATGTTGCGCGAGGACGATCCGCTCTATCCGAATTGGGACCAGGACGCGACGGCGATCGAGGGGCAGTACCTCGAACAGGAGCCCGCCTCGTGGCCGCCCAGCTGCTTAAGGCGCGCCACGGCTGGCCGATGCCTTCGACGCTGTCCGGGGCGAGCAGTGGGAGCGGCCGGGCCGGCGCAGTGACGGCGCGCCCTTCACCGTCGCCGGGTTCGCCCGCTACATGATCCACGACCCGATCCACCACCTCAACGACGTCACCGGGGAACGGGCGGGCTGACCCGGCGCCACGGGTCCTTCAGTCGGGGAGCAGTCGCGCCGAGTCGGGCTCGAGGTGGATCGTGGCGCTGGGAGATCGTCCGCAGCGCCGAGGCGGGGCACGACGGTGTCGATCGGTCCGGTCAGTGCGTCGCGCACCGGTGCCGCCTTGCGCGCTTCGGGCACGACGCCAGCACGCGGCCGGCCCGCAAGAGCGCGGGGATCGTGACGGTGATGGCGTGCGTCGGGACGCCGTCCAGGTCTGTGAAGTGGCCCTCGTTGACCTGTTGCATGCGGCACGCCGCATCGAGCTCGACCACTTTGACATCGCGGGGGTCGGCAAAGTCGGCCACGGGCGGGTCGTTGAAGGCGAGGTGCCCGTTTTCGCCGATCCCGAGACAGCACAGGTCGAGCGGATGGCTGTGCAAGAGCTCGCTGTAACGGCGGCACTCGGCCTCGGCGTCGCCCAGACCCTCGACATAGTACGCGGCCTCTCGGGTGGGCGGGCTCCACGATGCGTTGGCGGATCCAGCGCTGGAAGCCGGCGGGATGGTCCGGCCCCACCCCGACGTACTCGTCCATGTGGAAGACCACGGTCTCGGCCCACGGCACCTCGCGGTGTCTCTCCACCAGCGCCCGCACGAAGGCCAGCTGGGAGTTCCCGGTGGCGAACATCACATGGGCTCTGCCGCGGGCCCGCACGGCGGCCCGCATGACCTCGAGCGCCTCGTCCGCGGCGGCCCGGCCATGGCGGCGGGGTCGGGATGGACGCGCACGGTCGCGCCGTCAACCGTCCGGGTCCCGGTCCACACGGTGATCAGCATGCCAGGCGCGCCTCGGCCAGACTGGGCCGGTGCGCGACGTCGTGGTCCCCGGGCCGGCCCACATGGAAGCGGCATGGAAGGCGGTGCGCCGCTTTCTCGCGGTGACGCCGGTGGTCGGCGCCCCGCAGCTGGGACCGGCGGTCTCGGTCAAGGTGGAGACGCTCCAGCCCACGGGGTCGTTCAAGGTGCGGGGCGGATTGGCTGCGGTTTCCGCCACAGTGGACCACGACCCCGGGTCGCGCCGTGGTGGCGTCGTCGGCCGGCAACCACGGGCTCGGTCTCGCCTATCGCGGCGTCGAAGCTCGGCGCCCAGGTCGACCGTCGTCGTGCCGACGGGGGCGTCGGCCGCCAAGGTCTCGGCGCTCCAGCAGTTCGACCTACGCCTCGTCCTCCACGGCGAGGGCTACCGCGAGGCGGAGACGCATGCGCTCGATCTCGCGGCGGCCGAAGGAAGCCGTTACGTCTCGCCCTACAACGACCCCGACGTGATCGCCGGGCAGTCGACGGTGGCCCGCGAGCTGCTTGAACAGGTGCCGAATCTCGGCACCGTCGTCGTCCCCTGCGGAGGTGGCGGTTTGCTGTCCGGTGTCATCCTCGGGCTGGAGGGGACGGACGTGCGCATCGTCGGGGTCGAGTCGGAGGCGTCGCCCTCCATGAGCACGGCGCTGTCGGCGGGGGCGATCGTGCCGATCGACGTCGAGCCGACCGTGGCCGACGGGCTGGCCGGCAACCTCGAACCCGGTGCGGTGACCGTCGACATCGTGCTCGCGCACGGCGTAGAGGTGCTCACCGTGAGCGAGTCCGACATCCGCTCGGCCATGGCGTTCTCGGCGAACAAGATGGGCCTGGTGTTAGAAGGTGCGGGTGCGGTCGGCATCGCGGCTCTCCGGGCAGGTGTCGTGCTCCCCGACACGGACGCAAGGGAGACCGTGGTGCTGCTCACCGGTCGCAACGTCGCGCCCAAGCTCCTGTCGGAGGTGCTCCATTCCTGAGGTCGACGCCAACGGGGCCACGCTCAGCTACGAGGTAATCGGCGACGGGCCACCGCTCCTGCTCATCGCCGGGTGCGGCCAGCCCGCCGCCGCCTGGCACCTGTCCCTCGTCCCGGCGCTCGCGGCCGCGGGGTACTCCGTGGCCACCTTCGACAACCGTGGGGTGGCGCCGTCGTCCTCGCCGCCCGCCCCTTACAAGGTGGACGACATGGTGGCCGATGCCCTCGCGCTACTCGATCACCTCGGGTGGAGGATCCGGTCCTCATCGCCGGGCACTCCATGGGTGGGTGGATCGCCGAGATGCTGGTGCTCGACCATCCCGAGCGCGTCCGGCGGCTGCGCTCATGGGCAGTGCCAACCGGCCGACGGCATGGGAGATCGCCATCACCACGGTCGAGCGGGACCTCGCTCGCCTGGACTGCGACCTCCCACCCCTGTTCTACGCCACCCAGACCCTGCGCTATCTGCCGATCGCCGACATACAGGACTCTGACGTCGTGAGCTCCTGGCTGTCGGTGATCGGGGACTTGCCTGTCTGGCCCAACCCCGGACGCCTGGGGCAGTACGAGGCCGCCCTGGCCTGGTCGAGCGACCCCGTGCGCACCACCCGCTGGCCCGAGGTGGTGGTCCCGTGCCTCGTGCTCGCCTTCGAGCACGACGTCGACTCGCCACCCCGTTACGCCCGCCAGGCAGCCGAGGCCATCCCGGGGTGCGACTACCACGAAGTCGCGGCTGCCGGGCACATCGGCATCCTCACGCACGCCGACGAGGTCGCGCGGCACCTGCTCGACTTCTTCGGACGGTTCTGACCATGGTTGTGGCCTAGCTTCACTCGGCAGCTCAGAGCGGCAGGAGGCTCAATGCAGCGAAGACGTCAATGGTGCACCGTCTGGGGCGCCGCCTGAGCGGCCGCGGTTCTGGCGGGTCTGCTGGCGGCGCCCGTCGGCGCGGGTGCAGCGACGCGCGGCCTGCCGGACAACCAACCGTCGGTGCCACGTGGCAATCCAGACACGGCATTCGCCGGGAACGGGCCGTACAAGGCAGGCGTCGCCTTCGCGGCCACCCCCGAGGGCGACACGGTGGTCATCACATATCCTGTCGACCCGGCGGACGTGGCCGGCAAGCCCACCTACACGGTGAACCTCCTGCGCTGGTTCACCGGTTCTCCGACGGCGCCCATCCCGGCGGGGCTCCCGACGAACCTTCCCACGACGTTGCCCACCGACGCCTATGAGGGCGTGCCCATTTCAAGGCCGGCCCGTTCCCGGTCGTGCTCTTCAGCCACGGGTACGGCGGCTACCCCGAGCAGTCGACGTTCCTCACGGACCACTTGGCCACCTGGGGGTTCGTGGTGGTCGCCCCCGATCACCGCTCCCGCGACCTCAAGGCCGTCATGAGCGGGACCACCGGGCCAGGGCCAGGACGACGTCACCGACCTGCGTCAGGCGCTGGACCTCGTCCATCTCATGAGCATCGCCCCGAACGACCTGCTGAGTGGCAAGCTCGATCTGCCCGGGTCGCCTCGCTCGGGCATTCGGCCGGCGGCGGCGCCGCCATCACCTTTGCCGGCGACAACGACGTACGCGCCTACATCGGCCTGGCGCCGGCTTCGGGCACCCCGCCGCCGGCCAAGCCCGGCTTGATCATGCAAGGCACGTCCGACAAGGTCGTGAACCCGAACGACACGCTCAAGTTGTTCGCGGGCTGCCGGCACCCAAACGCCTCATCCTGGTGCGCAAGGCCGGCCACAACGTCTTTGCCGACGCGTGCACGATCGGGGCCGCCCAGGGCGGCCTGGTGACGTTCGTCAAGAAGCTGAACCTGCCCCCCTCCTTCTTGGCGATCGCCGTCGACGGGTGCAGTGCTCCCGACGTGTCACCGCCCAAGGCCTGGCCCCTGATCGACCAGGCGGTGACCGCGCAGCTGCGCTGGGCCCTGGGGATCGACCGGAGCCCTGTCGGGCTGGGCCAGGGTCTCGGCACCGCCTTCCCGGGCGTGACCGCCACTCAGCGGCGCTGACCACTTCCCCCAGGGCAAACTGAGGCGGAGATGCAGACACTCGAGATGGACATCGACACGTCCCGGGAGCGGCTCGTCGACCTGACGGGGGAGCTGGAGCGGTTCTGCCGTGGACGCGGGGATGGCCTCGTCAACGCGTTCGTGCCGCACACGACCGCCGGCCTCGCGCTGATGGAGATGGGCTCGGGGTCCGACACCGATCTGCTGTTCGCGCTCGAGCGTCTGTTGCCCCGCGACGGCCGCTACCGGCACGCCCATGGAGCGCCCGGTCACGGGGCGGACCACCTCCTGCCCGTCCTGGTCAGCCCGTCCATCACGTTGCCCGTGCTCGAAGGCCGAGCCGCGCTCGGTACATGGCAGTCCCTGGTCCTCGTGGATCTGAACGTGGACAACCCCTGGCGCCACGTCCGCCTCAGCTTCGTGGCCGCCGCCGAGGGTTAGGCCCCGACTGACTCCGCCACCGTCTCACTAAGGTTGACGTCAGCGCGAAGAGTGGCGCCTGTCTCGCCGGTTCCACGAGAGGATCAGAGATGGACATTGCGATCATCGGGACCGGATTCATCGGCGGCACGCTCGGCCACGCGCTCGTGGGGGCGGGCCATCGCGTGACTTTCGGTCGCGCAATCCGGGTGAGACCGACCTCGCCGGAACAGCAGCGCCGGTGGCGTCGATCGCTGAGGCCTTGGCTGACGCAGAGGTCGTCATCCTCGCCCTCCCCGGGGTCCTCCGTGGCCGAGCTCACGTCGGGCCACCGAGACGCCCTCGCCGGCAAGCTCGTCATCGACGCGACGAACCAGATGGGGGCAGAGGTGACGAACGCCCGCTCGGACCTCCCGACGACTGTTCGCTATGCACGCGCCTTCAACACCGTCGGCGGTGAGAACATCGCCGATCCCGTCTTCGCCGACGGGAAGGCCGACATGTTCTTCTCCGGACCGGAGGTGGACCGCACCACCGTCGAAACCGTCATCGAAGACGTGGGGCTACGTCCTGTCTACGTCGGGGAGGACGAGGAGGTTCTCATCGACAACCTGTTCCGACTGTGGATCGCGTGGCCGTGAAGCAAGGCCGAGGGAGGCGACTTGCCTTCCGGCTCCTCGATCACTGAGCACGACGACAGGTCCCGCATGGAGGTCACTTCCAACCCTGCATGACGTGCTCGAACCACCACTGGGGAGCTGCAGCCGTCAAGACACCCATGTCCCAATAGTCGCACCACCTCGTGATCATGCCGTCGCGCAACTCGTGCACCGATGCCACGGGGAGCGCCATGGTCTCTCCGGTCGGCCATTCCCAGTGCTCGATGTGCTCGGTCATGACGGCGTCGTCGCCGGCCACCAGGTGCCGCCGCTCGTCGAAGAGCTTCGACAGCTTGCCGAAGGCAAGGGTCAACCGCCTGGTGACCTCGTCGGGACCGCGGGCGACATCATCGTCGGGGGTCGAGACATCCGTGTACGCACCGTCGGGCTCGAAGCGGGCTGCCACGGCTGCGAGATCCTGACGGTAGAGGTCGTCCCAAAAACCCTCGATCACGGCGCGGTTCTCGTCGGCCTTCGACACGGCACCCCCCAGGGATCGTCGGATTGCTTCGACAACCGAACCTAGTGCGTGACGATACGGGCCCGGGCCGTCACCCCGACGCTGGAGGCTGCGACTCCCAGTCGATGGTCGGGCCCGCCACCGCGTCGGGATGTTCCTGCAGCCAGCGACGGGCGAACGGGCACCACGGCACGATGGTCAGATGATCCGATCGGGCGCGGCGGACGGCCGCACGCACCAGGTGACCGCCGATTCCCTGCCCGCTCAACTCGTCGGGGACCTCGGTGTGGATGAGCACCAGCCGGTCGCCGTGCACGGCGTACACCAACTCGGCTTCGGTCCCGTTCGTGCGTACGACGAAGCGGCTCTCGGCGGGTATGTCGACGACCTCCACGTCGTCGGCAGGAGTGGTCATGGGGAAGGCCTCCGGGGTCGTCGCCGTCACGGCCACCCTAGAGGTGTAGAAGGAAGACGACGAGCGGCCCGGTGCGCTACCACTCCCCCCAGCCCGGGGGGCTCACGGTCCCGGTGACGGTGCGTGGGTCGACCGGCGACCGGGTCTGGCCCGCCTCGTAGACCGCGAAGCACAGCCGCAGGACGTCCGTGGCCTCGGAGGCCGTCATGGCGGCCGGCCTCCCGTGCAGGAGCGCGTCGACGAAGTGCTGCGAGGAGCGGACGAAGCCGGCACCCCAATCGGCGTCGAGGTCGGTGAACTCGGTCGTCTTGCGCTCGTCGGGGTTCCCGTGAACAGCATGACGGGGGCGAGGTCGAGCATCTCCCCGGTCGCCCGCGTCACCCAGATCTGTCCCTCGTCGCCGTTGATCTCGAAGAACTCGTCGGCGCCGTAGTACGAAGAGCGCATGCAGAAGTTCGGTGAGTACTGGACTTCCATCATTCCCAGCACGTCGGGGTCCTCGTACTCGAAGATCACGGCGCACGGCTCGAAGAAGAGGTCACGTCGACGGACGACCGCTTGGACCGAGATGATATCCAGGTCGAGCAGCCACAGCGCCATGGCGTACTTGTGCACCATGTCATCGAAGAGGTGTCCACCCGGGCTCCGCTTGTCGAGGCGCCAGCCGTAACCTTCGGGGCGCAGGGCGGCCTGGAACGGGGAGTCGGTCTGCCCCACCAGCGTGCGGATACGGAGCGACGTCGGCTTGCCGATGGCCCCGTCGGCCACCAGACTCTTGGCCAGCTCCAGCGGGGGGTAGTGGACGAAGCACTCGCTGATGCGCAGGGTGCGTCCCGCCCTTTCGGCCACTGCCTCCATCTCCAGAGCATCGTCCACGGAGTTCGCGACCGGCTTCTGGACGGACACGTGCTTGCCTGCCTCGAGCGCGGCGATGACGTGGTCGTGGTGCAGGTGCGTGGGGGTCAGCACCTCGACGGCGTCGATCGAATCGTCGGCCAGCATGTCGGAGAGGTCGCCGTAGAAGGACTCGGCTCCCCACTCCTTGGCGGCCTGGCGACCCACCTCCTCGTCGGTGTCACAGACGGCGACGACGTCGCAGCGGGGATCGTCGAGATAGCCCCGCACGTTCATGGCCGCGATGTTGCCGGCGCCCAGCACGCCCAAGCGGACTCTCTCCATCACGTCCTCCCTTTTGCGGCGCGGTCCGCCGACGCGTCGGCGCCGAATGCCCCTCCGTCTCGGGCGGCAGTGATCCGATTGTCGTCATACCCGAGCACGGAACGCAAGACGGCCTCGTTGTGCTGGCCGAGCGTCGGGGCCTCGGTCGGATGCGGGAGGTCGCCCCTCGGCGAATTTGAGCGGGCTCGAGAGCTGGTCGGCGCCGAGCTCGCTGGCCGGCAGCCAGGGGAGGCGGGCCTGGAATTGCGGGGTCCGAGGCCAGCGTTTGTGGCGTGTTGACGGGGGCGATGGGCGTGTTGACCTTGCCGCCGAAATCGATCCACTCCTCGGCCGTCCGGGTGCCAAAGATCGCTCGCAGCTCCCGCTGGAGCTCCCGGTTGCCTCGTGCGTGGTCGGCGTACTTGGACCCGGGCCAGCGCTCGAAGAGATCCATCCGGTCCACGCCCTGGCAGAAGTTGCGCCAAAATGCCTGCTCCGAAGCCATGAACAGCACGTAGCGGCCATCGCTCGCCTCGTAGACCTGGTAGCGGACCCCCTCCTTCATGCCCGCGGTCCCCGGGGCACGGCGCTCGTAGCCGTCGGCCTTGTTGCCGGTGACCTCGCTCTCGGGACGCTCGTAGGCCTTCCAGGTCTCGCTGCGCAGCCAGTCGACGGCGGCCGCAGCGTCGGACTGGGCGATCTCGAGGTGGCAGCCCTCGCCCGGTCGCTCGGGCACGCATCACGCCGGCCATGATCCCGAGCGCGCCGTAGAGGGGCCCGGCATTGATGCCGATCGACACGTGCTCGGGAAGGTAGGCAAAGCCGTCCTCGTCCGTTGCGACGTTGACGATGCCCGCCCAGGTGTCGTAGGCGATGCCGTGGCTGGGCATGTCGCGGTAGGGGCCCGGTCATCCCGTAGCCGGAGATCGTGCAGAACACGATCCGGGGGTTGACCTCCCGGAGCTGCGTCGTAGCCGACGCCGCGCCGTTCGAGCCCTCCGGGCCGCATGGCCTCGACGACGGCGTCGGCATCCTTGACCAGCTCCTTGAATGCCTCGACCCCCTGCTCGGTGCGCAGGTCGAGCACCAGGCTCCGCTTGCCCCGGTTCACGTGGAGGTGTAGCAGCGAGACCCCCTCGACAATCGGCCAGGTCATCTCCCGCCCGTAGTCACCCGACGGGGGCTCGACCTTGATGACCTCCGCCCCGAGATCGACGAGAGGCCCGGTGATGGCGGCGGGCCCGAGCTGCGAGCACTCGATGATGCGCAATCCGTGCAATGGCGGCGTCGTCGTCGTCATCATGTGACCTCCATCGTCGAAGGCGGGATCGTAGCGGCCTCCGCCACCGGCGCCCCGAGCCCGACCCCGACATACTGGGGCGGTGGAGACGAAGGCCCTCGACGACGCCCTGACCGTCTTTGCTGCGACCGCCCCCCGGTACGGCTCGCTCGGACTGGCCAACCACGGCCCGATGGCCGCGGAGGCACTGGCGTACCTGGGGCGCTCCGACGCCATCGCCGATTGGGTGGAGCGGTACCGGGTCCGCCTCGACGAGGCTCCGGCGCCCTCGGGCCGGCCCTTGACCGAAGCGGACTGGCCCGCCCGCTCGGGCAGGCCGGCCGCTACCCCGAGTGGCTGGCGCTCTTCGAGAGGGAGGTCGCGGACCGTCCCGCCCCCGCCGTCGTGGGCGAATGGGCACCTCGTCTGTTGCCTGGTGCGATCGGGGCGGCCACGCACGGGCTCATCCGCACCGGCCACGCCGTGCGCGCCCTCGCCGCGGCCGACACGCCACCGCGGCGCCTCGAGCTCGCCACCGCGCTGGCGTTCTGGGCCTCGAGCTACCAAGAGCTTCCGGGCCCGCCGCTGCTGATCGGGCACGAGCGGGTGCCCGAGGCGCTGGCGGACCTGCCGTATCTCCCCGAGGAGGCGCCCCGCCGGGTGCTCATCAGCGACCGCGTCGCGTGCATCGTCGACATCGCCGATGAGTTCGAGCAGGCGGTCGCCTCGCTCGGCTGGACGGGCGAGGCCGTGGAGCTGCTGGACCAGTTGGCGGGTGGTGGGTCCCTGGCCTACCTCCGCAACGCCGGCGCCGGCGGGGCAATCGGCCTCCTGCACGCCATCACCTCGCCGCTGGCCTGCGAGATGCTGCTGCCCTGGCTGGCCCAGGAGGATCGTGACGCCGCACTCTGCTATGTCTGGCAGGCCGTGGCGGCGTTGCACGTGGCCTACGACGAGGACCGGGGCGATCCCCTCTCGGCTGCGAGTGTCCCCGCCGCCGACGCTCTCGTCGACCGGGCGCTGGCGTCGGGCGACGAGCATGCAATAAAGCTGACCGAGGCGGCCTTGCGCAGCTTTGGGCGCAGCGGAGACCCGTTTCTCCTGATGGCGGCCGTGGACGCCTGCGACCGGTTCGGGGGTTGAGCTCGATCCCCGCGGGGACGCGCCGCCGCTTCCCTGGCTAGATTCGGAGCAATGGAGTACCGCACCCTCGGCCGGACCGGCCTCCGGGTCAGCCCGTTGTGCCTCGGGGCAATGATGTTCGGGGCCTGGGGCACCCCGGACCACGACGAGTCCATTCGGATCATCCACGCCGCGCTCGACGCCGGGATCAACTTCGTGGACACCGCCGACGTCTACTCGTTCGGCGAATCAGAGGAGATCGTGGGCAAGGCCCTGGCCCGGACCAAGCGGCACAAGGTCGTGCTCGCCACCAAGGTGCACGGGCAGATGGGACAGGACCCCAACGCCCAGGGGAACTCCCGGCGCTGGATCATCGCGGAGTGCGACAACAGCTTGCGCCGGCTCGGTACCGATTACATCGACTTGTACCAGATCCACCGCCCCTCGCCCGAGACGGATGTCGACGACACTCTCGGTGCGCTGACCGATCTGGTGCGGGCAGGAAAGATCCGGTACTTCGGCAGTTCGACCTTCCCCGCGCACGAGATCGTCGAGGCCCAGTGGGTCGCCGAGCGACGGGCGCCGCGAGCGCTTCGTCACCGAGCAGCCGCCCTACTCCATTCTCGTGCGTTCGATTGAGAGGGATGTGCTGCCCGTGTGCCAGCGGTACGGCATGGGCGTCCTGTCGTGGAGCCCGATGGCCGGCGGCTGGTTGTCGGGGGCCTTCGGGCCGGGCAAGGAGAACACGAGCCGCCGGTCGGCCATGCTTCCCCATCACTACGACATGTCGGTGCCCGGGAACCAGCAGAAGCTCGACGCCGTGACGAAGTTGACCGAGCTAGCCGACGGCGCCGGGCTGAGCCTCATTCAGCTGGCACTGGGCTTCGTGCTCGAGCATCCCGCTGTGACCTCACCCATCATCGGCCCGCGCACCATGGGGCACCTCGAGTCACAGCTCCCCGCGCTCGAACTGCGCCTCAGCACCGACGTGCTCGATCGCATCGACGAGATTGTCGCTCCCGGTACCGACCTCAACGACACCGACGTCGGCTGGGTGCCCGCCGCCATCGCGGACACGAGCCTTCGTCGTCGACGCCGCTAGCGCCTCCGGTCCGTTCCGGCGCGCCGTCCGCCGGGGCCCCGTGGCCCTCCCGGTGTGGTCACTATGGTTGCCCTCGTGTCCGAGAACGGTGCCGGAGCCGTCTCCGGAGCCCGCAAGGCCGTCGACGCCGGTGCCTAGGCTCGTCCTCCGCGGCGCCACCGTGCTCGATGCCGGGCGGAACCCGGCCCGGCACGACCCTGGTCGATCGAGGACCGGCGCATCACGGCCGTCCGCACTGACGCGAGCGTCGAGACAGGACCCGAGGACCGGGTGGTCGACCTCGCCGGGCGCACCGTCATGCCCGGCATGGTGAGCAGCCACTTCCACGCCACCTACCACGAGCTCGGGTCCAAGACGGCGCCCTTCGGCCTCGAGGAGCCCCCGGCCCTCCAGGCCGTGCGGGCGGCCCACCATCTCGAGCTGCTGGTGCGCAGCGGCTTCACCGGCGCAGTCAGCGCCGGTGCACCGTTCGCCATCGACGCCTCCATGAAGGCCGCCATCGCCGAGGGCCTGTTCCCCGGACCTCGTCTCGATGGCCGGCAGCCGAGACGTCAGCACGACCGGCCACGCCGGCGACAAGAGCTTCCCGTGGTACTGGGACGTCGGCGCCCGTGGGCCATCAACCGTTCCGACGGTCCCGACGAGTTCCGGCGGGCGGTGCGCGAGGAGATCAAGCAGGGGGCCGAGATCATCAAGATGTTCGTGACCGGGGGCCACGGCACGGTGGCCCCGAGCGAGCGGACGGAGATGAGCCGTGCCGAGATGGCGGCCGGGATCGAGGCGGCCCACGAGCGGGGTGCGCTGGTGCGCGGCCACATCGCCAACCGCGACGCCATCCACATGGCGCTCGACGCCGGCATCGACGTGATCGACCACGGTGACGGGCTCGACGACGCGGCGATCGAGCGGATGGTCGAGCTCGGCACCTTCCTCGTGCCCGAGCCAGCTCTTCCCGGCCCGCTTCGCCGAGCTGATGGGCGGCGGCGGCTCGGATTCACCGCCGGCCATGGCCGCGGACATCGAGCGGCGTGGCCAGTCCTGCCCCGGGCCAACGCCGCCGGCGTCAGGCTGCTGTGCGGCGACGACTACGGGGCCATCGGCCTGCCCCACGGCCGCTACGCCGACGAGCTCGAGTTCTACGTGAAGGAGGCGGGGATCCCGCCCTCGACGTCATCCGCTGGGCCACCCGGAACGGCGCCGAGCTCATGGGCCGCGGCCACGAGCTCGGCTCGGTGCGCGAGGGCTACCTGGCCGACCTGCTCGTCGTCGACGGCGACCCGCTGCGCGACATCGGCGTCCTGCAGGACCAGGCGAGGATCCTGGCGATCATGAAGGGCGGCACCTTGGTGAAGGACGAGCTCGCCCAGCGGGCGACGGTGACGGCGGTACCCTGGCCCCATGATCATCATCGCCGGCTCGCTCAGCTTCGACCCTCCGACCGCGCCGACGTGCTCGCCAGCCTGGCCGAGGTCACGGAGGCGAGCCGGCGGACGCCGGGTGCGTCGAGTACTTCGTGGGCCGAGGACCTCGAGGCTCCCAACACGTTCCGCTTCTTCGAGTGCTGGGAGTCGCAAGAGCTCTTCGACGCGCACCTGGCCGCAGCCGCACGAGGCCGTCTTCGGCGAGCGGAACCTCAGCCGCATCACCGGCGCGACGGCCAGCATGTTCGTGGCTTCCCCTGCCCACGGGAGCGAGAAGCCGGCGGCCCGTTGAGCGACCGGTCGGCGTCGACGTCCCGGGCGCCGGTCGACGCGCGCTGCCGTGCATCTCGGGGCCAGGGCGGTCGACGCCCTCCCGCCCCGGCTCCGGCGGGGGGCACGGGCGGCGCTCGGGAGGCCCGGCCCGCGCCAGGTGGCACTGGAGCGGCTGGACTGCGAGCTGACGCGGGCGAGTGAGCTGATGGCCGCCGCGCCCGACGGGGCCCGCGCCCTCCTCGAGGGATTCGAGGTGGCGCTGCCGGCGCCACCGCCCGACGACCCGTTCTCCGCCGCCTATCGGGAGTGGACCTGGGAGCTCTACCGCCGCATCTCGGGACGAACGAGCTACGACACCGCACACGAGTCCTCCCCCTTCGACCTGCCGGCCGCCCTCGTCCGGCCCTTCCCCTACCAGACGGGTCGCTCGCGCTCGTCGGACGCGACCTGGTCCCCGCGGCCACCTGCTCGACTGCGTGGCCGAGGCGGTGCCGTCCGGTGCGGCGACACGACGCATTGTCGAGTTCGGCCCGGGATGGGGGAACCTGACGGCGGACCTCGTCGCCACGGGACTCGACGTCACGGCGGTCGAGCTGGACGAGAAGTTCTGTACCCTCATCGGCCGACGCTGCGACGGCCCCGGCCGGATCACGGTCGTGCAGGCGGACATGCTCGGCTTCATCGCCGAAGAGCCCTTCGACGCCGCCGTGTTCTACGAGAGCTTCCACCACTGCGCCGACCACCTGGCGATGCTGCGTCGCCTGCACGACATCGTGCGCCCGGGCGGGGTGGTCTTCTTCGCCGCCGAGCCGGTGCAGCGGCTGGCGTACCCGTGGGGGCCGCGGCTGGACGGGCTCTCGGTCTGGTCGAGCCGCACGTACGGCTGGCTCGAGCTGGGTTTCGACACGAGGTACTTCGACCGGGCGCTCGCCCATACCGGCTGGGCCGGGCGGCGGGTCCGCCTCGGGGCCGCCATGGGCGAGGTCGACGTGATCGTGGCCAGGAGCCTGCAGACGTGATCTCTCGGGCAGTGGCCCACCGGATCCGAAGGGCGAACGCACCCGACATTCGGTATCGGTGGCACGGGTCGTAGGTGGTCGGTACGGCGCCGCCGCTCGTCGAGTCGGACATCCGTGCTCCGGCTGCGCGCGACGCACAGTGTGCAACAGTGGAACGGCGTGAGGGCGTGGCGAGTGCACGAATTCGGCGAGCCTGATCACGTCCTGCGCCTCGAAGAGGTGCCCGCGCCGGTGGCCGGCCCGGGCGAGGTGCTGGTACGTGTCGCGGCCGCGACCCTCAACTTCAACGATGTCGACGGCGTGCGTGGCCGGTACCGAACCGTGAGCCCGCCTCTCCCGTACACCCCCGGCATGGAGGTGCTGGGCTCCGTGGAGGAGCCGGGGCCGGCGCAGAGGGTTGGCTGGGCAAGCGGGTGGTTGCCGTGCCGAGCGGCGCGTTCGGGGGGTACGCGGAGCTGGCCGTGGGCCCCGCTGCGATGGCCTTCGAGATGCCGCCCGAATCGGAGCTCGCCGATGCGCCGGCGGCGGCCGTCTACTTCCCGTTCCACCTCTCGTGGCTGGCCCTGCACGAACGGGCGAAGGTGCAGGCCGGTGAGACCGTATTGATCCACGCCGCCGCCGGCGGGGTCGGCTCAGCGGCCGTGCAGCTGGCCGCGCTGGCGGGCGCCCGGGTGATCGCGACGGCCGGGTCGGCCGCGAAGGTCGAGTTCTGCCGGTCCCTCGGCGCCGACGTGGCGATCAATTACCTCGACACCGACTTCGTGCCGGCCGTGCTCCATGCGACGGACGGCCGCGGGGTCGACGTGGCGTTCGACACGGTCGGGGGTGAGGTGACGACCAGGACGTTCGGCTGCATGGCGTTCAACGGCCGGCACCTCCTGGTCGGATTCGCCTCGGGCATCGAGGCCGAAGACGAGGGGATCGTGCCGAGGCCGGTCCTGTTCGGGAACTTCTCCCTGTGCGGGGTGTGTCATGCCTACGTCGACGACCCCGTCGCCCTCAAGGGTGTCACCGGCTACAACTTCCCGTCGCACGACGACGGGGAGCGGGTGCACGCCCGCATCCTGGAACTCGTCCTGCAGGGTGGGGTGCGACCGGTCATCGGCAGCGAGGTCGCCTTCGAGGATCTGCCGAATGCCCTCCAGTCCATCGCGGCGCGGAAGACCCTCGGGCGCACCGTCGTCCTCGTCGGGACGTCGTCCCGCTAGTGACCTGAGTGGATAATTCGCAATCTCGGGGGAATTTCCTTCGCGTCTCCCGCGTTGTGCCTGTCATCAGCAACGATGGGAGGCAGGCATGCGACGTTCGGTTCTCGATCCTTTGGTGCTCAGCGACGACGAGCGCGAACAGCTCGAGCGCTGGGCAAGACGTCCGAAGAGTTCTCAAGCATTGGCGTTTCGCTGCCGCATCGTGCTGGCCTGCGCGGAGGGAGGACACAACACCGAGGTGGCGGCTCGACTCGGTGTTGCTCGCTCCACCGTGAACAAGTGGCGGGCTCGCTTCGTGGCGCAGCGCCTCGAGGGGCTTCACGACGAGCCTCGCCCCGGGGCGCCGCGTTCGATCGGTGACGACGACGTCGAGATGCTCATCGTCAAGACCCTCGAGGAGACACCGGTCGATGCCACGCACTGGTCGACGCGATCGATGGCCAAC
Source organism: uncultured Acidimicrobiaceae bacterium (assembly GCA_963728845.1). Lineage (GTDB taxonomy): Bacteria > Actinomycetota > Acidimicrobiia > Acidimicrobiales > RAAP-2 > Bog-473. The sequence continues at coordinate 34,377 of CAVSLS010000033.1, forward strand.
GCGACCGGGATGAGTCAGTCGGCGGTGTCGCGCATCTGGCGGGCCTTCGGGCTCAAACCTCACCTGGTCGAGACGTTCAAACTCTCCCCCGACCCCCTCTTTGTCGACAAGGTGCGTGACATCGTCGGCCTCTACATCAACCCGCCCGACGCCGCACTCGTGCTCTGTGTTGATGAAAAGACCCAGATCCAGGCCCTTGATCGAACCTCGCCGGTGCTCCCCCTTCGGCCCGGACTGCCCGAACGGCGCACCCACGACTACGTGCGAGGAGGCACCACCAATCTCTATGCGGCCCTCGACGTCGCATCGGGACACGTGATTACCGATATGACCGAGCGCCATCGGGCCCAGGAGTTTCGTCACTTCTTGAACCTCATCAACCGCAGCGTCCCCGAGAGTCTCGACGTGCATCTCGTGGTCGACAACGTCTCGACGCACAAGACACCTGAGATCCACCGCTGGCTGATGCGGCACCCGAGGTTCCACCTCCACTTCACGCCCACCTACAGCTCGTGGATGAACCTGGTGGAGCGCTGGTTCGCCGAGCTGACGACCAAGTGGCTGAAGCGCGGCACCCATCGCTCGACCAAAGAGCTCGAGGCATCGATCACGACCTGGGTGGATCAGTGGAACGAGGAGCCCACACCGTTCGTCTGGCACAAGAGTGCCGACGAGATCCTGGACACCCTGGCTAGCTATTGCGCGCGGATCTCTGACTCAGGTCACTAGCCACGCGGACTCCCCGGACGAACTCTTCGAGGCGATCGCCGAAGACGCGGCCCGGCGTGCCACGGCGCCGCGCTCAGCTCAAGATGTTGACGGCCCGGGACACGACCACGGCCACGGTCACCAGTGAGGCGAGTGACTGCAGCATCATCAGGAACTTGGCCCAGGCGGTCAGCGGCATGGTGTCGGTGGGGCTGAACACGGTAGCGTTGGTGAAAGACGTGTAGAGGTAGTCCAAGAACCTGGGCGTCCAACCTGGAGCAGACCCGGGCGTCGACATCTGCGGGAAGAGGAAGTCGGGCTGGCGGTGCGACGGTTGCTGGCGGGCGGCAGGTCCGCCCCGATCGAGCTCCCAATACCAGAGCCCGAACACGATGATGTTGGTGAGCCAAATCGGCACGGACGCGTACACGAGAGGGCGTCCTCCCGCCTTGGTCCCATAGAGGAGGGCGTGGATCAGCTCGATCAACGACACCACGTTGGCGATCGTGATGAGCGCGATCAGGGCAATGCCGACGATACGGAGGCGCGACTCCTCCTTGGAGATGCGACCCGGATTGGCGATGAGGAGCACGACGATCAACGCCAGCTCGAGGGCCGGAATCAAGCCTCGGTTCCCGAGCCCCCGGATGAGAGTCTGCGGCAGGATCAGCTGCAGCGCGGCCGCCGCCACGACGGCCAGCAGGGCCGGCCAACGGGGCTCGCCTGTTGACTCGACACCCCACGCGACCGTGTCGTCCCGGTCGCGGAGCGATCCATCAGCCACGGCACAACCGTACTGAGGACGCTTCGGGGAGTAGCGGACCTCCGTGCGGGCGCCGCGCCGCCGTTCGCGACGATGGCCGAAGGCGACCGCTAGGTGCGCTCCATGCTCTGCACGTCGAAGTAGATCGGCAGCAGGTACTTGACGTAGAACGCGTGCACCGTGACCCCGGGGTAGTCGAGATCCTCGTAGCGCCGGATCTGCACCCGGTCGTCCTTCTCGGCGTACCGATCGCAGGCCTCCAACAGGCTGTCGACCTCTTCTCTGGTGTCCTGCAACAGGCCGAGATGGTCGTAGCCGGGCGATGCCATCGGCTTGTCGCTCTCCGCCAACAGGAGGAACTGGTCCGGATCGGGCATCAGCAGGTGGCACGACTGCCCCACGACGTCGGCGTCGAGCGCCGACCAGCCGAAGACGGAACCGTAGAAGGCGTCGACCTCCTCACGGAATTCCGGGGTCAGGGTACCCCTGGGAAACGTCAGCTCCATGTGGTTGAAGCGCATGATCTGCCCCTTTCCAAGGCCCGTCGAGCCCGGCGGCCGACGACGATCTCCGCCCGGGTCTCTCCCCAAACTAAGACCACGAGAGAGGGCGTGCCCCGAGCGGTCATCATGGCCGTGTGGCCTCCCTGTCCGACGTCGTCGCCGCCGAGCTGTCCCGCTGGGGCGTGTCCGATGTGGAGTGCGCCGTCTACGGGACCGATGACCCGTCCGAGATCGGCCGGACCGTCGCGGAATTCTGCGCGGCCCATCTCGGGGAACGTCCCGCCAGCGGGCTGTTCTACCGTGGCTCGGCCGGATGCGTGGCGGGCGTGCGTCTCGCCTCGGGCCGTGAGGTCGTGCTCAAGGCGTACCAGGAGCGATGGACGCATCCGTTCTTGGAGGCGGTGCGCGAGGTCCAGGAGCGACTCGCCGCGTTCGGTTTCCCCTGCCCCCGCCCCCTCGCCGGACCGATCCCGCTCCGGGCGGATCGGCCAAACCTGGTGACGGTCGAGACCTGGCTCCCCGATCCCGGCATGTCCCCCTACCGCTCGGCCCGGTCCCGGCGCGCCTCCGCCGCGGGCCTGGCCCGCCACATCGGGCTCTGCCGCGACCTGCGGGGCCTCCGCGGGCTCGATCAGCACCCCCTCCGCCGTCCCGCTGTCGGCCTGTACCCCGAGCCCCACAGCCCGCTCTTCGACTTCGGACTGGACGCCGCGCCGGCCCGGTGGATCGACGAGTTCGCCGAGCGGGCCGTCGAAGTGCGAGACCGGGAGCAGGAGAAGGTGACGGTCGTCGCCCACACCGACTGGTCGGCCCGCAACGTCCGCCGCACGACGGCGAGCTCGCGGCGGTCTACGACTGGGACAGCGTGGCCAGGGTGCGGGAGAGCACCGCACTGGGCCAGGCGGCGGTCACCTGGTCCGTGACCTCGGAGCCCGGCGGATCACGGTTTCCCTCCGCCGCCGGGGTGGCGGCGTTCCTGGAGGACTACGAGACGGCGGCGAGCGCCGCGTTGAGCCAGGCCCAGGTCCGCGCCGCCGGGGCAGCGGCGGTGGTGAACCTGGCCTACATCGCCCGCTGCGAGCACGCCCTGGCCACGACCGGCCACGCCCGGTCCGACCAGCACGGGGCCCGCGACCGGCTGCGCACCGATGGCGAGATACTTCTGCACATGACGCAGGGGTAGTCCGCCGCCGCGTCGTCGGCATGCCTCACCGCGGGCGTCGCCGTCGGATCCGCTACGCCGAGGTTTCCTGCGCGGCATCGACTGGTGCACCGGCACCGGGTACGACGGCAGGTGGTTGTCGAGCTCGACGATCTCGGGCTGCGTGCAGCCGAGTCGCGGCCATGTCGGCCATCTGGTCGTTCGTCGTGCTCGGCAGCTTCGGCACCGTCGGTCCGCGTGTGCCCATGTGCAGCGTGGACGTGAGGTCGCCCGCCACTCGCCGGCGCCAGGCCGAGATGTTGGGGGCCTTCACGCCGAAGCGCTCTTCGAGGAAGCGCAACTGGGAGGTGTGGTCGAAGACCTGGACGCCACGTGGCCGCCGCGGCTGAACGGCGAGAGCACCAGCATCGGGACGCGGAAGCCCATGCCGACCGGTCCGGCGAAGCCGCTGGGCGTCGCCCGGCAGCGGCGACACTGTGACGGATTCGCCCGGCGTGCCGTGCGGCGCGACGGGCGGCGGCACGTGGTCGAAGAAGCCGTCGTTCTCGTCGTACATGTGGAACAGGACGGTCTTGGACCACACCTCGGGTTCGACACCAGTGCCGAGAGCACCTGGCTGGTGTACCACTCGCCGAGGGCGGGCGGCGACGACGGGTGCTCGTCGTAGCCGACGGGCGGGATGAGCCAGCTGACGGCGGGGAGCGTCCCGCTCGGATGTCGCTCACGAAGTCGTTCGGGTACTGCGGCAGGAAGGCCTTCTGGTACAGCGCCGATGCGGGTTCTGGTACTGGCTGAAGTAGGGGAGGATGGCGTCGCTGACGATGCCGTACTTCTCGATGAAGTCGCGGGGTGTAGATGGTGCCCACGGGGTTGTAGACCTTCCAGCTCACCCCGGCGTCCTCGAGCACCTCGGGCATGGTGTCCCAGTGCACGCTGTAGACGGCGTCGGCAGCCTCGTTGGTGATGAGCACCGGGCCGCCCGCGGCGCCGGTCGGGTCGATGGTGCCCGAGAGCGACATGAGCCGGTTCGGGTGCGTCGGCCCGAGGACCGAGCAGTGATAGTTGTCGCAGATGGTGAACGCGTCGGCCAGCGCGTAATAGAACGGGAGGTCGGCGCGGCGTGTAGTAGCCCATGGTGAACACGCCTTGGGTCGGGCCCTGGAATTGCGGCTGGTGTGCGTCGACACGAAGGCGCCGTTGGTGCCCTTGCCCCAGCTCAGGTGCTCGCCCGGCCAGCTGTGGTCGAGGTCCTGGGTGCACTCGCCGATGCCGGACTTCGAGTCGAGATGGAAGGGGAGGAGCGTCTGGTCGCGGCCGCCCGGCCAGGCCTGGGCGAAGTTCCCGAGGAGCCCGGGGGGTGGTCGTCGAAGCCCGCACGCCCCCGAAGGTGCCGTAGTAGTGGTCGAAGGACCGGTTCTCCTGCATCAGGAACACGACGTGCTCGATGGCGCCGAGGTCCGATCCCGCCGGCTTGGTCCGTGCCGCCAGCTGGGCCATGGCGGCGCCCGCCCCCTCGCCCCGGCTGGCCGCGGCCAGCACGGCTGCGCCGCCGCGGCCAGCGCGGCCTGCAGCATGGTGCGGCGGGTAAGCGCGCCGGTCGTGGCTCATCGTTGCTCCCTCACGTGTCGTCCCCTCGACGTGGGCCCCCCGGCCTCCTATCCCTCCAAACGCCGGCCACGCGTCGACCGGTCCTTCCCGTCGCCCTACGCGTCCCTCACACGGACTCGATGAGCGTCGGGTCGTTGTTGCGCACGTTACCGATCCGCGGCCCGACCGGGTGGTGCACCACCGTGCCGGCCGGCGGCGGGCGCAGCAGGGCGCGCAGCTCCTCGCTGTCCTCGTTGGCCGGGTCGAGCCAGAGGTCGAAGGTGGCGGGGTCGAGGATCACCGGCATGCGGTCGTGGATGCCCTCCATGTCCGCGCCGCCCGGCGCGGTGATGACGGTGCAGCTGCGCAGGTAGGGCGTGCCCGTGGGCGCGCCCTTGGGGCGCCAGCGCTCGGCCAGGCCGGCGAAGGCCATCGGCGCGCCGTCGGCCCGGGTGAAGTAGTGGGGCTGCTTGGCGCCGGTCTTGGTCTTGCGCCACTCGTAGAAGCCGTCGGCGGGGACGATGATGCGCCGCTCCCGGAACGCCTCGCGGAAGGAGGCCTTGGTGGTCACGGTCTCGCTGCGCGCGTTGAAGAGCCGGCTGCCCGACTTGGGGTCCTTGGACCACCAGGGGACGAGGCCCCAGCGAAACGACATGAGCAGCCGCTCGGGTGCTTCTGCTCGGCCTCGTCGCCGCCCTCTCGCCGGACCCGGCCGCGGCGGGCGGTCCCGGACGCCGAGGACCTGGTCGGTGGGGGCGACGTTCCAGCTCGGCTGGTACTCGGGGTCGATCTCCTCGTCCAGCGTGGCCCCGAAGTAGCGGGCGATCCGCGCCGGCGGGGTGAAGAGGGCGAAGCGTCCGCACATGCGGGCTGCATTGTGACCTACCGGGCCCCGTCCAGGGCGCTGCGGCCTCTGAGCTGGCCTTTTGCCTCCCCGAGCAGAGGGACACACGGCCTCGCTAGGGTACGAACATATGTTCGCTTTTCACGCCGGGGACTCGCCGTCTCCCCGTTCCCGGGAGCTCCCCGCCGGGCTGGCCGACCGGGTCCGGCCCGTCACGCCGGTGGCCGGGCGGACCCTGCCGGTGCCCCCGCCGCTGGCCCCGCTCTTCCCGGGCGGCGCCCTGCGCCGCGGGACGACCACCACCGTGGCGGGGCAGCCCGGCCACGGGGCGACCACGCTGGCACTCTCCCTGCTGGCCGCGGCGTCGACCGCCGGGAGCTGGTGCGCCGCCGTCGGCCTGCCCGACCCGGGGGTGGTGGCGGCCGCCGAGCTCGGGCTCGATCTGCGCCGGGTCGTCTTCGTGCCCCATCCCGGCAGCGGGTGGGCCGAGGCGGCCGGCGACCTCCTCTCCGGCGTCGACGCCGTCCTGGTGCGCCCGCCCGGCCGGGCCCGCCTGACCGCGGCGCGCCACCTGAGCGCCCGGGCCCGCGAGCGCCAGGCCGCACTGGTGGTGCTGCTCGAGGGCGCCGGCGCGTGGCCCGAGGGCGGCGACCTGGCGCTGTCGGTGGGAGCGGGCGAGTGGGAGGGCGTCGGGCGGGGCCACGGCCACCTGCGGGGCCGGCGGGCCGAGGTGCGCGTCAGCGGCCGCCGCGCCGCCGGCCGGGCCACCGAGTGCTCGCTGTGGCTCCCCGCCGGCTCGGGCGCGGTGGCGGCGGCAGAGGACGCGACCGAGACAGGCACGGAGCCGGGGCGGGGCCGGCCCCGATGACGGGCCGGAGGCGGCCTGAGCGACGTGGTGGAGAGGAAGGCGTGGAACGGTTTGGTCGTCATCTGGTGCCCGGAGCTCCTCGAGGAAGGGGCGAGGGGAGAGGAGGCGCGGCGCTTCGCCCGCGTGCTGGCGCGGGCGGGCGAGCTCTGTCCCTGGGTGCACCCCGTCCGGCTCGGGGTCTGCGCGCTGCCCGGCCCGTGGGCCTGCCCGCTTCTTCGGCGGGGAGGAGGCGGTGGTGTCCCGTCTGGCCGAGACCGTGGGCGAGGAGGCGGGGGTCGGCGTGGCCGACGGGCTCTTCGCCGCCGTGCTGGCCGCCCGCTCGGCGCTGATCGTCCCGCCCGGCGGGACGGCGGACTTCCTCGGCCCCTGGTCGGTGGCCACGCTGGCGCGGCCCGACCTGGCCGTCACCCTGCAGCGGCTGGGGGTCACCACCCTGGGGCAGCTCGCCGCGCTGCCCGGCGGCGAGCATCTCGGACCGCTTCGGGGCGGACGCGGCCGCCTGCCATGCGGTGGCCCGGGGCGAGAGCGGTGAGCTGGCCGGGCTGCGCGACCGCGCCATCGAACGGCGGCTGCGGGTGGCCCGGGGCGAGGATCCCGACCGGGGGGCCGACACCCCGCCCCCGCCCTCCCAGCCCGGCTTCTTCGGTGGCGCGTCGGAGGCCGACGCCCGGGCGGCCCGCTCCTTCGTCCGGGTGCAGGAGCGCCTGGGGATCGAGGCCGTGCTGATGGGCCGGGTGCAGGGCGGGCGGGACCCGGCCGGCCAGTCGGTGCTGGTGCCCTGGGGCAGTCCCGAGGCCGACGCCGGCCCGCCGGGGGCGCCGTGGCCGGGCCGGCTGCCGCCGCCCGCGCCCAGCGACGTGCTGCGGGTCCGGATCCGCGCCGAGGTGGTCGACGCCGACGGGAACGCCGTCGAGGTCAGCGGGCGGGGGTTGCTCACCGCGGGGGTCGAGCGGCTGTCGGTCGACGGCGGCCCCTGGCAGCCGGTCGTCGGATGGGCCGGCCCCTGGCCGGTGACCGAACGCTGGTGGTCGGTGCGCCGGCGCCGGGCCCGCCTGCAGGTGGTCACCGCGGACGGGGTGGCCCGCCTGCTGTGCACCGAGCGGGGGGAGTGGTGGGTCGAGGCGCTCTATGACTGAACGCCATGGCTGAGTACGCCGAGCTGCACGCGCACTCGGGGTTCAGCTTCCTCGACGGCAGCAGCGATCCCGAGGAGCTGGTGGCCGAGGCGGACCGGCTCGGGCTGGCCGCGCTGGCGCTGACCGACCACCACGGTTTCTACGGGGTGGTCCGCTTCGCCGAGGCGGCGCGGGCCTGCGGGCTGCCGACGGTCTTCGGGACCGAGGTGACGCTGGCCCCGGCGGGCCCGCGCACCGGCGAGCCCGACCCCACCGGGACGCACCTCGTCGTGCTCGCCCGCGATCCCGACGGCTACGCCGCGCCTCTCGACCGTGCTGGCCGACGCGCACCTCGAGGGCGGGGAGAAGGGGCGGCCGGTCTTCACCCTCGACGCGCTGGCCCGGGCCGCGGGCGGCCACTGGCTGGTGCTGAGCGGCTGCCGCAAGGGGGCGGTCCCCGCCGCGCTGATGGATGCCGGGCCCCGGGCGGCCTCCCGGGAGGTGGGGCGCCTCGTCGACGCGTTCGGGCGCGCCAACGTGGCGCTGGAGCTGTGGGACCACGGGGACCCGCTCGACACGGCGCGCAACGACGCGCTGGCGCATCTCGCCGTCGAGTGGGACGTCGACGCCGTGGCCACCAACAACGTGCACTACGCCACGCCGGCCGGGTTCCGGCTGGCCACCACGCTCGCCGCCGTGCGGGCGCGCCGTCCCCTGGCCGAGCTCGAGGGCTGGCTGCCGTCGGCCCCGTCGGCCTGCCTGCGCGGCGCGGCCGAGCAGTCCCGGCGCTTCGCCCGCTGGCCCGGCGTGGTCGAGCGCGCCGCCGAGCTGGGGCGGGCCTGCGCGTTCGACCTGCGCCTGGTCGCGCCGCGCCTGCCCGACTTCCCCGTCCCCGCGGGCATGGACGAGCAGGGCTACCTGCGCCAGCTGGTGACCGAGGGGGCGACGGCGCGCTACGGGCCGCCGGAGGCCGAGCGGGTGCCGGGCGCGTGGAAGCAGATTCGGCACGAGCTCGACGTCATCGGCCAGCTCGGCTTCGCCGGCTACTTCCTCGTCGTGTGGGACATCGCGCAGGTGTGCCGGCGGCTCGACATCTACTGCCAAGGGCGCGGCTCGGCGGCCAACTCGGCCGTCTGCTACGCCCTCGGCGTCACCAACGTCGACGCGGTCGACCTCGGGCTGCTCTTCGAGCGCTTCCTCTCCCCGGCGCGTGACGGGCCGCCGGACATCGACGTGGACATCGAGTCGGAGCGGCGCGAGGAGGTGATCCAGTACGTCTACGAGCGCTACGGCCGGCGCCACGCCGCGCAGGTGGCCAACGTCATCACCTACCGGCCGCGCTCGGCCGTGCGCGACGTCGGCAAGGCGCTCGGCTTCACCCCCGAGCAGGTGGACGCCTGGGCGGCGGGCATCGACGCCGGGCACGGGCGGGGGCCGTCGTCGGCCGCGGCGGTGCACGAGGCGGCGGCGACGGGTCGGTGGGCGGTGGGCGGGCGGTGGCGTGCCGCCGCTGGTGGCCGAGCTGGCGGCCGAGGTGCTCGACCGGCCGCGCCACCTCGGCATCCACTCGGCCGGCATGGTGCTGTGCGACCGGCCGGTGGTCGAGGTGTGCCCGGTGGAGTGGGGCCGCATGCCCGGGCGCAGCGTGCTGCAGTGGGACAAGGACGACTGCGCCGCCATCGGGCTGGTGAAGTTCGACCTGCTCGGCCTCGGCATGCTCGAGGCGCTGCACCGCATGGTCGACCTGGTGCGCGACTTCCACGGGGACGCGGTCGACCTGGGGCAGCTGCCCCAGGAGGCCGAGGTCTACGACCTGTTGTGCCGGGCCGACACGGTCGGGGTCTTCCAGGTCGAGAGCCGGGCCCAGATGGGGACGCTGCCCCGGGTGCGGCCGCGCACCTTCTACGACATCGCCATCGAGGTGGCGCTCATCCGGCCCGGCCCCATTCAGGGCCATGCGGTGAACCCCTACATCCGGCGCCGCCGGGGCGAGGAGCCCGTCACCTACCTGCACCCGCTGCTCGAGCCGATCCTCAAGCGCACGCTCGGGGTCCCGCTCTTCCAGGAGCAGCTGATGGAGATGGCCGTGGCCATCGCCGGCTTCAGCGCGGCCGACGCCGACGAGCTGCGCCAGGCCATGGCGGCCAAGCGCTCGGCGGCGCGCATGGAGAAGATGCGCGCCCGGCTGTACGACGGGATGGCGGCGCGCGGCGTGACGGGCGCGGTGGCCGACCAGGTCTTCGAGGCGCTGGCCGCCTTCGCCAACTTCGGCTTCCCCGAGTCGCACTCGGTGTCGTTCGCGCATCTCGTCTACTCCTCCGCCTGGTTGAAGCTGCACTACCCGGCGGCGTTCACGGCGGGGTTGCTCAACTCGCAGCCGATGGGCTTCTGGTCGCCCCAGTCGCTGGTGGCCGACGCGCGGCGGCACGGGGTGCGCGTGCGCCGGCCCCACGTGAACCGCTCCGAGGTGGGGGCGTCGCTGGAGGGGCCTGTCGCCGGACCCCGTGCTGCGGTTGGGGCTGGGGTCGGTGCGCGGGGTGGGCGAGGCGACGGCGGAGCGGATCGTGGCCGGCCGCCCCTGGCGCGGGGGCGAGGACCTGGTGCGGCGGGCCGGCGTCACCCAGGCCCAGCTCGAGACGCTGGCCGCCGCCGGCGCGCTCGACCCCGAGGGCCCCGGGCACGAGGACGGGGACGGGGAGGTGCGGGGGACGACGGCCGGCCGGCGCCGGCTGCTGTGGGCGGCCGGGGCGGCGGCGCAGGGGACGCCGGACCGCCTGCCCGGGATCGTGGTGGGGGCCGAGGCGCCGCCGCTGCCCGAGCCCAGCCTCTACGACGCGGTGGGCGACGACCTGTGGGCCCTCGGATTGGCGCCGGAGCGGACGGCGATGCATCTCGCCCGCGAGCGGCTCGAGGCGATGGGCGTGGTGACCGCCGTGGCCCTGGAAGCATCGGCCGACGGCGACCGGGCCACCGTGGCGGGCGTGGTGACCCACCGCCAACACCCCGAGACGGCGCGCGGCGCGGTGTTCGTCAACCTCGAGGACGAGACGGGCCACGTCAACGTCGTCTTCTCCCGCGGCGCCTGGGCGCGGTGGAAGCACGTGGCCCGCCACGCGCCCGTGCTGCTGATCCGCGGGCGCGTGCGCAAGGGCCAGGGGGCGGTCAGCTTCGACGCCGAGCGGGTGGAGGCGCTGGTCGTGGGGACGGCGGTGCCGGCGAGCCGGGACTTCCGCTGAGCCACTCCGACGACGGGCGCTGCTCCGACGTCGTCCCGGCGGGGTCTCGGCGTCGTCCTGGCGGGGTCCCGGCGTGTCCCGGCGGGGTCTCTGCAGAGTCTAAACAGTTCTATTTATAGTTTCTTGAGGCACACCACCGAGCGGCACGCGCCGGATTGCCTACACCGGCGACCCAGCCGCGATCCCCGGCGTCGCGCCGTCGAGCGGCTGCGCCCGGAAGGCCGAGAGCATCCGCGTGATCAGCGCGAGCACCTCCGTGCGGGCCAGCGCGGCGTCGTCCGTCTCGGCGATGTAGAGGCAGCCCTCGCCGAGCGCGCCGTCAAGAGCAGGGCGAGCGGGCGCAGGGGCTGGCGCTCGAGCACGCCGGCGTGCATCGCCTTGCGCAGCGCGCCCCGGAGCGCGACGGCGCCGAAGCGGTTCTCGATGGCGCGCACCTCGTCCCAACCGAGGACCGCCCGGGCGTCCTGCAGCACGATGCGCCGAACCGCCGGATCGAGGTGGGCGTCGATCCACAGGGCGCACCCCGCCAGCAGCGCCTCCCACGAGTCGGGCCCGAGGAACTCTGCGGCGGCCTGGTCCGTGACCTCGCGGTAGACCTGCTCGAAGACGGCCCGGAAGAGCCCTTCCTTGCCGTCGAAGTGGTGGTACACGCGCCCCCTTGGTCACGCCGGCCCGGGCCACCACCTCGTCGATGGAGGTGTCGCGCGTAGCCCGTGCTCGCCGAAGAGCTCGCGGGCCGCACGCGATCAGGTCGGCCCGGGTGGCGTCGCCCTGCGCGACGCGGCGGTCCTTGACATCCGTACCTTGAGTATGCATAATACGTACCAGTCGTATGTGAGAGAGATACTTTCAGTATGCTATCAGGCCGGAGGTGGCACCGATGCCGAAGTACGTGATTGAGCGGGAGCTCCCGGAGCGGGAAATCTCAGCGCCGACGAGCTGCGCGACATCAGCGCCAAGTCGAACAAGGTCATCGCCAGCCTCGGCCCGGAGATCAAGTGGCTGCAGAGCTACGTCACCGACGACAAGATCTACTGCGTCTACGTGGCGCCCGACGAGGACATCATCTTCGAGCACGCCCGCTGCGGCGGCTTCCCGGCCGACAGGGTGACGATGGTCTCCACGGTCATCGATCCCTCGACGGGGGACTGAGCCCGTCCGGTCAGCCCGGCGCTCGGCCGGCTCAGCGGGCCGGCGCCAGCGCCGCCGCCTTGGTCATGAGGTAGTCCCGCTCGCGCAGGTTGGCGGTGCCCGCCGCCGGCCGCGACGTACTCCGCATGCGCATCCTCCGGCGTCGCCCTTCTCCTCGAGGAGGTGGGCGCGCACGGCGTGCATGCGGTGCGAGCGTTCGAGCGTGGCCCGAGGCGGCCAGCTCGTCGAGGAGGGAGAGCCCGGCGTCGGGGCCGTCGACCATGGCCGCGGCGACGGCGCGGTTCAGCCGCACCACCGGGCTGTCGGTCATCCGTTCGAGCAGCGTCGTAGAGCGAGAGGATCCGTGGCCCAGTCGGTGTCCTCGTGGCTGAGCGCGGCGTCGTGCAGCGCCGCCACGGCCGCCTGCACGCCGTACTCGCCCATCGGCCCGCGCTCGAGGGCAGCGGTGGCCAGAGCGGTGCCCTCCGCGATGAGGCCGCGATCCCAAGCGGGCCGGTCCTGCTCGGCCAGGGGCGACGAGCGTGCCGTTCTCGGTCGTGCGCGCCGGCCGGCGCGCCTCGGTGAGGAGCATGAGCGCGAGAAGCCCGGCCGACCTCGGGCTCGTCGGGCAGCAGCTCGCGGAGCAGGCGGCCGAGGCGGATGGCCTCGGTGCCAGGTCGGTGCGATCGAGGTCGGGGCCGCCACTCGACGCATAGCCCTCGTTGAAGATCAGGTAGACCACGCGCAGCACCAGGGCGAGGCGTGCGGTCCCGCGCGCGTGGCTCGGGAGGGCGAACGGCTCGCCGGACGTCGGCCACCGTGCGCTTGGCCCGGCTGATGCGCTGCGCCATGGTGGCCTCGGGGACCAAGAAGGCGGCGGCGATCTCCCGCGTCGTCAGCCCGCCGAGGGCCCGCAACGTCAGTGCCACGGCGGACGCCGGCGGCAGGACGGGGTGGCAGCACATGAAGAAGAGGACCAGGGTGTCGTCGCGCGCCGGCGCGGGCTCGGGCGGCTCGCGCGACCACGAGGCGGCGAGGTCCTCGCGCCGGCGCCTGGCCTCGTCACTGCGGTACAGGTCGACCATCCGGCGCGAGGCCACGCGGACGAGCCAGCCGAGTGGGTGTCTCGGGAAGGCCGCCGCCGGCCAGGCGGTGGCCGCCGGCCACGAGTGCCTCTTGCACCGCGTCCTCGGCGTCGGCAAAGTGGCCGTAGCGGCGGACGACGGCGCCGAGGGCCTGCGGCGCCAGCTCGCGCAACAGGCCCTCGACGTCGCGCGGTCCCTCACACCTCTGGGTCGGGGGCGCTCAGGATCTGGCGGACCTCGATCCGCTGCGGATCGGCGCGCCGCCCTGGCCGGGTGCGGCCGAGATCCGGGCGGCGATCTCCACCGCTCGCTCCGGGGTGTCGACCTCGACGATCCGATAGCCCGCCAGGAGCTCCTTGGACTCCGGGAACGGGCCGTCGGTCACCAGCGGCGCCGAGGCGCCGTCGGAGACCACGAACCGTGCGTCGTCGGGACCGGCCAGCCCCTGGGCGTCGACCAGCTCGCCGAGCTCCTCCAGCTGGCGGTTCAGCGCCTGCTGGAAGTCGATGTGGGCCTGGACCTCCTCGGGGCTCCACTCGTACATGGGTGCGCAGTCGCCCTCGACACCCCCGTAGTTCTGCAACAGCATGAATCGCATCTCCTCATCCTTCCTGTTCCGGCGCCCCGTCGGCGCCGCTCACCGCAGAAGTCGGAGCCGGGGCGCGTTCTCGACACGTTTGGCACGAGCAAAGATGCGGATTACCGACCGACCGGCCTCTGGAGTCTCCGCCGCTCGTGGGCCAGCGGCGCGACGGTGCCGGCGTCAGGTGACGACGAGCCCCCGCCCGGTGACCAGCGGGAGGTCGAGGGCGGTGACGAGGCCCGGGCGGCCGCCGACCACCGCCGGGACCGCGTTGACGAGGCGCATGGCGGTCGCCTTGAGACCGGCCGTGTTGTGGTCGCCGTCGGTGCCCATCAGCTGGAGGTCGAGCGTGTAGTTGGGCTCGCCCGCTGATCTGCGACCCGGTAGCAGCCGTGCCCGGCCGGCTGCGGCCAGGCCGGCGCCGAGGTCGTCGCGCAGCCTGGTCACGTGCTCGAGCACGATGACCGGCCTGTCGCCCGACCATGCCGCGGACCTCGAAGTGCAGCGCGGCCGCGGTGCCGGCCTTGATGGTGCCGGCGGGGATGTCGAAGTCCTCGGGCGCCGGCTCGCGCTCGTACCACTCGGTGACGTCGGTCAGGGTGACGCCGAGTCCGGCGGCGATCTGGCGCACCACGCTGCCCCAGGCCATGGTCAGCACGCCCGGGCGCCAGCAGCATGGGCACGTCGTGCAGGTCGCGGCCGAAGCCCATGATGTCGAAGAGCACCATGGGCTGGTTGTAGGTGTTGTAGTTGAGCACCTCGGAGCAGCGCACCTCCTCGATGCGCTCGCAGATGCCCGAGAGGACGAGCGGGAGCGCGTCGTTGGCGAAGCCCGGGTCCACGCCGTTGACGAAGAGCGAGACGCCCGCCTTCGTCGCGGCGGCGATCAGCGGGGCCGCCATCGGGTCGCCCGGCTCGGGGTACTGCAGGAAGACCGGGCTCGAGGACACGACGTTGATCCCGGCGGCCAGGAAGCGTTCGAGGTCGGCGAGCGGCCTCGACGATGCGGTCGTCGGCCATGGCGGTGTGCACGATGCAGTCGGGCTCGAGGGCGAGGAGGGCGTCGACGTCGCTCGTCGCCGCGACGCCGAGCGTGCGGCCCAGCCCGGCCAGCTCGCCCGGCGTCGCGCCCGACCTTGTCGGGGTTGGAGACGAAGAGCCCCGACCAGCTCGAGCTCGGGGTGGGCGTCGATCCCGGCGATCGCAGTGGCGCCCGACGTTGCCGGTGCTCCACTGCACGACTCGGTACGGCATGCGGCGTGCCTCCTCGAGGCTCTAGAGGTCGGGGAGCGGGAATCTCGAGGTTGGGCGACTGGAGGCCACCGTCGACCTCGAGGATCTTGCCGGTGACATAGGACCCGGCCGGCGAGGCGAGGTAGAGGATCGGCCGACGCGATGTCGTCGACGTGGCCGAGGCGCCTGAGCGGGGTGGCGTCCTCCATGGCGCGTGCGCAGCTCGTCGCTCGACATGACGATGTCGAGGGCCGAGGTGGCGGTCGACCCGACGCCGATGGCGTTGACCCGGATCCGCGGCGCGAGGTCGCGCGAGGCGAGCCGGGTGTACTGCTCGAGCGCGCCCTTCACGGTCCCGTAGGCGAGGTAGCCGCGGCCGGCCACGTGGCCCATCACCGAGGAGATGCTCACGATGGCCCCGCCCGGGTGGTCGCCCTCGAGCATGCGCGGGACGGCCGCCCGGACCAGGGCGTGGCCGGCCGAGACGTTGAAGCGGAAGGCCTCCTCCAAGAACCGCGGCGACGTGTCGAGCAGCGGCCGGGGCATGGTGCCGCCCATGTTGTTGACGACGATGTCGAGGCGGCCGAGCTCGGTGAACGCCGTCTCGGCCAGCGAGGCCATGAGCTCGAAGTCGGTCAGGTCGCCGGGCACGACGACGGCCCGCCGGCCGGCCGCCTCGACCTGCTTGGCCACGTCCCGCAGCTGGTCCTCGGTGCGGGCGGCCAGGACGACGTCGGCGCCCGCCTCGGCGAGGGCCACCGCGGTGGCGGCGCCGATGCCGCGCCCGCTGGCGGTGACGATGGCGACCTGGTCGGTGACGAGGAATCGGTCGAGGATCATCGGGCGAATGTAGTTGGCCGCGCCCTCGGGGCCTGGGCGCCTGGTCAGGCTGTTCCGACCGGTCGTGTCTGCCGCGGCACTCGGTGCCGGGGACGCCGTCGGGCTCGTCGTGGCGCCCCACGCGGTCGATCAGCCTGAGATCGGACTCGAAGATCGGGAAGGGCTTGGGCATGACCTTGGCCTTGACGTCGTCGGGCAGGCTGAGGTCGCCTCCGGTGTGCCCGACGCTGAAGACGCGTTCGGGCCGGGCGCTGCCCGACCATGGAGAGGCTCCAGCGCCACAATGCCGCGAGCCGGTGGCCGAAGCCGTTGAGGAAGGCGAGGTGGACGAAGAGCCACACCACCCAGCCCGGGAAGCCGCTGAGGCGCAGTCCCCGCACGCTGACGATGGCCTTGAACCGGCCGATGGCGGCCGCGCTGCCGAGGTCGCGGTACTTGAAGGGCACGCTGCTCGCGGCCCTTCAGCCGCCGCTTGATCGTGTTGGCCGCGTGCAGACCGCCCTGCATCGCCACCTCGCAGACGCCGGGCAGGTTGTTCACCGTCGCCATGTCACCGACGGCGAACACCTCGGGGTGTCCGGGCAGCGTCAGATCCGGCAGCACGGCGATGCGGCCGGCGCGGTCGGTCTCGGCCCCGGTGGCCTCGGCCAGCATGCCGGCGAGTGGTGACGCCTGGACGCCCGCCGCCCAGATCGTGGTGCCGCACTCGAAGCGGCCCTTCTCGCCGTCCGCGGTCTGGGTGTCGACCCCGAGCGCGTCGACACCCACGACACGGAGGCCCATGCGCAGCTCGACGCCCATCTTCCCCAACTCCTTGGCGGCCCGCTCGGAGAGCCGGTCCCCGAAGTTGGCCAGGGGCTCCTTGCCGCCGTCGATCAGGATGACCCGCACGGCGGCGGGATCGATGTTCCGGAAGTCGTGGGTCAGGCTCCGGTAGGCCAGCTCGCGGATCTGGCCCGCCAGCTCCACGCCGGTCGGTCCGGCACCGACGATGGCAAAGGTCATGAAGAACGCCTGCTGGGCCGGGTCGGTGCACGTCTCGGCGAGCTCGAGGGCGCCGAGCACCCGGCGCCGGAGCTCCATGGCGTCATCGATCGTCTTCATGCCCGGGGCGATCAGCGCGTACTCGTCGTGACCGAAGTAGGACTGGCCGGCTCCGGCGGCGACGATCAGGCTGTCGTAGGGGTAGTCGCACTCGTCGCCGGGGATGGACGCCGTGCGGACGACCCGCCGGTCGAGGTCGAACCCGGTGACCTTGGCCAGGACGACCTCGACGTTCTTGCGGCGGCGCAGCATGTGCCGCAGCACCGGCGAGATCTGACCCGGCGACATGATCCCGGTGGCCACCTGGTACAGGAGTGGCTGGAACAGGTGGTGGTTCCGTTGGTCGATGAGCGTGACGTCGACGTCAGAGCGGGCGAGGAGGCGGGCGGCGGGAAGGCCGCCGAAGCCACCACCGACGATGACGATGCGGTGGCGAGAGGTAGCGCTCACGTTGACTCCTTTTGCAGCGGTGGCGGGGGAACGGCGACGGCACTCCCAGGGTACGAGGTCGACATCAGCCGGCAGCGAGTGACGGGCGCGGGTGGAGGTGCGACACCTGGTGGTGGCGCCGGGCCAGCAGGAAGGACAGTCCGCCCATGGCGACGGCGAACGACCGCCGTCACGCCGAAGATGGTCGAGAGGCTGACGCCCGCACTCTGCAGCGGCCCGGCTCCGAAGGCGGCGATCCCGTAGCCCAGTTGGTAGAAGGCGATGATGGCGCCGGCCACCATGGACGACATGGCGACGAGCTGTTCCTGGCCGAAGCTGATCGTGAGCGGGAGGAGCGCCGAGCAGCCGAGGCCCGCGATGCCGAAGGCCACCAGGCCCAGCGCCGTCGACCCCTTGGGGAGGAGGGCAACGAGCACGAAGGCGCCGGCGAGCACGAAGGGCAGCAGGTGGTACGTGCGCCGCGTCGGGAACGCACTCTGCACGAGGGCGAAGAGGACGCGGCCGAGCGTGACCATCACCCAGAACGTGGTGAGGGCGAGCGAGGCCGTCGTGGCCGAGGCACCCAGGTGCGACATCAGCGTCTCGGACCAGTTCCCGTTCATCGTCTCGCAGATGCCGTACAGGACGGCGAAACCCGCGAACAGCCAGAAACGCCGAGGGAGATGGAGCGGCGGTCGGTTCCCGGCCGTGGGTGGAGACGCCTCGCGTGCCCGCGGGGTGGAGGGGCAGGCGCAGCGCTCACCACGAAGAGAGCCGCGAGGAGGACAGCCGACATGACCGGCAGACCCCACCAGGCACCGACCCCGACGAAGACGGCGACGAACACCGGCGCCAGGGCGGTGCCCAGGCCGAGCAGGGCGTTGAGGGTGAGGATCGACTTGTCGACGCCGTCGGGATGGAAGGCGGCGGTGAACGTGTTGAGGGCGGGGACCACCAGGCCGAAGCCGAGACCCAGGCAGGCCGTGGCCGCCAGGAGCAGGCCGTAGGCCAGCGCCTGCGTGCTGGTGAAGAACTGGCTCGTGACGAGCAGGCCCATCGACGCCAGGTCGGCGAGCAGGCCGGCCAGGAGGACGCGCTTGAGGCCGAACCTCCGGGCCAGGCCGGCGCCCAGGAGCGAGGCCGTGATGGCCGTCACCACCTGGGGCAGGAACATGGAGCCGTACTGCGTGCTCGACAGCCCGTAGTGGGAGGGGCTGGTGAAGATGGTGCTGGCGGCCGGGAACGTGACGAGGGCGATGCCCTGGACGAGCCCGGCCGCGTAGACGGTGGTCGATCTCGGCCCGCGGCCCCCGCCGGGTCCGGCCGGCGGTCGGGCTCAGGCCAACCGCTCGGTGAGATGCTCGCCGACACGGATCGCATTCGCCATGGCGGTCAGAGCGGGATTGACCGCGCCGATGCTGGGGAAGAAGCTCGTGTCGACGACGTAGAGGTTGTCCACCTCGTGGGCCTTGCAGTTCGCATCGAGCACGGACGTCTGCGGGTCGTCGCCGAAGCGGCAGGTGCCCGCCTGATGCGCCACACCGGCCACCGGGATGTCCATCGACATGTAGAAGTTCTTGTTCAGCACGTGGTGGGATGCCATGCCGACGTGGTTCAGGATCTTCTTCAGCTCGCCGTAGAGGCGTTCCGCCTCCTTGTCGTTGGTCGACGTGTAGGCCAGGTGCACGTTGCCGTCGCCGTCGAGCGTGACCCGATTCTCGGGCCGCGGGGAGGTCCTCGGTGGTGAGCCAGAAGTCCACGGCGTGGGCGGCAGACGTCGGCCAGGCTCCAGTGGGGCGCGAGGAGGGTGAGGTGGGGCTCCTCCCCCTTCATGGCCTCGGCGTTGGACTTGCCGACCATCTGGATGTTGCCCAACGGGAAGTCGAAGTCGGGGCCGCCGAAGTAGAAGTCGTTCAGCCCGAGCGTCTTCTGGAAGGCGGTCTCGTTGGGCTCCTTGGCCAGCGCCACGACGGCCTTGGAGTTGTGGAACATGTAGTTCCGCCCGACCTGGTCCGAGCCGTTGGCCAACCCGTTGGGATGGGCGTCACTCGCCGAGGACAGCAGCAACCGGGCGCTGTTGGTGGCCCCGGCCGAGACCACCACGATGTCGGCGGCGAAGACCTCTTCGGCGCTCCCGTGCTGGGTGATCACGCCGGTGACCGTGCGGCCGCCGGCGTCGGTCTGCAGGCGCGTCACCTCGTGGTCCACCAGCAGGGTGACGTTGGGGTGCTGCAGTGCCGGGAGGACCGCGATGGTCTCGGCATCGGCCTTGGCGTGCACGAGGCACGGGTAGCCGTCGCACCAGGTGCAGCGGATGCAGGCGCTCGTCGGGGGGTTGGCCTCGTCGAGGAGGATGCCGCAGGGCGCGTTGAAGGGGTGGTAGCCGGCCTTCTCCAGGTCGTCGTGGATCTGCTGGATGCGGGGCTCGTGGCTGACGGCGGGCCAGGGGTACTGGCGGCTCCAGGCGCCCTCGGTCGGGTCCTCTCCGTGGTTGCCGTGGACCTGGTAGAGCCACTCGGCCTTCGTGTACCACGGCTCGAATTCCTCGTAGGAGACGGGCCAGGCGGGGGAGACGCCGTCGGCGTGCGTGAGGTCGCCGAAATCACCCGGGCGCAGGCGGTAGAGCGCGGCGCCGTAGAGCTTTGTCGCGCCCCCGACGTAGTAGTGGACCCCGGGCTGGAAGGCCTTGCCGCCCTTGTCCTGCCACGAGTCGGGCGAGACGTAGCGACCCTTGACGAAGACGGACTCGGGATCCCAGTTCTCCTTCTCCCGCGGGCAGGAAGCCACCCCGCTCCAGCAGCAGGATCCGCTTGCCGGAGGGGGCCAGCGTGTGGGCCAGGGTCCCTCCGCCCGCTCCCGTGCCGATGATGATGACGTCGTAGTGCTCGGCCATCGAAGGACCTCCTCACGCCGTGATGCCACCGGCGTTCGTTGTGCTCGATTGTCAGGGGTGGGCCGGTCAGGGCCCGGGCTTGCTAGGCCGCGGCGCCCCGCTCGGCCTCGATGAGCCGGCCGACCGCGTCGATCAGCGCCAGGTGGGTGAAGGCCTGGGGGAAGTTGCCCAGGTGCTCGCCCGTCGCAGCGTCGATCTCCTCGGCGTAGAGCTGCAGCGGCCCGGCGAAGGCGAGCAGCTTCTGGCACAGGGCCCGGGCGCGCTCTTCTTCGCCGATCATGGCCAGCGCGGTGACCAGCCAGAACGAGCAGATGGTGAAGGTTCCCTCCTTGCCCTCGAACCCGGTGTCGGTCGTGTCGACCTTGTAGCGCAGGACCAGCCCGTCCTCGGTCAGCTCGTCGGCGATGGCGAGCACCGTGGCGCGCACCCGCTCGTCGTCGGGCGGCAGGAAGCCCAGGATCGGTATCAGCAGGAGCGACGCGTCCAGCTCCTCGTTGCCGTAGGCCTGGCGGAACCGGCCCTGCGAGTCGACGCCCTGGTCGAGGATCTCGGCCTTCAATTCGTCGGCCGCCTTGCGCCACGCCTCGGCCCGGTCGGGTTCTTGGCGGATCCGGGCCATGTCGGCGCCACGGTCCATGGCCACCCAGCACAGGACCTTGGAGGCCGTGAAGTGCTCGGGATCGCCCCGGATCTCCCAGATGCCCTGGTCGGGGTCCCCCGCGTGCGCGATGGCCGCCTCCACCATCTTGGCGAGGCCCTCCCACATCGGTTTGACGATCTGCGACGCGCCCTGGCGCAGGTGGATGTCCACCGCGTCGAGGAGCATGCCCCACACGTCGTTCTGGTGTTGGTCCCAGGCGCCGTTGCCCACCCGCACCGGCCGCGAGTTCCGCCAGCCCGACAGATGGTCGAGGGTCTGCTCGGTCAGGTCCTTGCGACCGTCGATGCCGTACATGATCTGCAGGCTGAAGTCGCCGCCCCCCCCGGCCAGCGCCTCGATGATGAAGGCGAAGTACTCGAGGGCTTCCCAGTCGAATCCGAGCCGGTACAGCGAGCGCAGCATGAAGGACGAGTCGCGGATCCAGGTGTAGCGGTAGTCCCAGTTGCGCGCCCCGCCGGGCGTCTCGGGCAGCGAGGTCGTGGCGGCCGCCATGACGGCGCCGGTGGGGGCGTAGCTCAGCCCCTTGAGCGTCAGCGCGCTGCGCTCCATGTAGCTGCGCCAGGGATGGTCGGGGAACGTGCCGTTGGAGAGCCAGTCCCGCCAGTAGACGACGGTGGCGGCGAGCTGCTCCTGGGCCTCGTCGAGGTCGGCGGGGCGGTGGCCGGACCACGACAGCGCGACGAAGGCCGACTCACCCTTCTCCAGCGTGGAGCGCCCGTAGCAGCGGGCCCCGACGGCGCCGAGGCGGATGGTCGAGTTCACGGTGAGCACCGGGTCGCCGACCGGGGGGCGGACCGTCATGGTCTCGTAGCCGTCGCCCTCGTAGTCCCACATCCCGGTCTGGACCCCGTACTCGAAGATGGGGACCACGTTGGCCACCACCTCGACGTGGCCCTCGATGCAGGTGGCCAGGCGCAAGAGGGTGCCCGTGGCGGCGGCGTCGCCCGGGGCGCGGCGGTAGTCCGGTCGCCGGGTCCCGTCCGTCACGGGCTGCACCACGAGCAGGTCCTGGACGAGCAGCCAGCCCGTCGGGGTGTGCCAGGTCGTCTCGAGCACCATGGTCCCGGGCACGTAGCGCCGCTGGTGCGGCACGAGGGTGCCGGTGGGACCGAAGCGGAAGTTGCCGGCCGTGCGGTCCAGGAGGGCGCCGAAGACGCTCGGTGAGTCCGGCCGCGGGAGGCACAACCACTCGACCGAGCCGTCCGGAGCCACGAGACAGCTGTTCTCGCAGTCCGAGATGAACCCGTAGTCGGCGATCGGGGGGAAGATCTCTGCCTGGACGTCCGCAGCAGTTGGCTCGGTCACCGCGGCCGATCGTAGGTGGATCGGAGGTCGTTGTCATCACGGCCGATGGAATGACGCCCGGCCCCGACGTTGGGTCATCGATCATCGCCAACGTGACGGAAGGGTGAACGAGTGGCGACGCACGACGGATGATTCGCCCCTACCGGCCGGAGGGATACATCTGTAGCGTGCAGCCATCGCTCGATGGACTCGCTCGCTGGTGGTCCGAACTGGAGGTGCGCCATGGCTGAGGAGCTGCAGGGCAAGGTCGCCATCGTCACCGGTGGGAACACCGGGATCGGTGCGGCGGTGGTGCTGGCCCTGGCCGAGCAGGGGGCCAAGGTCGTCATCGACTACGTCGCCAACGAGGAGGCGGAGGAGGAGCTGGAGCGCAAGATCGCCAGCCTGGGCGACACGGCGGTCGGGGTCGAGGCGGACGTCTCCAAGATCGAGGACCTGCAGCGCATGATCGACACGGCGGTCTCCAACTTCGGCCGGCTCGACGTCATGGTCAACAACGCAGGCATCGAGACGCGCACCTCGGTGCTCGACACCACCGAGGGGCAGTTCGAGAAGGTCATCGCGGTGAACCTGAAGAGCGCCTTCTTCGGCACCCAGCTGGCGGCCAAGCAGATGATCGCCCAGGGCGGCGGCGGCCGCATCATCAACATGACGTCGGTCCACGAGGACTGGCCCATGCCCGGCAACACCCCCTACTGCCTCTCCAAGGGCGGCATGCGCATGCTGACCAGGACCGCGGGCGTGGAGCTGGCACCCCACAACATCTGCGTCGTCGGCGTCGGGCCCGGCGCGGTGAACACGCCGATCAACGCGCAGACGATCAACGACCCCGCCGCGCTGGCCAAGCTGGACAGCGCCATCCCGATCGGCCGCATGGCCGAGCCCGAGGAGATCGCCTCGGTGGTGGCCTTCCTGGCCGGCTGACGGCGCCAGCTACATCACGGCGACGACGATCTTCGCCGACGGCGGGATCATGCAGAGCAGCCCCGGCCTCTGATCTGCACCGACCGGAGCGGGCCTCGGCTCCGGGCCTACGGAGGTCTCGGCGGGCGTCGCGTCGCGGCCGGTCGGCGGTGCGTGCCGGCTCGCTCTCGTCGCCTCCCACCCGCGGCACCGAGAGGCGCTTGCGGAAGATGTGGTAGCCCCACGCCTGGTAGATGAGCACGATCGGGAAGACCACGACCGCCACCACCGTCATCACCTTCAGCGAGTACGACGGGCTCGCGCGTGTTGGCGATGGTCAGGTTGTAGGCGGAGTTGGTGCTCGAGATCATGACGCGGGGGTAGAGCTCGCTGAAGAGCGCCCCCACCGCGCCGGCGATGCCGATGGCGGCCGCGGTGAAGGCCCAGCCCTCCGCCTTGGCCTGGGCGGCCCAGGCGGCGCCGATGACGGCCATGAGGCCCAGGGCCTCGATCGGCTTGGGGACGAAGCCCGTGCTGAGGCCGACGTGGATCCAGGTCATGAACCCGAACGTGACCACGACGGCCACCGCGCCGATGGCGGCCGACGCCTTCTGCGCCCGCTCGTGGAGCTCGCCCGTCGTCTTGAGGGTCAGATAGGTGGCGCCCATGAGCAGCGAGAGCACCAGCAGGGTGAGCCCCGACCACAGGCCGAACGGCGTGAGCAGGTCGAAGAAGTTGCCGGTGAACTCGTGCGAGCTGTTGATGGGCAGGCCGTGGAGCAGGTCGCCCAGGCCCACCCCGAGCAGGAGCGGGATGAGCGCGCTGCCGATCGGTCAGGGCCCACCGCCAGGCAGCTGCGCCAGCGGGGGTCGTCGAACTTGCGCTGGTACTCGAAGGAGACCCCGCGGGCCATCAGGGCGGCCAGCAGGACCACCAGGGCCAGGTACAGGGCCGAGAACATGGTGGCGTACCAGCCCGGGAAGGCGGCGAAGAGCATCGCCCCCGCCACGATCAGCCACACCTCGTTGCCGTCCCAGACGGGCCCGATCGTGTTGACGAGCACGCGGCGCTCCAGGTCGTTGCGCCCGATGAACGAGTGCAGCATGCCGACGCCGAAGTCGAACCCCTCCAGGACGAAGAAGCCGGCCCAGAAGATGGCGGCGATGACGAACCAGAGGTCTCCGAGATTGAATCCTCCCATGTCGACCTCCTAGTAGACGAGGGCCAGGTCGTCCTCGTCCTCGTGGGACGAGTCGGACTCGGCGTCGGTGGATGGTGGTGCCGGTCTCGGCTGCCGGGGCCGCCCTCACCCTCAGACGTGATCTTGGCCAGCGGGTCGTCGCCGATGGAGCGGCGGCCGAAGCGGATCATCAGCCAGCCGTCGGCCACGCCGAGCACGGCGAAGATCAGGTAGAAGACGACGAGCGAGATCCAGATGTCGGTCGCCGACACCGAGGAGGACACGCCGTTCTTGGTCAGCATGAGCCCCTGGACGATCCAGGGCTGCCGCCCGTTCTCGGTGAGCATCCAGCCGGCCGTGTTGATCAGGAAGGGCAGGATCACCACCCAGGGCGCTATTCGCAGGAACCACTTGGCGCTGGTCGAGCTTGTGGCGGTAGAGCAGCCAGGCCCCCCACAGGGCGAAGAGGAAGACCAGCGTGCCCAGGTAGGCCATGACCCGCATGGACCAGTACTGGATGAAGACGTTGGGGATGTAGTCCCCGGGCCCGTACTCCTTCTGGTACTGCGCGTTCAGGTTGTTGAGCCCCTGCACCTCGCCGTCGACGTGGTTGGTGGCCAGGATGGACAGCAGGTCGGGGACCTCGAGGATCTGGGTCGGGCGTCTCGTCGTTCGTTGCCCGCCGCCGATCTGGAACGAGCGAGAAGGGGCAGTGGCGTCGGACAGGTGGTCCACAGCGCCTCGGCGGCGGCGATCTTCATCGGCTGGTACTTGCCCTCCGACCACGCCGAGCTCGCTGCCCACGAAGAGGTTGAAGGCGACGGTCGGCAACAGGACCACCAGCGAGATGACCGCCGTGCGGCGGAAGGCCTCGACCTGGTTCTTCGCGGTAGCAGGTGCCAGGCGGACACGGCCAGCATGATCAGCGGCGCCGGTGACCAGGGAGGCCAGGACGACGTGGGTGTAGCCCCACAGGAAGACGGGGTTGGTGAACAGCGCCCAGATGTTGTTGAGCTGCGGCTGGTGGGTGCTGTTGTTCGATCGTGTAGCCGACCGGGTGCTGCATCCAGGAGTTGGCCGCCATGATGAAGGCGGCCGAGAGCATCGTGCCCGCCGCCACCAGCCAGATGCAGGCCAGGTGCGCCTTCTTCGACAGGCGGTTCCACCCGAAGATCCAGATGCCGAGGAACGTCGACTCCAAGAAGAAGGCGGCCAGGCCCTCCATGGCCAGCGGCCCGCCGAAGACGTTGCCCACGAGGCGCGAGTAGGCGGACCAGTTCATGCCGAACTCGAACTCCTGGATCAGCCCCGTGACCACGCCGACGGCCACGTTGATCAGCAGCAGCGACCCGAAGAAGCGGGCCAGCCGGCGGTAGGTGCCGTCGCCGTTGCGGTACCAGGCGGTCTGCAGCAGGGCCACCAGGAAGGCCAGCCCGATGGTGACCGGGACGAAGAGGAAGTGGTAGATGCTCGTGCTGGCGAACTGCCAGCGGGCGAGGTCCAGGTTCACGGGGTGTCGCTCCCTTCGTTGAGGACTGCGTCATCGAGCGACGGACCGCGAGTGCTCGGCGGCGAGGCGGGGGTCGCGTGCCGCCGTTCAGGGACGGACCGGTCGTTCATCAGCTCGTCCCACCACAGGCCGGCGTAGCGGCCGCCGGCGGTCACGAGCTCGGCGTGGGTGCCGCGCTCGACGACCCGGCCCTCGTCGAGGACGATGATCTCGTCCACCTGCGTCCAGCCCGGCCAGGCGGTGGGTGATGAGGAGGGTCGAGCGGCCCTCGGTGAGGGCGAGCAGGTCGGCGGTGAGGGCGTCGGCGGCCGCCGGGTCGAGGTGCTCGGCCGGCTCGTCGAGGACGAGGATGGGGAAGTCGGCCAGGAGGGCGCGGGCCACGGCCACGCGCTGGCGCTGCCCGCCCGAGAGGCGGGTACCCGGCCGGCCCGACCTCGGTGGCAGGCCGCGCGGGCAGCCCGGCGAGCCAGTCGCCGCAGGCCGACCCGGTCCGAGCACTGCGCACAGCTCCTCGTCGCCGGCCGAGCGCCGGCCCACCCGCAGGTTCTCGGCCAGGGTGTGGTCGAAGAGGTGCGGGCTCTGCTCGACCAGCCCGACCACCGTGCGCACGTCGTCGCCGGCCAGGCCGGTCGAGCTCGACGCCGTCGAGGGTGGCCTCGCCGGCGTCGAAGGGCAGGAAGCGCACGCAGGACGTCGGCCAGGGTCGACTTGCCCGCGCCGCTCGGGCCGACGAGCGCCACCCGCCGTCCCGGGGCGAGGTCGAGATCGACCCCGCGCAGCGACCGGCCGGTCGGTGCCCGGGTAGCTGGCCCACACCGAGCGCAGGCGCGAGCGTGTGCGGCCCGTCGCCGGCCGGGCGGCAGCGGGGTCGTCGGGCTCGACGACCGGTGCCGGGGCGTCCGTGGCGGCGAACACGCGGCCGGCCGCCGGCGCGCGAGCCGCTGCAGCGCCTGGGTGGCGGCCGGCAGCGGCGGCCACCAGCTCGAAGGCGGCCAGCGGGACGAGGGCGAGCACGGCGAGCAGCGCCCCGTCCAGCCGGCCGGCGTGGGCGGCGGGCACCCCGAGCACCAGCGCGCCCCAGCTGGCCAGCCCGGCCAGAGCGGTGGTGAGGCCGAGCCCGATGCCGGTCGGTGCCCGCGCCCGGCGCGGCCGATGCCGCGCAGGTCGGCGATCCGCCTCGGCGATCCGCGCCAGCTGGGCGCCGGTGGCGCCCATAGACCGTCAGCTCCGGCGCTCCCTCGATGAGGTCGACCACCGCCGCCGCCGAGCTCGCCCCGGGCCGCCGCCTGGCTGGACTCCTCGCGCGACGGGCCAGGCGCCGGTGAGCCACGGCACCACCGTGGCCGCGAGCACGAGCGCCACCAGCAGCACGGCGCCGGCGCCGGGGAGCAGCACCCACATGACGGCGACGGTGGCCGCGCCCACCAGGCAGGCCACGGCGAAGGGCGGGATGACCCGCAGCACGACGTCCTGCAGCGCGTCGACGTCGTCGACCAGCCGGGCCAGCAGGTCGCCGCTGCGGAACGCGGGAGCCCGGCAGGGGCGAGCGCCTCGAGCCGGTCGTAGACGCGGACGCGCAGGTCGGCCAGCACGCCGGAAGGCGGCGTCGTGCCCGACCAGCCGCTCGCCGTAGCGGAAGAAGCCCCGGGACAGGCCGAAGAACTGCACGCCGACGATGGCGAGGGTCAGGGCCGCCTCGGGGGGGTGCTGGGCCGCCCGCGAGATCAGCCAGGCCGACGTGCCCATCAGGCCGATCGACGGCTGCGATGGCGCCGGCGCCGAGCGGCGAGGCCGCGCCAGCCGCCGCCGCGGCGACGCGGGCGATGCCGAGCGTGCGCCCGACGGCGGCCGTGCCGGTCCGGCCCAGGCTCGGAGACGGTCGCGCGCTCATGGCCGCCGCCACCGGCGAGCGGCAGGTGCGACGACACGGTCGGCCAGCGACAGCAGCGCCGGGCGGTGGCGCCACGACGACGCGGTGCGCCCGTCGGTCAGCCGGCGCACGGCGTCGAGCACGTCCTCCTCGGTCTCGGCGTCGAGGCTGGCCGTCGGCTCGTCGAGGAGCAGGAGCGGCGCGTCGCGCACGAAGGCGCGGGCCAGGGCGAGACGCTGGCGCTCGCCCGGCCGACAGGCCCGCGCCGCCCTCGCCCGAGCCGGGTGTCGACGCCGTCGGGCAGCGCGCGCACGACGGCTCGCAGCCGGCGTCGGCCAGCGCGGCCGCCACCGTCGCGCGTCGCTGGCGCCGGGCCGGCCGAGCCGGACGTTGTCGGCCACGGAGCCGGCGAACAGATGCGGGCGCTGGGGCACCCAGCCGACGCCGGCCCGCCAGGCGTCGGGGTCGAGGTCGGCGCAGGTCCACCGCCGCCGAGCACGACCTGGCCCGACCGGGGCGGCGCAGGCCGAGGAGCGACGTCGAGCAGGGTGGACTTGCCGCAGCCGCTCGGCCCGGCCAGCGCCACGATCTCGCCGGGCTCGACCACGAGGTCGGCGCCGTGCAGGGCCGGGATCGCGCCGGCCGGGGTAGGTGACCTCGAGCCCGGTCGATGCGGATGCTCGTGTCCCGCGGTCGGGACCGTGCCGCCCACCGCGTCGGCGACCGGCGTCTCGAGCACCTCGAAGACCTGCCTCGGCCGCGTTCATCCCGTCGGCGCTGGCGTGGAAGTTGGCGCCGAGGGCGCGCAGCGGCAGGTAGGCCTCGGGCGCGAGGACCAGCACGAAGAGCGCGGTGCGGAAGTCGAGGTGGCCGCCGAGCAGCCGCAGGCCGACGGCCACGGCGACGAGCGCCACCGAGACGGTGGCCAGCAGCTCGAGGATCAGCGACGAGAGGAACGTCAGCCTTGAGCGTGGCCATGCGTGGTCCGCCGGTAGCGGTCGGTGACGTCCGCGATGGCCGCGGCCTGGGCCTTGGCCCGGCCGAAGACCTTCAGGGTGGGCAGGCCCGGCCACGACGTCGAGGAAGTGCCCGGCCAGGCGCTGGAGCGTCGCAGCTGGCGCGCCGTCCGGTCCCGGGTGGTCGACGCCGACGAGGCGCCATGAACACCGGGATCAGCGGAACGGTCACCGCGATGATCACCGCCGAGATCCAGTCGGCTCCGGCCACGACGGCGATGATGGTCACCGGGACGATGACCGCCAGGAAGAGCTGGGGCAGGTAGCGGGAGAAGTAGCCGTCGAGGGCGTCGATCCCGGTCGTGGCCAGCACGGTGAGCGTCCCGGTCCGTGCCGCTCGAGCCCGCCGGGCCCGAGGGCGGCGATGTGCTCGGCCACCGCGTGCCGCAGCTCCGACTTGGCCGAGGCCGAGGCCCGGTGGGCGGCCCGCTCGGTGGCCCAGGCCAGGACGGCGCGCGCCCGACGATGACCGCCAGCAGCGCGAGCAGCGGGTCGCGCAGCGCGGCAACGACCCGTGGTGGAAGAAGGCCTCGTTGACCACGCGTGGCGAGGAGCCACGCCTGCGCCACGACCAGGAGTGCGGTGACGGCCGCCGACGGCGACCGACAGGACGAAGAGCGGCGGGTCGTCCGCGCGTGCGCAGCAGCCGGGGGTCGAGCGCCCCGCCCCGCCGTCCCGGCTCCGTTGCACTGTCGCCTCCGGTGGTGCTCGGCCACCGCTCTCCTCAATTGTTGTCGCCGGGCAGGGCGCGGCGCACGCTCCGCGGCGGGCTGCATCTTGACGCCGCCATTCTGACCAGGACCGTGCCGGCGTGCCAGGGACCAAGGACCTTCGATCGTTTCCGTCGCAGGACCCTCGGGCTCGCACCGCTCGTCAATGTTGCGTCACTCCTTTGTGAACGACACAGCTCGCCACCCCAGCGTGCCAGCCGTTGGATATCGATTCGTCACCCATCGGGGGGGATCGTCCGCGCCGGGGGTGGGGTGACGTGGCCGCTTCGCAGTGTCGTCCGCGACAGCTCAACGTCCTGGGCGATCTCTCTTCAGGGCGAGGGCGCTGAGCCGGCCGCCTGGGTCCGCCATCCCAGATACTCTTCTGCACGAAGAGCATGATCATCCCGACGACGATCAGGATCGAGGCGTTGAGGAGAAGCTGGAAGAACGAACCCCGGGCTTCGCTCCAGGAGGCGTAGCTGATCGACAGGCCGATGTCGGCTGCTGCGGGAATCGTCGTCACAGAGATGAATACGCCGATGAGTGTGTGCTCGCTCTCGATTCGGTCAGGGACAGTATTCCGACGATGCCAGCGAGCACGGCGACGATGACCGAAAACACGTTCGGAGTGTTGATGAGGTCGGAGACGGGTCGGATCCCGAGTTCGAAACGTGTGGGGCGCGACCCCGGCGGCGCGGATGATCGCCCCAAGGGCGATGCAGGCGGCGATGGCCGCGGCAAAGCCGAAGAGCAGTGCCACGAGCCCACGGACCGCCGTCGAAGAGTCGCGGTGAGTCCCGGCTCGAGCGACGCTCGTGATGGCCCCGTATTCGGGTCCGACGACCATGGCCGCCACGACGAGGATCTGTGAATTTGATCAGAATGCCGACCGCCGCGATGAGCCCAGCGATCACGAGGAGGACGAACCAAGCGGGCGGATAGGTGCCGTCGCTGCGGATCCGCGCGGTTCACCAGCTCCCACACCGGCGTGAACGCCTCGAATCGCGACCGCCGGCCCTCGGCGGTCGCCGCGGTGTCGGATTTTTTTTAAAAAAAAAAGGGGGGGGGGGAAAAAAAAAAAAGAAATATGTTGGCGGCGCCATTGAGCACATCGAGGTGGAGCGTGTCGCCGACGGGGTGTTTCGACGTCTGCGGCAACACCACCAGGTTCAGAACCGCGTCGTCCGCCTTCAGGAAAGCGGTCAGCTCCGGGGTCGTCGCTGCCGGGCTCACAACTCGGACGTGGATCATCGACGCCACGAGGCTATGGGCCAACGGGCGGCGACAGGGGGACTGGCCTCGGCCACGCTTTGACGCGGTCAACCCCCGGGCCGCGAGGGCGGCGCGGCGCGCCTCCTCGCCGTACCGGCCCTGCGTTGTGCCGCTGCTGGCACCCCGTGACCCGCGGGTCAGGGCCTCGTCGAGGTGTTCCGCAAGGACCGTGAAGCTGCCTACA
>CAVSLS010000034.1:0-69436 GCA_963728845.1 uncultured Acidimicrobiaceae bacterium
CTTCATGGTGGGCTTCACCCTGATGCTGTTCATCTACTGGGGCTGGGACACCTCGGTCTCGGTCAATGAGGAGACCAAGGACCGCGCCGGACACCGGGACGCGCCGCTGTGCTCTCGACCGTGATCCTGCTGGTGACCTATGCCCTGGTCATCATGGCCTCGCAGTCCTATGCCGGCGTCGGCACTCACGGCATCGGCCTGGGCAACCCCAACAACTCGGAGACGTGATCACCGTGCTCGGGACCTCGGTCTTCGGGACCTCGGGGATCGGGTGGTTCATGACCAAGCTGCTCCTGCTGATGGTGTTGAGCTCGGCGGCGGCCTCGACGCAGACCACCATCTTGCCGACCGCCGCGGACCACCTTGTCGATGGCCACCTACAAGGCGATCCCGGACGCGTTCGGACAGATGCACAAGCGCTTTCTCACGCCCACGTTCTCGACGGTCGCCATGGGTGCCGTCTCCATCGCGCTCTACGTGACCATGAACTACCTGTCGAGCGGCAGCAGCGTCATCGGGGACTCGGTGTCCGCCCTCGGCATGATGATCGCGTTCTACTACGGCCTGACGGGTTTCTCCTGCGTCTGGTATTACCGCAGGAGCCTGCCCGAGAGCGGCCGCAACCTGTGGCTGCGGGGCATCCTGCCCGCTGCTGGGCGGGCTGATGCTGTGGTTCGCGATGTTCTGGTCCTTCTGGTACAACTGGTAAGCCGAGCAACAGCTATACCACGTGGACCATGCCGGTGACGGACTCGCATGTCGGCGGGGTGTTCGTGATCGACGTGGGCGCCATCGTCCTGGGCATCGTGCTGATGTTGGTCTTGTGGGCCACCCGACCGGCCTACTTCCGGGGCGAGATCCTGAACCGTGATACACCGACGCGGGTGCCCGAGGACCTCGGCGTCCCGGTCGGGCTCTTCGGGATCGACGAGAGTACAGCCCCCGCCGCTGCGGTCGCCACGCCGGCGCAGGGTGCCCCGGTCGAGAAAGAGCCCGACGCCCGGTAGCCTCCGGCGCTGTGCCGCGTCGGCCGGCACGGGAACTCTGGAGGCTCCATGACGAAGAGACTCGAAGGGACGGTCGCCCTGGTGACGGGGGCCAGCAGTGGCATCGGCGAGGCAACGTCCGTCGCGCTGGCCGAGGAGGGAGCGACGGTCGCGCTGGTGGCCCGTCGCCGTGACCGGCTCGAGGGCCTGGCGGCGCGCATCGGGGGTGTGGACAAGGCTCTGGTGATCGAGGCGGACGTCACGGACCCGGCCGAGGCGGAGGCGGCCGTCGCGCGGGCAGTGGGCGAGCTGGGCCGCCTCGACACGCTGGTCAACAACGCCGGCGTGATGCTGCTCGGGCCCATCGTCGGCGCCCCCCTCGAGGAGTGGCAGCGCATGGTGAACCTCAACCTGCTCGGGCTGCTCTACTGCACGCACGCGGCGCTACCGCATCTCCTGAGCGCCGCTGAGTCCGAGCCGCGCTCGGTGGCGGACGTGGTCAACGTGAGCTCCGTGGCGGGACGGGTGGCGCGCCTCAACAGCGGCGTCTACAACGCCACCAAGCACGGGGTCGGCGCCTTCAGCGAGTCGCTGCGCCAGGAGGTCACGACCCGCCACGTGCGAGTGACCCTCATTGAGCCGGGGGCCACCGCCACCGAGCTGGCCTTCCACAACCGCCCGGAGATCCTCGAGGGCATGGCCCAGCAGTTCGGGGGCGTCGAGATCCTCCACGCCGAGGACATCGCGGAGAGCATCCGCTACGCGGTCACCCAGCCGCGGCGAGTGGCGGTGAACGAGATCCTGGTGCGGCCGACCGAGCAGGAGCGCTGAGATCGAACGAGTCGCTGTCGTCGGATGCTCAGGCTCCGGGAAGACCACGCTGGCCACGTCACTGGCGTGGGCGCTCGAAGTGCCGCACGTGGAGCTCGACTCCATCTACCACCAGCCGGGCTGGACACCGCTCGCCGACGAGGAGTACCGCGCCCGGGTGGCGGAGGCGACGGCGGCACCCCGATGGGTGGTCGACGGCAACTACTCGGTAGTGCAGGACATCGTGTGGGGGAAGGCCGACACGGTCGTGTGGTTCGACCTGTCGTACGCCACGGTCTTGGCCCGCACCATCCGGCGAACGGTGCGGCGGACGGCCACGCGGGAGGAGCTTTGGAACGGCAACCGGGAGCCCTTCTCGAATCTGTGGTCGCTCAACCCGGAGAAGTCGATCATCGCTTGGGCGGCCACCAGGCACGGCGTGTACCGTCGGCGCTACACGGAGGCCGAGATCGACCCGCAGTGGGCGCACCTGCGCTTCGTACGCCTGCGCTCGCAGGCGGAGGCCGAGGGCTTCCTGGCCGGCGTGACGTCCACACTCACGAAGGGGGAGTGACCGATGGAACTCGAGCTCGCGGGCAAGGTCGTGCTCGTGACGGGTGGCAGCGACGGGCTCGGCCTCGCGCTCGCCACCCAGCTCGTCGCCGAGGGCGCGTCGGTCGCCATCTGCGGCCGTGACGAGGCGCGGCTGGCGGCGGCCGAGGCGAGCCTGCGGGCGGCCGGTGGCGACGTGCTGGCGCAGCGCGCCGACGTGTCCGTGCCTCATGAACTGGCGTCGTTCGCGGAGGCGTCCGTGTCCCGCTGGGGGCGCATCGACGGCGTGGTGCACAACGCGGGGCGTGCCTCGGCGGGCGCCATCGAGTCGATCGACGACACGACCTGGGAGAGCGACGTCGCGCTCAAGTTGATGGCAGCCGTGCGGTTGACCCGCCTGGCGCTGCCCCACCTCCGGGCCGCCAAGGGCGCCGTGCTGTTCACCCTGGCGTTGGCGGCCAAGGCACCCGGCGCGGCCAGCGAACCGAGCTCGGTCACCCGGGCGGCCGGCATGGCGCTCATGAAGGCGCTCTCCAAGGAGCTGGCGCCTGACGGCGTCAGGGTCAACGCCGTGCTGATCGGGCTCATCGAGAGCGGGCAGTGGGTCCGGGGGGCCGCGTCGAGCGGCGTGGCACTGGAGGAGTTCTACGCGCGTTTCGCCCGGGACGCCGGGATCCCGCTCGGGCGGTTCGGGCGGGCCGAGGAGTTCGCGGATCTCGGGTGTTTCCTGCTCTCGGCCCGCGCCTCTTACCTCACGGGCGCGGCCATCAACCTCGATGGCGGGCTCTCACCCGCCGTCTGAGGGTTCCCCGTTGTAGCCCCGCGTCTCGGTGGCGTCTCCGGCCCCCGCCGGCTCGAGCCCGACGGCGTAGCCGTCGATCATGTCGATCCGGGTCAGCGCGTCGACATGCGCCCGCCCGCCGCCGCCCCACTTGGCCTTGGCCGCCCGACGCGCGGACGTCATGTCCTCGGCCACCACGAACACGATCTCGTGGTCCTCACCCATGCGGCCGGCGCTCAGGTCTCCCCCGAGGAAGGCGGCGAAGAGGTGCACGCGGGCAGCGTAGCGAGTACGAAAGGACCCATGAAAGACGGGGAACTCCATGACAGCACCATCGTGGTCACCGGCGTGACCGGTCAGGTGGCGCGCCCGCTGGCGACTGCGTTGGCCCGTAGCAACCGGGTCATCGGGGCGGCGCGCTTCTCCGACGCGGCAGCCCGGGCGGAGTTGGAGGACGCCGGCATCGAGTGCGTGCCGATCGACCTCGTCTCGGGCGACGTCGGGGGGCTGCCGAAGGACGCGGACTACGTCCTCAACTTCGCGGTGGCGAAGACCAACGACTGGGAGCTGGACCTGGCGGCCAACAGCGGCGGCTTGGCGTATCTCATGGAGCACCATCAGCGCGCTCGCGCCTTTCTGCATTGTTCGTCCACCGCCGTCTACAAGCCCGAGGGGCACCGGGTCTTCGCTGAGGATGGACCGCTCGGAGACAACCACGGCGTGTGGCCGTTCCTGCGTACCTACAGCATCTGCAAGATCGCGGCGGAAGCGACGGCGCGTTGGGGAGCCGAGCGGTACGCAGCTCCCGACCACGATTGCCCGGCTGTCCGTCCCCTACGGCGACAACGGCGGATGGCCGGCCATTCACCTGCACATGATGCTGTCGGGCCATGCCGTTCCGGTCCACGTCGACGCGCCCAGCGTCTACCACCCGCTGCACGCCGACGACATCCTTGCCATGGTGCCGCGCCTGCTCGCCGCGGCAGCGGTTCCGGCCGTGACCGTCAACTGGGGGGGAAGCGAGCCGGTCAGTATCGAGGAATGGTGTGGCTACCTGGCCGGCCTGGCCGGCGTGGAAGCTCGGTTCGAGCCGACCGAGCGCACCATCGACAGCGTGCAGATCGACACGGCGCTCATGCACGAGCTGGCGGGACGGACGACCGTCCCCTGGCGCGACGGCATGCGGCACATGGCCAAGACGCTGCATCCCGACCGCGTGTCGTGACGGCAATGCGCTTCGAGGTGTGCGACCCGGAGGAGCCACCGGCCTCGGAGCTCCTGGCCGCCATGCGGGCCGAGTTGAACGACGTCTACGAGACGTTCAGCCGGCTGGACAACCCCCCGCTGGCGCCGGCCGAGCTGCGCGCCCCGGGAGGAGCGTATGTGGTGGGCTACGAAGGCGAAGAGGCGGTGGCAGGGGGAGGGGTACGCCGTCTCGCCGCGGGCGTGGCGGAGATCAAGCGCATGTACGTGCGGCCTGCGGCGCGCTCGCGAGGAGTGGCCGCCGCGCTCCTTGCCGCGCTCGAGGACGCCGCACGCATGCTCGGTTACACCTCGGCGCGCCTCGACACCGGCCCGAAGCAGGTCCACGCGTTACGGCTGTACCGTTCGGCCGGCTACGTAGGGGTGCCGCCCTACAACGACAACCCGTTCGCCTGCTTCTGGGGGGAGAAGGGGCTCGCCTGAAGACCGCGACGCCGAACAGATGTGCTGCCGACGCGACGAGTCCGTCGTCACCGGGGCGGAGTACCCGGATCTCCATCTGCCTCAGCGGGCGCGGGCACGCGCCTGCAGCGCGGCCCATGCCATCACGAGCTGGAGCGGGAGCCGACCCCACGCCAGGGCGCGGCTGTCCGCCAGGCCATCGTTGCGGCCGGTCCCGGAGTCGAGCGCCATCTGGACGTTGGCGGGGAAGACCGCCGCCAGCACGGCCACGCTGGCCGGGGCGGCCCACCGGGTGCGGCGGACGAGCCCGGCGGCGCAGGCCAGCTCGGCCAGCCCGCTCACATAGATGAGTCTCGTGTGCTGTTCCTCCGGTATGGCCCGCGGCATGATCGCTGCGAAGGCCTGGGGGCGCACGAGGTGCACGATGCCGCTGCCCGTGAAGACCGCGGCCAGCACCAGCGGAGCACGAAGCCGGATGCTCCTCACGACCGGCACTGTACTGTGGCGGCGTGAGCACCCAAGTGACGATCGTCGGCGGCGGGAGCTACCAGTGGACGCCGGAGCTCATGGCCGACCTGTTCGGGACGCCCGCACTGGCGGGAATGCACCTCGTGCTCGAGGACATCGACCCGGCACCGCTGCCCAAGATGGAGGCGCTCGCCCACAAGCTGAATGACGCGATGGGCGCCAAGGCCAGCGTTGCCACGACGACGGACCTCAGGGGCGCTCTCGAGGGCGCCGACTTCGTCATCGTGTGCATCTCGACCGGGGGTTTCCGCTCCATGGCGGTCGACCTCGACGTGCCGGCAGCCCACGGCATCACGCAGACGGTCGGCGACACCGTCGGGCCGGGCGGCATCAATCGGGCGCTGCGCAACGTCCCCGTCCTGGTCGGCATCGGGAAGGCGATGGAGGAGTGCTGCCCCGATGCGTGGCTCTTCAACATCACGAACCCGATGACCGCCCTGACCCGCTCGGTGTGTCGGGAAACCCGGATCAAGACCGTCGGGCTTTGCCACGAGGTCGGCAACTTCTGCATGGACCTGGCCATCGCCTTCGGGCGCCCGCTCGATGCGGTCTCGGCATCGGTCACCGGCGTCAACCACTTCCCCGTGCTGACCTCGCTCGAGATCGACGGCGCGGACGGGTTCGACCTGCTGCGCAAGTTGCTCGACGAAGTGGGCGGCCTGGGGTCACTGGCGCCGCACCCGGGGCGGCCCCAGGCCGAGCCGTTTTCCAAGCTCGACTTCGCCCAGCGCCATGTGTTCAAGCTCACCCTGCTCGACCGCTGGGGCAGTTTTCCGGCGGCCGGTGACCGGCACCTCGCCGAGTTCGTCCCGTTCGCACTGACCCCCGAGTCGGAGTGGGGTGCGGCCTACAACATCGGGCTCAGCCCGATTTCGAGGCGCGAGCAGCATCAGGCGGAGTACGTGGCCGACGTCGACGCCTGGCTGGCGGGTACCAAGGATCTCCAGACGTGGCAGTCCGGCGAGCTGCCCTCGCCGATGATCCAGGCCATGCTCACCGGCGAGCCGTTCGAGGGCCCGGCCAACATCCCCAATGCGGGCCAGGCCGTCGGCCTGCCTCCTGATGTCGTGGTGGAGTCGATCTGCGTCATCGACGGCGACGGCATCCGCGGCCGCGACCGCGCTGTTCTGCCAACGCCCTACGACGAGATCGTGCGGCGCCACGTCGCCACTCAGGAGCTCACCATTGAGGCCGCGCTCACCGGAGACCGGGTACTGGCGGCCGAGGCCTTCGCGCTCGACCCACTGGCCGGACGGGGCGACCTCCGCTCCATGGAGGCGATGGTCGACGAGCTCCTCGCCGGTACCGCGGCGTGGCTGCCCCAATTCGCTTGACGCGAGCCGAGAGGTCTGGAGGGAACACGGATGCGCATCGGATTCATCGGGCTCGGCGCCATGGGGCTGCCGATGGCGGGTCACCTCGTCACGGCCGGCCACGAGGTGACCGTGGCGTCGCGCAGCCGTGGACCCATCGACGCCGCACTGTCACAGGGAGCCTCGGACGGAGGCTCGCCGCGAGGTGTCGCCGAGGCGTCGGAGGTGATCGTGCTGTGCGTCCCCAACTCGCCCGAGGTGGTGGAGGTGGTGGAGGCCATGCTGCCGGTCCTCGGGCCCGGGAAGACAGTCGTCGACTGCTCTACCATCGACCCCGAGGTGGAGCGGGCCCAGCACGAGCGAGTCGGTGCGGCGCGGGCCTGCTATCTCGACGCCCCTCTTTCCGGTGGCACGGCCGGGGCTCACAAGGGGACGCTCACCTTGATGGTCGGTGGCGACGCCAGTGTCCTCGCCGATACCATGCCGGCGCTCGAGCCGTTCTCGGGGCTGCTCGTCCACGTCGGGGGCCCGGGGATGGGCCAGGTGGTCAAGCTCTGCAACCAGGTGATCTACGCCGCGCAGATGACGGCGACGGCGGAGGCCACGGCCATGGCCGTCAAGTCCGGCGTCGACATGGAGAAGCTGTACCAGGTCCTGACGCACGCGACCGGCGACTGTGTGGCGGTTCGGACCCGCCTGCCGGTACCCGGTGTCGTCCCGGAGAGCCCGGCATCGAACGGTTGGCAGCCCGGATTCATGACAGACCTCATGGCCAAGGACCTCGACCTCGCCATGACCTATGCGGTCCGCTGTGGCGTTCCCGTGGCCACGACGGCCGCGGCGCGTCAACTGCTCACGGCGGCCAGCACGGCGGGCTACGGGCGAGAGGACTTCTCCGCCGTCGCCAAGGTGGTCCAGGCACTGGCCGGTGTGGGGTGACCGATTCGGGGCCGTTGCCCACCCCGGCCCTGATCCTCGCGGCGGACCACCGTGCTCGCGCCGTGCTGACGACGGAGAACTGGACCGAGTTCTTCGGGTCGTTGGCCCAAGCGCTGCCGTGCTGTGACGGGATCCTGGCCACGGCGCAGCCGCTGGGCGCCCTGGCACAAGGGGGCCACCTCACCGCACGGCACCGCACCTACCTGTCGATCAACCGGACGGGCCTCGCCGGCTCCGTCTTCGAGCTCGACGATCGCCTCGTGGCGAGCGTCGGCCGGGCCGCGTCGGAGGGATGGACGGGGATCAAGCACATGACGCGCATCGACTTCGAGGACCCGGTCACGGCGGCCGCGCTGGAGCTGCTGGGTCAGGTCCTCGAGGAATCGCGCGAGGCGGGGCTCGAGGCTCTCATTGAGCCGCTGGTATGGCAGGAGGGTCGGATCCGTCAGGACACCGACGCCGTCGTGCTGGCGTCCGTGATCGCCCACGACCTCGGTGCACCGATCATCAAGGTGCCGGTGCCAGCGGCGAGCCCCGGTGAGCGAGCGCCAGCAGGCGGTGGCCCGCGTGGTGGCGAGCGTCGGTGTACCCGTCCTCTTTCTCGGCGGCCCCCGCATCGAAGCCGGTCGCGACCGCGTGCTCGACGAGGTGCGCGACGTGATGGAGGGCGGTGGCGCCGGCATGGCCATGGGGCGCACCCTGTACCAGGATCCCGACCCGGCCGAGATGGCCGGCCTCGTGGCCGCGCTGGTGCGCGGGTCGTGATCCTCACGATCGACTTCGGCACGACCGTCACCAAGGTCGCGCTGTGGGGCGACAACGGCCTGGTGGCGCTGGCGCGGTCGGAGCTGACCACGACGCGCCCCCAGGTCGGCTGGGCCGAGCAGGACCCACTGCGCTGGTGGACCACGCTGGTCATCGCCTGCGCCGAGGCCAGGGCCCAGGCGCCTCGGGCGTTCACCGAGGTCGCGGTCGTCGCGTGCTCGGGGGCCCGCCAGACCTTCGTCCCGGTCACCGGACAGGGCGACCCGATCGGCAAGGGCATCTTGTGGTCCGACCACCGTGCGGCCGCGGCGGCGCGGGCGCTGGCCGAGCGCATGGGGGGCGACGACATCAATCGAGCCCGCACGGGGATCCCGCTCGACGCCGGTGCGGTGGCGGCCAAACTGGCGTGGATGGCCGAGAACGAGCCAGATCGAATGGAGGCGGCCAGCGTCATCCTGTCGCCCCGGGACCTGGTCGTGTACCGCATGACGGACCAGATCGTGACGGACGCCACGTTCGCCTCGCGGAGCGGCCTGTACGACTTCGACGGCAACGCCGTGCGTGAGCTGGCCGGCCCGGCGCTCGGCAAGCTCCCCAGCGTCGTGGCCTCCGACACGGTGGTCGGGAATCTCAAGTCCGTGCCGGGCGCCGAGCTCGGTCTCCGTCCCGGCATCCCCGTGGTCATCGGTGCCGGCGACCGCCAGTGCGAGGTGTTGGGCTCGGGCTCCTCGGAGGATCACCCCATGGTCAGCTGGGGCACCACCGGCAACGTCTCGGTGCCGGTGCACGAGCGCCCGGTTCCCTCGCCGGCGGGCGCGGTCGTCACACGGGCGGCCGACGGGGGCTGGCTGCTCGAGGGGGGCCTCTCAGCTGCTGGGTCCTTCATGGCCTGGCTGGGGCGGCTGATCGACCGCACGCCCGACGAGTTGGCGCGCCTCGCCGGCGAGAGCCCGCCCGGCGCGCGCGGTGTCGTCGCCGTGCCCTGGCTCGACGGTGCCCGCGCCCCATGGTGGCGCGACGACGCGCGGGCGGGGTTCATGGGGCTGGGCGCCGCCCACGGGGCGAGCGACCTGGCCCGGGCCGTGATGGAGGCGGTGGCCTGGGACGTGCTTCGCGTGATGGAGGTGGTGACGGTCGGGCGCCTGGGTGGCTCCACTGCGGCGGGCGTGACACTGGGCGGGGTGGGCTCGGGGCTGCCGGTGTGGGTCGAGGTCCTGACGTCCGTGCTCGGGGTGCCCGCACAGCGCCACCGCTCGGGGGAAGCGGCCTCCGCCGGCGCGGCATTGCTGGCCGGGAAGGCGCTCGGCATGGGACTCACCCTCGACCAACTCGATCCCGTGGAGGCCGTGATCGAGCCGGACCCGGCCGCCGTCGAGATCTATCTCGGCCTGCGGCCGCTCGTCGATCACGTCGCCGAGGCCGTCCTGACCGCGATGGATCCATTCCCGGGTCCGACAACAGCCCGTTCTGACCCGTGCGCGTCCCGCTCGCCTATGGCCGGCACGGGACCACCGTCGAGGTGCCCGACCGAGCGGAGGTCGTCGTGCCCGTGGAGATGCCGGGCCTCGAGGACGAGGCCACAGCCATCACCGACGCGCTGCGGCGCCCACTGGCAGGGCCGCCGCTCGGCGAGCTGCTGCGGGCGGCCCGGCGGGTGGCCGTCGTGTTCCCCGACCTGACCCGTCCCATGCCGAACCGCACCGTGCTGCCACCGCTCCTCGCCGGAACTGGCGCGGGCCGGAGTGGCCGACGATCGCATCACGCTCCTGTGCGCCACCGGGACGCACCGTCAGGCGAGCGCGGCGGAGATGGAGGAGCTCGTCGGCGCGGACGTCGTCGCCCGCTACACCCTGGTCGATCACGACGCGGCCAGTGACGGGCACGTGCTGGTCGGCGAGGTGGACGGGACGCCCGTGCTGCTGCAGCGCGAGTACGTGGAGGCGGACGTCCGTATCCTGACCGGGTTCGTCGAGCCGCACTTCTTCGCCGGTTTCAGTGGCGGCCCCAAGGGTGTGTGCCCGGGGCTGGCCGCCACCGAGACCATCCTGGAGGCCCACCATCCTCGCCGGATCGCCGACGCTCGCGCCACCTTCGTCACCCGCGCCGGCAATCCGGTGCACGACTTCGTGCGCGCCGCGACGGCCTTGGCGCCTCCCGACCTGTCGCTCGACGTCGCCATCAACCGGGCGCGGCGGGTGACCGCCGTCTTCGCCGGTCCGCTGCCCGAAGCGCACGACGCGGCGTGTGCTCACGTGCAGTCGTCGGCGGTCCGCGAGGTCGGCGCCCCCTTCGACCTCGTGGTCTCGACCAACGGCGGGTACCCACTCGACCGCAACCTCTACCAGGCCGTCAAGGGCATGGCCGCGGCCGAGCGCATCGTGCGCGACGCAGGGATCGTCGTCATGGCCGCCGCCTGCGAGGACGGTATGCCCGCCGGCGGCGCCTTCGCCCGCCTCGTGGGTGGTGCCGCGACCCCAGCCCAGCTCGCTGGGGCCAGTGGGGGCTCCGAGCTCGACCGCTGGCAGGCCCAGGTACTGGGCCGGGTCCTCTCCCGCGCCGAGGTGCACTTTCACGGTGCCGGTCTCGACCAGGCAGAAATTGAGGACGCATTCCTCGTGCCGGCTCCCGATCTCGACGGCGCCGTGGCGGCTGCACTGGGCCGCCTGGGTCCGGTGGCCCGGGTGGCGGTGATCCCCGAAGGCCCGCTCACGGTCGCCACGGTCCGCCCTCCCGGGTGAGGCTAACCGCACCGACCTGACACCCATGTCAGGGATAGAGTCCCCCGGCAGTGGCAAACGATCCGCTGTTCGACTTCGCGGTCCCGGAGGATCTGCTGCAGGAGGCGGTGGCACACGCCAGGGACCCCGACGTCGTCGCGGATCTCAACGTCATGCCGGGTACCGGTGAGGGCAAGCCGCCGCCCCTCATCGGCATCCTCAAACGCTACGGCTACACCCCACTCGTCCTCCTGACCGCGGCGGCGCTGGTCCCGGGGACGTTCGGCAACGGCATCAACCTCATCGGGAACAACCTCAAGATCTCGTTCCACATGTCCAACGCCTCGCTCGGCGCGGTGGCCTTCATCGCCCAGGTGTCGCAGCTCCTGTGGGCGGTGCCGCTGGCGGTCTGGGCCGACCGGGGGAGCCGCAAGGTGGTGGCCGCCGTCGCCCTCCTGATCTTCGCCGCCTTCGGGAGCCTGATGGCGATCTCGCCCAACGTCTGGTGGTTCGCCTTCCTCTACCTGGCGGCCTCGGTGGGCACCGGGGTGAACAACACCGTGCACAACTCCTACCTCGCCGATGCATACCCGACCGAGGGACGCGGGCGGGTCTTCAGCTGGCACAACCTCTCAGATCCCCTGTCGCAGACCATCGGGATCCTGATCTTCACCTACGTCGTGACGATCGCGCACAACTGGCGCTACGGGTTGCTGGTCGCGCTGGCCGGCATCCCACTCGGCTTCGCCTTGTTCACGTTGCACGAGCCGGAGAAGGGGGCCAACGAGAGCAGCCACATCCTCAAAGCGTCGGGCATGGACCTGCACGCCCAGCAGGAGAAGGCGCCCCGGGTCCTTCTCGGCTCCGCCGTCACCCGGCTCCTGCGAGTGCGCTCGCTGTACTACGAGCTGGTGGCCGTGGCCATTCTCGGCTTTGCCGGGCACGGGTGCGCCGCTGTTCGGCAACCTGTTCTTCATCGACAAGTTCCACCTCGACATCGCCTCGCGCGGCGAGATCTACGCCATCATCGGCCTGGCCGCCTTCCTCGGGCTCCCCATCGCCTACGTGTTCGGCGACCGCTACTTCCGCCGCGCCCCCCAGCGGCCGCTCGTCATCGCCGGCATCTGCATCACGGCCTACGGGGGGCTCTTCGTGCTGTCGCTCTACGTGCCCCAGCTCTGGCTGGTGCGTGACCCTGCAGTTCCTGGGCCAGGCGGCGGTGTCGCCCTTGGCCATCTGCATCTTCCTGACGCTGGCCGCCACCGCACCGCCCGAGATGCGCACCATCTGCTTCGCCATGTTCGGCGTCTACTCGCTCGTCTTCGGCGGCTTCACCGGCTCGGTACTGCTCGGCGCCGTGTCCGACGCGATCGGGGGATTGCACGGCATCATCGTGGCGCTCTCGTTGATCTTCCCGGTCTGCGCCATCGGCGGGGTCCTCCTCTTCGTCGGCTCGCGCTACGTGCGCCGCGACATCACGCTGGTGATCGAGGACGTGATCGAGCGCTACACCGAAGGCAAGCGGCGCCAGGCCGGCGGTGAGATACCTGCCCTGCAGATCCACAATCTGGACTTCTTCTACGGCACCAACCAGGTCCTCTTCGACGTCAACATCGAGATCGAAGAGGGGGAGATGGTGGCGTTGCTCGGGACGAACGGTGCGGGCAAGTCAACGCTCCTGCGCGCCGTGTCGGGCCTGTCGCACCCGCACCGCGGGGTGATCCGGATCTTCGGCATGAACTCGACCTACCTGGAGCCGGAGCAGATCATCGACCAGGGCGTCGCCCTCCTCGTGGGGGGGAAGATGACCTTCCCCGGGCTCAGCGTGCGTGACAACCTCCGCATCGGGGGCCACACCCTACGACGAGACCGCTCCCGCGCCAGGCGGGCCCACGACGAGGCACTCGAAGCCTTCCCCGAGCTGGCGACCCGATTGGACCAGCCCGCCGGCACGCTCTCGGGCGGGGAGCAGCAGATGCTCGCACTGTCGCGTGTCATGATGACCGGCCCGCGCCTGTTGATGATCGACGAGCTGGCGCTCGGGTCTGGCACCCATGACGGTCGAGCGCCTCATGGGCATGGTGCGACGGATCAACGATGCGGGGACCACCGTGATCCTCGTCGAGCAGAGCCTCAACCGCGCCCTCAGCCTGGCCCAGCGGTGTTTCTTCATGGAGCGCGGCGAGATCCGCTTCGACGGCCCGACGACGGAGCTCATGGCCCGCGACGACCTGCTGCGCCCGGTCTTCCTCGGCACCGCGGCCGCCGGCCTGGGTTAGGCGCAGTTGTTCGCCCTTTCGGCACCCAACTTCGTTCTCGTCCAGGGCGTCTTCTACGGCCTGGGCTACGGCCTGCTGGCTCTGGGCCTGGTGCTCGTGTACCGCACCAACCGGGTGCTCAATTTCGCCCAGGGCCAGATCGGCGTCATCGCAGCAGTGTTCCTCGTCAAGCTCACCGCCGACTTCAAGTTCAACTACTGGTTCTCCCTGGTGCTCTCCGTCGGGTTGGCCGCCGCCGTCGGCGCCGGGTCGGAACTGGTGCTGCGGCGCCTCTTCACTCGTCCGCGGGTGCTCGTCATGGTGGCCACCATCGGGCTCAGCTACGTGCTGCTCGCCCTCACCGCCCTGCCGTTCATCAGGCCGTCGAACCTCTACAAGCCCGTGCCGGTGCCCTTCGACCTGTCCTTCTCGCTCGGCCCGTTCATCATCACGCCCACCGAGGTGCTCACGCTGATCGTGGCCCCCATCGTCACCGTCGCCCTGGTGCTGGCGGTCCGGTTCACATCGTGGGGACTCGCGATGCG
Organism: uncultured Acidimicrobiaceae bacterium; assembly: GCA_963728845.1. Lineage (GTDB taxonomy): Bacteria > Actinomycetota > Acidimicrobiia > Acidimicrobiales > RAAP-2 > Bog-473. The sequence goes on from CAVSLS010000034.1 coordinate 13,860, forward strand.
GGCCATGTCGGAGAACGCCGACTCGGCCCGACTCTCGGGCGTGTGGATACGTCGCACCTCGACGCTGACGTGGACGGTGGCCGGCGCGCTGTCGGCGTTCACAGCCATTCTCAACGCCCCCAACCAGACCAGCGCTCTCACCCAGGCGCTGTCGCCGGACCTCTTGCTCTACGCGCTGACGGCGGCGCTCATCGGAGCCATGGTCAACCTGACCGTGGCCTTCATCGCCGGCGTCGGGATGGGGGTCTTCCTCGAGGTGCTGGCCTGGAACGTCCCGTCTCCGGCCAAGCAGCAGCTGGTGGTCTTCATCGTGGTGATGGCCGTCCTGCTGGTGCGAGTCGGTGCCCTGCGCAAGGGGGCCAGGACGGGAGAGCGCAGCACTTGGCAGCACGGTGCGGCGACAACGATGCGGACGGTCGACCAGCTGCGCCGCCGGGTCTCGACGTCGGGGGTCTGGTTGATCGTCGTGCTCTCGGTCCTCTTGCCCTTCGTCCTGTCGGTTGGCAACAACGTCTTGTTCAGCCAGATCTGCATCTACGCCGTCGTCGCCCTGTCGTTGACCATGCTCACGGGGTGGGGGGGGCAGGTGTCGCTCGGGCAGTTCGGACTGGTGGCGGTCGGAGCGCTCGTCGCGGTCCACCTGGGGACCTCGCTCCCGCTGCCCGTCGTGATGCTCTACGGCGGAGCGGTGACCGCGCTGGTCGCGATCATCGTGGGGTTGCCCGCACTCCGCATGCCCGGGCTCTTCCTCGCCGTCACCACCTTGGCGTTCGCCATCTTCATGCAGAACGCGGTGCTGGCCACTCCGTGCATCACGGTACCGGGAATCGACAAGACGCTGTGCACGGGTCTGCCCAACCCGGGCTACACGTTCATCAACCGTCCGTCGTTGTTCGGCATCAGCTTGACCTCGCAGCGGTCCTTCGCCTGGTTCTCCCTGGGCGTGCTGTTGCTGTCCGTCTACATGGTGAGGATCTGGCGCGACAAGGGCGTGGCGCGCCGCCTGGTCGCCGTCCGCGACAACGAGCTCGGGGCCGCCGCGATGGGGATCCCGGTCCTGCGCACCAAGCTCCTGGCGTTCGGGCTGTCCGGATTCATGGCCGGGTACGCAGGTGTCTGCTTCGCCTTCGCCACCCAGCAGCTGAACAATACGGACCTCACGTTCGACCCCACGACGTCGTTCGTCATCATCTCCATGGTGGTCATCGGCGGCCTGGGCTCCATCTCCGGCGCGATCCTGGGCGCCCTCTACCTCGAGGGCCTGCCGGCGATCTTCGGCTCCAACCAGACGATCCAGTTCATCACGAGCGGCCTGGGGCTGATCGCCTTCATCCTGTACCTGCCCGGGGGTCTGGCCGAGTTGCTGCGCCGCTTCGGCGACCTCGTGACCATGGGGATCCGGGCCGCCCAAGAGCGGCTGTCGCAGCGCCGTGCCGGCCCCCCGGTGGCTTCGTCGCTCGCCGCCGACGGAGCCGAGCAATGACCACCGTCGCCCCCAGTCGCCGCCGTCCGCTCACCCCGCCCACCTCAATGTCGACAAGGTGAGCGTGCGATTCGGTGGCGTGCACGCGCTCGACGGGGTGACGTTCGACGCCGAGCCGGGTGCGATCGTCGGGCTCATCGGCGCCAACGGCTCGGGAAAGACGACGACGCTCGACGTCATCTCGGGGTTGGTGACGCCGCACTCGGGCCGGGTGCGCATCGACGGCGTCGACTTGGCCGAGTACCTCCCCGAGGAGCGCCTGGCGGTCGGGATGGTCCGCTCCTTCCAGGACTGCCGTCTCTTCCCCGAGCTGACCGTCCTCGACGTGCTGCTGCTCAGCGAGGATGCGCGCCAAGAGGTCGCCGTACTCCCGACGACACTCCGCCTGCCCTGGGCCCGTCGGGCCGAGCGGCGCAAGCTGGAGGCGGTCGACCAGGTCATCGTCGCCTTCGGGCTCGAACGCTTCCGCCACCACCGGACGGCGGAACTGTCCACGGGGACGCGGCGGGTGGTGGACCTTGCCTCCATCGTGCTGTCGCGGCCCAGATTGCTCCTCCTCGACGAGCCGACCGCGGGAATCGCACAGCGGGAGGCCGAAGCGTTCATTCCTTTGCTGCGGCGGCTGCATCAGGTTGCCGACACGACGATCGTCCTGGTGGAGCACGACGTGCCCCTCGTCTTCGAGCTCTGCTCGACCGTCGTCGTCATGGAGCTGGGTCACGTGGTGGCCGCCGGAGCGCCCGACGTGATCCGCGCTGACCCGAAGGCCCTGGCCGCCTACCTTGGTGCAAGCGACGAGGCCCTTTTGGCATCGGGACCGATGGGGGAGGACGGCGGCGCAGACCGCCATGAAGGAGCGTGAGGATGGAAATGAGCATGGATGTGTCTGCGCATCGGGGGGCGCCCAACCCCCTGGCGCCCTTGGGCCGGTCCTGGCGGCGCCTGCGCCGTCGCCCCCTGGCGATGCAGGTGCGCACCGTCGCCATCGTGATCGCCATCGTCGTCGGGCTGGTGGCCTGGCTCGTCCTCGCGCCGTCGGGCACACCGGGCGGCGCAGGGAGTGCAGGGGCAGCTGAAGTGGCGAGCACCCCGCCGACCGGAGGGACGCCGATCAGCGCGGCAAGCACGAGCACACGAGGGGTCAGCGCGACCACCATCAACGTCGTGTTCCCCGTCGTCGCGGTCAACAGCGAAGCGGGTCGTTTCGGGTTCTCGACGGACAAGGAGTACAACGAGCAGACGGCAGCCATCAACCTCTACGTCAACCAGATCAACCACTCCGGTGGCATCAACGGACGCAAGATCAACCCGATGATCGTCAGCTTCGATCCGGCCAACAATGCCAACATGCAATCGCTCTGCCAGCAATGGACGCAGGGGAACCCGGCCGTGTTCGCCGTCATCGACGGCATTGGGACGTGGACGGGGGACAACCAGCTCTGCGTCACCGAGCAGGGCCACACCCCGCTGATCAGCGCGTGGAGCACCACCACCAACTGGACCCAGATGGGCTCCCCCTACCTGTGGTGGACAGGACCCGACCAGGCGCCGGTGCTCGCCGCCACCGTGCAGTGGGGCCTGAGCTCGGGCCGCCTGGGCCACGGCAAGAAGGTGGGAGTCGTCGTCTCGGACCAGGCAGGCGACCAGGCTGCGCTCAATTCCTACCTGCTCCCGGACCTCAAGCAGGCGGGGATCACGCCCCAGGTCGCCACGGTGGCCGGCAACCCGGACCAGTCGGCCAGCACCAGCTCGCAGGCGCAGCTCGCCGTGGAGCGGTTCAAGGCCGCGGGCGTGCAATCCGTCTTCCCCCTGCTGCAGGAGAACGCGTTCTTCCCCTACTTGGCGGCAGAGGCCGCACAGCAGTACTACCCACAGCTCTTGCTGAGCGACTACCAGTCCACCATTGAAGTCGCGCTGGGACTGATCCCAGTGCCGTACGAGGCAGCGCTCAACGGACAAGAGGGAGTCACGACGGAGACCCTCGGTGGCTTCGACGACGCGCGGCCCCAGAGCCAGGGAGGGTACGACCCCGGCGTGCGCTCGTGCTTCCAGACCTGGCACTCCTATCACCCGAAGCCCATTCCGGGCACGGAGAACTACTACATCGAGGAGCAGGGACCAATTCAGGCGTGGTGTGGTTCCATCCGGCTGTTCGCAACGGCGGCCAAGAACGCAGGGCCCAACCTGAACCGGAGGACCTTCGCCCAGGCCATGTCGAAGATCACCAACTACCCGGGCACCCTGTCGCCGGTGTGGACCTTCGGCCCGACCAAGTTCTACGGTCCGATCCAGTACCAGGTCGTCAAGATCCACAACAACGTGCCCCCGTCGTCCCAATGCAAGCTCAAGACGAACCACAAGCCGCAGGGCACCTGCTGGGTGACGGTGCAGCCGTTCAAGCCGCTGCCGGCATCCTGAGGCGCAGGCCTCGGCGAAAGGCGCCCGACTCAGATGATGGCGGTCATGGTGGGGGGCCGCCCGCGCACGATGTCGTCGAAGCGCGTCTGGAGCGCCGGCGTCAGTTCGGGGTGGGTGAGGATGTAGAAGGTATTCGTGCGTACGGCATCGATCACGCGGTCGCCGACGACGGCCGGCGGAATTCCTCCGTCGACCATGTTCTGCATCGCGCCGCGTAGCTCCGCGGCGGCGTTGGCCTCTGGTTGAGCCGCCCAGGCGGGCCGGTTGCGGTCGGATTCGGCGATGCGGGTCTGCACGAAGCCGGGGCACAGGACCGAGACGCCGACGCTCGCCGGCGCGCCCACTGCCTGCAAGTCCTTGAAGAGGGTCTCGGAGATGGCGACGACGGCCTGCTTCGTGGCGTTGTAGGGGCCGAGGAAAGGAGCCGTGGCGAGGCCGGCGATCGACGCCGTGTTCACCACGTGTCCCTCTCCCTGCTCGAGCAGCAGCGGCACGAAGGTGGCGATGCCGTGGACGACCCCCAAGAGGTTGACACCGAGGATCCAGCGCCAGTCCTCCTCGCTCACTTCCCAGATCGAGGCCGCCTAGCCCGACGCCGGCGTTGTTGTGCACGAGATGGACGGCCCCGAAGCGCTCGAGCGCCTTGTCGCGGAGCTCTCGCACCGACGCGGCATCGGAGACGTCGGTCCGCACGCCCATGGCCTCGGCGCCCAGGCTGGACAGTTCGCCCTCGGCGTCCTTGAGCGGGCCCTCCTCGATGTCGCCGATGACGACCTTCATGCCCTCGGCCGCCGCCCGTTCCGCCACAGCCCTTCCGATCCCACTGGCGCCGCCCGTGATCACGGCTACCTTTCCCTTCAGGTCCTCCATAGGCCCTCCTTCACCGCGTGTCTCGTGGTGGCATCGAAGTCAAGCACGGCATGGTGCAACGGGCCAGCGGCGGCGTCGACCGGGCCGAAGCAGACCGCCACTCGCCGACCCGTGATGCACCCACGCGACAGAGCGCACGTCCTTGATCATCGCATCCGCTCTCCGAACGGGCTGACACCCATTGGGCTCGAACCGCTGAGGCCGTTCATTGCAGCTTGCGGTCTCCGCACGATGCACAGACCGCCGCTCCCTCTTGGAATTGCGTTCCGCAGTTCATGCAGTAGATGCCAGGGCGATCACGTGGCCCGCAGTCGTGAGCAACATGAGGTCCAATCGCCACCGCCTCCCCACACCAACTGCAGTAGAAGACGTTTGCCTTTCTGGCAGTTGGCCGTTCGAGCAGGGCGGCGCCGCTCCGGCCGGCAGACGAACCCGCCACCTCGGGTGAGCCACCAAACGAAGAGTCCGGCCCACCGCCACCCACGGGTGGAGGAAACGGGGCGTCCAACACCTGCCGCGGGCAGCGCAACGGCGATCTGGCGCTTGCTCCGTCGCTGGACGAGCAACACGATCAGGCCGGCGACGAGAACGGTCAGGACCGCCACGCCAAAGTACCGCCCAGCCTGGTACGCCGTGTTCGAAGTCATGTTGGCGCTCGGATCGGTCGGTCCAAGGGCCGGGCCGGGCGCCAGGGCCGCCTGCTGGCGGGCAATCTGAACAGCGTCCGCATCGCTGAGCTCGGGCGCGCCGGAATTGACCGCCGTGGTGACCTGGCCCGCCGCCACTTCGAAGAGGACAGCGCCCTTGGCGAACTGAACGACGCTCTCGGTCACAACCCCGGCCTCGGAGTTCGCGATCACGCTGAACCCCTCCGCCTGGGGGATCTCGGGCACCGGAAAGTGACCGAAGTGGATCCCGCTCACCGCGTGATCTGCGCCGGCGAGCGCCGCCGAGGCGTCGGCCAAGCTCGGGAACTGCGCCGCGATGACCTGGATGAAGGCGCCGTTCGGCGGTTGATTCGACCAGGTTCGGACGTACGCGCTGACGTCGCCGTCGGCGATGGCTTGGCCGAGTGCACCCGTGGGTCCCGAACTACCGAGCGTCGAGTTGAGCTCCGACGGCGTCAGGGCGCCGTTCAGAGATCCGGGGGGCGCCTCGACCATGCCCGGCAGCGCATTCGAGATCAGCACTGATGACACTCCGGTATCGGCATGTGCCGAGGTCGGCGCAGCGACGACCAAGGAGAACAGCACGGTCACGCCTACCTGAGCAACGACCACAGGTCGTGGCCGAACAGGGGCCCGCCGCCCCCGGGTGCGTCGCCGCATGACCGCCTTCCCCCTTTGCGCAGCAGGCGTCGCGACCTGGCGCATCTTCCAACGTAAATGAATCCGGACGACCCGCCATGGGGCATTCGGACCATTTCGTGCGCACTCTGTGTACGGGATAGCTCAGAATCGCTGGTTTCGTGCGCACCGCGGCCCGGGTGAGCGAGACGGGGTCACGACGCACCGTCGGCGTGGGCCGAGAGGTTCAGGAGCACGACGCCCGACCCGACCGTCTGTGAGTTCGTGACCGACAAGGTCGACGGTCGGGGCAGGGACGGCGGGAACATGCGCTTGCCCGCACCGAGGATGATCGGGAAGATCATCAGGCGATACTCGTCCACCAGGTCGTGTGCCACCAGGGTCTGCACCAGCTCCGCGCTGCCCGCGACGAGCAGGTTTCCGCCCGCCTGGTTCTTGAGCCGGGCAACCTCGGCCACGACGTCGCCCCGCAGCACCGTTGTCTTGCCCCACGATGCGTCCTCGTTGGCGAGGGTGGATGAAACAACGTACTTCTCAATGGTGTTCATCCGCCGCCCGAACTCGTCGTGCCCCATGTCGGGCCAGGCCGCGGCGAAGCCCTCGTACGTGACCCGTCCGAGCAGGAGCGCCTGGGCCTCGAACAACTCCTCGTACTTGAACGTGTCACCCTCGGCCGCCCGGTCGAAGTCGAAGGTCCACCTCGGCTCCTCGATGACGCCGTCGAGCGACACGAACTCGGTGACCACGATCTTGCTCATCGTCCTACCCTCCATCGGTCGTCAGCCCGACCTCGCGCCGGCCTGTCACCACCTACACGAACGGGGCATTCCCAAATCGACAGTCCCGACAGAAAAGTTCTTGCGAGGCTTCAGAGCAGCGAGAACGTCCCCGCCTGGACCATGACCAGTACGCCGACCGCGCAGAGCAGGACGGGAACGGCGACGGTGCCCAGACCCGCCATCACCCTCCGTGCCTTGGGGTGGCGACCTCCGCTCAGGATCAGTGCAGTCAGAACTGCTTCCCCGATGACGAACACGACTGCGATTGCTGCGAAATTCGTGAAGCCACCGACCCGGAAGAGGGGGATATAGGCGGCCAGGTTGTCGCCGCCGGCGCCGATCGTGACCAGTGCCGCCGCGGTGAGGCTCCGGCCGACCACCCGATTGGCCGGTCTCGAGCGATGCGGCCGGCGGCCGCCTGCTCCAGCCTCCGGCTCCACGCGACGACTGCGTAACCCGATGAGGCCCCGGACGCCGATGACCAGGGGTACCAGGCCGAGGAGCCCGACCACCGCCGCCGAGAATTCGAAGAGCACGGCGGCCGCCCCGACGGCCACGGCGACGAGCAGCGCGAAGCCGAGCACCTGACCCGCGGCGATGCGGTGAGCCCGCTCGAGGGGCGCGCCCGCCACCATGGCCATGGTCACCAGGCCGTTGTCGATGTTGGTGCCGACGAACGCCGCTGAGGCGACACCGAGGTCGGCCCCGAGGCCGGCCGCCCCCAACGGGTCCGTCAGCCGGCGGGCAGCGGCATCGCCGGCCCGTAGGGCTTGTCACCCCGCAGGGTCACCCGGTGCGCGAAACGGGGCGCGTCCCCGTAGTCGTCGAGCGCGTAGTGCAGCGTGGCCCGGTTGTCCCAGAACGCGACTGATCCGGCCCGCCAGCGGAAGCGGCACGTGTACTCGGGCTTGGCGCAGTGGTTGTAGAGCATCTCGAGGATGGCGTTGCTCTCGTTGTCCGAGAGCCCGAAGATGGTGCGGGTGAACTGGCGGTTGACGAACAAGCCGTTGCGTCCCGACTCCGGGTGGGTGCGCACCACCGGGTGGAGAGCCGGAAGCAGCTTGTCCCGCCAGGTGCCGTCCCATTCGTACCCGCCCCGTTCGGCCACGTCGGCCGCGAACCACGGATCGTGGTGGATCGCGATCAGCTGCTCGCACATGGCGCGCACCGGCGCAGCCAGCCCGTCGTAGGCATCCTGCAGGCTCGCCCACATGGTGTCGCCCCCCACCTCGGGCGCCTCGAGCATGTAGAGGATGGAGCCCATGGCCGGCGTCTCCAAGAATGTGACGTCGGTGTGCCACCAACTCGCACGGTCCACCTTGCCGTCGATGGCGAGCACCTCGGGGCTCTCGTCGATGGAGGGCAGCACCGGGTGTGCCTCGGTGACGGTGCCGAATTGGCGGGCGAAGTCTGCCTGCTGCTCGGCGGTGAGGGCCTGCTCCCGGAAGAAGACGACGTGATGGGTATTCAGCGCCTCACGGATGGCGTGCACGATCTCGGGGGCGAGCGGCTGGGAGATGTCCACACCCGAGATCTCTGCCCCGATGGTGGGGGCGATCGGCTGGACGCTGACGGAGGCGGCAAGGGTCACGTTGCAATTGTGCCCGAGTGGCACGCGGGCCGCCGGCGCGCCCATTCGCACAGCCGAACAACCCATGCGGCGACCAGCCCGAACGACCCGACGCAGCCGACCAGCCGACCAGCCGGCGGGGCCACCTCCGCCACGCTATCAACGTTTTCGTTTACAGTTTGGAGAAAATGCCCGCAGGCGCGCCAAGAGCAGAGAACCTCGCCCGCCTACATTGGTCCAGCACCGACACCGGTCACCGACCGCCCGATTCCCGTCGGTCACTCCGCGAGAAAGGGCCGTCCATGAGCGCTGACACCGGGGGCCTCGTCTTCACCCCGCCCGCCCGGAACTATTCGCCCTGGTACCAGTGGATGACCCGGCTGGCCACCACGACCCACGAGGATCCGCTCCCCGAGGGCGACCCTGCCACCGTCGGTGCCTGGTCGGAGCGCCGCCGCGCCCGCCTGACCGAGCTCCTCGGACCGCAACCCACGCCCGTCGCCCTGAACGCAGAGACCCTCGAGTCGGTGGCGTGCGACGGCTATCGGCGGGACAAGGTCGTCTTCGACACCGAGGACACCATGTCGGTCCCCGCGTACCTGCTGGTCCCCGATGAGCGCATCGGCTCGGCTCCCGGCGCGGCCGTCCTGGCCTGCCATGGGCATGGGCCGGGCAAGTCACAGGTGGTCGGGCTGGAGCACACCGCCATGCCGAACGCCGACTACGCCCTCCAGCTGGCCCGCAGAGGGTACGTCGTGCTGGCGCCCGACCTGCGCTGTTTCGGGGAGCGCCTCGACTGGAACCCCGAGGACCACTACGCGTGCGACACCAACCTCGTCCATGCCGCCATGGCGGGCTGGAACCCGCTGGCCCAGAACATCTGGGACCTGCGCCGCTGCCTGGACCTGCTGGAGCAGCACCCGCTCGTCGATCCGGCCCGCATCGGCATGGTCGGCATCTCCTACGGTGGGACCGTCACCCTCTTCACCGCTGCTGTCGACCACCGAGTCGCCGCGTCGGTGGTGAGCGGCTACTTCTCGTCGTGGGCCGAGAGCCACAAGATGCCGTGGAACATGTGCGGCTCCCAGATCTTGTTCGGCATGCTCGGCCGACTGGAGCACGAGGACCTCGGCGCCCTCGTCGCCCCGAGGCCGATGCTCGTCGAGACCGGCACCGAAGACGACTTGTTCCCGGTCGCCACGGCGGCCGAGTCGGTGCGGCGCACGCGTCTCGTCTACGAGCACTACGGCGCCGGCGAGCGCCTGGTGCACGACGTCTTCGAGGGGGGGCACCAGTGGCACGGCACCGACGCCTTGCCCTTCCTCGATCGCTGGCTCGGCCCCGAGGGCTCCGGCCACGCGGACTGAGGGGGGACCCCGATGCTCTTCAGGCGTCGTCGGGCGGAACTTCCCGTGCCTCGGCAGCATGCCGGAGGACCTGGTCGAGCGAGGCCTGGACCCCGATCTCGCCGCTCGTTCCGGGGCCCCGCGCCGGTGGCTCGGCGTCGGTCACCGGGGCAGGCTCGGGCTCGTGGTACTCGGGCGCCAAGGCGTGCCGGAGCCGATCCCACCCGCTCCGTCCCCCGCCCCGCCGGTGCTTCATGGCCGCTACAGGAAGCCGCGCAGGATCGTGTCGAACGCCGACGCGAGCACGACGGTGCCGTCCCCGCTCTTGGAGGTGGGGACCGAAACGGGGTTGGCCGTGGGGACGTCCATCAGCGAGAGGACAGCGGAGACCGGGGTCCCGGGTCCGAGATAGATGTGCGAGGCCACCTGCTCGAGCAGCCCGGTGGTGCCCGTTGGGTCCGAGATCAGCGACGTGACCGAGAGCCTCCCGGTGGCCAGCCGCCCGAGGCTCGAGGACGGGGCGACCATGTGCAGGTCCACGCCCACGTAGTGGCTCACGGGGATGCCGAGGCGTGAGAGCCCGGCGATGATGGCGGTGGGCGCGTGGAGACTGAACGTCCGGATCGGGACGGTGTCCCCACCGGCAAGGGGCAGCCCGAGTGCGTTCGGGATCTTCAAGACGTTCGTATGCCCGCCCGAGTCGTGGAAGACGAAGATCTGCTCGCTGTGGTTGGGGCCCTTGACGATGGCCAGGAGGTCGTTCTTGCCCTTCGCCAGTAGCGACGCCGGCACGCCGACATGGTGGACGGCGTGGTCGATGCGATAGATGCTGATCCCGATCCACGAGGCGGCCACTGCGAGCAGGGCCAAGAAGGCCGATCCGGTGATGATCAGGATGCGCTTGAGTCTCCGCCGCCGTCGCGGCCGGGGCGCCATCCCGCGCACATCCAGACCCTGCTGCCCCGAACCGATCGCGATCGTCAAATTCCCTCCGTCGAGCACCCGGCTCCCGCCAGGCGCCCCCCCAGACCTCCGTGCCCGAAACCTACGGATCCGTCATTGCCCCGTCGTTGCCCGACGGGTTCGATGTGGTTGCCGTGGCTTCGCAGAGGGGCGGGCACGGTCCGCGATGCTGGTTGCATGAGAGAGGAACCAGACCGACGGCCGGGTCCGGTCAGAGTAGCCGCACAGCTCTTCCACTACACGTCGCCCGACGAGGACAGCGCCCGCTGGTGGGACTTCCCTTTCCGGCCGGGTGACATCGTGGTCAGCACCCGCTCCAAGTCGGGCACGACATGGGTCCAGATGATCTGCCTCCTCCTCGTCTTCCAGACCCCTGACCTGCCCGGACGCCTGGCCGGGATCTCGCCCTGGCTGGACTTCCTCGTCCTGCCCAAGGAGGAGGTGTTCAGACGCCTCGCCGCGCAGACGCACCGACGAGTCATCAAGACCCACACGCCCCTCGACGGCGTGCCCCTCGACGAAGGGGCCACCTACATCGTCGTGGGCCGCCACCCGCTCGACGTGGCGGTCTCGCTCTATCACCACAGCGACAACATCGACCGCCGGCGCATGGCCGAGCTCACCGGGCAGCCCGAGACGCCGCGGCCGCCCCGCCCGCCGCTCCACGAGTGGCTGCTGGGCTTCGTCGAGTGGGACGGCGACCCCCGGGAGTGGCTCGACACCCTGCCCGGAGCGATGCTCCACCTCTCCGACGCCTGGGCCCGCCGCCATCGGCCCAACGTCGTGCTCGTGCACTACGACGACCTCATCTCCGACCTCGACGGCACCATGCGTCGGCTGTCGGGGGTGCTCGGGATCCCCGTCGACGAGGCCCGCTGGCCCGCGCTGGTCCACGCGGCGACGTTCGAGGCGATGCGCGACGGCGGGCACGCTGCCGAAGGCCTCGGGGTGTTGAAGGATCCGGCAGCGTTCTTCCGCCGGGGCGTCTCGGGCGACGGCCGGGGGCTCCTCAGCGCCGACGAGCTCGCCCGCTACCGGGCCCGCGTCGCCACCATGGCGTCGGCCGACCTCCTCACCTGGGTCCACCGCGACGAGGGGGCATGATGTGCCCACCGTGCCCATCGTGCCCGACGGCAAGGACTGGACCTGGGTGCTGCAGCGCCCCTGCCCCGAGTGCGGGTTCGACGCGTCGTCGCTGCCGCCCGGGTCGGTCGCGCCACTGTTGCGGTCCAACGCCGACGCGTGGGCCGGCGTCCTGCGCAGGCCGGTCACGGAGCTCCGGCGCCGCCCCTCCGACGACCGCTGGTCGCCCCTGGAGTACGCCTGCCACGTCCGCGACGTCTGCGTGTTGTACCGCGCGCGCCTCGGGCTGATGCTGTGCGAGGACGATCCGCTCTATCCGAACTGGGACCAGGACGAGACGGCGGTCGAGCAGCGCTACCTCGGACAGGAGCCTGTCGCGGTGGCAGCGCAGCTGTCGGAGGCCGCAGCTCGGCTGGCCGTCTCCTTCGATGCGGTCAGGGGCGCGCAGTGGCAGCGGCGGGGACGGCGCAGCGACGGCGCCTCCTTCACCGTGGCCGGCTTCGCCCGGTACATGATCCACGACCCGGTCCACCACCTCTACGACGTGACGGGGGAGCGGGCACGACTGACGCCCGCGCCGCCGGGGCCCGCTCAGTCGGGGAGCAGCCGCGCCGAGTCAGGCTCGAGGTGAATGGTGGCGCGAGAGATCGTCCGCAGCGCCGATGCGGGGCACGACGGCCCGATCGGTCCGGTCAGTGCGGCGCGCACCGGTGCTGCCTTGCGCGCCTCTGGCACGATCGCGAGGACGCGGCCGGCCCGCAGGAGCGCCGGGATCGTGACGGTGATGGCGTGCGTCGGGACGTCGTGCAGGTCCGTGAAGTGGCCCTCGTGCACCTGTTGCATGCGGCAGGCGGCCTCGAGCTCGACAACTTTCACATCCCGCGGGTCGGCGAAGTCGGCCACCGGCGGGTCGTTGAAGGCGAGATGCCCGTTCTCGCCTATCCCGAGGCAGCACAGGTCGAGCGGATGGCGCTGGAGGAGCTCGAAGTAGCGGCCGCACTCGGCCTGCGCGTCGCCGAGCCCCTCGACGTAGTAGGCCGCTCTCGGGCGGGCGGGCTCCACGATGCGCTCGCGGATCCAGCGCTGGAAGCCGGCCGGGTGGTCGGGCCCGACCCCGACGTACTCGTCCATGTGGAAAACCACGGTCTCGGCCCAGGGCACCCCGGAGGTCTCCTCCACCAGCGCGCGCACGAAGGCCAGCTGGGAGTTCCCGGTGGCGAACATCACATGGGCGGCGCCGCGGGCCTGCACTGCGGCCCGCATCACCTCGAGCGCCTCGTCCGCGGCGGCCCGGGCCATGGCTGCTGTGTCGGCATGCACCTGCACCGTCGCACCGTCGACCGTCCTGGTCCCGCTCCACACGGCGATCAGCATGCCAGGCGCGCCTCAGCCAGACTGGGCCCGTGCGAGAGGTGGATGTCCCCGGCCCGGCCCACATGGAGGCGGCGTGGAAGGCGGTGCGCCGCTTCCTCGCGGTGACGCCCGTGGTCGGCACCCCGCAGCTGGGGTCGTCGGTCTCGGTCAAGGTGGAGACGTTCCAGCCCACGGGATCGTTCAAGGTGCGCGGCGGACTGGCCGCGGTCTCGGCCACGTTGGAGGCCGAACCCGGTCGTGCCGTGGTGGCGTCCTCGGCCGGCAACCACGGGCTCGGCCTGGCCTATGCCGCGTCGAAGCTCGGCGCCCAGGTGACCGTCGTCGTGCCCACGGGGGCTTCGGCGGCCAAGGTCTCGGCGCTCCAGCGGTTCGACCTGCGCCTGGTCCTCCACGGCGAGGGTTATCGCGACGCGGAGACGCACACGCTCGAGCTGGCGACCCACGACGGGAGCCGCTACGTCTCGCCCTACAACGACCCCGACGTGATCGCCGGGCAGTCGACGGTGGCCCCTGAGCTCCTGGAGCGGGTGCCGAATCTGGGCACCGTCGTCGTCCCCTGCGGGGGTGGCGGCCTGTTGGCCGGTGTCATCCTCGGGTTGGAGGGGACGGGTGTGCGCATCGTCGGGGTCGAGTCCGAAGCCTCGCCTTCAATGAGCACGGCACTGTCGGCGGGTGCCATCGTGCCGATCGACGTCGAGCCCACCGTGGCCGACGGGTTGGCCGGCAACCTCGAACCCGGTGCTGTGACCGTCGACATTGCGCTTGCGCACGGCGTGGAGGTACGCACCGTGAGCGAGGCCGACATCCGCTCGGCCATGGCCTTCTCCGCCAGCAAGATGGGTCTGGTGCTGGAGGGGGCCGGCGCCGTGGGCATCGCGGCCCTGCGGGCGGGCGTGGTGGTCCCCGACGCGGACGGCAGGGAAACCGTGGTGCTGCTCACCGGGCGCAACGTGGCGCCCAAGCTCCTGTCGGAGGTGCTCCATTCCTGAGACCAGCGCCAACGGGGTCACGCTCGCCTACGAGGTGAGCGGGTGACGGGGCGCCGCTGCTGCTCATCGCCGGCTGCGGCCAGCCCGCCGCGGCGTGGCACCTGTCGCTCGTCCCGGCGCTCGTCGGCGCCGGGTACTGCGTGGCCACCTTCGACAACCGCGGGGTGGCGCCGTCGTCCTCGCCGCCCGCCCCTTACCGCGTGGACGACATGGTGGCCGATGCCCTCGCCCTGCTCGACCACCTCGGGTGGGAGGAACCGGTGCGCGTCGCGGGGCACTCCATGGGCGGATGGATCGCCGAGATGCTGGTGCTCGACCATCCCGAGCGCGTCCGGGCCGCCGCGCTCATGGGCAGCGCCAACCAGCCGACGGCATGGGAGATCGCCATCACGACCGTCGAGCGCGACCTCGCACGCCTGGACTACGACCTGCCTCCCCTCTTCTACGCCACCGAGACCCTGCGCTATCTGCCCATCGCCGACATTCAGGACTCGGAGGTCGTGAGCACCTGGCTGTCGCTGATCGGGGACCTGCCGGTCTGGCCCAACCCCGGGCGCCTCGGCCAGTACGAGGCCGCGCTCGCCTGGTCGAGCGACCCTGTGCGTACCACCCGCTGGCCCGAGGTGCGGGTTCCCTGCCTCGTGCTCGCCTTCGAGCACGACGTCGACTCGCCACCGCGCTACGCCCGCCAGGCCGCCGAGACCATCCCGGGGTGCGAGTACCGCGAAGTCGCAGGAGCCGGGCACATCGGCATCCTCACGCACGCCGACGAGGTCGCGCGGCACCTGCTCGAGTTCTTCTCCCGCTTCTGAAGCCGTGGCCGATCTTCACTCGGGCCGCCCATCGCGGCTGGGAGGCTCGATGCGGCGAAGACGTCGATGGTGCACCCCCTGGGCCGTCTGCACCGTCTGCACGTCTGCATCGTCTGCACCGTCTGGGCCGTGGCCGTCTGGGGCGGCGCCCTGACGGCCACGGTGCTCGCGGGCGGGTCTGCTGGCGCCGCCGGCCGGCGCCAGCACGGCGACGCACGGCCTGCCCGACGACCAGCCGCCCGTGCCGAGTGGCAATCCCGACACGGCGTTCGCCGGGAACGGCCCCTACCGGGCAGGCGTCGCCTTCGAGACCACCCCCGAGGGCGACACCGTGGTCATCACCTACCCGGTCGACCCGATGGCCGTCGTCGGCAAGCCCACCTACACGGTGAACCTCCTGCGCTGGTTCACCGGTTCTCCGACGGCGCCCGTCCCGGCGGGTCTCCCGGCGAACCTTCCCACCACGTTGCCCACCGATTCGTACCAGGGTGTGCCACTCTCCGACGCCGGCGCGTTCCCGGTCGTGCTCTTCAGTCACGGCTACGGCGGCTACCCCGAACAGTCGACGTTCCTGACCGACCACTTGGCCACCTGGGGGTTCGTCGTGGTGGCACCCGATCACCGCTCCCGCGACCTCAAGGCCGTCCTCAGCGGGACCACCGGCCGTGGGCAGGACGACGTCACCGACCTGCGGGAGGCGCTGGACCTCGTCCGCGTCATGAACACCGCGCCGGACGACCTCCTGAGCGGCAAGCTCGATCTGCACCGGGTTGCCTCGCTCGGCCACTCGGCCGGCGGGGGCGCCGCCATCACCTTCGCCGGCGACAGCGACGTCCGTGCCTACATCGGCCTGGCGCCGGCTCCGGGCACCCCGCCGCCGTCCAAGCCCGGCATGATCATGCAGGGCACGGCCGACAAGGTGGTCAACCCGGGCGACACGCTCAAATTGTTCAAGCGCCTCCCGCCTCCCAAGCGGCTCATCCTGGTGCACAAGGCCGGCCACAACGTCTTTGCCGACGCGTGCACCATCGGCGCCGCCCAAGGCGGCCTGGTGAAGTTCGTCAAGCAGCTGCATCTGCCACCCTCGTTCTTGGCGATCGCCGTCGACGGGTGCAGCGCCCCCGACGTGTCGCCGCCCAAGGCCTGGCCCCTGATCGACCAGGCGGTGACTGCGCAGTTGCGCTGGGCCCTGGGGATCGACCGGAGGCCCGTCGGGCTCGGCCAGGGCCTGGGCCGCGCCTTCCCGGGGGTGACCGCCACGGTGCGGCCCTGACGGACCGCCCCAACGGGCAGACTGGTGGCCGATGCAGACCGTCGAGATCGACATCGACACGTCCAGGGAGCGGCTCGTCGACCTGACACCGGACCTGGAGCGGTTCTGTCGCGGACGCGGCGACGGTCTGGTCAACGCATTCGTGCCGCACGCCACCGCCGGGCTGGCCCTGATGGAGATGGGCTCGGGGTCCGAAGCCGATCTGTTGGCCACCCTCGATCGGCTGTTCCCACGCGACAGCCGCTACCGCCATGCCCACGGCGCCCCGGGTCACGGGGCGGATCACCTCGTGCCCGTCCTGATCAGCCCCTCCGTCATGCTGCCCGCGCTCGAGGGCCGGGTCGCGCTGGGGACGTGGCAGTCCCTCGTCCTGGTGGATCTGAACGCGGACAATCCGCGGCGCCACGTGCGCTTCAGCTTCTTGCCCGACTTCGGCGATTCCAAGAGTGGAAGCAGATGAACATCGCCATCATCGGACCCGGCTTCATCGGCACGACTCTCGGGCGGGCCCTCGCGGGGGCCGGCCACCACGTGACCTTCGGATCTCGCGATCCCGGTGGGGGGGACGCCGCAGGATTGCCGGCGGCGGTGGCGCCGATCGGCGAGGCCTTGGCCAACGCAGACGTGGTCGTGCTCGCCCTCCCGGGGTCCGCCGTGGCGGAGCTCACGTCCGCTCACCGCGACGCCCTCGACGGCAAGCTCGTCATTGACGCGACGAACCAAATGGGTGCAGCGGTGGCGAACGGCCGCGCCAGTCTCCCGCCGACCGTTCGCTACGCCCGCGCCTTCAACACGCTGGGCGGTGAGAACCTGGCCGATCCCGTCTTTGCTGACGGGAAGGCCGACATGTTCTTCTCCGCTCCCGAGGCGGACCGGACCACGGTCGAGGCCGTCATCGAGGATGTGGGGCTACGTCCCGTCTATGTCGGGGAGGACCAGGAGCTCCTCATCGACAACCTGTTTCAGTTGTGGATCGCGCTGGCCATGAAGCAAGGCCGGGGGCGGCGACTTGCCTTTCGCCTTCTCGATCACTGACCTACGACAGGCCTTCGGCGGACTCGGGCGCCGATGCGCTCCCGCTCGGCCAGCGCCTTGAGGGTGCGCAGTTGCTTTCGCATCATGATGAGATCGCCGGCCGGCAAGAGGTGCCGATGGATCAGTCCGAGTGGGCCGGGAGGCACGGCCACCGTGAGCTTGGCGACCAGGCGGCTGAGGGCGTCCGAGCCGGGTGAGACCCGGTAGGTCATTGCGACCCGACCGAACAGCCGCGTTGTCGAATCGAGAGTGATCGACGAGCCTTCCTCGAAGGACACGAGGCGGAAGATCATGAAGCGCTGCCCCACCTCGAGCGCGCCGAGCCCGGGCGTCAGTGATCGGGGGCTCCGATGACCACGATTGTCGATGAGGTCGTAGCTGTAGGGCGCGGCGCGAAGCTGGCACAACCAGCGAAACACGAGCGGGGGAGGGGCGGCGACATCGACGGCCCGGAACAAGACGAGGTCCGGCTGCGTGATGAGGCCGTCACACGGGTACGCAGCGTCACGCTCAGCGGCGGACGACCCCCACGTCTCGACGACAGAGGGACCCGGCATGGGGCCACGGTAATCATTTCCAGCCCTGCATGACATGCTCGAACCACCACTGGGGGGCCGCGGCCGTCAGCACGTTCATCTCCCAGTAGTCCCACCATCTCGTGATCATGCCGTCGCGCAATTCGTGGACCGACGCCACGGGGAGCGCCATGGTCTCCCCGGTCGGCCATTCCCAGTGCTCGACGTGCTCGGTCATGACGGCGTCGTCGCGGGCCACCAGGTGCCGCCGCTCGTCGGACAGCCCGGCCAGCTTGCCGAAGGCCAGCGTCAGCCGCCTCGATGATCTCGTCGGGACCACGGGCGACGTCGTCCTCGGGGGTCGAGACATCCGTGTATTCCCCGTCGGGATGGAAGCGGGCCGCGGCGGCGGCGAGGTCCTGGCGGTACAGGTCGTGCCAGAACCCCTCGATCACAGCGCGGTTCTCGTCGGCCCTCGTCACCGGCACCCCCTGGGTGGATCGATCAGACTGCCTTCCACGACCGAACCTAGTGCGTGACGATGCGATGGCCCGGGGCCGTCACTCCGCGGGCGGGGGCGGCGTATCCCAGTCGATGGTCAGGTCGGCCACGGCGTCCTGGTGCTCCTGCAGCCACCGACGGGCGAACGGGCACCACGGCACGATCGTCAGATGATCCGATCGGGCGCGGCGGACGGCCGCCCGAACCAGGTGACCGCCGATGCCGTGCCCGCTCATCTCGTCGGGGACCTCGGTGTGGACGAGCACCAGCCGGTCGCCCCGCACGTGGTAGACCAACTCGGCCACCGTCCCGTTCCGGCGCACGACGAACCGGCTCTCGGCGGGCACGTCGACGACCTCCACGTCGTCGGCTGAAGTGGCCATGGGAATGCCTCCGGGGTCGTCGTCATGGATCACCCTAGAGGTGTGTGAAGGAAGACCATGAGCGGCCCGGTCGTCACTGACGATGACCCGCCGCAGTCGACGTCGGGCCGCCTCCCTGGGAGTGAGCGGATCGGCCTGCGCTACCACTCCCCCCAGCCCGGGGGGCTCACGGTCCCGGTGACCGTGCGGGGGTCGACCGGCGACCGGGTCTGGCCCGCCGCGTAGACCGCGAAGCACAGCCGCAGGACGTCGGTCGCCTCGGCGGCCGTCATGGCGGCCGGGCTCCCCTGCAGGAGTGCGTCGACGAAGTGCTGTGACGAGCGCACGAAGCCGGCGCCCCAATCGGCGTCCAGGTCGGTGAACTCGGTCGTCTTGCGCTCGTGCGGGGTGCCCGTGAACAGCATGACCGGCGCGAGGTCGAGCATCTCCCCGGTGGCACGGGTCACCCAGATCTGCCCCTCGTCGCCGGTGATCTCGAAGAATTCGTCGGCGCCGTAGTACGACGAACGCATGTAGAAGTTGGGTGAGTACTGGACCTCCATCATGCCCAGCACGTCGGGGTCCTCGTACTCGAAGATGACCGCGCAGGGCTCGAAGAAGAGGTCGCGCCGACGAACGACCGCCTGCACCGAGGTGATGTCGAGGTCGAGCAGCCACAGCGCCATGGCGTACTTGTGCACCATGTCGTCGAAGAGGTGGCCGCCGGGGCTCCGCTTGTCGAGGCGCCAGCCGTAGCCCTCGGGGCGCAGCGCGGCCTGGAACGCGGAGTCGGTCTGGCCCACCAGCGTCCGGATGCGCAGCGACGTCGGCTTGCCGATGGCTCCGTCGGCCACCAGGCGCTTGGCCAACTCGAGCGGAGGGTAGTGGACGAAGCACTCGCTGATGCGCAGGATGCGGCCGACCCGCTCGGCCACCGCCTGCATCTCGAGGGCGTCCTCCACCGAGTTGGCCACCGGCTTCTGGACGGACACGTGCTTGCCCGCCTCGAGCGCGGCGATGACGTGGTCGTGGTGCAGGTGCGTGGGGGTCAGCACCTCCACGGCGTCGATCGAATCGTCGGCCAGCATGTCGGACAGGTTGGAGTGGAAGGACTCGGCCCCCCATTCCTTGGCGGCCTGGCGACCCACTTCCTCGTCGGAGTCACAGACGGCGACGACGTCGCAGCGAGGATCCTCCAGGTAGCCCCGCACGTTCATGACCGCGATGTTGCCGGCGCCCAGCACGCCCAACCGGACCCTCTCCATCACGCCCTCCCTTTTGTGGCGCGGTCCGCCGACTCGCCGGTTCCGAATGCTCCTGCGTCGCGGGCGGCAGCGATCCGATTGTCGTCATACCCGAGCACGGAGCGCAAGACTGCGTCCGAGTGCTGGCCGACGGTCGGTGCCTTGGCCGGGTGCGGCAGCTCCTCGCCGACGAAGTGCAGCGGGGTGAAGAGCTGGTCCGCCCCCACCTCCGCGGCCGACAAGAGCTGGAAGCGATCGGCGAACTGCGGGTCGTCCAGCAACGTCTTCGGCGTGTTGACCGGCGCGATCGGCGTGTTGACACGTCCGCCGAAACCGAGCCATTCCTCGGCGGTCTTCGTGGCGAAGATGGCGCGCAGCTCGCTCTGGAGCTCGCGGTTGCCGCGTGCATGGTCGGCGTACTTCGAGCCCGGCCAGCGCTCGAAGAGGTCCATGCGGTCGAGGGCCTCGCAGAAGTTCTTCCAAAACGCCTGTTCGGAGGCCATGAAGAGGACATGCTGGTGGTCGGACGTCTCGTAGACCTGGTAGCGGACCCCTTCGACCATGCCGGCGGTCCCCGGTGCGCGCCGCTCGTAGTTGTCCGCCTTGTTGCCGGTGACCTCCGTTTCGGGTCGCTCGTACGCCCTCCACGTCTCGCTGCGATACCAGTCCAAGGCCGCCGCCGCGTCGGACTGGGCCACGTCGATATGGGAGCCCTGGCCCGTGGCGCGGGCCCGGATCACGGCGGCGAGGATGCCGAGAGCGCCGAACAGACGGCCCGGCGTTGATCCCGATGGACACGTGCTCGGGGATGTACGTGAAGCCCTCGTCGTCGGTGGCGACCTTCACGATGCCGGCCCAGGTGTCGTAGGCGATCCCGTGGCTCGGGTAGTCGCGGTAGGGACCCGTCATCCCGTACCCGGAGATGGTGCAGAAGACGAGCTTCGGGTTCGTGACGCGCAGGTCGTCGAACCCCACCCCGCGCCGGCCCAGCGAGCCGGGCCGCATGGCCTCGACGACGACGTCGGCATCGGCAGCGAGCTCCTTGAAGATGGCGACGCCCGCATCGGTGCGCAGGTCGAGCACCAACGACCGCTTGCCGCGGTTGAGGTGGAGGTGCATGAGCGAAGTCCCCTCGACGATGGGCCACGTCATCTCGCGGATGTAGTCACCGGCGGGAGGTTCTACCTTGATCACGTCCGCGCCGAGGTCGACCAGGGCGGTGGTGATGGCGGCCGGCCCGAGGGCCGAGCACTCGATGATCCTCATACCGTGCAGCGGTGGCGCCGTCGCCATCGGACCTCCCGGAGTCGAAGGCCGGATCGTAGCGGCCGCGGCCTCGGGCGCCCGGCGGCGGACCTCGCCATACTGGGGCGGTGGAGACGGACGCTCTGGACGACGCCTTGACCGTCTTCGCGGGAACCGCTCCCAGCTACGGCTCGCTCGGACTGGCCAATCACGGCCCGATGGTCGCCGAGGCCTTGGTGCACCTCGGGCAGGCCGACGCCGTCGCGGGTTGGGTCGCGCGGTACCGGGTGCGCCTCGACGAGGCCCCGCCGCCGGCGGCCCGGGCCTTGACCGAGGAGGACTGGCCCGCGGCACTCGGGCAGGCCGGCCGCTACCCCGAGTGGCTGGCGCTCTTCGAGAGGGAGGTCGCCGACCGGCCGGCCTCTGCCGTGGTGGGCGAATGGGCGCCGCGTCTGCTGCCCGGTGCGATCGGGGCGGCCACGCACGGGCTGATCCGCACCGGCCACGCCGTGCGCGCCCTGTCGGTGGCCGACACGCCACCGCGACGCCTCGAGCTCGCCGTCGCGCTCGCGTTCTGGGCCTCGAGCTACCGCGAGCTCCCGGGGCCGCCGCTGCTCATCGGGCACGAGCGGGTGCCCGAAGCACTGGCCGACCTGCCCTATCTGCCCGAGGAGGCACCGCGCCGGGTCCTCATCAGCGACCGGGTGGCATCGGTCGTCGACATCGCCGACGAGTTCGAGCAGGCGGTCGCCTCGCTGGGCTGGACAGGCGGGGCCCTGGAGCTGCTGGACCGGTTGGCGGCAGGTGGGTCTGCTGGCCTACCTTCGCAACGCGGACGACGGCGGAGCGATCGGCCTCCTGCACGCCGTCACGTCGCCCCTGGCCTGCGAGATGCTGCTGCCCTGGATGGCCCAGGAGGACCGCGACGCCGCTCTCGGCTACGTCTGGCAGGCGGTGGCGGCGTTGCACGTGGCGTACGACGAGGACCGGCTCGCCCCGGTCTCGGCCGAGGTCGACCTTTCCGCCGGCGCGCTCGTCGACCGCGCGCTGGAATCGGGCGACGAGCACGCGATAAAGCTGACCGAGGCCGCGTTGCGCAGCTATGAGCGCAGTGGGGACCCGCTCCTCTTGATGGCGGCCGCGGACGCGTGCGACCGTCTCGGGGGTTGAGCCCGTTTCCTGCAGGGACACGCCGCCGCTTCCGTGGCTAGATTCGGTGTGATGGAGTACCGCACGCTCGGCCGGACCGGCATAAAGGTCAGCCCCCTGTGCCTGGGGGCCATGATGTTCGGCGCCTGGGGCACCCCGGATCACGACGAATCCATCCGCATCATCCATGCCGCGCTCGACGCCGGGATCAATTTCGTCGACACCGCCGACGTCTACTCGTTCGGCGAGTCCGAGGAGATCGTGGGCAAGGCCCTGGCCCGGACCAAGCGCCACAAGGTCGTGCTCGCCACCAAGGTGCACGGGCAGATGGGGAAGGACCCCAACGCCCAGGGGAACTCGCGACGCTGGATCATGGCCGAGTGCGACAACAGCTTGCGGCGGCTCGGCACCGACTACATCGACCTGTACCAGATCCACCGCCCCTCGCCCGAGACCGACATCGACGAGACGCTCGGCGCGCTGACCGACCTCGTGCGCGCGGGCAAGATCCGGTACTTCGGCAGCTCGACCTTCCCCGCGCACGAAATCGTCGAGGCGCAGTGGGTGGCGGAGCGGCGGGCGCGCGAGCGTTTCGTCACCGAGCAGCCGCCCTATTCGGTCCTGGTGCGCTCCATCGAGAAGGACGTGCTGCCCGCGTGCCAGAAGTACGGCATGGGCGTCCTGTCGTGGAGCCCGTTGGCCGGCGGGTGGTTGTCGGGCGCGTTCGGGCCGGGCAAGGAGAACATGAGCCGCCGCTCGGCCATGCTGCCCCATCACTACGACATGTCACTGCCGGGGAACCAGCAGAAGCTCGACGCCGTCACGAAGCTGACCGAGCTGGCCGACGGGGCGGGTCTCAGCCTCATTCAGCTCGCACTGGGCTTCGTGCTCGAGCACCCGGCCGTGACCTCGCCGATCATCGGGCCCCGCACCATGGACCACCTCGAGTCACAGCTCCCTGCGCTCGAACTGCGCCTCGGCACCGACGTGCTCGACCGCATCGACGACATCGTTGCGCCCGGCACCGACCTCAACGACACGGACGTCGGCTGGGTGCCCGCCGCCATCGCGGACAAGGGTCTTCGCCGGCGACCCCGCTAGCCACCGGTGCCTAGGCTCGTCCTGCGCGGCGCCACGGTGCTCGATGCCGAGGGCGCCCGCCCGGGCTCGACCGTGGTCGTCGAGGACCGGCGCATCACCGCTGTTCGCACCGGCCCGGCGCTCGAGACGGGCCCCGGGGACCGGGTGGTCGACGTCGCCGGGCGCACCGTCATGCCGGGCATGGTGAGCAGCCACTTCCATGCCACCTACAACGAGCTTGGCTCGAAGACGGCGCCCTTCGGGCTCGAGGAGCCGCCGGCCCTGCAGGCCGTGCGAGCGGCCCATCATCTCGAGCAGTTGCTGCGCAGCGGATTCACCGGAGCCGTCAGCGCGGGTGCACCCTTCGCCATCGACGCCTCCATGAAGGCCGCCATCGCCGAGGGCCTCTTCCCCGGTCCCCGCTTCGTCGCCGGCAGCCGCGACGTCAGCACGACCGGGCACGCGGGGGACAAGAGCTTTCCGTGGTACTGGGACGTGGGTGCCCGCGGTGCCATCAACCGTTCCGACGGTCCCGACGAGTTCCGGCGCGCGGTGCGCGAGGAGATCAAGCAGGGAGCCGAGATCATCAAGATGTTCGTCACCGGCGGGCACGGCACGGTGGCCCCGAGCGAGCGCACCGAGATGAGCCGCGCCGAGCTCGCCGCGGGCATCGAGGCGGCCCATGAGCGCGGTGCGCTCGTGCGCGGCCACATCGCCAACCGCGAGGCCATCCACATGGCGCTCGATGCCGGTATCGACGTCATCGACCACGGCGACGGGCTCGACGACGCAGGGATCGAGCGGATGGCCGAGCTCGGCACCTTCCTCGTGCCCAGCCAGCTCTTCCCGGCCCGCTTCTCGGAGATGATGGGCGGGAGTGGTCTGGGGTTCGGCGCGGCCATGGCGGCCGACATCGAACAGGCGCTCGGCGTCCTGCCGGCCGCCAATGCCGCCGGGGTCAGGCTGCTCTGCGGTGACGACTACGGCGCCATCAGCCTGCCCCACGGCCGCTACGCCGACGAGCTCGAGTTCTATGTCAAGGAGGCGGGGATCGACCCGCTCGACGTCATCCGCTGGGCGACACGGAACGGGGCCGAGCTCATGGGCCGGGGCCACGAGCTCGGCGCGGTGAAGGAGGGCTACCTGGCCGACCTGCTCGTGGTCGACGGTGACCCCCTGCGCGACATCGCCGTCCTCCAGGACCAGGCCAGGCTCGTGGCCATCATGAAGGGCGGCACCCTGATCAAGGACGAGCTGGCCTGAGGGCACGGCCGGTGACGGCGGTACCCTCGCCCCATGATCATCATCGCCGGCTCGCTCACGTTCGATGCGGCCGACCGGGCCGACGTGCTCGCCAGCCTCGCCGAGGTCACGGAGGCGAGCCGACGGGACGCCGGGTGCGTCGAGTACACGTGGGCAGAGGATCTCGAGGCCCCCAACACGTTCCGCTTCTTCGAGTGCTGGGAGACCCGGGAGCTCTTGGACGCACACCTCGGTCAGCCGCACGAGGTCGCCTTCGGCGAGCGGAACCTCAGCCGGATCACCGGGGCGACGGCCAGCATGTTCGTGGCCTCCCCGGCCGAGGGGAGCGAGAAACCCGCGGCAGGTTGAACGACCGGTAGCGTCGACGTCCCATGAGCCGGTCGACGGGCGCTGCGCGTGCATCTCGGGGCTCGGGCGGTCGACGCCCTCCCGCCGCGGCTGCGCCGGCGTGTGCGGGCGGCACTCGGGAGGCCCGGCCCGCGCCAGGTGGCGCCCGAGCAGCTGGACGAGGAGTTGACGCGGGCGACCGAACTGATGAGCGCCGCGCCGGACGAGGCCCGCACTCTGCTCGAGGGGTTCGAGGTGGTGCTCCCGACGCCACCGCCTGACGATCCGTTCTCCCCCGCCTACCGGGACTGGACCTGGGAGCTCTACCACCGCATCTCGGGCCGTGCGGCCTACGACACCATGCACGAAATGTCCCCGTTCGACCTGCCGGCCGCCCTGGTCCGGCCGTTCCCCTACCAGTCCGGGTCGCTCACGCTCGTCGGACGTGATCTGGTCGCCCGCGGCCACCTGCTCGACTGCCTGGCCGACGTCGTGCCGCCCGGTGCGACGACTCGACGCATCGTGGAGTTCGGCCCGGGATGGGGAAACCTGACCCGCGACATGGTGGCCACGGGGCTCGATGTCACGGCGGTGGAGCTGGACGAGAAATTCTGCACCCTCATCGGCCGGCGTTGCGACGGGCCCGGTCGCGTCACGGTCGTCCACGGCGGCATGCTCGCCTTCACCCCCGAGGAGCCCTTCGACGCCGCGGTGTTCTTCGAGAGCTTCCATCACTGCGCCGATCATCTGGCCATGCTGCGCCGCCTGCACCGCATCGTGCGCCCCGGCGGGGCGGTCCTCTTCGCCGCCGAGCCGGTGCAGCGACTCGGCTACCCCTGGGGGCCGCGGCTCGACGGGCTCTCGGTCTGGTCCAGCCGGACCTACGGCTGGCTCGAGCTGGGTTTCGACACGCGGTACTTCGACCGGGCGCTCGACCGCACCGGCTGGGTCGGACGGCGGGTTCGCCTCGGAGACCGCATGGGCGAGGTCGACGTGATCGTGGCGAGGCCGGCTGGCGGCTCGTAGGTCTGGACGGCGCGCGGCAGGGCCCTCCCGACATCGAGGGTCGAGGGCCCCTGCCCGAGGAATCGGCGTGTGCAACAGTGCTGCGACGTGAGGGCGTGGGGGGTGCACCAGTTCGGCGAGCCGGAGGAGGTCATGCGGCTCGAGGAGGTGCCGGCGCCGGTGCCCGGCCCCGGCGAGCTGCTGGTGCGTGTCGCGGCGACGACCCTCAACTTCAACGACGTCGACGGCGTGCGAGGTCGCTACCGAACCGTGTGCCCGCCTCTCCCCTACACCCCCGGGATGGAGGTGCTCGGCTCCGTCGAGGGGGCCGGGACGGGCGCCGAGGGCTGGCTCGGCAAGCGGGTGGTCGCCGTGCCGAACGGCGCCTTCGGGGGATATGCGGAGTACGCCGTCGGCCCCGCCGCGATGGCCTTCGAGATGCCGTCGGAGTCGGAGCTGGCGGATGCACCGGCCGCGGCCATCTACTTCCCGTTCCACGTGTCGTGGCTGGCCCTGCACGAGCGCGCGAAGGTCCGGGCGGGCGAGACGGTGTTGATCCATGCCGCCGCCGGCGGGGTCGGCTCCGCAGCCGTGCAGCTGGCCACGCTGGCCGGCGCGCGGGTGATCGCGACGGTCGGATCGGCGGCGAAAGCCGAGTTCTGCCGGTCCCTCGGCGCCGACCTGGCCATCAACTACCTCGACACCGACTTCGTGCCGGCGGTCCTCAATGCGACAGACGGCCGTGGGGTCGACGTGGCGTTCGACTCGCTCGGTGGTGAGGTGACGACCAGGACGTTCGCTTGCATGGCGTTCAACGGCCGGCACCTCTTGGTCGGATTCGCGTCGGGCATCGAGGCCGAAGACGAGGGGATCGTCCCGCGGCCGGTCCTGTTCGGGAACTTCTCCCTGTGCGGGGTGTGTCATGCCTACGTCGACGACCCCATCGCCCTCAAGGGTGTCAGCGGCTACAACTTCCCGTCGCACGCGGACGGGGAGCGGGTGCATGCCCGCATTCTCGATCTCGTCCTGAAGGGCGAGCTGCGACCGGCCGTCGGCCGCGAGGTCGCCTTCGAGGACCTGCCGGATGCTCTCCAGTCCATGGCGGACCGAAAGACAATCGGGCGCACCGTCGTCCTGGTGGGGTGAGCCTTCCCACCGCCGGCCCTTTTCGTCATGCGGCCGCTTTGCGTGCGAGGACGACCTCCGTGTCGCCGGGCCAGTCCCAGAACGTGCCCCCGGGAGATCGGGACGCGAGCAGCATGCGCACGTCCCGGACGAAGTCTTCGAGACGATCGCCGAAGAGGTGCGGCGCCGACCACGACAGCGACAGATATCCGGACAGGACGCTCTCGCTGTCGCGTATCAGGTCTGGGATCCCCGAGATGAAGATCGTCCGCGGCATCCCGAAGCGGGTTCGGACCAGGACGTCCTCGAAACGGTGCGATCGCTCCGGGGCGATGCCCTGACCCGAGCGCCGGGTGGGGCCCAGGTACGTCTCCACCAGCGCCTCGATCTCGTCGTGGGGGATGGGGGTGGCCCCGGACTGGGCGGCCGCGGCCGCCCGTGCACGGTGTGGACGATGAGGGCCAACGCCCCGCCGGGCATCACCAGGTCGTAGACGGTCTCGGCGACCTGCTCCTCGTTGGTCCAGTGGAAGGACTGGCCGAACGTGACCAGCCTGAACGGTCCGGGCGCGGCGGCGGGCAACTCCTCGGCCAGGGCCTGGACCCAGCGGATGTTGGTGACGCCCGCTTCTTCGGCCGCGCCGGCACCCGCCGCGAGCATGTCGGGATCGGGGTCGAGGCCGACCGCCTCCTCGAAGAGCGGAGCCAGCCGGACGGTGAGGATGCCGGGTCCGCAGCCACCATCGAGGAGCCGGCCGCTGCCGTCCAGACGAAGCTCACCGGAGAGGACGCTCTCGAGTCGCGGCGAGTGGGGGGCCGGCCATCCCGATAGTGCACGGCGGCGCCCAGGTAGATCGTCGGGTCGTAGGGCACACCACCAGCATGCGCGAGCCGGTGTGCCTCGGGACGGGGTCACTTCAAGATGTTGACCGCCCGGGACACCACCACCGCCACCGTCACCAGCGAGGCCAGAGACTGCAGCATCATCAAGAACTTGGCCCAGGCGGTCAACGGCATGGTGTCCGTGGGGCTGAACGCGGTTGCATTGGTGAAGGACGTGTAGAGGTAGTCCAAGAACCTGGGCGTCCAACCAGGAGCGGAGCCGGGCGTCGACATCTGCGGGAACAGGAAGTCGGGCTGGCGGTGCTTCGGTTGCTGGCGGGCGGCCGGTCCGCCCCGGTCGAGCTCCCAATACCAGAGTCCGAACACGATGACGTTGGTGAGCCAAATCGGCACGGACGCGTACACGAGCGAGCGTCCTCCCGCATCGGCCCCGGAGGGATAGAGGAGAGCGTGGATCAGCTCGATCAACGACACCACGTTGGCGATCGTGATCAGAGCGATCAAGGCAATGCCGACGATGCGGAGGCGCGACTCCTCCCTCGAGATCTGCCCCGGATTGGCGACGAGGAGCACGACGATCAGCGCCACCTCGAGGGCCGGTATCAGGCCCCGGTTCCCGAGTCCCCGGATGAGCGTCTGCGGCAGGATGAGCTGCAGGGCGGCTGCGGCCACGACCGCCAGCAGGGCAGGCCAACGGGGTTCGCCCGTCGACTCGACGCCCCACGCGACCGCGTCGTCCCGGTCGCGGAGCGATCCGTCTGCCACCGCACCACCGTACCGAGGCGGCTGCGGGCAGAAGGGGACCGTCGGCCGGCCGCCGCCCGTTCGCGCCGGACGAACGAGTGGCGGCGCGACCCAAGCCGGCTCGTGGCTCGTGGGCTCATGGCTAGCGGCGCTCGATGCTCTGCACGTCGAAGTAGATCGGCAGGAGGTACTTGACGTAGAAGGCGTGCACCGTGACCCCGGGATAGGCGAGATCCTCGTAGCGCCGGATCCTGACCCGGTCGTCCTTCTCGGCGTAGCGCTCGCAGGCCTCCAACAGGCTGTCGACCTCTTCCCTGGAGTCCTGCAACAGGCCGAGATGGTCGTAGCCGGGCGACGCCATCGGCTTGTCGCTCTCCGCCAGCAGCACGAACTGATCGGGATCGGGCATCAGGAGATGGCACGACTGCCCGACGACATCGGCGTCGAGCGCCGACCAGCCGAAGACCGAGCCGTAGAAGGCGTCGATCTCCTCGCGGAACTCGGCGGTCAGCGTGCCGACGGGAAACGTCAGCTCCATGTGGTTGAAGCGCATGATCTGCTCCTTTCCGGAACCAGCTCGCCGCCAACGATAGATGCCGGGTCGCGGTCGTCCAACGCCGGCGCGGCCCACCCGCGGCGCACCATCATGGGGCGTGGGCTCTGTGTCCGAGATCGTCGCCGCGGAGCTGTCCCGCTGGGGCGTGTCCGACGTCGAGCGCGTCGTCTTCGGCAGCGACGACCCGAACGAGATCGACCGGATCATCGCCCGCGTCTGCGACGCTCATCTCGGGGAACGCCCTGCCAGCGGCCTCTTCTACCGCTCCTCGGCCGGATGCGTGGCGGGCGTCGTGCTCGCCTCGGGACGTCGGGTCGTCCTCAAGGCCTACCAGGATCGCTGGACCCATACGTTTCTCGCTGCGGTGCGGACCGTCCAGGAACATCTGGGAGCTCTCGGATACCCCTGCGCCCGACCCCTCGGTGGTCCGGCCCCACTCCAGGCGGACCGGCCGAACCAGGTGATGGTCGAGTCGTGGCTCCCCGATCCCGGCCTGACCGCGTACCGCTCGGCGCAGTCCCGGCGCGCCTCCGCGGCGGGACTGGCGCGCCAGATCGGGCTCTGTCGTGACCTGCGGGGACTGCGCGGGCTCGACCAGCACCCTCTGCGGCGCCCCGCCGCCGGCCTGTATCCGGAGCCGCACAGCCCGCTCTTCGACTTCGAGTTGGAGGCGGAGTCCGCTCGGTGGATCGACGACTTCGCCGAGCGGGCCGCCGAGATACGGGACCGGGAGCAAGAACTCGTGACGGTCGTCGCCCACACCGACTGGTCGGCCCGGAACGTCCGCCTGCACGGCGGCGACGTCGTGGCCGTCTACGACTGGGACAGCGTGGCACGGGTGCGGGAGAGCACCGCACTCGGCCAGGCGGCCGCCACCTGGTCCGTGACGTCGGAACCCGGTGGATCCTCGTTCCCGTCGGCCGCCGGGGTCGCGGCGTTCCTCGAGGACTACGAGACGGCAGCGGGCGCCGCGTTGACCAACGCGCAGGTCCGGGCCGCCGGCGCGGCGGCGGTGTGGAACCTGGCGTACACCGCCCGCTGTGAGCACGCCCTGGCCGCGCGCGGCCGCGCCCGACCCGACCAGCACGGAGCCGGTGATCGCCTGCGCACCGACGGCGAGGTGCTCTTGCACATGACGCAGGCGTGAGTCGCGGCGGCGGGCCGTGCAGGCGCCCCCTTCGGGGGCCCGCTACGCCGACGATGCCTCCTGGCGCGGCACCGACTGGTGAAGGGGGACCGGGTAGCGCGGCAGGTCGGCGTTGATCTCGAGGATGTCCGCCTCGGTGCAGCCGAGGGCGGCCATGTCCGCCATCTGGTCGTGGGCGGTGCTGGGCAGCGGGGGGACCGAACGGTCCGAGCGGCCCATGTGCAGCGCCGACGTGAGGTCGCCGGCGGTGCGGCGGCGCCAGGCCGAGATGTTGGGCGCGCGGACACCGAAACGTTCCTCCAAGAAGCGCAGCTGCGAGGTGTGGTCGAACACCTGCGAGGCGACGTGCCCACCGCGGCTGAACGGCGAGAGCACGAGCATGGGCACGCGGAAGCCCATCCCGACCGGCCCGCGGATGGCGTTGGCGTCGCTCGGCAGCGCGCCGGTGAGGAACTCGCCCGGTGTGCCCGCCGGTGGCACGGGCGGCGGCACGTGGTCGAAGAACCCGTCGTTCTCGTCGTACATGTGGAACAGCACCGTCTTGGACCACACCGCCGGGTTGGACACCGAGCGCGCCGAGGACCTGGCTGGTGTACCACTCGCCCATCGCCGGCGGTGACGACGGGTGCTCGTCGTAGCCGATGGGCGGGATGAGCCAGCTGACGGCGGGGAGTCGACCCGTCGCGATGTCCGTCACGAAGTCGCTCGGGTACTGCGGCAGGAACGCCTTCTGGTAGAGCGCCGAGCGGGGATCGCTGTACTGGCGGAACCAGGGGAGGATGGCGTCGGTGGCGAGCAGGCCGCTCTTCTCGATGAAGGCCGGCGTGTACAGCACCCCCTGCGGGTTGTACACCTTCCAGGAGATGCCGGCGTCCTCCAGGACCTCGGGCATGGTGTCCCACGACACGCTGTACACCGCGTCGGGCGACTGGTTGGTGATCAGGACGGGCCCGCCGGCGTGGCCCGACGGATCGAGCGTGCCCGACAGCGACAGCAGCCGGTTGGGATGTGTCGGCCCGAGGACGGAGCAGTGGTAGTTGTCGCAGATCGTGAACGCGTCGGCCAGCGCGTAGTAGTAGGGCAGGTCGGCGCGGCGGTAGTAGCCCATGGTGAGCACGCCCTGGTCCGGCCCCTCGAACCGGGGCTGCGTGTGGGTGGCCACGAACGCGCCGTTGTCGCCCTTGCCCCGGCTCAGGTGCTCCCCTTGCCAGCTGTGGTCGAGATCGGTGGTGCATTCGCCGATGCCCGTCGCCGTGTCGAGGTGGAACGGCAGCAGGGTGCGGTCCCGTCCGCCGGGCCACGCCTGGGCGAACGCCCCGAGGGACCCGGCGGGGTGGTCGTCGAAGCCGCGCACGGCGCGGTAGGTGCCGTAGTAGTGGTCGAAGGAGCGGTTCTCCTGCATCAGGAAGACGACGTGGTCGATGGCCCCGAGGTCCGAGCCGGCGGGTTGGGTTGCCGACGCCGCTCTGGCCATGGCCGCCGCCCCTGCCATGCCGGACCGGCTCATGGCGGCGATCACCCCGGCGCCACCGGCCGCCAGTGCGGCTGCGACGAAGGTGCGCCGGTCGAAGCGCGCCGCGCCGGTGTGCCCGGGCGACGGGTCCGCCGTCACACCGCCTCGATGAGGGTGGGGTCGTTGTTGGCGACGTTGCCGATCCGGGGTCCGACCGGGTGGTGCACCACCGTGCCCGCCGGCGGTGGGCGCAGCAGGGCCCGCAGCTCTTCGGTGTCCTCGTTGGCCGGGTCGAGCCAGAGGTCGAACGTGGACGGGTCGAGGATCACCGGCATGCGGTCGTGGATGCCCTCCATGTCCGCGCCACCGGGCGCGGTGATGACGGTGCAGCTGCGGACGTAGGGCGCGTCCTTCGGTGCACCCTTCTCGCGCCAGCGCTCGGCCAGGCCGGCGAAGGCCAGCGGCACGCCGTCGGCCCGGTTGAAGTAGTGCGGTTGCGTGGCGCCGGCCTTTGTCTTGTCCCACTCGTAGAAGCCGTCGGCGGGGACGATGATGCGCCGCTCCCGGAAGGCCTCACGGAAGGACGCCTTGGTGGCCACCGTCTCGCTGCCGCGCGTTGAAGAGCCGGCTGCCGGACTTCGCGTCCTTGGACCACCACGGGATGAGCCCCCAGCGGAAGGACATGAGCATCCGCTGGGGCTCCTCGCCGGTCTCCGGCCGGGCCGGGCGGTCTCGGACGCCGAGGACCTGGTCGGTCGGGGCGACGTTCCAGCTCGAGTGGAATTCGGGGTCGACCCCCTCAGCCAGGGAGGCCCCGAAGTAACGGGCCATCCGCGCCGGAGGCGTGAAGAGGGCGAAGCGTCCGCACATGCGGGCTGCATTGTGACGTACGGGACCCGTCCAAGGTGCAACGGCCTCTGAACTGGCCCTTTGCCTCCCCGAGCGAGGGACACACGACCTCGCTATGGTACGAACATATGTTCGCTTCTCACGCCGGGGATCGGCCGTCCCCTCGTGCCCGGGAGCTCCCCGCCGGGCTGGCTGACCGGGTTCGGCCCGCCACGCCGGTGGCCGGGCGGACCCTGCCGGTGCCCCCGCCGCTGGCCCCGCTCTTCCCCGGTGGCTCCTTGCGCCGCGGGACGACCACGACCGTGGCGGGGCATCCCGGCCACGGCGCGACCACGCTGGCGCTGGCGCTGCTGGCCGCGGCCTCGACGGCCGGGAGTTGGTGCGCCGCCGTCGGCCTGCCCGACCCGGGGGTGGTGGCGGCCGCCGGGCTCGGGCTCGATCTGCGCCGGGTCGTCTTCGTGCCCCACCCCGGCACCGGGTGGGCCGAGGCGGCCGGCGACCTTCTCTCCGGTGTCGACGCCGTCCTGGTGCGCCCGCCCGGCCGGGCCCGCCTGACCGCGGCGCGCCATCTGACCGCCCGCGCCCGCGAGCGCCAGGCGGCACTGGTGGTGCTGCTCGAGGGCGCCGGGGCCTGGCCCGAGGGTGGCGACCTGGCGCTGTCGGTGGGGGCGGTCGAGTGGGAGGGCGTCGGCCGGGGCCACGGGCACCTGCGGGGCCGGCGGGCCGAGGTGCGCGTCAGCGGCCGCCGCGCCGCCGGCCGGGTCACCGAGTGTTCGCTGTGGCTCCCCGCCGGCTCGGGCGCGGTGGCGGCGGCAGAGGACGCGCGAGACGGCACGGAGCCGGACGAGGCCGGCGCCGGTGACGGGCCGGAGGCGGCCTGAGCGACGCGGTGGAGAAGAAGGCGTGGAACGTTTGGTCGTCATCTGGTGTCCGGATCTCCTCGAGGAAGGGGCGAGGGGCGAGGAGGCGCGGCGGTTCGCCCGCGTGCTGGCGCGGGCCGGCGAGCTTTGCCCCTGGGTGCACCCCGTCCGGCTCGGGGTCGGCGCGCTGCCCGGCCCGCGGCCCTGCCCGCTTCTTCGGCGGGGAGGAGATGGTGGTGTCCCGTCTGGCCGAGACCGTGGGCGAGGAGGCGGGGGTCGGCGTGGCCGACGGGCTCTTCGCTTCGGTGCTGGCCGCCCGCTCGGCGCTGATCGTCCCGCCCGGCGGGACGGCGGACTTCCTCGGCGCCTGGTCGGTGGCCACACTGGCGCGGCCCGACCTCGCCGTCACCCTGCAGCGGCTGGGGGTGACCACCCTGGGGCAGTTCGCCGCGCTGCCCGCGGCGAGCATCTCGGACCGCTTCGGGGCGGACGCGGCCGCCTGCCATGCGGTGGCCCGGGGCGAGAGCGGTGAGCTGGCCGGGCTGCGCGACCGCTCCATCGAACGACGGCTGCGGGTGGCCCGGGGCGAGGATCCCGACCGGGGGCCCGGCACGCCGCCCCCGCCCTCCCAGCCCGGCTTCTTCGGAGGCGCGTCGGAGGCAGACGCCCGGGCGGCCCGTTCCTTCGTCCGGGTGCAGGAGCGCCTGGGGATCGAGGCCGTGCTGATGGGACGGGTGCAGAGCGGGCGGGATCCGGCCGGCCAGTCGGTGCTGGTGCCCTGGGGAAGCCCTGAGGCCGACGCCGTCCCGCCGCGGGCGCCGTGGCCGGGCCGGCTGCCGCCACCCGCGCCCAGCGACGTGCTGCGGGTCCAGATCCGCGCCGAGGTGGCCGACGCCGACGGAAGCGCCGTCGAGGTCAGCGGGCGGGGGTTGCTCACCTCGGGGGTCGAGCGGCTGTCGGTCGACGACGGCCCCTGGCAGCCGGTCGTCGGATGGGCGGGGCCTTGGCCGGTGACGGAACGCTGGTGGTCGGTGCGCCGGCGCCGGGCCCGCCTGCAGGTGGTCACCGCGGACGGGGTCGCCCGCCTGCTGTGCAGCGAACGGGGGGAGTGGTGGGTCGAGGCGATCTATGACTGAAGATGGCTGAGTACGCCGAACTGCACGCGCACTCGGGGTTCAGCTTCCTCGACGGCAGCAGCGACCCCGAGGAGCTGGTGGCCGAGGCAGACCGGCTCGGGCTGGCCGCGCTGGCGCTGACGGACCACCACGGTTTCTACGGGGTGGTCCGCTTCGCCGAGGCGGCGCGGGCGTGCGGGTTGCCGACGGTCTTCGGCACCGAGGTGACGCTCGCACCGGCGAGCACGCGGACCGGCGAGCCCGACCCCACCGGGGCGCACCTCGTCGTGCTCGCCCGCGACCCCGGCGGCTACGCGCGGCTCTCGACGGTGCTGGCCGACGCGCACCTCGAGGGTGGGGAGAAGGGGCGGCCGGTCTTCACCCTCGACGCGCTGGCCCGGGCCGCGGGCGGCCACTGGCTGGTGCTGAGCGGCTGTCGCAAGGGGGCGGTCCCCGCCGCGCTGATGGATGCCGGGCCCCGGGCGGCCTCCCGGGAGGTGGGGCGCCTCGTCGACGCGTTCGGGCGCGCCAACGTGGCGCTGGAGCTGTGGGACCACGGGGACCCGCTCGACACCGCGCGCAACGACGCGCTGGCGCACCTCGCCGTCGAGTGGGACGTCGACGCCGTGGCCACCAACAACGTGCACTACGCCACGCCGCAGGGGTTCCGGCTCGCCACCACGCTCGCCGCCGTGCGGGCACGCCGCCCCCTGGCCGAGCTCGAGGGCTGGTTGCCGTCGGCCCCGTCGGCCTGCCTGCGCGGCGCGGCCGAGCAGTCCCGGCGCTTCGCCCGCTGGCCCGGCGCCGTCGAGCGCGCCGCCGAACTGGGGCGGGCCTCCGCGTTCGACCTGCGCCTCGTGGCGCCGCGCCTGCCCGACTTCCCCGTCCCCGCGGGCATGGACGAGCAGGGCTACCTGCGCCAGCTGGTGACCGAGGGGGCGCGGGCGCGCTACGGGCCGCCGGAGGCCGAGCGCGTGCCGGGCGCGTGGAAGCAGATTCGGCACGAGCTCGACGTGATCGGCCAGTTGGGCTTCGCCGGCTACTTCCTCGTCGTGTGGGACATCGCGCAGGTGTGCCGGCGGCTCGACATCTACTGCCAAGGACGCGGCTCGGCGGCCAACTCGGCCGTCTGCTACGCCCTCGGCGTCACCAACGTGGACGCGGTCGACCTCGGGCTGCTCTTCGAGCGCTTTCTCTCCCCGGCGCGTGACGGGCCGCCGGACATCGACGTGGACATCGAGTCGGAGCGGCGCGAGGAGGTGATCCAGTACGTCTACGAGCGCTACGGCCGGCGCCATGCCGCGCAGGTGGCCAACGTCATCACCTACCGGCCGCGCTCGGCCGTGCGCGACGTCGGCAAGGCGCTCGGCTTCACCCCCGAGCAGGTGGACGCCTGGGCAGCGGGCATCGACGCCGGCCACGGGCGGGGGCCGTCGTCGGCCGCGGCGGTGCACGAGGCGGTCGACGACGGGTCTGGTGGGTCTGGTGGGTCTGGTGGGTCTGGTGGTGGAGTACCGCCGCTGGTGGCCGAGATGGCGGCCGAGGTGCTGGACCGGCCGCGCCACCTCGGCATCCACTCGGCCGGCATGGTGCTGTGCGACCGGCCGGTGGTCGAGGTGTGCCCGGTGGAGTGGGGCCGCATGCCCGGGCGCAGCGTGCTGCAGTGGGACAAGGACGACTGCGCCGCCATCGGGCTGGTGAAGTTCGACCTGCTCGGCCTCGGCATGCTCGAGGCGCTGCATCGCATGGTCGACCTGGTGCGCGACTTCCACGGGGACGTGGTCGACCTGGGGCAGCTGCCCCAGGAGGACGAGGTCTACGACCTGTTGTGCCGGGCCGACACGGTCGGGGTCTTCCAGGTCGAGAGCCGGGCCCAGATGGGGACCTTGCCCCGGGTGCGGCCGCGCACCTTCTACGACATCGCCATTGAGGTCGCGCTCATCCGGCCCGGCCCCATCCAGGGCCATGCGGTGAACCCCTACATCCGGCGGCGCCGGGGCGAGGAGCCCGTCACCTACCTGCACCCGCTGCTCGAGCCGATCCTCAAGCGCACGCTCGGGGTCCCGCTCTTCCAGGAGCAGCTGATGGAGATGGCCGTGGCCATCGCCGGCTTCAGTGCCGCCGACGCCGACGAGCTGCGCCAGGCCATGGCGGCCAAGCGCTCGGCGGCGCGCATGGAGAAGATGCGCGCCCGGCTGTACGAGGGGATGTCGGCGCGCGGGGTGACGGGCGCGCTGGCCGACCAGGTCTTCGAGGCGCTGGCCGCCTTCGCCAACTTTGGCTTCCCCGAGTCACACTCGGTGTCGTTCGCGCATCTCGTCTACTCCTCCGCCTGGTTGAAGCTGCACTACCCGGCGGCGTTCACAGCGGGGTTGCTCAACTCGCAGCCGATGGGCTTCTGGTCGCCCCAGTCGCTGGTGGCCGACGCGCGCCGGCATGGGGTGCGCGTGCGCCGGCCTCACGTGAACCGCTCCGAGGTGGGGGCGTCGCTGGAGGGGCCTTCGCCGGACCCCGTGCTCCGGTTGGGGCTGGGGTCGGTGCGCGGGGTGGGGGAGGCGACGGCGGAGCGGATCGTGGCCGGCCGCCCCTGGCGCGGGGGCGCGGACCTGGTGCGGCGGGCCGGCGTCACCCAGGCCCAACTCGAGACGCTGGCCGCCGCCGGCGCGCTCGACCCCGAGGGTCCCGGGCACGAGGGCGGGGACGAGGAGGTGCGGGGGACGACGGCCGGCCGGCGTCGGCTGCTGTGGGCGGCCGGAGCAGCGGCGCAGGGGACACCGGACCGCCTGCCCGGGATCGTGGTCGGGGCCGAGGCGCCGGCGCTGCCCGAGCCCAGCCTCTACGACGCGGTGGGCGACGACCTGTGGTCCCTCGGATTGGCGCCGGAGCGGACGGCGATGCATCTCGCCCGCGAGCGGCTCGAGGCGATGGGCGTGGTGACCGCCGTGGCCCTGGAAACGTCGGTCGACGGTGACCGGGCCACCGTGGCGGGCGTGGTGACCCACCGTCAACACCCCGAGACGGCACGCGGCGCGGTCTTCGTCAACCTCGAGGACGAGACGGGGCACGTCAACGTCGTCTTCTCCAGCGGCGCCTGGGCGCGGTGGAAGCACGTGGCGCGCCACGCGCCCGTGCTGCTGATCCGCGGGCGCGTGCGCAAGGGCCAGGGGGCGGTCAGCTTCGATGCTGAGCGGGTGGAGGCGCTGGTCGTGGGGGCGGCGGTGCCGGCGAGCCGGGACTTCCGCTGAGCCACTCCGACGAAGGGCGCTGCTCCGACGTCGTCCCGGTGGTGTCGCGGCGGTGTCTCGACGTCGGGTGGTGTCGCGGTGGTGTCGCGGCGGTGTCTCGGCGGTGTCTCGACGTCGGGTGGTGTCGCGGCGGTGTCTCTCCAGAGCCTAAACAGTTCTATTTATAGTTTTGAGGGGACACGACCGAGAGGCACCACGCGAGGATTGCCTACACCGGCGACCCGGCCCCGATCCCCGGCGTCGCGCCGAGCGGCTGCGCCCGGAAGGCCGAGAGCATCCGCTCAATCAGTGCGAGCACCTCCGTCCGGGCCAGCGCGGAGTCATCCGTCTCGGCGATGTACAGGCAACCCTCACCGAGAGCGCCGCTCAAGAGCAGGGCGAGTGGGCGCAGGGGTTGGCGCTCGAGCACCCCAGCGTGCATCGCCTTGCGCAGCGCACCCCGCAGCGCCACCGCGCCGAAGCGGTTCTCAATGGTGCGCACCTCGTCCCAGCCGATGACCGCCCGCGCGTCCTGCAGCACGATGCGCCGGACCGCAGGATCGAGGTGGGCGTCGATCCACAGCGCGCACCCCGCCAGCAGCGCCTCCCACGAATCGGGCCCGAGGAACTCTGCGGCGGCCTGGTCCGTGACCTCCCGGTAGACCTGCTCGAAGACGGCCCGAAACAACCCTTCCTTGCCGTCGAAGTGGTGGTACACCGCCCCCTTGGTCAGGCCGGCTCGGGCCACCACCTCCTCGATGGAGGTGTCCGCGTAGCCGCGCTCGCCGAAGAGCTCGCGGGCGGCCACCACCAGGTTGGCCCTGGTGGCATCACCCTGCGCGATGCGCCGGTCCTTGACATCCATACCTTGAGTATGCATTAATACGTACCACTCGTATGTGACAGAGATACTTTCAGTACGATATCAGAACCGGAGGTGCCCACCATGCCGAAGTACGTCATTGAGCGCGAGCTCCCAGGAGCGGGAAATCTCAGCGCCGACGAGTTGCGCGACATCAGTGCCCAGTCGAACAAGGTCATCGCCAGCCTCGGCCCGGAGATCAAATGGCTGCAGAGCTACGTCACCGACGACAAGCTCTACTGCGTGTACGTGGCGCCGGACGAGGACATCATCTTCGAGCACGCCCGTTGTGGCGGCTTCCCGGCCGACAGGGTCACGATGGTGTCCACGGTCATCGATCCCTCGACGGGGGACTGAGCCGGCGGTCCGCCCTCAGCGGGCCGGCGCCAGCGCCGCCGCCTTCATCATGAGGTAGTCCCGCTCGCGCAGGTTGTCGGTGCCGGCCGCGGCCGCGATGTACTCCGCATGCGCCCCCCGCCGTGTCGCCCTTCTCCTCGAGCAGGTGGGCGCGCACGGCGCGCATGCGGTGCGAGCGTTCTCGACACGTCCGGGAGACATTTCTGCGGCGCGGCTGGCAGACTGCCCGAACCCGCGTCGAACAGAGGAGCCACCGACATGATCCGCCTCAGCGTCCTGTACCCCGTCACCGAGGGCGCCACCTTCGATCACGACTACTACCGGGAGAAGCACGTCCCCCTCGCCGTGCGCACGTGGGGGCTCGATGGCGCCGAGATAGACAAGGGCGTCGACGGCCCCTACGTGGCCGCCGTGCACTTCAAGTTCGCGTCCCCCGAGGCCCTGCAGGCCGCGATGGGCGCCGAGGGCACGGGCGACGTGCTGTCCGACGTCGCCAACTACACCTCCATCGCCCCGGTGCTGCAGACCAGCGAGATCGTCGACTGAGCCGCCCGGGTCAGCTGACGACGAGCCCACGCCCGGTGACCAGTGGGAGGTCGAGGGCAGTCACGAGACCCGGCTCCGCCACCACCACGGCCGGCACGGCGTTGACGAGGCGCATCGCGGTCGCCTTGAGACCGGCCGTGTTGTGATCGCCGTCGGACCCCATCAGTTGGAGATCGAGTGTGTAGTTCGGCTCTCCGCTGACCTGGACCCGGTAGCAACCGTGCCCTGCCGGCTGTGGCCATGACACGCCGAGGTCGTCGCGCAGCCTCGTGACGTGCTCGAGCACGATGACCGGCTTGTCCCCGACCATGCCGCTGACCTCGAAGTGCAGCGCGGCCGCGGTGCCGGCCTCGATGGTGCCGGCGGGGATGTCGAAGTCCTCGGGCGCCGGCTCGCGCTCGTACCACTCGGTGACCCCGGAAAGGGTGACACCGAGTCCGGCGGCGATCTGGCGCACCACGCTGCCCCAGGCCAAGGTCAGCACGCCGGGCGCCAGCAACATGGGCACGTCGTGCAGGTCACGGCCGAATCCCATGATGTCGAACAGCACCATGGGCTGGTTGTAGGTGTTGTAGTTGAGCACCTCGGAGCAGCGCACCTCCTCGATGCGCTCGCAGATGCCCGAGAGGACGAGCGGGAGCGCGTCGTTGGCGAAGCCCGGGTCCACGCCGTTGACGAAGAGCGAGACGCCGGCCCTGCTCGCAGCCGCGATCAGGGGGGCGGCCATCGGATCGCCCGGCTCGGGGTACTGGAGGAAGACGGGGCTCGAGGACACGACGTTGATCCCGGCGGCCAGGAAGCGTTCGAGGTCACCGAGGGCCTCCACGATGCGGTCGTCGGCCATGGCGGTGTGCACGATGCAGTCCGGCTCGAGGGTGAGGAGGGCGTCGACGTCGTTCGTCCCCGCGATGCCGAGCGAGCGGCCCAGCCCGGCCAGCGCGCCCGCGTCGCGCCCCACCTTGTCGGGGTTGGACACGAACAAGCCGACGAGCTCGAGCTCGGGGTGGGCGTCGATCCCGGCGATGGAGTGACGCCCGACGTTGCCGGTGCTCCACTGCACGATTCGGTAGGGCATGCGGGATGACTCCTTGCGGCTCAGAGGTCGGGGAGCGGGAATTCGAGGTTGGGTGACTGGAGGCCACCGTCGACCTCGAGGATCTTCCCCGTGACGTACGAGCCCGCCGGAGACGCGAGGTAGAGGATGGCCGACGCGATGTCGTCGACGTGGCCCAGGCGCTTGAGCGGGGTGGCGTCCTCCATGGCGGTACGCAGCTCGTCGCTCGACATCACGATGTCGAGGGCCGACGTGGCCGTCGACCCGACGCCGATCGCGTTGACCCGGATACGTGGCGCGAGGTCGCGCGAGGCGAGCCGGGTGTACTGCTCGAGTGCGCCCTTCACGGTCCCGTAGGCGAGGTAACCGCGGCCCGCCACGTGCCCCATCACCGAGGACACGCTCACGATGGCCCCGCCTGGGTGGTCGCCCTCGAGCATGCGTGGGACGGCCGCCCGGATCAGGGCGTGGCCCGCCGAGACGTTGAAGCGGAAGGCCTCCTCCAAGAAGCGCGGCGACGTGTCGAGGAGGGGTCGGGGCATGGTCCCGCCCATGTTGTTGACGACGATGTCGAGGCGGCCCAACTCGGCGAAGGCCGTCTCGGCCAGCGAGGCCATGAGCTCGAAGTCGGTCAGGTCGCCG
Source organism: uncultured Acidimicrobiaceae bacterium (assembly GCA_963728845.1). Classification (GTDB taxonomy): domain Bacteria; phylum Actinomycetota; class Acidimicrobiia; order Acidimicrobiales; family RAAP-2; genus Bog-473. Next base: position 55,229 of record CAVSLS010000034.1, read on the forward strand.
GGCACGACGACGGCCCGACGGCCGGCCGCCTCCACCTGCGTGGCCACGTCCCGCAGCTGGTCCTCCGTGCGGGCGGCCAGGACGACATCGGCCCCCGCCTCGGCGAGTGCCACCGCGGTGGCGGCGCCGATGCCGCGCCCGCTGGCGGTGACGACGGCCACCTGGTCGGTGACGAGGAATCGGTCGAGGATCATCGGGCGAATGTAATGGTCCGGGCCGGGCGCCTCGTCACGCAGCACCCGTGGCATCCCCTGCGGCCGCTTCGGCGCGATTCGCCGGCTTCGTGGGGGTGGGTTCGTTCCCTATACGCTCGAGCAGTTTCGGATCGGCGTCGAGGATCGGGAACGGCTTGGGCATGACCTTGGCCTTGACGTCGTCGGGCAGGCTGAGGTCGCCGCCGGTATGCCCGACGCTGAAAACACGCTCCGGCCGGGCGTGCCCGACCATGGCCTCGAACCACCGGATCATCGTGCTGAAACGGTTGCCGAAGCCATTCAGGAAACCGATGTGGACGAAGAACCAGACCACCCAACCGGGGAATCCGCTCAGGTGCAGGCCGTGCACGCTCACGACGGCCTTGAAGCGGCCGATAGAGGCTGCGCTGCCGAGATCACGGTACTTGAACGGGCGGCTGCCCTGGCCCTTGAGCCGCCGCTTAATCGTGTTGGCGGCGTGCAGGCCGCCCTGCATCGCCACCTCACAGACCCCGGGCAGCTCGTTCACGCAGGCCATGTCACCGAGTGCGAACACCTCGGGGTGGCCGGGCAGGGTGAGGTCCGGCAACACCTCAATCCTCCCGGCGCGGTCGGTTGTGGCCCCTGTGGCCTCGGCGAGCGTGGCGGCCAACGGTGACGCCTGGACACCGGCCGCCCAGATCGTCGTCGCGCACTCGAAGCGGCCCTTCTCTTTCTCCGCTGTCTCCGTGTTGACGCCGAGCGGGTCGACGCCGACGACGCGCAGACCCATGCGCAGCTCGACGCCCATCTTCTCGAGCTCGGTGGCGGCACGCTCCGAGAGCCGGTCGCCGAAGTTGGCCAGCGGTTTCCTCCCACCGTCGATCAGGATCACCCTGACCGCCGCGGGATCGATATTCCGGAAGTCCTTGGTCAGACTCCGGTGAGCCAGCTCGCAGATCTGACCCGCCAGCTCGACGCCGGTAGGCCCGGCGCCAACGACGGCGAACGTCATCCAGAATCGCTGCAGCGCGGGGTCCGTCATCGTCTCGGCGACCTCGAGGGCGCCGTACACGCGACGGCGGAGTTCCATGGCGTCGTCGATCGTCTTCATGCCTGGGGCGACCAGGGCGAACTCGTCGTGACCGAAGTAGGACTGGCCGGCGCCAGCCGCCACGATGAGGCTGTCGTAGGGATAGTCGCGGTCTTCGCCGGGGATCCCCGTGGTGTGCACGACGCGGCGCTCGAGGTCGAAGCCGGTGACTTTGGACAGCACCACCTCGACGTTCTTGTGGCGGCGCAACTTGTGCCGCAGGACCGGAGCGATCTGGCCCTGGGAAATGATGCCAGTTGCCACCTGGTACAGGAGTGGCTGGAACAGGTGGTGGTTGCGCTGGTCGATGAGGGTGACGTCGACGTCGGAGCGGGCGAGGAGCCGGGTGGCGGGGAGGCCGCCGAAGCCGCCACCGACGATGACGATCCGGTGGCGTGGGGTTGCGCTCACGATCAATCCTTTCCACACGGTGGTGGGGCCGCGGTGGTCGAGTGGCCAGAATACGAGGTCGGCATCGGCCGGCGCTGGGCCTGCGGAGCCGGACGGGGATGAAGGTGCGACACCCGGTGCTGTCGTCGGGGCAGAAGGAACGACGGTGCGCCCAGGGTGGGCGCGCACACCGCCGTCATGCCGAAGATGGTCGAGAAGCTGGCGCCGGCACTCTGCAACGGCCCGCTACCGAAGGCGGCGATCCCGTAGCCCAATTGGTAGAACGCGGTGATGGCGCCGGCCACCATGGAAGACAAGGGGACGAGCCGTTCATGGCCGAAGCTAGTCGTGCGCGGGAGGAGCGCCGAGCAGCCGAGGCCCGCGACGCCGAAGGGCGAACCTGCGAAGATCGAGAGGCGCTGGGGGAGGTGAACTCGCCGTCGCGGTCGCGGTGCGGCGCCGCGCCCTGAAGCCTCCGTCCCGGGCGGGTCGAGGGGCAGCCGGCGCCTCTGTGGCCGGCCTCCTCGCCGACCTGACCTCGATGGGCCTGCTGGTGGCGAGCCACTTGTTCACAAGCACGCAAGCGCTGGCCTACGGCCTACTCCTGGTGGCCAGGGGTGGGCGCCTGTTGGGGGCTGCCGATCATCTCGGGCCTGCTCCTGGTGGGTCTGCTGCAGTCAGTGCGACGTTTCAGGCTGTCCCGCCGGGTCGAGCCCGGCGCCCAGCCGCATGGCCGTCACTCGGCCATGAAGGCCTCCTCACGCGGTGTCGTCCGGAGCCGACGGGTCTGCTCGGTTGCTCCGGGGTGGGATACGCGCTCCCTAGACCGGGGCGTTGCCGCGTTCCGTCTCGATGAGCCGGCCGACCGCGTCGATCAGCGCCAGGTGGGTGAAGGCCTGGGGGAAGTTGCCGAGGTGCTCGCCGGTGGCAGCATCGATCTCCTCGGCGTAGAGCTGCAGCGGCCCGGCGAAGGCGAGCAGCTTCTGGCACAGGGCCCGGGCACGCTCTGCCTCGCCGATCATGGCCAGCGCGGTGACCAGCCAGAACGAGCAGATGGTGAAGGTTCCCTCCTTGCCCTCGAACCCGGTGTCGGTCGTGTCGACCTTGTAGCGCAGCACCAGCCCGTCCTCGGTCAGCTCGTCGGCGATGGCGAGCACGGTGGCTCGCACCCGCTCGTCGTCGGGCGGCAGGAAGCCCAGGATCGGGATCAAGAGGAGCGAGGCGTCGAGCTCCTCGTTGCCGTAGGCCTGGCGGAACCGGCCCTGCGAGTCGACGCCCTTGTCGAGGATCTCGGCCTTCAGCTCGTCGGCCGCCTTGCGCCACGTCTCGGCCCGGTCGGGTTCTTGGCGGATCCGGGCCATGTCGGCGCCACGGTCCATGGCCACCCAGCACAGGACCTTGGAGGCCGTGAAGTGCTCGGGATCGCCCCGGATCTCCCAGATGCCCTGGTCGGGGTCCCCCGCGTGCGCGATTGCCGCCTCCACCATCTTGGCCAGGCCCTCCCACACCGGTTTGACGATCTGCGCCGCACCCTGGCGCAGGTGGATGTCGACCGCGTCGAGGAGCATGCCCCATACGTCGTTCTGGTGCTGGTCCCAAGCGCCGTTGCCCATCCGCACCGGCCGCGAGTTCCGCCAACCCGACAGATGGTCGAGAGTCTGCTCGGTCAGGTCCTTCCGACCGTCGATCCCGTACATGATCTGCAGCTCGAAGTCGCCGCCCCCGCCGGCCATCGCCTCGATGATGAAGGCGAAGTACTCGAGGGCTTCCCAGTCGAATCCGAGTCGGTACAGCGAGCGCAGCATGAAAGACGAGTCGCGGATCCAGGTGAAGCGGTAGTCCCAGTTGCGCGCCCCGCCGGGCGTCTCTGGCAGCGAGGTCGTCGCGGCCGCCATGACGGCGCCGGTCGGCGCGTAGCTCAGGCCCTTGAGCGTCAGGGCGCTGCGCTCCAAGTAGATGCGCCAGGGATGGTCGGGGAAGGTGCCGTTGGAGAGCCAGTCCCGCCAGTAGACGACGGTGGCGGCGAGCTGCTGCTGGGCCTCGTCGAGGTCGGCAGGGTGGTGGCCGGACCACGACAGCGCGACGAAGGCCGACTCACCCTTCTCCAGCGTGGAGCGTCCGTAGCAGCGGGCCCCGACGGCGCCGAGCCGGATGGTCGAGTTCACGGTGAGCACCGGGTCGCCGACGGGGGGGCGGACCGTCATGGTCCCGTAGCCGTCGCCCTCGTAGTCCCACATCCCGGTCTGGACCCCGTACTCGAAGATGGGGACCACGTTGGCTACCACCTCGACGTGGCCCTCGATACAGGTGGCCAGGCGCAAGAGGGTCCCGGTGGCGGCAGCGTCACCCGGGGCGCGGCGGTAGTCCGGTCGCCGGGACCCGTCCGTGACGGGCTCGACCACGAGCAGGTCCTCGACGAGCAGCCACCCCGTCGGGGTGTGCCACGTCGTCTCGAGCACCATGGTCCCGGGCACGTAGCGCCGGTGGTGCGGCACGAGGGTGCCGGTGGGACCGAAGCGGAAGTTGCCGGCCGTGCGGTCCAAGAGGGCGCCGAAGACGCTCGGCGAGTCCGGGCGGGGGAGGCACAACCATTCGACCGAGCCGTCCGGAGCCACGAGACAGCTGTTCTCGCAGTCCGAGAGGAACCCGTAGTCGGCGATGGGGGGAAAGATCTCTGGCTGACGCTCTGCCGCGGTGTCTTCGCTCACCGCGCCCGATGCTAGGGAACGGGGGTGCCGGCCTCAAGGGCCTTTGATCCCGGCCCGGTGACATGCGGGTGATCCGTCACCCGCACGGTGACATACAGGTGAACGCCGGGCGCCAGAAGCATCCGGAGAGACCTTCGGCTTCTCCGCGGCCGAACGGCTGGGTAGCGTGTGCCCTGTCGCTCGAGAGCGCGCCCCGCCCCGGGCGCACGGAGGTATGCCATGGCAGAGGAGCTGGATGGCAAGGTCGCCATCGTCACCGGCGGGAACACCGGGATCGGTGCGGCGGTGGTGCTGGCCCTGGCCGAGCAGGGGGCGAAGGTGGTCATCGACTACGTCGCCAACGAGCAGGCGGAGGAGGAGCTGGAGCGCAAGATCGCCAGCCTGGGCGACACGGCGGTCGGGGTCGAAGCCGACGTCTCGAAGGTCGAGGACCTGCAGCGCATGATCGACACGGCGGTCTCCAACTTCGGCCGGCTCGACGTCATGGTCAACAACGCCGGCATCGAGACGCGTACCTCGGTGCTCGACACCAGCGAGGGGCAGTTCGAGAAGGTCATCGCAGTGAACCTGAAGAGCGCGTTCTTCGGCACCCAGCTGGCGGCCAAGCAGATGATCGCCCAGGGCGGCGGTGGCCGCATCATCAACATGACGTCGGTCCACGAGGACTGGCCCATGCCCGGCAACACCCCCTACTGCCTCTCCAAGGGCGGCATGCGCATGCTGACCAGGACCGCGGGCGTGGAGCTCGCTCCCCACAACATCTGCGTCGTCGGTGTCGGGCCCGGCGCCGTGAACACGCCGATCAACGCGCAGACGATCAACGACCCCGCCGCGCTGGCCAAGCTGAACAGCGCCATACCCATCGGCCGCATGGCCGAGCCCGCGGAGATCGCCTCGGTGGTGGCCTTCCTGGCCGGTGACGGCGCCAGTTACATCGCGGCGACGACCATCTTCGCCGACGGCGGAATCATGCAGAGCAGCCCGGGCCTCTGATCCACCAGGGCGGGGCGCCGACCCGGACTCCGGGTTCGGCCTACGAGGTCTCGGCGGGCGTGCTTGTCCCGGCGGCCGGCGGCACCGTGGACTCGCTCTCGTCACCTCCGACCCTCGGCACCTCAAGGCGCCTGCGGAAGACGTGGTAGCCCCACGCCTGGTAGATGAGCACGATCGGGAAGACGACGACCGCCACCACTGTCATCACCTTCAAGGAGTACGACGGGCTCGCACTATTGGCGATGGTGAGGTTGTAGGCGGCGTTGGTGCTCGAGATCATCGACGCGGGGGTAGAGCTCGCTGAAGAGCGCCCCCACCGTCCCGGCCATGCCGATGGCGGCAGCCGTGAAGGCCCACCCCTCCGCCTTGGCCTCGGCGCCCCAGGCGGCGCCGATGACGGCCATGAGCCCCAGGGCCTCGATCGGCTTGGGCACGAAGCCGGTGCTGAGGCCGACGTGGATCCAGGTCATGAACCCGAACGTGACCACAATGGCAACCGCGCCGATGGCGGCCGACGCCTTCTGCGCCCGCTCGTGCAGGTCGCCGGTCGTCTTGAGAGTCAGGTAGGTGGCGCCCATGAGGAGTGAGAGCACCAGCAGGGTGAGCCCCGACCACAGGCCGAAGGGCGTGAGAAGATCGAAGAAGTTGCCGGTGAACTCGTGCGAGCTGTTGATGGGCAGGCCGTGGAGCAGGTCGCCGAGCCCCACCCCGAGGAGGAGGGGGATCAGGGCGCTGCCGATCGTGAGGGCCCACCGCCAGGCGCTGCGCCAGCGGGGGTCGTCGAACTTGCGCTGGTACTCGAAGGAGACCCCGCGGGCCATCAGGGCGGCCAGCAGGACCACGAGCGCCAGGTAGAGCGCCGAGAACATGGTGGCGTACCAGCCCGGGAAGGCGGCGAAGATCACCGCTCCGGCCACGATCAGCCACACCTCGTTGCCGTCCCAGACGGGCCCGATCGTGTTGACCAGCACGCGACGCTCCAGGTCGTCGCGCCCGATGAACGAGTGCAGCATGCCGACCCCGAAGTCGAACCCCTCCAACACGAAGAAGCCGACCCAGAAGATGGCGGCGATGACGAACCAGAGATCTCCGAGATTGAATCCTCCCATGTCGACCTCCTAGTAGACGAGGGCCAGGTCGTCCTCGTCCTCGTGGGACGAGTCGGACTCGGCGTCGGTGGATGTGGTGCCGGTGCCGCCGGAGCCGCCCTCACCCTCAGCGGTGATCTTGGCCAGCGGGTCGTCCCCGATGGAGCGGCGACCGAAGCGGATCATGAGCCAGGCGTCGGCCACACCGAGGACGGCGAAGATGAGATAGAAGACGACGAGCGAGATCCAGATATCCGTCGCCGAGACCGAGGAGGACACGCCGTTCTTGGTCAGCATGAGCCCCTGGACGATCCAGGGCTGCCGCCCGTTCTCGGTGAGCATCCAGCCGGCCGTGTTGATCAAGAAGGGCAGGATCACCACCCAGGGCGCTGTTCGCAGGAACCATTTGGCGTGGTCGAGCTTGTGCCGGTAGATCAGCCAGGCCCCCCACAGCGCGAAGAGGAAGACCAGCGAGCCCAGGTAGGCCATGACCCGCATCGACCAGTACTGGATGAAGACGTTGGGGATGTAGTTCCCCGGCCCGTACTCCTTCTGGTACTGCGCGTTGAGGTTGTTCATCCCCTGCACCTCGCCGTCGACATGGTTCGTGGCCAAAATGGACAACAGGTCGGGGACCTCGAGGATCTGCGTCGGCGTCTCGTCGTTCTTTCCGCCGCCGATCTGGAAGAGCGAGAAGGAGCAGTGGCTGGGGCAGGTGGTCCACAGCGCCTCGGCCGCCGCGATCTTCATCGGCTGGTACTTGCCCTCTTGGACGCCAAGCTCGCTGCCCACGAAGAGGTTGAAGGCGACGGTCGGCAACAGGACCACCAGCGAGATGACGGCGGTGCGGCGGAAGGCCTCGACCTGGTTCTTCCGGTAGAGGTGCCAGGCGGACACCGCGAGCATGATCACGGCGCCGGTGACGAGGGAGGCGACGACGACGTGGGTGTAACCCCACAGGAAGACGGGGTTGGTGAACAGGGCCCAGATGTTGTTGAGCTGGGGCTGGTGGGTACTGTTGTTCGTCGTATAGCCGACCGGGTGCTGCATCCACGAGTTGGCGGCCATGATGAAGGCCGCCGAGAGCATGGTCCCCGCGGCAACCAGCCAGATGCAAGTCAGGTGCGCCTTCTTCGACAGACGGTTCCACCCGAAGATCCAGATGCCGAGGAAGGTCGACTCCAAGAAGAAGGCGGCCAGCCCCTCCATGGCCAGGGGCCCCCCGAAGACATTGCCGACCAGGCGCGAGTAGGCGGACCAGTTCATGCCGAACTCGAATTCCTGAATGAGGCCCGTGACGACGCCCACGGCCACGTTGATCAGGAGCAACGACCCGAAGAAACGGGCCAGCCGGCGGTAGGTGTCGTCGCCGTTGCGGTACCAGGCGGTCTGCAACAGCGCCACCAGGAACGCCAGCCCGATGGTCACCGGGACGAAGAGGAAGTGGTAGATGCTGGTGCTGGCGAATTGCCAGCGGGCGAGGTCCAGGCTCACGGGGTGTCGCTCCCTTCGTTGAGGACTGCTTCATCGAGGACGGACCCGAGTGTCGGCGGGGAGGCGCGGGTCGCGTGCCGCCGTTCAGGGACGGAACGGTCGTTCATCAGCTCGTCCCACCACAGGCCGGCGTAGCGGCCGCCTGTGGTCACGAGGTCGGCGTGGGTGCCGCGTTCGACCACTCGTCCCTGGTCGAGGACGAGGATCTCGTCGACCTGGTCCAAGCCCGACAGGCGGTGCGTGATGAAGAGGGTCGAGTGGCCCTCGGTGAGGGCCAGCAGGTCGGCGGTGAGCGAGTCGGCGGCTGCGGGGTCGAGGTGCTCGGCCGGCTCGTCGAGGATGAGGATCGGGAAGTCGGCCAGGAGGGCGCGGGCCACCGCCACGCGCTGGCGCTGCCCGCCCGAGAGGCGGGTACCCGCCGGACCGACCCGGGTGGCCAGGCCGGCGGGCAGCCCCGTAAGCCAGTCGCCCAGGCCGACCCGGGCAAGCACATCCGCCAGCTCCTCGTCGCCGGCCGAGCGCCGGCCCACCCGCAGGTTCTCGGCCAGGGTCGTGGCGAAGAGGTGCGGGCTCTGCTCGACCAGCCCGACCACCCGTCGCACGTCGTCGGAGGAGAACCGGTCGAGCGAGACGCCGTCGAGGGTCGCCTCGCCGCCGTCGAGGGGCAAGAAGCGCACCAGGACGTCGGCCAGTGTCGACTTGCCGGCCCCGCTCTGCCCGACGAGTGCCACCCGGCGTCCGGGGACGAGGTCGAGATCCACTCCGCGCAGGAGCGGCCGGTCGGTGCCGGGGTAGCCGGCCCACACCGAGCGCAGGCGGAGCGTGTGCGGTCCCGGCACCACGCCGGGCAGCGGCAACGGGGTATCCGGCTCGTCGACGGGTGCCGGGGCGTCGGTGGCGGCGAACACGCGGCCGGCCGCCGTGCGCGAGCGCTGCAGCGCCTGGGTGGCCGCCGGCAGTGGGGCCACCAGCTCGAAGGCGGCGAGCGGGACGAGCGCCAGCACGGCCAGGAGCGCGCCGTCGAGATGGCCGCCGTTGGTGGCGTGCACCCCGAGGGCCAGGGCGCCCCAGCTGGCCAGCCCGGCCAGTGCCGTGGTCAGGCCGAGCCCGATGCCCGTCGTGCCCGCGCCCTGGCGGGCCGTGGCGCACAGGCGGCGGTCCGCCAAGGTGATCCGTGTCACCTGCTCAGCGGTGCCTCCCATGACCGTCAGCTCGGGCGCACCCTCGATGAGGTCGACCACCGCCGCGCCCAACTCGCCCCGGGCCGACGCCTGCTTGGATTCCTCCCGCCTGGCCAGGCGACCCGTGAGCCAGGGCACCACCGTGGCCGAGACCACGAGCGCCACCAGCAGCACGGCGCCGGCGCCGGGGAGGAGCATCCACATGACGGTGACGGTGCCCGCCCCGACCAGGCAGGCCACGGCGAAGGGCTGGATGACCCGCAGCACGACGTCCTGGAGGGAGTCGACGTCGTCGACCACCCGGGAGACGAGGTCGCCCCGGCGGAAAAGGGGAAGGCCGGCCGGGGCGATCGCTTCGAGTCGGCCGTAGACGCGGACGCGCAGGTCGGCCAGCACCCGGAGGGCGGCGTCGTGCCCGACCAGCCGCTCGCCGTAGCGGAGGAAGCCGCGCGAGAGCCCGAAGACCTGCACGCCCACGATGGCGAGGGTCAGGGAGGCCTCGGAGGGGTGCAGGGCGGCGCGCGAAATGAGCCAGGACGAGGTGCCCATCAACGCGATGGACGCCCCGATGGCGCCGGCCCCGAGCAGGGAGGCATGAGCCAGCCGCCCCGCCGCGACGCGGGCGACGCCGAGCGTGCGCCCGACGGTGGCCGGGCGGTCCGCCCCCGGCTCGTACACGGTCGCGCTCATGCCGCGGCCACCGGCAGCGAGAACTGCACCACGCGGTCGGCCAGGGCGGCGAGCGCGGGGCGGTGCGCCACGACCAACGCGGTCCGTCCCTCTGTGAGCCGGCGCACGGTATTGAGCACCTCGGCTTCGGTCTGGGCGTCCAGGCTTGCCGTCGGCTCGTCGAGGACGAGGAGTGCCGCGTCGCGTACGAAGGCGCGAGCCAGGGCGAGACGCTGGCGCTCGCCCAGCGACAGGCCGGCGCCGCCGTCACCCAGCTGGGTGTCGACGCCCTGGGGCAGACGCCGCACGACGGATGTCAGTCCCGCCGCCTCCAGCGCGGCCGCCACCTCGGCATCGCTGGCGCCGGGTCGCCCGATGCGGACGTTGTCCGCCACGGAGCGGGCGAAGAGGTGCGGCCGCTGGGGCACCCAGCCGATGCCGGCCCGCCAGCCGTCGAGGTCCAGGTCGCGCAGGTCCACCCCGCCGAGGAGGACCTGGCCCGAACCGGGGCGGCGCAGCCCGAGGACGACGTCGAGGAGGGTGGACTTGCCGCAGCCGCTCGGGCCGGTGAGCGCCACCACCTCGCCCGGCTCGACCACGAGATCGGCGCCGTGCAGGGCCGGGATGCGGCGGCCCGGGTAGTTGACCTCGAGCCCGCTGATGCGGATGCTCGTGTCGCGTGGCCGGACCGAGCCGCCCACCCCCTCGGTGACCGGCGTCTCGAGCAGCTCGAAGACCTGCTCGGCCGCCTTCATCCCGTCCGCGCTGGCGTGGAAGTTGGCGCCGAGGGCGCGCAGGGGCAGGTAGGCCTCGGGCGCCAGGACCAGCACGAACAGGGCGGAGTGGAAGTTCATGTCCGCATCGAGCAGCCGGAGGCCGACGGCCACCGCGACCAGGGCCACCGAGACTGTCGCCAGCAACTCGAGGATCAGCGACGACAAGAAGGTCAGCTTGAGGGTGGCCAGTGTCGTCGTGCGGTAGCGGTCGGTGACCTCTTCGATGGCCCGGGCCTGGGCCTTGGCGCGGCCGAAGACCTTCAGCGTGGGCAGGCCCGCGACCACGTCGAGGAAGTGTCCGGCCAGGCGCTGGAGGGACCGCATGCGCGCCGCCGTGCGGTCCCTCGTGGTCAGGCCCACCAGGCCCATGAAGACCGGGATCAGGGGCACGGTCACCGCGATGAGGGCGGCCGAGATCCAGTCCGCGCCGGCCACCACGGCGATGATGGTCACCGGGACGATGACGGCCAGGAAGAGCTGCGGCAGGTAGCGGGAGAAGTAGCCGTCGAGGGCGTCGATGCCGGTCGTGACGAGCACGCTGAGGCGGCCGCGGTCCTGGTGGTCCAGGCCGGCAGGGCCCAGGGCGGCGATGTGCTCGACGGCCGAGTGCCGCAGCTCCGACTTGGCGGAGGCCGAGGCCCGGTGGGCTGCCCGCTCGGTCGCCCAGGCCAGGACGGCGCGCCCGACGATGACCGCGAGCAAGAGGAAGAGCGGGTCGCGCAGAGAGGAGAGCGACCCGTGGTGGAAGAAGGCCTTGTTGACCACTGTGGCGATGAGCCACGCCTGCGCGACAACCAAGATCGCCGTCGCGCCGCCGACGGCGATCGCCAGGACGACGAAGCGCCTCGTCGTGCGCGCATAGCGCAGCAACCGGGGGTCGAAGGGGCCACCACCCCGCCCTCCGGAGACCGATGCCGCCCCGGTCGTCCCGGTCGTTCCGGTCGTCCCGGTCGTTGGTGCTGGCGCAGGCGCTCTCGCCTCCCGTCGTGCTGGGGCCACCGCTCTCCTCGTTGTCCGTCGCGGGCTCTGCGCGCGTCCACGTCCTCCACTGCGCCTTGGCGCAGTCATTGTCGTCAGGAGGCGCACGGGACGCTAGGGGCCTAGGACCTGAGATACAAGAGCGATCAGTGGCGCACTCCGCCACGACCTCCCGGCCTTGGCCCGCTGCAGTGACGGATGGCCGCCGCGTCACCCCGATGGTGTGCTGGCGGATGCGATCCGGCGTGCCGCCCGGGCCCGGGTCGTGTTCGGTCGGGCGAATAAACTGGCAGGAGAGCCATGTCCACGCCCGCCGATCGTACGTACACGACCACGGTGGGGAGCCAGACCGTGGAGCTCCCGCTCGTCCCGCTTTCCGACGAGCTCACGATCGCGCTCCTCATTTGCGTCGACATGGGCGTCGCCTTCGCGGAGACGGCCGGGCGCGAGCTGGCCGAGTTGATGCGGTCTGCCGAGCCCGAGATCGTCGTCTCCGTGGCCACCATGGGGATCCCGTTGGCCATCGAGGCCAGCCGGGCACTGGGGTTCGACGACTACGTGATCCTGCACAAGACGCCCAAGATCCATTTGGGCGAGACGTGGTCCGAACCGGTGTACTCCATCACCACGGACAAGCCGCAGCGGCTGCGCATGGACCCGGCCCGCGTCCGCGGTGCGGGGCAGGCGCGTCGCCGTGGTGGACGACGTCATCTCGACGGGCGCCTCGCTGTCATCGGCGCTGCGCCTCGTGCGTCGCTTGGACGCCGAGCCGGTGGTCATCGGGACGCTCATGACCGAGGGCGGCGGGTGGAGGACCGCGCTTGGTGAGGACGCAGCCCTCGTGCGGACCCTCGGCGCCATGCCGCTGTTCCATCCCGACCCCGCCGGGGGCCTGGTCGAGGACTGGGGCTGACGAACCGGCTGCTAGGCGGGTCGGAGAGTCGACTCGCTGGTGCGGCCATCGGTGTGTCCGGATCCTGGTGGCACGACCTGGCGTGTTTCAGAAAACTACAAACGGTTTGGTTGATAGTTTTCGGAAACGTCTCCCGCGGCCATCGTCAAGGCCACCCTCACGACCGCCACCCCAAGGGCCGGAAGGGGCCACGGTCAGCCAGTCAGCAGCCCCTCTTGCTCGAGGAGCGCCTCCTGGGCCTCGGCCTCCTTGTGCACCTTGCCGGACGCGAGCACCACGTAGAAGAGCGCGGCCACACCCATGCCGAGGAAGATGCTGAAGTCGCCCCCGGAGCGGTGGGCGTCCAAGGTGTGGTCGGTCACCTCGTTCAGCCACCGCGGGACGTGGAAGTAATAGGTGGGGTTCACGTAGAGCGCCGAGATGGCGGCGTACATCCCGACCACCTGGGCTGCGATGGCGGGCCAGAAGATGCCACCGTGACGCCAGTACAGCGAGTCGCGGCCCGTCTTCTGCAGCTCGCTCGGCACGTAGCGGTAGCGCCGGAGCGCCCAGTCGACGAGGAAGATGGCGGACCAGGGCGCGATCCACACGATGACCAGGTCGACGAAGTCGGACAGGTACTCGGTGAACGAGCCGCTGAAGATCGCCCACATGGTGACACCCAGTGCGATGGCGCAGTCGATGAGCACGGCCTGGTAACGCCTGACCGGGACGCCGATTGCCTGGAGGGTGACGCCCGAGGAGTACATGTCGAGACTGTTGACGCCGAAGAGCTGCACCACCGCGAAGAGGATGAACACCACGACGAACCACGACGGGATCGCGCTCTGGTGGACGAAGGGTTCGAACGCGCTGGCCCCCGTCCCGATGTTGAGGACGAAGGTGCCGACGACCGCCCCCAGCGTCATGATGAGGATCTCGGGCACGGCCGTGCCGAGGAAGACCCAACCGACGAGGCCCTTCTTCGACGTGCCCGGCGGGCAGTAGCGGGTGTAGTCGTTGCCGTTCTCCGTCCAGCCCAGCCCGCTGAGGGCGATCGTGAAGGCGAGCGCCTCCATGAAGACCTGCCAGTCGCCACTGCTCTTGACCACGTGCAGGTTCGCGTGGGGGACGGCGAAACCCAATAGCACGGCGAAGAGGATCACGAAGGGGAGCACGAGAAGGCGCAGCGTCTTCACGATGGCGGCGTGGCCGAAGACGGGCAGGATTCCCTGAATGAGCACCGCGACGATGACGAGGATGACCTTGGCCGGGCCGCCTGGCAGGTAACCGGCCTTCGACATCAGGACCAGCCCGGCCCCGACGATGAGGATCAGGCCCTCGACCTCGAAGCCGATCTGGGTGAGCCAATTGAAGACGGAGACGGGCCGCGAGCCGTTGGGCCCGAACGGCGCCCGGTTGATGGCGAAGACGGTCGTGCCCGTCTCGGGGCCCTGCAGCGAGCAGAGCCCTAACAAGAAATAGGACAGGTTGCCGATGACGATGACGAAGAGCACCTGGGCGAACGTGAGCCCGAAGGTCATGAGGATGGCGCCGTAAATGAAGTACTCGATCTGCACGCTGGCTCCGGCCCACATGAAGCCGATGTCCCTCGGCGTGGCCCAGCGCTCGCTCTCGGGGATGAAGTCGATCCCGTGCTGCTCGACGTGGAAGGGGACGTCCACGTCGGGTTCGTGAATGATTGCGAGGTCCTCGGCGATCGCCACGGTTCCACCTCCCTTGTTGTCCGCCTCCGCGGAGGGTCGCTCAGTG